>NZ_QPLN01000129.1:0-430 GCF_003665885.1 Haloarcula sp. Atlit-120R | reverse complement strand
AGCGCCAGTACCCCGGCGTCGCCGGCAGCGACGCCCACCGGGTCGGGTACGTCGGCCGCGCCTACACGGAAATCGACATCCCCGACGTGTCGCGCGCTTCGCTCACGGCCGACGACATCCTGACCGCCATCCGCAGCGGCTCGACCGAGGTACAGGGCCGCCGGACGCCGATTCCGACGAGCACGAAACACTACGCCGGCGCGGCCGGCCGGAAGTCCGCGTACTACGCCAAACGCGGGGCGCTCGGGAGCGCGCTCCTCGCCAAGAAGGGCGCGTTCAAGTCCGGCTACTACGCGAAACTCGGCGCGCTCAAAAGCGGGTCGATAGCGAAGACCGGCGTCGCGCAGGCCGCTCGGATGCTCTACCGGCTGTCGCCGCTCTCGCGGTAGCGCCCTGATTCGGCGCGGACGGCGGCGCGGCGGCGCGGGCG
>NZ_QPLN01000128.1:0-432 GCF_003665885.1 Haloarcula sp. Atlit-120R | reverse complement strand
GATTTAATAGAGAAGAAGAGACGCTCGGGGGCACGAATCCTGACCTTCCCGCTCTTCACCGATAGCTATCGATGGACAGTAATACAGCGCGTAACGTACTTGACCTCCCGCAGAATAGGTATCTCGATGACGACGATATCCAAAAGGCATTCAGGGAGAAATCAAAAGAATACCACCCGGATACGTCAGATCTGCCAAACGCTCGCAAGAAGTTTCTGGAAGTGAAAAAAGCACGCAAGGTTCTTCTCGCCGCTGAAACATCCAAATCATCACAATCCAACTCATCCACAACTCAGGGTGGCAATACCCAGTCAACCAGCCCCACCGGTAACGCTACGGACGCTCACAACTCGTCACCAAACTCTCGATCGGAGTCAAGGACGGAGAGTAAATCGCAAGCCACCCAGTCAAGCTGGCAAAACGAAACCCACG
>NZ_QPLN01000127.1:0-433 GCF_003665885.1 Haloarcula sp. Atlit-120R | reverse complement strand
GGGTGACTCGACCGTAAACCGGACCGTCAGACGACGAAGACGCGTCGTCGGCGTCGTCGGCGTCGCCGTCGGACGAGCGCTGGTCGGTGTCGTCCGAGGCGTCCGTCTCGTCGTCGGCCGCAGAGAGCCCTGCGTCACGCTCCTCGTCCGCCATTCAGGTGTCCTACGCTTCCGGCCAGTTATAGGTCTTTTCGCATCGCCCTGAGGAGGCGCGCCGAGGGAGCCGAACTCACGCCCGCGGTGAAAAAGATTGATAACCACCAGACTGCTTTCGCCACGTACGTATGTCCAGCGCCCTCGACGAGGACACCCAACGGTCGATCGCGGAGGGCCAGGAGACGGCAAAGGCGTTCCTTCGCTCGATCCAGAAGGACCTCCAGAAGGTGTTCGTCGTCTTCCTCATCGGCTTCCTCGCGACGTTCTGGGCGCTGCG
>NZ_QPLN01000126.1:0-433 GCF_003665885.1 Haloarcula sp. Atlit-120R | reverse complement strand
GTGACCTATCGCAGTTCGACACAGGCCGAAGGCACCTACGAACTGTTTGTCAACAAGACGAACAGTACCGTCTTCGACGCCGCGAAATACGAACCGGCGGACAGTGGCTCGTCGCCGGTCGCCGAAGAGGCGCTATACGCCGTGAACGTGTCGTACGTCTACCAGACCGGCGAGCCGTACGTCTCTAGAGAAGTTCGGGTCGCACCGGGTGAGATTACATGAGGCTTCGTTCGCGCTCGACCGCCCGCGGCGTTTCGACGGCACTCAGCTACGTTCTCACGCTGACTATCACCGTCGTCCTCGTCTCTGGGCTGATGGTCGCCGCCGGCGGATTCGTCTCCGACGAACACGCCCGAGTCACCGAAACAGAACTCGACGTTATGGGAAACCGGTTGGCTGCTGGTATCGAATCGGTCGACCGCGTCGCATCCGA
>NZ_QPLN01000125.1:0-434 GCF_003665885.1 Haloarcula sp. Atlit-120R | reverse complement strand
GTCGCAGTCGACGGTCTCTGATTATCTCGCGACGCTGCAACGCGCCGGGTTGGTCGAAGTCAGGCGCATCGGTCAGTGGACCTACTACAAGCGCAACGAAGCAGCCATCAATGCCCTAGCCGAGATGATAGGGACAGAGCTGTAATTTTTTGCCACCTGATATCGCTTATTCCCGATATCCCTATTAGTAGAAATGAGGAGTCATGATGATGATCTAGAACGTCCGGATTCTTTGCATATATATCGGTAATTCCCAATATCCCTTTTTATAGAAACGAGGTTCTGCAATGAAAGCGATGATGCTCAAGTCCTTCGGTGGCCCGGAGGTGTTCGAACTGCATGATGTGGCCAAGCCAGTGCCGGGCACGGGCCAAGTACTGGTCCGTGTGCACGCCAGCTCCATCAACCCTTTGGATTATCAGGTCCGCCGCGGC
>NZ_QPLN01000124.1:0-434 GCF_003665885.1 Haloarcula sp. Atlit-120R | reverse complement strand
TTTCGGGGATGTACTGATTGGAGTGCTCATCCTCACTTTCAGCCCACCGTTTCGTATATTCTTGTTCGACATATTCGATATCAGCCATCAGTCTCCCTCCAACTCAAGTTCATCCTTGATTTCGGACTCCCTGGCGAACGACGGATATGACGTGTAGACAACTTCCAGTAGTTCCTGTAGCGATAGGTTGCCATATGACTCCACCAAGTTCTCAATTTCCGTTCGATACTCGGGTTCGAGAATTTCGACTAACTGAGATGCAAGCTTCTCCCCTTTTGAGGTAATAGTAAATTCTTTGTTTGTTAGGTCATCGTCACCGACACCGTCCACTGAACTACCGTTTAGCGGAGTAGCTTCGATAGCTCCCAGTTGGAGAAGGAAGTGGAGTTCTTCGTAAACTGCCTCTGAGAAAGGACCCATCTTATAGGGCGCAA
>NZ_QPLN01000123.1:0-434 GCF_003665885.1 Haloarcula sp. Atlit-120R | reverse complement strand
GACGGGGAAAGGAGAGAACGAATGAGTATCTGGGTGGACGTCGCGACGGTCTCCTCGGGCGTCAACGTCGTCGTGCTACTCGCACTGTCGGCGGTGTGGGCCCGAAACTACCTGACCTTCAGGTCTAAACACGCCGTCGGACTCCTCGTGTTCGGGGTGTTCCTCCTCGCCGAGAACGCGCTGGCGTTCTACATGTACATCCTCGACCCGACGCTCTCGGGGTGGTTCAGCACCGACGTGCCCGTCATCGCGTGGCGACTGATGATGCTGTTACACGTCTTCGAGACGGTCGGTCTCGTGTTCCTCGCGTGGATTACGTTCGACTGAAAACGCTGTTTTCTCCCGCTCTCGTCCGGTTTTGACGCACCCCCGCCCGCTCAGTTGCGGTGTTTCCGCTCGTGAGTCGGGTGTTCCGAGATGTAGACGCTCGTGTG
>NZ_QPLN01000122.1:0-435 GCF_003665885.1 Haloarcula sp. Atlit-120R | reverse complement strand
CGGCCGCACCCCGTCCGAGACCCGCACCCGCCCATCATGGTCGGCGGCGGCGGCGAGTCGTTCACGCTCCGAATCACCGCCCAGTACGCCGACTCGTGGAACTTCTGGGGACCGCCGGAGGTGATGCAACACAAACTGGACGTGCTGGAACGCCACTGCGAGGGCTACGGCCGGCCGTTCGAGGAGATAGAGCGCTCGTGGTTCGCGCGGTGTCTGCTACGCGAGGACGAGGCGGAACTCGACGCCCTCCTCGACGAGCACTTCCCGCGGTTCAAGCCCGAGAACGTCGCCGAGGGCGAGTTCCCGCTCGTCGGCACGCCCGAACAGGTGCGCGAGCGACTGGCGACGTTCGTCGAGATGGGCTTCGGCGAGGTTGTCGTGGAGTTCGTCGACTTCCCCGAGACGACGAGCGCCGAGTTGTTCGCCGAGCGCGTC
>NZ_QPLN01000121.1:0-436 GCF_003665885.1 Haloarcula sp. Atlit-120R | reverse complement strand
ATATCGTATCCCGTTCGCTTGGCCCTCGTTCGAACGGATTCGATGTCGCTGAAACCGCACTCATAGGACGGAATTTCGGTCCTGTCACGTAGCAGTCCAAATCCCGCGGAAATGATGTGCCAGTCGACGTCTGCAACCCCACGGAGATGAGTGACTGCCTCTTCGACGTGCTGGTGTTCACGACCAGTATACATGTCTGCCGCAGTCGTGGTTTGCTCGCTGTGTTCCTGCACTAATTCCTCGCGCGAGTGCTCGTCCACCGCCTCACAGTCGAGAACGGGGTCGTATCGTTTGTCTTTGGAACACGGTGAGATTACGAGGATGTCCATCCGGCGTTCTACTCGAAGCCGTTGCACCGAGTGGTGAAACTCTTTATGCGTGAATGAGAGGAATCCTGTAAGAATGGCTCGTCAGGACGACCTCGACCGCTTCTATA
>NZ_QPLN01000120.1:0-436 GCF_003665885.1 Haloarcula sp. Atlit-120R | reverse complement strand
GCATCGAACCGACCGGGAAGCCCATCGAAGTCGGCAACATGGTGTTTACCCGCATCGAAGACGGCGTGATTGCCGAGCGGTGGGTCCAACCGGACATGCTCGGCATGCTCACGCCACTCGGCGCTGTCGAACCGCCCACGGCGTGAGACCCGCCGAGACCGATATGTTTTGTGCGGCGACCGCGCCGCTCGATGGATGAAAAGGAAGAGCGCGGACGACCGGGCACCCGCCCGCACTCCACGGACACTGGGGAAAACCTCCCCTGTATACGCAACCCAAGTGCAGGTATCTACCTGCAGTAGACGCTACAACGTCCTCCATTAAAACATTTTTCAAATGTCATATGCTGCGTGTGTTCAGAACACACGCCTGGCGGCCGAACGGTCAGCCGTCGAACGTCGAAAGGCGGCGGCGCTCCTGTGCGAGGATTCGCTCC
>NZ_QPLN01000119.1:0-436 GCF_003665885.1 Haloarcula sp. Atlit-120R | reverse complement strand
CAAGAACGCACCGGCACCACCAACCGCGGCGAATATTGGTAGCCACATGAGCATTCCCGGGAAGACGACCAGTACAACGAGGATCATCAGGCCCGCACCCGAAGAAACGCCGAGGATGAATGGACTGGCCAGCTCGTTTCTCGTGATTGCCTGGAATATCGCTCCCGAAACGCTGAGGTTCATCCCGACAAGGATAGCAACGAACACGCGCGGCAGCCGACCGTTCCAGATAATTGACCCACTGCTGCTCAAACCATGCACAGGTTCCCCGAAAAAGAGTGATTTCATGACTTCAAAGTTGAACAGTATATCTGGGTCAAGTACAGTTTGCCAGGCCTGTGAAACCGTCATTTTGTACGCGCCGAAGGTGACCTGAGCAAGTCCACACGCCAGGATGATGAGAACACTTCCAAGACAAACCGTAGCTAACTGCCCG
>NZ_QPLN01000118.1:0-437 GCF_003665885.1 Haloarcula sp. Atlit-120R | reverse complement strand
TATCTTCCGGAAGTCATGCCGAAAACGTTCGACGATCTTGCCGGGCCAGGCGTTGAACTATCGGACGAGGAGCTACTCTCCAAGATGTTCGACGCGAAGGGTGGCAGTCGTCGACGTCGCCTCTACGACGGCGACAGCTCGATGTGGGGCTCACCACAAGCCGAGTACCCTTCTCAATCTGAAGCCGACATGGCGATGGCTCACTACCTGGCTTTCTGGACGGGTAAAGACCCTGCTCAGATGGACGCCCTCTTTCGCGATTCTGGTCTGTACCGAGAGAAATGGGACCGGCGTCACTACAGCTCGGGGTCAACATACGGGGATGTCACTATTGCCCGGGCTCTACTCCGTGTGGACGACTACTACGAATTGCCCTCCGCCAATGGGAAGAAATTCGGCGGGTCATCTTCGAACGGGACACGCGAGGCAACTGATGC
>NZ_QPLN01000117.1:0-437 GCF_003665885.1 Haloarcula sp. Atlit-120R | reverse complement strand
GGTCGGGATCTTTTCTACCAGTCCCCTTAACGAGTGCCGGATAATAGTGCTGGTTCGAACTCCAGGAGGTCTCGTGGAGAGTGATGATGATCTCCTCCTCCCGGTTCATCGCGGCGTCGAAGTCGAAAGCCAGCTGTAGTGCAACGTTCGAGAATCGGTTTATCCGTTCCTCGATGTCAGCCAGTAGGTCGTCGACGACCTCGCCCCCGATGTCCGTAACATCTGTTCTGATTCCGAACCCATCATCACCGGGAATGTTGGCTCCTGTTTCCACCAGAAGGTTGATCGTGTCATGCGACCGCCCCGGAAAATCCTCGTACCACTCCAGCACCAGATCCCAGTTCTCCTCGAATGCTGCCCGACATGCATCCTTGTCGAGCGCGAACCGTTCCTGGAGACGGGACCGTTCCGACTCCAATACGCCAGCGATATCGATA
>NZ_QPLN01000116.1:0-437 GCF_003665885.1 Haloarcula sp. Atlit-120R | reverse complement strand
CGCCACTGCAACTGGCGCTGCTCTTGCGGCCAGAGCTGGGCACGGTCGTAGAGGTGGGTGAGCTCGTGCAGCACCGTGGCCAGCAGCTCGCGTTGCAGGCTGCCATGGGTGCGCCCGCTGGGCGCCTCGGCCTGTTGCGGATCGATCAGGCGCGGCAGCAGCGCGGCGTTGAGCACGAGGGCATCGAGGCGGGTGGTGCGGCCGTAGACCTCGGCCGGCAAATCGTCCGACCAGCGCACCGAGACCTCGCGGTCCAGACGCTGAACGAAGCTCGGCGGCAGAGCCGCTGCGGCCTGCTCGAGCAAGGACTGGCTGGCGCGGCGCTCCGTGCCGGACAGGCCCTCGGGATCGAGGACCAGGCGCAGGTTGGCCTGGGCGCTCGCGCCGACCAGCAGCAGAAGCGTGGCCAGCCAGCGCACGGCGCGGGGTGTCACAGG
>NZ_QPLN01000115.1:0-438 GCF_003665885.1 Haloarcula sp. Atlit-120R | reverse complement strand
CCTGATTCGACCAGATAGCGTACAGGGCGGCGATGGCGACGACGTTCGTCCCGATGGTGTCGAGTGCGACGACGCGGTCCGGGACCGTCGGCCCGCGAATGACGCGATAGCTCACGAGGAGCGTCAGGCCGGCCGCGAGGACGAGCCCGGCGAAGAGCACGTCGTTCATCCACGTGAGGTACGCCGGGTCAGCCATGCCGCTCACCTCCCGCGACGGCCGCGGTCTTACTGTCCTCCCCGTTGGCCTGCGCTTGCGGTGCGGGGTCGCCGGGCTTCAGTTCTTCGTCGAAGATGACGAGTGCGTAGTCCTCCCACCGGCGAATCGGTTCGAGAATGCCGTCGAGGTCGCTCCCGTCGATGCTGTGCACGTACAGCGTGTTCGTGTCGTCGTCGTAGTCCATTGTCAACGTCCCCGGAGTGAGGGTGATACTGTTCGCA
>NZ_QPLN01000114.1:0-439 GCF_003665885.1 Haloarcula sp. Atlit-120R | reverse complement strand
CGCGCTGATGCCCTCGATGGGCGTGGCGCACGTGGGGCAGTTGTTTGACGCTTCGTCGGGCGTGTCGCGGGCTTTATTGCGTGCCCGCGAGAGCTTCAGTTTGGTCGTCATTGTGGGTGACGGCCCGTGCTCGGGTCCTGCTGGAACAGGAGCCCGGGCGTTTTCCGCGACTTGTAGGCCACGGTGAGAGTCGTCACTACCGACAATGAGAGGCATCCAATATAAAACCCAACTACCATAGTAAATTTCAATGACTACTTGAGTCAACAGACCTAACTATATACGTGGTTGTTTTTGAACCAAGATGAGTGAATTCCTGAAGAGGATGGTCGAAATAATCTCGTGGTTTTCGCCCGCCGACTACGAGATTCTTCTTTTTTACGAATCTCACGACATTGGCGCAACGTCGAAAGTAGTCGCCTACAATATCGACTATAAT
>NZ_QPLN01000113.1:0-439 GCF_003665885.1 Haloarcula sp. Atlit-120R | reverse complement strand
GCCACCGCGATCGCCATCACGAGCATGGATCAGATGCTCTCCAGCTCGGACCACTCTTCCTCGCTCATCATCTTGTCCAGCTCGACCAGGATGAGCAGCTCGCCGTTCTTGTTGCACACGCCCTGGATGAACCTGGCGCACTCGTCGTTACCCACGTTGGGCGCGGTTTCCACCTCGGACTGACGCAGATAGACCACCTCGGCCACGCTGTCGACCAGGATGCCGACCACCTGCTTGTCCGCCTCGATGATGACGATGCGGGTGTTGTCGGTAACCGGCGCCGGCGGCAGGCCGAAGCGCTGGCGGGTGTCGATCACGGTCACCACGTTGCCGCGAAGGTTGATGATGCCGAGCACATAGGCCGGCGCCCCCGGAACCGGAGCGATCTCGGTGTAACGCAGGACTTCCTGCACCTGCATCACGTTGATGCCGTAGGTCT
>NZ_QPLN01000112.1:0-440 GCF_003665885.1 Haloarcula sp. Atlit-120R | reverse complement strand
CTTCCACCGATTCGAACAACTCGGCTACGTCGTCGGGCTCGTTGGAGACGCGTCACCGACCGCGCCGCTCCGCCACTCGGCCAGCGAGGTCCGAAAGCGGAGCAGACTGCGGTTGCTCGTCGGCATCGGCGCGGCCGCTCCGCTCAGCATCGGCGCGGTTGCTCCGCTCAGCATCGGTACGCTCGCTCCAGTCGGTATCTTCGTCGGCGGTTGCGGGCTCCCGCTCGGGTCGCCGTTCGTCTGTCGCGTCGTCTTCGGCTGTGTCGTCGGTCATCGTCGTCGGTGTTCGTCAGTCGACGCCGTGGTCGCCGCTTGCCGCGGCTTCCTGTTGCGGTGACTCGTCGCTCGGCTTCGGTCGGTCTACTTCGCTGTTCGTCGCGCCGGTTGCCGCCTCGTCTAGGAGTTCCGCTACCTCTTCGCCGTCCTCATCGACCGTTCCG
>NZ_QPLN01000111.1:0-441 GCF_003665885.1 Haloarcula sp. Atlit-120R | reverse complement strand
TTGTCGTCTATCTTCAGGAACGTGCTCACGCGGTCGCCGTCGACCGCCTTGTGGGCCGCGCCGACCGCCGCGAGCAGTTCGTCGATGTCGTCGGCCTCGATGACCGTCCCCATCGGGTTCGTCTCGTAAGACACCTCGACGTCGTCGAGGGCCGCGACGGCCTTGGCGACCTCGCCCGACATGCTCCCTTCGACGACCGGTGCGACGCTCAACATGGCGATGACTGTCATGGCCGAACCAACGCGTCACGCGGTAGTAAAACGGGGTGACCTGTCGGCCGAATCGACGACGGAACCGACGAGGCTATCCCCTCGAACAGCCACAGATTCCGATATGTTCCAGAGCGAACTCACTCGGATGGCGCTCGTCGCGGGAGCGAACGTCGCCGGCGGGGTGACTCTCGGCTCGGCCATCGGCGGAGCGGTCGGCTACGCGGTGGAG
>NZ_QPLN01000110.1:0-441 GCF_003665885.1 Haloarcula sp. Atlit-120R | reverse complement strand
ACCGCCTGCGAGAGCTCGCGTTCCTCAACTCCGGGGTCGAGATTTCGCTCTCCGACGAGCGGACCGACGAGTCGAGCACGTTCCTCTTCGAGGGCGGCATCCGCGAGTTCGTCGAGTACCTCAACGAGACCAAGACGGCGCTCCACGACGACGTCATCTACTACGACGACGAGTCGGAGGGCATCGAGGTCGAAATCGCCATGCAGGCGACCGACGAGCTCCAGGGGTCGATTCACGCCTTCGCCAACAACATCAACACCCGCGAGGGCGGCACGCATCTGACCGGGTTCAAGACGGCGCTCACCCGCGTCGTCAACGACTACGCGAACAGCCACGACATGCTCGACGACCTCGACGGCGACAACCTCCGCGGCGAGGACGTTCGCGAGGGACTCACCGCCGTCATCTCCGTCAAGCACCCCGACCCGCAGTTCGAGGGCC
>NZ_QPLN01000109.1:0-442 GCF_003665885.1 Haloarcula sp. Atlit-120R | reverse complement strand
TGCCCTCGGCGACCTCGCCGATGACGGCGCTGCCGAGGTCGAAGCGCGCGGCGAGTTCCTGCACGCGCTCGACGTTCTCGGGAGTCACCTCGTAGCACATGCGCTCTTGGGACTCCGAGAGGAGAATCTCGAAGGCGTTCATGTTCGGCTCGCGCTGGTGGACCTTCTCGAGGTCGATTTCCGCGCCGAAGCCCCCCTTGGCGACGAGTTCCGAGGACGCGCCGCCGAGGCCGGCGGCTCCGAGGTCGCGGGCGGACTCGACGAGGTCCTCGTCGATGAGCGCCTCGTTGCACTCGATGAGCAGTTTCTCCGTGTAGGGGTCACCGACCTGTACCGCGGGCCGGTCTTCGGTTTCCGCGTCCTCAGCGAGGTCCTCGCTGGCGAAGGACGCGCCGCCGAGCCCGTCGCGGCCGGTCGAACTGCCGACGAGGACGAGCTTGTT
>NZ_QPLN01000108.1:0-442 GCF_003665885.1 Haloarcula sp. Atlit-120R | reverse complement strand
GCTCGTTTCAGTACCCGGGCCTCCGTCCGATTTTTCCCCTCGGCACCCGCAGATTCACCGTGGACCGCCGCCAGTTCCTCCGCACCGTCGGCGCGAGCGCGCTCGCCGTCTCGACCGCTGCCGTCGTCGGTTCCCGTCCCGCCACCGCACATCCCGGTCCCTTCGAGCCGCTGGGCCGCATCGACATCGACGGCGCGAAAGAGGCCGTCGTGTCGGCCGACGGCGAGACCGTCTTCGTCGCCGCGAGCAGCGGCTACGCCGTCGTCGACATCTCCGCGCCCGACCGCCCGGAACTCCTCGCCGAGCGCCGCGACCCGCTTTCGGACCGCGAAGACGGCCCCTTCCGCGGCCTCTACGACGCGAAACTCGACGGGGACACCCTGCTGGTCGTCGGCCCGGCCAACCCGATTCCGGGCGCGCCGGCGGGCGTCCTCGTCGTCGA
>NZ_QPLN01000107.1:0-443 GCF_003665885.1 Haloarcula sp. Atlit-120R | reverse complement strand
ACTCGGGGTCGAACGCCTGGATCTCGCGCTCGCGGTCGACGATGAGCTTGAGCGTCGGGCCCTGGACCCGGCCGACCGAGATGAAGTCGTCGCCCATCTGTCGTGCGGACAGCGAGAGGAAGCGGGTCAGGGCCGCGCCCCACGTCAGGTCGATGGTCTGACGGGCCTCGCCGGCGGCCGCCAGCTCGAAGTCGAGGTCGTCGGGGTTCGCGAACGCCTTTTTCACCTCGTTTTCCGTGATCGACGAGAAGCGCACGCGGTCGACGGGCACGTCCTCGTTCACCTCGCGGACCAGCTCGTACGCCTCCTTGCCGATCAGTTCGCCCTCGCGGTCGTAGTCGGTCGCGATGACGACCCGGGAGGCGTTGCGGGCGAGCCGGCGCAGCGCGGCGACGATCCCCTCCTGCGTCGGCGTCTTCGTGACGGGCGCGTCGATCAGCTCG
>NZ_QPLN01000106.1:0-443 GCF_003665885.1 Haloarcula sp. Atlit-120R | reverse complement strand
TCCCAAGCCACGCAGTTTCTACCGGGCGCCCACCTGTTGAGCAGGAGGATTTCCCGATGGACTTGCGCGGCCAGCTACGGACGCTTTAGGCCCAATAAGATCGGCCATCACTTGGGCTGCCGGTATTACCGCGGAGGCTGGCACCGGTCTTGCCCAGCCCTTATTCTGGTACCGCCTTAGGGTACCGAAAAGCACAGGCGCTATGCCTGTGCACTTGGGATCCCCCTATCGCACTGTCGTGCAGTGTAAAGGTTTCGCGCCTGCTGCGCCCCGTAGGGCCCGGAATCTTGTCTCAGATTCCGTCTCCGGGTTCTCACTCTCATGACCCGTACCGATTATTGGCACGGTGGGCCGTTACCCCACCGTCTACCTAATCGGCCGCAGCCACATCCTTCGGCGCCGGAGCGTTTGGCATACCACTCATTCCAGTGGTGGTATGGGAT
>NZ_QPLN01000105.1:0-444 GCF_003665885.1 Haloarcula sp. Atlit-120R | reverse complement strand
TTCGGTATCGGTCGTTGCCGAGTCACTGGTTGCTGAGGCGACGATCCCTCGGAGACAACTGCCTCCAAAGCCCCAGCCGCGAGGGCTCGATGGGCTCGCTGCGGTCCTCCTCGCTCGCTTCGCTCGCTCCTGCGGTCCTTGCGTCGCCCGTCTTCGCCCTCGCGGCTGCCCCTTTGAGTCCCGCCCCGCACCGCAACCGCACCTCACGCCTCCCCAGCCTCGCGGTTCGCGCTCCGCGAGCGCTCACCGCTCCCTCGCGCGTGCGACTCACGCCCTCCGGGCGTTCGTCGGCACGCGCCACCAAGTCGGTCCCGATCAGCGAATCGCGGAGCGGCCGCTGTGGGTCTGAAAATACGGAAAAATCGCACCGCTCGCGCGCCGTTCAGACGAGCCGCGCCGCGATGCGCGCCGCGCCGTCCGCGGCCGCGGTCGCGGGGTCCTCGG
>NZ_QPLN01000104.1:0-444 GCF_003665885.1 Haloarcula sp. Atlit-120R | reverse complement strand
GCGACCGAGGGGCACCCATCATGGTCGCCGCACAGACGCTGAAACTGCACCCGGGGACGATGACGGGCCACACGGTCGATATCGAGATGCGTGACACTGAGGAGATAATCGACGACGAAACGCTCGCGGAACTCGGCAATCCGACGGTCAAAAATCCCGCCTTCGACGTGACGCCGCCGCGCTACGTCGACGCCATCGTCACCGAGCGTGGGCAGTTCCCACCGGAGAGTATCGTCATCCTGATGCGCGAACTATTCGGTGAAGGGACGACGGAGCCGTGGGCTGAGCCCTGAGTTCACATTCGCAGGTTCACAGGTTTGCAGGATTGCGGGATTGCGGGTTTCAGGATTGCGGTTGCGGATTCGAGATTTGCCTCGGTACGCGCTCGTCAACACGATTACCCCAGCTTACTGCCCGTCGACGACTGCGGACATCACTTTCATC
>NZ_QPLN01000103.1:0-444 GCF_003665885.1 Haloarcula sp. Atlit-120R | reverse complement strand
ACGTTGTCGTCGGAGCACCCATCGACTCCACCACCACACTCACACATGTCTCAACAGAAATCCGACTACGTAGACGACGCCGACATCGACGCCGACCTCGACCAGCTTCCCGACGACGAGACCGTCGAAGCGACCGTCGAGAACCTCGAAGCGAGCGGGTTCGACGTCGTCGTCGTCGACACGGCCGACGAGGCGCTCGAAGCCGTGCAGTCGCACATCCCCGCCGGCGTCTCCGTGATGAACGGCCACTCGACCACCCTCGAAGAAATCGGGTTCGACGACTACCTCAGCGAGGGCGACCACGAGTGGGAGAGCCTGCCGGACCAGATTTGGGGCATCGACGACGACGCGGAGCGACAGGCCGCCCGCCGCGACTCCCAGACCGCCGACTACTTCCTCGGCGGCATCAACGCCATCGCCCAAACCGGCGAACTCGTCGCCGCG
>NZ_QPLN01000102.1:0-445 GCF_003665885.1 Haloarcula sp. Atlit-120R | reverse complement strand
ATGAAGTACAGGCCGACCGACTCCATCAGGATGTTCCGCATGGAGCCGACGGTCCCCATCGTCAGCATCGGCATGAGCCGGGACATGACGTTCTTCGAGAGGATGCTCGACGTGGGCAGTCCGAGCACCCGCGAGGCCTCGACGTGGGACTCACTGCGGATGGTGAGCACCTGCGACCGAAGCTGTCGGGCCAACCGTGGCCAGTTGTCGATTGCCAGCACGAACCCGACGAACACCGGGCTCTTCGGTTCGAGAATCACGGCGAGGACGATGACCAGCGCCAGTCCGGGGATGTTCATCATCACGTCCGTCACCGTCATGAGCACCTTGTCGATGACGCCGCCGAGGTAGCCGGCCGTGACGCCGAGAAGGATGGCCAGGCCGAGCGTCACCGCCGCGCCCGACAGCATCATGATGAGCATCGGACGGGTCGCGAGCACCTGCT
>NZ_QPLN01000101.1:0-446 GCF_003665885.1 Haloarcula sp. Atlit-120R | reverse complement strand
GACGTGCGCCCGGGCGAACTCGCCGCTGGTCGACCTCGCGGTGACGCACCTGTCGTGAGAAGGCTCGCCGGCCGCCTCCGGAACCCGCTCAGATTCGAAGCGGCGTCCACGACCGCGGGCCGTCGTCGAGGCCGCGGACCCGGAACTCGGGGTCGCCGTCGGTGTCGCGCGTCTCGACGAAGCCGTCGAACGGCTGTTTGAGGAGCGCGAGTTCGCGCTCGTCGACGAAGCCGGTGTCGAGCGTGAAGACGCCCGAAAAGCCCGCCGCCGAGATGCGACCCGTGATGACGTGAAGGAACTGAAACAGCCGCTTGAGGTCGACGTACATCACGAGCGTCGAGAGGACGTGGAGGCCGACGCGGGCCGCCCGACTCGCCTCGTAGTGCTGTCGGAGCGACTCCGTCAGGTGGATGCCGATGCCGGTCAGGTCGCCGGGGCTGGAGACG
>NZ_QPLN01000100.1:0-446 GCF_003665885.1 Haloarcula sp. Atlit-120R | reverse complement strand
GAGGGTTCCACCGAGACTAATTTTGGCAGTCGCTTGTACGTAAACGAGTCAAACCTATCGGAAATCGCGAGCGAAGGCATCAAACGAGATGGCCGCAAGTATCTATTCACGGCATCTCGGTCGTTCGATTGGACCGACCCGAGGACGTTCGGTCCGATGCTGCTCGGACTCCTCTGCGGTGGTGGCGTTCTTGCGACCATTCGGTCAAGTATCAAGGATTCGATGGTCCGGTAACCGTCCGAGGTCCGTCCTCTGAAAAGCGATGGAGACGTGACCTTAGTCGTCTGCCGGGCTGACCGATGGGTCGCTCGTTTTCGTCGCGTTCCCGGCGAATCCGACACCGGCGAGGATGAAGGCGAACAGGACCAGCGGCGAGAGGTAGCCGAACAGGTAGTACGGTGCGTAGCTGAACGTCGCAACGCCGAGGACGCCGGACATGTACGCGC
>NZ_QPLN01000099.1:0-447 GCF_003665885.1 Haloarcula sp. Atlit-120R | reverse complement strand
GTCGTCATCGGCTACCTCGCCGGCGCGTTCTGAAATCGCTCGGAGGCGGCCGCCCAATCGCCCGATCGCCCGGTCGCCGCGCCGGTGAGCCCCGCCCTCAGCGGGTCGCGTCGTCGGGGTGGTAGGTCTTCCCGCGCGACCCGTCGGCGGTCATCCGGCGGAGCGTCGCCGCCGCGTTGCTCGCGTCGTAGCCGAAGAGTACGTCGTCCGCGTACTCGTCTGCGACTTCGACCGCGTGAATGAGGTCGTCGACATCGACGTTGACGGCGTACAGTTCGAGCGAGAACGCCACGTCGTAGGGGTCGAGAAGCGAGATGAATCCCTTGGCGATAGTCTCTAACCAGTACGTCGTCCCGTAGTACGTATCGTAGAGCGGGACGACGAACTCGTCGACGAACTCTGAAAGCGCCTCGATGTCGAGGCCCGCCCGGCGGTAGAGGTGGCCGG
>NZ_QPLN01000098.1:0-448 GCF_003665885.1 Haloarcula sp. Atlit-120R | reverse complement strand
TGATGTTCGGCTTCTTCGTCTTCTCGGCGCTGATGCGCGGCTACGGCGACACGCGGACGCCGATGGCGGTCATGTTCATTTCCGTCCTCCTGAACGTCCTGCTCGACCCGTTCTTCATCTTCGGGTTCGACGGGAACCCGCTGTTCCAGTGGCTGGCCGCGGTGCCCGGCGTCGCCGCGCTCGATCCGGTCGCGCTGGAGGCCACCCTGCTCTCGGCGACCGGGATAACCGGGTTCGGGATCCAGGGCGCCGCGCTCGCGACGATCCTCTCGGGGGGCGTCGCGACCGCCATCGGGCTCTGGATCCTGTTCGGCACCGGCTACGGCCCGAACGTGACCGTCGGCCACCTCGCGCCCGACCTCGACTTCATCCGCGACATCTTCCGGCTCGGTCTCCCGTCCTGCGTCGAGCAGACGACGAGCGCGCTCGCGATGATCACGCTCACCGC
>NZ_QPLN01000097.1:0-449 GCF_003665885.1 Haloarcula sp. Atlit-120R | reverse complement strand
AACTCGAAGAGCTCGTTCAGGAACGACAGCGGCTCGTCTAGCGTTCGGAAGTTCCCGGAGAGTTCAAGCGCGGTCGGACTCTCGGCATCGCTCTCGGAAACGTCGTCAACCCCACGGACCTCGTTGACGGTCTGGAGTTCCGCTCTCGCCGCTCCGAACGTCGTCACGTCGGCCCCACGGAAGCCGTAGATGCTCTGTTTCTCGTCGCCGACCAGGAAGATGTTCGACGCCGTCTGTTCGTCGACGCCCGTGAGAAGCTTGACTAACTCCCACTGGCGCGGGTCCGTATCCTGGAACTCGTCGACCATCTCGGCCGCAAACTGCTCTCGTAGCCGCTCCGTGACGGCATCGTTCGCTCGCAAGAACTCAAGCGTCGTCTCGATCACGTCGGGGAAGTCGAGCGTATCCCGGCGCTCCTTCTCGTCAGTATAGGCTGTGAGGACATCGTC
>NZ_QPLN01000096.1:0-449 GCF_003665885.1 Haloarcula sp. Atlit-120R | reverse complement strand
CGTGAGGTTGCATGTAGTGGACGATCAAATATTCGGGGTCGTGCTCCCGTGCGGCGGCAACGGCGCGCTCGGTGACGACTTCTGGCGGTGTCGTGTAGTCATCGTCGTTCCAGCCGTACTCGTGTACCTCGTCCAAGTTGAGGAGGGCTCCCTCATCAATATGCTCGGCGAAGAGGTTGGCAGTGACATACGCCGTGTCTGCCAATTTGTCCTCGTAATTGTCGTTTACGGTCTGATCTATCGTTGGTTTGGAGTAATCGTCGTCGGTGAAGTTCTTCTTTACCCACTCGATGGAAGCCGACCCCAGGGAGGTATGTGTTGGTACATCACGAGGGACATAATCGTAATTTTGCGCCATCTCCGCGAGCAAGTCCGGACGACAGGTATCAAGGACGACTAGGACGTCCCACTCGCGCTCAAATATCGACGTTCCGTAGTTGTAGCCGTTC
>NZ_QPLN01000095.1:0-449 GCF_003665885.1 Haloarcula sp. Atlit-120R | reverse complement strand
CTTCTAAATGAGTTTTGAACCCCTCTATGACTGTTATTTCTCTATTTAAATCATGTTCAAGTATCTCATCTTCTCTGTCGGCAATGTATGTTTCACCGGGTTTTTCTTTCCATTCTCTATCTGTGACTTCTTGTCTCTCTTGTCTACGAGGGGGGTCGATCTCGTCAGTCATTCTTTTGAACTAATCCTCCCTCAAATGCACGAGTTATCTTATTCTGTTCATTCAACCTTTTACACACCTCTCTAATGTAGTTGAGCTGCTCTTCTTCCGACCCGAAAATCAATTCTCGAAGTTCGTCTTCGGTTACTCCTTTATCAGCACCTTCCCGCGGTAGTTCGCGTAGAATATCGTTACTAATGTCATCGTTAAGTGTTGAAGGGCTGCTACTATTGTTGTTTGATGTTCTAATATCCTGTTTATTTATTTCGGTTAGAGTGGCACCATATCC
>NZ_QPLN01000094.1:0-452 GCF_003665885.1 Haloarcula sp. Atlit-120R | reverse complement strand
GTGACCTCGATGTCCTCGGCCGCGGCGATGTCGCGGACCTGCTCCGCGACGGCGTCGTCGCCGAGCGGGGAAAACCGGAACACCGCGCAGCGCGACTGGATGGGGTCGATAATCTTCGAGGAGTAGTTACACGAGAGGATGAACCGGGTGTTGTCGGAGAACTGCTCCATCGTCCGGCGGAGCGCCGACTGCGCGTCGTTCGTCAGCGAGTCGGCCTCGTCGAGGAAGATGGCGCGGTAGTCGTGGCCGCCGAACGACGAGCGCGCGAAGTTCTTGATGCGGTCGCGGACCACGTCGATACCGCGCTCGTCGGAGGCGTTGAGTTCGAGGAAGTTGCCGCGCCAGTCGTCGCCGTAGATGGCGCGGGCGATGGCCGTCGCGGAGGTGGTCTTGCCGACGCCCGCCGGCCCCGCGAACAGGAGGTGCGGCAGGTCGTCGCGCTCGATGTAGCT
>NZ_QPLN01000093.1:0-453 GCF_003665885.1 Haloarcula sp. Atlit-120R | reverse complement strand
GTCAACGCGGGCGCGGATGATGTCCGCGAGTTCGTCGTCTCGATACTTTTCGAGCGTCACGCTTGCTGCGGCGCGAACGCGTGACTCGACGCGCATATCGAGCGTCGAGAGAAACGCGTCTTCGGAGACACAGATCATCATCGTGGTGACGTTGTCGATGTCATAGAGCATCGCGATGAGCGACGGGTCTTCGAGGACGTCGACCTCGTCGAGGACGATGACGAACTGCTCGTTCCGACTTTCAATGCGAGCAAGATACTCGTGAACCGGTGTCGACGCTCGGTCGAAGTCGAGTCCGAGGCCGGCGTCGCGCATGAGCGTGTGGAGAACAGCGGCGTTCGTCGAATTCGAGAGGCAGTTCACGTAGGCGGTTCGGACATCGAGCGTCGCCCGTTCGAGTTCGTTCGCCACGAACCGGGCAAGAGTCGTCTTCCCCGCACCGGAGGGGCCGGT
>NZ_QPLN01000092.1:0-453 GCF_003665885.1 Haloarcula sp. Atlit-120R | reverse complement strand
CGTCCGCGACGCCGACCGCGAGTTCCCGTTCGACGCCGACCGCTTCGACACCCTGCTCGTCGACGGCGCGGACGACGAGGCCATCGCCGAGGCGCTCGACGTGCCCGTCGAGGTCGTCTCCGAGTGCCGCCCCGTCGCCGAGGCGGACATCCGTTCGAGCCGGGCCAACTACCGCTTCCGCGACGACTTCGCGGAGCTTCTGACCGACGACGACCTCTCGAACCGGATGGCCGAGGACGCCCGCCGCGACGGTCTCCGCGAGGCGACGGAAGATATCGAGACCGACGTGTCGCTGTAACGGTCGGCCGAACGACGAAGGTTCTTAACCGATTGGGGACATACCCCTGTGCGATGGCGCAGGCCCCCCAGAACCGAGACCTGACGGAACGGTTCATCGAGTTCTACCGAAACTACTACCGAGAGGAGATCGGGACGCTCGCACAGCAGTACCCG
>NZ_QPLN01000091.1:0-457 GCF_003665885.1 Haloarcula sp. Atlit-120R | reverse complement strand
GGCTGGGCCGCGACCCAGCCCAACGCGGCCGCGGGCTACGCCTTCTTCCTCCGATTCGACCCCTCGGTCATCACCGAGAACTTCTTCGCCATTCTCGGTCCCGCCGCCGGACAGGCGCTGTTTACCCTCTCGCTCGGCGCGGGCACGATGATAACGTACTCCTCGTACCTCGGTGAGGACCGCTCGCTTCCCTTCGACGGGAGCGCCATCGCGGTCCTCAACACGAGCGTCGGCGTCATCACCGGCCTCGTCGTCTTCCCGCTTCTGTTCTCGCAGGGAATCAACCCGACCGAGACCGGCACCGGGCCGGGCGCGCTGTTCGTCGGTCTCGCCGGGGCGTTCGCGCAACTCCCCGCGGGGACGCTCATCGCCACCGCGTTCTTCGGCGTCGTGACGCTCGCGGCGCTGTCGAGTTCCATCAGCATGCTCGAAATCCCCGTCGCGTTCCTCGTCGACG
>NZ_QPLN01000090.1:0-458 GCF_003665885.1 Haloarcula sp. Atlit-120R | reverse complement strand
CGTCGTAGCGCTGCTTTTCGACGACGAGTTCGTGGTCGCGGCCGCCGGCGATGGCGCTCGCCTCGGCGATGCCGGGCCAGCCGATGAGTTCCTTCGACCGCGAGGGGGTCGGCCCTTCGAACTCGGTCAGCGTCTCCTTTTCGAAGTAGACGACGCCCGCGCCGATTTCCTCGGCCGCGTCGAGCATCCCCGGTTCGTCTGCCTTTCGCGTGCCGGTCGCGACGAAGTCGACGTCGTCCCAGTCGCAGTCGGCGTCGTCGAGCGCTTGCTCCCACGCCGTCAGGAACTGCGCTTTCTTCGCGCCGGAGACGCTCCCGGTTCCGAGGACGACGCCGTCGTCGCCGTTGCGCTTCAGGACCGTCACGTCGTCGTCGACGAGGACCGCCTTCGGGCCGTCGAGTCGGGCGACGGGACCGAGTTCGTCGTTGAGGACGGCGAGGTTCGTCGCCACGGTCGAA
>NZ_QPLN01000089.1:0-459 GCF_003665885.1 Haloarcula sp. Atlit-120R | reverse complement strand
AATCGAATGCAGACGAGGACCGAATCCCGGCGACGACCGCCGAACCGGCCGAAGACGTGGACGAACAGGAGGACCGCGAGTTCGCCGAGCGACTTCGACGGTATCTCGACTACGCCGTCCTCGCCGGACTGCTACTGCGCGCGCTCATCGCGGCGCTGCAGTTCTACCTCAACGCGAGCCAAATCATCTCGACGTGGGTGAACCCCGAGTTCCGGCCAATCTTCCACGCCGCGTTCAACGTCGTATTGCTCCTCGGTGCGGCGCTCGGCATCTCCGTCCAACTCCGGCGGTTGACGGACTAATCGGGACGACGGGATACCACCCTATCCCGACACCAGCGCAGCACCGCCGAAGAACAATCCCAGTGCGACGAAGAACAGGCCCATCAGTTTGGTTAGCGTGACGTTCCACGCTGCCGGTTCGACTTCGCTCGCGTGGGTTTTGCTCCCGATTGCGTCG
>NZ_QPLN01000088.1:0-459 GCF_003665885.1 Haloarcula sp. Atlit-120R | reverse complement strand
TTAGAGAAGACAGCGATCAGGACGTGGGCTCGTCGACGAGATCGATGGTGACGGTGAACTCCTCTGTCGCGTTTTCGAATAGCCTGATCCCCGAGTCGATGTGACCCAGCTTGACGAGTCCGGAGGCGTAGTCGAAGTCCCGATAGAATATCGCGAGATTTCCCCACGGCGCATAGTACGTGATGTCCCCGACCTCGGGGTTGAGACCGGTCGAGGCGTCGTCCGTGGACAAGCGACGGGGGAGGTCGCAAACCTTCTCGGTCTCCTCGTAATCGCGAAGCGTCACGGTGAGTGGCAGCAGAGCGCGGAAATCATGGCTCGTGGTATTATCTACGAGGCTGCCCGTGAGGACTGTGTCCCCGATGGTCAATCGAAGCTCCATAGTGGTCGTACTTCCGTGGCTTTGCTATTGGCTGTTCTCACCGGTCGTCATCAGAGCCATCCACCGTTATCGATTTG
>NZ_QPLN01000087.1:0-460 GCF_003665885.1 Haloarcula sp. Atlit-120R | reverse complement strand
ATATCGAACCCAGCTGGGGGCCGCCCAGTCCATCGGCCAGCGTCTTTCGCAGCGTCGATACCGGATTGAATCCGCCGGAGCTTCTGTTTGTGCTCGACACGCGCGAGGTCACCCATCACTCCGGCAATGAGCTGGCTCACCGCTCTATCGACAAGATCATCGTCAAGGCTGATTTCGAGGCCAACCTCTAAGTCCTGAATGCCAGTTTCGTGACTGAGACAGAATTCGAGGAATTCATGGATTTCACCGGCACCGAGTCGAGACAGTCGCGAGAGTTCGTGGACGACGATAGTGTCAAGATGTCCGGCTTCGATATCTCCGCGGAGTCGTTGGTACTCGTCTCCGCGATCAGTCTCGGTCCCGCTGATGATATCTGCATACTCGTGAATCTCTGGGCCATCGTATGTGTCTTGAGCGAATGCACGCAGTTCGTCAAGCTGTCGTTGTGGGTCTTGGTCTG
>NZ_QPLN01000086.1:0-460 GCF_003665885.1 Haloarcula sp. Atlit-120R | reverse complement strand
CAGAGAGGAGAAACGCCGCGAACTTGTAGCGCCAGACGTCGAGACCGACGAACGCCGTCCGCGTCTCGTTCTCGCGAATCGCCTTGAAGATGAGCCCGTAGGGCGACTTGCGGATGCGCGTGATGGAGGCGACGACGGCGACGAAGAAGACGCCGACGAAGCGATAGAGGTTGTTCACGACGAGTTCCCCGAGGAGGCCGCCGTACTGGTGTTCCAGCTCGAAGACCCCGAGAACGTCCGACCGCGGCACTTCGAGGCCGTTTATCCCCTTCGTGATTTCCACGAGCGGCTCGCGGGCGAGGAAGTAGAGGAACTGCCCGATGGCGAGCGCCACGATGGAGAAGTACACCGTGTGGAGGCGCAGGAGAATCAGCGCCGCGACCGCCCCGAGGGCGACCGCGGCCAGCGTCCCGACGACGATGACCGCCAGCGGGTCGTTGTACACGTGAATCGCAAACAG
>NZ_QPLN01000085.1:0-461 GCF_003665885.1 Haloarcula sp. Atlit-120R | reverse complement strand
CGCGCGTGGTCGCCGTGACCGCCCCGTCGTCGCGGACGACGCTGTCGTATTTCTCGCGCAGCACGTCGCAGAGCCGCGACACGAGTTCGTCGTAGCCGTCGCCCGCGACCGCGGCGCGGCCCACCGCGCGCGTGCCGCCCTCGGTCGTGTGGAAGGCGACGGTGGTCTCGCGGACGGCGGAGAGCGCGGCGTCGAGGTCGATGCCCTGCGCCTCGCCGAGCAGGCCGTCGGGCAGCGAGACGACCTCGTAGTCGTCGGCGTCGACGCGCGCGCCGAAGCGGAGGCCCTCCTCGACGGTCGTCACGTCGGCTTCGAGGGCGGCGACGCGGTCGAGGGGGACGCCCGCGGTCTCGCGGACCCACGTCTCGGAGACGACCCGGAACCCCTCGGCTTCGAGGGCGGCCGCGAGGTCGTCGCGGTCGCCGTCGACCAGCGCGAGGTCGGCCGCCGACGCCTCGAAC
>NZ_QPLN01000084.1:0-461 GCF_003665885.1 Haloarcula sp. Atlit-120R | reverse complement strand
GGCCGGCGACCTGCTCGACCACGTGCTGGACCGCTACGCCGACATCGTCGTCCTCGTCGGCCTCGCCGCCGGCATCGACTCGTTCGCGCTGGGCCTCGCGGCCGTCACGGGCGTCCTCATGACCTCCTACCTCGGCACGCAGATTCAGGCGGTCGGCCTCGGGCGCGCCTACGGCGGCCTCGTCGGGCGCGCCGACCGACTGGCGCTCATGGGCTTCGTCGGCCTCGCGTCCGCCGTCTACCCCGACGCCGTCGGCGGGCTGACGCTCGCCGGCTGGCTCCTCGTGTTCTTCGCCGTCGTCGGCCACCTCACCGCGGTCCAGCGCTTCTGGGGCGCGTGGGGCGACCTGACCTGACCTTCCCCACCCCGTCAAACTTCGACTCAGCCAACCACGCCCCACGCTCGAATCGACTCGGTTCGGCGCGGGGCGACGCGACCCCGAGCCGACACCGTCGCCGCGG
>NZ_QPLN01000083.1:0-463 GCF_003665885.1 Haloarcula sp. Atlit-120R | reverse complement strand
GCCTCGTGGTTCGATGGCATGCACACAGACGAGATGCGCCGTCGACTCCGACCGAACCTCGAATTCGACGCCCCCGACCCGTTCTGGGAGGACCACCTGTTCGACCGCCGGGAGACGACCGTCGAATTCACCGTCGGAGACGCCACCTTCGAAGGAGTCAACCCCTGCCAGCGCTGTGCCGTACCGACCCGCAATACGGATACCGGCGAGGGGACGCCGGGGTTCCGCGAGACATTCATGACAAAGCGCCGCGAGACGCTGCCCGAGTGGTCCGGCGGCGACTGGTTCAATCACGACTTCAGACTGATGGTCAACACCACAGTAGCTGAATCATCGTGGGGAGAGACGCTTTCGGTTAGGGATGCGGTTCGCGTCGGAGACGTACTCACCGACTGAGTTGATTGGTTGGTGAGTTGATTAGTCAATTAGTTGAGTGGTTGGTGAGTTGATTGGGCGGCGATGT
>NZ_QPLN01000082.1:0-466 GCF_003665885.1 Haloarcula sp. Atlit-120R | reverse complement strand
GCAAGATTCGCTCGATGTGGCCGTTTCGATAGCACCTGCCGGACGTGACGCTCCCGGCTCAGTCGATGAGTTCGATTGTGTGATTGCCGCGGTAACGCCTGAGTTGAGCAGCGCCGACCGGACAGACGCCGATACAGCCGCGTCACTGACCGAGGTCAGCAACTGGGCGGTCCGGAACGCCGCCCGTAACTCCGTTCCTCCGGTGGTGTACATCGCCCCTACGGAAGCATCGATCGCTGAAGCGCTTGAGGCCGATGTATCGGAGTATCTCCCGTGGGAACTGCTGGTCCAGTCGCCGACGACAGTGCTCAAGCGGGTGATCGCCGCGACGGAGGTACAGCCGACCCCTGACTACCGGACCATCTACGACAACGTCTCTGAGCCACTCACACTTCATGACCCCCAGACGGGAGAGTTGATTCATGCGAACCGGCAGCTTTGTGAGTTGCTGAAGTATGACCGAGCT
>NZ_QPLN01000081.1:0-466 GCF_003665885.1 Haloarcula sp. Atlit-120R | reverse complement strand
GTCGCCCCCGTCGGCCTCCGCGAGGAGCACGTCCACCTTGGTCGCGAGGATACCGTTTTTGTCGACCTCGTGGACGCGGTAGGTCACGTCGAGGGCGTCTTCGACGGGCGAGAGGACCGACGGGTCAGCGCCGGCGGCGACGAGCGCGCCGAGGAGCATATCGCCGCTGGCACCCATCCGGCCGTCGAACGCGAGGAGTCGCATGCGTAAACCGTGGTGTTCGAGCGTAAAAACGCCAGCCATCGACGCGCCGTTCCCTGTCCAGTCGGCAGGGATTAGTAGCCGCCCGCCCTACGGTGTGCTAGGCTGTAACCACGAGAGGACGCTGCCTCGGGCCGACCGGGGAAGGACTTATCCGATGGCCTCTCACAGGTATCAGCATCCCCGCGAGGTAATCATGAACGAAGTCCAACTCGAAGTGGCGAAAGCGTACCCGAACGACTCGGGGCGCGGTATCGCCCGTCTT
>NZ_QPLN01000080.1:0-467 GCF_003665885.1 Haloarcula sp. Atlit-120R | reverse complement strand
TTCGAACATTATTGGTTGATAAAGGGAGGTGTGACGATTTCTGCGCGCTTCTCACGGCCGCGGACGAGGACGTGAACCTCTGTTCCGTCGTCCGCGTATTCGACGGGGACGTAGCCGAGACCGATCGGTTCCGACAGGGTCGGACTCATCGTCCCGCTCGTCACCACGCCGATGACCTCGCCGTCTTCGGTGGCGATGTCGTAGCCGTGCCGGGGAACACCCCGGTCGAGGAGGGTAAAGCCGACGAAGGTTTCGTCGACGCCCGCCTCGTGTTGCTGTTCGAGGGCGTCGCGGCCCACGAACTCTGTGTCCAATTTGACAACGAAGCCGATACCGGCCTCGTAGGGGGTTCGAGGCTCGTTTTCTGGGTCGAAGTCCTGCCCGGAGAGCAGATAGCCCATCTCCAGTCGGAGCGTGTCGCGGGAGCCGAGTCCACACGGAGTGGCGTCCAGCGCCGACCACACGGT
>NZ_QPLN01000079.1:0-467 GCF_003665885.1 Haloarcula sp. Atlit-120R | reverse complement strand
GGTGACCGCCAGTGAGCGACGACTCTGGCGAGGTCGTCGCGGAGTTCTCCGTCCTCGACGAGGCCGACGTCGTCACATCGGACGACGACGACACCGTCGCGTCCGCAGTTGACAACGGCTACGAGCCCGGCTCGACCATCGACGACGACGACTCCGAAGACATCGAGTTCGAGATGCCGGAGTTCGTCGCTGCCTGTCGCTACTGCCAGACGAGCTTCGAGACCGAAGAGGCCGCGCTCGAACACGAGTGGAACTGCGACCTGGAGCCGACCGGCGAGTGTCGCTTCTGCGGTGGGACGCACATCCGGAAGGACGTTCGCGAGGACCACTTCTACAGCTGTTCCGAAGCGGAAGAACACGAACGGAAACTGAAACGCGGTAGTCGCGCCCGGACGATGCGCGGACAGGATTCGAAGACCGCCGTCTCGGGGCTACGGAAGTTCCTTCTCCCACAACCGCACGAGTTC
>NZ_QPLN01000078.1:0-471 GCF_003665885.1 Haloarcula sp. Atlit-120R | reverse complement strand
CACCGACGATACGCTCCGTGAGAGTACACAGGAGGCTATGGAACTCACGGCTGCGGCAGCCGGTAAGGACTGGGAGCGTACAGACCCACATCTAACCGATGACGAAAAGCACGCGAACGACTGGAGTGTGCCTCGCGAAGGCCGGACACCGACACAGCAGGCCCTGGACATGGCCCGTGAGGACAACCGGATATTGGCCCGGAAACTTCGTCGGGAAAGCCATCAGTATGCTGACTACCACGCACTCGAGGAGGAGAACGAGCGTGTCAAGCTCAGTAACCGGGTATACCTCCAAGCCATCGACGAGCTGATGAGCGAACGCCATCGCTACCGGGAACTGCTTCGGAAGGAAGGCCTCCTGTCAGAGGAGGATGCTCGTCTTCCAGATCATCCAACGAAGCATCTCAAGGCAATTATCCGGCCGATGATCCGGCGAGAAGACACGCCGACAGCCAAGGAAACGCTCACTGG
>NZ_QPLN01000077.1:0-471 GCF_003665885.1 Haloarcula sp. Atlit-120R | reverse complement strand
TCACTTGGACCAACTTCCTCGAACAGACCGACGAGGGACTGCGTCTCGGTGACGCCTTGTCGGCCGATGACGACGGGACGTGGCTCACGTCGCTTCGGTCGAATCAGAACCTCACGATTCAGACGCCGCCGGGCTACGCCGTCAGCGACACGAACCTGCCGCTCGAAAACAACGCCCTCGTCGTCGAGGGACCACGGACTTTCGAATCGATTGACCAGTTGACCGTGACGTACGTCTCGACGGGCCCGGAACGAGCCATCCCGTGGACGCTCGTCGGCGGCGGCGCGGTCGTCCTCGCGGTGCTCGTGGCCGGCGTCGTCCTGTTCACGCGGCGGCGGCCGAGCGGGGCGGAGCCGGCCGGGGCGTCGGTGAGCTCCGAACCGCGACAGGAGCCAACGCCGGAGCCGACCGACGAGTCCGCACCGGACGACGGTGAGGAGCACGACGAGGTTGACGTCGACCTCGACCTGC
>NZ_QPLN01000076.1:0-471 GCF_003665885.1 Haloarcula sp. Atlit-120R | reverse complement strand
GGACCGACGCCCACGAACGAACCGCAACCGCCCGTCGAAGCCGGCGAACTCCGCTACGTCGAAATCGAGGACATCGGCAAGCAGGGCGACGGTATCGCCCGCGTCGAACGCGGCTACGTCATCATCGTTCCCGGCACGGAAGTCGGCGAGCGCGTGAAAGTCGAAATCACCGAAGTCAAGTCTAACTTCGCCGTCGGCGAGGTCGTCGAAGACGACTTCTGACGGCGCTCTTTTCGCGGTTCGACGCCGTCCGCCGCACCGACAGTGCTCACCCCACCGACAGACCACGGCTGCAAGTGAACGACGCACCACGCTTGCGAGTGAACGCGTCGGGCGCGCAGAGAGAGCGCGGTTGCAGGTGAAGAACGGCGTTTCGAGGACTGAACGCGCTACTGAACGTACTTCGTCACGTCGGCATCGACGCCCACGTCGGCCGCGTCGGCGTAGGGGCGATTCACCACGATGTCGCCG
>NZ_QPLN01000075.1:0-472 GCF_003665885.1 Haloarcula sp. Atlit-120R | reverse complement strand
AGTTGTTCAGGATCACGAAGGTGTGCTCGCTGCGCGCGACGATCCGGCTCTCGCGGTCGGCGTCGCGCTCGGGGAGGACACAGAACGGACAGCCGTCGACGTCCCCGTTGCCGTTTCGTTCGACCCACTCGATCCGCCAGGCGGCGAACACCTGTTCCACGTCGCTCACGCCGTCAGGTTCTCGTAGCCGTCCTCGGTGATGACGACGGTGTGTTCGGCCTGGCTGACGAGTTCGCCGTCGTCTTCCTTCAGGACGGGGTAGCCGTGGAGGACGCCCTGCTGTTCGAGCCGCGTGATGGCCATCTCCGCGCGCGGTTCGTCCAGCCAGCGGGCGGCGAAGGGCAGCGTCCGGTACTCCTCTTTGACCTGTTCGAGCACCTTCCGCGCCGAGCGGTTCCGCACCGAGCGGTCGCGTTCGAGGCTGTAGATCTCCTCTTTCGCGCCCTCGGTGACCTTCCCGCGTCCGGTCGTC
>NZ_QPLN01000074.1:0-474 GCF_003665885.1 Haloarcula sp. Atlit-120R | reverse complement strand
GAGAGGAAGACGACTGATAGGTTCTGCGACCTATCGAGCGAATGAGCGATCAGGAGAGCGTCGGCGAAGTCTCTTCTCGGTGATCGTCGATGACCGCGAGCAGAGCGAGAACATCTTGGAACTCTCGGCCGCGATGCACAGTCCCCTGGTCGGTGTCGTACTCGATCACGTTCGCTTCCTGTAACTTCGGCAGGTGAATGTGGTGAAGCTCGATACCTCGATGTTCTACAGAACCGTTACCGTCCGGTTGGAGTGAATCCGCCCCTCGCAGGTGCTGTGTGAGTTGGTCGACAGTCGTCCCGTCGGGTGTGTCAGCCACCTGGCGGAGGATCTGTTGTCGCTGTTGGTTGGTCAGCAGCTCTAGTGCTGTCTCGGTCGCTATCCGCTGTTCTGAGTTGGTCATGAGTAGTCCCACCATGTCCAGTCGGGACATCGGCTCGCAAGAACATGGACTAGATACTTCACGGACCTAGC
>NZ_QPLN01000073.1:0-475 GCF_003665885.1 Haloarcula sp. Atlit-120R | reverse complement strand
CAACGATAACTGAGCTCTCACCGTCAGACAACACCTCATTGTCGACTCGTGATATCGAACTTTCTGCCAACCTGACTGATTCGGACTTCGCGTTCGACGGCGACGAGCTCACGGCCGAGTTCATCGTCGACGGCGGTGTAGTCGGGTCCGAGACCCTCACGAGCAACGGCACCGCCTCCACGATGTACACGATGGATGGCGGGTCTGCATCGTGGTCCGTCCGCGTGAGCGACACCTACGGCAACACCGTCACCTCAGATAATCGGACGATTCGCTCACCGTCGACGCTTACCATCCGCAACGTCTCGACCGGCGATCCGATCACAGGGTCCGCGCAGGTGACTGCGAAACTCTACTCGGGTGAACTCATCTTCACGAAGAACACCTCCGGAACAATCGATCTGACCGGCGTTCCGGTCGAGCGCGGCTACATCATCGAGGTGACTGTCGACGGCTACGTTACTCGGACAGTCGC
>NZ_QPLN01000072.1:0-475 GCF_003665885.1 Haloarcula sp. Atlit-120R | reverse complement strand
CAGCAGCGACGCCGCGGCGCTCACGGCCGTCGACGGCATCGGTCCCGGTCGCGCGCGAAAGCTCGCCACCGGCGGCCTCTCGACCCCGGCAGACGTGGTCGACGCCGGCGTGAAGGAACTCACTCGCGCGGGCCTCTCGCAGGGCGTCGCCGAGCGCGTCATCGAGAGCGCGAAGGACCTCCCCGCGCCCGACATCGACTGGGGCGAGTTCCCCGAGTCGGTCGCCCGCGGCGAGAGCGACATGCACGACATCCGCGTTCGAAACGACGGCGGCGGCGGTTCCGTCGGCATCCGCGTCACCGTCAACGACGTTGAGATGTCGACGAAGACGTGCTACCTCTCCGACGAGGTGACCGTCCCCGTCGGCGTCTTCGGCGCGACGGACGACGAACTGGAGTTCGTCGTGGAGGTCGCGTTCCCCGACCTGCCGCTGCTCCCGATTCGGGAGTCGCGGACGGTTCGGGTCGAATAGAAA
>NZ_QPLN01000071.1:0-480 GCF_003665885.1 Haloarcula sp. Atlit-120R | reverse complement strand
ACGAGTCACTGGACATCACGCATCGCCCTCCATCGCTTGGTGACGGAGCTCACTTTCGTCTGGTAGATCCCAGCCGTGGTACTCGCGAGCGATGTGGCGGGCTCGCCTAACGTTGCCCACGACGCTGGCTGCTGGAGACTGATGCGCCTCAACGCGCTCTTTCAGATATGCAGGATGGTTGCGTGTGTACGTGCCAAAGCCGAGGCCGTCTGGCCCGCTCTGAGCTCTATGAACACTGAGTCGATATATACAAGAGTCTGTATTTGATATTAAAATGTAACATTTCATGCAGTGATTCATTTATGTCGAAACCTAATGTCAAATCTGTAGCTAAAGACGTCGCGATACTCGCAGTAGGCACATTCATCACCGGCGTTATTCTGGAGTTTCGAAATATCTCAACCCTTGACCTTGGAGTATATACTGTGGGGTGTCTAGTGATTCTTGCGTCCTCTTGGTTGATCTATCCCGGATCCGGTG
>NZ_QPLN01000070.1:0-485 GCF_003665885.1 Haloarcula sp. Atlit-120R | reverse complement strand
TATTATTGCTCGTTTTCTTCCAGTTGAGCTTCGAATGTATCCAGCAATGCACGTACTTCGTCTGTTGATTGGGTTTGCATAAGTTTGTTTCTTAGTTCACTTGCCGCTTTTATGCCACGTACATAGATTTTAAAGAATCTGTGTAACCTTTTGAATCGTTTCGTTTCATCTTTTGAATACGTATCAAATAACGTTAAATGTAATCTTAATAAGTCTAATAATTCTTTACTTGTATGTTCACGCGGTTCTTTTTCAAAAGCAAAAGGATTATTGAAAATACCTCTACCAATCATGATACCGTCTACACCATATTTGGCAGCCAATTCCAGACCTTTTTGTCTATCAGGAATATCACCATTTATAGTTAACAAGGTTTGCGGTGCAACCGCGTCGCGCATTGTTTTAATAGCTTCAATTAATTCCCAGTGCGCGTCAACATTACTCATTTCCTTACGTGTTCGGAGGTGAATGGACAAGTTCGCAAT
>NZ_QPLN01000069.1:0-488 GCF_003665885.1 Haloarcula sp. Atlit-120R | reverse complement strand
CATCGGGAACGCGAGACCACTCGTCGTTCGGCTGTCGGTACTCGATGATGAGTGCGTCGGTCCCGTTGGGCGCTCGGAGGACGTACGCCGACTGGTTGCCCCCGAGTTCGGAGGGTTGGATGTACTGCCACTCTTCCGTGTCGGGCGCACCGACGCCAGTGATATCCTCAACGTTGTCCAGCGTCCGATCTTTTGCCCCAGCGAAGTACGACGCCTCGCTGTTGACTTTCCAGGCGTAGGTGCCTGGCTCAGTGACCGTCACCGTGACAGCCGTGTACTGACTATCTTCGACGGGCTCGAAGGTGGCTTTGGCGTCGCCAGACACCGGTTCGACGCCCTCACGGAGGTACGGATGCCAGTACTCAGCCGGGATGTAGACGCGTATGGTCCGGTCGATTTCTTCGCCGTACTCGAGGCAGAAGAAATCGTTCCGCGTGTCGCTGTAGAAGCCATCAATGTCACAGGTGTCGTGTTCGGAAGCGACGGTG
>NZ_QPLN01000068.1:0-489 GCF_003665885.1 Haloarcula sp. Atlit-120R | reverse complement strand
TTGGGTCCCAATCAATGCCAACCCGCGGTAAGCCGATAACGGAAGTCAGTGGCAGCACACCCATGTATGCAATCGTCAGTACGAACGCCATAGCCAGCAGTGCATTCTAGAGCGCGGCACCCTCGGTACTCGTTGTCGGGAAAACAATGCCAGTACCGATCGCGAATGGGACCGACAGCGCAATAGCGACGAGGAGATAGCTTGCGACCGTGGAGCGTACTGGTGGGAGTCCGTGGAATAATGAACGAATTCGGCTGCTGAGTAGGATCGGGCTCCACAGTACCGCAGCGACGAGTCCGGACCCGAACACGAGAGCGAGCGTGTCGAACATCGGTACCTACTGGACCAACACCCGTATGACTCAAAAGCATACAGGAGACTTAAGACCGATTTTGAACAGCGGCTCTGCTTAGCTGAGCGCTTATTCTTGGAAAAGAGCAACCAATACACGCATCCCCGTGCTCACGTCGGCATTCTTCACCCGTCTCT
>NZ_QPLN01000067.1:0-491 GCF_003665885.1 Haloarcula sp. Atlit-120R | reverse complement strand
CACCGGTACCGATCGCCGGATCAGCCGCATCAGCAGCCAGTTCGCCAGCCGCACGCGTACCGAGAGCATCTCGGCCTACGAAGCCAGCACTCACCTGCGCTGGCAGCCGTTCCGCGTGCCGGTTCAGTTCGGTGACGGCTACGCGTTCTCCAGCGGTGGCCAGTCCGGCCAATACCAGCAGTCCGGGCTGCAGGGCAACGCGTCCTACTTCACCGGCACGCCGTCTCTGATCTCTCTCTACAACGAAGCCTTGCGTGCCGAACTTGGCAACCTGCGGGTGATCACCTCGTTCATCTCCTACAACGGCGAGAACGATGACCTGAGCCTGATCTACAACAACTTCCGCAAGGTGCGCGGCAACTCGCCGATCATCACCGACAACGTCAACGCGCCGACCATCGGCCACAACAGCGAGGTCGGCAACGGTCTCGACCTCGTGGCGACGCACTACTTCGATCTCGGCCTGCAACTCGGCAACCTGATCGGCAGCG
>NZ_QPLN01000066.1:0-492 GCF_003665885.1 Haloarcula sp. Atlit-120R | reverse complement strand
GACAACTCTGAAGAAATAGTTCGAGAACGCTATTCCCATATAGAGGCCGGAGAGTTGGGTGACGTTGCCACTGAGGGGCTAAAAGAAATAGATGGTCTGTGAGAGTTACGCATATTTATTTTGCTACTTAAATCTGGGTCAGAGACCGTCTGTGCTGTCATTCTGAATTAGAACTGGACTTGATTACTACACCTTCGGTTTGTAGTGAGCCAGGGTGAAGTCTTCGTGAGTATCTTGAATACCTTCTGATGCGATGACCTTCGACCGCGCTCCGCTCAACAGCTTGACCTCGGCCAGTTAGGGGATGCTTTGCTCGAGAAATGAGGGGGCTCGGTCAAGACAGATCAAGAGACGTCGCAGCAGCATCCACAACCGTAGGTAAACAAATTTCACTGAAAAATACACAAATGTTCAATAATACAATCCTGTTCGGCCTTGCACATATTGTGGCGGGCATCACACTCACTGCGGGGTCGTTTAAACTGGCAGAGC
>NZ_QPLN01000065.1:0-494 GCF_003665885.1 Haloarcula sp. Atlit-120R | reverse complement strand
CAAGGACGCTCCGTGGAGCCGTTGTCCTCGCAGTTGTCGTCGGCGCTGTTTCGACGGTGCTGCTCTCGGTGCTATTGATGCCGCTTTGGCTCGGTGCAGTCGGCTACCCGTTCACGCCGGCGTTCCCCGATCTTACGATGCCCGAGAAGCTCTGGAGTATCCTCGGTCATGTCATCTACGCGCTCCCAGCAACGGTCGGGTACGCGCTCGTCATGAGGCGGTGAGGCCCCTGTACTTGTTGAGGACATCTCCCTTTGGCCTCCTCTCCTCGCCGGATTTGCAGCGCTGTTCGCCGGTGTTGACGCGTCCGTGACGAAGAAGCGGCCGAGCGACACTCCTGGGGCTGTCGACTGGGCCGCAATGGTGTTGCTCGTCGGCACCGGTATCGGTCTGAGTTCGCTTGGGACAACACAGTTCCTGTCTGGTGCGGGATTTGGGACGGAGATGCTTGTCCTCTCGGGGATTTCGTACGGATAGACATCGAGATTCTCTAG
>NZ_QPLN01000064.1:0-496 GCF_003665885.1 Haloarcula sp. Atlit-120R | reverse complement strand
CCATGAGGAATACACGACGTTCCATGAGGAGTGGTCCCTTGGCTGTTGTAAGTGCCTTCTGGCTTCACACTCGCTTGCTCTTCATTGACTAACAACTCTCGTCCCATCGTCTACGTCTCGGGTCCGCCTGACACAGAGATGCGTTTGTGAGTGGCTCTATTGCAATCCTTAAGAACTTATAGGATAGGCGTGCGAGATACAGAGGATACAGTCAGCAATGGAACTGCGTTATTTTCTCCATCTAAATTCTGAACTAACCGACAGAATGTGCCTGCGCATCTTGCTTCTCAACGGTCAAATTCGTTAGTCCCAACGAGATATGAGCCGTATAATAGGAGAGCAACTGGCAGTAAAAACCCAAATAATGTCGAGCCTGCGTAGAAGTTAGCTACCGCCAAGCCTAGTATTGATACTTGAAGACCGATGATGCTCTTGTTTGCGCTCACGTCAACTGTATTTTGTTCAATATAGATAATCTCCCGGCATCCTAGCTGAC
>NZ_QPLN01000063.1:0-501 GCF_003665885.1 Haloarcula sp. Atlit-120R | reverse complement strand
CATCGAGTGCGGTGACCGTGTGCCCGCCGGATGAAAAGAGACCCTCGTCGTCGTTGTACCGCTGCGTGACGTTGGTACAGATGACCGACTGCGTGGCAGATCTTGACGACACCTGTGCGGAGGACTCACTCATTTGGCTGATTAAAACTCCGGAGTGAATAAATAAAACTTTGCGGCTTCCTACAGATGGAATTCCGTGACAGACCGTCGCGTGTGGTCAAACTACGTTGGATTTTTCAACGGCTACAGCCACAAGACCGCCTCCAAACTCTCAGTCAATTGCTCCGACCACCGTACCGACAATGGTGGTGAGAAACCCAACCGTAGCGTCATCGGTGGAGGTGTGCGCTACTAGCTCCTTCGCCCCGGCGTAAAGACGGGGGTATGCGCTCGTAGCTTTATCAACGCCTGTGGAGACTGCGCTCGCTGTGGATACCTCGGTATCTGCAAAGCGCGTCGTTGAAACAGGAAGCCCCACTGTTAAACGCGAGCCGTCAGGCG
>NZ_QPLN01000062.1:0-504 GCF_003665885.1 Haloarcula sp. Atlit-120R | reverse complement strand
TCGTCGGCCCGGCCGCCGGGCTCGCGGTCGTTCCCGTCTCGCCGTACGCGACCCAGACGAACTCGTGGGTTCTCCAACCCCCGGTCAGATTGTCGGTCGAACGCGACGACGCGCCCGTCTCGCTCGTCGCCGACGACGAGGTCATCCGGGAAGTCTCTCCGTCGGAGTCTGTGGTCGTCGACCGCGACGGCAGCGTCCCGATGCTGGTCGAGTGAGCGCCGCGTTCGACGCGACTGAGCCGTCGAGCCGCGGCGCTCGACGTGACGAAAATACGTGTTCCTCGTGCGCGGTGCGAAGCGCGACGCGGAAAAACGAGCGTCGCGGGCTTAGACGATGAGGCTCCAGTAGTCCGAGACGAGGAAGAAGAGACTCTGGAACCCGGCGTACAGGAGCACGAGCCCCGCGGCGACGAGCGAGCCGTTCGGGCGTTCGAGCGGTTTGTCGGTGCGGGCTTCGACCTTGCGCGCTTCGAACTCGAAGAAGTCGGTGACGAACATCCCGACG
>NZ_QPLN01000061.1:0-504 GCF_003665885.1 Haloarcula sp. Atlit-120R | reverse complement strand
TCTCTTTAATTGCAGATTCAATATCTTTATCACCTTTTTGATTCGGTTTAATCGCTTTAATATTTACAACTGGTCGATAATTAACTTGTAATGCTTTTTGCCATAAATCAATCCATTCACTTTATTTTATATATTGACCTTGCTTTTTAAAATACGCACTTTCAACACATAACAAAACATGCATATGTTGATTATAACTACCGTCATTTTTATTAACTGTAACCTCCGTCGAACGCATAAAACCAATTAAATTCTTTTTAACCTTTGTATACATTTTCAATTTATTAAAAGCCTTAGACATATGTTTTAAACTTTGTTCTAAATGTTCTTCTTTCTCTTGTCATAATAAAATCGCCCATTTTCTTAAATTAACAATATTTATTTTCATAGAATTTGTCCAATTAAGTATAGACGATTCACTTAATTATATCCTATTGGATATAATCAAATGTCAAGGCATTTTCTAATCGTAAAAACCCATTTCCATACAAATTATTATTTTTA
>NZ_QPLN01000060.1:0-507 GCF_003665885.1 Haloarcula sp. Atlit-120R | reverse complement strand
CGCGCCCGATATCGCGCAGCTCTATCGGGCGCGCTGGGAGGTCGAACTGCTGTTCAAGGAGCTGAAGTCGCGGTTCGGCTTGGACGAGATCAAGACGACCGACGGCTACATCATCGAGGCGCTGATCATCATGGCCGCAATTTCGTTGATGATGAGTCGTGTAATCGTGGATGAGTTACGGTCGCTCGAGGCAAGACAGCGAGAGGGCGAAGCCGCCGCAGACGCCGACTCGTCGGCGTCGCGGCTCCCTCGGCGTCGCTGTTCGCTCGCCGTGGAACGCCACGGTCATCTAATCCAGTTGTATCTCATGATCGAGTTGGGCTACGAACTGCCGGATTTGGACGAGCTGTTGCTGTGGGCGTCACGAAATCCAAATCCACACAGAGATCGGTTACGTGAGCAGGTTGAACGAGGTGAGTTCGGCTTTGATCGCTACTAAACTAGAACGCATGCCCCGAAGATGACTTTGAGGAGCTGAAGTCCTTCGTTGGTGAGCTTGGCACACCC
>NZ_QPLN01000059.1:0-507 GCF_003665885.1 Haloarcula sp. Atlit-120R | reverse complement strand
TCTGTACCCGGGTAGGATGTAGCTCGAACCGGCACACCAGCGTAATTTCTTTTGTCTATATTAGACTTTAGAGCGTGTTCTCGCGACCGCCTCACATACTCCTCCGCAGACATTAGTTCTGCCGTATCTATGGTAGTCATCTCTTCGCTGAAAACATACTGGGTATCGAAGTTTGAGTGCTTGTCAACCACCTCGCAATACAGATCGAATTGCGCGTCAGGTTCGCCTTCGACTTCTGCCAATTCGGATTCTGGAACCGTACTTGCTGCTAACAGTGCCACGTCCGGATTCACGAGGCCAAGATCATCTCCCAACCGGAAGGATAAATCAATAATTGGGATATCCCACTTGGACTCGAGGTGCTCTTTCAGCCAATCGGCGAATGCATAGGCTGCGTTTCGATGCACCCGATCAGGGAGATCCTGCTGATGAACTTCTCCGGCTAAATATCTGTCAAGAGGTTGGTGAAATCTGAATTCATCACGCAATTCTGAAAACGACGAATTT
>NZ_QPLN01000058.1:0-516 GCF_003665885.1 Haloarcula sp. Atlit-120R | reverse complement strand
ATGATTCATCAGCAAATGCTACTAGCGAGTTAGTTGACATCGCTAAACTAGCAGCCATTAAAGCAGCTGGGATAAGTAAAGAGTATCGGGTAACTTGATTCTTTTTCATTAATAACTCCTTATAACTATTATTTATTTTAATTAACCGGTTAACTATATCAATCTATCAAAAAAAATATAGTATATCAACCCTTTTAAGTTATTTAACACGACAGACGCATGAAGAAAATCATTTATTGAAAAAAGACGCCTATTTTAGCTGAAATAGATCAGTTATAAAAGAGGTGTCTTGAAGTAACTCAATATTCACCTATTTTCGTCGCAAGTATTCTAATAGGAATAGAAAAAGGGCAGTTGCTTGCAACAACTACCCAATATAAAACCGTTAAAGACGGTGACAGAAAATAACTGTTAACTGAACTACCTCAAAAGTTAGACCAAAGATTTAACCGTTGGAGGTTGATTTGTAGAGCGGTTAATTTTTTTTATTGTTATGTTTACAACGACTAGGCTCAT
>NZ_QPLN01000057.1:0-519 GCF_003665885.1 Haloarcula sp. Atlit-120R | reverse complement strand
CGACGACCGAACCATCAACGCGCCACGTCAACGTGAGTTCCTCGCCCTGTGCGGTTCCGAGGTCGTCGTCAGAGATGTTGACGGAGAGCGTTGGCGTCGAATATCGGACGACCTCGCCACCGCTTGGGGATGAATATGCCGCTGAGATGTCTGGCGTCGTAACCGGGAAGTAGACCGCGTCGCGCCCGAGGCCGGCTGTCGGCTCAGAGCCGGCAGTCTCGAAGTCGACGCGGACGCGCCACTGGTCGGCGCTCGTTGAGGACAGGTCGGCGGTTTTGGTCCCACTGGTTGAGTGGGTCGCTGACGAGACGTTGGTCCACGTCCCAGATGACTCTGCCTGCCAAATCACGTCTGCGGTCGCATTGTCGAGTGAGAGGTCAACGCGCCCCTCAGCAGGGTCGGTGACGTTGTGGGTTGATGATATATATCTGCCAGAGTAACTCGACCCTGCACCGTGAGCGAAATCATCGAAGTACCCCGCACCATCGTTAGCTCCGAGTGTTGCGGTGTCCCAACCTG
>NZ_QPLN01000056.1:0-521 GCF_003665885.1 Haloarcula sp. Atlit-120R | reverse complement strand
GGCGTCTCTGCCGCCACAATCTCCGCGGCCGAAATCGGTTCCCCGCTCCCCGTCGTGAGTCCCACCGTCGTCGCCGGCGGCGTGATCGCCGCGCACCACGCACGGGAGAAGGAGACCGCCGCCGGCGCTGACGACCAGGAGGTTCGCGCCAGCGTCGAGCAGGTCGAAACCGACGGGGGACACGAGCAATGACCCGCGCTCGTTCGGTCCTGCTCGCCGCGCTCATCGTCTGTTCCGCCGTCATCGGGGCCGCCGGTCCTGCGCTGGCACAGTCGACAGAGACGGCAACAGACTCCGGGCCAGTAACGAAAACCTTCGAGACAGGCCCCCACAAGGTCAAGATTGACCTCTTCGATGTATCGTCAGAAACAACCATCACGGTGATTACCGACGAATCGCCCGCTGGCAACAACACGGCGATTCTCAAAAAGACCGTCAGCGGCTCGCAGAACAGTGCACACTTCCGGAACGCAGGTGCGTATGAATCCTTCACGGTGAAGGTTGAGGGTGCTGATGGACCA
>NZ_QPLN01000055.1:0-527 GCF_003665885.1 Haloarcula sp. Atlit-120R | reverse complement strand
CCACTCTCCACTTTCGATACCAACCCTCACCACAGACCCCGTTCCTTGTTTGAAAAGAGCGACGTGATTTGTCCCAGACGTAGAGTTGACACGAAACGCGAAAGAAACGTTCGTCGAGCCAGTGTATGATTGATTTAAGTTCCGTCGAACTACCTCATTATCAAGGTCGGTGTATTTCGCTGAGTGCGTGCCATTATACACTATTTGTGTTTGTGCGGCAAACCGATCTTGGGCATTAGTCCATTCAGACACATCACCATCTTCGAATCCGTCGAATAACCGGCCAGAGAGCCCAACATATGAGCTTTCGCCGGTGTCTCTGACGACTGTGTTCGTCAGCTGCCCATCTCCGAACTCAGTGTCTGTCGTATGCTGACTCCCAATAGTAAGGTTCGTCGACGCGGCGGTCGCTGGTGCAACGCTTATGACAAGGAATGACGCGATGATTGCGAAGATGATGCCTGAACGACGCTGCATCAGCTTGCACCTCCAGAGACTGCCGTGAGGTAGATCATCGACAGCACAGT
>NZ_QPLN01000054.1:0-532 GCF_003665885.1 Haloarcula sp. Atlit-120R | reverse complement strand
CCTGTGATTCTTCGAACTTGTACATCACAATGTGGGTGTCTACTTTCGTCCGCATTAGGTAGTCGAATGGAATACTGTTGAGCAAACCGAGAGCAGCAAAGAGCGATTCGTCAGTGAAGACCCGCTCGTAAACGGAGTGCAACGGTGAATTAGATAGGTCGTCCTCGTCGGGATCGATTTCGTAGGGACGGACCGTGTGAAGGGTGTTGGTGCAGACGATACCATCAGGAATTACAGAAGCGATGATAGTCCGTTCGTCCGACGCTCGCGCAACGTCCCTGAAGACAATACGGTACTCTGTGCAATCAAGCAGCACGTCTTCCTCGGAAAGTTCTTCGCCGCGATGGTCGTCAAGCAAGTCATTCACGTAGCTGATCTGAGAACCTGTGCCGTCAAACGCGTAGTAGAGTGCTCGTTTCAGTTTCCGGTGGTTCTTTTCACGTACGCGTCGTTTCGCGCTTGCATCCGGATTGACGTCTTCCTCAACACTCCAGAACTCCGGTGGCTCAATGTCTACGAATGACGGATCGTG
>NZ_QPLN01000053.1:0-535 GCF_003665885.1 Haloarcula sp. Atlit-120R | reverse complement strand
CTACGGGCCGAGATATGATAAGTGTTAGCAGACCACAAATAGACTACTCGTCGGCATCGAGAATCCCGTGGCTCTCGAAGTGCTTTCCGAGTCGGTCCATGGAGGCGACGACGGCGTCGCAGGCCGGGCGGACCGCGTCCTTGGGGACGAAGCCGACCGAGAGGCCGGCCACTTCGAGCATCGGGAGGTCGTTCGCGCCGTCGCCGACCGCGACGGTGCGGTCCATCGGGACGTCGTGTTCGGCGGCGTGGTTCTCAAGCGCCGTGTCCTTCGTGCCCTCGATGAGCGACCCCTCCACGTCGCCGGTGAGTCGGCCGCCCTTCACGGGCAGGCGGTTCGAGACGATGTCGTCGACTTCGACGCCTTCCTTTTCGAGCGCGCGCTCGACGCCGCGTTCGAAGCCGCCGGTGAAGATGGCGACGTGGTGGCCGTAGTCGCGGAGGCGCTGGATGAGGTCGGCCGCGCCGGGGCGGAGTTCGACCTCGCCGTAAGCTTCCTCTGCGAGTTCCTCTTCGAGGCCTTCGAGGCGGCGGGC
>NZ_QPLN01000052.1:0-540 GCF_003665885.1 Haloarcula sp. Atlit-120R | reverse complement strand
AAGATAACGATAATCTTTAAAATTAAATTCAAACATGAAAGAGTAGAACGTTGAATTCGCGTTGAATTCTGTTCTACTTTTTTAATTACTTTTAATTGATAGAAAAGTTTGACAATTATGTTACGATATAAATAATTAGAGAGGTAATGGATGGTGATGAAGCGGTTAAGTTATAAGCAACAATGGCTTGGAGATATCTCGCAAAATATAATGGCAGGTATCTTAATGGGTTTAGCACTACTCCCTGTGGCTATAGCTTTCTCATTTATTGTTCATATCAGTCCTACGATAGGGTTAATGAGTTGTGGATTAATGGTTATTCATTAGCTTTCTTGGAGAACGAACAAGTATGGTGTCTGGACCAAGTAGTGGTATTTCGATAGCAGGTGCACCACTAGTAGAACAATACAATATTCATTACTTAATTATGGCCACACTTATAATGGGCATCATTCTAATTATCTTTGGCATGTGTCACATAGATAAGATCCTTAATCATATTCCAGATACTGTTGTTATTGGCTTTATGAATGCATTGGG
>NZ_QPLN01000051.1:0-543 GCF_003665885.1 Haloarcula sp. Atlit-120R | reverse complement strand
CCGCGGCGTCGTCGATAGCTACTTTTTCGCTCGGTCGATAGCTGTGGCCGATGGTCGATGGAACCCGAGTCGCGGCCGTAGACGAGGTCCCCGAAAACGGGTCGTATCTGTTCACCGCGGAGGACGCGTATTCGCGGCCGACGGAACTCATTCTCGTTCGGTGCGACGACGAGCCGGGTATCGAAGCGTGGCCGAACACCTGCACCCACGAGAACCAGCGGTTCGACCGGGGGACCGGCGCGGCGGTGCGCGACGGCGAGATTATCTGCCCGAAACACGGGTCGATGTTCGACACCTGTTCCGGCGCGTGCGAAAACGGCGAGGCGGCGGGCACCAGCCTGCCGGACGTGGACATCGCGGTCTCCGACGGCGGCGTCTTCCTGACCGACGACGAGTACACCTATCTCTCCGCTGGCGCGGCGGGCGAGGACGAGGACGGCGACGACGGCGACGACGACGAAGACGACGAGGACGAAGAACCCGAGCAGACCGACTGGCTCGCGCTCGACTCGGTGCCCGTCAAGTCCACGGAACACTGGTTCG
>NZ_QPLN01000050.1:0-547 GCF_003665885.1 Haloarcula sp. Atlit-120R | reverse complement strand
GGTCGACGTCGCCGAGGACGTTCCGCGCCGCGATGTGCGCGGTCACCGAGAGGAACAGCGCCAACAGGACGGTCGTCCCGAGCACGGAGACCGGCGTCACCGTCTGTAAGAGCATGGTCGGCCTACGGGGCGACGACTAAAAGTGGTCGCGGAACGCGGCCGCGTCGGTCCCGCTCCCGTCGCGGGGTCGCGGCGTCACCCCAGCAGCCCGAGCCCGTTCAGCTCCTCGACGATCACGTCGACGGCGGCGGCCGCGTCGTCGGCGCTGGTGCCGCCGGTGACGACGACCTTGCCGCTGCCGAACAGCAGCGCGACGACCTCCGGCTCGTCGAGGCGGTAGACGAGCCCGGGGAACTGCTCCGGCTCGTACTCGATGTGCTCCAAGCCGAGGCCGATCGCGATCGCGTTCAGGTTCAGGCTCTCGCCGAGGTCGGCCGAGGTGACGATGTTCTGGACCGTTATCTCCGGGTCCTCGATCGGGATCTGGAGCGCGCGGAGCTCCCCGAACACGGTGTCGAGGCTCTCGTGGACCGCCTCGATCGAGTTC
>NZ_QPLN01000049.1:0-548 GCF_003665885.1 Haloarcula sp. Atlit-120R | reverse complement strand
TTGGCACGTCCTTCATCAGCGCCTGAGCCGAGCAATCCACCAGCTGGCATAGTAGCCAACGTCGTTGTGACTCGTTCAACTGAACGAGTCCAGTGGACGCCTGGATCGCACGTACACACGGTTTCATATTCGCCCCCAAGGTGGAGATGGTGGGCGAATCGACCCTTCCCAGGCTCGGTTTCACCCGGCCTGGTGCATCTGTCGTCGTACCATATCCCATCGCCGTCCCACACTTAAGGGGCACGGTTCGGGAGCGATACGAAGTACGGACCCGTCGGGAGTTGCACCCGACATCCCGTGAAGGGATATCCGCCTCGGATAGGTCTTGTGAGCCCAGTGGGCCCATGCAGTAGTCGGCGCTTGCCGACTCGCGGTGACTTGTGGTCACCAGTCAGTGTAGGTGGGTCAGGGCAAGGCCCTGATCCCGGTCAGTAGGAGGTGATCCAGCCGCAGATTCCTCTACGGCTACCTTGTTACGACTTAAGCCCCCTTGCGGAGCCCAGATTCGACCGTCGCATGACGGCCTCATCCGGACCCCACTCGGGTGC
>NZ_QPLN01000048.1:0-549 GCF_003665885.1 Haloarcula sp. Atlit-120R | reverse complement strand
TTGGCACGTCCTTCATCAGCGCCTGAGCCGAGCAATCCACCAGCTGGCATAGTAGCCAACGTCGTTGTGACTCGTTCAACTGAACGAGTCCAGTGGACGCCTGGATCGCACGTACACACGGTTTCATGTTCGCCCCCAAGGTGGAGATGGTGGGCGAATCGACCCTTCCCAGGCTCGGTTTCACCCGGCCTGGTGCATCTGTCGTCGTATCACGTTCGAACGCCGTCCCACACTTAAGGGGACGGATTCGTCGGTGATACGAAGTACGGACCCGTCGGGAGTTGCACCCGACATCCCCGTGTAGGGATATCCGCCTCGGATAGGTCTTGTGAGCCCAGTGGGCCCATGCAGTAGTCGGCGCTTGCCGACTCGCGGTGACTTGTGGTCACCAGTCAGTGTAGGTGGGTCAGGCCAGAGGCCTGATCCCGATCAGTAGGAGGTGATCCAGCCACAGATTCCTCTACGGCTACCTTGTTACGACTTAAGCCCCCTTGCGGAGCCCAGATTCGACCGTCGCATGACGGCCTCATCCGGACCCCACTCGGGTGC
>NZ_QPLN01000047.1:0-556 GCF_003665885.1 Haloarcula sp. Atlit-120R | reverse complement strand
TCGCCGCGGCGGAGGAGACTCGACATGGCGGGTTGCGAGATACCCATCTCCTCGGCGAGTTCCTCGGTCGAGACCTGCCGCGGGCTCTCGTCGTAGCCGCGGGAGATGGCGAGCGTCAGCGCCTCCTGTTGTCGCTCGGTCAGTCCGTACTGCGACGACTCGTCGCGTTCCCGGGGGTTCTGCGTGATAGAAATCAGCTCGATGGAGATACCGTACTCCTCGCAGCGGGTTCGCATCCCGTTGAACGCGTTGTAGTTCTGAAAGAGCTTCTTTTCGTACCAGCCGTCGGGCGTGACGACCGTCCGTTCCACCTGGGTCGCGGTGAACCGCTCGGGGGCGAACGCTTCCGAGACGACGTCGTCCAGTTCGATGGTGGTTTGGAAGACGTCCTTACCGCTCGCGCGCCCGAGCGCGTCGACGGCGACGACCTCGTCGAAGGCCAACAGGTCGGGTTCGGAGATGTCCGCGTCGGGGTCGACGTAGAGCATGAACACCCGAGAGTTCCCCTCGTGGCAGAGGCCGTGTACGCATTCGATCTGGTTCGACGGAACCGATT
>NZ_QPLN01000046.1:0-564 GCF_003665885.1 Haloarcula sp. Atlit-120R | reverse complement strand
AGCGACATTTCAATAGCGTTTTTCAATTGGTTTGGGTTCTCGGGTTCAAACAAGTATCCCGTTTCACCATTATCTATTAATTCTGGAATTCCACCAATCTTTGATCCAATTACGGGAGTTCCATAGGCAAAGCTTTCGTAGATCACCATCGGAGAATTATCATACCATCTTGAAGGAACAACTGTAAGATCCGCTTCCAAATACATCTGTTTCAATTCATCTTCAGGTACAAATCCGTGAATGTGAATATTTTCTAAGTCTGAGGCCATCAATTCAAGTTTAGACTTTTGGGGTCCCTTCCCCAGAATATGTACCTCAATATCTTCTGACTCAAAGTCAGCAACTGCTTCTACTAATACATCAACTCCTTTAGAATAAGTTAACTGCCCCACATATAAGATCTGTCTCTTCTTAGAATTTCCACCGCCACATTCACCACCATTTGTCTCTTTTTGAGTTTCAGCAGATATCCCTAAAGGAAGTCGCTTACAAGGCACATTCTCAAACATGCCAGATGAGTTGTATTTGGATATTACAAACTGAGATGGTGAGAGAATAATCTCC
>NZ_QPLN01000045.1:0-565 GCF_003665885.1 Haloarcula sp. Atlit-120R | reverse complement strand
CGTGACTGCCGCCGACGGTGATCTCGTTTTCGGGTCTGAACATACAACCGACTCGGATTTCGATGATGCGACCGAGCTGACGAATGTCTCTGTCGCAGGGTCTGGAGAGAGTGCAAATCTCGTCTTCACCGATGGGCAGAGCTATTTCGATAGTTTCGAGGACCAACCAGCGGATTCGGGGATTCCAGATGGGTGGTCACAAGACGCCGCTTATTGGGTGCCCGACGCAGTAGAGGTCTCATCGACTTACGCAACAGACGGGTCACAAAGTGTTTACATCGGAGATTTAGACGGGACTGAAATCTCGCGACTGCAGCCTGATCTGCACCCCATCCCCCCGACAACAGATCCCGTCTCAACCGATATGAGATATGTATCGGCCGACGATTCGGGGGGATCGATCCGTCTCGCCCTCTCAGAGGACGGTACTCGGGTGGCTCTTGTCCAGTTAGACGGCGACTCACTGATCAATTATAACGGGGCTGAGCAGACCATAACATCAGTTCCCCCCGCCGATGAATGGGTCTCAGTACGGATCACCGACATTGACCCAGTGACAGATACG
>NZ_QPLN01000044.1:0-565 GCF_003665885.1 Haloarcula sp. Atlit-120R | reverse complement strand
TCCATTAAAGACTTCATTTTGCTTATAGCCGAATAAGAGCTTAATGTATCATTTTGGCCGTAACTTGAATCAGATTTAACTGAAGTTTTGACAATTTTTTTATACTTAGCTTTTGTTGAATCATCCATGGCATCACTTAATCTCAACAATGATTTCATTACAGTTGCAGATGCTGAGTGACTCGTTTCATTTTCACGCCTAATGGCTCTACCACGTGATAAATCCATCATTTCACCTTTATAAATGAGTGGTAAAAATCCGTCGTCAATCCATGATTTTAAGGTTGTATTATTTTGGGTTTTATCATTAAAAGGTGTTTCTTTTATCATAGGCATCATTTGAGAAATCCCCTCTAAGAGTACAACGCCATAAACACCAGTGTATGGGACATCTTTATGGTCGATATATGAACCATCTTTATAAAATCCATTCCGATCTTTATCAGTGGCAGAATCTTGAACGTAAGTGAAGACTTTATTAAATGAATCTATAGACTTTTTCATCATATCTTTATCTTCTTCGATAATACTTTCTAAAAGTTTCACCTTAGTAATATCTACTAAAT
>NZ_QPLN01000043.1:0-567 GCF_003665885.1 Haloarcula sp. Atlit-120R | reverse complement strand
TGAAAGTTTATTTGGTAGTTCTACTTCGGATTCTTTTTATACTTTATTTATTCTAGACAATGATATGTCATCTAATATTAAAGTAAAAGAAGAAGATTATAAAAGGTTGGTTACTGCACCTTTCTATCCCATATTAGGAAATACTTTTACCGCTAACATACCCAAAACTAATTTTAATCACTTTACTATAGTAGGAAATATTGATAGACTGCTTTTTTATATCAATAGTAGCAAATATAACGTTAAAAAAGCAGATTACGAAAAAGATAAACTCAGATATAGAGCAGTAAATAATGCTTTTATACTAGCATCGTTAAATTATTTATATATTAAAAAAACAATTTTAAAATTCAAAGCAAACAAAACTTATAGTCAGGATATCTTTGATGACTTAGAACAAAGATATAGAGAAAGTATGCTAATTAGAGGTCTAATACAAGGTTACTCTATTAACTATTTACCATCTCAACAATTACGTGAGATATTAGAAAATGAATTTCTGAATACTAAGGAGTTTGAAGAAATACAAAATATCTATGATCAATATCTTCTCGTTATAAACAGTAA
>NZ_QPLN01000042.1:0-569 GCF_003665885.1 Haloarcula sp. Atlit-120R | reverse complement strand
AAAGTCCCACTCTCGGACATTGATACCATCAACGGTCGTTGTGTTGCCGTTCAGCAACTGCATACTCTTGGACGTGGTGCCATGGATACGCCAGGTCAGGTCGCCGTTAGTGTGTTGCATGACCCCTCCATTGACATTGTGGAAGTCCATCGAGACACCGGTTTGCGACGACGACAGAGTGTTGTTCAGGTACTGGGCCTGAGCGACGCCGCTGTTCCACTGAGCAATTAGATTGCGTTGCTTGACAGCGTAGTAGTTCTCAACAGCGTCACGAGCACGCTGTTCAGCTTCAAGCTTGCCAGCGCCGTCATTGAGAGCTTTGATATAAGCATTCTTACCAATAATGAGGGCAGTGGTCTCAGAGTCGTCAAGGTAGTTGTCGAACACTACACGCTGGTTCTCGAACTGAGCATGCGTGTTGCGTGAGCTTTGGTAAATGCGGTGTTTCAGCAAGGACGCATCCGTTGTGGAGTTGACCTTCTTGATACCGGGCTTAGTACAGTCCAGATGCGTCATACCACCAACAGCGTTGCTGATGCGGTCAGACAAGTCGCACTGCGTATCCGGGT
>NZ_QPLN01000041.1:0-571 GCF_003665885.1 Haloarcula sp. Atlit-120R | reverse complement strand
AAGTCGTCAACCTGACCGTCATTACTACTGTCGGGACCGGTGAGATGTCCGGCGTTGAGTCCAATTAAACCGCAGGCTCCTCCGGTTGTGGTGCTCCCCCGCCAATTCCTTTAAGTTTCATCCTTGCGGACGTACTTCCCAGGCGGCTCGCTTATCGTCTTCACTACGGCACATCACGTGCTCATGGCGCGTGACATACCTAGCGAGCATTGTTTACAGCCAGGACTACCCGGGTATCTAATCCGGTTCGAGACCCTGGCTTTCGTCCCTCACTGTCGGGTCCGGTCTCTCAACGTGGTTTCCCCATTGGTGGTCCGTCCAGGATTACAGGATTTCACTCCTACCCCGGACGTACCCGTTGAGTCTCTCGGCCCCAAGCTGTGTAGTTTCCACCGGACGCCGACCAGTTGAGCTGGTCGATTTCCCAATGGACTTACACAGCAAGCTACGGACGCTTTAGGCCCAATAATATCGGCCATCACTTGGACTGCCGGTATTACCGCGGCGGCTGGCACCGGTCTTGCCCAGTCCTTGTTCCTGTACCACCTTACGGTACAGAAAAGCGAGGGCT
>NZ_QPLN01000040.1:0-571 GCF_003665885.1 Haloarcula sp. Atlit-120R | reverse complement strand
AAGTCGTCAACCTGACCGTCATTACTACTGTCGGGACCGGTGAGATGTCCGGCGTTGAGTCCAATTAAACCGCAGGCTCCTCCGGTTGTGGTGCTCCCCCGCCAATTCCTTTAAGTTTCATCCTTGCAGACGTACTTCCCAGGCGGCTCGCTTCTCGGCTTCCCTAGGGCGCAGCGCAGGCTCGTAGCCTACGGCACACCTAGCGAGCATCGTTTACAGCTAGGACTACCCGGGTATCTAATCCGGTTCGAGACCCTAGCTTTCGTCCCTCACCGTCGGGTCCGTCTTCCTGAGGTGGTTTCCCCATTGGTGGTCCGTCCAGGATTACAGGATTTCACTCCTACCCCGGACGTACCCCTCAGGTCTTCCGGCCCCAAGCCGGACAGTTTCCGCTGGACGCCGACGCGTTGAGCGCGTCGATTTCCCAACGGACTTGTCCGGCCGGCTACGGACGCTTTAGGCCCAATAATATCGGCCATCACTTGGACTGCCGGTATTACCGCGGCGGCTGGCACCGGTCTTGCCCAGTCCTTGTTCCTGTACCACCTTACGGTACAGAAAAGCGAGGGCT
>NZ_QPLN01000039.1:0-583 GCF_003665885.1 Haloarcula sp. Atlit-120R | reverse complement strand
CACGTCGGACCTCGCCGCGTACCTCTCGCAGACCGGGCAGTTGGCGCGGTCGTAGCGTCGTCGCTTCCGGCTGACTTCCGCGCTACTCCACCTGTTCGGAGAGGCTCTCGACGATGCTCGCCAGCCGCGGGTCCGTCGCATGGCCGTGGTGGACCGCGAGGGGCGAGACGCTCACTTCGCCGTCGACCATCGCGCGGCGGTCGCTCCCGACCGGATAGCGGTCGCGGTGTTCGTCGTCGAGCGGGAACGGGTTCTCGAAGCCGACGGAGTCCGGCCACGAAATGTCCTGTAACCGGACGTACACCTCGTCGTCGTCGAGGTCGTGTTCGCGGTCGCCGTCCGGAAGCGCGCCGGCGTCCGGGTCGTGGTCGACCTGCTGGTCGTAGTTCGCGAAGGGGCGGGTCACGCGCATTCGGGGGCTCGGCACGTCCGCCGGGGCGTTGACGTTCAGGAGGTCGACTTCGTCGAACGCGTCGGTCCCGAAGACGCGCTCGGTCAGGGCACGGGCGACCCGCGCGGGACGGGAGAAGTCGTACTCCTCGGGCGGGTGACAGAAGAAGTCTCGGGCGTGGTAGCTGGAGAC
>NZ_QPLN01000038.1:0-585 GCF_003665885.1 Haloarcula sp. Atlit-120R | reverse complement strand
ATAACACAGGAGATAGAGGAGGGCCACAACCGCGGCGGCCACGTTGGCGCGAGCATCGTCGCGGGCGCGGTCGGCGTCGCCGAGGCCAACGACGTCGACGGCGAGACGTTCGTCGAGGCCTGCGTCCGCTCGTACGAGCTCTGCGCGCGCTTCGAGTACGCCATCTTCGCCATGAAGGCGCGGATGAACGAGGCGATACCGTGGCTCGTCCGCGACCCGCACTCGACGTGGACGACGCTCGGCCCGGCGCTGACCGCCGCCGTCTGCGCGGGGCAGTCGCCCGACGAGGTGCGCGAGACGGTTCGCACCGCGCTGAACCTCGCGGTCGTCTCCATGCACGACCCCTTCGCGGAGGGCGCGCCGTCGCGGAACGTCCCCGCCGGCTTCTCCGCGCAGGCCGGCGTGAGCGCCGCGACGCTGACCGCCGTCGGCCTCCGCGGGTCGCCCGCGGCGATGGAGGCCGTCTACGACCCGTTCGAGACGCTCCTCGCGGACGGCGAGTTCGCCGCGCTGTTCGACTCGCTCGGCGACGACTGGTGGCTCACCGAGGCCTACCAGAAGCCGTATCCGTCGTGTCGCTACACC
>NZ_QPLN01000037.1:0-590 GCF_003665885.1 Haloarcula sp. Atlit-120R | reverse complement strand
GTCAACGTTTACCCCGAGTTAGGAACTCTACCAAAGGTTTCGCTGGTTCTTGCCGATTTCATCGTGAGTTCCGGAAGCTGCTCCTGAAATAGTCTATCCAGTAAAGCACACGAATCAATCACTCTAATCTATCAGTCACCTTGTTACGTACAGCAGTTGCTTCTGTCATGTTCTATTGAGTTGGCTCTGTTGAAATCCTCTTCACGTCTTGTACTTTTTTGAGAGGCTAGTTTCTAACCGGATCGACGAAAGCCGGTGGGAAGAGTCGCTCTTTTCAATGTCAACGCTAAAGGATGTCAACAGGTCCATTGAGTTCAATAGAGCCGAGTGACACCATTTACGCCTCCTTCCATTGTCTCTCGTTGCTGTCAAAACTGACTCTCGCGGTGTCGTCAGGGTCGACAAATAAATGAGTGGACGATATCTACCCGTCAATCATCTCGTGGAGATGTATCGTGCGTTCGTTCAGCGTCTCCAACGCTTGGGAATGGCTCTCAACTTCAGACTCTAACGCCGACGTTCTATCCTCTAAAGTTGAAAGCCGGGACACCGCCTCATCGAGGTCCTCAACAACCATTGATAGCTGGTCC
>NZ_QPLN01000036.1:0-597 GCF_003665885.1 Haloarcula sp. Atlit-120R | reverse complement strand
CCGCCGTCGCCACCCGCTTCAGTAGTACTACCGTCGCCGCCCGCTTCAGTAGTACTGCCGTCGCCGCCGTCATTGGAATCGCCGCCACCGGAGCAGCCGGCGAGCCCCATCGTCGCAAGCGCTCCCGCCCCAGCGACGTATTGACGCCGACTGAGCCGATTGTCGTTAGACTGGCTATCGCGTGACATACATAGACACTGTCGAACGCACCGTACTTAACGATTGATATTCATTTACTCGGTATAATAATAAAAATTCCCAGACGTATCTTATCGCCGTGATTCCGGGTTTAGAAGCCTTCTAGCTCCAATTTCACAACGGAATTGGTCGTCGTCTTCGCACCGTCTGGCTCGTCGTCGCCGAGTCAACTCCGAACTCAGCGCCAGTTAGACGAAGAACATACGCGGGGAACGACATAAACACGGTGAGGAAGCTAACCACGTCAGTCCGAGCCTTGACCGCCGAGAGTCCGACCGAAAACGCTCCGTTCGACCAGTATCTCGAATCGGAACTGTCTCTCTCGGTACCGACCCGACCGTACGGCTATCGTCGCGGAAGCCTTCTGCGGTCGGAGTTACTCCCGCTGGTCGAGCTGGC
>NZ_QPLN01000035.1:0-611 GCF_003665885.1 Haloarcula sp. Atlit-120R | reverse complement strand
TTCGGAGCGAGGGCATCATCAAAGAGTGGTGGTCGTCGGTCGTGCTGTCGCCGAACTGGACCGCCGAGCGAGAGTACGTCTTTGAAATTGACGGACAGACACTCGAAGTGTCGCAAGACGAGGCGATGGCGATTTACGAGAAACAGGGCGTCCCACCGGTCGAAGTCAGAGACATCCCGTACCAGGGTCTCGAACGTCTGGACGAACTGGAGGATGCGACCGAGACAGTCGTGGAAACCCGCTCGACGATGCGCGGGGTGCGGGAAGAACAGACGACCCAACAGGTCGTCCTCGACGTGCGACAGCTGATGGACATCGCGGGTGTCCTCGACGACGCGGCGACGAAACTCGGGGTCAAGCCGTCTATCGAACTTCAGGACGCGGAGGGTGAGGTCGTATGAGTTCGCAGAGTGAGCCGGAGATCGTCGACCGGATGCAGTCGCACGCTCCTCCGAAAAACCTCTCCAGCCACTACTCGGAGATGCCCGACCGAGTCCGCGAGAACCTGATTCTCCGCCGCAAGATATGGCCGCGGATGAACGTGTTCAACGAGAACTGGATGTGCTTTTTAGCCGGGGAGACGGGGGACGGGAAGTCTTACGCGGCACTCC
>NZ_QPLN01000034.1:0-612 GCF_003665885.1 Haloarcula sp. Atlit-120R | reverse complement strand
ACGAGCCCGCGAAGCGTCTCCATCTCATTGTGAAGCGTCGTCGACGCGATCCCCTCGCCAGCACGGTGGGCGCGATACTCGTCGAACAGCCAACCGTTCAGCTCGGACACGCTCTCGATGCCGCGGTCCTCGCACCACGCACCGAAGAGTTTGAGACGGTAGTGGTATGAGTCAGCCGACCCATCGGTGAGTTCCGTTCGGCGGCGGTCGACGTATCGCTTCCAGGCGTCGCGCGGCGAAAGGTCTCGTGGACCAGTCACGGAGACCACCTCGCGCGATGAACGATGTGGCCGTCGACGAGCTCGGATTCCACGTCGAAGTCGTCCGTCTCAACGTCGAAGTTCGAAGCGACCTCCGCGCGGAACTCGTCTTCAGAAGCGCGAACCGACCGGATCACCCCCATGACGTGGTCGAGTTCGTGGAGTCTCTGAAGACGTGGCTGGTAACGGCCTCCGTCCGTGAGAAGCGTCTGCCGCGACTCGTGGAGCTGCAGAAGCAGCGCTCCGAGGTCGTCCAATTCTTCGTCGACGCGACTGTCACGACCGTCTTCGTGCTTCGCCTCGAGCTGCGCCTGCGTCAGCTCTCCCAGTTCCTCCTGAATCGCGAGCAGGA
>NZ_QPLN01000033.1:0-619 GCF_003665885.1 Haloarcula sp. Atlit-120R | reverse complement strand
TGGCCCCGGCCTCGACCCCGTGTTCGCCCTCGGCGTCGCGACCGTCGTGATGGCGCTGAGCATCGCCATGTACGCCCCGCTCGCAAACGTCATCAACGAGCGCCTCGACCAGGGGACGTTCCTGTTTTCGGTGCAGTTCGGCGCGACCGTCCTCGCCAACGTCGTCTTCCAGTACCCCATCGGCCGGCTGAGCGACCGCTACGGGCGGCGGCCGTTCCTCGTCGGCGGCTTCGTCCTGCTCTACACGAGTTACGGCGGCCTCCGCGCCAGCATCGCGACCGACGCGGTCCAAGCGGTCATCGTTATCCCGCTCTTGTTGCTCGCGTTCGCCGGCACGCTCGTCGCGCTCGGCGCTCCCGCCGCCGCCATCGACGGTATCACGGCGACGAACCCCGCGCTTCTCGACCTCGGTGCGGTCGCCGGCCTGCAGTTCGGCCTCGCGCTCGCCGGCCTGCGCGAGAACGAGCAGCGCATCGCCTTCTTCGGCTACAAGGCGCAGCACCTGAAGGCGATCATCTTCGCGGTCGGCGGCACCATCGCCGGCCTCGCCGGCAGCCTCTATGCTTTCCACGAAGGCTTCGTCTGGCCCAACATGCTGGGCGTCGTGTTCTCGACCCAG
>NZ_QPLN01000032.1:0-627 GCF_003665885.1 Haloarcula sp. Atlit-120R | reverse complement strand
TAGTGTTTTCTCTAGGGTCTCCGGCATGACGTTGAACTCGGATGCGACAACGCTTCGAACAGTCGTCCCACTTCCGTCTGCCACTACCGGAGAGTCATCGCCCGATGCCGGGTCGTCGTCATGGATGTGCCCGATCAGATTCTCGATACCCTGCTGAGCAGCCTCTGGAACTGCCCCCATGACGAACGCGTCATTCCCCTCACGCCAGTCAGCAACTGTGTAGCGACCCGGTGCACCCGGTTTGTCGATTTTTTCGAGCATATCCGCGTCCACTAAGTGCTCGAAGGAACGGCGGGTGTCGGTCTCCAGATCGATATCCAACTCATCCTCGGCATCTTTGTGGGGGATGCCGTCGCTGGCCGGCCCAAACTCGTGATCCCACATCCCGTGTGAGATGTGGACGAGTTCGTCGATGTTTTGAACACGGTTCTTCTCTGTGCGGATTTGGCGTTCCGCTCGGGTGTAACCCATATGTAGGTTATGTGTATAATCGCATTCCCTACCGATATGAGCAAAACCTATGTGCGATGGCCACTGATGTGCCACCTGAGATCGTAGGTAGCCCGTAGTATCGGAGGGGCACAGGTATCAGTTACCCCTGCGATCTGCGGGGGTGACTGGTTGCAA
>NZ_QPLN01000030.1:0-647 GCF_003665885.1 Haloarcula sp. Atlit-120R | reverse complement strand
CGGAAAAGACGTCGATTACTCAGCGTCGAGGCGCAGTTGGTTACGAGAATAGTCGGTTCTCGGAAGTCCAGAGAAGTCACGCAGTATCGTCCCACATTCGCCACAGACGTGTGATTCGATACGCGACACCACCGAGTAGCCCAACGACTCCAACGCCGCTGTAGACGAATCCGGGCACCCACTTGTTCGCGAACGCGAACCGAGCCGTCACGTTCCCGACGACGACCGCGGTCGTCATCGCAGTGTCGAGCATCGACTGAATCATCGCCAAGTACCACACTCGCCACGCCGGACCATTGCTCGGCTCCTGTCCGCGACTGTCCACGAGCTGGTGCTCGAATCGATCAGGGATGATTGGGTTGTCGACAGGCTCCACGTCGCGAACGTCGATGTCCAACTCGTCTGCGGGAACGCGTGCCTCGTCGAGGGACTCTGCAGCGAGGCCGAAATGACCACCCAACATCACGCCCATGAACGCCGCGATGACCAGCAGGCCAACGCTGTAGATCGCGACGACACGAACCAGTGAGAAGAACATCGATGGCCCTTGACGACTCACTCTCTCAAGCTCAGCGAGCGCTCTGTTCATCGCACACCACCCCAGGACCCCGCGAGCGCCCCGCCCGCCGGGCGTACACGCGATGAAA
>NZ_QPLN01000029.1:0-653 GCF_003665885.1 Haloarcula sp. Atlit-120R | reverse complement strand
GGCGACGATGATGGCCTGGGAGACCATCATGATCGAGCCGGAGATGCGGGCGGTGGTCGTCGCGTCTTCTGCGAAGTGCTCCTGTTTGGGTTCGATGCCGACACGCTGTGCGGTGTCGAGCCCGCGGTTGAGCGCTTGGCCGGTGACTCCGCCCTGTCCGTGGACGAATTCCTCGATTGGGTTGGTGAACGATTCGTCGACCGTCACTTCGATAGCGCGGTCGTCGTCGACGTTGGCACCCGGCCCCAGGCGGAACCCAGCGGCGGGGTGGCCTGCACATGCAGACATACTTACGCCATTGGTGTCCTCATAGTTATATTTCGTGCAAGAATTAGATGGAACTTAGTGTTTAGTGGGGGTATGAACCCTAAGACGTGTCTTAGGGTCGTCCGGGGTATTAACCGATATGAGGGTGTGGGGAACAGTATGTCGACACAGAAATTCAGACAATCGAGGACTGATGCGGCCTCTGACCACATCTGTCAGATGGGATCTCGACGCTCTGTTGAAATCCAATCGCTCCTGAACGAACTCGGTGGACTGGACGAACTCGCACTCAATCGTGAGTCACGGCAGGTGACGACGGTTTCAGGGTCGCTGTACATCAATCCGACCGCCTACGGTGCGGATTGGCTCGAACTCGATGGTGACAT
>NZ_QPLN01000028.1:0-687 GCF_003665885.1 Haloarcula sp. Atlit-120R | reverse complement strand
GCGCGACCCGCAGATGTCGCAACTCATTGCCGCTCACCACCGTCGGTGACCGCTTCGGCGAGTTCGAGGCCGGCCAGCGAGGCCATGTGCTCGGCTTCGCCGGCGACCATCTGTCGCGCCAGCGCGGTCGACTCGTAGGAGTTCGTGCGCTGGTCGATCTGTCCCTTCTCGATGACGCCCATCTCGACGAGGGTGTTGAGGTTCGGGTAGACGTGGTAGTTCGAGATTTCTTCGCCGTAGCGCTCTTCGAGGATGTGCTTGATGGCGACGCCGTACGGTTTGTCTCCAACCTCCGTCTCGATCTCGATGACCGCCTTCACGATCTGCTGCTGAATCTCGGTCAGATCGAGCCACCGAACGCCGCCATCAGCGACGAGTCGCACGTCTTCTTCGAGGCGAGTGACCTTCCAGCGGCAGGTGTTCGTCTCCGGCCGGTAGCGTTCGACTTCGAGGCCATCGAACTCCACGGGGTCGAAGTGCGGGTACGCGTTCACCGCACGCGCAAACCAGTAGCCGATTTCCGACCCGTCGAGGTCGGTCTTGTTCGCGATGGTTCCCGAGTAGTAGATGCGGTCCTGTCCGGGTTCGAGGTCCTCACGAAGGAACGCGAGGAGCGTATCGAGATTGTTGTAACTCATGGTGTTAGTCCTCCCGCGCGATATCGCTCGCGCGGACGTTCGGCAGCGT
>NZ_QPLN01000027.1:0-705 GCF_003665885.1 Haloarcula sp. Atlit-120R | reverse complement strand
GAGTCCGTTCAACCCAGACTTCGTCCGTGGTGAAGCTCGCAGTTTCCGAAATATTCTCGACCCGTTTGCTCTCGCGGCGGGGGCGAAGGAGGCCGGAGAGTTCGCGATCACGCAACCAAACCGGATTCTGATGGGCGACGGTCCGGGGTTCGCTCAAGACGTGTCGGCGAGGGGGACGCTCGCCGCGGATGTCTTTACGAAGCGAATGGATGAGAATCCCGCCGACCTCGCAGGGTCTATTTTAGGTGGGACTGCGGCCGCCGCTCTCGGAGGGGCCGCAGCCTCGCGTGTGACACGCTCTGCAGCGCGTCGTGTCGCCCAAGCCGATATTGATGCTGGGAGCACTCGGGCGAGCGCATTCCTCAGCGATACACGTGGTCAAGGACAGCTGATTCGGAACATCGACGACGCATCCCCCGACGCTGACAGTGGTGGCCTCATGTCCGATATGCAAGATACCCTTGATCGGTTCGAACGGGCAGAGCGGACCCGAAAGGCCGAGGAGGCCGCCGAAAGGCTCCACGCCGAACGGCAGGAACGTCTCCCACCTGGGGAATCGTATGAGCCGGAAGGTCCACCGGAGGGCTATCGTCAACCCGCCCCCGAAGGCCGGACAGTCTCATCGGGACCAGACACCACTCGCTCAGGTCCGACAGACGCTCAACTCGAAGCTTGGAACCCACGGAATCCTAAGTCATCGACTGA
>NZ_QPLN01000026.1:0-707 GCF_003665885.1 Haloarcula sp. Atlit-120R | reverse complement strand
CCGACGAGGAGCGTGTCGGGTTCGTTCGCCTGCGCGGTCTCGACGAGTTCGTCCACGTCGGCTGCACGAATCTGCGGGCCGTTGTGATTGAGTTTGTACTCGCCGTCGTCCGCGAGGACGGTCGTGTTGAGGCGGGTGTCCGCGTCGACGGTGACGAAGTCCGAGGCGATGCCGTCGGCGTCGAGTCGGTCGCGGACGAACTTCCCGAAGTGGCCGCCGAGAAAGCCCGAGGCGGTCACGTCGGCGTCGAGCGCCGAGGCGTACTTGGCGACGTTGATACCCTTGCCGCCGGCGGTGAACACCGCGTCGTCGGTCCGGTGGACGACGCCGGTCTGAAGCGGTTCGTCGAAGTGAATCGTGTGGTCGACTGCTGGGTTCGGGGTGACTGTGAGAATCATCGTGCAACTCCGTCGACGACGGTGACGCCCGCGCTCTCTATCTCCTCGCGCGAGTCGGCGTCGAGCGTCCCGTCGGTGATAAACAGGTCAATCTCTTCGAGCGATGCGAACTGGACGAAGCTCCGTCGACCGAGCTTCGAGAGGTCCGCGACGAGGACGACCTTCGCGGCCTTCTCGACCATCAACTCCTTCATCCGCGCCTCGTCCTCGTTCGGGGTCGTGAGGCCGGATTCCACGTCTAAGGCGTTCGTGCCGAGGAACAGCAGGTCGAAGTTCGTCCGCTCCATGAACGACTCCGCGGTCGGTCCC
>NZ_QPLN01000025.1:0-743 GCF_003665885.1 Haloarcula sp. Atlit-120R | reverse complement strand
GGCGCGGGCTGGTCGCCCGGCTGGTCGATCAGCGCCGAGTCGCCGATGGCGAAGACCCGCTCGTCCTCCGTCTGGAAGTTCCCCTCAGCGTGGACGCGGTGGTTGCGCTCGTCCTTGTCCAGATCCACATCCTGCATGCAATCCCGGCCGGTGATGCCGCCGGTCCAGACCAGCACGTCGTAGTCCAGTTCGTCCTCGTCGCCGATGTATACGGTCTCCTCGTCGACCTCGCCGATGAACTCACCGCACTTGATGTTCACGTCGGCGGCTTCCAGGCGCTTGCGCAGCGCGCCCTGGAGTTCCGGGTCGCTGTTGGGCAGCACCTGGTCGAGGCCCTCGACGAGGTGGATGTCGATGGGCGCGTTGTGTTCGTCGCGGAACTCGGCGACCTCGCCGGCGGTCTGGATGCCCGAGAGGCCAGCGCCGCCGATGACGACCTGCGCGGGGTCGTTGGTCGAGGCTTCGCGAGCGGCCTGCTGGATGTTGTCGTGGATATTGAGGGCGTCGTCGAGGCTCTTGAGCGTCAGAGCGTGCTCTTCGAGCCCGTCAATGCCGAAGAATGCGGTCTGGGAACCCAGCCCGACCAGCAGGTAGTCGTACTCGACAGCAGCGGAGTCGGCGAGGGCGACCTCCCGAGCGTCGGTGTCGATGCCGACGACCTCGTCCTGAATGAAGGCGGTCGAGGGCTGCTTGATCTCGTGAACAGGGATAGCGATGTTCTCCTGAACACTCGGGTCCCGAAT
>NZ_QPLN01000024.1:0-747 GCF_003665885.1 Haloarcula sp. Atlit-120R | reverse complement strand
CCGCCGGTCGGGAGCATCCGCGTCGACTCCGGCGGCCCCTGTGAGCCACCACTTGATATCTGGTCGCCGCCCGTCCGCAGCTCCGAGATGTTGAACGGTCCCGGCGCTGTCCAGTCGCTCGACGCGCTGTCGGCCGTTTCGTTGGTCGCTTGGTAGTGTCCGTCAGCCACCGCTGCCGATGCGGGCATCGCGAACGCGCCCGCCACGGTGACAGCGACGAGGACGACCGCAACACTAACCGCGGCGACGGCGGCCCTATCACCTCCCGAGAGTGCGTGTCCGCCCACAGTTAGCCCCCCGAAAGAGCGCTCGCTACGCCGTTGACGTAGTCTGTCGTTGCCTCCGGGGCCACGACCATCGCGATGGCGACGAGCCCGACTGCGGCCAGCATGACCGCACCCCAGCCCGAGATGTTAATCTGCATCCACCGCCTCTTCTGCGGCCGCGCCCGTGTACAGCGCCAGCCCCACGACCAGCGCCGCCAGAAACACGACCATCGTCTCTTTCCCCGTCAGTCCGAGGAATACCGTGCCACCGCCAGCCAGTGCGCCAGCCCCGATGAACGACGCCGCCGCGCTCCAGAGGAATCCGCCGGCATACACGCCACCGAAAAAGCCGCCCACCAGTCCCGTCGTCAGCCGGGCCGGGCGGCCTTTGAACCACTTGATCGGGTAGGCTGTCTTTGTCAGCACCGACGTGTACTCGCCGATCACGTAGAACACCATCCCGATGATGGCCCAGCCGGTC
>NZ_QPLN01000023.1:0-750 GCF_003665885.1 Haloarcula sp. Atlit-120R | reverse complement strand
CCCTCTTCAGCAGAGAGTGCTTGAATTGGTAATCGAAGAACCAATACATGGAAAGGCTATCGAAGGAGATGGCCGAACAGATTCACTCAGAGATATTCTAAATCAATTTTTTGAGGGTCAAATCAGCTTAGAGGAAGCAATCTCGAAGGTTTCTTCAGAACTACCCCGTCACGAATCACCTCACTCGCATAGCAATAGAGTATTCGCGGATGGGTGGGATGAGAGATTGTTACGCACACAGGCAAGTCGGTTCTACAATCAAGCTGTACTGGAGCTACTAAGTGAGCGAGGAGATAACTCTTGCTTCGTCCCCCACTCTTCGCAGGAAGACAGAGACTCTCCGTGTACGATTCCATTAGCAGGAAAAGAGGCGGATATAGACATCCTGCTCAATCGACTGAATCGCACCTATGGAGAAGCAGATTATCATGATGAAGTGAAAATCCCAAACCATCCACACTGTACACACACAGTGGTTCCAACATCGGAGAGTTGATTTCCGGAGAGTTGTGGCGTGTTTTCAATTAGTCTCCGATAATATGGACTGAATTATATCCGAGATCGGCCCCTGAATAAGTTGTAAATCAATCACTGCATACACTGATAGTAGAAGCAAGAGTCCAAACAGTGCGTAGTAAATCCGCTTGTCAGTCTGAAACTGATCGCTTATTCTCTCATCTTCATCGGAATTAACAATTTCTTTAAATAAATCTTCATTCATTTGCCTCTTGTACATCCGATAATAAGAAA
>NZ_QPLN01000022.1:0-835 GCF_003665885.1 Haloarcula sp. Atlit-120R | reverse complement strand
GACCGGCACGGCGAACGTCAGCACATCCTCGGCAGCGGGAACCGAGCAGATATCCGTCGGTACGTTCTCTCCTGCTTCGTATCGCTTGTTAACCATTCTGATTACCCACCCTTTGTGGCGGCTCTGAGCAGTATCTCACCCACCCCTTGAGATATCCTATCGAGTTTCGACTACAACTCCAACGACCACGATGATAATCGTTCCCCCCAAGCGGACGAGAGCGGCGGCCGAACGGGTCTCACACGGTCGGGTGGTCGTGACCGCGAGTCTCATCGCGTTCGAGAGCGTCCGACACGCGTGTTCTCGGCCGAGGTCGAACGCGCCAAACCGTGGTCGGCTGTCCCAGTGTGATGAAGATACGTCTGTTACATCTCTGTCGGTCACTCGCGTTCCGTCCACCGCGGTCGCCTCGCAACCGCCACCCGCGGTCGCCTCGCAACGCCCCTCGCTTACGCGGGAGCCAAGTCGACACCGCCGATATCATAACATATATTATGGATATTCGCACGTCGGCGGCGACCGCGCCGTGTCGCTTGCGACGACGGGGGTTGATTTCAACGGCGTGAGGTCCGCCCGAGACCAGGCATCGACCTTTCAGAAATTTTCACATTCAAAAGTATTATGCCGTTTCTATCTGTTGGGTGAGATATGAGTCGCTACCGCAGGCTCTCCCGACAAGGGTTGAGTCTTGCACTCACTCTCATCGTGGTATTCTCGGTTATCGCAGGGCCAGTCTCTGCGAGCGCCGGGACCGCCACAGGTGAGGCACAACTGGGTGGACCGCCCGCTAACCAACTCGACACGGTCGACGACGACCAACTGACCCGGGCGTCGG
>NZ_QPLN01000021.1:0-1006 GCF_003665885.1 Haloarcula sp. Atlit-120R | reverse complement strand
CATCTCGCTCGGCGAGAGGTACGGCTGGATGAGCGAGACGAGTTCATCGTACTCGTTGGACTCGACGTCGGCTTCGAGGAGGCGGTCGAGGAGGTCCTCGGGCTCCATGTCGTGCATGGGGTCGACTACCGGGCCGTTCGAGACGCCGCGGTTGACCGCGGTTCGTTCGAGATCTTGGGCGGCGCGCTCGTCGAGCTCACGCGCTTGGAGCTCGCCGGGGTCGGGTTGGGGGTCGCGTCCCATCATGCGCGGACACCCTCACTGGTGGCGGTGTGGAAGACGGCACCGTAGAGTGCGATGGCACTGACTGCGGCCGCGGCGAGGCACACGAACTGGATAGTCGGAGAGCCGACTGAGATGAACTCGCCGGTCGATTCGTTGAAGACGGCGACGTTACCGCTGGTGAGCGCGAGTGCGCCCCAGACGATGAGGCCGAGTAGTGCCCAGATGGCTTCAGAGTCGTGGCCGCGGAAAACGAGCGCTCCGAAGAGGGCGAGCGTCCCGAGGAGGCCGAGTGCCAGCTGGTGGGCGACGAGTATCATCCGAGGAACCCCCAGACGACGAATGCGGCGGCGATGAGGGCGAGAAGCGGTACTGGGATGCTAATCGCACCGAGCCCGCGGTTCACATCGCGGGTAGTCTGGTCGGGTGCTTCGAACTGGTAGCTGATGTTGACCTGCGTCCCGTTGGAGACGGTCGCGTTTGCCAGTCGTTCGAGCTCCCCGGTCGATTCGTTGAAACGGTAGTCGACACCTTCGGAGAGGGTCGTACCGTTGTGCGTGACGGTGACGTTCGCGCCGAAGTCGACGGCGATGTCTGCCGCGTCGACGAGGCGGCCGGCATCGTCGAGGGTGATGCCTTCGGTGGTCGCTTGAGCCTCGGCACTCTCGATGTAGGAGGTCCCGAAGGTAGCGATAGCAAAAACACCGACGACGGCGATGATGGCGAACGTGACGATTGCGTTAGTCATGGCTCTTGAGTTGGGTGATGAGCAGTGAGAAATCGG
>NZ_QPLN01000020.1:0-1093 GCF_003665885.1 Haloarcula sp. Atlit-120R | reverse complement strand
TCAACACCGAACGCGACACGAAACAGGTCATCGGTGCGACCGACAGCCAGCTGATTCCACTGTCTGTCGCTGGCGACAACCTCGAACCACGCAATCCCGAAGTGACGTTCACGGGCGTCGAACAGACCACGACGGACGCGGGACTGTTCTCGACAACGCTGTCCGACGGTGAGACTATCGATTACAATATCGATGGGAACCAGCCAGCGACGAACGTTTCCACGACGTTCATCGGTAAGTCGACATCAAACCGCCGGACGGTCTCGGCATCGAACCTCGAAAGCGGTGATTCGTTTAGCTACTCGGTGGATGGGAACACTCTGGCGAACGACGTCTCGGTGACGTTTAAAGGAGATTCGTCGTTAAAATCGGCCTCAGACAGTGGCACGCTATCGACTGGCGGGTCGGACTCGCTGAACCTCGAAGGAAACCTAAACCCGAGCAACGAGCAACTCACCGTCTCTGGCGGAGACTCATACTCTCAGGGAGAGCATACCTACGTAGCTGGTAATAAGTGGTCATCCGAATTAAAACGGGTTCCAAATTCGGCAATTACTGAGATTACATTTCATATGGAGGAATATTCTAGTGGTGGGTCCTATGAAATATATCTCACTCGTGAAGGAGTAGACGAAGACCACACTGAAGGGACGCTAGTGGCGTCTGGAGTGAGTTTCAACAAGCGAACCAAAACCGTCGATATTGAGACATGGGACCCAAAAAATTCGGACAATGTCACTCTCTCCGTTAAAAAAGACAAGAGTCCAGACCATGATATCCATTTTGAACGGAGCGGTGGCGGTGCTCAATCATTCGTCTACGACGGATATACCTACGATTCGTACATCCATATTGATTACAAAACCGGGGCAGATGTGACAATTTCGGCGGACAGCGGCACGTCTAAGAGCTTTTTTGTGGAGGGTGGAGGGTCGCAAACTAAGAGTTTCCCGGTCGCTCTGGGTGACAGTATATCCGTGAGCGGTGCTGGGGCAGTCGACTACTCGCTTGATTATACAGCCCGTACCGGAACCGAAAACCCGAGCATCGACATCAACGGCGACGGCTCCACCGATGCAAGCTACTCTGGCAT
>NZ_QPLN01000019.1:0-1160 GCF_003665885.1 Haloarcula sp. Atlit-120R | reverse complement strand
AGGTCTGCTTGCAGAAGGTGTGTCTAAAACCCAGCAAGCAGACGATGAAATCCACGAGGACCAGCTCCTTAACTTCCTCGTCAACTCTCTTGACGAGGAAGTTGCCCTCTCACTCGCTGAAAACGCTGAACTCGATGCTGAAGACATCTACGAGGTCCTCGTCGGCGCCTGCGCCGACGGGACCTCGGTCTCAACGCTCTGTGAGAGAAGCGAAGATGCACCCCACGAAAACTCCGTTCTCTACCATCTCCGCACTAAATTCGATCTAGAAACGCTCGAACAGGTTGGCAACATGCTCCTCCAGAAAGACGTTCTCGACGTCCTTCCCCAGCAGGTGGAGGTCTGCGCAGACCTCCACCTGCGGCCCTACTACGGCGACGAAGACGATACAGACGGCCTGTATCACTCACAAGCGAAGCGTGGAACCACCGCGTTCCACGCCTACGCGACACTGTACGCACGCGTGAAGAACAAACGATACACGCTGGCGGTGCGCCGTCTCGAAGACGGCGACACCGCCAGCAGCGTCCTCGCTGGGTTTCTCGGTATCCTCGACGGCCTTGACCTCAACGTCAAGGCCGTCTATCTTGACCGCGAATTCTACGACAGCAAGTGTTTGACGCTGCTTCAGGCGCACAACCACGCGTACGTCATGCCGATCGTCCGCTGGGGACGGACGATCAAGCGAGAACTCTCAGAAGGGTGGAGTCGCGTGATTCAGCACAGTCTGACAGCGAAACTCGACGGTCACAGCTGGACCGTCGAGTTTCCCGTCTACATCGACTGTACCTACCAGAACGGACGGTACGACGAACATGGCGTGGCGCGTCACGGCTACGCCGCTGACGCGCCGTTCATCGACTCACCACGGGACGCTCGATACCACTACGCGCAACGCTTCGGTATCGAGGCAAGCTATCGACTCTCCGAGCAAAGTATCGCGACGACCTCGACACAAAATCCGGTCGTACGGCTGTTGTACGTCGTGGTGAGCCTGCTGTTACAGAACGTCTGGCGGTATTTGCACTGGGAGTACGTGGCGACGCCCCGCCGTGGGGGGCGTCGCCTCTGGGAGTGGTCGTTCAAGGAGTTCATCAATATGGTCCGTCGAGCTGCGTGGACGGCCCTCGCGGTGCGTCGGGCCGTCCCCGCGAACCGAC
>NZ_QPLN01000018.1:0-1339 GCF_003665885.1 Haloarcula sp. Atlit-120R | reverse complement strand
GGGCACTGCGACCGACACAGCGACCACAGAACCCGATCAGTGGCGACTCCGCTACATGGTCGGCGACCTGGAACACTACACCGAGTGGACGGCCGACTTCCCCACCATCGAGAACTACTACGACCAGTACCGCCGCGGTGACTACGCCCACGACGTTGTCATCGAGCGCCGGGCGGTGGTCGACAGATGACGGGTCACGGCAACCACTACGGCGTCGATTTAGCGGACTGTGAGGCTCCGGGGTGGCGACAGGCGTCTGAATCCACCGATACCGAACCCACGCCACAGGACGATTCCCGATGACCGCCGCTGGTCGGATCCAGGCTGTTGCCACGAGGCAAAGCCGCCGGACAGCCCGGCATTGCCACGAGCCAACTACCGCGTCCAGATAGCGCCTGCGACATCGCCGTTAGCCCGTGCCGTGGTCGGCACTGCCCGGTTCGATCCCGGGGACGGGCACTGTGGTCACGATGCCACGACAATCCACCAACGACGACAGCGGAACCGACAGCACAGCCACCGACCAGGCCCTCGCCGATGAACTCGGGATGGATATCGACCAAGAGGGAACGGACATCAACGCCCTCCAGTCGCTCGTCAGTGAACTCGGCGACGAAGTGGCACCCCCCGTTTCGAGTGTTCTTGAGCTGCTGGTCGGGACCATCGAGGACCTCCAGGAACGCGTCGACGACCTGGAGGCCGACGTCGAACGGACCCACGACGTTGCCACCACGGCGGTCGGCAACGCCGCGACGAACGACCAACGCCTCGACGACCTCGAAACCCAGCAGGAGGCGACCCACGACGTCGCCAAGAGCGCTATCGCCAAAGCCCAGCAACTCGAAGCCGATAGCGACCATCAGGAAGACGCCGAACAACTGCCCGAGGGCATCGAACCCAGCAGCTCGCCGCTGGATTTCTTCGCGAACTGCCGCCAGTCCAAGGTCAAGACCATGTTCGTCGAACGCTCGAACCGCCAGAACACCTACCGCGCCATCACCGTCGCCAAGCGCTGGCCCGAATTTGCCACGAAGCGAACCGACGGCAGCGGCGTGTTCATGACCAAAGCCGACCTGCAGACCGCCCTCACCGCCGAACTCGGGAAGGAACCGCATCGCCAGACGATCAAGCGCGTCTGGGAGAAGCTCATCGAGATCGGCGGTGGCGACATCGTCGAGAAAACGCGGCAGGTCGGCCGGGACCAGACCAAGACCGAGCTCCTCGCGATGGATATGGCAACCGCCGAAGGACTACTTGAGAAACGCTACGTCGGCCTCGATCTGCTGGAGAACAGCGACCACAAAGCCGCGACGGGTGGCGTCACACCCGTTGTGGTGGA
>NZ_QPLN01000017.1:0-1397 GCF_003665885.1 Haloarcula sp. Atlit-120R | reverse complement strand
CCTCCTCGACGCTGTGCGCGTCCCGTCCGGCTCGGTCGCAGTTCCGCAGGTGGGCGTCGATGACCGGTTTGAACGTCTCCCGCCGGACCAGACCATCCACGAACACCGCGATATGGACGTGTAGGTACCCGCTGGCGTGTGGTTCGAGGATAGCGAGGTATTCCCACCGCCTCCCTTCCAACGAACGGCTCAGAGCGCGCCTCACGGCCTCCCACGAACCCAGCAGGTCGTCCAGATGGTCGACCGGCGGCAGCGGCTCGCCCGCGTCGTTCGTCGAGGATGCCGTGAGCGACAGCATCGCCGTGAACGGCATTCGGTAATCCTCCCGAATTCCACGCTCTAAGTCCTTGAGCTTCGCATACTGCTTGTCGGCGTAGTCCGGGTCGAACCGGTTCGGGTCGCCCCCCGTCACCTGCTCTCCCTCCGGGTTCTCGAACACCGACGCAGTCTCGCCGGACTCACGGATGTACTCCCGCCAGTCGTGGGTCGCCTCGCGCCAGCTGGTCGCGTCGACGCCGTGGGCGTGGGCCCGGCACACCTCGGCGCGAAGGTCCACCTCGTCCCGGTCGGTGAGGGGGGCAGATAGAGAACGGCGGATAGACAAGCCCTGCCGTCCCTTCTCGGTGTCTGCACGCTTAGTCTTGGAGGGCCGAGAGTAGAGGGCAGACCGGCCCTCGCTCCCCGGCTGGTCGGTACTCACGATGACCGCCCCCGCACCGCAGACGAGTTCGGTCGGCCCGGTCGGTCCTCCCTCTGGACGGTCGCGCGGCGCTCGGTCCGGTCCCACGGACCTCGCGCACCGCAAGGTCGCGCTCCCTCCCGGCGGCTGACGGGGTTAGAGACGCTGACATGGCGGTTAACGGCGCTAACATCGACCGGCTGAAGCCGTCTATCCTGCGAATTCGACCGTCTCGCGTCGGGCGAAACGCCTTTGCGGACGGACGGAGAAGGGCCGTGTACGGAACCTTGCCACAAGTTCCACGCCGGACAGGGGCGGTGAGACGCCCCTGTCCTGCCGTCCCGGCCCTTTCCCGGGACTTCGGTCACTTCGTGAGTTACATCACCGTTCTGTACCGGGGGCCTTAATTCCTACGCACAGGCTTTCTACTACCGCTATACCAGCGTATACGATTGTGTGAGAACCTCTACGGCGCAAATCCACGGGCATGAGCGACGTTGATGCACTGGTTCACGTACTCCTCAGCGGACAGTTCCGACTCTTCAACGGATTCTGCGTTTGCAGGGTTCAGAGACAGCGTATACACCGTTCTGGTGCCGCCATACCGGCTGTCGGCTTCAACCTGTCCGGCTTCTGGAGGGTCTTCTAACCCGCGTTCAAGAATCAACGTCATAGCCTCTGTACGAGTCAAATCATACACTTCTGCGTACTCGTCTAA
>NZ_QPLN01000016.1:0-2806 GCF_003665885.1 Haloarcula sp. Atlit-120R | reverse complement strand
ATGAAACCGTGTGTACGTGCGATCCAGGCGTCCACTGGACTCGTTCAGTTGAACGAGTCACAACGACGTTGGCTACTATGCCAGCTGGTGGATTGCTCGGCTCAGGCGCTGATGAAGGACGTGCCAAGCTGCGATAAGCTGTGGGGAGCCGCACGGAGGCCAAGAACCACAGATTTCCGAATGAGAATCTCCTCTGCAATTGCTTCGCGCAATGGGGAACCCCGAGAACTGAAACATCTCAGTATCGGGAGGAACAGAAAACGCAACGTGATGTCGTCAGTAACCGCGAGTGAACGCGATACAGCCCAAACCGAAGCCCTCACGGGCAATGTGGTGTCCGGGCTACCTCTCATCAGCCGACCGTCTCGACGAAGTCTCTTGGAACAGAGCGTGATACAGGGTGACAACCCCGTACTCGAGACCAGTACGCTGTGCGGTAGTGCCAGAGTAGCGGGGGTTGGATATCCCTCGCGAATAACGCAGGCATCGACTGCGAAGGCTAAACACAACCTGAGACCGATAGTGAACAAGTAGTGTGAACGAACGCTGCAAAGTACCCTCAGAAGGGAGGCGAAATAGAGCATGAAATCAGTTGGCGATCGAGCGACAGGGCATACAAGGTCCCCTGACGAATGACCGACGCGCGAGCGTCCAGTAAGACTCACGGGAAGCCGATGTTCTGTCGTACGTTTTGAAAAACGAGCCAGGGAGTGTGTCTGTATGGCAAGTCTAACCGGAGTATCCGGGGAGGCACAGGGAAACCGACATGGCCGCAGGGCATTCATTTGCCCGAGGGCCGCCGTGTTCAAGCGCGGGGAGCCATGTGGACACGACCCGAATCCGGACGATCTACGCATGGACAAGATGAAGCGTGCCGAAAGGCACGTGGAAGTCTGTTAGAGTTGGTGTCCTACAATACCCTCTCGTGATCTATGTGTAGGGGTGAAAGGCCCATCGAGTCCGGCAACAGCTGGTTCCAATCGAAACATGTCGAAGCATGACCTCCGCCGAGGTAGTCTGTGGGGTAGAGCGACCGATTGGTGTGTCCGCCTCCGAGAGGAGTCGGCACACCTGTCAAACTCCAAACCTACAGACGCTGTTTGACGCGGGGATTCCGGTGCGCGGGGTAAGCCTGTGTACCAGGAGGGGAACAACCCAGAGATAGGTTAAGGTCCCCAAGTGTGGATTAAGTGTAATCCTCTGAAGGTGGTCTCGAGCCCTAGACAGCCGGGAGGTGAGCTTAGAAGCAGCTACCCTCTAAGAAAAGCGTAACAGCTTACCGGCCGAGGTTTGAGGCGCCCAAAATGATCGGGACTCAAATCCACCACCGAGACCTGTCCGCACCCGTTACAGGGTGATCGAGTAGATTGGCGCTCCAATTGGATGGAAGCGGGGGTGAGAACTCCTGTGGACCGATTGGTGACGAAAATCCTGGCCATAGTAGCAGCGATAGTCGGGTGAGAACCCCGACGGCCTAATGGATAAGGGTTCCTCAGCACTGCTGATCAGCTGAGGGTTAGCCGGTCCTAAGTCTCACCGCAACTCGACTGAGACGAAATGGGAAACGGGTTAATATTCCCGTGCCATCATGCAGTGAAAGTTGACGCCCTGGGGTCGATCACGCCGGGTTTTCGCCCGGTCGAACCGTCCAACTCCGTGGAAGCCGTAATGGCACGAAGCGGACGAACGGCGGTATAGGGAAACGTGATTCAACCTGGGGCCCATGAAAAGACGAGCATGATGTCCGTACCGAGAACCGACACAGGTGTCCATGGCGGCGAAAGCCAAGGCCTGTCGGGAGCAACCAACGTTAGGGAATTCGGCAAGTTAGTCCCGTACCTTCGGAAGAAGGGATGCCTGCTCCGGAACGGAGCAGGTCGCAGTGACTCGGAAGCTCGGACTGTCTAGTAACAACATAGGTGACCGCAAATCCGCAAGGACTCGTACGGTCACTGAATCCTGCCCAGTGCAGGTATCTGAACACCTCGTACAAGAGGACGAAGGACCTGTCAACGGCGGGGGTAACTATGACCCTCTTAAGGTAGCGTAGTACCTTGCCGCATCAGTAGCGGCTTGCATGAATGGATTAACCAGAGCTTCACTGTCCCAACGTTGGGCCCGGTGAACTGTACATTCCAGTGCGGAGTCTGGAGACACCCAGGGGGAAGCGAAGACCCTATGGAGCTTTACTGCAGGCTGTCGCTGAGACGTGGTCGCCGATGTGCAGCATAGGTAGGAGACATTACACAGGTACCTGCGCTAGCAGGCCACCGAGTCAACAGTGAAATACTACCCGTCGGTGACTGCGACTCTCACTCCGGGAGGAGGACACCGATAGCCGGGCAGTTTGACTGGGGCGGTACGCGCTCGAAAAGATATCGAGCGCGCCCTATGGCTATCTCAGCCGGGACAGAGACCCGGCGAAGAGTGCAAGAGCAAAAGATAGCTTGACAGTGTTCTTCCCAACGAGGAACGCTGACGCGAAAGCGTGGTCTAGCGAACCAATTAGCCTGCTTGATGCGGGCAATTGATGACAGAAAAGCTACCCTAGGGATAACAGAGTCGTCACTCGCAAGAGCACATATCGACCGAGTGGCTTGCTACCTCGATGTCGGTTCCCTCCATCCTGCCCGTGCAGAAGCGGGCAAGGGTGAGGTTGTTCGCCTATTAAAGGAGGTCGTGAGCTGGGTTTAGACCGTCGTGAGACAGGTCGGCTGCTATCTACTGGGTGTGTTATGGTGTCTGACAAGAACGACCGTATAGTACGAGAGGAACTACGGTTGGTGGCCACTGGTGTACCGGTTGT
>NZ_QPLN01000015.1:0-3134 GCF_003665885.1 Haloarcula sp. Atlit-120R | reverse complement strand
GCGACGTTTGAGAGTGGTACTTCACGGGACTGTGTTCGGTGGTTCGGGGAGTTGGCTACGGCAAACTTCCAGCCGGATGAGGCGCTGTCTGAAGGCTCCTACGACGTGATAGATAGAGTGGTCCGTGAGGTGGTGAACGATGGAGTAGAGGAAGATGACGGTGACGGGTGCGGAGTCGAGGAAGAAGATGAGTGCGAGTGCTGTGGGTCACGGTCATGGTCACCGATCTGGGACGCTGGTGGAGCTCTAGCTGACCCCGGTTGGTGTGACCGTATCGGACGGGAAGCAGAGAGGCGGCTGGTTGCTGCGTTCGAGTGGGCAATTGGAGAGCGGATGCCACCGCCGGGAATGAGGAAGGCGCGTAGTGAGGAAGAGGCGAGAGAGGCTATGGAGGAACTTCTGTGAGTTCTCATAGAGTGCCTGTGGAGTTCGTTCGGGGCGTTGATGAGGTGACGGTGTGGATGTGGCCGAACAGCGCAGATTCGGTGACAGTCCGGCTTCCGCTTCGACAGTGGGCAAAGTTAGAACGGACAGCGGAGAAGACTGTGAACGGCGATGTCGAGCGAGTAGTCGGGAAGTTGTTGCAACAGGATATGATGAGCGACTACCTCTAATTCTCTGACCGGACTTCGACAACATCACCGATAGGAAAGACAGCAGCTTCCTTCCGAGATACTAACTCCATCACTGGCGTGTAGAGACTGGTAGTTCTGACATCGATTTCCTCAGCTAACTCACTGAGGCGAATAACTCCCTCATCATCAACAATGGCCTGTACTCGTTCTGGCGTAACTTCATCAATTGGGACGGCGGGCATAGTTTGTCTGAGAACTGTGTGATAAAAACAGTACCCGATGGTGACTATAGAACTATAGATGAGTGTGTGAACTATTCTTGAGACCCCCTTTTACTGGTAAATGGTACGTATCCGAGTAATACGTGGAAAAATTCCACGTATCCATATGACCGACTGTAAGGGAGAACACCCGGTGACGGCGAAGGTGGATGCTGAGACACGGGAGTCGTTGGACCGGGACGCAGACCGGCTCGGTGACTTCCGAGCGGATCGGGTTCGAGATGCACTGACTGTGTATCTCGAACTCCGACGTGCTGAGTTCCAGTGTCCCCACTGCAGTCAACCGATTCAGATCGAACCATGAACCCGACGAAACCGGACGATACGGCAGAGGAACAGCGTACTGAACAGCGGCAGCGGAAAGAAGAGCGGAACGGGATGCAGGCACCCGTGGCAGCCTCTCGCCGCGATGTGATGGAAGCGGAGAACAAAGCCGAAGAGGCGCAGCAGCAGGCGAAAAACGCCAAGCGCCTCACGGTCGAGGAGATCGAGAACCTGCGGCAGGATCTCGAAGAGACTCGGTCCGAGGTCGAGGAAGCGATTGAAGAGCTGCGCGTTGTCGAAGAAGAGGCCGAGCAGCAGCTTGCCCAGCTTTTCGAGAATACGAGTCCGAGACAGTTCGGCAAGTCGTGGGACCGTGACCCGCTCCCCGACGTGATCGAGGAGCGAAAGTCAGACACTGAGTGACGATGATCCAAGAGATTCGGAAGGCGTGGCGGCTCTATCAGACAGACAGCCGCGAAGACACGATCCTCGCGGTCGTCCTGGTGGCGGTCGTTGCGTATCCGTTCGCTCAGGCATGGGTGCGGTTGAAGCGACTAGGAGGTGAGGAGTAGCTTCGGTTCGGGGTGACAGGTTTTATACCAAGTCCGTCCCACGTACCTGCTAACGCAGGTACGCTCCCGCGGCTACTCGGTCGTGGGAAACGGGACGGCGGTCACCGCCCCGAAAACTGCGTCACCCGCCAAGGATGAACGCACATGACTCTACCCCCGCCAGTGGGGAAAGTGTATCGCTGTTCTCGAAGCACCGAGCGCCAGCTGACCGAGCGGTGATCTCTCGTCGAGGATGGAGATCGCGGCGAGTGGTGACCCAACGGCGCCCGGCCAGCCGACGGCGGGACCCGTCGTGTGCGGTTGCGGTGTCACCAGCATCCCGAGCGGCGCGAGAACACCCGTCCCGCAGCGAGCGGAGCGAGCGAGGACACGGCGTTTCTTGGAGCGCCGGGAGGGTTCGCGGTAGTGGTAGCGGTTGCGGGGCGTACCGGACCCTGCACTATGCGGCTGCAATGGTGAGGCTCTGTACTGACGGGAGTTTCAGCCTCTCTATCCCGAAAAAGGGGGGGTGCGCGTGAGTTCTCAAGAGTGGGGCGGAATCGTTGAGGACTGGACGCACCTGGTGGACGACGGTGACGCTGGTGGGGTCGAGGACGACCTCGCCACCGAACCCGGTCGGTGGCAGGAGGAAATAGAGTACTCGGTGTTCGCTGATTCCTCGATGACGCTACCCGGCGAAGGCGAGAAAGGACCGAACTGTGGGGTGTGGAAACCGGCAGAGTTCTGCGACAACTGCGCAGAAGTCTCCTACGCCCCGAACCACTGTGGACGGCGTAGTTGTCCGAACTGTGAGGGCGTGTGGACGAAAGAGCGGGCTGTAGGCATCACGAAACGGCTGTCTGCTGCGCGTCACGTCGAGACACCGGGGATAGATCGGCGTGCGATACACGCAGTCATGTCACCACCTGAAGGCGAGATACGGACGCTGCAGCAGGTGTACGATGGGTTCCGAGAAGCGTACCAACTGGCGCAGGAGAAAGGGGTGCGTGGTGGGACCGCGATATTCCACGGTTATAGGGTCAAGAGCGATGTTCAACGGCAGTTTGAGGAAGAAGACCCGGACATGGGGATCTGGCAGTGGGTACTCGATGAACGCCCCGAGTCGTGGCGAGAACTGACGTACTGGTCCCCGCACTACCACATTATCGGACTGTGCCGGGACTTCGATGCGGACGACCCGGAAGAGCAAGAGGGGTGGGTGGCGCACCGGATAGACCGGGATGGTGGTCGGTCCGCTTTCTTACCGTACGAGGGCTTGAGAGATAGAGAATCGTACGATGAGGTGGTTGGTACAGTACGGTATCTGATGAGCCACGCGACGTTTGAGAGTGGTACTTCACGGGACTGTGTTCGGTGGTTCGGGGAGTTGGCTACGGCAAACTTCCAGCCGGATGAGGCGCTGTCTGAAGGCTCCTACGACGTGATAGATAGAGTGGTCCGTG
>NZ_QPLN01000014.1:0-7270 GCF_003665885.1 Haloarcula sp. Atlit-120R | reverse complement strand
GCGCGTCGAGCGACTGGACAGCGCCGGGACCGTTCAACATCTCGGAGCTGCGGACGGGCGGCGACCAGATATCAAGTGGTGGCTCACAGGGGCCGCCGGAGTCGACGCGGATGCTCCCGACCGGCGGAATCGTGCTGAAGTACCTGCCGTTGAACCCGGCCCAGTCGTCCTACCAGCCGCTCGGTCGGAATCAGGCACTCAGAACGGACTATCTGCTGGCGTACACATCGGCGTTCGGTGAGAGTGTCGGTGATTATGAGTTCGTCGTTGTGTTCTGGCAAGAGCGGACGACGAGCGTCAACGGGACACAGCAGACCTACGCGGCGAACCAGACTGTCCAGCGGATTAGCTTCGAGGCAGATAGCGGTTACTCGGCGTCGAAGCTGAAACTGCAGTCCCATTACGACCAGCAGTGGCAGGCAACGGCGTGGCTGGAACAAGACGGCAGCCGCGTCGAGGGCGCACGCTGGCGGTTCGCCCATCAAACGAACCCGCTGACGGCATCCCCGGCCTACCCGACGAACTCGAAAGGCGACCTCTGGCGCTGGGGTGCGCTGAATCTGATTATCCCGGCTATCTGTGGCATCATGTTCTCGGGGGCATCAGCGAAGCACATCCTCTCGCGAACGATTCTCGGGACGCTAAAAGGAGTGAGTTACTGGGCCGGCGTGGTCGCCGTCGTGATCGGCATCGCAGCGATAGTTGGTACGTGGCAAACGTCGATTATCCTCGCGAACGCACCCATCGCGGTCGGCATCCTGATGGGATTGCTGGCGTTGCCGGTGATGCTTTCCATCCGGGACAGCGACCTCTCGAAAGCCGGGTTTTTCCAGCGAAAACTCCGGCAGGGCGCTATCTCACCGAGTGGTGACGAAACGGTCGGGACGCGGCGTGTGCCGAACAAAATCAAGTCTGTGTACCGACACGGCGACCAGTTGTATGCGCCGATAGCCGGCCTGCGGCCGATGCTGGCCCGCTACTGGGCTGACCCGGCGAAGATACCGACCGAGGACTGGAAGTCCTACGACAGCGGCGAAGGCGACCTCGACCAGCTCTTCGAGGTCGACCCAGAGTCCGACAAGGTGCTGCGGCACAGGCCGGCACGGCTGAAGTTCTCGCCAACACTGACGAAAGAGGTCGACGAAGCGGACCTCGCGGACCCGCCCGAAGGTGAGGGCATCGCGGCGCTACCGGCGGCTATCTCGGCGGCGGTGTCAAACTGGGTGGCCCGTCGGAACTGGCGGTTCATCGGCATCGCGCTCGGCGGTGGCGCGCTGGTCTACCTCGGGACAGTCGCGGCACTGGGCTCGACGATTATCGGGCTGGGGCTGGCGACGTTGCCGGCGCTCATCGAAGGCCACGAGGCTCGCGATGGGTCGCTCGAAGTCGACTGGGGGCCGTCTCACTGGAACGACGTCCAGGCACAGGTCCAGACTGAGCGCCACGAGTACGAAGAGCGCAAGACCTTCGACCAAGTGCTGCAGGCGGTCACCGAACTGGAATGGTCTGACCACGAGCAAGGCCAGCAGATCGTCGACCGCGTTCGCACGGAGATTCAGAAAGCGCTCGACGACGAACACGGCGGGAACAACCCGTCAACGAACCTCTCGCCGTCGTCGCCACAACAGGGAGTTGATGCGGATGACTGACCCGATGGCGGCCGACGGGCATCACGCCCTCAAATGGCTCGCGAGCGACGACGGGTCGGTCGACCGCTCGTTCGCAGCTGGGCTGGACTCGCTTCGCGCCCAGCAGCGCCACCTACAGCAGAGCCTTCGCGATGGCTTCCAGACTCGCACCGAGGTCTTGGAGTGGTGCCACGCCGTCGACGTGGTGTCGGGCGGGCAAACCCCGGAGACGTGGCACGAGGACCTCGTGAAGGACCGCTGGGAAGTCGCGTGCCTCATGGCAGATGCGGACGACCGGGTCGCAATCTGTGACCAGGCACCCAGCGACGACGAGACTGCCGATGCGTTCCGGCGGCGGCTCATTCGGAAGGTCCTACTCCCGGCCTTTCAGGATGCCACTGAACTCCTGCGTGAGCGGGTCGGGGAGTTCTCTGATGAAGAGGGCGTCAAAGACGCCGAACGGATTCAGTACGTCGCTGGGCGGCCCAGACTCCACCAGCGCGCGGTCGAACAGCACGGGATGCTACGGTGGACACTCCGGGACCCGCCCGGCGTCGAATCGGAGGTCATGGCGTGGGCTGAGGATATCATCCACATGACCGAGGGTCACGTCCGCAGCGGGTTTATTGAGGACGTGCTGGACCGCCACGGGGAGTGGTGGCACTCGCTGACTCGCGGGCCGTCAGTCCGGCTTGAGTGGCTGCTGGCCAGCGAGATATTCCCGGCGATGAATGCCACGCTGTCGGAACTCGTGACCAATAGCAACGAACTGGCCGACGTTGCTGGCCGCGCCAAGGAGGTGCCGCCGGGATAATGGATATCGAAGCAATCCGGGCGGCCCGGGCTCGCGAACAGGACGCGGCGTCACTCGTCCAGCTGGCCGAGCCGACAATCTTCGAGCGTGTTCAGGACGCCGTCGACGGCGAGGACGTCCCCGTCGACGATGCGGTGCAACTGACCACCGAACTGGCCGACGAGCGGGCAGGGAAGCTCCTGAAACTGGCGTCGTTCCGAGCTGCCGGGATGGCGGTCAACTGGGACGGCGTCACCGAACAGGAACGCGCGCTCGTCGAGGACCTCGTTGCCCGGCTCGAAGAGTGGCGCGACTCGGTGACGCCGGACACGGAGGACAGTGATGAGTGACGAGCTGTCCGAACGGGTTGCTCAGTATCTCCGCTGGCAGGTCAGCGACAAGGTGGCGCTGCTGGCCCAGCGCTATCCTGATGACACGTCGCTGACGCTGGACTGGACAGCGCTCGCGCGATGGGACCCGACGCTGGCAGAGGATATCCTCGATGCGCCCGATTCGATGCTTGAGTACGTCGAAGCGGGGATTACGGACACGCCGCTGCCGGTCGACACGTCGCTGGGGCAGGCGACACCGCGCTTCGAGAACCTGCCTGAGTCCCACACGACCGCGCCCGGGGAGTTCTCACCGAGCGACCGACGTGGGCAACTGCTGGCGCTCGAAGGGCAGGTCGCAAAGCGAACGCAGGTCCAGCCGCGGCTCGTCGAAGCGGCCTTCGAGTGCCAGCGCTGCGGCACCCTCACCCGGATACCATTCGAGCCCGGACAGTACATCGAGCCCTTCGAGTGCGTCGGGTGTGAGATGAAAGGCCCGTTCCGCATCAACCCGGACCAGTCCCGGTATGAGGACTATCAGAAGCTCCTGTTAGAGAATCCCAGCAGCGCGGCGCTGGGTGGCGATACCTCGGATATCATCGCGCACCTGCAGGGCGACCTCGCGGGCCACGGGGCCATCGCGAACTGTCAGGATGTGGTGCTTGTCGGTGAGCTGCAGTTCCGCGGTGGCGGGCCGATTCCCGAGCCACAGGTCGTCGTGAACTCCGTGCAAGCGGCCGGCCAGACCTACCAAGACACGGAGTTCACGGCCGACCAGCGGGACCTCTTCGAGCGGCTTCGCGAGCGCCCGGAGTCGTTCGACGTGGATATCGAGAACCCGTCGACTGCGGATGTGCTGATGGCGGCTGCAGCCCCGAAGTTCGTGTCGGGCTCGCACCCACGGGACCGGCAGGTCGTCCGGGGGCTCGTGCTGCAACTGGTCAGCGCGTCGACGTTCGACGGGCCGGACGGCTCGCACTATCGGGGCGATATCCACGTTCTGCTACCCGGAGACCCGGGGACAGGGAAGTCCGTGCTGGCGAAGTGGGCCGCGGCGGTCGCGCCCCGGTCGGCGTTCGCGAGCGGCGAGCGTGTGTCGGGGCCGGGACTGACCGCGGCGGCGGTGAAAGACGACTTTTCCGACGGCGGGTTCAGCATCGAGCCCGGCGTGCTGGTGCGCGCCCACGAGGGGATCGCGGTCGTCGACGAGCTGGACAAGGCTGGCGAGGACGCCATCGAGAAAATGCACTCGGCGCTGGCCGACCAGATACTGCCGCTGTCGCTGGCCGGCCAGTCGATGACGCTGCCAGCCGAGTGCGGGCTGCTGGGCGTGTGCAACCCGCTCGGTGGTCACTTCGCTGGTGACGAGTCGCTGGTCGACGCGCTGGGCATCAACAGCCCGCTGCTGTCGCGGTTTGACCTTATCATGCAGATGCGGTCGAAACAGGACCGCGAACACGTCCGGGAACTGGCTGAGTCGATGATTCGGACGTGGTCGGCATCGCTGAAAGACGCGACTGGGCAGGCGCTCGACACGGCTGACGCCGATGCTATCGACCCGGTGCTATCGATGGACCAGTACCGCGCGGTCCTGCTGCGGGCGCGACAGCTGCATCCGACACCCGCGAACGACAGGGTCATCGAGGCGCTGGCCGCGTGGTTCGAGGAACAGAAAATGGCGCTGCCGGAGCGCTATCGCGATGCACTCGCGGACGCGGATGGCCGGTATCACGGCCCGCCCGTACCCGTGACTGCCCGCAAACTCGGGGCCGCACGCCGTGTCGCACAGGCGAGCGCTCGGGCGAACCTGCGTGAAGAGATTACGATGGCCGATGTCGAGGTGGCGAAGGAACTGGTCAGCCGGTCGCTGGCCGACCTCGATATCCCGATTGTCCACAACGCCGGGCTCGGCGGGGGCGACGTGAACCGCCGTGAGCCGGCTGATTTGTCTGGAGTGAGCTAACGATGTCACAGAGAAAACCGAAGTCAGAACAGGACGGATTCACCGAACAGACGAAACAGGGCGCACAGATCGTCTATGGCAACGAGCCAGACCCGATGTGGAACGAGGACGCTGAAGAGATTCGAACCCGGTTCGATATCCCGGCGTTCGACCCAGAGGCGTTCTATCCACGCGAGGGAGCGGCGCTATCGGGCGTGTACCCGGACTTTCTCGTGCATATCGAGAGCGCTGCAGAGGGGCCGTCGACGGTGAGCTCACCCGGAGCGTCACTGACGATGGTTGAAGCCCCGAAGGGCTCCGGGAAATCGACCGTCGCTGACCAGTTTGCCACGTACCAGATGGAACACAACGATGAGCGTATCGTCAGAAATGGACGGCAGAAAAGCTCGGACTGGCGACGGATGCGTGACTGGACAACGCTGTGGCTGCCCAGTAGTGTCGATATCGAAGGCCGGTGGATGGAAGTGGTCGACCGTGGCGAGCCCGATCCCGACGAACTCTGTCGGGACGTGCGATACTACAGTGACGTTTATGAGCTCGTTGAGCGGCTACAGGATCACCCTAAGGGCACGTACAACGTGGTGTTCCCGGACCCGTACTTCCGGAAATGTGAGGATGCGCTGTCGACGGCGGATGCGACAGTCAAGCAGCCTGAGTTCGTGCCGAAAAACGAGGCGAACCCGACGCCGGCATCGCACTGGTGGTTCGGGTTCTTGGCCGCTCGCACGTTCGATGGACTCCGTGTTGACGATGATGGCGAGCGTAACTGGATGACCGCGCATATCGACGAGTTCGGCATGGTCGCTCCGGAATCTGCGTCTGGCGGTGAATCCGGCCACTGGACGTATGAGTGCGTGCGGATCATGGCGAACATCTCGAAGGAAATGCGGTCGGCTGGGCTGTCGCTAATCGGCTACGGCCACCACGAACAAGACGTCCATAATCACTGGCTCAAAGAGTTCGACTTCTGGGTCGAACTGTCGAATAACGAACGCGGGAATCGGACGACCAAGAGCGAGGCTCCGAAGCCGTTCCGCGATATCGAGCAAGACAACGATCTCCTCTCGAAGCGACCAACTGGCTTCGGGCTGTGCTACAACGAGAATCGGTTCTCGGAGTTCCAGTTCTCGGACCTCGGCTACCCACACGACACGCCAGAGTTCCAGCTCCGGCTCGGAATTCCAGAAGCCGTCGACGTGTCGACCAGCGACGACGACGGCATGGTCGTCGAGGACCTCCAGGTCGCGACCGACGACGAGGACCAGCCGACAATTCTCAACGAGTACCGTGCGGCCGGTGGCGCTGTGCACGAGCTGCGTGTCCTCGCGCCCGGCGACGGCATCATCGATATCTCTGGTGACGCGCCAGAGGTGCTCGAGCAACTTTCGAGCCCGTATGCTGACGGCACGTTCCCGGAGAACCCGATCAAAACGACCCAGAACCACTATGATATTATGTTCAACCCCGACAGTAGCACGGAGATCGTGGCGGCACGCATCCCGAGACGGACTGGCCCCGGCGCGACCGGAGGTCGTGGCCGATGACTGACCCAGCAACGCCGCTGGTCATGAGCGATATCGACCGGCCTTTTACGTTCACGACAATCGGCTGTGGCGGCCGGATTGGCGGGCGCCGCGGCCCCGATCACCGCGAGCGGAAGAAAAGTTCCGTACGGTACGCGCGCGTATCTGGAACAGGAACGGAAGGGGGGACCCCCCTGAACGCTGTTGGAGGTGATTCTGATGGACAGTGATGACCTGCCACTCTCTCGCGAACAACTGTCGATTGTCGGCATGGCGCTGGCGGTCGTCGTCGTGTCCGTCGCCGCGCCGATGCTGTTCGCACCACAGTCGAACGCCCCCGACGACGCGAACAGCGGGACCGTCTACTCGACGCCGACTGCCGATGAGCAACAGGCAGAGTCAGCGTCGACGCCAGCTGACCCAGACGGCGACCCTATCGAAGAGCTGAGTACCGCACCACGCGACCCAGACAAACCGCTGTCGAAGGTGCCAGACACGCACGTCGAGAGTAACACGACCAAACCGTCGCTGTCGGCCTCGGCGGGCGCACAGACACTCCGGGCGTCGACAACGACTGTCGACGGCGAGCCCGCGCTGAATCTGACTGACGACCGAACCCACGACGGACGCTGGGTCGGCGTCTCAACGGACTGGCTGGAACAACAGCACGGGTCGGTGCCAGCCGTCGTCGGTGTCGTGCATGAGTCCGGCGCGGTATATCAAGAAGAGGTGCACGTCCGCGATGGCGAAGCCCAGTTCTGGGTGAGCGGGTTCTCGACGAACACGATCACGTTCGGCGGGACACTGCAGATCGACGGTCAGCCGGCGACGACCGGCACAACCCACCTGTATGAGGTTCGGGACCTCGACAGTGCGACGGACCCGGAAATCACGCTGACTGGGCAGATCAACACCGAACGCGACACGAAACAGGTCATCGGTGCGACCGACAGCCAGCTGATTCCACTGTCTGTCGCTGGCGACAACCTCGAACCACGCAATCCCGAAGTGACGTTCACGGGCGTCGAACAGAC
>NZ_QPLN01000013.1:0-7516 GCF_003665885.1 Haloarcula sp. Atlit-120R | reverse complement strand
GCGCGTCGAGCGACTGGACAGCGCCGGGACCGTTCAACATCTCGGAGCTGCGGACGGGCGGCGACCAGATATCAAGTGGTGGCTCACAGGGGCCGCCGGAGTCGACGCGGATGCTCCCGACCGGCGGGATCGTGCTGAAGTACCTGCCGTTGAATCCGGCCCAGTCGTCCTACCAGCCGCTCGGTCGGAATCAGGCACTCAAAACGGACTATCTGCTGGCCTACACATCCGCATTCGGTGAGTCTGTCGGTGACTACGAGTTCGTCGTCGTGTTCTGGCAGGAGCGGACGACGAGCGTCAACGGGACACAGCAGACCTACGCGGCGAACCAGACTGTCCAGCGGATTAGCTTCGAGGCAGATAAAGGCTACTCAGCGTCGAAACTGAAACTGCAGTCGCATTACGACCAGCAGTGGCAGGCAACGGCGTGGCTGGAACAAGACGGCAGCCGCGTCGAGGGCGCACGCTGGCGGTTCGGTCACCAGACCAACCCACTGACGGCGTCCCCGGCCTACCCGACGAACTCGAAAGGCGACCTCTGGCGCTGGGGGGCGCTGAACCTGATTATCCCGGCGATTTGTGGGATTCTGTTCAGCGGCGCGTCGGCCAAGCACATCCTCTCGCGAACGATTCTCGGGACGCTGAAAGGCGTCACGTACTGGGCCGGTGTCGTCGCCGTCGTGGTCGGCATTGCGGCGATAATTGGGACGTGGCAAACGTCGATCATCCTCGCGAACGCACCCATCGCGGTCGGCATCCTGATGGGATTGCTGGCGTTGCCGGTGATGCTTTCCATCCGGGACAGCGACCTCTCGAAAGCCGGGTTTTTCCAGCGCAGACTCCGGCAAGGCGCTATCTCGCCCAGCGGGGAAGAGACGGTCGGGACACGGCGTGTGCCGAACAAAATCAAGTCTGTGTACCGACACGGCGACCAGTTGTACGCGCCGATAGCCGGCCTTCGGCCGATGCTGGCCCGCTACTGGGCTGACCCAGCGAAGATACCGACCGAGGACTGGAAGAGCTACGACAGCGGCGAAGGCGACCTCGACCAGCTCTTCGAAGTCGACCCAGAGTCCGACAAGGTGCTGCGGCACAAGCCGGCACGGCTGAAGTTCTCGCCAACACTGACGAAAGAGGTCGACGAAGAGGACCTCGCGGACCCGCCCGAAGGTGAAGGCATCGCGGCGCTGCCGGGGGCTATCTCGGCAGTGGCATCGAACTGGGTGGCCCGTCGGAACTGGCGATTCATCGGCATCGCGCTCGGCGGTGGCGCGCTGGTCTACCTCGGGACAGTCGCGGCACTGGGCTCGTCGATTATTGGACTAGGGCTGGCGACGTTGCCGGCGCTCATCGAAGGCCACGAAACTCGCGACGGGTCGCTCGAAGTCGACTGGGGGCCGTCGCACTGGAACGACGTGCAAGCACAGGTCCAGACCGAGCGCCACGAGTACGAAGAGCGCAAGACCTTCGACCAAGTTCTGCAGGCGGTCACCGAGCTGGAATGGTCTGACCACGAGAAAGGCCAGCAGATCGTCGACCGCGTTCGCACGGAGATTCAGAAAGCGCTCGACGACGAACACGGCGGGAACAACCCGTCAACGAACCTCTCGCCGTCGTCGCCACAACAGGGAGTTGATGCGGATGACTGACCCGATGGCGGCTGTCAAGGACAGTCTGGGCCGGTGGTACACCGAACCCGGAACAGTCTCCCGACTCGCTGAACTGGTCGTTCGGGGCTCTGTTGCGGGAGTCGCCGGATTCGGCGTTGCAATTGGGTTGAAGGCAACACTCGGGACTGAATTTCTGGCTGGGATGGGAATCGCAGTTCCAGCCATTTGTGCGCTGAAAGTTGCGTTTCCCGAGGACTACCGGGGGGTTGATGCGGATGACTGACCCGATAGCGGCCGACGGGCATCATGCCCTCAAATGGCTCGCGAGCGACGACGGGTCGGTCGACCGCTCGTTCGCAGCTGGGCTCGACTCGCTTCGCGCCCAGCAGCGCCATCTGCAGCAGTCCCTTCGCGATGGCTTTCAGAGTCGCACCGAGGTCTTGGAGTGGTGCCACGCCGTCGACGTGGTGTCGGGCGGCCAGACCCCGGAGACGTGGCACGAGGACCTCGTGCAAGACCGATGGGAGGTCGCTTGCCTCATGGCAGATGCGGACGACCGGGTCGCAATCTGTGACCAGGCACCCAGCGACGACGAGACTGCCGATGCGTTCCGGCGGCGGCTCATTCGGAAGGTGCTGCTGCCGGCGTTTCAGGACGCCACTGAACTGCTGCGTGAGCGGGTCGGGGAGTTCTCGGATGAAGAGGGCGTCAAAGACGCCGAACGGATTCAGTACGTCGCTGGGCGGCCACGATTGCATCAGCGCGCTGTCGAACAGCACGGGATGCTGCGGCGGACGCTCCGCGAACCGCCCCGCGTCGAATCGGAGGTCATGGCGTGGGCTGAGGATATCATTCACATGACCGAGGGCCACGTCCGCAGCGGGTTCATCGAGGACGTGCTGGACCGCCACGGCGACTGGTGGCACTCGCTGACTCGCGGGCCGTCAGTCCGGCTTGAGTGGCTGCTGGCCGGCGAGATATTCCCGGCGATGAATGCCACTCTCTCAGAGTTAGTGACCAATAGCAACGAGCTGGCCGACGTCGCTGGCCGCGCCAAGGAGGTGCCGCCGGGATAATGGATATCGAAGCAATCCGGGCGGCCCGGGCTCGCGAACAGGACGCGGCGTCACTCGTGGAACTGGCCGAACCGACAATCTTCGAGCGCACACAAGCCGCCGTCGACGACGGGGAGATCGACACCGAGGATGCGGTGCAACTGACCACCGAACTGGCCGACGAGCGGGCCGGGAAGCTCCTGAAACTGGCGTCGTTCCGGGCTGCCGGAATGGCGGTCAACTGGGACGGCGTCACCGACCAGGAGCGCGCGCTCGTCGAGGACCTCGTTGCCCGGCTCGAAGAGTGGCGCGACTCGGTGACGCCGGACACGGAGGACAGCGATGAGTGACGAGTTGTCCGACCGGGTCGCTCAGTATCTCCGCTGGCAGGTCAGCGACAAGGTGGCGCTGCTGGCTCAGCGCTATCCCGACGACACGTCGCTGACGCTGGACTGGACAGCGCTCGCGCGATGGGACCCAACGCTGGCCGAAGATATCCTCGATGCGCCCGATTCGATGCTTGAGTACGTCGAAGCGGGGATTCGGGACACGCCGCTGCCGGTCGACACGTCGCTGGGGCAGGCGACACCGCGCTTCGAGAACCTGCCTGAGTCACACACGACCGCACCCGGCGAGTTCTCACCGAGCGACCGACGTGGGCAACTGCTGGCGCTCGAAGGGCAGGTCGCAAAGCGAACGCAGGTCCAGCCACGGCTCGTCGAAGCAGCCTTTGAGTGCCAGCGCTGCGGCACTCTCACCCGGATACCATTCGAGCCCGGACAGTACATCGAGCCCTTCGAGTGCGTCGGGTGTGAGATGAAAGGCCCGTTCCGCATCAACCCGGACCAGTCCCGCTACGAAGACTATCAGAAGCTCCTGTTAGAGAATCCCAGCAGCGCGGCACTGGGCGGTGACACGTCGGATATCATCGCGCACCTGCAGGGCGACCTCGCGGGCCACGGCGCTATCGCGAACTGTCAGGACGTGGTGCTCGTTGGTGAGCTGCAGTTCCGCGGTGGCGGGCCGATTCCCGAGCCACAGGTGGTCGTGAACTCCGTGCAAGCGGCCGGGCAAACCTACCAAGACACGGAGTTCACGGCCGACCAGCGGGACCTCTTCGAGCGCCTTCGCGAGCGCCCGGAGTCGTTCGACGTGGATATCGAGAACCCGTCGACGGCGGATGTGCTGATGGCGGCCGCAGCGCCGAAGTTCGTTTCCGGGTCCCATCCACGGGACCGACAGGTCGTCCGGGGGCTCGTGCTGCAGCTGGTCAGCGCGTCGACGTTCGACGGGCCGGACGGCTCGCACTATCGGGGCGACGTTCACGTCCTGCTACCCGGCGACCCGGGCACGGGGAAGTCAGTGCTGGCGAAGTGGGCCGCGGCGGTCGCACCCCGGTCGGCGTTCGCGAGCGGCGAGCGTGTGTCGGGGCCGGGGCTGACCGCGGCGGCGGTGAAAGACGACTTTTCTGACGGCGGGTTCAGCATCGAGCCCGGCGTGCTGGTCCGCGCCCACGAGGGGATCGCGGTCGTCGACGAGCTGGACAAGGCTGGCGAGGACGCCATCGAGAAAATGCACTCGGCGCTGGCCGACCAGATACTGCCGCTGTCGCTGGCCGGCCAGTCGATGACACTGCCGGCGGAGTGTGGCCTCCTGGGCGTGTGCAACCCGCTCGGTGGTCACTTCGCTGGCGACGAGTCGCTCGTCGACGCGCTGGGTATCGACAGTCCGCTCCTGTCGCGGTTTGACCTTATCATGCAGATGCGGTCGAAGCAGGACCGCGAACACGTCCGGGAACTGGCTGAGTCGATGATTCGGACGTGGTCAGCATCGCTGAAAGACGCGACTGGGCAGGCGCTCGACACGGCTGACGCCGATGCTATCGACCCAGTGCTGTCGATGGACCAGTACCGCGCGGTCCTGATGCGGGCTCGACAGCTGCATCCCACGCCCGCGAACGACAGCGTCATCGAGGCGCTGGCCGCGTGGTTTGAAGAGCAAAAGATGGCGCTGCCGGAGCGCTATCGCGATGCACTCGCGGACGCTGACGGCCGGTATCACGGCCCGCCCGTACCCGTGACTGCCCGCAAGCTCGGGGCCGCTCGACGTGTCGCACAGGCGAGCGCTCGGGCGAACCTGCGTAAAGAGATTACGATGGCGGATGTCGAGGTGGCGAAGGAAATGGTCAGCCGGTCGCTGGCCGACCTCGATATCCCGATTGTCCACAACGCCGGGCTCGGCGGGGGCGACGTGAACCGCCGTGAGCCGGCTGATTTGACTGGAGTGAGCTAACGATGTCACAGAGAAAACCAAAGTCAGAACAGGACGGATTCACCGAACAGACGCGACAGGGCGCACAGGTTATCCACGGATGCGACCCGCCCGGCGACTGGAATGACGACGCCGAGATGATTCGGACCCGGTTCGATATCCCGGCGTTCGACCCGGAAGCGTTCTATCCACGGGAGGGCGCGGCGCTATCGGGCGTGTACCCGGATTTTCTCGTGCATATCGAAAGTGCGTCGGACGGCCCGTCGACGGTGAGTTCACCGGGGGCGTCACTGACAATGGTCGAAGCGCCGAAGGGCTCGGGGAAGTCGACGGCTGCCGACCAGTTTGCCACGTACCAGATGGAACACAACGACGAGCGCATCGTCCGCAACGGCCGCCAGAAAAGCTCAGACTGGCGGCGGATGGCTGACTGGACGACGCTGTGGCTTCCAAGCGGCGTCGACGTTGACGGCCGCTGGATGGAAGCGGTCGACCGCGAGGACCCAGACCCGGAGGACCTGTGTCGGGACGTGCGGTACTACTCGGATGTTCTCGAACTTGTCGAGCGACTGCAGAACCACCCGAAAGGGACCTACAACGTCGTGTTCCCGGACCCGTACTTCCGCAAGTGCGAGGATGCGCTGTCGACGGCAGATGCAACGGTCGAACAACCGACGTTCATCCCCAAGAACGAGCCGAACCCCACGCCGGCATCGCACTGGTGGTTTGGGTTCCTCGCGGCACGGACCTTCGACGGCCTGCGTGTCGACAGCAACGGCGAACGGAACTGGATGACCGCCCACATTGACGAGTTCGGAATGCTCGCACCGGAATCAGCACCGGGCGGTGAATCCGGCCACTGGACGCATCAGTGCATTCAGATTATGGCGAACATCGCGAAGGAAATGCGGTCGGCTGGGCTGTCGCTGGTCGGCTACGGCCACCATGAAGAGGACGTTCACAACCACTGGCTGAAAGAGTTCGATTTCTGGGTCGAACTCTCGAACCACGACCGCGGGAACCGAACGACCAAGACAGAGGCACCGAAGCCGTTCCGGGACCTCGAACAGGACCAAGACCTGCTGTCGAAGCGACCGAAGGGCTTCGGGCTGTGCTACACCGGCAGTCGGTTCTCGGAGTTCCAGTTCTCCGACCTCGGTTACCCGCACGACACGCCAGAGTTCCAGCTGCGGCTCGGTATCCCGTCGTCGGTTGACGTGTCGACCAGCGACGACGGCGGCATGGTCGTCGAGGACCTCCAAGTAGCGACCGACGACGAGGACCAGCCGACGCTCCTGGAAGAGTATCGCGCGGCTGGTGGCGCTGTGCACGAGCTGCGTGTCCTCGCGCCCGGTGACGGCATCATCGATATCTCTGGTGACGAGCCCGAGGTGCTCGAAGCGCTGTCGAGCCCGTATGCTGACGGCACGTTCCCGGAGAACCCGATCAAAACGACCCAGAATCACTATGATATCATGTTCAACCCCGACAGTAGCACGGAGATCGTGGCGGCGCGCATCCCGAGACGGACTGGCCCCGGCGCGACAACGGAGGTCGTGGCCGATGACTGACCGAGCAATGCCGCTGGTCGTGACCGATATCGACCGGCCTTTTAAGTTCACGACAGCCGGCTGCGGCGGCCCGGCTGGCGGCCGCGGCGGCACCGATCACCGCGAGCGGACAAAAATGTCCGTTCGTTACGCGCGCGTATCTGGAACAGGAACGGAAGGGGGGACCCCCCTGAACCCTGTTGGAGGTGTCGCTGATGGACAGTGATGACCTGCCACTGTCGAGCGAACAACTGTCGATTGTCGGCATGGCGCTGGCGGTCGTCGTCGTGTCCGTCGCCGCGCCGATGTTGTTCGCACCACAGTCCAACGCACCCGACGACGCGAACAGCGGGACAGTCTACTCGACGCCGACTGCCGACGACCAACAGGCAGAGTCAGCGTCGACGCCAGCAGACCCAGACAGTGACCCTATCAACGAGCTGAGTACCGCGCCACGCAATCCCGAACAACCGCTGTCGAAGGTGCCAGACACGCACGTCGAGAGTAACACGACCAAACCGTCGCTGTCAGCATCGGCGGGCGCACAGACGCTCCGGGCGTCGACAACGACTGTCGACGGCGAGCCCGCGCTGAATCTGACTGACGAGCGAACCCACGACGGACGCTGGGTCGGCGTCTCAACGGACTGGCTCAAGCAACAGCACGGGTCGGTGCCAGCCGTCGTCGGTGTCGTGCATGAGTCCGGTGCGGTGTATCAGGAAGAGGTGCACGTCCGCGATGGCGAAGCCCAGTTCTGGGTGAGCGGGTTCTCGACGAACACGATCACGTTCGGCGGGACACTGCAGATCGATGGCCAGCCGGCGACGACCGGCACGACCCACCTGTATGAGGTTCGGGACCTCGACAGTGCGACGGACCCTGAGATAACGCTGACCGGGCAGGTCAACACCGAACGCGACACGAAACAGGTCATCGGTGCGACCGACAGCCAGCTGATTCCACTGTCTGTCGCTGGCGACAACCTCGAACCACGCAATCCCGAAGTGACGTTCACGGGCGTCGAACAGAC
>NZ_QPLN01000012.1:0-39387 GCF_003665885.1 Haloarcula sp. Atlit-120R | reverse complement strand
CACCAGTCCCGTCGTCAGCCGGGCCGGGCGGCCTTTGAACCACTTGATCGGGTAGGCTGTCTTTGTCAGCACCGACGTGTACTCGCCGATCACGTAGAACACCATCCCGATGATGGCCCAGCCGGTCACCGTTGCCGTCGTCACGTCTGGCATCGGCTCACCTCCACGCTGTCCGCCGTTCTTGCTCGATACGTCCGCTTGATGTGTTCGTTCTGAATCATGAGTTTAGCCGTCCGTTCGGTTGTCAATCTGTTCGCGAGCTTTCAGCAGCAGTTTCAGCAACAACAGCGCCGCCAGCCCAGCGACGAACTTCGAGGCCGTCGCCTGCGTGATCGGCAGGACCGGCGTGGAGCTGACCAACAACGTCGCCCCGTAGAACAACTGTCCGAGGTTCGCCCAGCCCCACTGCAGTAGCACCGCCAGCACGTCGAACTGGAATGCCCCGAACAGTGTCGTCGCCGTTGCCGTTGCCGCACTTGCTGGGTGGGTGAGAAACTCTTTGAGCGACATCAGTTGATGAAGGCACCTCCACCGGGGATGAAGTCCAGCGCAATCTCGATGGCTGTCCGCAGGTACGTCGAGTACGCGACCACGACAATCGCGAACACAATCGCCGCGCCCAGCAGTCCCGCCGGTCCCGTCCAGTTGAAAAAGTCGATTAGCAACTGGACACCAGAACCGATGACACTGAGCACTGGCTCACCGATTGCGGACCCAGCGTCGATGAGCGTCGTCGCGATGACGACCGGCACATCCACGAGCCCGAGGTCACCAACTGTCGATGACCGCGAATCGCCGAAAAACACGTAGTTGATGGCCCAGAGGACTTTCTCAACGACTCCCTCGACGCCGTTCAGCAGCGGCGTCAAGATGAGCCCCAGAATGAAGCCGGTCGGAGAGGACGCGAATGCTTTCAGCGACGGCGGGAGGGCAGGGCCATCGCCGCCGCCGTTGGATGACTGTGACACTGTCAGTCACCCCCGGAAAGCCGTTGGGCTCCCTCTCGAAGGCCGCGCACGACGACGAACAGCGTCAACAGGGTGAACCCCACTGCAACGAGGTAGCCCCAGAGCCCGAACTGTTCGACGCTGCTGGCCCAGAGGTCCTTTTGATACCACTTCAGAATCGGGACGAACAGCTCACCCAGCACGCCCGATCCCGTCGGCGTCTCGCCGGTCGACACTTCCCCGACGAACGACGTTGCGCCCTCGATGAGCCGCTCGGGGATGCCGAACAGCTCGTCGATGTACCTCCGAAGGCCGATGTACACCGTCGCGACCGTCGACAGGAGTATCGACGCGCCGACGCGAGTCCAGTTGACCGGGTTCGCCGTATCGACGATGCGGTAATCTTCAAACTCCGAGTTGGAGTCGGCGTTATTAATCAAGCCCGTCAGCCCCGAGTCATCAGCCATCGGCAGCGACCTCCGAGTTGTGGGGCTGGCGAGCCGTCATTCGTCGACCGTCTCCTCCTCAGTTAGGCGGTCTGCCAGCCACTCTGGCACCGACATCGGCGGCATGGGCGGACCAGACCGCTCTAATCGGATAAACGAGGCAATCAACCAAGCGCTGCTGGCAGCAGCGACGATGCCTGCCGACAGCACAGGATTCGTCGCGAATGGACGAACGATGAGGGTTGCAATGGCGGCACTGAAGTCGGCAGTCGGGACCACCACAACGAACCCAAACAGCAATACAACCACTCCCAGCAAGTCAAGCTGGCGAGCCGTCATTCGTCTATCGTCTCCTCCTCTTCGACGCCGAAGATATCCGTTGGCACGTCGATAGGCAGGCCCGGCAGCACATCGCCAGTCTCGTCCTCACGGAGATAGCGCACGACTGCGTACAGCCCGATCATCACCAGCCCGACAGTCACTGGGAACGCGAACAGTCCGGCCAACGTCTCGCCCAGAATCGAACGCAGGACGGTTTCCGAGACATCCGCACCAGCAATCAGCAGATTCCCGGGAGCCTCGAAGAGCCCAGTCAGCAATGACCCAATCGCATCGCCCGCGTTGTTGAACGGCTGGGCAAAGAAGTTCGCCACTGCGTTCACCACGTCGATGACTGCGACAACTGGCGACACAATCAGGCCGATAATCGACGCAGACAGCACTTTACCCGCGTCTCCGCCATTCTGAAGGAAGGTCGTGATGCCGCTCAGTGACTCCTGTCCGCTGCCGTCACCGAGGCTAAGACTCGGATCATCGCTGCCTCCGCCATCAGCACCGGTCTGGTTCATCCCGTCTCACCCCGCAATCCGGCGCTTGATCGGGTCGAACAGCCCCAGTAGGAACGCCGCCGCCCCCAGCAGCGCTGCAATGAGGATGTTCACCGGCGTCAGCAGGCCATCCCCGCCACCGCCGAAGATGCCACTGCCGCCCGATTCCTGCTGGACGATCTCGCCGATCTCGATGGACTCCGCTGATTCGGAGTCGCTGTCGGTCCCGTCCTCTTCGACGAGGATACGGTAGCTGTCGTACTCCGACGAGTCAACGGCGAATGTCTTCTCCGTGGTCTCGCCGTCGGCTGCCGACACCTGCCCGGAGTCAACCTGCGTAGTGATGCCGTCAGACACGCCATAGACAGTGTAATCGACGCTCTGCCCGCTGGTGTTGGTCACTTCGAGGTAGACCTGCTGGGTCTGGTTGTCCACTGCGACGGTCTTGTCCGCCAGCGTGTCCGAGGTGGAAGTCTCCGTCGCTGTCGCGGTCTCGGTCGTCGCTGCGGCCGCGCCGCCAACGCCAGCGACGGCCATGCTGGCACAGATAAGGCCAGCCAGCAGCAGCGCAATCGGTCGTGAACTGTTCTTGTCAGTCGAGAATAGTCCTATCATAGGTCTGAATCCCCGGTTTCGGGCTGGGGAACGCCCTGGTTGTCTGTCTGGTCCGTGCCGCCGTCGGTCGCCGCCAACCGGGCAGCTGCAGTCGAGTCGTCAACCCTCGACGGACTCTGCAGCCGCCGTCGGTCAGCATCGGCATCAGCGCAATCGCCAGAACAGTAGTAGAAGGCCGCTTGTCGTCGGAGCATCACCACCGACAGCGGCCCGAGTCGGCCCCGCCGCGGGCCCGAACTGCAGTGGACGACGGTATGCTCGTCAAAGCTGTCCCGGCCGGAGTGGTTGACAATCCGGTCGCCACAGTGGTCGCACGAGCCATCTACCTCCGGCGTGGCAACCTCATAGGCCACATAGCCGCCCAGCAGGGCAGCACCGACGCCGACGACCAGTCCGTCGACGATGCCGCCGCCGACAGTTGCCGCAGTCATCAGCGTCCAGCCGGCGTAGGCCAGTCCGGTGACGGCGAGCCCGATACCGAGCCAGCCCACCACCGAGAGGTCCGACCGGCGCGCGTTGTCGACTTCGATGAGGCTCACACGCCACCTCCAGCGATCAGGGTTGCTGTGAGGTCCCGACTCGCGCCGGCAATCTCATGCCGTGTTCGCACGCGTCGACGGGTGTCGACCCTGTGCCATTCGGTTCGATACGGTTGATACGCGGGCTTGGCCGCGTTGGCCGGCGATTGTCGGTCGCCGGGGTCGTGTTCGCGCATGGGTAGGGGTACTGTCCGAAGCTAGACTACGGACGCGACGGGAGTCGCGATGGCCGAATAAATCCCCTAGGAAAATTACAAGAGTCTGTACGATGCTGTCAGTGCCTGAAACGCTGCTGTAAGATGCTGTAAGAGCTATGTAAGAGTTGACTGCCACCTGAGCCGATGGCTTTATTCTAGAATGTTGCCAATGAAGTCATATGTCACAGACAGCGATTCTGGGGCGGGACATTATCCTACGGGGCCAGGTTTCACTGTATTTGAGCATTGACGCTGACTGGGTGTCCCGTGCGGGGCTTGATATGGAAGACACGTGCCGACTGCAGCTTGGCGGTGTTGAGGATGGCGCACTGACTGTCACGCTGTTTATCGACCAAGATTACAGCGATAGTGACAACCCACCGGGACAGTTCGACATCGATCCCATCGACGTCCAAACGGACATTCAGTGGTGCCTGCCCTCCGACATCCGTCATGACCGTGGGATTACCGGAGAGTTCGGGTACAATGCGGAATATCTCGGCGACGGCCGCATTGAGTATCGTTTGGTGTCTCCGTCCGCTCGTGATGACCGACTGCTAGCGTGACTGGTGGGCTCGTTATCGTCGGTTCTGGCTGCTATGGAGGGAATATCTCTCAATTAGTGCTCATCCGGAGGTACATGTGGCGCAACATGTATGACGTACGCAGCGGTACTACCGAGTATGGCAGCAGACGACGCTCCTGAAGAGACAAAGGTTAGCGACCGGGGGATGGTTACGATCCCGGCATCGCTGCGTCGCCGGCTCGATATCGAACCTGGCGATAAACTCCGCTGGGACACTGACGATGATGGGACGCTCGTCGTAGAGGTTGTCAAGCAACACTACGGTGCGTTTGATGACTTTGAGCCCGTCTCGATGGGTGGCGATGGGCAAGAGACGCACGACCTCGCTGGACATGAGGATGAGTCTGGCCTTCCAGGGGACAACTGATGGCAGTTGCAGTAGTGGATACAGGTGTTCTCATTGGGATGGCAGATGCCGATGACCAGCACCACGACACCGCGATGGAGATCGTCCGTGGGATGGATCACGGCGACTTACCGACAGGACATGTAACAAACTACGTTGCCCTCGAAACGCTCAATTGGATACACAATCGAAAGCGCCAGCAGAAGGCTGTCGAGACGTATGAGCGGCTCAATCAGTCCGCTGGGTTTGAGGTCCGCCAGGCGGCACAGAAGGACTTTACCAACGCTCTTGATCTGTTCGAAACGTACGACGGGCTCTCCCTTGGTGACGCAACCATTGCCGCGTACATGCAGCGAGAGGGGGTTGACTATTTGTATTCGTTCGATGATGACTTTGACGTGATTGCGGATATCACTCGACTGGAGACGGCGGATAATCCGTTCTAGTGAATTGTTAGGCGGCGCTTGATCCAACTTTGCCGTCACACCCGTTGTGAACGACTGGATCGCCGTGGTCGCTCCGTTCGTGTTACGATTACTCACTACACTCCTGAAAACAGGGGGTCGCTCCCGGCTCCTGCAGCTAGCAGACAGCGGCGTCAGCGGCGGCAGGGCATGTGCCACCGCGTCCGACAGCGTCGGTTCAGTGGCGATTGTCGTTCTATTCGGTGCGTGTCACAGGGTTAGGGCGATGACTCCACCACAACGGGTGTGACGCCACCCGTCGCGGCTTTGTGGTCGCTGTTCTCCAGCAGATCGAGGCCGACGTAGCGTTTCTCAAGTAGTCCTTCGGCGGTTGCCATATCCATCGCGAGGAGCTCGGTTTTGGTCTGGTCCCGGCCGACCTGCCGCGTTTTCTCGACGATGTCGCCACCGCCGATCTCGATGAGCTTCTCCCAGACGCGCTTGATTGTCTGGCGATGGGGTTCCTTCCCGAGTTCGGCGGTGAGGGCGGTCTGCAGGTCGTCTTTTTCACCTTGAGACAAAGCAAGACCACGTGTTGAGGGCGGGTAAATCGCCGTTTGGAGTATTTTGACGAGTAGCGAGCAACCACTTGTTGTGCCAACTCGAATGCTCGTTCGACAAATCGAAGGAGTTCGGATTTCGGAAGGTCGTCCATCAATCACCCATCAGTGGGTGAACTCGTTACCTTCTGAGGATTTCAACAAGGCCATTTGTTCCTGTTTCTGGTCAAATTCGCGGAGTAACGCTGTAGCTTCCGAGTCCTAATCAAGTGCTTCGCTCGCCTCGGCGAATTCGCGATATGTCTCGGAGTCTGTGAGTGTCTGTATGAACGTTTGAAACTTGTCTTCGACGGCTTGCTCCTCGAACTGGAGTTCACTCATGACATCCTCACCTCCTGTTTCTTCGTGAGTTCCGAGAGGCTGGTAATCTCGTCACCGAAGGCGCGCAGTTCGTCGAGCCCGACCGGCTCGTCCCGGCGCAGCGGCGCCGGCATCATCGGGGTCTCGAAATTACAAAAGATAGAATACTGCCTTCAGCTGTACTCTCTAACGATCTAAATAGTAGTGCTATTTCCGCACAAACAGGAATTTCTCCCCATAGAACCTGTTAGTGGTGAGTTGGCACTACCGATTGACCGATCGGTGTCATATAGCGACTTCTTTCAGCGTGTCATAGAAACGTTCGCAACCTTGTTGCAGTCATCGATGAACGATTGGTACAGGTGGAATGTCTACCAGTCCGATCTGCTCAATCTGTAGCCCGCTCCGGGAAAAATACGCCAGCCTCATAAGATGGTTCCGGCACCAGTTAGAAATAGCGAGTCCACTGATGTACATCTTAACGAGGAATTGTTTTTTGATGGCTCGGTATTTTTCACTCGAGTACGTTAGAGCTGCCTTGGTCAAGCGGATCTTCGATATCACCAATGATCGTTTCCAGCAGGTCAGTGACGGTCACCAGTCCAATAACCTCGCCGTCTTCGATGATGAGAGCCATCTCTTGTCGCTCTGTCTGGAACTGATCGATCGCGTCGCTCACATCGGTATCGGGCGAAAGCGTCATCGTCGGTGCCGCCAGTTCAGTGAACGCACCGTTGCCACTGGCGAGTTCCTCACGATGGCTGAACAGAGCTGGACTGTAGACGATCCCATGGAACTCAGTCAAATCCTCACCGATTAGTGGATACCGTGTATGAGGGTGCTCCTCGAGCTTTGCGAAGTTCGCTTCAGCTGAATCCTCCGTTGATATGGCTATGATTTCTTCGGTGGGGACCATGACCTCTCTCACCGACTGTTCACCAATCGTCAACGCGTTCATAATCTCTTCACGGCGCTCTGCAGGCAATTCACCCTCTTCGAGTACCGATCCAAGCCGGTTCCGAAGGTCAGCGCGGGTTTCGATGACTTCTGTTTCGGTTTCTGTCCATGCCTGAGTCATCTCGATGCCGAACAGGCCCAGTGTTGCCTTTGCAACCGAATCACCGACCCAGATAGCTGGAGCGAGTATCTTGGCAAACCAGTACAGCGGCCGTGACCCATACCGGGCGACCTGTTTGGAGCGTTCGACACCAAGGTAGGTAGGCGTCTGTTCCCCGTGTGTGAGGTGGACTAAGTTGATAATAAGAAAGCCGAGTAACGAGCCAGCCCCGACCGATGCGAACGTGGTGTTCTCGAACACCGGTTCGATCAGAGCCGCTAGTCCAGGTTCGGCGATAATCCCGAGAGCGATACTGGTTGCGGAGATCCAGACCTGGCAAGTGGTTAAGTAAAACTCCAGATCAGTGGTCATTTCCCAGGCAAGCTCAAGCCCGGGCGTATCGAACTCCGATTTGGAATACTGTCTGACACGGGTCAGCGCGAACTCGATCGCGACGAAATACGCGTTCACCCCGATGAGAATGATACCACCGAGAATCCGTAATCCAATCTCAAGCGGCTCCATCATCCCGCCGTACCAATACCAGACAGAAAGTAGTGCGCAGTTCAAGATCAGTAAACGTACTCTCTGGGCGGCTGTTTCAATCCGGAGTTTGGCGAAACCAGTCCCCGTGATTGTTTTATGAACGCTTCAACGATGCCATCCGGCCACTCCGGCGCTGGAAGCAACTCCGCAATTCCGATACAGGCGAAGCTGTGTTCCTTAGTCTCGATAACGCGGCGAAGATATTGGACCCGACGCCGTCAGTTACAACGCAGTCGGCTCGGAACATATTGTCAGTGCTGTGTGAGTGCCTTGACTACGAGTCTGGGGACCCACTGAACCCACACGGCAATCGCCGGCGTTGTGATGATCATCGCTGGGAGCGGTCAACTCTATCTATCAGCTATCGTATACTGATACGGCGATTGAGGTGTACAAGCAGTACGGTTCTAATAATACAATACTGTTGTGGTGAATGCTCCAAAGTGGGAACCGTGAGGCTACTCATAAGCTATTGTGCCATAGCGTAAGGTGAATGGGTCCAATCACACTATTGAGTGCTGTCGATCCAGTATTGGCAGCATTCCTCCCTCCAGAACTCGCGAGCCGTACGCAGTTCGGATGGACAATTTCCGTTCACATCATCTTCGCGTCCCTTTCGATCGGGCTTGCACCGTTTATCGTCTACTTTACCTGGAAAGACGTGCGGACGAACGAGCAGCGGTATACGCGATTGCGCTCGTTCTGGGTGAAGGTTTTCGGCGCCGGCTTCGTGATGGGTACAGTCACCGGGATTCCGATGAGCTTCCAGTTCGGCACAAACTTCCCACAGTTCGCCGAGGTAGCCGGTGAACTGATCGGCGGCCCGCTGGCCTTCGAAGCGAAGATGGCGTTCTTCTTAGAGGCCGTCTTCCTCGGCGTGTTGCTGTACGGCCGCGATCGCGTCAAGGATCGGACCTACGTCATCTCGTCGGTACTCGTCGGCTTCGGTGCCTGGCTGTCGGGGTTCTGGATCTTGATCGTCAACGCCTGGATGCAGACCCCACGAGGCTACGAGATGGTCACCCGCAACGGGATGGAAATCGCCAAACTAACCGACCCGTTCGCCGCGTTCTTCACCCCGAGAATGCCATGGATGTACGTCCATATGATGAACGCGTCGGTGATCTCGGTCGCACTGCTGGTCGCAGGCGTCTCGGCGTACATCGTCTGGAAAAAGCCCGATGCTGAAGCCTGGAACACCGCACTCAAGTTGGCTGTCGTACTCCTGATCGTCTCCGCACCATTCCAGGCGATCCACGGCGACGCCTACGGCCGCCACGTTGAGGACACCCAGCCACAGAAGTTTGCCGCGATGGAGGCACACTACGAGACGGGGCAGGCCGATCTACACCTGCTCGCGTTTCCGAAGTCACCTGAGGCACTCACCGATCCGCGTGCCGAGAATCTCGTCACCGTAAGCCTCCCCGCGGTTGGGTCGTTCCTCGCCAGTGGCGGGGACTTTGACGCCGAGGTCATCGGACTGAACGAGTACAAGGAGAACCCCCCCGTAGCACTCGTGTTCTGGTCGTTCCGTTTCATGGTGGGGCTCGGGTTCCTGTTCATCGGGCTCGCGCTCTGGGGCGGGTTCCTCATGTACCGAGGCCGGTTGGCCGACAGCACACGCTACCTGAAGGCGATGATCGCTGCATCACCGTTCGGCTACGCTGCGTTGCTCACCGGCTGGTACGTCACCGAGATCGGCCGGCAGCCGTGGGTCATCCAGGACGAGCTCAAGACGAGCGAGGCGGTGTCATCGACGCTCACCGGGGCCGAGGCGACACTGACTCTGGTCGGGTTCGTCGTACTCTACGTCGGGCTGATGCTGACTGCACTGTACATCCTGAAGTGGCTGGTCCGGGAGGAACTCCGGTCACTCGGCGTCCGGGAGTCGAGTGGCGGCCGGTGGCACGGCCCGATTCCGTGGGTGAGTAGCGATGACTGACACGCTGTTGCCCGTCGACGCGTACCTCGTCGAGTCCCTGCCGGAGATCTGGTTCGGCGCCGTGCTGTTCGCGTTGGGGATGTACGTTGTCCTCGACGGGTTCGACTTCGGTATCGGGATGCTTTACGCGACCCGGACGGACGAACGCGAGCGAGAGACGTTCCTGGCGGCGTTCGGACCGGTCTGGGACGCGAACGAGGTGTGGGTCGTCGCCTTCGGGACGATGCTGCTAGCGGCGTTCCCGCGCGTGTACTCGCGCCTGCTGGCGGACAACTATCTGCTCGCGCTCGGATTCGTCGTCGCGTTGGTGTTTCGCGGTCTCGGTCCGGAGCTCCGCGAGCAGCGCGACGACGAGCGCTGGAAGCGCTACACCGACTACGCGTTCATCAGCGGGAGCGTGTTCGCGCCGCTCCTGTTGGGGATGCTCGCGGGTCGCTGGCTGTTCGGCGAGGCGACGCTACCAGTGGCGTTGACTGGCGTCGGCCTAGTCGCCGTCTCGATAGCCACGGGGGCGGCGTTCCTCGCAGCCAAGACCGAGCCCGGTCTGGCATCGGAACTGCGAGCGTACGGCATCGGTGCGACACTGGCGTACCTTGGCGGTGTGGTCGTGCTGCTGGGAACCGTCGTCCTGACCGATGCGGGTGGCGCTGCCGACGCGGTGCTCTCGTTGCCCGTCACTGCAGTCGTCGCTCTCTCGGTCACCGTTGGGCTGGGCGGGAGCGTACTGGCCAGACGCGGCCGGTACCGAGCCTGGCTCGCGAGCGCGCTAGCGCTGCCCACACTGTTGACGATCTTGGTCGCAATGCTGCTGTACCCGACGATTTACCCGCCGACCGGATTGTTGGTCAGAGAAGCGGTCGTGTCGCCACTAGCGCTGAACCTCGTGACCGTCCTCGGGTTTCCGGTCCTGCTGCTGGTACTGTGGTACTTCAAATTCCTCTACGGCGTGTTTAGCGGCCCAATCAAGGGCGAGGGCTACGGGGGATAACCTCACAACCTCTCGTCGTGCCATTCTCCGCTCAGTACTGGTGACTCTCGGATCGTGGGTGTGTACGGGATGATGGAAGCACATCCCCGCGATAGTGTATCACTCTCGGTGTCACACATCACCAGTGCCGCCAACTGGAACGCGACTAAGCGTATCGGCTTGGACTGCTACAGACTGCATTCTGTTGCAGTTTGTCGAGCAGATCTCCAGTTGGGGCCATCAAAGGAAGATAGTTCGATATACATTGAGAACGCCGGTCTCAGCTTCTGAGATTATGCGAGCCCACCAGACTGACGATGCTGATAATCGCCAAAGCCCAGCAGTGGGAAGAAGAGGATACCAAGGAAGGTGAGCCCAAGCCCAAACCCGATACCTCTCCCAAACGCTCGAGCTACTCCAGCATGAATCTTATACAGCGCGTATAGATTTATCACCGGAATAAATATGAGGAGCAACCACCACCATGCATTCTCCCCGATCCGAAGCATGATATAGAGGTTGTATAGCGGAATGATTGCCTTCCACCCTGCATGACCAGCTTTCTTGAATACCATCCACATCCCGGCAATCTGGATGCCAGCAATCAGTAGGTTGAACAGGAGGAGCACAATACCACCGGCATCACTGCTTTGGAGGGGGGTAACTAACACCTCGAGGGGAACCATATCAGTAGTGGTTTACTGATTTAGTAAAAAAGTGGTGAATCTTATAGGCGTGCTTGGACACTGTCTCTGTCGGACGATAGTATTGACTAATAAACAGCTACTCCGGCGCAACGACATCTTCACACATTGGACACTCGGCCCAGATTCCGTCTGTCCCATCGTCTTTCTCGTATTCAACCAGCAGCCACGGAGTTGTGATACGCTCGTCGCAGTTTGGACAGCGACCGAGACTTCGCGTGTCATCAGGCATGGAAAGGGGATGGATGGAGCGTGTGACAGTGGTCCGTCCACGCAAAAATTGCCTGTCTTCGGAAATAAGTGTTAGCCAGGGTCTCGACCTCCCGACACAACGCTGGGGCACGGGCTCGCCGTACTGTCCCGGTTACGAACAGCGCTGGCACTGTATCGGCGATTGGTTCGAGGCAACCGAGGATGGGGAGCTGCCAGAACCGACGACCTGCCCCGAGTGCTCTAACATAGCTTAGTAGCTCGTGAACGTCGTCTTCGCTCATCGTCGGATACGTTGGTGACATCGAGACGAACACGGACACACCGGCCTGCTGGAGTTCGTCTAACGCCTGCCAGCGCGTCATCGGTGGCGGGGCGTTCAGTTCCATGGCTCTGATGAGCGTCGCATCGAAAGACGGAATCGACGATCCGATGGTAACCGAACGAGATCATCGACGGTGGGGAAGTTGCCAGTACCTCTTCACATGGAGGCTATAGACGCCATCCAATTGAGCCGGTCAGCGAGGTGAGAATGTCTCGTGTGTCTTGGACTCGCTTCTACAACCGACGATAGATGATGATCCCACCGAGAACAGCGACGATCATGCTCCCGACAATAAGCAGATTCGTGGGTGAGCCGCCAGACGGCTCGACAGTGTCTGTGGCCGCGGTCTGAGACGGTGTGATTGCTGGCCCACCACTGCTGGTCTGGGTTGAGGTTGATTGCTTGGTGTCTGTCTCGGTCGAGTGTTCAGTTTCCATGGCCGTTGTTGGGGTGTCACCGGGCGTCGGTTCCGTTACTGTCGGTGTGTCCGTCGCTGTTACTGTGTCACCAGAGTCACTGCCGCTGGAGTCGCTACCATCATCGTCATCACCGCCATCATTATCACCGTCATCATTACTGCCACCGGAACTCGACGAGTCCTCCTCGGTAGGCGTTTCTGTTGGTGTCTCCGTTGAAGTTGGAGTCCGTGTTGGTGTCTCCGTTGTGTTCTCTCCGGACTCGACTGTCAGTGTTCCATCGCGGACGCTGGTGACATTGTATGCGGTCCCGGATTCGTCACCGACGGCTGCAACGGTCAGATCCACATCGCTCGTCCCGACAGCCTTGCCGGTGAGCGTGACTGAGACAACAGATATCGAGCCACTGTCGGCGGTATCCATTCCAGTCGCCGCAATGCGGACGCCGTTCGCCTCCTCGGCAGACTGGACTGTTTCTGGATTTCCAGCAACAGACGTGTTCGAGACTGTTGCAACCGATCCGTTGGTGCTTGCAATATCGAGATCCAGTGAACCAACCCCGTCTGTGGTCGACGTGACTACGATATCAACAGTGGTTGTGTTTCCAACCGTAACAGTGTCAGTCGAAGGCTGGACCACGACACTGGTCGTTCCCGCCCCCATCGCGATCCCCGCCCAGAGGGATACTGCTATACAAAGGCCGAATACTGTCGCAAGCTTCCTCATTAAATATACTGTCTCAATAAGTAGGATTAAGTATTCTGGTTACTGATTCAAATTCACAATACTACCTCTGGTGGGGGTTTATATGGCAAGTTCAACGACAAAATTACAAGCGTTATTTGGAGTATTACTATTAGTGACTGTCGGTCCGGTCTCGGGAATGATGACCGGTACCGGGGCTGGCCCGTTGCAGACGGCCGGCAATGATACCCTTGGTACAAGTGCTGGAAACCAGGCTGTTACCACGGCCGGAAACGAGCCAACACGTACACAACCGCAAACACCCGCCTCAACGGCCGGGAACCAGGCGACCGGACCACTTTCGACCAGCTGGAATGGCTCAACCGAGCCGAATGCAACTGCCATTGAGCAGTTAGCGCCCCGGGACAACGACTCTCACCCGTACCCACTTGTCGGTGATAACCAGCCTACTGATCCAGATGGCGACGGACTCTACGAAGACGTCAACGGCGATGGAGCTGTCAATATCGTCGACGTTGACGCCCTATCACGTCACTTGGGATCCACAGCAGCCGGTGCCAACTGGAGTGCGTATGATTACACGGGTGACAACCGAACCGATGTCGGGGATATCCAGTGGCTCTTCGTCGCCACGCGCTCGACGCCCTCGAATGACACTGATGGCGATGGACTTCCGGATGCCTACGAGCGACACGTCACGAAGACCGACCCCAAGGTAGCAGACTCTGACGGGGATGCTGTGATTGACGGCGCAGAAGACTGGGACAATGATACGCTGCCAGCGTATCGCGAATACCGACTCGGTACTGACCCCCGAAGCAACGATACAGACGGTGACGGACTCACTGATGGGGTCGAATCACGGCTCCAGAGCGTTGATCCGACCGACCCCGACACGAATGATGACGGCGTGCAGGACGGCGCTGCCGATCCAGATAACGACTCACTGAGCATCTACAACGAGACCGTCGAAGGAACCCTTACCAACAATCCAGATACGGACGGTGACGGCCTGCTGGATGGGACAGAGGTACACCAGCTTGGAACCGACCCGCTCAAAGCGGATACAGATAGTGATGGCCTTCCAGACGGCGAGGAAGTTCGCCTCGGAACAGACCCACTCGTCGCCGATAGCAACGACAACGGCGTCAGTGACGGTGAAGAGAGCTATACCACGACGGCGGCCAACGAGACGCTCGGAGTCACACTGAGCCTGACTGGCAACGGTGATATCGGCAATGGGACGACCATCGCCCCACAAGACGACCCACGGTTCAACACGTCCCGTGTGGGGAATATGAGTGCCTCGCCAGTGATTGAACTCAACTCCGAGCAAGAATTCTCGTCGGCTAACGTTACCCTGGCATACAACGAGACCGGGGTGGAAAATGAGAGTCAGGACCTCGCCGTGTTCACATACGATCCCGAGGCGGGGATTTTCGTGCCGCTGAACTCCACCGTCGACGCCACTAACAACACGGCCACTGCAGAGACGACCCACTTCTCTACGTTTGCGGTCTTTGACATTTCCAACTGGGCGACGACGTACAACGCAACTGAGCCAGTGCGACAGACCGACGACGATGGTGTCAAGCCTGTCGATACGACGCTGCTTATCGATACGTCTGGGTCGATGGATAATACTGATCCGAACGGCTACGCACAACAATCCGCCCAACGCTTCGTCGGAGGGCTCTTAGATGTTGATCGTGTTGCTGTCTTGGAATTTGCCGGATATGCCGAGGTCGTCCAGCCGTACACGACGGACCACCAGACAGCTAACGACTCGATCAGTAGCTTGGAACCGTACGGGTGGGGGACTGGAACCAAGATCGGGTCTTCTTTGAAAGACGGTATCGAGTACACAGCCCAGAATAGTAACGAATCCACGTCGGAGATACTGATATTCCTAACTGATGGGCGTGGGCCGGGTGGTCCGCAGGAAGCAGAAATTGCAGCTGAAGAGAATATCACTATCTACACCATCGGATTTGAGAGTGCGAGTAGCGACAAATTATCCGATATCGCCACAACAACAGGAGGCGAATCGTACATAGTTGAGGAGGCTGGTGACCTCCCTGAGGTCTTTTGGCGTGTCGCAAATACCACGACCGAGATCAACGATACCGACGGTGACGGCCTGAGTGACGAGATGGAACGCGAGGGGGTCATACTAGGTGGACCCAATGGGGATCGCGTCACGACAGATCCGAAGAGCGCTGACACCGACGGTGACGGCCTCTCCGACAGCAGAGAAATCGGCCAGTACACGGAAGTCAGTTATCGTGGCAGGACCGCCTCCTATTACAACCATCTCGCCAATCCAAGGCAGGTCGACACTGACGGCGATGGCCTCAATGATGGTGCAGAACAGGCAATCGGAACAGATCCAAGAGATATCGATACTTCCGGCGACGGACTAAATGACTTGGTTGATCCAGCACCTACTGAAACGACGCTTCCACCAGAATTCAACTTTACGACGTCGATCAATTATCTCCGATCATTTGGTCAGCCAAGCACAGCAAATGACTTGGAGATTGTTGCAAGACCGACTGGCTCAGCAGGGAGTATCAATGAGATTAGGGTACGACAGTATATTGAGGCCCCAGTGTTGGGCGATTCATGGAACAATAAGACATACACACAGGACGACTTTTCGGTAGGCCAAGACGGTGAAGTTACTATCACACCAGCGTTCGGGGATAGGGGCGGTATCTTCACACCGAGCTTTGTCAGGGTAATTGTTATTGATTCCAATGGTAATCCCGCAGTTGTAAACCATGATATAGAGAACGGTAACGTCGACATATCGGCTGTGGTCAGAGCGACACAGACGACCCCTGTGATCTACGCGGGTACTGGAGCAGCCGCAGGGATTAAATATGGTGCAACAGCGACAGGGATTAGCGTCAGTTCTGCTGGTCTTGTCGTTTCAGGTGCTGCTGCAACTGGAGTCGCGAACTATGCATTGATTGCTGAGACAACTGGCAGCGCACAGGGCCGGTACACGAAGCAGAGCTACGCTAATACACTGCCTGCGACCAAAGTCGAGCGTAAGTGGGACACAAATGAGCTAGCTGCTGTGTCGCTGTATCAAGACAACGGCGTCTCACTTCCTATCCGTCTTCCAAGAGGTGCAGTGTACGAGGAGCCAGCCCCTGCTGGTGAACAACGCGGGTACGGGTGGGACTACATCAAGCGAACGCCCAGGATCAATGATCAAGATGATGTTGGGGAGATCCTGCGCCAGCCGAATGCTATCGAACAGCATGGTGAATACACGGTTGTCATTGGTGATAATCCGAACGGCCAGGGTGAAATCGGACTATGGATCGGCTCAAATGGTATGATCATCGCTGCTACGGAAATCGTTGAGGACCCACTCAGTGATAAAATCGAAATCGATCGTAGCGATAACCACCCTATTCGGGATGACGGAAGTCATATAAATAACTATAATGACATCAGAGAGGTTATTGAGAACCCCTCTGAAATATATCAAAATGGGCGTCACCGTGTCTATATTAAGCAAGTCAACGGCCAAATATACACTGTCCGAACTTATAAACGTAATAATGGTATATATACCATAAGCACAACCGCAATCTATAATTCATATAATGAGCTTAAGAACAAGTTCCTCGACCCAAAAGGATATCCAGATAAACCTATTTATTCAGATGACTAACGAGATCCTACCCACTACACATGACTGGTATTGATAAAAAAGAAGGCGATGGTGACAATACAAATACGGACTTGTCTTCAGCTTACGGAGAGTATCGCCGAGCAGCACGTCGAGCCCGAGAATTAGATGATCTTGAAACAGCAGGCTCCTTTTATGTAGCAGCATCTCGGATTGGAATGGCAGAGTCGTTTCCGTTACCCGATGATAATCGTCCACCAGATGCGTCAACCGCAAATAAATTATTTTTTACACAGGCATTGAGAGAGTTCCTTCTTGGCAGCCTCTGTTTCCGGTTAGCTGACTGTGGCGACCGATGCCAGCGTCACTGTGAACAAGGAGTTGCTATCATGACCGATGTCAGAGATACTCTTTTTCACGATCCCGCTGAGATTGGATTGGGCTACGAGATTATTGGTGACTTCCAGCTCGTGGCTGGTTTTAATAACTATAATGAATCCTATTCCCTTGCCGCCGAACAATATGCGACCATCGACAACGATCTTGGATGGCAGATGGAGGACGGGTTCGATGACTTTTCTCTCATCGCCGTCGAACTGGCTGACTCCGCCGGATTAGGTCCCGAAAACGGTGACCGGGAACGTATCAGGCGGACATCTCTTGATGCACGAGCCAAATTCAAACAAGAGCAATTTCCCGAGGTGATTGAAGCAATAATTACCAGAGGTAATTGGAAATCAGATACAATTTAGCGAAATCTGAATAGTGCTTTCGAAAAGACCCGACAAACGGTTCGGACAAAGGGAGAGTCTCAGTACCTCACAAAGCATCGCCAGTTAACCTACCCTGAGTCGCCTGTTCTATTGGGATGAGCCGTCGGCAGTGGTCGAAGAACGCTAATAGAAGGGGGGTTGCCGCTGTCGGCGGCGATCAGCCGTCGACGCGGCAGCGTTGCCACTCACGAGGCGGCGTCCTCGGTCAGTGATTATCGGTAGAACCGATCGTCCGGTGGCCGGTTCGCGGGGACGGCCCGACGCACCGCGAGGGCCGTCCACGCTGCCCGACACAGCATGTTGATGAACTCCTCGAACGACCAAGACCAGAGGCGACGCCCGCCACGGCGGGGCGTCGCCATTGGTGTTTGGTCACACTTCATCAAGTAGACTTCTCAACTAACGGGCTTTGTGAGGTACTGAACCTACGACTGCTAACCGAAGTTTTCATCCGTTTTAAATTTCTGTTAATTAAGCAGAGTTACACGCGCGATAGATAAAATCGAAAACACTCGCTACTTAGGGAAGTCGGTCACCGCAGCCAGACAAGTGAAATACGCGAGCGAACTCCCGGCACGGAGCGCTGGCCGTGTAGTTTCATTTGGCGTTGATCAAGCAAAGCGCCCGTTCGCGCGATACTCACTACGTAACTCACGGACGGTCGGGAAGGTGGTTCGGACACGTCGCTATGTGGCCGACAAAACGCCTCAGAAGGTATACGATCTGAATACCAAGCAACGGAAGCTCTCAGCCCGATACTTCCGAGATGCCGACCTTGGCGGTCGCTCCCCGTCGGAACTGGAGGCCGCCGGGAAGCTGATGGCCGAGAACAATCCCAAGCAGGTCTCACGGATGCTGCGTCGGATGGACGACGGCCAGCAGGCGGCGTTCTTGAGCGATGATCTCGACGAAGCGGCGCGGGCGGACTTATATAAGGCTTGGAAAAACGGCGACAATGTACGTGCCAGCGATGTTGCAGAAGCTTCCAGCGCTGACCCGCAGACAGTGCGGCTCATCGCGGATGGCTCCGGTGATGTAGACGACGCATATGATCGGGCAGTCATTCAAGCAGCCAACAGCGATAGTGTTGCTTCCAACAAGCAACTCAAGCGAGTTGTCCGGAAAGTCGACGAACTTGACGGTACTCGGCAACGCCGGGCCAAGCAACTCATCGCTGAGACTGACGGTGCTGGCGTCAAACTCGTCGACGAACTCGACGACAACACACTCAGAAGGACACTCCGTGACAGCGATGTTGAAATCGACGAGCTATCCCGCGCAACTCGGAAATACGGCGGGCTTGATGAAGACGACGCCCGGCAGTTCCGCCGCATCCTCGATGACGATGATCTTCGGAAATCCTGGGTCCGCGCTGCAGGCCACCCGGACATCTCCACGAGTGCGGTTAGAACAGCTCTCAAGCAGTCTGACTCTGTCAGCGATGACGTCTCGATCAGCGAATTCAAACCCGCTTCCGACATCGACGTGGATTCAGATCCATACTATTCGTCGTGGTACGACAACCCGCGCGACCCGTATGATGACAACACCATCGTCATCGACGGGAAAGCCGACGATTCACTCACAGTGTATCGGTTCTGGGATCCGGAAAGAAACAACCACGAGGCCGGACCCTGGGTGACCGACGCCGACGATATCGATCGGTTGCGCAGCGACGACAGTGTCGCGCCGGCGGACATTGTCGACCGATACGCGCTTCCCGGCGACGCCGACAAGGTTACCAGGCTTGATGTCGATGAAGGAACCAACGTACGTATCAGTGAAGCCGGTGAGAACTTCGGCAACGATGGTGGAGGGATTCAGTACGAGATCCGTGGAGACGATATGATGGACGAAAGTAGTGAACTCAAACTCGACGATCTCCCTGCCAACAAGGACGGACAGTGGGATACTGATGAGTTCTTGAGCGGTGAGACGCTATGAACCTCGATATTGGATGGGACCGTGTCTCGATCAATGGGAAAGAAATTCGCTTTCAATATCCCATCGATGATTCGATCGTGTCCGAAGAAGAGGTTATCCTACGCCTGGTCAATCAAAACAAGCCTCTAAAGGAGTACGATTTCAAAATCGACGACCCGGGACGAAACGTGGTCGCGCTGACTCCTACTGGTGAGCTCAAGTGGGTAATTGAACCGGTAGACGCCAGCGATGAAGACGGCTATCATGGCTACTTGTGGACTGTTCAGGATCGCTTTTTGACTGGACATACGAGCGGAAACATCGAGTTTGACCCCGGAACCGGGACGATCAGGGATCACTGGTCGCGAAATCACTTCCCTATCGGAGACGAAATTGTCGAACTCAGCGGTGAGGTCTCCCGGGTTGTTGAATTCGAAGATGCCATCTTTCTGCGGTGTAAACAGGCCACCCACGACCTCTATGCCTTCGAGACTGACGGAACCGAACGCTGGCGGTCGGACGCTGACGAACGCCGCGGGATCATCTTCGTCGAAGACGGCGAGCTGTATGAGCGAACAGCGGAGAACCGCACCACCGACCATCGCTATCGACTCGATCCCGTGACTGGTGAGCGCTTCGACCGGGAAGTCATCGACACTGGCTTGTGGTGACGGCACGCATCCCGTAAACAGCTATACTCCAATGCCAAATCCATACGCCGATGACTCAATCGTCATGGAGGGGACGACCAGCGACGCGACAGAGTACCTCCAGTTCCAGCCCAACAATCTACCTGGCGACTGCTGGCTCCACCGACGAGACCAGTTCGATTCGACAGTTTCGGAGCCAGATATCCGCGATGAGTATGCCTTGCCAACGGATAGCGCTATCACCGTTCGCGTCATTGAAGTCCCAGCTGATGTTGACATCCGGATCGGGACTCTCGGCCCAGTGAGCCAGCGGTCAGGAGGGGCCGATCTAGTCGAACTCCGCAATTATCAAACTGTCCCCGGGGAGTGGGAGCAAAATTCCACCTCTCTTGAAACGTTCCTCAGTTTGAGCTAACTAGTGACTGTGGAGTATCTATATATCGAATTCGTCTATCCCACAGGGCAAGCCCAAGTGATCTTGGACAAACTTCGGGAAGCGTTGAATGAATGGGACGCTATTGAGTTGGGACACCTAGTGATAAAACCTCAAAAATTCGGAGCAGTCGGGATTGAAAAGTACAATGATATACTAGAGCATTGGCCACTTGAAGAGAGTGAAATTGCTCACGAGACTACACGTAGAAGTGTCGACTTTGACGACTTTCCGACAATTCAATTCACCGTTAAGGATCTCCAATATCTGAAAGGCGGTGCCGATCACCCCCTGGACGTTGGGTCCGATGAACCGCTTCGGGAACTGCTCGATATTCTCAAGTTCTGTTACACGACCACCGAGGAACGCCCTATAGCCGTCTATAGCACTACTCCCGATACACCGCTCGACTTGCGGAAGCCACCTATTACGGCTGAATCAGTCGCCAATAGCCGGTTTACGTATCTTCCGTGGTTAACCATCCTTCCACCGGCGATGGTTGAGGAGTACGGTCGAGAAACTGTTTTATCGACTCCCGCCTGGCACGTTGATGAGTTAGACGACGGCTCGGTTCTACTGGTCTGCCACAACGACATCGTAGACTGGGACAAAGATTGTCGAACTGCTGCCCAACACATTGGGCTACCGTCGTACCGTGAACTCGGCTGAGTAGATCATCGAAGCTCAGACGGCTGGTCGACGCCGCCGACTCGGCGGTGCCCTCTCGGGTGCCAAACGGCGTCAAGCCGACGGCACTACGGCGGGCTGGGAAAGTCGACGACTCGGTCCCCGACGCGACCGAGCGCGACCCGATGATGAGTGCGCTGCTCGACGAACGGATTCCGCCGTCGTTCGTGCGACTCGATGACGCGGACGATGAAAACGTCGTCACGAGGGTCATGAATCTCGACACCACCGTGAGTAAGTTCGAACTCTTGCTTAGTCTCGGCCGCGTCGCCCAGCAGGACGATTTCACGGCCGAGGACCTCGACTCGATGGAAGGAGCGCTGGATACGCTGAACGAACTCGACGACAATGAGAATATCGACCAGTACATCGAAGCGAAGCTGCTGTAAGTAGTGACGAAGGCCGCGAGTGACAGTGTCCTTAGCGAGGGTTCGACGTAGTGTAATCCTGCAGACTTAGAATACGATATGGACTCTCCAGCGATGATGCTTGTCCTGAGTCAGTGACAGCGCGGAGTTATCGCTTTGATATAAACACGCTGCGGCTGCTTTACCTATCCGGCACTGTCTAGCTCCGGATCTTCTCAGCTGGCGTTTTTCCATCAAGAGCTTGGTTCGGTCGTTCGTGGTTGTAGTGGTGTCTGAAGCGTCTTAACCACTGTTTCGCGCTGGATTGACTGCCCCTCCAGAAGGAATGGAAGCGGTCGATTCGCATGGTCACAGTCTGGAACCATTTTTCGATGTGGTTCCGGATTCGATAGTCAAGCCGACCGCTCAAATCGTGACGTGAGAGGGCAGTCAGATAGCCGCCAGCATCAACGAGAAACACTGTATCGGCAACATCATGTTTCTGAGTGAGCCGGTGCAGGAACGCCGCCGCGGGGTCAGTCCCGCGGCGGCTGAACACGTCAACTTCGAGAAGCAGCTTTGATTCGGTGTCGACAGCGGCGTACAACCACTTCTTTTCGCCGTCTATCTCGATTTGTTTCTCATCGACCGCGACCCGCGACGGCTCCGCCGTCGGCGGGTCGCTCTGTTCCTCAGACAGTGTATGCACCCAATTCCAGACAGCACCGTGAGAACGATCGACACCCAGTAGGTCTAAAATAGCAACCGTCTCCCTGATCGACAGCCCCGCAGTATGGAGACGCACCCCAAACCGCCGGACGGGTGTCGGGGTGCGCTCATTCTCCCAAACGTCTTGGCTGTCCTTATCTAACGTTTCTCTGAGGAGGTCTGCGAGTGGCATGAACACTTCTCGCTACGACCTCCTCGCTTCTCAAACTCGCTCAACTAGACAGTGCCAGGAGAAACATCTATCAAATCTATCAGACATCAGCTACTGAATACAGGGCGCATAGTCAGTAAACCCGATCACAATTAGAGACCAACGTAACCGCTCAGTCCATGATACTCGGCACAGAATACCCCCTTTTTCCGGGTCAACCACAGGATGCTGAACCTACCGTGTGGAAATGACACGTTTCGATGTCCGCGACAGGTGCAGTAATTGAGTACTGTCGGAATCGCATTGGCCAGACTATACTCGGTAATCTGGACGATGGCACGAGATGCGGTTTTGAACGATCTACACGCCTTATGCCGGTTGGCCACGATGAAGATTTCGTGGTTCAAATGGCACAAGAAACACCGCGGGGAACGCAGGGCATCGAACAGACCAACGCGGTACGAGACAGCCAGTCGTGGCAACACGGCGTGGAAGCGGGACTCATCGGCGGACTCGTGATGGGCGTGCTGTTTTCGCTGTTGATGCCGCCTGTCATCGAGAACGCGATCCCAGCACTGGTCGGCCTGTCCGGCGGGTTCGTTGGCTGGGCCGTCCACATGTCGATCAGCGCGGTGTTCGGCGTCGTCTTCGCTGCGGCGCTGACACAACCTCGACTGGCAACCGTCGGGGAGTCAGTCGGCGGCGTTGTCGGTTTTGGTCTCGGGTACGGCGCGGCCCTCTGGATCGTTGCCGCCGGCGTCGTCATGCCGTTGTGGCTGTCGGCCGTCGGCTTCCCCAACCCTCCGCCGTTGCCGAACCTCGCCGTGATGGGCCTGCTGACGCACCTCGTGTTTGGGCTCGTTCTTGGGGTGAGTTACCACTACCTGCGCTGAGTCTCTGTTACTCGCCCTTCTCCAGAGCAGTGTCCCTTTGCACGCTTACTGAGCAGTGGTTTCAGGAGCTACTTGGGTAACAAACGATGGGCCGAATTGGGAGGTAGCTACACTGTCGCCGCGACGTGCTGATAGTCGGCTTGCGACGGTGTCGGCTCCGACGTCAACCCGCTGGACCCTGACGCGGTGCCTGATAGGCAGTCAGATGAGATGCTCGATTGACCCACCGTCCCGGGCTAACTCGGACTGTTCAGGCGAGGTATCTGTCTCACGTGTAGTGAGCGACTCTGGAGAAACAGCCTCTTGCATCGCCGTGAGTTTCGACCGCAGTTGGCCGCTCGTCGAGCGCACCAGCTCATCATCAGGCCAAGAATGCACTTCGAGGCCGTCGAAGCGCGTTGCCACCTGCTGGACTGTATTCAACTGTTCGAGGGCGTACTTGACCCAGTACTGGTGGCTGTCCTGCATTTGCTGGAGTTCGGTGACAACGTCGTCGTAGCCGGCTTCTTTGGCGGCGGTGAGACACTGCTAGAAGTTCGCGCCACGGGGATTGATTGGTTCGTGGAAGACCACAACCTCACCAAGCGCTCTAACGTAGCTGAGTAGCTCGTGAAAGTCGTCTTCGCCCATCGTCGGGTATGTGGTGACATCGAGATGAACACTGACACACCGGCCTGCTGGAGTTCGTCTAACGCCTGCCAGCGAGTCATCGGTGGCGGGGCGTTCGGTTCCATCGCCCTGACGAGTGTAGTGCCAAAATTAGGGGGATATCTGAAGATTGACAGGAGATAGATTTTTATTCTATTGATAACAATTGACATGGTATAGCATAATGGTGGTCTTAGAGTACGAGGTCGATATCCCCAGATCGGCAGGCAATCCAACCCATACAGAGGCTGAGTGGCGGGCAGGTGATACTGCCATCCATGCAAAGAATATTGATGACCACTATGAGTGCTTCTGGTATACTGACGCTGAAGCCCATGACTTTGTGACTACACTTGAGGAACACGCCTCAGAACATCCCGATAATATATCCGATCTATTGCAGTTCACGCGCTCCGTAAATAATGGTGAGGAGGTTATCGTTGAAAACCAAGCTGATGCTGAACTCCTTGCTAATTCTAGTGGGACCACGTATATTGAGTGCAAGCTTGGTCCCGTGACTGGCTATTGGAAGGAGGAGTCACCGATACGTAATGATTTGCCGGACTTCCCTCACTTAGTTCATATTTCTGGCCCATACACATCACTTGAGTCACTTAGGGTGCTGTACCACGCACTCGCACCTGATGGGTTGACTGTTGAGGACCGAGACGAACTGATTGGGGCAGCAATCAATTTCATCCAACAATAACAAACGATGGCCACGACACAGCGACAAGACTGCCGGACAACTGACCACGCAATCCATTTTGATGCGGAGACCGAAGGAGATTGTAACACTCACTGTGAACTGAGGAGTTCACCGCAGGACGGAACCCGACTCAAAATAACACTCGACAACCAATTGCCCCAGACGAACGTATTTGCACGAGTTGAACTCAATAGCTCAACCGGCGATACGGAGTACCGACCGCCGAACGAGGTTTGCCGTCCGATTTACAGCGGTCCAAATACCACCACCATTGAGTTCCTCCTTTGGCACTCCTCAAACCAAGTTGGAATAAAAGACACCATAGATATCGATATCTACTATAGCCGGACGTGGCCGGCTTGCAATGGGGCCAAACAGAATCCTTCACAGTCGCTACACCAACTGAGTATCACGCTGAACCCTGAATTTGAGTACATTTGAGTTGTTCCCGGAGTCGTGTCCGAACATGTTTTCAATTTGCTGCAAATATCGTTCAAAATACTACCATTCGTAGTAATCATTTTATTCGAATTGAGTCCGATATCATTCCGCGGCACATTTGAATCCGTATTTAGCGATTCTTTTGAAAGCACGCGATACCGGCTAATTGACGAATCAGGAATCGAGATTCTCAGGGAGGAATTTGAGGGAGAGGGAAGTATCACGCAGAGCGATATTCAACTGGCATTCGGACGGTTGCAGACACAGGCTGGACTTGATGACGAAACCACCCGGAAAGTGGTAGCAGATTTTGCTACTTTCTCTAATGACCGGCTGAGTACCAGACTCAGTCTATCTGTAACAGGGATATCTATTCTGGGTATTATTTTAGCTGAGGTTGCAACAATGGTCTCCACTTGGTGCCGGTTCATCCAGTCTGCAGTGCTGCTCACTCTATTCGCTGGCTTCGTAATCGTCGTCACTAACCTGTGGATTAGCCAGCGCTTCGAGGTTGCCGGCGCTCATGGTTACTCAAGGAATATCGAACATGGACGTCCTCTTCTCCCGAAGCAGCGTATTTTATTCAATTTGTTAGTTATTTGTGCAATTTTACTGTTTGAGATTATTTTCTGATTTTGTTCATGCTTAGATCTGGGTCCCAGGCATCGAACTCACTGCCAGTCAGTAGCGGGCATCAGAAAGACACATACGGCGGCCCAGTACCAGATTGGGGCATGCATGAGGATGTTGCTGACGCGACCGCCTTGGCGGTAAACCGCGTCCTTGATGAGTTCCTCGCCACGTTGGCTGAGGATGTCTCCAAACGTGCATTCAAGCGGCTCCTGTTCGGGAAACAGACACTCGGGGACGTTGATCTCGGCTACAAGCCTGAGACATACACTCGGTTCAACCTCGTTGAGCCACTGCTGACAGCCATCGATCTGGAGTATCAACTCGAACCACGGAGTACCGATATCAACCGAGATCGGTGGCCGGATATCAAGCTCACGAGCTCAGCGATTCCCTATATCGGGGAGGTGAAAGCACTGAATGATATCGAGAGTGGGCGCGAAGAGATCAAGGAATACCTGGGGATTGATGGGTTCATCGCACCCTATGGCATACTAACTGACGGTGCCGAATGGCTCGTCTTTGGCCCGCCGGATGACGGCGGCCGAACCTCGAATCCGGTCGTTCGCAAGCACTGTTCGCTGGCTGATGCGCTCAAGACCGTTGCGCTGGTGGAGGGGCACTGGGAAGAGGATTTGCTTTCGTCGAAGATTCGGGCGACTGGTATCGACCAGATTGAGGCGTTCCCGCGGACGTTCCATGCCGATGAATTGGATGCATGGGCGCTGGAAAAGATGCCACCGGCGTACCGAGCGGAGTTCTTGAGTGAACACGAATCGCTGCAAGCCTCACTGGATGGCGTGTGGGAGTGATCAAATATGATTGAAGAATTCTATTGTGAGTGAGCAGGTTATTTGATTAGCGGTGATTCACTGCTGTTGTATGGAGGTTAAGAAGGGCGAAGTATTCGAATTTCCAAGTGGTGGATATGTGATTATTGCAGAGGATAAACAACTAGAGGGTAGGTGGGATGAAGTTGATGTCGTTTGGCATCTCACAGAGGATCTTGGTGATTACTACCAAATGGAATTGAACGATCTGACTTCTTTAGATAGAACCGGCAAAACGGTTGATGTCCCCGGGAACGATCCTCTGACTAAAATTGACCGTGAACTTGGCTTCGTACATGAATCGTGTAACCGCGAGATAGTCACGCATAAAGACTTCTTTAGCCTGGGAGGGCAGTGGTCACTTGATGTGATGATTGGTGTAATTGAACACATTATAAAAGAGGTTGTGGGTGGAGTTGTCGCGTTATTGATTGAGCTAAAGAGCCTTGTCGAAAACTATCGTAAAATATCGACATTCTCTCCCGAGGAGTGGTTCGAGAACGTGCAATTGAGGGGAGGGACGTATCATTGTCAACGGTGTGGTGGCGAAATCGTCTCTCTTGAGGGGCTTTAGCGCCCGCAGGGCAAGAAACAGAGGGTGTATTCAGCGCACTCCCGAATTAGTGGCAGAATCTCCTAGACGTTTTAGTACACCTTTGTTGTCTAGTGCCGATACATGAGTCAGGCCACACTCGGGTCCCCCTACCGGAATTCTGACCTCTTTGCGGGCTACTATCTCGACGAACGGGTCGCCGACCTGGACGACTGGGAATGTGACGACGACGCGGCGCAAGCTTTCGAGGACCTCCAAGCACTCTGGGAAGCCGAAGGCGACCTGCTACCGTCGTACAACGAAGACGAGCTGCTGGGTGCATGGATCGACGAAGTACTCGATATCCTCGGCTTCGATACACTGCAGGAGACGACACTCCCAGACAGCGGCGGGTACAACGACCGCTTGCTCTTCGAGTCTGCCGACGCCCGGCGGGATGCGGCGCGCCAGAAACGTGACGGCAACACCGAGGGCATGTACGGACTGTCGGCGGCCGTACTTGAGGCCAAGCAGTGGGACGCCGATTTCACCGAGCGGTTTAGCGAACAGCGCTCCTATCGCGATGCCTCACACCAGATCAAATACTATCTGGAGCACACGCCCGAGCGGGTCGCCTGGGGCGTCCTCACCAACGGCAAGCAATGGCGGCTCTATGGGACCAAGGACTACGCGACCGAGACCTACTACGAAGTGAATCTCCCGGAACTGCTGGAGGAGGGTGATCTGGAGGCGTTCAAGTACTTCTATGCGTTCTTCCGGCCCGAAGCATTCCGTGAGACGGCAGGCACGTCGTTTCTGGATACGGTCTGGAACGAGAGCGAAACGGCCGCCCAGGAACTCGGGGAGGACCTGCAGGACAACGTCTTCACCGCGTTGCGGGTGCTTGGCGAAGGGTTCATCCACACGAACGATCTCGATATCGATCCCGACGACGAGGACGCACGAGCGGAACTGAAAGAGCAGTCGCTGGTGTTGTTGTACCGGCTGATGTTCGTGCTGTACGCTGAATCGCGGGGGTTGATCCATCCCGACGATCCCGACGCCCAAGACGAGTACGAGGAACACTTCAGCCTCGATCAGTTGCGGGCCGACATTCACGAGGATATCCAGTCCGGCGACAGCTTCGAGGACTACAGCGGCCATTCGACGCGGATGTGGAACCGACTGGAGAACCTATTCGGGTTGGTCGACGAGGGAGAGCAGTCGCTGGGGATTCCACCCTACAACGGCGGGCTCTTCGACGAGGACCAGCACGAGTTCCTCGCCGAAAACGAAGTCTCGGACCGCCACATCGCCGAGGTGATCTACCGGCTCGGGACGACTGAAGGCGACGACGGCGAATTCGTGCTCGCCGACTACGCCGACCTGGACACACGCCACCTGGGGAGTATCTACGAGGGACTGCTTGAACACGAGTTCCGTATCGCGCCTGCACAGTACGCAGCGGTTGCCGAAGACGGTGGACAGGTGTGGAAGCCGGCGACGGAGGTGAGCGTCGCTGACGCCGTCGAGACGGTCGACCAGGGCGAGCTGTACGTGGTGAACGACGACGGCGAGCGGAAGGCGACGGGCGCGTACTACACGCCCGACTATGTGGTGAGCTATATCGTCGAGGAAACGGTCGACCCGCTGCTGGACGATATCAAATCGGAGCTGGCAGCCGACGGGCTGGAGCCGAGCGAAACCGAGTACTTCCGGCGGTTCTGGCAGCAGGTGCTGGATCTGAAGATTCTGGACCCGGCGATGGGGTCGGCCCATTTCCTCACGAGTGCAACCGGCTATCTGACCGAGCAAGTGATGGAGGTCGTTCGCGAACAGGAGATCCAGGGCTACGACGAACAGGAGTTGCGCCGGGAAATTGCGAAAGAATGTATCTACGGCGTCGACGTGAACGGCATGGCCGTTGAGCTGGGGAAACTCTCGATGTGGCTGGAGACGCTGGCCGCTGACAAGCCACTGGCGTTCCTGGACCATCACCTGAAGACCGGGAACTCGCTGGTGGGCTCGGATATTACGGAGGTGCTGAGTGACGATATCGAGGAGAACGGCGGTCAGCTAACGCTCGGGCAGGCGTTTGCTCGGGCCCGACAGCAGACCCTTGAGCACGTGATGGACCTGATGCAGGACCTGCTGGCTATCGACAACGACGAGCTGGCAGACATCAAGTCCATGGAGGAACTGTACGGCGAGATCCGCGAGGACCCGCTGTACCAGCGACTGTTCGAGGTCGCGAACGTCCATACAGCTGAGCAATTCGGGTTGGACGTACCCAACGGCGTGTACGAGGATATGGCCGGGGCGATTGAAGACGAAGCTGAGTGGGCTGAGATTCGTGGCGAAGATTGGTTTGGGACAGCCCAGGCGATGGCTGCTGACGAGGACTTCTTCCACTGGGAACTGGAGTTCCCCGAGGTGTTCTTCGGGGAAGATGGGTCGAAGTTGGACGGGGCCGGGTTTGATGCAGTGGTTGGGAATCCACCATATGTTGTTATTGAAGGACAACTTGAAGACTATCTTCGATCGGTCTATGACTCTCCACAATACTTTGTGGACTTATTCCACGTCTTTATCGAGCAAGGAATCGATCTCTGTCGGAGTGATGGTGGATTCGGTTATATTGTACCTGAACCATGGCTTACAATGGAGAATACTGAATCATTACGCGGGGTGGTTCTCGAAAATACCTGGATTAGGCGTGTAACCCGTTTTGATGGGAAAGTCTTCGAAGATGCTACTGTCGACACTATCACTTTACATCTTCAGAAGACTTCTCCGGGGAGTGTTGAAGTTGCACAGCAGCACAATTCCAGTGGGGAAGATGGGGAAATTGAGATACTCAATTCTATCTCTCAGGCAGAATTTACTGAACGAGAAGAGAAACGGATCGAAGTGCGACAAACCGCTGAGGAACAAGCAGCACTTGACCGGATTACCGAGAGTACCTCAACAATTGACGATATAGCTGATGTGTCAATCGGGATCCAAGCATACAATAGCTCGAAACACTCTGAAGAAATTATCGAATCCCGGGCATTCCACGCTGATCACAAGGCTTCGGAAAACCATTTACCAGAAGTTTCAGGGCAAGATGTTTCGCGATATCTCATCGAACACGATGGTGAAACTTGGGTAGAGTACGGCACTCACCTTCACGATTACCGGCCCATGAGGTTCTTCAGTGAACCGCGGATTCTTGTCAGAGAGATAACTGACTCGGGCCGATACAAAATCCACGCTGCATACACTGACGATGAAATATGTAATTATAAGACAGTATTGAACGTCCTTCCGCATGCGTCCTACTCGCCATTCTACATTCTATCTATACTGAATTCGGCGTTGATGTCTTGGATTTTCCCACGGACATCTAACAAGGTAGTATCTGATACATTTCCTCGAATCTCTGTAGCAGATATTGAATCCCTACCGATTCCTGCCATTGAGATAGATACTACTCTTGACGACGTGCCGAATCTGTTCGATAGTACTGAACGCGAGAGAGGTATTAATGAGATACTTTCGAATCTCGACACCGATATTGAAAGAGGTGCTACCCTCCATGAACTTGGCAAACAGAACACCAACCTCACTCAACAACTTACTGACCTCAATCTCTCCCTCACCGACCATCTCGGTTCATACTCCGACGGCCCTACTCTCGCTGACGTAGGCCTCACCCAACCCCCAGAGGATTCTGCTGACTCTATCCTCCAGCAAACTACCGAACAAAAGCCGAACCTTCGCATCGGCGAAGCCAGCGTTGTCCGAGAGTCCGACAGCACAGTCGAAATCCAACTCACGGCGCGGTACAAACCTGACGACGAGGATGCTTATGAGACCGACCAGTGGGGCTATACGGAGACTGAACCCCTGCCGGCGCTGCGGATTACCGACCTCACCGAAACGGAGGGTGACCTGATCGAGGCGTTTGTGCCGGTCGCCGTCGACGAGGCCGGTGGCTTCGCTGACTTCCGTGAAACGGCGACGAAGACGAACTCGCTGGTAGATCGGCTTCGGAAGCTGACGCTGCCCGCCGTTGACGACGTTCGCGATGGCTTGGCAAGCTACATTGAGACGGTAGAGCGAGCTGACGAATTGGAAGCGAAGATCGAGCGGACTGACGAACTGATCGATGAGATCGTCTACGAGCTGTATGGGCTGACCGACGAGGAAATCGAGATTGTCGAGGAAGCGGTTGGGGAGTGAGTATCCTGGATGGAGTGGCCTAACCCATAATGGGCGTTCACAGGAGAATTGTTTGTTAGCAGTACAGTAGAAAGCTGTCTGGCTAGTCATTAAGATGCCCCAAACAAACTGTGTGGACAGAATCGATTGGTACAGGTGCCGAGGAGCTACCTGTTCCGTACTGAAAGCCTATATAAACACCTAGGTGGATTCAGCAAGAAACCAAATCCATGTCACAGAAACACGCTGGTAAAGATCTAGTGACCGATCGGGATGATCCTGAGGGGAGTACAGCCACTGAATATGATAGCAAGATCACTATGCTACGGGCCGAGCGCCATGATGAAATTACGATAGAGGGTGTTGTCACGGTTGTTGACTCCACTCAAAAAATACCAGACTCATTGCGTGTTCAGCAACGCAATTCGACCTATTTCGGACCGAAGCTCAAACTCACAGATGGTCTCTCTGATTATATGCTCACTGCTCCCGGTCCTGATTCGGAACTCCTTCTCTGGACCGCTGAAACAGATGCTGACGGGTTTCGTAATGGCTGGCAGAAATTAGCTGAGGTAACAACCTCCTTTTCTGGCCAACAGCCACAGTATGACCTCTGCCCATACTGTGGAAACCCCCTCAAAACGCTTGAACACGAACGAAAGGCAGCTGTCGGTCAGTGCTCAGATGACGACTAACACCGTCAAATGAAGTCGTCAAGGCCGCTCTGGTTCTGACCGTCGTCGAAGCCATCGCGAACGGTCTGATACGCGGTAGCTGTCTGAGGTCTGACCCCGCGCTTCGAGGTCACACTTTGGAACGCTGTCCCTGACTCAATCTCCGATTGGAGGTGAGTCGCAGCTTGTCCCATCAGTTCCGCGTTGACGAGTTTTTCAAGCCGTCGGCGTTTTTGCTTGGATTGTGCGCCCTCTTTCACCACATACTCTGGATCAAAGGACGAATCCGCCGGGAGTTCCTGTGGTAGATCTGCCAGCAGCACCTCGCGCCGGGCGAACGATGTCTCGTCGAATAGTTCGAACGTCACCGTCTCTTCCTCTTCATCGTCAAAGGTTTCCGGCGGTCTCCGAGGCGGAACGTGGCATTCTCCAATGATATCGAGACCAAGACCTAGCGCGGCTAAATCAGCGGCAGGAGCCATGCCCAATTCTGCATCATTACTCCCAGCGCTGAGGTTGATGCCATAGAATAGCACGTCTTCCTCGATGCCACGCCGGGCTATATTCCGCATCATCGGTTCGATTACCGATACCTGCCGTTTGGATGTCGCCTTGAGACGGTCCATATTCAGGCAGTAGGCGTAGATCTCTTGGCGCTCGTACACGCCCATCAGATCCTGCACGTTCTCCCAGCTCAGTCTGGGGGAAACCGTACCCATAATGAGGGCTTCTGGCTGCAGCTTGCGCGCAGTGTCGATGAACGTGTTCACGCCAGTCCGATACTCTTGATATGGGACTGTCTCGGCCTCATCGTCTGTTTCGACCGCCCGAGCAAGTTTGTACTGCAGCGGCGTGACCAGTACGTCAGAGTAGGTCCCAAGGAGATCAATGATGAACTCTGCTTCGACTTGCTGGAGTGCCCGTGTTTCCTCGAAAGCCAGAAACACGACATTGAGTTCACCATCGTTGGTCTTGTTGACAGCCCGTTGGAGGCTGGATCGTATTGCGTCGCTCTCGCCCTGGCGCTCTTCACGGAGTTGCTGGGCGTCGACGGTCCGATAAATCTCGTTGACCCCGGTGCTTTCATCGCTGAGTTCGGGGTCGTCATCACGTCGCTTGGATACAGGGATAGCCTTTGCTGGCGTGTCGACGGTCTTGTCGCTGACATGGAGTCGTCGACGCGGGAACAGGCCGTTGTTGCTGAACGATTCTGTCGTAACGTTTGGTCGTACCATTCGTTAGGTAGGTGTGCCACCAGATTGCCCTATGGGATACCACCCGCTCCCCCGTGGAAAATAGGGCGCTGTGTGGCGGTTCGGCGGGGTAAACAGATTACTTTCACTGTGCGACCCGGAATTAAGTGACATCAGTCCTACGGTGCTGATGTCAACTCGCGTTGGGAAACCGAGGAGACCGCACAGTTCAGCCTCTTGAACGTTGGCTCGTTCAGGAGTACCAAGACTACGGATATTCGTCGTCATTTTTTGCCGATGATGTCGGTACATTCGTTGGGCTCTGTTTTCCTTAATACTGTCTAGACCGGGGTGAAAGTAAAACGGATTTCCGGTCAATCGCCAGACAGAATGCTGATATCCAATTGAAATGAGTGGGGGTGAGCGGGTATATACGATATCATGAGTTGTGAATCGTGGAATACGATAGGTTACATTCCTCCAGAGTGAGATCTGCTTGCTGCCCGTGCCAAGAAACAGCGGGCAGTGGTCGGATTTTGGTGAGACGGCCACAACCAGCCACTAAATAATCGCTGCTTGGGATGGCAAGTGACCCAGTGCTTTCTTTTCATCCATCCGGCACACGGCAACCTATCATTACATAAACCAAGATACATACTATATTCGACTTAGAGATGATATACGTCAATATCTATTTTGTATGAGTGAGTAATAGATCACAGATAGCATGGAAGGACCGAACCTTCAGGATGAAGACTATATCGACCAGCATGATCCACATCCCTCTGAAGTTCGGGACGAAATGGAAGATGCTCACCGAGATGGCACCAGAGGATGGTATCCAGAGGACACGGAAGATGACACTCCGATTTGGCGGTATATGGACTTAGGTAAGTTTATCTCTCTAATTCAAACCAGCCAACTCTGGTTTTCTCATACGTCTAAATTTGAAGACCCATATGAGGGTCGGTATTCCAAAACAGTAGCTGAGGGGATCCAACGTGAAAAATGGGGTATAGAAGAACCCTTAGAGGAGGATACTGAGTTTTTCATAGAAGACGGTGCTGACCATTACGTTAGTTGCTGGAATCGGAAAAAGAACCAGTCAGCAGCTCTCTGGGAATTATACACTGAAGGTAGTAATGGTGTGGCGGTTAAATCAACTGTGGGTGAATTAAAAAGAGCCGTCACCGGGTTACCTGAAGATGAAATTGATCATCAAATGGAATTTGGAAAGGTGAAATATCATGTCACTGGTGATGAGGCAAGAGGCCACTATGCGCCCATCTTCACAAAAAGAGATATATTTGAGTTTGAGAAGGAATATAGGGCCGTATTAACTGTATTTGATCGCTTGGAGGATACCGACATTGAGGAGGCGAAAATCAGGTCTGGAGTAGGAATTGGTTTGGAAGTTGATCTGGATATACTGATTAATGAAGTATATGTCTCTCCGGGCGCGGGCGGCTATCTACAGGACGTTGTTGAGTGTATCGAAAGAGATTATCGACCGGCTTTTTCGATTGAAAGGTCGACAATATTCGACCATCCGTTGGTAGACTCGAGCTCTTGACGATGATATATTAGTGGCACCGAGCAACAAACGTCAGTCCGAAAGTAAGGCGTTAGCCGGCTAACCTACTACGATGAGTATGCCCACCATTTGTTGGTTAGCGTCTTCCCCCTACACTGTCGCCGCGACGTGCTGATACTCAGCTTGCGACGGCGTCGGCTGCAACGTCAACCCGGCCAACGCTAACTCCCTGAACACTTCCGGCGGCACACCCTCCGCGTCCCGAAGCACGGCGTCGAGTGTCCACTCGCCGTACTGACTCGCGCTCGGCGCGAGCACGTCGACGGACTCGGTCGGCACCTCCTCTTGGATCGCCCGCGCGGCTCGACGAACCCGCTGCCGTTCCTCCACAGTGCAGCTCACACCTCGAACAAAATCGCCAACAAGTGAGCTGTTGACTCCAAGGAAGAGTGGTCGGCCTTGGAGTAGTTCGCGTGCGGTACGGTCAGTATGTCAATACACTTTAACAGACGGGCCTTTTATTTGTACATATGTCTGAAGGCGGGACATCTTTCGTTGTTTCCGACAAGCTGAGCAAGAGCATTCATAAGGCGGATCTATATAATCAACTCAATGAAGATGTTCGACTAAGCACATGGGAGTGGTTCATCGGCCACTCTGTCGATTTCGATGTTTTGGTTTTAGATATGCAACTTTCTGATTATACGACAGATGACTTTCGAAATGGGTCAGCAAGAATTACTGAGAATACAGGTGCTTTTTATAGGTTTTTCAAAGATTTTGTATCAGATATCTCGTATCTGCTTGAATCGGGCGATTCAGTCGTTGTACTACTTGATGATCCTATTCCAGTGGCAGAAGGAGGTCAACTGAGGCAGGGTGAGATTATTCATAGCGACTACTGGCTGGAATCACTATCAGTTCTTAACGGCTGGGGAACCAAATCGGATTCCTCACAGACCGTCATCTCCGAATTAGAGCCGGTACGAGAGTATTTCCATGCGGTTAGCTCTCACTACCGGTTAAATATCGACTATAGTACCGTTGAAGAACCAGACATCCTTGCGAAAAGCTCAGATAGAGGATATCCATCCGGTATTGCAGTAAATCAGTTTATCAACGATGCTGGAAACCGGGTTGAATCAGAAGGAACTCTGATTTTGTTACCTCAGCCAAAATCGCTGACCAAATCACACAAGATCGTTGAACAACTGGTAGACATCGGCTGGGGATATCATGATAATGACCGACCGAAGTTTGAAACTTCAGAGTCTAAGTCTGATTCAATACAACTCAGCACCTCTATTGAGAGGTTTGATGACGAACTTGTAGAACACTGCCTCTCCAAATATTCCAGAGGCGAATACGCTGATGCTGCCAGCAAGGCTCTCAAAATACTTGAGAATAGAGTCAAGGAAGCAGCAAACGATGAAATTGAATATAGTAGCACTGCCAACTTAATGCAAGCAGCGTTCAGTCCGCCAGACGGACCATTGCAAATGGGCGAGCAAGCAGGGGAACAAAAGGGCGTAATGTTCCTTTACTCAGGAGCGATCCAAGCTCTCAGAAATCCACTCGCACATCGTGTCGTAGACCCTGAGAAAGACAGATTTCTGGACAATCTTGACCAACAGGATGCCCACGATATCATCGCATTTGTTAATTTGTTACTCAACCTGCTGGCAAATCGCTTCTCAGATGAGGAAGAGTAGCGGGTTATATCGTCGCCGCCACGTGCTGATACTCAGCCTGCGACGGCGTCGGCCGCAACGTCAACCCAGCCAGCGCCAGTTCCCGTAGCACCTCTGGCGGAATACCTTCAGTATCCCGCAACACAGCATCCAACGTCCATGCACCGTACTGGCTCGCGCTCGGCGCAAGCACGTCGACAGACTCAGTAGCCACCTCCTCCCGAATAGCCCGCGCTGCACGTCGAACACGCCGCCGTTCTTCTACAGTGCAGCTCATGCCTCAACACCCCGCACGAGATCGCCGACGAGCGACCCGCCGACGTGCGGGCCGATATCCCACCCACGCTCCCGCCGGGTATATTCGCACCACTCCGATAGCGTCTCGAAGGGCGTCTCTGCCAACGTGACTTTCTCAGCATCCCCACCAGCGGCGACGACAGCCACGGCAAATTCATAGCTGTCCCAGTAATGAGCGGCACCCTCGCCGTCGACGCCGAGGAAAAGCGGTCGACCTTGGGTGAGTAGTTCGCATGCGGTACGTTCTTGTGGATTGGATTGCGTAGTTGCCATTGGTTCTTCATAGAACCACGCGCCACGGTGCTCCAACACCGGGGCGATTTCGTGCAAAATCGACCAGCGGCGCGTGTGTTCCGTGTTAATTAGCACGTGCCGATTAATCAAAAGTTTTTCGGCACAAAGAGACGAAATAGCTCATACGATGGCACGAAGGGTGAGCGTAACTGATGACGAAATTCTCGACCAATTCGAAATGGTTGATGCACCGGTTCGAACAGTGCCTGAGATGGCACAGGAGCTCCCAATTGGTCAGGATGGTTTACGCCGCCGTCTCAAAGAATTAGAAGGCGAGGGAAGGGTTGTTTCCAGACAAGTCGGTGCCCGCTCAGTAGTTTGGTGGAAGAGCTCTATCGAAGCTTCTGCCGCCCCTGAGTCGTAATCCACCAGACTTTGGCTCTGGAACCGACATCGCGACTCATCACTAAACCTTGCTCTTCGAGATCGTCCAATCGGTTTCGCACGCCATCATCAGTGTAATCCACATGCTCAGAGAGTTCTGACGCGGTAACTATAGGGTCTGGAGAGACAGCTATAGCCTGTAGTATTTCATCGTCTTCAACTCGTTTCCGGCGACCCATTAGCTCTGTATTCGAGACCATCTGAGAAAATATCACCGTTCATTCAGTTCCTCTATTGGTGCAAATTCTTCGGCACGTGCGGAACTAATAAGTCCTGTCGAGTCAATAGGGCGAGATAGGCGACGCCCACAGCAACCACCGGCGTCCCGTCGAACCCATGACCACCGGCAAGCCCACCCACGAAGAGTCGCATCGCTCGCCACCAACCCGCACTTCCGGTCATTCGGAAACCACCAGACGGCGGTACATTCGCTCACTTCCGGTCATCTTCCGGTCATCGCCTGAGCGGCTCACAAACACGCCACAGCGGGCCACAGACGAAAATCGACCCGCGAAAATCCACTTCCGGTCACGCGCGCCCCAGACTCTTCCCATGTCACCTCCCAGCGTTGGCCAGATGCATACCACGGGAGGTGGCCGATGACGACCTACCACGAACTCACCGGCTTCCAGCGCGACCTCCTGGAGGCCATCGCCGCCGTCGACGACGACCCGTATGGCCTCGCACTCAAGGACTACCTCGACGAGCGCTACGCCGACCCCATCAACCACAGCCGCCTCTACCAGAACCTCGACCAGCTCGTCGACAAGGGCCTGATCAACCGCGACGCGCTCGACGCCCGCACCAACGTGTATACGCTGACTGACGCTGGCAGACACAAGCTCCAGCGCCACGCCGAAACGCTCGCACAACTCTGTGAACTGCCCCGACCCGTCGCTGACGGAGGGACACAGTAATGGCCCGGCACCCAACGCAGCGCCGGCCTTCAGTAGTCAAAAGGGAGGGCACAGTCGGTCGATGTTGTCAGAGGCACGGTATCACTGGGCGGGTGATTACCGACTGGTACCCTACGGTAATAATCAGAGAGCTCCTACATAACCGTTGCTGTCAGGTCGTCGTTCACAGTTCGATCCGTGAGCCAGTCCGCCGCCAAACGCGACGGCGGACCGGATCGCGTGCCTCTGACAATATCCCAGTACAAAGTGCCCAACCTTGTGCTGGCAGTCGTGATCTAGCTCACAACAATAAATTGGATTTGCGGTTCACATTAGAGCCTGAATATATCTCCCGATGTCTCGGAAGACAGGCTCTGGGACCGAAACAACTGGCACAGGTATCAGACGCACGCCTGTGTGAGGTGCCCCAACCCGCCGCTGAAGTCACACTGACTCAGAAGCGTCGTGAGAACGCACGAGTTCACAGTGTCGGTCAGCAGACCACTGGTTGCCAGCTACAGGGAGCCCAGCTGAAGCCACTCATCTGCTGGTATCAAAAACCCCCCGGGGTGCTGGTCCCAAGATGGTGCGTTGCACGGACCCGGCGGCGAGGGCTCCAGAGTCGGGAACAACACCCGCATAAGTGTAGACAAAACATCATAAATAGGTCTTGTGGGGGCCGGTCACAGCGGCGCGGTCACATGACTGGTATGCCCGGCGCTAGACACACTGCAGGTACAGCGTCGCCCAAGACTAGCCAAAACGACCGGTTTCGCTGTGTAGACAATGTAAGGAATGGTGGGCAGCCGGGGGGGAGTGGCGTGCAACGCACCATTGGAAGTCGTCATCCACGACGACAGGTCCTGGTCCCAGGCCAATCGATGAATTGGGTGGGATCCATAGGGAGATGGAGCGGGGACCAGAACCCAACCGACCGGTACTCACTTGGTAAGGAAAACGCCTGTGATATCCTCCCGCAGTTTACTCATTCGCTACCCAGCGCGAACCCGCTGACAGGCCGCTCCCGACACCGGGAGGTGGCCCGATGACCGCCCAGCCGAGTGTCGGCGAGATCGTCGCCATCACGACCACCGACAGCGAGCCGCTGTTGCTGGTCTGTCACTGCCACGAGGGGTACGCTACGGGCGTGTTACTGGCCGACCTCGCAACGGAAACGCTCCATCGGCTGCGGGCGTCCGAACCCGACACAGCCACACGCAGACAGCTGGCCGACGCAATCGGTCGGACTGACGACCTGATGTCGTTCAGGGTCCCGACCACAGATTGTGCGCTGGTTGAACGCGACAGCAGCCGTCCTGGTCCTTTCGAAGGGGAGGATGCCTAATGGCCCGCGCCGACCCAGCGCCGGGCACTGCGACCGACACAGCGACCACAGAACCCGATCAGTGGCGACTCCGCTACATGGTCGGCGACCTGGAACACTACACCGAGTGGACGGCCGACTTCCCCACCATCGAGAACTACTACGACCAG
>NZ_QPLN01000011.1:0-51730 GCF_003665885.1 Haloarcula sp. Atlit-120R | reverse complement strand
TCGCGTCGATCATAAAATCCTCAACATCGGTCTCGTCGAACGGCACCTTCGCGTTTGTCGTCCAGTACCCAAACAACAACTCAATCGCATTCCAAAACGTCTCATCGTCAACGTCACCAAGCCGGACACCAGTCGACTCTCCGCCAGATATGCACCCGTCTCGCTTGTTGACACGAGCGGCCCGCAGATGCACCCGGTTACCCTCTCCGTGCGGGCGCGCACAAGGTTCGCTCAGTTCGACGGGCGTCTTCGCCGGATCGTCTAGCGACGCGCCGCACAATTTTGGCGCGACATCCCGCAGAATCTGAAAGGTCGTGTGGCGGGCCTTGTCGCTGACGATCTCAGTCTCATCCCACTCGGTGCCGACCTCGTGGTGCTCGGTGGCGACAGTCTCAACCTGAGGGTCGCCCCACCAGTCATCCCGGCGGGGTTCTGGGGCGCTCGATGGCTCTTCGTGTGGCGACCGGTCGGCGTCAACGGGATCGGGCAGGCCGAGGTCCTCGCCACGTTCGATAGTCGTCTCGCCCGGCGCGAACGCCGAGTCGCGTCGCTGTTGCTCGCTATCGCTGGGGCTGGAGTTGTTGGTTGACATGGGTGGTGAGAGAAACGACTGACGACCGATCCGATTAGGGATCGGAAGCACACGCCGATTGGTCGGCCACCGCGGCCGTTCCTGGACCGCGTCCGTCCCGGCCTGTCAACCGGAGCGGCGCTTCCAGGGGGTCATCCCGTTTGGGACCACGACGATGTCCTGTTAGCTATTACAACTCATGCAACTAGCTTAAACCTGACGACAGTCAGCGATTCTAAGTAAGCTTCAGCTACTCTGAGTTAGCTTCATTCAATTCGCGTGACCCCGTCGCACGCATTTCTTCGAGTTCTTCGAGGCGGCGGAGGCGATCTACGGCAGCTCGGAGAAGGTTCGAATCTTTGTCGGCCGAGGCGGGGAACTTTTGCTGGAGCCACTCGTACTCAGATTTGGGGATACTACCCTGTATTCGGACGGCTTCATCATCAACCATACCCGTCCGTTTTCGAGGCCCGTAAAATAAGACTGCGGGAGTTACTGGAGCAAGTATCTATTGTCTAACAGCGCATACGACATATTGAAACTCGGCAGTCGCTACGCCGTTGCGACGACGATCGCCATGTCACCCTGCGATGGCTTCGGCCGCAACCTCAAGTCGTTGAGGAGAATCGCCCGCGAACGGGGCTGGATCCCGAGTGCTATCTCCGCCAGATCAACGAGACGTGACTGTAGTGGTGCCCACAGTCTTATTTACACCCCTTAATTATACTGGGCTATGTTTGACCAGCACCCCGCTAAATCATTCAAAACGGAATCAATCTCTCAACCTTGTCTTCTATTTTTACTGATTTTGGCCATGTTGAATGTCTATACATATCTTCAAGGGCAACACTTTCCTGCTGTCCGGGCTGGCCTATATCTACAGGGTGCCGAAGCGATCGCAGAGAACGGCTTCGGACTCCCTGTTCGAATTCCGAATTACGCTACATCAACGGGAATCCCGTTTGCCTATCCCCCTCTCGGAATGTACATTGTGGCTGTGTTGCACATGCTCTTTCCAGTCTCATATATTGATCTTGCTTTATACTGGCCGACGGTAATCTATGTGATCGGAGTTGCCCTGTTCTACTTTTTAGCCCGTGAATTTGCAGATCCAGTGCCAGCAGTTTTCGCGGGGGTTCTCTTCGCAACGGCAGCTGGTCCAATCAAATATCTGATGACTGCTGGTGGCATCGTCCGTGGAGTAGGTATCTGCTTTTTTATTGCGTCAGCTATCATAGGATATCGGTACTATACCGCCCCCTCTCGCCGGCGGTTGTTTATAACAGCTATCTTGGTCGCGTTGACAGGGCTTAGCCATCCAGCTTGGGCGAAAATCGCGATTGTAACCCATATTGTATTTGCTCTGACCGGGTCTGGATCGATGCGAGCAAGAATTCGTCGATTACTGACGGTCGGGGCGGTTTCGTTCACCCTCGTACTCCCGTGGCTGGCGGCCGTGATTGGCATGCACGGACTAGGCCCGTTTTCAGAGGCTCTAGCTCGACGATCGACAGGGAATTCCCTCAATCTGGGTACTGTTCCGGTCACATTGTTTGGTTTGGTTGTTATAGGTGGCGCCGGTGTACAACTCAACAACCGAGAATATACACTTCCATTGTGGCTGTTCGCGACCTGGAAAATGGAGATGGCCCAGTACATCCTCTTCGCCATCGGGATTTGGACACTCCTGCCGGCGATCCTTCGAGCCACCTTCAGAACGCTCCAAGATACTCCGATGCCAGATGTGAATCAGCAGGTTTCGCTCGTCATGACTGGCATATTGATCTTAACACTGGTCCACTCGGCTGCGGGTATTGGAATGAAAAATGCAGAGACAGGAGAACTTGTTGATGAGGGTGATCGAACTGCCTTCCAGTGGATAAGGGACAACACAGAGAGCGACGCGACGTTTGCAGCCGGCTCTTACGCCTCCGAATGGCTTCCATACATGACCGATCGGGCAGGCGTTGCGCTGCCCTTCGGATATGAATGGATCAATGGAGAGGGAGTCGATCGGCGGATCAGACTTCACAAACAAATGCGAACCTGCGACACAGCCCAGTGTCTGGAACGAACTATTACTTCCCTCCCGACACATCCAGATTATCTCTACCTTGACGACGCCTCGGGATCGCTTCGGTCGGATCTCTCGAATCACACTTGGTTCGAGCTCAGATATAATCGTGAAGGAGTCCTCATTTACCAAGTGGAGTATAATCAAACGACCTCCGCAACTTGACATCCGCAGACGATACACTGAATGGCCCAGGCATCACCGATCAGTACCGTCCGCACGGTGGGTTCGGTGGGCTTGTAGCCGGAGGCCAGTTGAGTTGGCGCTGGCTCGCTCAGGCCGTCGCGACGACGATCGCCATGTCACCCTGCGATGGCTTCGGCCGCAACGTCAGCCCGACGAGTGCCAACTCCCGGAGCACCGCCGGCGGGATGCCCTCGGTGTCACATAGCGCCGCGTCGAGCGTCCAGCGGTCGTACTGGCTCTCACTCGGCGGCAGCACGTCGACCGCGGCCGTCTCGTGAGTCACTGCAAGCGTTCGGGCCGCCCGGCGAACCTTCTCGCGGGCTTCGGCGGTACAGTTGCTCATCGGTCGTACCCTTTGACGAGGTCACCGACGAGCGACCCACCGACGTTGGGTTCGCTTTCCCAGCCGCGCCGGTCGCGGACGAACTCGCACCACTGTGCAAGTGTTCGCGTACGCGGGAGGGTGTGTTTCTCGGCGTCGCCGTCGGCCTCGATCACGGCAACGGCCCACTCGTATGAGTCCCAGTAGTGGGCCGCGCCGTCTCCGTCAACGCCCAAGAAGAGTGGTCGTCCTTGGGTGAGTAGTTCGCGGGCGCGTCGCTCTTGGGGATGGTCGGTGTCGGTACGCTTTTCAGAACTGCGGTGTGTAGTTGCCATTGTTCTCGTTCCGTCGAGAACTCACGGCCGGTGTCTCAAGCACCGGTCGGCCTTTACTGCGACCGACGACACCGTGAGTCTCTACTGTATACACAGTGCCGCAAAACCTTAATAGTATCGGATTTCTGTAATAGCTGGAAGTGGCTACCGGGTTGTGGTTTTGGTGGCATAAATATCAGATTCAATATCTAAAATACTGGCTTGTTCGACATGTGTAACAAGGTTTACAGTAGTGTCAAACTCTAAATACCCCCACCCGTTACTAGAGTCTAGTCCGACTATTCGCGGGGCTGTCATTTCAGGTTCCGCGGCCAAAACTGAGGACACCATGACCAACCACAAAGCGGAGCACGACGACACGGGTGCAGAATTAGGAAACGGCGATACGCTCGCCGAGCGTCTCGAAGACATCGATATCGATGAAGACGAGACGTGTTCATCCGACGAAATGCGAGAACGGCTTGATCTCTAAGTAGTTAGCAGTCGGATGCCAGATATCTCCTCAGTCGAGTTGGTCGAGGACTATGTTTTTGAGGACCTTTCAGACTCAAGTTTCGACAAGCAGGATCAGCGAGAGGTCCTTGACGATATTGATGAACTCGAAGAACACCTTGTCCAGTGGGGCCGAGACATCACCGATTGCACTACAATACTGAACAACACTACGCAAACGATTTACCGGCGTAGACAGGGCAATTTTCGGATATTCTTCGTTCGCGATGGCGATATCCTGTACTGCATCGGTGTGGGACTGCGGAAGCGGACGTACCAGCGCGACATAGGCAAATTCCAACGTCGAGCTTCCGCTCAGTTGGACGAGTGCTAACCAACACAATGGCCTGAATTAGTCCCGGTGTTGGTTAGCGCGCTCACTTTCACTTCCGCCGCGCATGGCTGACCACTAAGGGTGCGTCCCGTCTTGCCGCTGGTAGGCCATGATTACCGACGCTCGGGCTTTGCGATTGGAGTTCGTTCCCCAAGATTTAGAGCATCGGGGCGGACAAATCGACTACCTGTCTTCGATTTTCGAACCGTTGATGAACGACCAGCAGGGCGAACACGTCTGCATTCACGGCCCCTCGGGAGCGGGGAAGACCACGCTCGCGAAGTACACGCTAGACCACCTGAAATCACAGACCTTCGGAATCCGGTGGGGCTACGTGAACTGTATGTCCGACTCCGCGCCGGGATCGGTGCTGTACGAGCTCGTCCGGGACGCCGGCCTCGGTCGCGATCTCCGACGCGAGGGGACACCGACCGCGACGGCGCTGGATTACTTTCGCTCGCACGATGACCAGATCGTCCTTGTTATCGACGAGGTCGACGTGCTCGACGACATCCAGACGCTGCTCGCCCTGTACGAGCAGCCCAACGTCACGCTCGTCTGTATCACACTCAAGCAAACTGAATGGCTTGCCGACATGGACCCGCGGGCTGAATCGCGGTTTCGCTGCATCGAGAGCTTGCGGCTGGAGAAGTACAGCTACGACGAACTGATGGATATTCTGAAGAGTCGCGTTTCGCATGGGCTGGTTCGTAGTCGCGTCGACGACAGGGCCATCGAGACCATCGCGGACATTGCTGCCGGGGATGCCCGCCACGGGATCACGCTGTTGCGCCGGTCCGCCCGACAGGCCAGTCGTGAAGAGACTGATTTGACCGTTGAGATTGTGGACTCGAACGTCGAGGCCGCCCAGGAGGATCTCGAAGACCACCGGATTCGCTACTACGGGACGCACAAGCGAGCGCTGTATGAGATTATCAAGGCCGCCGGGGAGATCGAGCCCGGGACGTTGCACCGCCGGTACGAAGAGCGCGTCAAATCACCCAAGGCCAAGAGCACGCGCCGGAAGTATCTGGCCTACCTCAAGCGGTACGACGAGATTGATACCGTAGGGAACGGGCCAGCAACGACATACCGTTACGTTCGCTAATCGCCAGACGGCGGCGGCTCCGTTCGTAACCGTTCGCGAACCGTTCTTCTGGTGATACTGGTCGGTAGCAGCGCTGTTCGTTCGATTTAGTTTCCGAAAAGACGGGAAATAGCGGAACCGTTCGTCGCCCCGCCACAGCCCTATAGGGAGTGTCGGTCTCCGTTCAGGTATGAGCCGAGTCGCGCGTGTGAGACGATTACGTGTCGTCCGGCGGGCCTTCAGTCATCCGCTCAGATATGTCCATCTGTTCGTCGGCGGTGAGGTCGTCCGAGAGATACCGCTCACCGTAGTCACTGAGTTCAAAGAATCGCTCCTCCAATTCGTTCACCAGACCGGCGTAGACGAGCCGGTCGATCCTTCTGTAAAACGTTGTTTTCGAAGTGTCAGGGAACTCCTCGTTGTTATTGATGTACCACAGGATCGTCCCCCTTTGGACCGGGATGGATGTCCGAGACAGTATCTCCAGAATCGAGTGGTCTGTCTCTTTCATACCAAACACCGGGGACATATGCCCCGGACTTCAATGCCGGGGAGTTTGAAACCACACCATACTGTCCGTAATCGGAACACTGCGTTTTTTAATCCGTCCATAACGTCAACTATAGGTGAAACGTGGTGTCCCGAAATTATAAGTGTAGGGGGACGAGATACACGAGTGACTCAGGCGGCGTCACGTCGTTCGCAGAAATCCTGCGGCGACCGCACTGGAGGTGCGGACGCCGCCTGGGCACGAAAACCCATGTACGACTTTACACCACACCCGCAAAAAGCGTTCGACACTTTAGCGTGGAATAGCCAGCCTACCGGATTTAACAAGCAGATTATTCGAGGGGTGTCCGCATGACGGCCCAGCAATCGTTCGACCGGATGCGAGCCTCCGTCGACCGCGAAACCAACCGCGTGACGATCTGGGAAGAGCCAAAGCGGACGGATGTCACTGACGGCCAGTGGATTAGCGCCGAACTCACCCTTGACCTGGAGGCGTGCCGATGAGCGTGCAACCGTCGGCCGACCTCTACGGCGACACCATCGAGGAACACATCGAACGCGCTCGCGATGGACGCTCAAACGTCGAGAACGAAGCGATGTTCTGGACCCACGAGTGTATCGTCCCCTACACCGACCTCTCGGAAGCTCGGGAGACGCTCCTGAACGAAGTGGTGGGAATCGCCGGCATAAGTTGCTCGGAGGCGTTGAAACGATGAGCCGCCAACAGTCCCAGTCCACGCATACGGACGTGCCCGACTGGACGCCCGACGCTGACGGCCCACACGAGGACATCACTGTCGAAGCGGTCATGCGTGAGGATGTGGACGACGAGTTGTACTTCTACGACACTGTCGGGCCGGTCGACTCCGTCGAAGAGGAGTGGATACAGGCCAACACCGAAGACCTACTGGAACTGGGGGCGATGCGATGAGCCACCAGCCCAGTAACGAGGGGTATCTCGTCGCCTACGTCGCGCTGATGATCCTCGCCGCCGTCGCTGGCTACGTCCTGTTCGGAGGTGTCCTGTAGATGCCTACATGCGACTACTGCGGGAAAAACATCGACTGGGACGAACAGTTCATTCGCCACGAGACGGAGTGGTGTGACGAACGTCCGGCCGACGGCCAGCAGACGCTGGAGGAGGCGGCTCACTGATGGCGCGGTGTCAGAACTGCGAGAGTCACGTCACCGAGCAGTACGTCGCGGTTTTCGCGCCCAATGATGCGGATCATCCCCGCTGCTGTCCGAACTGCGAAGACAAGATTCGAGAGGGTGCCGATGTCCGAGATGCCCGCGCCCACCGCGGCGGGAACGGTGAGGACCCCATCAGCTACGACCCCGAAATGTTCGCCGGCGGAGGGTCAGCATGATGGGCGAGTTTCGGAGTGCCAGCGAGCAGCGCGTGTACGAGACCTGCGAGGGTACCCGCTCGGTCGAGGACCGCCTGGCGACCGCGCGTGAACTGCTGGTCGGCCTCGAAACCGCTGGCTGTCCGCACATCGTGATGGCCTACCAGAGCCTCGATCTCGTGCGCGGTGTCGACGACGTGTGTGTCTCGCTGGAGGGTGCGGAGGTCGCGCTCGCCCAGCTCCAAAAGGCTCCGTCGCCAGTCCAGCCCGCCGCCGCTCGCCGGGTTCGCAACGCCGAACAGATTCTGCTCGGCCTCGTGGACGGTGATTTCGATGAGTGACCAGGACGAGTGGTACGTGATGCCCCGCAGCCAGTGGAACGACGCGAAGGTTCACACCCCGGCGAAGGGCGCGACGCGAGACGACCCGGCCCCGCTGTGCAATCACAACGTCGAGGGATCCGAGGAGTTTCGAGTCGCCGACCAGTCCGACCGGGAGCGCTACGGGTTCTGTCGAGTCTGTGCCGCGATGGCGAACGACGAACCCGACCCGCGGGGCAACCACGGCCAGTCCGGCCGGTCGCCCCAGGACGTACTTCGGGACTGTGGGTTCGAGACCGCTGCCGACAACCTGGAGGCCGACCATGTCTAAGGACATCGACCGTCGGCTCCGAGGGCTTGAGCACATCGTCTTCGACGACCGGGAGGGCGAGGATGAGTAAAGCCACTCAAGGCGCGCCGGCCAAGCGCAAAGAGCGCCCGGACGAGATCGCCGACGAGAATACGCCGGTCAAGGTCGAGCGGCTGAGTGGCGATTCGATGCTCGGCATTGTTCGCGAGCGCACTGAGTACGATGCGCATGGCGCGCCTGCACGCGTGCTGGTCGAAGGCGCTGACACGACAGTGAACGTTGCTGCTGGACAGGTCAGCGTCGCACGCGGGTCAAATGCCGATGTGGTGCGCAGTCTTGTCGGAGGGCAGGAAGATGTCTGACGCTCCTAGCGGTTTTAAGGCGGCGCGTGTGCAACTCGCAGGACAGAGCAAAGACTACGAGCAAACAACGCACCTGAGAATGGGCCACCGTTCCCGGCTCAAACCTGTTGGCGCAGGATTCGCCGGGAACGACCTCAATCGTAGTTGGTCCTTCTCAGCAATCGGGCTTAAGCGTTTTCCCCGAGTGGCGACGCTGCGCAGTGCCCGCATTGCTGGCGTCGAGAGGCGTCGGGTGTCCGGAAGCACCCATAATGAGTACGAACACGCAGGGGGTCAGGATGTCTAACTCCGCCCCTACCGAGACGACCGCACAGCCCGCCGTCGATGGCGAAGCAACCGATGACAGCGCGACCGATGTTGACTGGGCCGCGCTGTGGGACGAGTTCGGATTTGCCTCTCCCGACGCCGCTGGGAACAAGATGGCGTCGGACACGCAACTGGAGGCTGCCCTCCAGGCTACGGAGCAATCGCCCGCTGGCGACGTTACCGGCCACATCAGTCAGGCCGTCGCCAGTGGGACTCTCGTCAAGTGCAAGACCGACGCCGGCACGCTTCGCGGCTACGCGTTCGTTGGAGGTGACCGATGAGCGTGGACAACTCTGCAACGGGTTCCGACGAGCTGCCAGAGAACCCCCACGATCTTCGGGACGTTGTTGCCGACCTTACCGAGGAGGTCGCGCACCTCCGTGCAGAGAACGACCAACTCCGCGACCGCGTCGACCAGCTCGAAGCCGAACTCGAAGACCAGGAGACCGTCGAATACCGCGGTGACGTGAAACAAATCGAGAATCTGGTTGTTGGCGGCGTGCCAGTCGGCCACAGTATCGCGTCAAACAAGCGAGGCCGGAAGAAGCTCAACCGCATCGTGTTCGGGAATCCAAACCCCGACATCGAGAAGAGCGACATCGAACCGTTCGTCGAGGAACACGGCACGGTCAAGGAGACCGTCGCCAGCTCCGAACAGACGACTGACGGCGACGGTGTGTCAGAACAGAGCCGGGAGAACATGCTCCCGCTGCACCGGATGATGGTCGACATGAACTCCGGTGCTGGTTCGTCGCTCAACAAAGCACAGAAGCGCGCTGCTGCGCTGTATGAGCGCTTCGTGAACAAGGCCAAGGGCGAGACCAATCAGAACGTCACGCCCGACGGCCAGAAGTACACGATGAACACTGAGCAGGCTGTGGAGGTCCTCGAAGACGAGGGTCTGTTGGAAAGTCTGAAACCACAGTCCTACTCCAAGACAGCTGGTCGCGTCATGCGGGACGTCCAGCGCTTCACGATCGTCGACGAAGACGACCACGAGGAGTGTGTTGACATCGACAAGTGTTCCGAACACGGCCTCATCAACTTCCGTCCCGGGAAGCCCCACACGCTGACCGTGGACAAACGGAAGATGGAGGTAAGCGTCCTCAACGCTGACGCTTCTGACAAAGATGTCAGAACAGGCGGAGAGGACGAGAACAGCCAAGATTCCGACGATGAGGCCACAATTGATCCACAGTCCGAACAGGTGTACGAAGGAACGGCGGTGAATGACGATGACTGAGACGCATAATGACATTGTTGTCAGTACGCTCGCGAGTAGCGTGTCAGATAGAGGTGGTACACACGATAGGTAACCACTTCCCGACCTGACCCCTGCTACAAAATCCACACGGATGTGGTGCGTAAACTACGCTTGTTCTCGTTTCGTTAGAGTGACGTGAAACGACTTCCCTTTTCCTTCCCTCTATGAGATGTAGGAAAAGAAGTCGTAGAACGAACGATTCTATCTGACATCCTCCCTCTGTTCCTTCTGACAACAATGTCAGATAGCACGTCAGAACAAGTCAGGTGGTTCGGAGGCGGTCGGTCCGTGGCTCGTACACCTCGCCCTTTTGTTTGAGTTTGTCAATTTCGTGTTCGGCTTTCGACGCATCGATCCCAACGCGTCTGGCGTGCCGAATCACTCGCTGTTCCGGGGCGCCCTCGTCAAACCTATCTTCAAGTTCTGCGATAATCGCTTTGACATTCTGAATCCGGTCTCGTTGTGAAGTCGCTCCTCCAACGACATTATCGCCGATAATGAACTGCTGTGGATGGGGCAGACCGACATCAACACCATCGCCGACAACGTCATCCACGATCTCCATGGTTGCATCGTCGTACAGACTCACAACCAACTGTGCGTTCTCTCCGTCTGTTTCGGCATCCACTTCGACTTCAACTGAATCTGGCAGTTCTTCGCCGAGCATATTCTCTAGCTGCTCCTCAGATTTTTGACTCAATTCTTCAGCTCGGCGTTCGTGTTCTGCACTGGTCTGCAAGTGTTCGCTGGCCTGTTCAACGAGCTCCATCGGTGTTTCAGAATTCTGCTCAGACACGCCTCAAACATGCCGTGTATCCCACTTGATGGTTCGCAAACCGAAGTGGAAGTAAAGACGGTATACGCTTCGCGCCTCGTGATATCGGAGTGTTCCCACACACCACCGTTTCCGGAGTAACTTCCCTACGCTGGACTGACCGGCGCAACATACTGGCTACGCACTTTGTCCCCCTCGCGCCACTGGAGGTAGTAGTACTCCCGATCGTCGATTGTCTTGACCGTCAGCGTCCCCTTCGACCGGGGGATCTCCGCCTCGTCGTAGGCGTCGTCCATCTTCTCGTCCCATTCCTCCTCGTCGTCGGTCCACTCCTCGGGCGCGTCGACGGCGTGCTGCTCCTTGACCGTGTCGTCCGTGGCGGCCGTCAGCATCGCGGCCAACTCGTCGACAGCGGCCACGGCGTCGTCGTAACACTCACGGACGGGTTCGTCCTGGCCCTCGACGTCGATCCGCTCCAGCGCCGACAGCGCTTGGTGTGCGTATTCTTCGTCGCTCATGTGCTAACCAACACATTCGGACCAAATAGCGTTTGTGTTGGTTAGCCAGACACCCCGCCATCGATGTGTTCTCACACCCCACTGTTTCATGTGTAACACGCAAAAAGAACGCCGCTATTACGGCTTGACGACTTCTTAGCTTAGGCGTCGATGTCGCCCAAGACTTCCTCCAGCGTATCGCGTAGGGCCCTGGCCTCTTTGATGTCTAACTTCGCGCCCATCGTCTCATCGTACGCAAGGGGCTTCCGAACTATTTGTTCGAGTGTGACTGTTTCTGATTCGGTGCCGACATAAATATCGACCGGGAGTTCGGACTGCTGACTGCCGTCATCGACATAACCTTCGACTTCTCGCAGCGTCGTGTGGTTGTGTGCCACGCCGGCCGGCTTAGGCGTTGACACCTAAGAAGGTTCGCTTGAGCGATTCAAACCGGCTCTCAGGACAACAGTGTCTGACATACTTATTTGTATATCGAATATGTATACAGTATCTGTATATGGTATCGGTGAAACGAGCGGCCACGTATGTCGAAAAAGGCGGCGTTGGAAAGACGACCAGCGCGGCCCATATCGCCGTTGCAGCGCACGAGCAGGGCGAAACCGTCCTGCTGGTTGACCTCGCTGGAACACAGAACGACCTCGCGACGCACTTCGGGCTCGACCTCGGGGAGGACGCCGAGCGGATCGACGCGCCGATCTCCGCGGTCTTCGGCGACGACTGGGAGTTCCTCAAGGACAACGTCGACGACCTCCTCGACCGCATGACCTTCGACACGGACGAGGGCCCCGACCTGATCCCCGCTGACCCAGGCCTCGGCGGTGCTGACAACAACCTCGCGAACGTCCCCCTGGAGGACCGCTTCGACAAGCTGGACGACTTCGTCGACGACCTCGTCGCGCCCCAGTACGACCTCGTCATCTTCGACCTCCCCGGGAAGGAGGACAACATCGCACTCAACGGCCTCTTCGCGGCCCGCGATGTCGTCGCGCCCCTCAAGCCCGGCGCGTTCGAGCGTGACCAGCTCCGAAAGCTCGACGCAACACTCGACGAAATCAGCGACGACCTCGACGTCGACCTCGGGCTGACCCTGGTCATCCCCACGATCATCAACCAGAGCGAAAACTTGTCTGAAGAATTCGTCGCGTACGTGCGCGGAGAGTTCCCCGAGGTCGTCGGCCACCCTGTCACCAAAACCGCGGACATCGGGAACAACCAGGACGAGGGCCGCACCCTCTACGGCGTCTCCGATGACGAGCTGTACTCTACAGGGGATCGTGCCCGTGAATCGTACACTGCCAACACCGAACAACTACTCGACAGCCTAACTGAACGATGACTGATGATAAAGACCCCGAGGAACTACTAGCACAGTCCAAAGAACAGAAGCGCCACACCAGCGAACCGTCCACGACCGACTCGGACGACACCCAATCGCTTGAAGAGGCCATTGCCGATGTCTACCAGTCAATTGATGAGGGCGAGACACCCCACAATCTAACCATACGAGACGAGTCGCTTGCCGCGCTGCTCCGAGGTCTCGAAGACATGAACCAACTGTCGGAACTTGCCAGCGACGCCAGCGAGGAACTCGGCCGAGATGATGTCGGCCACGACACCAGAAGCCCTGTCCTCGGTATGCTTGTCCGAATCGGCCTTAGAGAGACTCGGCCTGATCTCATCGAGGCCGGTAAAGACGCGTTCGAGATATATCGTGACAGGCAAGAAGTAGAGTTCTAATACGTATACTACATTTGTATATCGAACTTGGATATCATATATGTATACAATATATGTATATGATGGCCACAGCAGTAGCCACTCCTTCAATTCCGTATAGCGATACACACTTTAAAGCAATATTTGCCAAACCACCGTTGAGACACAAGTCTGGTACTGGTCTGCTGTGGCAACAGAACTATCAGGTTTTAGTGTGTTTAGCTCTGTATGCCGAAATCGGCTGATTCAGATTCAGAACCGGGAAAGCACGACGCTTCACCCGGGATTGAGCGGACGAAGCCGTGGCACTCCGCCGACGACGTGCCCTGGACGCTGCTGACCGAGGCCCAGCTCGCCGACGCCTATGACGCCGTGGTCGTGCCGGCGCTGCGGCGGGACGGCTTCGACCCCGAAACCGACAGGCCATCCTACGAGTGGCTCTCGAACAACGGCTTCCGTGGGCTCACGTACGCGCTGAAAGAGTACCACGACACGACGTTCGCCACGTTCTGGTCCGAAACCCTGGGCTACGACACCGAATCCAGCGGCTACGACTGGGATATCGAACACGACGGGACACGCCAGTCCTTTCAGGAGTATCTCGACGCCAAGCAATCGGCCGCAGACGACTGGACGGACAGCACCCGCGACACCATCCGGTATCGGCTCGCTCGCTACGCCCGGTCCTATCGAGAGCGCCACGGCACCGACGATCTCCTCTCGCCCGTCGACGCCGACAGCGACATCACCGAGACCGAAGCCGTTGACCGTTGCCGGGAGACCTTCGCCTACATGTCCGGTGAGTACGCTGAGTCGACTATCGCGCGCGTCCACGATGCAATCCGAACGTGGTATGGCTGGCTCGTGGAACGGCGTGTGGCGACGGTCAACCCGACGAACGGTGCGGAGGACTGGTTCTCGTGGTCCCGCTCGTCGGACACGGACCCAGTCGCCCTCGATCCCGAGCACGTTCGGGCAATGTTCGACGCTGCGATCACCAGCCGCGACCGGATGCTCGTCGTCGCACTGGCGGGCTGGGGCCTGCGGGCCGGCGAGGTCGCGGCGCTGCACCAGGACCAACTCCATCTCGACGCCGACGACCCGTACATCCAGTTCGACGAGCGAAAGAACGGGCCGGGGACCGTCGCGATCGTGTTTGGCGAGGACGTGGCCCGCCGGCACCTCTCCCGCGTCGATGGCTACCTGTTCCCGTCGGAGCGCTCGAAAACCGGCCACGTTGACGGGACCACAATCGCCGGCTGGTTCCACGACCTCGCCGAGAAGGCCGGGGTCCCCGAGGAGATCGACGGCGTCGCCCGGAAGCCACACATGGGCCGACGGTTCTGGTACGACGCCTACTCACAGACTACCGAGGACCTGCTGAAACACGTTCAGGATATCGCGGACGAACAGGGGAGTGCGAGCGCGAAGGTGGTCTTCGAGGACTATCTGACCGACGAGCGAAAGCGCGAACTGCGGCGCGAGTTCATGCGAGAGAAATTGAGCGCAGCGTTCGACGGCGAGTAGTCAGTCGTCTCGTGGATCTTCGATAAGTCGATACTCGCCGGTCGGTTTGTAGCGGCGCTCGGCGTAGCCGCCGGCCATCAGTTGTTTGAGATTCCCCCGAACGGTCTCTCGACTCCAGCCTGTAGCATCGGCGATGTGACCGACCGTGGCACAGGAACAGGGCTGTTCAGCGAACCAGTCGAGCAGTTCGACCATGCTCTCGGTCTCGTCGATAGTCATGCCCGTAGCCATATCCAGTAGGCGTTTGTACGTTGCGGTCCGCCAAGTAGTCTTGGCAATACACCTATCAAATACGGCTTTGCGTTCTCACTTTGCGAAGTGCCAAAACACCTAAATGGAGTGGTCACTATCTTACAGATATGCCACACCCGAACCATGGCAATCTGGTATTCAATCCAGATGATACGGCATGAGCACAGACGTCGACTATGATCGACTTTCGTACACTGTCAGCAGCCGGTACCGCGAAGCAGTGGTTTCGGCGCTGACTTCCCACCCGTCGACGCCGTCGAAGATCGCGGCCCGTACTGACGACGACATCTCGCACATCTCGCGTGCGCTGAACGAGCTCCGCGAGAAGGATGTGGTCGAACTGCTGGTCAACGAGGACCGTAAGAAGGGGCGCGTGTACGCGTTGACTGACCACGGCGAGACACTGGCCGACGAACTGGAGGGGTGGGACGACGAATGACACTCCAAACATCCACTGAAGAACACGACCGAGCGTACAAACTCGAAAACTACCGCACGTGCGAACTGTGCAGCGAGCCAGTCGACGGCGGCGTCGAAGGGATTGTCGAGCACATCGAGGACGAACACGATCTCGAAGCCCTCGCACACGAAGTCTCACACAACTGGACGCCCCACGAGCCAAGTGCGGTTCACCTCCCCAACGGGACGGTTCACTTCGGCGGGTCTCGACACGGGCCTGAGATGGTCGACACGACGTGCGGGCTCACTATCGAAGTAAACGACTTGGACGGTATCGAGAACCTCCGCAACCTCATCAGCTACGACCACGCTGACGCCGAGGCCTACTGCGGTAACTGTGTCCAGCTGACGAAGCGTCGCTTCGGGCGAGATTATCTGCCTAAACCGCTACAGGAGCGAGAACAATGAGTTTCGAAGTCCCAACTGAAGACGAGTATTACCCGGCGAAAGTGGCAGTAACGTTCAAAGAAAACGGGACCCTCGGAATCAAGTGCCCAAAGCCGTCTGAATACTTGTCCGAACATCCCTCGGGGAACCTTCAAAGACAGGCTGAGAAACTCGCACACAAGAAGTGGGGTGGAGATGCGCCGGAAACGCACACGGTCGAAGTATCGCGCTCTGGGGAACTAAACTACCTCGGGGAGGGCGATCTTCGATGAGCGAAACCGAAGAGATCCCGCCGCCGAAGTCTGAGGAGGAACTGAACCAGATACCCAACCTGTCCGAAAGCGATCGCGTCCACGTTGAAACACATGGCGACTGGGACGCTGACCGAACGCTCACTGTCGAGCAAGTCGACGCCGATCCAGAAAGAACGGATAATCTGAGCATCACTTCTCAGGACTCGCAGGTAGTTCTGTCGGGGTACGGAACGGAGTACCGCCTCACCATCGACCGCTCGTGGACGAACGCGTGGCAGCGCGTCACTCTCAGCTGGCCGTCGCGGCCAGAGGGTATTTCGGTCACTGATATCGGGGTGATCGACTCGTGAGCATCTACGGCACTGACACGCCGCTGGACCGCGCGTACAACTTCTACGTCCGTGTCCAGATCGCCGGGATCGACTGTTACAGCATCGTGGCCGAAACCCGAGACGAAGCCGAGTCGCTACGGGCGATCCTCGACAGCGCAGACGGCGTGCAGGAAACCGAGGTGGTCGAGTCGTGAGAAAGCACTTCTACCTCATTACGGAACATAACGACGAGAGCCGCGTCGGTGGCATCAGCATCACCGATAGCCGGCTATCGCGCGCCTCAAAGAACGACGAGACCCCAATCCATCAGATCGATCACGAGCAGGAGGACTTCGTTGTTGTCGGCAAACAGGTGGCGCTCGGCTACGTTGATTTTGACGACGAAGACGACTACGAAAACCGCGTCAGCGATGCAATCAAGGACAAACTGACGGAGATCGACACCGAGTGGCTGGAGAAGGCCGGCGTCGCAGAGGTGCTCGAAGCGTGAGCGAGAACACCTACGAGCCCGACTTTGATTTCGAAGAGGGAGACACGGTGCTCGTTCGTGTCCGTGAGAACGGCTCTATCGTCGTGAAGTTCGAGGCTACCTGTACGGATATCTCCGACCCCAGCGGTATCGGAACGTCGCGGAAGGCACGCTTCGAGATGCCCTTCGGCGTGATGAACTCCGTGACCATCTGCCCCTACGAGGCCGAGTTCGAGGTGGTCGAGGATGACTGAGGATTCTGGCCTCTACGACAAGTACGAGGTCTCCAAAGACGGCGAAGCCGTACCGAACTGCTTCGTCCTCGAACCCGAGTCCGACTCGGCGGCTCGTGAAGCGCTGATTCGCTACGCCGAAGCGACCAACGACGAAGAGCTGGCCGAGGACCTGCGTGAGTGGGTGACGGACCTCTGTACACGGGGTGAGGCAGATGACTGACCTCATCGACCGCGCCACAGCGGAGAAAGAACGCGGCCTGCTCGAACAGGATTACGCGGAACCATGCCCGAACTGCGGCGGCGTCGTTTTCGAATGGTGGGATTCCGATACCTGCCGCGACTGCGAGGGCTCCAGTGATGAATCATCTACTGAACAGACGCGGCTGGTCACCGACGGCGGCCGGCAAGTACTGTCGGCCGATGCTGTGGACGCGGCGCTGGGGAGCGCCCACAGCCGAGTCACGTACACGAATTGCTCGCCTGGCGACCCGAACTATCCGTTCCCGGATGGCGGTCGGCACGCCTTCTGGGCGGATCTGATGTCCGGGCTGGAGGGCCGCTGGGATTCGATCAGAGCGCAGGACGCTTCCGAGAAGAATAGCGAACAGAAAAGACTCGTCACCGACGGCGGGACGCCCGACCCCGACCCCGACGCCTTCTGCATCCCAACCATCGCGGAACTCGATGCGATGCGGGCCGCGGCCAACCTGTCGATGAAGGACCTCAGCGAGTGTGCCGGCTTCGTGGACAATCGCTGGTCGCACATCCTCAACAACGACGTCAACCCCCACACCCGGACCGTTCGGGCGTTCCTGACGACACTCCAAGAGTTCGACGGCCACACGGACACTGGCGACCAGGGCCCGGACCCGTCAACCAGCGAGATGGTCGAGGACGACGGGCCGACGGAGGTCGACGTCGACCAGATTGCCGCTCGGCTTGATCGGCTCGACCCCGACGCGGTCGGCGAAGATCCAGCCCCACCGGAGCCCGATGACAATCTGGTCACCGACGGCGGGCAGTCTATAGAAGATACTGACCAGGCGACGGGCCGATCACAGTTTGATGGTCCGATCGAACCCTCAGACTACGAGGCTGTCCGATCACGGCAGTGTGAAACGTGCGGTAAGCGGACCCAGCATGTTGCCCGGGATGGCAATCTCGTATGCACGGAGGACCACACGACGACTGACGAGGGGCAGCAGACGCTGATTCCCGACGGCGGCCAGGACCTCAAAAGCCCAGCTGAGAAACACCTCGCTGGTGAGACCGAGGTCACGTTCCAGTGTGGCGTCGCTGCGAGCAACCAATTCGGCCCCTCGGACCCGGAGTACTGCGGTCACGAACCGGAGACCATCGAACTGGACGAGCCGGCGTCTGTCGACGAGAACAACCGCATCCACGTCCCGGGCCGGCCGGTGGAATGTCCCGAGTGCGGGCAGCCCGTGGAGTTCGAGTTCAACGGGGTTCGGGTGATGTTCGCATGAGCGACACCGGCGACAGCCAGCAACTGAGAGTCCTCCATTCGGACGAGGACGGCACTCATTACACGTGTCCTGACTGTGGCGACTGGGTGGCAGAGTGGATGGACTGCCCGCATTGCGGCTGGTATGACGGTGATATGTGGAGGGCAGCCGTGAAGCGACGAGAGAACAGTACCGAAATCGCGGCGGCAGACCCTCTTGATTTGGAGGAATGGCGATGAGGGTCTACTACTCTGGCCCGTCGCCGGACAACCTCCGCCGTGCCCGCGAGCACGCCCCCTCTCACAGCCACGGTGCGTGCTGGACGCCGGCGAAGACGACCGTCTCCGGACTCGCGTCGGAAGTCCCGTACTTCGTCGACAACGGCGCGTTTTCTGGCACCTTCGAGGGCGAGGTGTGGGTCAACACGCTGGACACGGTCCTGACCGAACTCCCGCGGGACCCGGACTTCGTCGTGCTGCCGGACGTGCCCGGCGACGCCCAAGCGACCATCGACCTACACCGCGAGTGGCTCTACGACAAGCCGCTCCCGCTCCGGAGCGGCGAGTTGATGCGCTACTGGGTCATCCAGCCGGGCCTCCCCATCACCGACCAGATGGACCAGATTGAGGGCTGCCAGGGCGTGTTCGTCGGCGGGTCGAAACGCTGGCTGCGTGCCCACGGTGATGAAATCGTTCGCGAAGCCCGCAAGCGAGATCTCCTGACCCACGTCGGCAACCCAAGCGGCGCTGAGGGGTTGGCGTGGGCCTACCGGACTGGCTTCGACTCGGCGGACACGACGACGATCTTCCAGAACGGCTACTGGCACTACCTCGACCGACTCGAAGCGGCCACCCAGGAAACCGGGACCGGTAACCCCACCGACCAAACCCAGCTCGAACTGGGAGATGCGACACTCGCCGCCGACGGAGGTGAGCGGGATGTCTGAGCACGACGACCTCAACAGCGTCAACCGAGAGGACACGAAGTACGGCGATCGCGTCGGCGACGCACTCGATCGGCCGGCCCCCGAGCCCGAAACCGAGCCGGCGGACCACGTCAACGTCGGCACGCACTACCTGACGGTCAACGACGAACGCGAGGCCATCGAGCAGTACAACGGCCTCCAGTGGACGTTCGTCATTGAGGCGGGCACGATCACGGCCGTCGACTGTTCGCACTACTGCCCCGGCCCCGGTCATGTCGATCCGATGGGCTTCCGGGCGTGGGACGACGTGCCCGAACTCGTCCGAGACGAAGCACTGTCGGCGCTGAACGGCCACGGCCGCGAGGGCGACGTGGTAGACATCGAGGCCGTCGACGAGGCCGCGGAGCGCTCGCTATGATGGCCGCCGACACCGGCACCACTCGCCGTCCGGGCGCGTGGGACCTCCGGCCGGTCGACACGCGCGACGACGCGTATTTCGTCGCCAGACAGTGGGAGCACTACTTCGGCGTCGAGTATCGGTGCAACGACCAGCTGCCCTGGCCGCTGGCGCACATCCTGGGCTGGACCGACGACGAGCCCGACGCGCCGATCGACGCGGCGGCCTACGTCGCGACTCACGAACAGGTCCGGATCGGCTGTGGCGTCGCCTCGCTGCGAACTCACGACCAGACCGTCGACGCGTTGCCACGAGGCAGATTCTCGGCTGGCGCGCTGGCCGGCGACCGGAACGGCTGGTTGCTCCTGGGCGCTGTCGACCCGGCGTGGCGGGGCCGCGGGATCGGCCGCCGACTGTTCGAGGCCCGACTGTCGTGGCTCACCGAACGCGGCCCCGACATGATGTTCGCCTTCGGCTGGGAACGCGACGGTCGTCCCTCCAGCCGGCCGCTGTTCGAGCGCTACGGGTTCACGCCGGTCCAGACCTTCGAGCGCTACTACGCCGACGACACCGACGGCGCGAAACGCTCGTCGTGTCCGGACTGTGGCGCGTGGCCTTCGACCGACCGCGAGTGTACGTGCCCGACGACGCTGTGGGCACTCGACGGCGACGCAATTCCCATCCGACGACTCCCGAACCGCCCGCCAACCAGCGATTGCTACGAGGCAGATTCATGAACGCAGACCAACAGACTCCCTTCGACCGACTGTTCGTACAGGACGCCGACGACCGACCCGACGAGATCGTCGTCGATGAACTAACCACGATGGACGCCGAGGCGTTTGTCGCCCAGCTCGACGCGCTCGCCGAGGCCGCCGAGGCCATCACGACGATGGCCGAAGACCTCGAACGCCTGCGCAAGACGGGCCTGTCCGACGAGGATGCCCGGGACCTCATCTACGGGCGCAACAGCGACCTGACCAAGACGGAGATCGAGGCGCTGGTCGGCGCTATCGACGACGTGCGTGCCGGCACGACCGGCTCGTATGACCCCATTGAGCGCTTGCTCGCCGACGTATCGGACCTCTCGCTCTCGGAAACGCGCGAGTTGATGGGCGAACTCGACAGACTCCAGCGGCGCTACGGGGGTGTGGACGGTGAGTAAGACCGGTCACATCCCGACCCCAGAGGACGGGGCAATGGATGTCTACGTCGACGGCGAGCGTGCACAGTTCCGTGACGGCTACCGCGACGGGGCAGAGGTCACCCATCGCGACGAGAACGGCGTCCTGTCGGTGTTCATCACGGGCAAGGAACGCTTGGGCATCACCAACGTCTCCGGCGAGTTCTGGGCCGACGAGGATGATGCCTTCCAGGTCGACGGCCAGCAGGTTGAGTTCGAACACGAGCGCACCGACGACGAGGGTGTGCTCCGGTTCGAGGCCGGTGACGACGACTTCACCGTCGAGATACGGTCGGTCGGGAAGGATTCGGGCGGTGATGCCGGTGAGTAGTCTCGGTGGGCATCTCGAACCCGAGCAGCAGGCCGGTCACAAGTACGATGTGCAACTCTCTTACTCGGTGGAAGTGTCCCTATCAGTGCTTGCTGGCCACGTAGAACAGGACGCCGTCGACGAGGCTGCCCTTCGCGTGGACTTCGGCAGTCTGGACCACGTCTCGGACTGGGACCTCGTTCACAGCGACGTGGAACCGATTGAGAGGGTCTGGGCTGACGACCCACGCGCCGAACACATCCTTGAGTACGGGACTCCGACAGCGCCGAGCGAGGATACGTACTGGGACGACAGCCGCCACTTCGGCCCCACCGATACCGACACCGGAGCGGATGGTGATGACGGTGAGTAAGACTGCCCGGAAGCGCCTGTCCTGGCCGCGCCACCGTCGCGAGGACGGGACGCCCATCGTCGGCTACACCTGCGACAACTGCGGCCACGAGGTCGAAGCGCCCTACACGCCGTCCCGACTCGCACGCTGTCCGAGCTGTGGCGGGAACCAGCAGGGCGTTCGTGGGTGGACCGTAGAGGAAACTGTCGACACCCGCCGCATCCGACTCCGACAGCAACTCGCCGCCCGCTACGGCCCCGCGGACTACCCGCTCGGCGAGGATGGCACGGTGTGTGCGGCCTGCGGGGCGACCGAGGACGTGCATATCTGCCCCGGCGAAGACATGGACGACTTTCAGTATCGCTGTGACGACTGCCGCCGGTTCCCGAACTACTGGTGGCAGCCCGGCGACCATCCGTCGCTGCTGGTGCGGGACTGGATCGAGACCTGCGACCGCTGCGACGCGGAGTTCACGGCCGTCTTCGGCGTGACGTTCTGGATCGACACGCACGGGTCGGGCTACCACGAGGAGGACCTGTGCCTTCGGTGTGCTGACACTGGGCGCGTCCGGCGGGCCTTGGAGGACGGGCGATGAACGAAGTAATCGACTGCTGGGACGTGGACCTCGATAGGGACGCTGAACAGCGGTTCGTCGAGTGCCACGGCCACGTCAACGAGATTGCCGTCGGCACGGTGCTAGAATACGATGGCTGGCAGTGGGCCGTCGTTACGGAGCTGGCCGCCGACCGCGACGAACCGATGTTCGGGTTCGTCCTTGTGGATGAACTCGGCGACGCCATCATCAAGCGGCTAGAGAAAGCCGGTGGGTGTCGCCAGCACTACGAGGCCGTCAAGCACCTGAGAGACGGCGACCACGAGTACTGGACCCCGGTTGACTACGTCGTTACCGACGACATCTGGACCGTCCGCGGACCGGTACATCCTGGCCACCGCGACGACTCGCCGGAGGCCGACCATGCCTAAGGAACTGACCCTGTGCCAGCCGATCCCGCCACTGTCGCATACCGACATCGAGGACCTGAGCATCACCCATACTGGCGACGGCGAGGTCTACGCCCGCGGTATCGAGTTCCACGCCGGCGGCCGGACGTTCAACCTGCTGGATAAGGACGGTGACGGCGTCGTGGATTTCGCGTTCTCCTTTGGGGCTGGCCCGGACTGGTGTGTCGACCACGAGGCCATCCCCGAGCCCGCGATCGCCCGGATCGAGATGTGGCTCGAACCGCTGGACCTGACCATCCCTGAGGGCATCCGCGCATGACGGTCTCGGGCACCGCTGCTGACGGCGTAGTCACGCTCCAAGACGACGACAACGACGACGCCTGGATACGCGCGGAGTATCGCGACGGCTGGGTCGGCCGGAAGCTCATGAGGGACGACGGGGACGCCTACGCCGATATGGTCCATCCGTTCTACTTCCGATGTCGCTGCTGCCGGGAGTATCGCACGACCGAGCGCTGGGGCGCGGGCTCGCCGTACTGTCCGGGTTGCGAACAGCGCTGGCACTGTATCGGCGATTGGCTCGAGGCAACCGAGGATGGGGAGCTGCCAGAGCCGACGACCTGCCCCGAGTGTGGGTCCGTCGACGTCGAACTGGAGATTCTGGTTCCGTCGACGTGCAACGACTGCGGCACCGAGTTCTCACGGGAGGGACTGACAGCATGACAGAAACGCCCGTTGACAATCGCTCGAACGCGGTGCTCAGTGACGACCGGGAGTACCGCTACCGACTTACGCGGACGTGGGACACGGACAAGCCCACGGTGGCATTCATCATGCTGAACCCATCGACGGCCGATGAAAACGCCGACGACCCAACGATTCGGCGCTGTCGCGGCTACGCCGAGGACTGGGGCTACGGAACGCTCGTCGTCGGCAACCTCTTCGCGTATCGAACCTCGGACCCCGAGGACCTCCGTGGCGTCGACGATCCAATCGGGCCGGACAACGACGCCCATCTCGAAGCCATCTGCCAGGAGGCAGACAAGGTGATCGTGGCGTGGGGGACCGACGGCGATCTTCTTGACCGCGAGCGCGAAGTTGTCGAGCACCTCGACGCCGATCTGTACGCGCTGAATACGACGAAGCACGGCCATCCGAACCACCCGCTGTACCAACCCGCTGATGCCGAACCGGAGCTGTTCGAACTGGAGGATTCAGCATGACCGACGCCGTCCTCGACGAACACGATATCGCGCTCGATCAACTGGAGTACCTCAAGACTACGGGCAACGTCTGTGCGGACGGCAGCATGACGGGCTGGACGTGGCTTCGCTACCACGAGGGCGACTGGCAGGCCCTTCGGTTCGCCACTGAAGCGGTCCATACCAGGGAATATATCCATGGCGAGGTTTGGGATCGCGAGCGGGTCGTTGACTGGCTCGTCGACAATCCCGTGACGATGCACCCGCAGTCGTCGGCCTATCGCTGGTCGCCCGACTCGAAGACAGTGTGGGACTACGCCGACGAACAGGATGCCTTCAGCGACCGCGACCGGTGTGTCTGGTGTGGACACAGCGACCGAACGCGGTCACTTGGGGTGTACGAGACTGTTGAGGACGGCACGGTTGGTCTCTGTGAGGGTTGTCGCGACGACTGGGACCGTGCTGGTGAACTCGTCAACGGCGAGGTGCTGGAATGAACTCCGACAAGGCCGCCGCAGTCCGAGACTCAATCAACGGGTGCCCTGACATCGTCAACGATGACGACCGTCTTGACTATGGAAACGCACTGTTTGAGACGACGAAGTATGGAAACCAAGTGACCATCGGCGGCGAGTTTGTTGAACCGTCTCCGACGAAGTTCAAGCCGGCATACATTGAACAGTCAGGAACGATCGGCGACGGGAATGGGGCCGAGCGGCCAGTGTATGTCGTCGTTCTCGAATCGGTGTGGCTGAACAGTCAGGATGTGCGCTCGCTGTCTTCGGAGCTGATTTACGAGGTCGCCAAGCACGACTGCCGCCTCCGATTCTACCCACCCGAGCATCGCCTGGGCGGCACGATCTGGGTGACCGACCACTTCACCGAGGACCTCTCGAACACCGATGGCGACCGGTGTCCGGACTGTGAGGGGACGTACTGGAAGCTCCGGGACGGCGAACCCGAGTGTGCCCGGTGCGGCCATCAGAAACACAGCGACGCCACTGAGCGCGAGCAGGTCACCGTGGGGGACTACACGTGAGCCGCTACGATAGCGAGAACATCCGGACGGGCAAACGCCTGATGCGCTCGCCGCTGACCGACGTGGTCTATCTGGTCACGCGGTGGGTCGACATCGAGGGCAACAAGGAACGCGCCCTAGAGAAGGAAACACTCTCGGAACCGCCCCATGACTACACGCTCCCCGGCGTCGAGGGCCTGGACACGTGGCCCCGTGGGCCGCTGGGGAACGAGCCAACGGACACACGGACGACGGTGGCTATCGGCTTTTGCCCGCGTTGTGGGGCGAACTGCCGGGCGACGACGGCCGTCCGGGGCGTGTTCGTCTGTCGCTACGGCTGTGGGTATCAGTGGTCCGACGAACGCGCGGGCGACCAGCAGCGTGATATCGAGGACTACTTCGTAAAGGGAGAGACGTGAAAAACCACTACTTTCAGTGTATAAATTCTATCTACTGTCCCACATCAGCCTTATTGTACAAAAAGAATATATCCTGGTATGTGTCAAGATGATAAAGAGCACATATATGAGTCTAAATTATCGGGGCACAACCCTCTCACGTTCAGCAAACCAGATGCTCATTCGCACGCAAAATGACCTCTGAATGTTTTATTTGCGGCGACCACCGGCCGAATAGTTTGGAAACTCATCATGTTGTTCCGAAGCGGTATGGCGGCAGTGATAAACCGGAAAACCTCGTTGGTCTTTGTGCGAGCTGCCACTCTGCCATAGAAAAACTGTATGATGACTCCTTCTATCAGCGGCTGGGTATCGAGGCTACTGAAAACGAGTCCGCTGATTTGGGATTAGATGTTGAGGGGACAGAATTGAAGCCAACTAACACGAAAGACAGGGACTTCCACCCCCAGTCCCCACATGTATCAACTGAGAACTGGTGCTTAGAGATGACCTTCTACCAGTTTATATCTTACAGCCCTGACGAGCTGATTTCAGGCCACTTCCCTGAGTCAGAGCATCTCGAAAACCAACTCACTGAAGATGAAGAGGAGGTCATATCCTTCTTCAAAACGCATGGGGGCCCGCTTCGATATTGGATATTCCCCGAAAAGCCAAGAGAAACCCCGCCTGTCGCAATTGTGCTGAATGAGATTGACAGTGAAGATCTACCAGAAATAGCCAGTGGAGGTCAACGAAGTATAAAAACTGATGAAAAACTCGAAATAACGTCAGAATTCCAGCGGTATCACTGTGGGTACTGCCATTCAGTATATACAGAAGAAGAGAAGGCTGACCTAGCGGCCCACCTGCGAGTAAAGCACCGTATCGAAAACCCGTATGGAACCGATGTGCAAAACAATCCAGACGAGTATGGACTGCTTGACGATAATATGTTTTCCCGATAACAATTTAAAGACAGTACCGCTCTAACCAACACGGATCCATAGCATATTTTGTTGGTTAGACAATCCAACGCGTCCCTCACGCAGAGATTAACCGACGGAAGTGGGGTGGTGGGGGTGAAGTATACAGACACCGAAAGTGGATTCTAGGGGTGGTGTCTGTGACTGAGCATCGCCTGCCGCCAGATATGAACCTTCTGGCCTGAATTTTACTGGCGATAACACCTATCCGACGCGCGGCCCAATCGCTGGTGAATGACCGATCGGGAGCTGACCGAGGCCGAACGCCGGGTACTTAACACGCTGATCGCACAGACTAACGAGTTCCAGGGCGAGTGGACGAGCGAACGGAGCCTCCTCACGGTCTGTGCCGCCAACGGTCGGCTGACCGCAGACGAGACACTCACCGCGCTGGTTGCACTCACTAACAACGGCCACGTCGAGGAAGACGGCGAGGAGTATCGGCCGGCGGAGGGCGTCGAGCGGGTGCCGCATCCGGGTGAAGTATCGAAAAAATAGCGCGGAGCGGCTCGCTATGCCCCCGCTGCTTTCGCCAACAACTCTAGACCGTCTATCGCTGTCTGGAGTTCCGCGTTGGTAATCTGTCCGTCCCGTCCCACAACGCCGAGCCCGACCAGCGCAGTCCCGGCGATGACTTGTAACAACCGTTTCCTTCTCATTGTGTCACGACCGGCCCAATCGCCGGCCACTCGGGCGGCGAGGGTCTGTATATTAAAACTACCGAGCGTACCTATCGCGGTACATACGGCCGTAGTGACGCGCTAACCAACACAAAAGCCCGAACTACGCTGAGTGTTGGTTAGCTTCTTGTCAGCAGAGGGAAATTTTAACTACCCACCCTGTTCCATACAAATACATGTCAATATCAAATAAGCTACCAGGCATGGCTGCGGGGTCAACCGGACGCAACCTCGTGGTCGCGGTGGTGTATGTGCTAACGTTCCCAATCTGGCTGACACTGTTTCCCTTCATTGTCGGTATCTTTGTCTGGCGGAACAGCTACGGGTGGGCTGAGACGCTTGATGCGCTGCCTGGAATCGGGCCCAGTGGCGGACTCGTCGCGGGCGTGATTGCCTTCGGTTATATCATTGTCCTATTCGCGGCCTTTGGTGCAATCTTCGGCGGGAGTGGTGACGGTGGCAACACGCAGCAGGCCACCGACGGCGGTGCGGCAGATGCGCCCGGGACTGACACCAGTACACCTACGCCAACAGCGGCCGCGACGCAGACTCCAATCCCCGAACCTACGCCGACACCTACATCGACTCCGACGCCGACTGCAACCCCGACACCAACTTCAACGCCAACCCCAACCCCGACGCCAACCCCAGAACCGACCCCAACTCCCGCGCCCGAACCGGCTGAACCGACCTATGAGGTCCGAATCCAGTACGACGCCGAATGGCAGGGCTCACTCTCGATCACGGCAGATGGTGGATCGGCGAGCCGGTCGGTGGACGGATCGGGCACGACAACCATCGAAATTGATGAGTCAGACGTTCAGATCATCTCGGCCAATGCACAGAAACAAGACGACAGTAGCGCGACGTTGACAATCCAAATCCTCCAGAATGGAGATGTGGTCGCAGAGGCCACCACGGACACAGAATACGGACTCGCGCAGGTTAGCGAATCCTTCTTCTAATCTCCCTAGCGTGGGCTTCGACGGGCTCCGGGCCGACGAAGACCAGCCCAGCCGCGCCGTCCATTACATCCAAAACGCTAACCAACACAAAACTCCATTCCGCAACCTTTGTTGGTTAGCTCAATGCCGCCGTGCCAACGCCCGCCCCTTGTTCGGACCGATGCCGTTGACCTCCCGGTGCCCCTCCCCGTCGGCGTCGCGATACGCGGCCCAGCCGTCGAACCACTCCGCGATACGAAACGCCGTCTTCGGTCCGATCCCGTCAACGTCGGTCGCGTCGCGCATGATGCGCTCCGTGTCGGGATCTTCGACGACAGCAATCCGCTCGCCGAACTCGACGTAGTCCATCTCGGTGGTCTCGTAGCGCTGGCGCAGCTCGGCTTCGCGGTCGGTGAGGAACGCCTCGATCTCGTCGGGACCGTCGTCGCGGGTTTGGATGTCACGGGCGAGGTAGCCAGCGACAAAGCCCAGCACTATCGGCCCGACCAGCAAGAAGTCGACCATCGTCACCCACGCAACACGAGGTGGCCGTCGCGTTTCGTCCACTCGCCACGCAGGCGCTTCTCGTGCTTCACCTCACGCCAGATGTGTTCGGGGACGCGCCGGGTAATGCGCTCTTCTAACTTCTCCGCGGGGTAGCGGCCGTGTTTCGAGCGCATCTTCCCCTCGGCTTCCTCTTCGGCTGTCTTTTCGAGTTTCCGTTCGGTCTCGTCGACGTCAACGATGCCGAAACGGAGCAGGTCCTCGGCGAAGGCGTGCTCGACGGACGGGCCGGGACTGTCGCCCTCGAAAACACTTCCAGCGACCCGACAGACAGCGTCGGTCAGCGTGTCGGCGTCCTCGTGGGCGAGTTCGTGTGAGTTGACGCTGGCGTAGTAGCGCTCGCCGTCGGCTGTCGACAGTCGATAGGCCCGCACCTGGACCTGCGATGGTGTCCGCTCGGGCGACTCCATCTCTGTCGCTCGGTACCGAATCCGCCGGAACAGGTAGTACGCGCCCCGTGTGCCGACACCGGCTACCAGTGCAAACACACCGGCGACGAACCACGGCAGCCCGAAGCCAAGCGCGAGAAAGTACACTGTCACCATCGCGACAATCGGTACGCCGCGACGGAACACGGCCAGCCGGACGCTGGTATCGGCCGCGAGGTTCCCGAGTGCAGCCCGGAGGTCCGGGACAGCGCCGCGGGTGACCCACGCACCGACGACCAGCACCAGCAGGACCAGCAACCCACCGGCGGCCTGGACGGCGACCGACCCGGCGAGGAACGCACCGACTATCCCTGACAGTTGCCCGGTCGCAACGGCAGCGATGAGGTAGACCGGGATAAGCGGTGCAGCGACGGCGGCCGCCGTCACACCCAGCCGACGAGCGACGAGATACGCGACTGTCTCTCTGTCGGGGTCGTTGTGCGCTCGCACGAGCGCCCGAGTATCACGGACGACGCTGCGGCCGATAAGGTAGCCGAACACCAGCGCCACCCCAGCCGCCGACACTAGCCCGACGAGTGCGCCGACCCGCGGGATACCGGCGAGTGATCCCAGTGCCGCGGGGACCGCACCGGCAAGCCACACGCCGACGGCACCGACGACGACTGTCCAGATACTCAACCGCGACGTGACCGATATGTCTCGGGCTTCCGGCGCTCGTCGGTCGAGCAGGATGACGGCGACAGCGCTGGCGAGTAACAGTGCGATGACGGCCAGCGGGTGGTCGTACACCCACGACGCGGCCTGGACTCCGTACGCGAAGGTGAGCGCCCAGATGAAATCGGCGTAGGGGAACGCCCCGAACGCATCGACGGTCAGCGAGACGAACTCGCCCACCGCCCACTGCGTGTCGAGCCACAACTCGTCGACGCTCACGCCGTCGCCGCCGGCGAAGATGTCTCGGTACGTCGCAACGGACACGTGTACGAGCGCCGCCGTCACCGAGAGCCCGACGGCCAACTCCAGCAGCCAGCGTGCAAGCCGCGGAATAGCCGTCGCGTAGCTCCCCCACGCGTCGCCGAGTTCCTGTCGCACGGCACCCACGGCCGTCCGCAGCGACGCCTCCTCAACGTCCGGCCCGTCGCCGTCGAACAGCGCCCGAATCTCGTCACCCATCGCGTCGAGATCATCGTCGGCGTGGAGTCGCAGTGTCGTCGCCTCGATGGCCTCCCGCTGGCCGAGCAGGGCCTTCTTCTGGCGTGTCTGCTCTTCTGGCAAGCCGGAAAACTGGAGTAAATAGCTCCCGGCGACGAGGGCGGCCCCGAACAGGACGAGCAGGCCCACGGCGAAGGCCATCTGGGCGGCCGTAACCCCACCCGTCGAAAGGTCGATACCGGCCTGCAACAACAGGTTAGTCATCGGCTGGCACCCCGTTCTTGACGTTCTCGATGGTACGGTCGGCCTCTTCGACAGGGTCGCTGTGCTGGACGGCCCATTCCAGAGCTTCGGATTCGGCTTTGAAGTGCGGTAGTTCGAAGCCATCCGAGAGCATGTCGTCGGCGTCCATCCACTCGTTCAGGACGAGCTGGATGTCGTCCGGTCGCCCCTCGTTGTCGCAGATGTCGTGTTCGCGGACGAACTGGACGAACTCCAGGAGGTACTGGCCCCAGTGCTGACGGCTATCGAATTGCATCAGGTCCGCACCCAGCGCGTCCGAGAGTTCTTCCAGCGACATCGGGGCCTGTTCGACTGTGATGTCTGCCGGCGTCGCGTCGGTGTCGCTGAGGTCGTAGTTCCAGAGCGTCTGGTCGTTCCAGTCCAGCGCCTCGAGGAACTGCTCGTGTTCGTCCTCGTCGAGGCCGGTCAGGTCGACCGTCTCCACGTCGTCGGCCACGGTCTCCGATCGGGCAACGCGGGCGTCGATTATGGCCCGCTCGCTATCGTCGCCGCCGTCAGCCGAGACGTCCTCACGCTCGACAACACCGACGTAGCCGTCGTGGCCCATCGCCTGGATGCGGTGATCGACGAGGTTCCGGGGCCGTCGGGCTGCGACGAGTCGCTTCAACCCGTCGAAGGGCGTCCGACCGATGGCCTGGTACGCTCTCGCCACCAAATCCCCGAAGAAATCCGACCAGTCCCACTTGGCGACTGAGCGCATCTTCTCGCGCCAGTTGAGTTCGCGGGCCTTGTCGTCGATGTCCTTCTCCTCGGCTTTCAGCGACTCGCTCCGGTGGATGTATTGGATGTCCGAGAACCGCGTGACGAGGTGGAAGGTTCCGAACAGCGCCAGGATGAGGAGCCCACCCAGCGAGACGAACAGCGCGACGACGAGGCCGGTGAAGTTGCCGGACAGCGCCGCCAGCGGGTTGTTCGCGAGCTTCGATAGTTCGACAGCCTTCTGGGTTTGCTGCTGGATATCGACGCCGCTGCCGTAGATCCCGACGAGTGAACTCTCCCATTCGGACCAGTTCGCCGCGTCGGTGCGCATCTCGTCAATCTCGCCGCTCTGGTAGTGCTCGTAGCTGGTGTTTCCTTCCGACCGAACCGTCGTGACGTAGCGCGTGCGGACGGTCTCGGTCCCGTTGTCGGTCCGCACCTGTTCCTCAACTTCCCAGTAGAGTTCAGCGCTCCCGACGACGCCGTTCGTGTCGTACTCGAAGACACCCATGCGGTCGTTGAACGTGAGCTGGCCCTGACTGCCAACGACGCCGAAGCCGATGACGTTCTCGGCGTCGAAGTTCTGGGGCTGGAGCGTGGCCTGCGTGCCGTTCATCACGTAGATGGTCTCGTTGTTCTGCCGGAGCGTCGATGTCTCACCGACGTAGCCCGGGGTTTCGATGGCGACACTCGCCTGTCGGGCCGTGGGCCCGCTAGTTTCCGAGTCGCTACCGTCAGTACTGTTCGCCTGACTCTCGTTGTACCACGCCGGTTGGAGACCGGTTTTCTCCCAGGTCATCCAGTCGGTGATGTGTGCTTTCTGGGTCTGGTTAAACCCGAACTCGTCGTCGTGGCGCGGTGAGATCGCGTACACCGCGTCGATCTGTTTCTGCGACGACGTCGACGGGTTGGAGTGGACGATGTCCGTCACCTCCTCGGCAGTCGTATTCTCGACGAGGCACTGCCGATAGGCATCGGTACTCTCGTACGCGCTCATCGCCTGACAGTCAGCGGGTGACGCTGCGGCTGGACCGGTGACGCCGGCGACAGCACTGACGAGCAACAGCGCGGTCAGTAGGATTCGAAGGCCGCGCATCAGTCACTGCCCCCGTTGGTCATCACTCGCTCACCAGCTGACTGCTGGGGCCGAGCCTGTCCACGTGGGACCATCCCGGCCTCGGCGAGGTCGCTGTGTGTCTTCACGATACGCTGTCGGATCTCGCGTTCGTTCTGCTTGGCGCGAGTCTGCCACTTGTCACGGTCGTCTTTCACGTTGTCTAACTCCGTTTCGGTCTGTTGCAGCGAGCGTTTGAGGTCCGCCAGCGATTCTGCGAGGTCGCGATACCGCTCGGGATCGACGATCTTCGGTGGCTTCGTCACCACGTCGGACTCCGCGCCGAATTCGTCGAGCACGAGCCCGTCACAGAGGACGGCGGTGATCCGGCCGACGAACGTCTCCCGGTCCGAGTGCAGTGCGTCCTCGATGCGGATGCGTGCCTGGTCGTCGGCCTCGCGGCCCTGCTTGGACCACTGGCGTTGCCAGTCATCAGCCAGGTCCGCAAGCGTCAGCGGTCGGCCGGACAGCCCGGCCAGCGAGAAGCCTTTCAGCGGTTCGAATACAGCGTTGCCACCGGAGTCCTCGGTCCGGTTCCCGACGTAGAAGCCGAGGCCGCCGCCGTCGGTCTCAGATTTCGGGATGAGCAACACCAGCCAGTCGACGTGCTGGAGTTTCGACTTGATGAGGCGCATTCCAATCCAGATGAGGACGGGCACAGCGACCAGCCACTTGATGAACTCCCGAACGATTGGGTTGCCCGTGAGTCCCGGGAGAAACCGGCTGCTGTAGACGGCGAACAGGCCGCCACCGACGACGAAGAAGTACCCGAACAGGAAGAACAGTCGCTTCCGGCTGGCGAGTCGGTCCCGCAGCGTCGCGCTGGTTTCGTCCCGCCACGTACTCGGGTTGGCGGCGTCCTCGAGGTCGACGCGCTGGTCGTCGTCGGCACTCCGGTATCGGTCGGGGTTCGTGACGATGTCGTAGAACGCTTTCAGTCGCTCACCGGTCATCGGTCTCACCACCTATACTTCCGGTGCTGGTTGGTTGTACGCAATACTGCTCGGTGTCGTGGCCCGGCGTTAGCAAGATCCCGATGTTCGGGATAAGCCGGGCGGTGCATTCTTCGCCCTGGGACAGCGGACACGCCGAATCCCGCAGGAAGTCCCGCGAGAAGTACGGCTGTGCCCCGTGGCCGTTGGGCGTCAGTGTAACGTCTATCTGGTCCATGATGTACTATCGAACTGCGACAGAAGGTCGGTTGAAACTCTATACTCCGCTGGCGAAAAAAGGGGCCAGCGGTGGTGGTCGGTCTCTACGCGTGTACGTGCGAGTCATAGTCCTGAGTGTTGTTCGCGGTAGACGTCGACGAGTTCCGTCGGCAGGTCCTCGATCTCGACGGCGCGATAGCCGGCCTCGCCGAACTGCGTTTCAAGGCCGTCTTCCTGAATCCCGCCGTAGCCAAAGCCGACGACGGCCCACTCCCGGTCGCGATCACGAACATTGTCGACGGCTGTTCGGGTCGCAAATGGACTCGCTGCACCGCCGTCCGTGAGTACGATGAGGAGGTATCGGTCGGCCGAACACTCGGCAAGTAGTTCGGCCCCGTCGGCAACGGCTTGGCTCGTCGGCGTCCCACCGCTGGGCTGGCCTGCATCCAGATGCTCCCAGCGGAACCGCTCACGAGCACCAGTCATGAGACACGTAACGCCGCTCCCGAGGTTCGGATACGAGACAGCGACAGTCTCGCCGCCGAACTGCTCGATGGCGAAGAGGAACGCGCCGGCCGCGGCCTTTGCATCAGCCTCGGCGTCATCTTGCCCCATCGACCCGGAGAGGTCCAGCACGATCCCGACGGCCACGTCGTCGTCCTGACCTGGCGATGGGCGCTCGAACACGTCCCGCACACGGAGGTCGCCGGCGAATCGACGAACAACCTGTCGCATCGCCGGCCGGCCACCGACGACATCCGTATCCGGACGGCCGAGGTTCTGTCGGGGCTGGACCTGGGTTCGAGAGCCACGGAACAGGTCGGCGAGTTCCTGCTGGATGCGCTCGGCGATGCCGGACTCTCGAAGCCGTTGGCGGATGTCCGCGTGCGGACACGAGCCAGAATACTCGTCGATCCGCTCGTCACGGTCGCCAACTGTGTCATCGAAGGGCAACTCTTCGACGTGGCCGCCACCCTCCGAGACGCTAGCCGGGCCACCGTCCGCGTCGTCTGGGTCCAACTCGTCGAGTGCGTCGGCGAGGTCGAGGTCGCCGTCAGGCCGGTTCGTGTCATGTGGTTCATCCCCGGACGGTTCGGAGAGTCCGTTCTCGATATCAACGTCGCCCTCCGAGGCTTCGGCCGTGTCGGCGTCATCTCGTGGCCCGTCGCTATCCTCGTCGGGCGTGATATCGTCGGTGGGGTCGACAACCTCACCGTCAGCCTCGGCAGTGTCAGGTTCGGCTTCTTCGAGGTCGGTTTCCGCCGCCGAACCCTCGGTTTCATCGTGAGGAGATGCGCCTTCAGCGGACTCAGTCTCGGCTGATTGCGCACTCTCATCGAAGAGACCGCCCTGCACCCAGTCCAGCAATTGCCGGGTTTCGTCTGGCAGGCGCATGGGTTAGAGGCGGGCCTGGAGTTCGGACATGAGCAGTTGTTCAACCTTCTCGCCAGCCGCGTCGTCGTAGTGGGCGTCGACGACGGCGGACTGGATGGCACGTTGCATCGGGTCCGGTCGGTTGGCTGCCTGATACGCACTCGCCGTCTGGACGAGCGTCTGGAGCACCGATGTCGAGATGCCGCTGCGGACGATGCTGGTTTCGTCGGCCGCGGCCTCACGGACGGCGTTGGCCGCCCGGACGAACGCCTCGGCCTGGTGGTCCGGGATCGGCGTCCCGCCGGCGAGGATGTCGGCTTCGCGCTGGATACCCTCCGACCCGGTCATCCCGAGGTAGGGGACAGGGTAGGTGTTCGCGTGTCGTCGCCGTTCGGCCGGGTCGAGTTCGAACGTCTCGTACTCCGCGCCCTTGTTCATCGTCGCGATCGTCGTGATGTTCTCGGGCTGGCCCCGAATCCGCTCATCACGGGACCGGATGTTCACGAGCCCGCGGAAGTCCAGAAACGGCTGGAGTGAGGACTTGCGCTCGAAGGGTGTCCGGTTGATCTCGTCAAACAGGACCAGTACATCACGCTCGCGCGAGGCCAGCACCGCTTTCGTCAGCGGGCCATCAAGCCAGACTTCCTCGCCACCCAACAACATCGGCCGGCCGAGCAGCTCGTAGTCACGCATCCCGGCGGTGATCTGGATCTCGAAGAACGGCCACTGTCGCGCGGCCGCGATGTGGCGCGCACACGTGGTCTTTCCAGTACCGGGCGGGCCGGTCAGCCGGAACCGTGGCAACAGGCCGTTGTACTCGGCTGGGTCGGCGTCCTCGTCCCGGGCGTCGGTCGCACGGTCGAAGAGATCGTCCCGGGCGTCGATGATGGCCTGCATGTCAGCGAGTTCGCCATCGACATCCTGGTAGCCGGTTTCGGATGGGCTTGGGACGTACCCGGACCAGTCGTACTCACGGTCGTTGTACACTGGGCGTCGATATCCACCATCGCCGCCGTCGTCGCCGTCCAGCTCCAGGCCGTAGATGCGTCCGTTCCCGTCGGGCGCCGTCGAGGCGGTGATCGGACTCGACGGCTCGTCGGCAAACTCGTTGAGATTCCGTCGAGCGGTGTCCTCGTGACACCCAGTTTCGTTCGCAACCTCGCCCGCGCGAGTCGCGCCCGACTCAAGGGCATTTATAAGTTCAGATTCTTGCATCGAAATCACCACTGAGGAGAATAGCCGGGTTTCTGCGGGTCCCGTACGGGTTCGTACGGTTCCCCGGGCTATTTGCGGGGTCGCGTGCGCTCATCTGTTGGTCGATTCTGGAATTGTCGCGGCTTACGTGACGCGCGCGTGATTTACCATGTAGGGGACTATCCCACGCATCATCAACAACAGATAAACAACCGCGCGCGGTTTCGAATATTCTAAAACACACGGCTCAGGCACTCTCTAAGTCAAGAACCAACTCTCCGCTACCCTTCTCAATGTCGCTTACCCAACCGTGGATTGTTGACCGGTCATAGGGCTTCCCAGTGTCCGGATTATTGGGTATTTCTTCGGTGATTTGTTCGTAGCTCTTTCCAGAGTGCGAATACATCTGTCTAGCAGTCATTTCTGCGTACTGCTTCGTCGATAGCTTCTCACTCGGGTCATCAGGTTCGTCTGCTTCGTCAGGCTCACCGAACGAGTCTTCGTCGACGGCTTCAGCGTCGCCGTCGCCGTCAAGGTCCCACGCATACTCAGGCGTCCGGAGTTCCTCGTCGTGCATCGCGTTGGTCTGGCGGGATATCTGGACGCGCTTCTCCCAGCCAGACGGGCCTTCATCCTTGTCGTGGTGGTGCCACGACGGCGGTGTGAGGTGGACTGGGCCGATGCCCCAGCGGTCGGTGTTCGAAGCGGCCTCACACCCCTTCACGATCCCAGCATGGCCGGGCTTGTCGACGAGGGAGTTTTTCAGCGAGTACCATTCGTCCTGTCCGGACCACGAAAAGATGTCTTTCAACTCGCTATCGCTGCCTTCGAAGACGACGTAGCGGTTGAACCGGGTCCGAACTCCGCGTTCAACGTCGCCGGGGTCCTGCGTGTCGGCTAGCACCTCCATGTTGAGGTCGCGGGGCTTTCGCATGATGCGATAGAGTTTGCTGACGATGAACTCCATGAGGTTCCGCACGACCTCGCTCTCTTTCCGGCGTATCTCCCGATGGGGCGCAACCCCGGAGAGTTCTCGAAGCCACGTCGCCAGCTGTGGCTGGCCGGAGCCTCGGATGCGGAGTGTCCACAGCCGCTCGATGAGGTGCGAGAGGACGAAGTACCGAGATTCCTTCCGTTCGAGTGCGTTCATGTTGATGGCTGTGATGACATCCGTCGAATGGAAAATTGACCGCCAGCGGTCCCGAGAGAGGGCGTGTTCGTCCGCACCGGTCCGAATGAAGCCCTGCGACTGGAGATTCTGGAGCGCTCGAACGGCTGACTCCTTGCTGCTATCCTGTAGGCCGTCACGGGAGCGGATCTCCCGAGCGAGGTTGTCGAGACTCCAGTCGTCGAGGTTGTTGTCGACGGCGCGGTACGCATCGCCGAGCGCCCGCCCCTCTCCGTCCGACAACTGCGGTTCGAGGAATGCTTGGTAGAGGTCGGCCGATACCTCCGCCGCCGGGATGGTGAACGGCTTCGGGACGAACTCGCTGTCGTCACGGTCGTACGGGAGCCGATAGTCCGAGAGGTCGGGCGACAGAGGAACGAGGAACTCCGCCTGTGGTTCGTAGTCTTCGATGTCGGTCCAGTCGGCGGGTTCGTCGTGCTCTTCGCGGGCACGGCGGAGTGCCTGCTGCCACTGTGGCACGTCGTAGGCGTTGACGTTTTCAGTGGAGAGGCCGGCGGGGTCGAGGCACTTGTAGTCCCGACCCTCGCCGAGGCTGCTGATGTAGTAGTCCTCGAACTGCCGGCCGGCGGCGTTACTCTTCCCACCGCCAGTCCCGCCCGTGAAGTAGTGTTTGAGCGAGCCCAGGTCCGTCCGAATGGCCGAGACAGGGTCGCCGAAGCTCATGTCCGGCTTTTGCTTGTGCTCGCCGAGTTTGACGGAATGCCCCATCGCATCGGCTTTCCGCTTCAGCTCCGCGGCCGTTACGTCGTGATGGGACGCGATGGATTCTACAGAGGCGAGCGTCCGGGCGATAGTCTTCGCGGCTGCCTCGTAGTCAGTCGTGTCGCCGTTGACCGTCGTCGGGAGATCGTCAACGCCAGCCGGACCACGCGCGACGCGGGCACAGACCCCGGTCGGGTCCGACGTGAACCGGTCGACGGCCGACCAGTGCCACGGCAGCGTGCTGTCCTGTAGCTCCCGATGGTACAGTTCGATGGGTTTCGTCCACGGCAGGTCTCGAACCGCTGGCAGTATCCGGTCCCGGAGGATGAGGCCCGCATCGTGGTACTGGCCGACCGCAAGCGACTCGTTGGCGGCCTCGATGCCCTCTTTCAGGCTACTCTTTTGCGAGTACTGCTGTCGGTTCTGTGCTTGCCGCTGGACGAACTCACCGAAGCGCTCACTATCGCTACTCATCGGCATCTGCCTCCACGAGCGCCCACGGGTCCTCGGCATCGAGGATCACGACAGCCTCCGCTGCTAGTGAGCGAACGTCGGCGATGTCTTCGACGAACGCCTCGCGAGCATCCCGGAAGACAGCGCCGTTGCCGATATGGTCGCGGCGCCACGCTCGGAGCCCCTCGGCGAGATCGTCGTAGGTCTCAGCCTGCGGTGGAATCTCACCGATCTTCGCCGGACAGGTCGGGCGCGGGCAGTCACAAACCTCGTCTCGCTCGCCTGTTTCCAGTTCGTCGAGCGCATCCGAGAGGTAGTCCGTAACGTGCTCGCGGTACGCATCGGGCTGGGTCAGCTCGGAGAGCTTTGGTTCGGCCTCGCGGAGTTTCTGGTTACTCGCTTCGACCCGCTCGGCGTTCTCTACTTTCTGCTGGGATGTGATATTCTGGAGCACAGCCTCCAACGACTGTGCTCGCGGGTTATTCGTTGAACTCATAACGGGATAGCCTCCAGTATCGTATCGGTCACGTCGTCGAAGAGAATCCACAGGACGCCATACAACAACATCAGCCCGCCGACGAACATCAGCAACGGCGAGCCCGAGCTGATGAACGCCAGCGCGAAGATTAGCCCGCCGATGCCAAACACCAGCATGCGGGCCGTCCGAATCCGGTTAAACCAGAGTTTCGTCGTCTCGGGGAAGAACCGAATCAAGACCAGCGCCGCTACGACGACCATCGCGATAACCAGCAGCGTCGCCGTCATCGCCGCCCTCCCCGTGCGTAGACATCGACACGGACACCGAGGTAGTACAGCACGGTCAGGACGACCGCCGCGATGACGGCCCCAAGCAGCGCCGCCGTCGGCGAGGTCGTGAAGACGACGAAGAAGAGCACGGCGGCGAGGAATGCCAGGACGACGATGCCCTTCCCCGTGTCAGCCTGAAACTCGAACATCAGGCCCCTCCGAACAGCGAGCCAAAGAAGTCCTTGGCCCGGTCGTCAGTCTGTCGCAGGTCGTTTATCGCTCCGCCGAGGTCGGAGAGCAAGTCGGTACTACTCTTGTATCGGATGCGTGGGCTGTCCTGGCTACTCATGATGATTGTTGCATTCTGCTCTTCCAGCGAACACACCGCCTGTGTGCTGGGGTCGTCGCATTCGGGCACCGGCAGCCACTGTGTGCCGCCGTCCGGCGCCGCAGTCTCATACTGGATGGTCGCACTGGTGTCGTTGATCCGGGCCGGTGAGGCAGTAGAGTAACTGCCGGCGCGGATGTACTGCCACTGCTCGCCACCGCCGGCCAGCGTCGGGAACTCCCACCCGGTCTGGTTCTCGGCCTTCTCTCGGGCACTGGAGCGGACCGACCAGATGCCACCCGCCGCCGTCGAGATGGCGTACGTGCTGTCGGTCTGGCCGTCAACGTCGATACTGACGGCTGTCATCTCGCCATCTCGAACTGGCGTCAGTGAGACTGGTGTGTTGCCGCGCTTGGGTTCGAGCGTGCGTTGAACGCGCGGTGCGAAGTACTCCGCCGGCAGGTAGAACCGGATGGTCCGGTCGACCCCCTCGTCGTAGTCCAGCCGGAGATAGACGTTGCCAGTGTCCAGATAGAAGCCGTCCAGCCCGACGCCGTCGTGGCCCTCGGCGACCGTAACGTTCAGATCCACCTGTGCGAAGGCCGCCGACGTGACGCCCTCGCTCTCGAAGGTCTCGATGTGGGCGTCATCGGTCAGTGGGTGGCTGGTGTCGATGGTCGTTGTCGTCGCTGCGACAGGTGCCGTGACCAGTGTCGCAACAAGAGCCAGTAACACGAACTGTCCTTTCATGTCCCATCAATCCGTGATTCTCGCAACTGCGTTGGCGTCTTGAGATACCAGATGACTCCTCCGAAAACGGTGATGTTTGACGCAGCAACAATCCCGTGCCACCAGAGGGGAGTTTCCTGGTAGTACGCTACTATTTTAGCCCAGGTGTCGCCGGAATAGGTCGTGAAGTACGCCCCGTACCAATCTCCAAAGGCCGCGCCTGCGAGTGCTACAAGCGGGTACGAGAGTGTAGTTGTAACGAGGAACGCGAGTATTATTTCATCACCACCTATTCCGGCAGGTAAGTTGTCGTCGCTTTCGATCATGTGTACGGAATCCTGAGTTCGGCCCAGTTACGGTTCCAGAAGTCCCGGAAGAACGCCCGGACCTCGTCGGAGATGAGTGTGCTGATGGCCGCGCCCGCCACGACGCCACCGAAGACACCGCCGCCCACAAGCAGCACGTAAAAGACTACCAACGCGACTGCGATGACGGCCACTTTCCAGAGCGTATCGAGCACACCACCTGACAGCAAGCCCTGTACCTCGTCGACAGCACTCTCCGGGACGAACGGTATCCGGACCATCAGGCGACCATCCCCCAGAACAGTCGGACGAACCCGACGAACGCGAAAAACGTCGCGGGGATAGCAATCACGAGCGTTGCCCCGAACGTGAGGTAACTCGTCGCGATAGCGACCGCCGTGATGGTCGTCGCTGCGACGATTTGCTCGGCGGGCGTGCCCGTCCCGGCCGCTTTGGTCCCGAAACTCCAGATGAACGGGACGTACGTCGACGGGTCAGCTATATCGAGCCCGAAATCGACGCTTGTGCTTGCTGACATCAGAGCCCCTCCGTACTGAACGAGCAGTCGACATTGCTGCCGTAGCGGCTGCCCATCGACGCGAGGTAGTCTGTCGTCACGTTCCCGTCGTCGGCAACGTAGTCCTCGCGGAACTCGCCCAGCTCGTCGGCGGCATTCCGCGCTGCGTTACCCTCGATCTCACACGACTCGTCAACCGTTCGGTCAGTGCTGTTTCGCATGGTTGTGTTCGTATAGCTCCCGTCCACGACATCGCTGGTCAGATACAGCGTCTCGCTCTCGTCGTCCTGTGAGATCGTCAGTTCGAGCACGTCCAGCGACGTGTCGGCCGTGGTCCGGTTGTTCGACCACGACTCGTACGCGGCGCTGTTGTCGTTGTACTCGGTCTGGAGGTCCGCGGCCATGTCTCCGGCCGTCCGGTCGTCAGTTGCGCCGGCGACGCCATCGGATATCCGGCCCAGCACGCCGTCGCGAATGCCTTCGAGCGTGTTCAGGACCGTCGACTCCTCGGCGGCCGAGAACATGCCGTCGATAGCACCCTCATCGGACTGGGCCGCCACGGGCGCGACACTGGCCTGTACGACCAGCAGCGTCGCTAGGAGGAGTGCGAGCGTTCGTTTCATCGGTCCCTCCGACAGACCGCGCAGTACTCCGGGCCGTGTTCGTCTAATGTCTCGGCACTGATTTTCCGGTCACAGTCGTTGCAACGCTCGTTCGTCCGTCTGAACCGCGTGATAGGACCGTCTCGCGGTGTGGTAGTGTGATGTATCATAATAAGTAGACCGCCAGACCGGATTTGAACCGGCTCCAACTGGCGGTGAAACCCACCCAAGGAATTGCACCGAGGCGTGTCTACTGTGGGTTCTGAGAGGAAGGTATTTTAGCGAAAAGCGCAATATTACCTATATGAGCTCTCTGCCGCCTAGTCAGACGGCGTTCATTATGATGCTGGTTACGTTCGGCCTGATGTGGTTCGCCCGATACGGACCTGACAAAGTTGAGAGCCTCAAAACTAAACTCAGAGCGGTCATACCGATCTGACAATCACCAACCATCCAAAGGTTGGGACGGCGTAGAAGTAGATTGTCGGAATTGCTAAACCAAACACTACAGCCAGCGATATCAAAGCTGTCAGAACTGCGATTGACTCCAGCGGATGAAGGCTATGAAACCATGCAAGTGCGGCTTCGGTTTTGCTATTTGGGAATTGGTAGAAAATGTAGACAAGAAGGGCCCAAACAGTCAAAACAACCGTCCGAAGGAATCCAATGACGATGCTATCTGTATCTGGTATCATTGACATAGGCCCGCCGACGGAGGTGCGCCGTCGTAATCTACTGCGGGCTGAGTGTGGGGTACACGGACGTATCGGAAGCTGGATGGCTGAAAACCGGGCACAGGCCCGGCCGTCAGAGGCACGCCGGATTTAGCCCTCCGAGGTAGGGCAGGCGTCGCTCGTGGAGTCGAACCACGACAGCGGACCATCGCGACGATAAAATGGGTGTGGGTTGGTGTGTCTCAGACGTCGGGCAGCCACATCATCCCGCCGTCGCCTGTGAAGGCGTAGATCGTCAGGTCGACGGGCCACAGCAGCACGCCTTTGACTATCCCGGCTGGCCGCGAGGACGACGAGAGACCGTCGGTCCCGAAGATGAGCTGCCAGAGCACGTCGACGATGCCCCAGACGAGGCCGACGATGCTGACGATGGACGCTACGAACGAGGCCGGAATGGCCCAGATGAAAGCCCAGACACGCCAGAGTGCGTCAGCACGCATACCCATGAATTAGACCTCCGTGAGCTCCGGCTGGCCGTTCAGGTTGAGCGCGTCGATGCCGACCGACAGCGAGTCGAAGGCGCTCGCGCCGTAGTCGGATGCGAGGTTGCGGGCGTTGTTGAAGCCGATCGCGTCGTTCGCCTCCATCGAGAAGTCAGCCTCCGTGTCGTCCTCAGACAGGCTTTCGCCGGCGTTGACGACTTTGACCGTGCTCCCGTCCTCGCTGACGGTCGCATAGGTCATGTCCTCGTCGAACCACGACGGCGTGTCCTGGCCCGCGGCGAAGACCGGGATGGTCTCGCCACTGAAGGACGCGACGCCGACCGTCGAGAACGCTTCAGTCTCTTCGGTCGCGTCGTAGACCGCGGCCGTGCTGTCCTGGGCGTCAGCGTTGCCGATGTTGACGATGACGCTATCCTGCGAGTCGCCGTTGACGCCGATTCCTTCCTGCGTGACCTCGGCCGCACCAGCGTCGGAGTCGTTGCCACCAATCGAGAACACAGAGGCGCGGATGCCCGCGCCAGTGCTGTCGGCGACCATCGTCTCAGAGTTGTTCATGTGGACGAACGAGACGTTCGCGTCGTTCGAGAACGTGAACGTCGTGTTCGTCATTGTCTCTGGGTCGTCGGCCGTGTTGATCGAGCGAACCTCGATCGTCACGTCCTCTCCGGCGTCGGCCTCAAGCCCGGGGTAGTCCGAGCCGTCGTCGGCCAGCTCCAGCCTGTGGTAGTACGTCCCCGAGACGACGGTCTCGTAGTTGAGGTTGTCGCTGGAGTTTAGTTCGTGCGTGTCCAGCAGGCGACCGTCAGCGCCCTGCCGGATTTCCGCGGTCGTCTGGTTCGAGTCCTGCGAGGTGTTCAGGAACGAGGTTGTTGAGGTATTGTACGCCTGCGTCGATGTGCCGTCGAGTTCGGTCGTCCCGGCCGTATCCGTCGTTTCGGTATCTAGGCTGGGCGCGGTCGCCATGACGCCCCCAATTGCGGTCAGGAGCAGCATGGCCGACATGCCGACGGCTATCAGTGATTTCTTGCGCATTGGATGATTGAAAAGCAGTTAGTTGGAAATCGGTGCGTGTGGGTCCGGGCCGCCCGAGGGCGGTGGTACCACTGGGGGCGGAGGGACTGGCGGGATGGGTGGCGGGATTCGCCCGGTTTCCATCGGCGTCCGCTTTTCGTGTATTGTATTCATGGTAAAATCACGCCCAGTCGTCCAGGCGGAACGGGTTGCCTGGAATGCTCAGATCGTGCCAGAGCACGGCCAGCCGGTGGTTTATCTGGTCGTCTTCGCGCCACCAGTTGCCGCGTTCCTCGGCCGTCGGCGGGTCGACGACACTGCGGCGGTGAACGTTCCAGCCATTCACCAGCCACGATGGGTACTCGTCTTTCATATCGGCCAGCGAAACGAACTCACCGTCGCTCGTCGTCGTTCGTGTCCCGTGCCAGGGTTTGATGACCTCCAGCTTCGGGTGCGTGGACTCGTACAGCGGCGGGTCCTCAACGACTTGGGCGCTGTAGTGCCAGTCCGAGATGACGATGTGGTCGACCTCGCCGTTGTCGACGGCGACATAGACAGGTTCCCGGTCCGGCAGATGCGAGTCCTCGCTGCTGACACCCTGTTGAGCCGTGTAGAACGCCCAGTAGCAGTTCCAGTCGTAATCGTACTCCGGACTCGTGACCTGCCACGCGTAGAGGTCCGACGGCCGCACGCGAACGTTCGAGAGGTCCAGCAACGGCTGGTAGGTCTCGATGTCAGTCCGTGCATCTGGCAGGCCGGTGATAGTCACATCGTCGGGTTGCTCGCTGAACTCCGCCGCCGCAGGGCCGGAATACACGGCCCCCAGCCCGCCAACCGTAGCTACGGACTTGAGAAATGCTCGTCGTGATTGCATGGGACTATGCTTCTATCCGTGAGAGGATTCCCGAGACTAGGCCGTCGGACCCGGCTTCGCGCCAGAACGTGTCCCGGCGCTGGGCCGTTTCATCCATCGCGTCGGCCTGACTCTGTTCGGTCTGGTTGTCGGCGATGGCCCGATCCGAGGCGACCATGCCGTGGCCGGCCTCGACCTCAGCAGCCTGCGGCATTCTGCGAGCCGTCACAGTCAGTCGGGCCTTGGTTTGTTCGCTGTCGTTGACCAGCGTACTGTTGGCTTCCAGCAGTTGGGCCGCACTGCCAGCAACGAGCGGCTGGGCCATGCTCGTGCCCGAGAGGACCTGATACCGCTGTGTCTCGTCGGTCCGGGCGACCGTCGCATTGACCTGCATGCCCGGTGCCGTCACGTCGATCCCCTCGCCGCGGGTGACCCCACCCGACATATCCGTCGTCGCTGGGTCACTCCCGAGCTGGCTAAAGGAGGCGACGCCGGCCGTATCCGGGTCGCTGGTGTTTGAAGCCGCGACCGAGACGACACAGTCCTCGGGCGTATCTGCGGGTGAGGCCAGATACGGCGAGCCCTGCATGCGAGCATTGCCCGCTGCGACGGACACCGTTGTCACGTTGCCCGCACACGCGTCTCGGATGGCCGACGCGACCTCCGGCGTGTAGCGCTGGGAGCCAAGGCTCATCGCGAGTACGTCAGCGTCGTTGGATTCGGCGTAGCGGACGGCTTCGGCGATATCCGCCGTGCTTCCGCTGCCGTCTTCGTCCAGCACTCGCAGGCCGAGGATCGTTGCGTCGGGTGCGACGCCCTCATAGGTTTCGTCGGCCACCGTGTCGTCAGGGTCAGATGCGACAGCGCTGGCTACCCACGAGCCGTGGCCCTGGGGGTCGCTGACGGACTCGACGCCGGTTTCGTCGTCAACGAAGTCCTTGCTCTCGGGGCTGATGTTGTCTTTCAAGCCGATGGTCCCGTTGGCGTGGTTGACGCCAGTGTCGATGACAGCGACCGTGACGCCCGCGCCCGTCTCGGAGACGTTGTCGGCCCCGATAGTCTGGCGGGCCTGTGCCATCGTCGTGACGTTCGTCGAATCACGATAGGCGATACCGTTGTCGGGGTATTCTGACTGCAAGCCGAACGGCCGCCAGGACTGCCAGTTCTCCGGCGCGGTCGCGTTCTCCGCGGTTGGGATCGAGGACTGCGAGACTGGTTCGGCCAGCGTGAGGTCGCGGTTCGGCGCGATACTCAGCACGTAGCTGTTGGTAGCCAGTCCGTTGTCGAAGATGGCCGCCAGTCGCGTCAGCCCCATCTCGCCGGGACTGGCAGCCACGACCGACCGGTTCTGCCCGGCCGAGCGAACGACCGCTCGGGACTCCGAGGCATTAGCCCAGCTGGACAGCGCGTCCGGGTCGTCGGTGTTGACGATCCACGTCGGCTCACCGGTCGAGCCGTGCATGATACCATCATCGGCGATGTTGAAGCCACGGACCCACTCCTGACCGGCCGTAATTTCCGGGCCGAGTGGGCCACTATCGGCTGCCTGTGCGGTGGCCGGGGCCACGACGGCAGTGACCATCAGCAATGCGACGACCGCCGTTGTGAGTGTTCGTGTCATGCTATCAGCCCCATTGGTGCGATAGTGAACGGCAGGTTCGGCAGCGATTCTTGGATTTTCTGATACCGCCATTGGAGGTCCTCGACAAAGGTCGGGTCGGCGACGTAGCGGATGGAAACCTCACCGTCGCTCCCGGAGTACGTCGAGACCGTGGTGCCGTTCTCGCCGCTGATGGACCCGTACTGGTTGCCATCGGGCGCGATTGGCTGGATTTCGCCGTCGGCCACGCGGTAGACGTGGGCGTCGTCGCCGAGGTCCTTGAGGTGGACGATGGTCGTCGTGCGCTGGCGAACGACTGTATCATCGGGCGCACGAGTGACCCGGACCGTGACGGTGCCGGTGCGTGGCGTGTCGATGGTCTCGACGTGTGAGTGGACGGTCGTCGGCGGGTCATCATTGGCCCCGACGCGGCCGAGTGCGGTTATCTGGGCGTTGCCGAGGCGCGTCTGGAGGTCGCCACCCACGAGGTCGTCACCAGTCAGCGCGTACGGGCCGCCGACGCCCCGCTGGGCGCGGATGGTCGCGGGCTGGTCGATGTCGGCGCGCAGTGCCTCGACGTCGACGCGCTCGGTGAAGTTCTGGCCGCCCGGATTACTGTACGTGACGGCGACGGTGTAGACACCTTCGCCGCTGGTTTCGAAGGACGCCTTGCCGTTCGAGACGGTCGTCGCCACAGTGGCACCGGTCGGGTCGGTCACGTCGACCGTTTCGAGCGTCTGGTAGTTCCGGCCGCCGTCGACGCTGACGGTTACGTCCTCGTTCGGGCCGGGAGCGAGCGAGGAGAGTGAGATGCCACGCAGTTCGGGTATCTGGCCGGTGAACATCGGGTTCCGAACGGTTACGGTTTCGCTGCCGGTGTCACCGTCGTCAAGCACCTGAGCCCGGAACGTGACCGCGGCCGGGTCGGTGCTATCGACCGGGTAGTCGCTGACCTGAATTTGCGTTCCCGCGCCGATGAGACCGTCCTGTTCGACTGAGTAGTACGTCTCGTTGACGAGCTTCGTGGTGCCATTCGCGTACTGGGCGTAGATAGCTACGTCGTCGCTCGTCAGGTCCCGTGCGAACTGGAAGGCGACGTTCAGCGTCTCGTTCGTCGCTTCGCCGACTGAACTGGAGCTGTTGATGACTTCCTGCTGCTCTTGCATCGCCGCTTCGAGGGCGTCGATGCGCTCACGCAGCTCATCACCGTTCAGGTCGCCCGGCGACTGGTCCCAGTCGACCGACTGGTTGCCGGGGAGTTGTTCCTCGGCGCGGTCGCGGATGGCCTGCGAGTCCTCGGTCAGGTTGATTTTCGTGCCGTAGTAGTCCTCCAGTTCGTCGACCGGCATATTCTCGATGAGCCGCTTGTCAAGTCCTGAGAGTCCTGACCAGCCGAGTTTGTCTTTGAGGAAGTCTCTGATGGCCTCAGTTCGATTGGCCGTTCTGTTGATGCCCAAGAACGGTTCAGCCGACAGTTCACGAACCGTGACGTTGGCGTTATTCGCCGGCGGTTCGACGGTGTTCGGCGCCGTGGCGATGTAGACCGACTCAGCCGTCAGCGCATCCGAGAGGTTCTGACTTTCGTAGTACTCACGAATGTCTGCACGCGTGGCGCTTTGTGGGTCTACATCAAGCTGTGATGGGATCTTGTATGCAATGACCGACGTGCGGTTGACCGTCTGGCTGGTTTCGACGGCGTAGTAACCAGTCTCGTTCGTGCTGGTCCGAATAACGTCGAAGGTCCCATTGGATCGTAGGTTTTGGAGTGTCTCAGCCTGAGACGTGAGAGACCCAGATTGCGTGCGCAGGTTTTCGGCCCACCCACGGACAACGGATTCGGGTTCGCCGACAGCAACGATGTACGCCGATTCCTGACTGCCCTTCGGGTACACGCGATAGAAGCCATCCGAGAGCGTCACTTCGGCGAACTTGTGTTCGCGGGCGGCCAGCGAGCCGCCGATGGACTTGTCGGTCTCGACGGTTTTGCGGTCGAGGATGTTATCGCCGCCGCCGGGGCCGAGCTGCTCGATGACGACCTCGCCCTCCGTGGTCGCTCCTGGGAGATCACTATCGGCCGGGTCGGCGAAGTTGAGCACGTTACCGCCGTCGCCATCCCAGACCGACAGGATGAGTGTTTGGTCAGAGGGAGCCTTTGCAGCGCCGCCATAGGGCCCGTTCTCGGACTCGAATCCGAGACTCGGGCTTCGGAGCCGGTAGCCCGTGTCGCCAGCGATGGGTGCAGTGACGACTGTCGGGTCTGGGATATCCCACGCCTGTGGCGTGTGGACCGCGACGTACTCGCCGCTGGTTCGTGAACTTCCGAGGAGGTCACTCGTAGCTTTGTTGCCCTGGCCAACGTTGAGACCTTCTGGCCCTCGCCACGCTGACGGTGCCGGGTTCGACGCCAGAGATTCGTATTGTCGCGCCTGCTCGCGTTTCTCCTCGATGGTCCCGTTCAGATTCGCGAAGTCCACGCCTGTAACTTGTACAGTTGAGTTCTCAACCGACCGGCCATCTGTTGTTGTGACGTACCCAGTGACGGTCCCCTGATATCGCGATATCGTCGTATTGTATTCGAGATTGTCTACCGTTACCGATCGGCTGGTTCCGGACCCAGTTGAGTCTTGGTTGATTTGATACCGGCTGATTTGAGAGGCCTGATTTTTGAACGCGAATGGCCCATATTTGCTCCCTTTGATGATGATGCTATACTGATTATTTGCAAAATCCACATCCGTAAATGAGGCGGTATAGGCCTTACCACCGCTCCACGTATCCACAGCAACTAGTGTTGTGCCATCTACTGCCTTAATCTCTGCAGAGGAATCATTGAACACAATCGACGACACTGTGGTCGAGCCATCCTGTAGGCGGAAAATAGTTTCATCAGTCCCTGTTCCGCTGCTTGTCTGTGACGAGATCCGCATGTCAATGCTGACATTGTTGGGCTGATGGCCGAGATTCGTCCGCTTGACATCGACTGAGTTTGAGTCTCCGTTCGTCGACAGTTCCCCAGCCACAGAGCCCTCTATGGCGCTAGACGTGGTCGTGAAGTTTGCCAGATCCCCATTCCAACCAGTCCAGCCACGATAATCGGTCCCGAGGTCGCCATCCTCGAAGTCATCTCCGACAGGAGAGATTTCACCGACCGGGAAGTTGTCCCCGCCAGCTTGCAGATCGTCGACCACAACGTCGCGCGCCGTTCCGACATTCGAAATGTCGTTCGTTGCTCGGAATTCATCAAAGCCACTCACCGAATTCTCCATCGCATACGTGCCAACGTCGAACCCGTTGATATAGACCGTAAACTCATCAGTTGAGTAATCCATCTCAACGTCAACTTTGTATCGCTTTTCAGCGACCCAGTCGAACCCGGTATCCGTGAATCCGGAAGATGTGACAACAGCGATATTTCCATCGTCAATGAATTGGACCCGCGTTATTCGAGTTGAGCCACTGTATAGGTCATAACGGACAGCATCGTCTCCAGAATTCAGCTTGTCACCGATTTCAGTCCGCCAGGCGAGTCTGTTTGCTGACGTGGTCGATGACCTAGCTACACTGACGGTTTGGGTGCCAGACGATGCAGTCGCCTCCAGTCGGCCGGAGTATGAGCCATTTAGGACGCCACTCGTGGTAGCCGATAGCGAGCCCGTATCGCCGCTCCAAGAGCCCCACGAGGAGGCTGGGGTTGTGCTTGCATCGCCATCTTCGAAGTCATCTATTAGAGTGGCGTTCGTCGTTGCCGCAGACACCGACCCGGTTAGTGCGATAAACGGTGCGATGGACGCCAGCGTAACCAGTACGCAGAGACCCGCAACGAGTGGTTTCGTACTATACCTGTCGCTCTTGAGTGTGTCTGGAATCATTTGTGTGAGTGGATGGTTATGTCAGATTAACAGTCGAGCCCGCACCTGCGCCATTGGACGCACCGCTTGCGTTCCCCTGCGCTACGCCCTGATACCGGTTATTATCGGACCCACTGGCGTTGAGGCCGTACCCGCCGTTGTCATTCAGAACCACATTGAACAGGCTCTTTGTGACATTGGATGACGCGAACCCGTCCGCAGATCCGGCCAGGACTTTGATTGTCCCGGTAGCGCTGGAAATGGAATCCAGAACGACACCGTCCGAGCCCGGATTCCGGGCGGACACGTCTATGTCAAGCGCTGGCAACCCCACCAAGTACACCGCATTTTTACCCGGAGAGGTTATCTCAACATCAATCGTCCAGTCTCGCTCGTTCCGACTGGACTGCTTCCGGAGCGCGTCCCCAGGGCAGTTTCGGGATTTGCCCCGCACGGTCAGCCCAGTCATGGTGTTACTTTCCGTGGGGGAGCCCAGTTCAACGTAGTCAAACAGCCGACACCCTCGTGCCTTTATTCCGGTAAAGGTCATGTCCCGTCCAGTCGAACCGTCGCCGTTCTTTTTTACCCGGACAGCTGGATTCGAGGATGCTGTGTCGGGTTCGTAGACTACATCCCGGACGGTCAGATTATCACTTGACACGCCGGATTTCTCGGTGTGGACACCAGCTGATGCATCTTTGACCGCTACCGCTACGGCGGCAGGTTCGCTGCCCACGGCCCCGTATCGCTTGACGTTCTTTACTGTGGTCCCGGTTTCGTCTGTGATGTCAACAGATTCATTCGCTATGTCGATTCCGATGATATTCCGCACTGTGTTGTGCTTCCCAGCCTGATTCAAATCCACCACTTCAGTCACATTGGTACTAAGTGAGTTATCCCCAATCGCCATCAGCGTGTCATAGGTGACGCGCTCGGACCCTTCGTGAACGATGATTCCAGATCCAAGCGTGTGGTCATCTCTGTTGATGTTATAGAATATCTTTTCGAGCGTGGCCTCTTCGACATCCACGACAATGATACCGCGCCCGCCCCGGACCTCCAACGGACCCTGGATGTAGTGATTTTGCGTGCCGCCGAAGAAGTCCACGTGGAAACGGCTCTTATCGCCCGTGATGTTCGCGTCAATAATTCCCATTCCACCGATACAGACGATTCCGCAGTCAGAGTTGCCTGCAGCGTCTATCACTTTCCCCACGTCGGGGCCGACGTTCTTTGGCCGTGTGTTCAGCGACCCATGTGATAATCCGTCCTCGACGCGGACGCCAGCGCCGTTGTAAAGATACAGCGTTTTCCCAGCTGGCAGCTCGACCGATGCATCAATCGTCAGGACGCCATTATAGATGAGCGCACCATCAGCGTTGTTCTGCAACGCGTTGTTTAGATCCGCAATTGAGTCTTTTTGTGCATCGATCCTCCCGATTGATGGGATGCCGCTGGACTTGCCTGTCGCCGACAGTTTCACAGTCCCGGTGGAGGTCTCTGCGGCATCGATACCAGGCCCAGCATTGAGGACGCCAAGGTCCTCAGCAACCTGTGCGCCATTATTCTCGATTGTCAGGCTGATTGGACTGTCTTCGTCGTTTAGCCCCAGGAGATCGTCCAGATAGTCTCCGTCGCCATCCTCGTCAAGGGACCAATCCATTACTGCCATCCCGGCAATCGTCTGGATGAGGGACCGCCGCGTGGTGTCGATACTACCGTCTACTGGATTGTTTGATTTTGACATGAGAAGCTCCGAGTGTTTGCGAGCGTCGATCCGGTCTTTATGAGGGCTTAACAACGGCCGTCATAGGCGTAAATAAGCGCCTCTGCGCCATCCTCCCAGCCGGTCGTACTGCGTTAGTGATGTCTAAATTATATATTTCGTCTGAGGCGAGTTGGCTTAGAGTCAAAAACAATAATATCGGTACAATTTAGATTTTTATATGGCAATCCAAAAGCTTCGTCAAGCACGCCGAAAAGCTGGATTTCGAGGGGTGGTTAAGTCAGCGGTCAGTTCTGTGAGGCATACGGGAAGACCAGATTCCCTGCTGTTTCATACGAATACAATTACCGATATCGACGAGTCTACCCAGTTCGAGATTAGCAATCGTATTGAAGTAGGCATAGGAGACCGTGGGGCGACGCACCCACGGATTGG
>NZ_QPLN01000010.1:0-57876 GCF_003665885.1 Haloarcula sp. Atlit-120R | reverse complement strand
ATCGCGGTCTGTAGGGTAGTTTGGCCACGTGTTACTGAGCTATATGCCACGAGTCTGAACTCGTGCGACTAGCATGGCTAAATCGGACTCCGATAGCAATGGCCTCCGGCAGGATCAACCGGAATGTGCTGATATACATCAGCGGCGGAAGTGGTTGCACTCCGTCGGAAGCAAACACACTGGTTCCTACGCCAGTGTTGACTACTGCATGGGTCCGTGGGCTCACATCAGATTCCATCTTGACGGCGGACCGCAGGGGTGGAATCCTCATAGTGTGGATCTCGCCGACCCCAGAAGGGAAGACGAGTTCCGTTCGTGGCTCGGGCCGACCCAGGTGGCCGACCGAGCACGTCGACCCGGGCTCGCTGCCCGGTGCGACCTTCGCATTAGTTCAGAAGACGGGGGAACATATAAATGAATCGTCTCGGACCTGCCCTGTGCAGGACACACACGACGCATACGTAACGTGATGCCGTGACACGAATAACCGCAAGACAGCGACAGGATGTCTATGATCCAAGGTGTCTTTATATTTGGACTCTGACACAGGGCCCAGCAGCCAAGGGCCAGCAATCCATTATATATCAATCGGGAGGGTTACGAACCTGACGGTAGACAGTTGTAGTGTACTAAACGGTGTGACAAAACAAGTGTCGGGACGCCGGGGAAGCTATCGCTCAGAACAGGGGCCAGCGCTGATCGCGACAGAGAAATATCTTACCGTCATCGTGAACCAGGACGCGCGTATAGTGGTAAAATCAGGCGGTCAGCGAGTCAATGTGGCCTTCCGAACGGAGCTGGTCAGCGTCTTGTCCCTTGTAGCGCCATTCGATGTTGGCCTTCTCGTCTTGCCAGTCCCACGGTTCAGCGAGAACGATGTCGTCCTCGTTGATCCAGGTCCGGAACTTCATTCGGCCCGGAATCCGACCGAGTCGAGTTTCACCGTCCTCGCAGCGAATACGGACGTGATTCCCGCCAAGGTGCTCTGTTACCACTGCGAACATCTCGTCACTTGTAGGCATGCGGAGATTCCGCCGCCCTGAATCGTCGCTCACAGCATAAATACGGCCGCCGTCCGTATAAGTTGTTTGAGAGGCGAGATAGCGTGTACCATGCCGCCGTGCCATGACAGGAATTGACCAGTGACTATCGGAAACAGTGAACTCCAAAAACGGACTGACGACAAGACGTAGATTCAGTCGGCAGTCAGCGCCTGCGGTTCGTCGGCTTCCTCGGACATCGCATCCGTCAGTCCGGATGCGAGCGCAAACACCGCTTCCTTATGATCTGTCTTTGATTTGTGGATCGATGTCGGTTTCACACCAAGGTCAGCGTACAGATCATGCTGGACGCTTGTGTCCGCCTCGTGCTCGTAGTGGTGTTGTACCTGCGCGAGAAGGCTGTGAAGGTGAATGAGTTCTTGTTTCTTCATTAGTGTCCAATCTTATGGTGTGGAGGGTAATAGTACTACCTTGCCAACGACCCACACGTGGTGCCCATTCAGATACAGTCCTCATCAGTCTCAGGTACAAATATCGGATGGAATACCAGCGCAATAACTCCGACAACCCGGGTTTCGGCTTCAGTTGGTACTATTCATATACTTATTGCCGATGTTAAATGAAGGGTGCAAACGCAATTATGACAGTTCTCTGTCGCTACTGTTCCAAGGGAGTAACGGACTATTGACCTGCGAAGCGCTCTCAATCATGAAAGACCACGAAATATATTAGATATCGAACACTTAATACCTGGTGAGCACGTACCTATGGCCGTGATGAACTGGAAACACCCACGAGACAAAACTGCGGCTATGGCGAAACAAGAAGAAGCAGACAGCGGGACAGAGTGGTCATTCATTGCAGCGCTGGTTGCTGCTGCATAACGACTTTTTCCCGTTCAGGGTCGGGTTCTGTAGCAGCAGGTGTATGTACCGCAGACAGGGATCATCAAGTGACGGTCCTGACACCGACCGACGTATTGTGGACAACAGCGCGGTTGATGCCAGTACACTGGTATGTATGCGGTTCCGAATGGTCCGACCAGTGCGACAGTTCCTCCTCGAACAGCCGGTGCCACGCATCCGGGTACGCAGTCTTCGAGACGTTGACTGAGACGGTTGTCGCGGAAGGTGACTTGCCAGCCCGTGGCGAAACAAGCGTCCTGTTCTGGATAGTGGTCTCGATGGTAATGCGGCTCGACGACGAGAAATCCGTCTGTCCATCGAGCGAAAGGACAGAAAGGTAGACGCTGCCGCTTTCGGGAGTACACCGAAAGCCAGGTTTCCGTGAGACAACCAGTCCCTCCTCCTGAACCCGGTACACTGCACCGCTGGTGTAGACGATATCAGTCCCCGAATCGGTTTCCCGGATGAACGCTCCAGTGGAAATATTCGCGGACCGTCCGTCAACAGTCACGTTCAGGGTTGACGACCGGATGGAGAGTCCGTGGCCCTGTAGTTTCATACTCGTGGTTCGTCGTGGGGCTTCGCTCTGGATGTGGTCGTCCGTCGTCTCTGCGAACCCAATCATCGACGTTTCGGCGACATCAGTTGTCGCTCCCTGTTGAATGGCGTCGAAGGCACCAAGCCCACCAAGCGTTACCAGCGCAATGCCGGTGATGATGATACTGAACGTGAGCGTAAACGCGAGCAGGTCGGACACACCGCGGTCGTGACCGTTTGACAGTTGTGCGATCATCCGCGTGTCACCTCCATACAGTTGGCTGTCGCATTATACGAAACCGCCAGCGGCCCGCTAGAGACGACAGACGAGCAGACACTAGTTTCATTCTCGAATCGGACGACAGCGTACCGATTCAACCCTGATGCGTTCACGTACACGCGCGTTCGTGACGGGTCCCCAGTGACCTCGACATTATACGACTGATCCGCGATCCGTTCCGGGTATGTCGCTCGAAACGACACTGACGAATTGAGGGTCTCGGTATCGAATGCATCCAAGCGAATGAGGTCGCGCGCGATACCATCGCCGATGTTCTCTAGAGCTTCTTCCGTCACTCGCTCACGCTGTGACTCGACCATCTGGCTCCCTCCGATGAGGAGACCGGTCACCAGCAGCGACGTGATGCCGATAGTGAGCGCCTGCGTGACCGCGGGCGAGACGCCGCGACTGTCAGACAGGAAACGGTCGAAGGTCATCCGCCGTCCACCTCCACCAGAACTGTTCGGTTGTAGCTCGCAGATGGTCTGTCGTAGGTCACATCTATAGCAGGGACGACGGGATAGTTGACACGCGAAACTGGAGATGCATAGTTCGAGGACGGGAACGTCCCGACTGCCGCAAACCGGTATTTCCCTTCGGCCTTATTTCCGTTCTTTATTTTCACTGAGTACGGTGGGTCGAGACTGTGGTAGCTATCGAAGGAACTGCTGTTGCTTCCGACAGTGCATGACCCGGCAACCAAGTCGACGGTGACATCACCGCTGCCGTGACATTGCGTCTTGCCGTCGACTGTGACATTGTTCCCACTCCCAACAGTGCTCGGCTCGATTGACAGTGTTAGATCCGTGGAGCTGTTTCGAACACTAACAGTGAAGGTATTCATCGAACCGCCAACGACATCAGCAGTGAGGTTGAACACCGCGATACGAGAGATATCATTGGCAACTAGCCAGTCGTTCTGTGGACCACCCGATGGGTCTGGTCGCTGGAACTTGGAGGACGTGCCCGTCTGGTTTACTTCAGTGCCGAGCGACGCGGACTCGTTCAGCGTCGCGTTGAGATAGGTGCCGCCGCTGCTTGCGACAACCCGGTTGTGTGTCCGCGTGTAGTTCTGGAGCGCGTGTTCATATCGCCCCTCGAATCCGTCGAGATCGTCGCCGCGTGCCTTAATTGCAAGCACACCGAGGTCCCGCTCGACGGAGGCTTCGCGGTCAGCCGAACGCTCAATAGTATCTGCACTTCCGGTGGTCGTGATACCGTCAGTGACAGCGAGACTGTGGGCAAACAGTATCGTGCTGAACACGACAATAGCGATGGCGACGCCACCGATCAACAACAGTTGTCCGCGTTCGTTGGCTACCATACGACCAGACGCACCTCCACGACATTGTAGACAATAGAGTCGGGCTCCGCGTCGGGGGCGAAATACCCGTCGACAGCCGAGAGGGACGGGCCGGTACCGCTGCAGTCGCCGATCCGGGCGGGCATATTGTCGGTCAGTGTCACTGTTTCGGTTGCGACGGCTGCATCTGCCGGCCTCTCAACGACGTTCTCGTCTGATTCCTGCGAGACGAGCGCGGTCTGTCGTGCACTCGAATCCGAGTCCCAGTAACTGAAGTAGAGGTTGTACTGTTCTCCCTGCCGGTCAAAGCTCCGATTCAACATCGACTCGAAGGCTGTGGAGCTACCCGTCTGGTTGCCGTTGAGTGTCGGTGTGCCGACGCTGTAACACGCCGTCGCGTTGTGCAGCGCTCCGGTTTCTGCCGCCAGTGATAGCGTGTCGCTCGCGCGTGTTTCCAGTGCCGCCGTCCGCTGCTGAGCGCCTGTCTGGAACGGGCCGGTGTCGACTGCTGACAGGCCGTAGACAGTCGCCGTCACAACGACGATAGCCGCGAGAACGCCTTCCAGCGTGTAGGCTTGGCCACGCATCGTTACCACACCCTCACGACGAGCCAGCAGACCGGGTCACACTGGCCGGTTGCGTTGGTCAGTTTCACGACACGGGTCGTCGACGCAACGTTGTCTCGACCGGCGGCATCAGGCCCCCAAGCGAGCCGTTGGCCGTGGCTATCGACTGCCGGGTCCCGTGTTCCTGCTTTGAGCGCTGACGCGTTGACCACCGTTACGTTCACGCGTGGATTCACGCGGCGTTCCGTCGCGACATCGAGTCCGGCGTTGGTCTTGAGGTTATCGAGTTCGGAACTGTCCTCGTTGAGGGACTCGTTGATCCCACCGCTCGTGTTGTATCGAATGAAGTTCCGTGTCCCCTCAACCGAGTGGTTTTCAACAAGGTACGTCGCCGCCCTGTCTGCAATTGGTTGGTTACGCTGTACGTCTGGGGATTCGTACACGCCGACCGCACTGCCCTGTACGAATGCCAATACCCCGATGATCGTCACGAGCAGGACACTCACTCCGATGGCGAAGTCCTGCGGTGTTTGTGCTCTTGTATCCATATCCCACACACCCTATTTGTATTTGATACGTCCGCTGTCGACCCGCGAGTTGGATGCTAGCCCACGGCGATCCACACCACCAGTGCAATTGTCGACAGGACGACCGCGAATTTGACGCCTGCGACGAGCTTCACTTCCCGAATGTAACCGGCGATAAACGACGACAGCAACGCCTGCAGCGTCACCGCATGGAAGAACAGCATCGACAGCAGTTCCGTGTCGACGCTGCCACCGAACCCGCCGCCGGGCGCGCTCGGGTTGCTCGCCCCGGACGCCTGCGTCGCCAGCCCAGACATCACGTCGAGGAACTGTGTTTTCAGCAACGCCATCACGCCGAGCAGCGTCAGGTACGTCATCAGAATGATGACCGTCTGCATCCGCGTCCGGGATTTGCGCTCCCGTTCGATATCGTCTTGATTTTCCGAGGCCTGTGCGGCCGTCGAAAGCACGTCCTGAATCTGACTGGAGGCTTCCTGTGCCTCAGCGATGAGCTTGACCGTCCGCGCCAGTCGCGGGACGTTGTACTTGTTGTTGAATTCCCGGAGCGCATCTTTCAGGCTCGTGCCGTAGTTGACCTTCGCGTGAATGGTCTCAAACTCCTCAGAGAGTTTTCCCGAGGACGTTTCGGAGACAACCTTGACCGACTCCAAAAGCGTCATCCCAGTGTCGTTGGCCGACGCCAGCTTCCGGAGGTTCTCGGATAGCTTTCCGATGATCGCCTTCCGCGAGCGTTGGTTCCATTCGTAGAATATCATCAGCGGGACGAAATTGAGGTACATCGGGACGTACACCCAGAAAAACGTCGACCGAACCGGGACAGCGATCATCCCATCCAGCGATAGCGGGGCCCAGCCGATGACGATAGCCGCGACGACAGCGAGAATTGACAGCGGAACCGTCAGCCACAGCACCAACAGCGGATGGTCACGGAAGAACAGGTCAGGCCGTGTAAGGATAGCGAGGAGCTCGTGAGTTCCTTCCCGGCTCTTGATCCGGTCGAAGACACTGTAGGTCCCTGTGTAGCTCTCGATGAGCCCGAGGTTGAACACGCCGACACCTTCGTCGACGACGAGTTCCTTCTCACCGGGGCTCGAACGCAGATAGCCGTCGCCGATGGAGTCCTGCGTGACAGTCGAGACGAGGACGAGAAAGCCCAGCCCGGTCAAGGGAATCAGCCCGTACACGGTGCCGTAGATGAGCGACTTCTGGGCGTTACCCATCATCGACATAATGACCAGAATGATGATGAGAAGCAGCGGGAACAGCGAGAGCGTCATGTACATCTCGCCGAACAGCTCCAGCGTCTCCAGCATCTTCTCCTGTTCCTGCCGGGCGGTTCGCATGTGTTTTTCCTTCTGATCTTCGAGGAAGGAGGTCATGTCTCCGCCGGAGTTGATGATGGAGAGCATATCCGTCAGGAACTGCGACAGTTCGTCCGAGGGGGTCTGGAGCGCTTGGTTCCGAACAGCAGTCCGGTAGTCGGTATCGAAATACTCCGTCTCCAGCACGATAGACTGGAACTCCTTTGCGACCTCACCGTACGTGTCTTCGGCCTTCCCCATCGATTGCAGAATTTCGAGTTGGTTGAGCCCGCCGACGGACAGCGCATACATGAACGAGATCGAGTCGGACAACAGGACATTGATTTCGCGCTCGCGCGCGCTCGCACGGAAGTACGGTATCGAGACCAGCGACCCGAACCCGATTCCGAACCCGATGGCACCGAATACGAACCCGGTCACGATGACGAGGAATGGGAGTTTCAGCATATCGAGGATCGCTGAGACGCTCTCAGACACCGGAATCCCGATGAGTGTCGGGGCCTCTCCACCGGTAAACAGCAACTGGACCAGCAGATACCCGAGGAACGTGCCGACGAGCCAAAGCGCCAAGCCGGCGATGACACCGACTGCGAGTGCGCGTGCAAGGAACATCTCAACGTTGTCGGCCATCCGGGCCTCTGCGAGTTTGTTCTCGACGCTGTTGACGAAGTCGCCCTCGTCGTCGAACACCATCTGGTACGCCGGGTAGAACGTGTCACCGAGGGCACCGCCGCTGCCCACCTGTTGCTGACTCGGTGTGTCGAGGCTCATTCGCTATCTGCCTCCGCACCGGCCTTCGGAACGAACTGGCCGAAGTCGATGCTGTCTTCGTCATCACTCTCCTCAGAATCGTCCATCAGCGCTGAGACGATATCCGGGGTTTCGCGGCTCTTGTAGGTGTTGAACAGCGGTTGTGCGTTATCAAGTACCTGCTTGGTCTCCTCGACCATCTCCGGCGGCGCGTCCGGCCGGGGCACCATCTCCTCTTTCTCCGGGTCGATGTCGATCTTGACGGATTCCATCTCTCGGAGGTCCTCAAGCGACAGTTCGAGCTGGTCGTTGGCGATGAGCGTGAGGATGGTCTCGGGGTCGTTGATGAACGCCTGTATTGTCGCTGCGACCTGCGTGTAGGTGTTTAGCCCCTTTTCGATGAGGTACGCGAGGACGACTTTCCGCTTGAACAGTTCCTCGTCGAGTTTGTCCTGGGTCCACCCGCGGTCGAACTTGATTTCTTCGAGGGTGTTGGAGTTCCCCATCTGGATGTACTCGTCCGTCTCGGCGCGCCACTCGTAGACGTCCCGGACGTTGATTTCGTCGTTCTCGGCGGAGTACTCGTTGATTTCGGTCAGGGACTTGTTCCGGCGGACCTTGTTCCCGTCGACCCGCGTCTGGGTCTGAATCGAGACGAGGTCGAGCGCCGTAAACAGCGTCTTCGAGACGTTGATTGGCTCGGTGGTGAACCGCTTGATGACCTCACCGACGGAGTCGGCGTGGAACGTCGTGTATGTGGTGTGGCCGGTCGACATGACCTGGAACAGCGTCCGGCCTTCCTCGCCACGGATCTCACCCATGACGATGTAGTCCGGACGCTGGCGGAGCGCGGCCTCCAGCAGGTCGAACTCGTCGACATCGCCCTTGTCGTCCTCACCGAACGAGGGGCGCGTGACGCTGGCCACCCAGTTACGCTGTGGGAGTTCGACCTCACGCGTGTCCTCGATGGAGACGATCTTGGAGTTTGACGGGATGAACAGCGAGACAGCGTTTAGGCTGGTCGTCTTCCCCGAAGCAGTACCGCCGGCGAAGATGAGGCTCTTGTTGTTCTCGATACAGAGCCAGAGGAACGCCATCTCGTCCAAAGAGAAGGTGTTCCAGTTGATGAGGTCGACCGGGGTAAACGGGACGTCCTTGAACTGCCGGATGGTGTAGTTGGTCCCGTGATCGGACACCTCACGGCCGAGCGTCAACTGCGCACGCGACCCGTCCGGGAGCGTCGCGTCGACCTGTGGCTGGCGCTTCGAGATACCCTTCCCGGAACGCTGTGCGAGTTTGACGACGAAGTCGTCGAGTTCGCCCTTGCCGTGTTCGACGTTCGAGATGATCTGCTCGTAGTCGGTGTGATAGACGAACACCCGGGAGTTGTACCCGTCACAGGAGATGTCCTCCACGTTGATGTCGTGTTTGACGCCGTCAATGCGGGCGTAGCCGACGAAGTCCCGCTTGAGCATGTACAGCAGCTTCTCGACCTGATACTCGTTTAGTTTCGGTTCGTCGTCTTCGAGGATAGCCGGTTCCGGACGTGTCGAGATGCCGGAGAGTTGCCCCGTGGTTTCACTTTGAGTCTCCTCGTCTAGTCCGAACAGCTCTTTGACTTGGCCGAGAACGCTCTCTTCGCCGCTACCGGAGACTGAGCCGTCGTAGAGGTCGTACCGTGAAAGGAGCTGTTCGGCCTCCCGCTGGATGACCTGTGCCCGGTCGGCGTCGGTCCCCTGGACGATCACGTCATCCTCAGAATACTTGATCGCGGTTTTGAGTTTGCCCGACAGGAACTCCCGAAGGTCGATCTCGATGTCGGTGAGATACGGCTCGATGACGTAGTACTTCTTCTCGTTCTCTTTCCGTGAGTGGAAGATGACGACGCAGGCGTAGGGCTTGTTCACCCAGTACCGTTCCAGTTCCCTGAAGTGGGATTTCTTCGACTGGGGAACGGCTTTTTCGAGGTCATAGCGGTTAACGACAGTTGTGTGGCCCTCCCGTGTCGAGAAGAACTCGTCTTCGTCCAGTTCCGGATTCACGTCGACGGTGTTTTCGTCGACGTACTCGTGCAGTTCACTGGCGATGCCTTCGGCGGCGGAGAGCTTGTTTTCCGTGTGTTCAGGGTCGAAGGTTAGATACTCACTGGCATCGAAAGGGATGACCTCGCCGTCACTGTCACGGGGGAGGCTGCCGTCCTCGTAATAATACTCCTGTTTGAAATGCTCCCACGTGTAGATATCTTTCGCGACTGGCGTCGTTGTTGGATCAAGATACTCTTCGAATGGCGCTTGGAGTGTTTTCCCGGCGCTCGCCGCGTTTTCGAGTCGCTGGCTGAGTTCTCTCGGCTCGAAGCCGAGGTACACGCTCCGGTCAAACCGGCCGCCGTCGTGGACCTCCCGCCGGAGATCATCCCACGTGTATTCGCCGACCCGGACAGGCTTGTCAGTCAGGCTCCCCCCACTATTGACCTGCTCTGACTCACCTCCCCCAGTATCATCGATAGCCATTGTTATTCATCTCCCGTTAGGCAGGAAAAAACTTTACCCCCATCAAATGTAGCTGAAAAAGAGATTCCGGTCGTTTGTATCACGGTCTCCTCACGGTAGTAAGTGGACCATACTGAATGTTTCGCCGACCCTTACTGTCAATTAATGAACGACTCTATCCGGGCCATCGCTTCTTTGAGGTCATCAAGGCCCGTCGCGTACGACACTCGCAGATGACCTGATCCACCCTCGCCGAAGGCTGTGCCGGGGACGACCGCGACTCGCTTTTCCTGAAGCAGACTTTCGGCGAACTCACCGGCATCGTCCCAGGGACACTCCGGGAACGCGTAGAACGCCCCAGCCGCCGGGAAGCAATCAAGTCCCATTTCTTCGAAGCGCGTGAGGACGTACTTCCGTCGGCGGTCGTACTGCGCGGCCATTTCCGTGACCTCGTCGCGGCAGTTGTCGAGTGCCTCCATAGCGGCGTGCTGAGCCGTTGTCGGGGCCGAAAGCATCGAGTACTGATGGATTCGGTTCATCGCCTTGATAGCCTCTGGCGGGGCCATCGCGTAGCCCAGTCTGAACCCCGTCATCGCGAACGCCTTGGAAAACCCGTTGAACACGACGGTCCGCTCGCGCATCCCGGGAAGGGTCGCGATAGACGTGTGGTCGTGTTCGTACGTGAGATCGGCGTAGATCTCGTCGGCGAACACGAGGAGGTCGTTTTCGCGGCAAAAGGCTGCAACGGACGCCATCTCCTCGGCCGTCATCGTCGCTCCGGTCGGATTGTTCGGGTAGCAGTACACGAGTGCGTCGGCCTCGGCCGCACCGGACGACTCCAGCACCTCTCGGGTGAGTTTGAACTCGTCTTCCGCGCGTGTTGGAACGTCAATCACGTCGATGCCGGCGAACGTCGCGCCGGGGACGTACGAGACGTAGCAGGGCTGGGCGATAGCGATTGAGTCTCCGGGGTTTAGCAGCGCCCGAAAAGCGAGGTCTAGACCCTCGCTCGCACCCGCGGTGATGAGGATTTCCTCGTCAGGGTCGTACTGCAGGTTGTGTGTCGCCGCTTCGTAGTCTGCAATGCGTTCCCGGAGCTCCCGCTTGCCGCGATTGGCGGTGTAGGAGGTCTGGCCGCGTTCGAGCGACGCGATAGCGGCTTCACGGGCCGCCCATGGGGCAGAGAAGTCCGGCTCACCGACCCCGAGCGAGATGATGTCGTCCATCTCCTCGGCCAGTTCGAAGAATCGACGGATGCCGGAGGGCGGCACGCTGTCGACTCTGTCCGCTGGCTCGAACGTCATGGTGAGACGGACAGCCGGTCATCGTCGTCGTGGTCGTCGAACTCCATCCCCTGCTCCTTGTACGACTCCATGATGTAGTGGGTTACCGTCTGCGTAATCTCGGGGATTGGTGCGATTTTGTCGCTGATGAAGTGCGACACTTCGCGCATCGAATCGCCCTCAACCTCCAGATCGAAGTCGTAGTCACCGCTGACGAGGCGCAGTGACGTCACTTCCGGGAACTTCGCTATCCGGTCGGAGATGTCGTCGTAGCTGGTCTCACGGTCCAGCGTAACGTTGAGTTCGACAGTGGCACGGACGCGTTCCTCGTCGCTCTCGACCGCGTTCCAGTCGACGACAGCTTGATAGCCGCGAATGATGCCTGCCTCCTCAAATTCGTCGATAAGTTCGGCTACCTCGCTCTCGGAGTAATCGGTCAACCGAGCGATGTCCTCGGTCGTGTAGCGAGCGTTCTCCCGTAGCAGGTCGAGTATCTCGCGGCGACTGCTCATACAGTGCCAGCAGAGTGACGCGGACAAAAGCCTTGCTCAATAGTGGGAGAGGATCACATCATTCGGGTCGAACCACACCAGACGGTTTTAATATCTCTGCCGGTTAGATGTTGATTAATGTTCGAAGAGGGTGGCCAGCGGGCAGATTCCGACACGGGATGGGCACACATCGCGAACCACGATAAGGCGGCAACAGTTATCGACACGCTACTCCGTCTCGATGCGGACGAGACGTACACGAAAACCGCCCTGAGTGAAGCGGCCGGCGTGCCGCTGAAGACGTTGTACCTTGATGGGACGCTCGAAGAGCTAGTGACGGTCGGACTGCTGGAAAAACACGAAGCAGACGGGAAAGAGACGCTGTTCTCCGTCGACAATGGGAGCGAGGCGTTCGAGGCAGCGAAGGCTTTCGATGCCGCAGCAGCGACATCTGGCGAAGTGGACAACTGAGTAAAGCGGCTGTCACAGAAGTCAGCCCAGCGTCCGTGGACTTTTGACGGTGACAGTCGTAGTGAGAGGCGATGGTTTCACTCGATTCGGAGTCCGACGTGCTCGGACGTGGGGACAGAGCACCGACGTTCGAACTCCCGGGAGCGGACGGAAAAACGCACTCACTGTCGGATTTCACGGACAAGGACGCACTACTGGTCGTATTTACGTGCAACCACTGTCCGTACGCGAAAGCGAAGATTGGAGAGCTAAACCGTCTCGCGACAGACTACAACGATCTCGCTGTCATTGGAATCAACGCCAACGACCCTGAAGAGTACCCAGACGACTCGTTCGAGCGGATGCAGGAACTCGTCGACCGTGGAGAGATACAGTACGACGCGTATCTATTCGATGAGCCACAGGATGTCGCGGCCGCGTACGGCGCTCGCTGTACCCCCGATCCGTTCTTGTTCCGAAACGACGATGGAACGTTCAAACTGGCGTACCACGGCCGCCTCGACGACGCACCGAACCCGGACGACGAACCGAGCGAGCGGGAGATGGCTGCACACGTCGAAACGTTGCTCAGTGGCGACCAGATTACGGCAGTCGAGAAACCATCCAGAGGGTGCTCGATAAAGTGGAAGCCCGGTAACGAACCAGCCTACTGGGACGTCTGAATAGAACGGCGGAGCGCGAGCGGAAGCTTCGGGAAGTTGCGTTGCCGGAGCGAGTGACGACCTGTGGAGACCGGTCGAGACATCCCGAGCTACAGTACCTTTATGCGGTGGTGAGACATTCGTCAACATAGATCATGAAGAAGCTCATCAACGATGCGGAGACGGTCGTCGACGAGATGCTCGACGGGATGGTCGCGGCGTACCCCGACACCGTTCGCCGGTTACCTGACACACAAGTGCTGGTCCGGGACAGCGCGCCGGTCGACGACAAGGTGGCGGTCGTCAGCGGCGGCGGGAGCGGTCACGAGCCGACACACGCCGGCTATCTGGGCGAGGGAATGCTCGACGGTGCAGCGGCGGGAGAAGTGTTCACCTCCCCGACAGCGGACGAACTCGAAGCGATGGTCGACGCCTGCGACAGCGGGGCGGGCGTCCTGCTGGTCATCAAAAACTACGAGGGCGACGTGATGAACTTCGAAACGGCCGGGGAGATGGTGGAGATGGAGGGGACGGAAGTCGCCGAAGTCGTGGTCGACGATGACGTGGCCGTCGAGGACTCGCTGTACACGAGCGGTCGCCGCGGCGTCTGTGGGACGATTCTCGTCCACAAAGCCGCCGGCGCGAAGGCCGCTGAAGGCGCGGACCTCGACGAGGTACAGCGCGTGGCACACAAGGTCGTTAACAATGTCGGGACGATGGGCATGGCCCTCACCTCCTGTGTCACCCCTGAAAAGGGGGAACCGACGTTCGACCTTGGCGAAGACGAAATCGAACTCGGCATCGGCATCCACGGCGAGCCGGGGGTCGAGCGGACAGAGGCGATGTCCGCCGACGAGATTACCGAGGAACTCACCGAGGCCGTCCTCGACGACCTCGAACTGGACGCCGGCCAAGAGGTCGTCACCATCGTCAACGGGATGGGCGGGACGCCACAGATGGAACTGTTCGTCGTCAACCGTCGCCTGCAGGAACTCCTCGGTGAACGGGACATCGAGACGTGGGACGCGTGGGTGGGAGATTACATGACCTCGCTGGACATGGCAGGGTGTTCAATTACGGTCTGTGCGGTGGACGAGGAACTGAAAGCGCTGCTGGGCGCGCCAGCCGAAACACCGGCTCTGACGGTCCGATGAGCCCGGAGAGCGACGCCGCGGCCGCTGCCGTCGCGGCCGTCGAGAACGTCGCGGACAGAATCGAGACCGAACGGGAGCACCTCACCGATCTTGACTCCGCAATCGGCGACGCCGACCACGGCGGTAACATGGCCCGGGGGTGGCAGGCAGCAGCCGAAGCGGTTACCGACCTCGACAGCCCAACGGTCGAGGCGGTCGTCAAAACTGCCGGAGAGACCCTGTTGTCGGAGGTCGGTGGGGCGTCGGGGCCGCTGTACGGCGGTTCGCTCGTGTTCGCCAGTGCGGAGCTGAGCGACGGCCTCACCGCCGAATCGGCCGTCGCCTTCGCGGAGACGTACCTGGAGAAGGTGCAGGACCGCGGCGACGCGAAGGTCGGCGACAAGACGATGGTCGACGCGCTCGTCCCAGCGGTTCACACGTTCAAGAAGTCCGTCGAGACGGACGACCTGCCCCCGCTCGACGCCCTCGCGAAAGCCGTCGCGGCAGCGGAGCACGGCGTCGCATTCACCGTCCCCATCCGGGCCGCAAAGGGTCGGGCGTCGTATCTGGGCTGGCGGTCAGTCGGGCATCAAGACCCGGGAGCGACAAGCACGCTGTACATCATGGAAGAGCTGCTGGCGACGGCCGCAGATCACCTCGACCAGGTAGTCCCGTCGGTCGACGCCACCTCTCCGACGATTCCCGATGGGGAGGCGACCGAGGAGTAATGGTAGGACTCGTTGTCGTTTCCCATAGTTACACTGCCGCACAGGGAATCTCGGAAATAGCCGCGGAGATGGCCGGTGAGACACCCATCGAACCGGTCGGTGGCGACAGTGACGGTGGTATCGGGACGGTCCCCGACGACATCGAAGCTGCGCTTGCTGCCGCCGACGACGGCGACGGTGTCGTTGTCCTCGTGGACCTCGGTAGCGCCGTTATGAACACCGAGGTCGCCATCGAACTGAGCGAGACTGAGGCCGCGATAGCGGACGCGCCAGTGCTGGAGGGCGCAGTCAACGCGGCGGTAGCCGCCACCAGCCCGGACGCGACGCTCGGTTCCGTCCGGGAACAGGCAGAAGCGGCTCGGGATGTCGACAAGCTCTGAAAGAAGTCATGCTGGCGGTGCGTGTTGACCGACGGGAGTACCGGCAAGCACACACCTGACAGCCGTCGACCGAAGGCCCAGCGATGAAACGCAGGCTGTTGTGCTCCTGTTAGATTTCGTCCAGCGATTCGAACCCACTCCAGCACTCGCAATCGAGGTCGTCGATGGACGTGACTTCGTCCGGAAGCGAACTTATCGGCATCCCATCGTCGAACTCGTCACACTCCTCGATGTGGATAGAAAAGTCGCTGCTCGACATGATTGGCATAGTCAATACTACCGCCTAGCACTGCAAAAATCCTCGGAATCGAGACGCACTGGCACACAGTACGAACTGATTACACAGCGAGAGCCGAGACGGATGCCGCTCGTATTAGAACATGGTCGTTACCCGGTATCGTCTGTCTAGAGAACGCTTATTTGTTGATGCCTTTATGGTTCCTGATACGATACAGTACGCAATGAACTCCGGGAGTGGGACAGTGGACCAACCTCTGAAAGAGGCGTCGTCCGTATTGGTGCTGGCACGCGATTCGAGCGACGCCGAACGAGAGGGCTGTGCAGGATTCCTGGCTGAGCAAGGGGCCAGTGAGTCGAAAGCAATCTGTGTCACAGTGACTGAGTCCCCCGATTCCCGCCTCTCGCTGTGGCAACAGCACCTCGACGACGAGATGCCCGAGGAGGCGATCATCGTCGACGCCGGCAGCGAGTTACCGGCGAACTCACAGGCAGCGGCCTCTGGCGCATTTCCCTCATTGACGCTCGATACCCTCCCCGGGACAGTGGCCCCGATAGATATCGGCGCGACCGTCTCCCGACATCTCGGTCGACTGAAACAGTCGGATGCGCCGCTACTGCTCTGTCTCCATTCAATAACTGGACTGCTCGAGTCCTGGGAGCGTGACCGCGTCATCGCGCTGGTGACCGCATTGAACCGCCAGTGTGCCGAGATGAACGTCTCAAGCCACCACCACATGGACCCGGAGGCTCATACGGAAGAGACAGTTGAGATGTTTCGGCCGCTGTATGATGTCGTCTACGAGTATCTCCCGGGCCACGGCTGGACCGTCACGGCGTCGAAAGACGCAGAGGAGTCGCCGACGTTTCGGAATACCGTCACCCCACCCGGCGGCGTCAAGAAGGGCGACCCGCAGGAACCCGAAACGATTCCGATACCGTACTCGTTTGATCAGGTGCTGGAGCTGATCTCCGCCCCGCGGCGACGGAGTCTCCTGTATCACCTGAAAGACCGGTCTGAAACCGAGATCCCACTTGACGACCTCGTCGACCGCGTCTACGAACGCGAAAAGGCGATTCCAGCCAGGGAGACGCCAAAATCGCGCGACGAAGTGGGCGTATCGCTGGCACACAACCACCTGCCGCGGCTGGACGATCTCGGGATTCTCTCATACGAGACGGCGGCCAACACTGTCGAGTACTATCACAATCCCGCGCTGGAGTCGGTCATCCGGTACGTCGAACGCCTCGAACTCGGTTAGTCCCGGCCTGGACCCACTCATTTATGTCACCGCTCCCGACATAGCCCGACATGGATGAAACCCCGCTCCCGGAAGTGACAGCGCAGTTCGCCCGGACACTGGCACCGGCCAGCGATGCAGTCATCGAGGAGATGGACGCCAAAGCCGACCGGGAAGGATTCCCGACGGTCGGCCCCGCAGTCGGCGGGTGGCTCCGCCTCGTCGCCCGGATGGTCGACGCCGACCGCGTCTTCGAGTTCGGCTCCGGCTTCGGCTACTCGGCCTACTGGATGGCTCCAGCCGTGCCCGACAGTGGGCAGATCGTTCTGACGGAGATTGACGCCGACGAACTCGAAGACGCCCGTGAGTTCCTCGACCGCGGCGGGTTCAGCGACCGGGCAGCCTTCGAGCACGGGGACGCAATCGAAATTGTCGAGGGGTACGACGGCCCGTTCGACGTTGTGCTCATCGACAACGAGAAACACCGATATACAGAGGCCTTCGAGGCTGTCCGGGAGAAAGTGCCGGTCGGCGGGGCCGTAGTCGCCGATAACATGATCGAGGCCGGGCCGCTGGAGTTCGAGGCAGTCCGGGCACTGCTGGACGGCGATGACATCGATGCGAACGAAACGAGTCGCGGTATCGCCGCGTATCTCGAATGCGTCGGCGACGACCCGGAGTTCGAGACAGGGCTGTTGCCGCTAGGCGAGGGCGTTGCCGTGAGCGTCCGTATGGAGTGAGCGGCACAGGACCAACACGCTCTGATTCTCGCCGACGAAAATGCGGGTGCATAGCTTATGTATGAGGCCACACAACTCAGCGGCAACGCTGGTCCTAACGAATGAGTCTGATGATAGATATTCGGAAGCTCGGGTTGTTCAATCAGATGGCTAAAGAGGGCGGCAACACCGTTGCGAACCACCTCAGCCAGATGACAGGGATGGAGACGGAGATGGAGATCACGAAGATCAACTTCATCGATATCCCGGATATCAAAACACACGTCGGCGACGAGAAGCAGATCGGTATCAGTATCGAAATGGTCGAAAAGCCCCATGGGCATATCCTGTTCCTGTTCAACGCCGCCAGTGCGAAGGACCTCGCTACTGGGATGATCGGCGATATGGGTGAGACAGACCCCAACGCGAGCGGTTTCACCGATATGGAGCGATCAGCGATTCAGGAAATCGGCAACATAATGACCAGCGGCTTCATCGACGGCTGGGCGAACGTGCTCGATACCACCATCGACATCTCCACGCCGAACTTCACGTTCGGCCCGGGGAGTGGAATGGTGGACCAGCTCGTCGGCGATCGGGACAACGAGATGGCGCTGATGTTCGACTCCCGCGTCCACGCACTGGAGTCCGATATCAACGTAAAGGTGTACACGTTTCCGGAACTCGAAGAACTGGTCGACCTGATGCAGGAAATCGAAGTGTAAGCAGGCCGTAATGATGGAGACGGCGGGCGCGACGGATGAACTCCTTGTCCTTCATAAAAGATTTAGCAGTGTTTCTTGTATCGTGGGCCCTTGCGTCATGATATGCCAGGAGGTAGCCCACAAACTCTCCGACCGTTCCTGTGGCGTGCAGAAACACTATATCCGGACACAGAGGTCGTCTCTCGTACCCACGAGGGCATCGTCCGTCACGACTACGCCGAATATGCCGAGCGGACGGCGCAGTTAGCGAACGCAATCGAGGCAGCCGGCTATGGCGACGGGGAACGACTCGGGACGTTCTGCTGGAACCACAGCCGTCACTTCGAGACGTACTTCGGGGTGCCGGGGACCGGTGCGCAGCTACACACGATCAACCCGCTCCTGCCCGACAAACACATCCAGTATATCGTCAGCGATGCACAGGACGAACTCATCTTCGTCGACGAATCGCTCCTGCCGAAACTCGAGGGTGCCGCCGCCGATGATCCCGACTCCTTCGAAACGGTTGAGCAGTTCGTCGTGATGAGTGAGTCCGTCCCGGACACTGACCTCGATGCCGTTGCCTACGAGTCGTTCATCGCCGACCAGCCGACGGAGTACGACTGGCCCGAACTGGAGGAGGAGCGTCCTGCCGGCCTTTGTTACACATCCGGCACGACCGGGCGGCCGAAAGGCGTTGAGTACACCCAGCAGATGCTGTGGAGCCACACGATGGCGATTCAGTCGCCACAGGGGATTCCGCTCGACGACGACGACGTCGTGATGCCGGTCGTCCCGATGTTCCACGTCAACGCGTGGGGCCTCCCGTTTTCGGCAACTGCTGGCGGGGCCAAGCACGTCTACCCCGGGCCACAGCCGGAGCCGGCGGACCTCGCAAAGCTCATCGAGGAAGAGGATGTCACCGTCACGGCTGGTGTCCCGACTGTCTGGCTGGGGCTGATGGAGTACATCAAAGAGAACGATGTCGACCTCTCATCGCTTGAGCGGCTCATTGTCGGCGGAAGCGCCGCGCCGGAAGCAATGATTCGGTTCTTCGACGACCATGACGTGGAACTGGTCCACGCCTGGGGGATGACCGAGACGGCTCCGGTGGGTGCGGTAGCGTCCCTGCGGAGTGACTTGGCGGACGCTGACTACCAGACGCAGCTAGATAAGCGGGCAAAGCAGGGGCTCGTCACGCCCGGGCTGGAGTTCCGTGTCATCGACGACGACGGCAACGAGGTCCCGCACAACGGCGAGGACTTCGGCGAACTCCACATCCGCGGCCCGTGGGTGACCACGGAGTACTTCAAGCGGCCGGAGGCAAACGAACAGGAGTTCGAGGACGGCTATCTGAAGACCGGCGACGTGGTGTCCGTCGACGAGGACGGCTACATCAAAATTGTCGACCGGGCGAAAGACGTCATCAAGAGCGGCGGGGAATGGATCTCCTCGCTCGAACTAGAGAACGAACTGATAGCCCACGACGACGTGAACGAAGCCGCAGTCATCGGTGTCCCACACGAGCGCTGGCAGGAGCGCCCCCTCGCGATGATCGTTCCGACGGCCGACGCCGACGAGGAGACGCTCGGTGACGAACTCCGGGCGCACATCCTCGACTCCTACCCCAAGTGGTGGGTCCCGGACAACTTCATCACCATCGACGAGGTGCCAAAGACAGCAACCGGGAAGTTCGACAAGAAGTCGCTCCGTGACGAGTACGCCGACGAATCGCTCGTTGAGGGCCGCGTCCCCGACGATGCCGCACCTGAGTGAGAGAGTACGGTACAGTTACTGGACGCCTGCGACGAGATCCCGAACTTCGGTCCGGTAGGTGGCTGGCTGGAGGCCGAGGTCGACGTCGACTGAGACCGTGATGCCGTCGCTCAGGTCGGTTTCGACGGTCTGTGCGAAGTTCTGCGCCGGGTACGCACCCCCGGAGATGATGACAAAATCACCGTGGTGCCAGACGGCGAACATCGCCGAGATGTCGATATTGCTGGCCGGTATCTCGACCGCCTCATTTTCCGTCACCGCAAAAGAGATTCCCTCGAACGGGTACACAGCGGACAGTTCGACCGTTTCGGCCGTCTCACCGGTGGCGATATCGATTGTTCCCTCGCCGGATTGCTCGATGTCTGTCAGCCCCTGCGCTTCCATCTGTTGTTCGAAACTGTCGCGAGCGTTTGTTCTGACTTCCGAAAGTAGTTCCTCGCGGCCCGCGCCAGCCGGGAGATTGTCGAGGTTCGGGCTGAAATCCACTCGCGTGGCGAAAAACACGGAGAGCGCAGTCTGGACCTGGTCGAGGGTACGGCTGGCGACGCGCTCCTGTAGCTGTTCGTCGACATACTGGACCGTGCTGGAGACGGCCTCGACCGAAACCGGACCGTAGCTTCGGTCGAACACTGTGTCCGAGGACTGGTCCGTTCGCGTCCAGCCACCGTCTTTCAGTTGTGCTGTCGGAACGTTCGGTGGCGGTGCCTCGGCTGCAGCCAGAAACGAACACCCCGCAAGCCCGGCGGTTCCGAGGGTTGCTCCGGCGAGCAGGTAGTCTCGACGATTCATGTTCGAGGAAGGCCACAGCCATGCAAAAGCGTGCTGGCCGATTATCAGGAGTTTCCGGGAAACAACTACGACGGTGTTTGGCAGAGTTCCACGGAGTATATGAGTACACAAACCATGATATTCGCCATGGAACTACTATCCGAGAAACTCGTTCCGGAGCACGCACACGAGGTCAAGGAAGAGGCTCGGGAGTTCGCCACGGAGCACATCGAACCAGTTGCAGGGGAATACTACGCGTCCGGAGAGTACCCCTGGGAAGTGCTCGAAGCGGCGACGGAGGCCGGACTCGTCGCTCAGGATATCGGCGAAGAGTGGGGTGGGAGCGGCTACGACCTCCAGCAGATGCTTGCGATGGCGGAGGAACTGTACAAAGCCGACGCAGGGATCGCGCTGACGATTCAGCTCGCTAGCTTCGGCGCAGAGATTGTCGAAGACCACGGCGCGGACTGGCAGAAAGAAGAGTTCCTCAAGCCCGTCGCCGGCGGTGACCAGCTTACTGGCCTCGCTGTCTCCGAGCCGGAGACGGGGAGCGACCTCGCCGGGATGACGACGGCCGCCGAGAAGGATGGCGACGAGTGGGTGATCAACGGCGAAAAGTACTGGATCGGCAACGGGGTCGAGGCGGACTGGGTGACGCTGTACGCCAAGACCGGCGACGACCCGAACGACCGCTATGGGAACTACTCGATGTTTATTGTCCCGACGGATGCCGACGGCTACCACGCCGAACACATCCCCGAGAAGATGGGCTTCCGGGCGTCCAAGCAGGCCCACATCGTGCTTGACGACTGCCGGATTCCGGAAGAGAACCTGATCGGCGTCGAAGGGGCTGGCTTCTATATGCTTGCCGAATTCTTCAATCACGGTCGCGTTGTCGTCGGCGGCCACGGCATCGGTCTCGCTGCGGCGGCCATCGAAGAAGCCTGGGAGTTCGTCCACGACCGCGAGGCCTTCGGCAAAACCGTCGACGAGTTCCAGGCTGTCCAGCACAAACTGGCCGATATGCAACTCGGCCTCCAGTCCGCCCGAGCCCTCACCTGGCACGCGGCCGAGCGCGTCGCCAATCAGGAGAACGCCGGCTACTGGGCCGCGCTGGCAAAGACCAAGGCGACCGAGGCTGCGATGGACTGTGCGGAGAAGGGGATGCAACTCCACGGCGGCCGGTCCGTGCTAACGGAGAACCGGATCTCCCGCGTGTACCGCGACGTTCGGATTCCGGTCATCTACGAAGGAGCCAACGACATCCAGCGGAACCTCATCTACAACCAAGCCCCGATGTAACCGGTCGGTATCAGCCGACAGACACCGGTTGATTGATTGGGTCACGGACAGCGTGTTTTTCCCGGGAACACCACCCTTCGAGTGTTCTTTGGGGAATCTGACTGGCCAGCTGTCGCTACGACGGCAGTTCACCCCTGACAGTCTCCACAGCCCGAATGTACCAACTAGACTGGTCAGTACGCTACTGTACGCGGTCTGTGTGGGTCATACTGAGCTGGTACACCACCCTACAAGTGTTCTGACATCACCACCCAGCTGACCCGACACCACTATACAAGTGTTCTATCACCACCCTGCGAGTGTTTTTAGTTCGGTTGCAACCGGACTAGAACAGTGAACACGCGTTCACACACCACCCTGCAAGTGTTCACACGGCGGTGTACAGACATCTGAAATTCCCGAAGACACCACGCTGCAAGTGTTTTATTGCGTTGTTCGGAGTCTCAACGCGTCCCCTCACACCACCGTGCAAGTGTTTCACGTACTAAGCGAGAAGACTGTATCGGAACACCACCCTGCAAGTGTTTCAAAAAGACCGTTTTGGGCGGTTTTGCCGTCGGATCGAGGGTTCACACCACCCTGCAAGTGTTTTCGAAACGGAATACCGTGGGGCTGTGGTAGCGAAAGAGGACACACCGGTCTGCAAGTGTTCTACACACCGCAACGGGGACCAGATGCCTGCATAGTCGCATCCAGCTTATTATTGATTGTGGGTACACACACCACCGTGCAACTGTTCTTGTCGTCACGATATGGAGACTGCCGCTGAACACACACACACACCACCGTGCAAGTGTTCTGCCGCGTGAGCCGGAAGGGGTGTGCAAAAACGTGGGCTACGTGAACTGCCAGAGGTTCTGTTGCTCATCGTCAGTGGTGTCCGGTGCCTCGAATTCAGTCGCCTCGTCTTCCAGATAGTGTTCGAGAATTCCGTTGACGTTACTCGGTACGGCATCACTGTAGGATGACTGGAGGGCGGCGTTGATGATATCGGTCGGGTCGTCGGTGACTTCGTAGATGTACTTGCGCCCGCCCTTGCGACCAAGGTTGCGCTCGGCTGAGCGGACCAGCCCCTGCATCGAAAGCTGGTCAAGGAACTCGTAGATTTTCCGCTCAGACTTCACACGGCGGCCGCTTGACTCCGCGATAGAGGAGTAGAGGTTGTAGATCCGTTTCGTCGACGCTTCGTGTTTTGGTTCGATAAGTGCAAGCGTCGTCGCGAGATACGTTAGCGCCTGCTGTGAACTCAGGTCGTGCTCGAAGTAATCCAGCAGTTCGTCAGTCTCGATGGTGTCTGTCGCCCGCCGTGTATGGGCTTCCGTCACACCGTCTGCGCCTTCCATCCGCGCGTACTCCCCGGCTTTTTCCAGAATTCGAAGCCCCTGTCGAACGTCGCCCCGTTCCTGTGCCGAGAAGGCCGCCGCAAGCGGGACGACATCTTCGCCGAGTACGTCTTCCCGGAACGCGATGTTGGCGTAGTAGCCCAGAATGTCGCGAAGTTCGGTCGCGTCGTACGGGCCAAACTTGATCTCTCGCTCGCCCAGCGTCGATTTTACCTTGGGTTCCAGCACGTCGACGAACTTGAGGTCGTTCGAGATACCGATGAGTCCGACCTTCGCATCGGTGATCGGCGTGTTCTCGTTCGCTTCAGCCCGTGGCAGTTCGTAGAGGAAATCGTTCCGCGCGTCCGCTGGGATGTTGTCAATCTCGTCCAGAATGATGAGGACGTTCCCACCAACAGCTTCAATCTCTTCGTAGAGAAATTCGAAGACGCTGTCAGTGCTGTAACCGCTCTCCGGGAGTTGGTTCTCAGGATCCCGGAACTCGTTGACGAGCGTGTTCACCAGTGCATACGCTGACCGGTAGTTCCGGCAGTTTATCGGCCCGACAACGGTGAGCGGGATGTCCTCGGCCTCGGCCTTCTCCTCGAGTTTGTCCCGTACCCACTTCGTAACCGCCGTCTTTCCGACTCCTGTTGGGCCGTAGACGAAGACGTTGTTGGGGTCGTGGCCGACAATGACATCCTGAAGCGCGTTGATGTAGAACTCGATCTCCTCGTCGCGGTGAAATATCGTATCCGGCGTGAACGTGTCTTTTTTCAGCGGTTGCTTTCGTTCGAAGATTGCATCAGTCCCATCGAACGGGTTCTCGTTCACGTCGACCATGTATGCCACCTTTCGAGTGACTCTATATAAAACCAGTGACCACCGTTCAAGTGTTTCAAGTGTTCCTACGTCGAACAGTCACACACCACCCTGCAAGTGTTTCTCCACTCCATCTCGAAAACAGGCACGAACGGTCCGCTACGTCGAGAGCTGAGCTAACACACTTGAGTCCTGCGATTCTTGCTTCTTCGATTCAGAGTAGATATAGAACTAGAATATAATTCTTATATCTTGTTGTACATGCAATTTATACCGGTACATGTTGAATAGCGTGTTCTACAGATTTCCCACCAATAAGCCTCTCATCGCACCTAAATCACCGCATTGAGCTACTGGCCAGATCACATAATCTCAACAGACCAGAGCAATCTTGCGTCCGCTTAAATAAGAAAAAAGGGGCTCCACCCCTCCCCACCCCCACCCCTGCAAATGCCAAGAACACTTGCACGGTGGTGTGTGTGGGTCCCAATCTGTGAGCGAGATTTGGTATAAAAACGCCCCGGCGTCTGTCTGGCATACAGTTACATTCCACAGTGAACCGCAGACAGAACCGATCCTACCCACGACACGCGGCATCGTCTTTACTTTGTGACAGCCCGTAGACGCCGTATGGACGATCTCACAGTAACGTTCGTCGACCGGGGCCGCGTACAGGCTGACCGAAACTTTGTCGTCGATGGACACAGCGTTGCGACGGCCTCGAACCGCGACCCGGAACACGAGTACGAAACGTACGTCGTGTGGAACCTTGTCATCGAAACGCCCGAGTTGACCGTCCTCTGGGACACCGGCTCGCACCCGGAGGCTGGAGCCGGGTACTGGCCGACACCGCTGTATGAGGCGTTCGCGCACGTCGATGCCGCCGAGCACACTCTGCCAGCCGACCTAGAAGATGCAGGCTACAGCGTCGACGGCATCGACGCCGTCGTGATGAGCCACCTGCACCTGGACCACGCCGGCGGCCTGCACAACTTCGCGGGAACAGACGTGCCGATCTACGTCCACCGTGACGAACTCCCATTCGCGTACTACAGTGCTAACACCGACGAGGGTTCTATCGCCTACCTCGCCAGCGACTTCGACCGCGAGTTGAACTGGGAGGTCGTCCACGGCGACAGCCATCATCTCACCGACGGTGTCGAACTGCTGCACCTCCCCGGACACACGCCGGGACTCATGGGCGCGTTCATCGACCGGCCGGAACAGCCGCTGCTGGTCGTCGGCGACGAAGCGTACGTCGAGGCCAACTACGCCGGCCAGCCCATGGCGACGAGCCTCCTGTGGAACAACGGCGCGTGGAAGGAGAGCCTCGAACGGTGCCGCGACCGCCAGCGTGCCACAGGGGCCGAAGTGCTGCTCGGCCACGATCTCGCGGTGTTTGAGGACGCATCCGGGACGATGGACTGAGACACGGTTCGCGTCAAGTCAGTCCGAGACAGCGACGAGAGTTCGGCGTTCGCCGCCTTCAGTCGCTACGACCCACCGGTCATCGTGGCGCTCGACGACTGCCCACACGCCGAAAAACAAGTGTAACTCCAGTTCGAGACCGTTGACGCGTTCACCGGTCTCCTCGATACGGAACTCGCGTGTGTCGTCAGGTGACATGTTACCGCAAGGCTGCCGACGGGTCGGCCGTCGTGCGGACCGCGGTGGCCAGGTCGGGGGGAGCCGTCACTGTTCGAGGTAACCGTACGTTTCCTCCAGATAATCGATAATCCAGTCGACTGTCGACTCGTCGTACGTCCAGAAGCCGTAGAACTCGCGTGGTTCGCGCTCCTCGGCCAGCAGGGCGCACTTCTGGGTCGGGTCACCGCCGCCGTCGAACACGACGAACCACGAGTCGGCGATTTCGTCGGACCGCTCCAGATGCAGCGTGAACGTGCTGTACTCGGGCGGGTCAACGTCAGGGACGGCATAGGCATGAACGTCCACGTCGGTCTCGCCCAGCCGCTCGTAGAGGTCGAGTTCGCCCTGCAGGGTCGAGAGCGTCTGGAAGCCGGCGTGGAGAGTCCCCTGTCCCACCCGCCACGCGCGGTCCTCAATTTCGCGGGACGCGGCAGTCATCCGCTGGATAGACCACGAGGTGAACATCGTCTCGTCGAGGTGGTCGAGAATCGACGCGTACGGACTGTTGTCCCGCGTGATGTACTGACGGCCTTGTTCGAGCGAGTCGGTGAACGAAGTGAGACTCGCAGCTGCGATGACCTCCTCGTCTTCGCTGAGGGTAATAAACTCGCCCGGTCGCCCGCTCTCAGTCTGCTCGGTCTGAACCTGAACGTTGCGGTCTGCGAAGCGCTCGCGCAGGTCTTCGGCCGCTGTCGGCCCGGCGTTGAAGATAGTCAGCGTCTTCTGGTGGTCTTCGACGCCGGCGATGAGTTCCGTTAACGACATCCTCGACTGTACAACGGTATTCACTGTGTTAGTCGTTGCGGGAGGAGGAACGCGCATCGGTAATCACAGGCAAAAAGTGTCACAGAGATGTATAAAATGGGTGAAAGGATACGCAAAAACACCGACGAATCCGCATTTCGAAAACGGCAATCTGAGGTCCTGTGGCGAAAGATAACGATTAATGAGTGGTGATGTAGTGGAAAATCTTTAGTCATGGCCCCCCAACGGAATGGTACGGCACCAGAGCTGGGGCCGAGGATTTCACAATGACAGACAACGAACTAATCTGGCGAATCGCCGGTGGTTCCGGTGACGGAATCGACTCGACAAGCCAGAACTTCGCGAAGGCCTTGATGTGGTCGGGGCTGAACGTGTTCACACATCGTCATTACCCGTCGCGTATCCGCGGCGGCCACACGTACGTGGAAGTACGTGCGAAAGACGAACCGGTACAGTCCCGCGGGGACGGCTACAACTTCCTGCTTGCACTGGGTGACTCCTTCGCTCGTAACCCACAGGAAGAGGCCTACTACGGCAAAGAGGAGCTGAAACCGCTGTACGAGAACTTCGACGACCTCCGAGAAGGGGGCGTGCTCCTCTACGACGAGGGACTGCTCGACGACGAGGACGTCGACGAGATCGGTCTCGAAGAGGCCGCCGAGGAGAACAACTGGCACGTCGTCCCGATGGACCTGCGCGGTATCGCCAAGGAACACGGCCGCGAGATCATGCGGAACACGGCCGGTATCGGCGCGACCGCGGCCATCCTCGACATCAGCACCGACGAGTTCGAGAAGCTCATCAAACAGAACATGAGCGGCGACATGCAGGAAGCGAACCTCAACGTCCTGCACGACGCCTACGAAGCCGCGAGCGAACTCGACGTCGACCACGACATCGAGGTCCCCGAGGGCTCCCACGACGAGGAGCAGGTCATCCTCTCGGGGTCGAACGCCATCTCCTACGGCGCAATCGACGAGGGCTGTCGCTTCATCTCGGGGTACCCCATGACGCCGTGGACCGACGTGTTCACCATCATGTCCCAACACCTGCCCGAGTTCGGCGGCATCTCCGAGCAGGTCGAGGACGAAATCGCGGCCGCCGCGCTCGCCCTCGGTGCGTCCCACGCCGGCGTGAAGGCCATGTCCGGGTCCTCCGGCGGCGGCTTCGCGCTGATGTCCGAGCCCCTCGGACTGGCGGAGATGACCGAGACGCCCATCGTGCTCGTCGAAGCGATGCGGGCCGGCCCCTCGACGGGGATGCCGACCAAGCCCGAGCAGGCGGACCTCGAACACGTCCTGTACACCTCACAGGGCGACTCCGCCCGCGTCGTGTTCGCGCCGGCGAACATCCGCGAGTGCTATACGCAGACCCGCTCGGCGTTCCGCATCGCCTACGAGTACCAGATTCCGGCTATCGTCATCTACGACCAGAAGATACAGGGCGAACTCCGGAATCTCCCTGCCAGCCACTTCGACGAGGAGCCGAACGCCGACCCCGGGTCCGTCCTCACCGAGGAGGAGATTCAGGACGCCGCACACCACTCTTCCGGGAAGTTCCAGCGGTTCCTCCACGAACCCGAAGACGGTTCGAACGTCAGCCCGCGCTCCGTGCCGGGCCAGAAAGACGGCCGCTTCCTCGCGACAGGCAACGAGCACAACCCGTCGGGCCACATCAGCGAGGACCCCGAGAACCGCGTTGCCCAGATGAACCGTCGGCTCAACAAGCTCGACGACATCCGTGCTGATCTGGACGAAAACACGTCCCACCAGACCTACCACGGACCCGACGAGGCCGACTACGGCATCCTCGTGTGGGGCAGCCAGCAGGGGACCGTCTTCGAGGCTGTCGACCGGCTCAACGAGAACGGCCACTCCGTGAAGGCGCTCGGCGTCTCGGATATGGCTCCGTACCCGAAGGAGGAAGTCTCCGAGTGGCTCGAATCGGTCGACGAGGCGCTCGTCGTCGAGATGAACGCCACGGCCCAGTTCCGCGGCCTGACCCAGAAGGAACTCGGCAAGTACGGCGACAAGATGTCGAGCTTGCTCAAGTACAACGGCAACCCCTTCGAGCCCGCCGAAATCGTCGACGGGTTCGAGTCCAGCATCGACGGCGAGGAACTCGCCGCGAGCAACATGAAGTACCTACCCGCGGCAGGTGACTAACCTATGAGTGCATTCTCAGCAATCAACGAAGAACGCGAAATCGAGCGCGACGAGTTTACACCCGGCATCGAACCGCAGGCGACCTGGTGTCCGGGCTGTGGCGACTTCGGCGTCCTCAAGGCGCTCAAGCAGGCCATGCCGGAAGTCGGCAAGAATCCCGACGAGGTCGCGCTGTTTACCGGCATCGGCTGTTCGGGCAAGCTCAACAGCTACTTCAACAGCTACGGGTTCCACACCATCCACGGCCGCTCGCTGCCCGTCGCCCGGGCCGCGAAGCTCGCCAACCCCAACCTCGAAGTCATCGCGGCCGGCGGGGACGGCGACGGCTACGGTATCGGCGGGAACCACACCATCCACACGGCCCGTGAAAACCACGATATGACCTATATCGTGTTCAACAACGAGATCTTCGGGCTGACCAAGGGCCAGACATCGCCGACATCGCCGAAGGGCCACAAGTCCAAGACACAGCCCCACGGGTCGGCGAAGTCGCCGATTCGCCCCCTGTCCCAGCAGCTCAACGCCGGCGCGACCTACATCGCCCGGACTGCCGCCGTGAACCCGAACCAGGCCAAGGAAATCATCGCCGAGGCCATCGAACACGACGGCTTCGCGCACATCGACTTCCTGACCCAGTGTCCGACCTGGAACAAGGACGCGAAACACTACGTCCCGTACACGGACGTGCAGCAGTCCGATGAGTTCGACTTCGACGTCTCGGACCGCGCGGAAGCCGCGGAGATGATGCGAAAGACCGAGGAACGCCTCTACGAGGGTGAAGTGCTGACCGGACGGATGTACGTCGATGACAGTCGCCCATCCTACGGCGAGGAGAAGCGCCAGATCGGCGAGATGCCCGAGGAACCGCTCGCAGAGCGGTACTTCGACGAGGACGCGGAGTGGGAGCGGACCTACGACAACCTCCTCGAACACCACAAATAGGACTCGCTGCCGGACTGCGAATACCATCTCGAACGACGGTTTCCGGTTCGGAAGATATTTTTTCATGCACCGAAAAGATTAGTCCATGAGTGCCGAGTCTACGGAGCGTCGAATCCTGTCGGTCCTCGAAGAGGACGCACAGGCCTCGTACGCAGAAATCGCGGAGCGAGCCGACGTATCGAAACCGACAGTCCGGAAATACATCCAGAAGCTCGAAGAGGAGGGCGTCATCGTCGGGTACTCCGCCGATGTTGACCCGAAGAAGCTAGCAGGCCAGTCGATTGCCCTGGTCGGCATCGATATCGCGAGCGATTGCTACGTTGAGGCTACGCGGAACCTCAAAGAGATTCCGGAGATGGAAGAACTGTACACGTCAAGCGGTGACCACATGCTGATGGCGGAGGTCCGAGCGATGGACGGCGACTCGCTGGCGGATGTCATCGAAGACAAGATTCTCGCCCTCGACGGCGTTACCGCCGCACATCCGTCGTTTCTCCAGGAACGGCTGAAGTAACGGGTTTTTAGACGCTCCAGCGCTGACTGCACGGTATGCCTTCTCGGCTGGTGCTCGGCCTCGGGCCAACGGCCGCGGACATTCTCGACGCGATTAGCGGCGACCGCGGTGATCTGGCAGTCGTGACACAGGACGAGCACCGTGCTGAAACGCTTCGAGCGGATGGAATCGATGTCCACGAAGCCGACCAGGCTGATCCGTCTGTTCTCACCGGTCTCGACATCCAGCCCGAAAGCGTCATCGTCGCCAGCGAAGAGCCAGAACAGAACGTCAACGCGGCACTGACCGCGCGTGACCGCTTTCCCGACGCGTTCCTCCTCGCTTACGCCGGGCACGGCGCGACGGTCGACCAGCGCGACCGACTCGACAGCGTGGCGGACCGGCTGGTCACGCCGGAGACAGTCATCACTGACTACGTTACCCAATCGGTCGGCGACGAAGGAACACGAGCCAGACAGCTCCATCAGGTGCTCCGGGACATCGACGACCATCTCGCCGTCGTCACGCACGACAATCCCGATCCTGACGCGATTGCTAGCGCTGTCGCCCTCGGCGCGCTTGCTGAACGGGCCGACTGCGAGGTGACAATCTGTTACTACGGGGAGATTTCGCATCAGGAAAACCGGGCGTTCGTTAACCTCCTCGAATTCGACCTCCGGAACCTCGATGCTGAGTCGCCGGACGAGCTGGAAGCGTTCGACGGCTTCGCCCTCGTCGATCACTCCAGAGCCGGTGTCAACGACCAGCTCCCGCCGGAGACACCTATCGACATCGTCATCGATCACCACCCGCCGCGTGTCCCAGTCGAAGCCCGCTTCGTTGACCTCCGCAGCGGCGTCGGGGCGACGAGCACCCTGCTGGTCGACTATCTCCAGCGGTTCAACGTCGACATTCCGACACCTATCGCAACGGGCCTGCTATTCGGCATTCAGGTCGACACGAAGGACTTTCGTCGGGAAGTCGCTGCCGCGGACTTCGAGGCCGCCGCGCATCTCGTGACAAACGCTGACATGGCGACGCTCCAGCGTATCGAAGACCCGAGTGTGAGTCCGGAGACGCTGTCAGTCATCGGCCGCGCGATTTCGAACCGCGAACAGGAGGGGTCAGTGCTCCTGACCGGCGTCGGCGAGATCAGTGACCGTGACGCGCTCGCACAGGCGGCCGACAGGCTACTTGATCTGGAAGGCGTCCATGCGACAATGGTGTACGGCGTCGTCGACGGGACGATTTACGCGTCCGCTCGGGCACGCGGCGCGGATATCGACCTCGGCGAGGCGCTCCGGGACGCCTTCGGGCAGATCGGGTCCGCAGGCGGTCACGCCGATATGGCGGGCGCACAGATCGACCTCGGGATGATTACCGTCGACGACCGCGAAGAGTCGCTGGCGGAAATCGTCCGATCGATTGTCTCCGACCGGTTTCTCGACGCCGTCCAGTCGCGGTCCCACCGGCTGCTCGGCCGTGTCTATGCCCGCGCCGACTATGACGTGGCCGCGTTCACGGAGTCGACGGCGCTCAGACAGGACAGCGAAGATACCCCCGCGACGGCTGAAGACGCATCTGGGGAGGCCGGCGACGAGAGCACAACGGACTGGAACTCCGATGTGATGTTTCTGGAAAACGGTGACGAAGGCGGCAATGACGAGACAGAACAGGCAGCCGACGCGGCTGAACCGACAGACGACGAGTCAGAGCAGGGGGCGGACAGCCCGGAGACACTCATCGAACCAGATGACAACGACCGGTCGTAGGCGAGCCTTTTTTATTGCCGGTCGAGAACTCTGTGCCGATGGAGGACTCGAATCGGCCGACGGTCGGAGACTACATGACACGCGAGGTTGCCACCGTCGAGCTCGACGATACCGTCGGGGAAGTCGCCCGACGAATCGCCGATAACGACCACTTCAGCGGGTTTCCGGTGACTGACGGCCGCCGCGTCGAGGGGTTTGTCAGCGCACGTGACCTGCTGCTCGCGGAGGACCACGAGCCGATGTTCCGCGTGATGACCGACGATATCCTCGTGGCGCACCCGGACATGGCCGTCCAGGACGCCGCGCGCGTCATCCTGCGGTCGGGGATCCAGAAACTCCCAGTTGTCGACGACGCCGGCCACCTCGTCGGCATCATCTCGAACGCTGACGTGATTCGCTCACAGATCGAGCGGGCGACACCGGGCAAGGTGGACAAGCTTGGCCGGACGCTCGAGAACATCCACGGCATCACGACACACGAAGGCCGCCGTGAGGTAGAGCTTGCCGACCTGACGCCGACACAGACGACAGTGTACGCCGACGAACTCGAAGGACGGGTGTACGAACTGGAGCGCGGACTGGCGGAACCGCTCGTCGTTATCGACAACGGCGGCGACCTCTTGCTGGCGGACGGCCACCACCGCGTGAAAGCCGCCGCACGGCTCGACATCGATGAGATGGACGCCTATGTCATTGTCCTCGATGAGACGGTCGAGCTTGGGATGGCCGAGACGGCCGCGGACTCCGACTTGGAGTCAATCGACGATATTGAAGTCGTCGACTACGCCCACCACCCGCTCGTGCAGACGACGGAGCGACTCCAGGACTAGTCCGGAGCGATGTGATTGACGCTAGCACCCCGCTTTCCCCGAACCTTCTTACTAAATCATGACATACACCGGAGTATGTTCGACGAGTCGGACCTCCAGCGCATCCGCGAGCGGAAAGACGAGTGGGAAGCCGAGACACTGGACCCCGTACTGGACGCCTACGGCGAGCGCAAAGAGCAGTTCGCAACGGTCTCAAACCTCGATGTAGACCGGCTGTACACGCCACTCGACGTGGATGACATCGATTATGAGGACGACATCGGCTTCCCCGGTGAGGAGCCGTTCACACGCGGCGTCTATCCAACGATGTACCGCGGCCGACAGTGGACCATGCGACAGTTCGCGGGCTTCGGGACCGCTGACGAGACCAACGAGCGCTTTCACTACCTCATCGATGAGGGCCAGACCGGGCTGTCGACGGCCTTTGACATGCCGACGCTGATGGGGATCGACTCCGACGACGTGATGGCCGATGGCGAGGTGGGCAAGGAAGGCGTCGCCGTCGACACGCTGGCGGATATGGAGCGGCTGTTCGACGGCATCGACCTCGGTGAGGTGTCGACCTCATTCACGATCAACCCTAGCGCTCCCGTTATCTATGCGATGTACATCGCGCTGGCCGACCAGCAGGGCGTCCCGCGTGAGGAGATCCGTGGGACGCTCCAGAACGATATGTTCAAAGAGTTTATCGCTCAGAAAGAGTGGGTTATCCCACCGGAGCCGTCGCTGAAACTCGTTACCGACACCATCGAGTTCGCCAGTCAGGAGACCCCGAAGTTCAAGCCCATCTCGGTGTCAGGATATCACATCCGCGAGGCGGGTTCGACGGCGGTACAGGAACTCGCGTTCACGCTCGCGGACGGCTTCGCCTACGTCGAGGACTGCCTGAGCCGGGGTATGGACGTCGACGAGTTCGCCCCACAACTCTCCTTCTTCTTCAACTCACACAACTCCATCTTCGAGGAGATAGCGAAGTTCCGCGCGGCCCGGCGCATCTACGCCCGCGTGATGGACGACTGGTACGGCGCAGAGGCCGACGCCAGCAAGCAACTGAAGTTCCACACTCAGACCGCCGGTCAGTCACTGACCGCTCAGCAACCGCTGAACAATATCGTCCGTGTGACGATTCAGGCCCTCGCAGGTGTACTGGGCGGCACTCAGAGCCTGCACACCAACAGCTTCGACGAGGCCCTGGCCCTCCCGTCCGAGCAGGCCGTTCGAGTCGCCCTCCGGACACAACAGATCATCGCGGAGGAGTCGGGGGCCGCCGACATCGTCGACCCGATGGGCGGCAGTTTCGCCATCGAGTCGCTGACCGACGAGGTCGAAGAGAAGGCGATGGCCTACATCAATCACATCAGGGACGAACTCGGCGACGGATCGGTCCGCGACGGCGTTATTCAGGGGATTCAGGACGGCTACTTCCAGCGTGAGATTCAGGACGCCGCCTACGAGTACCAGCAGCGCGTCGAGAACGAGGACGAGGTCATGGTCGGCGTCAACAAGTACACGGTCGAGGAAGACACCGAACCCGAGATTCTCACCGTCGACGAGGACGTACAGGAACGCCAGCGGGACAAGCTCGCGACGGTCAAGGCAGACCGCGACGACGCGGCCGTGGAAGCAGCGCTCGACGAACTGCAGCAGGTAATCACTGACGGCGGGAACGTCATGCCAGTCATCATCGACGCGGTGAAAGCCTACGCGACGATGGGCGAGATTATGGCCGTCTTCGAGGCAGAGTACGGGAGCTATCAGGAGACAGCAAGCATTGCCTGACCGCTAGACTGTCCGCTCCATTGTTTCCGAGGCACAAAATCCCCTCATCACCCGCATCAGGCACACTGATACGACCCGAGTCCCTCCCGGTCGACAGATTCGGACCCGTTCAGGTTGGTCGACTCGGTCAGGACAATCAACTCCACGCGTTTCATCGCGTCGCCGTGGCTTCGGTTCCACCGCGAACACAGATACGTTGCGAGCGACCGTCGGAGGCTGGGTTCGTGACGCGCTGTCCCGAGGAACTTCTTCCAGCGCTGGTTCGGGAACCGGTCGGACACCTCCGGTGGCCGTGAGAGATTGACCGGCTCCCCGGCCAGCGCGTCGACCCGGTTCCCGGACTCCAGAGTTGCCGGGGCCGCGTACCACCACGTTTCCTGTGGCGGGTCTGGCGCGAACATGTTCCAGCTCCGGTCCTCGATTCTATCCGGCGTGCCCGTTGGTGCGGTGACAAAGCCGACCGCGACGGCGTTGAGAATCACAATCGCGACGATACCGAGCGTCGCTACCGAGCGCGTCGTCGTAGGGAACCAGATCTGTGGCGGACCTGTCGTTGAATCCGGCCACCGCGGGCGCAACGCTTCGATTGCGTCGGGCCAGCGGTCTGCGAGCGGGTCCCAGAACGGCGTCGGCAAAAATAGTACCAATCCGAGAATCGAAACGAGCGGAAACACACCCAGGAGAAACGAGAGTGCCATGCAGATGTGGGCGGTGACGAACGCCGCGACCAGTCCAGTCCGATATCTTCCGGTCCAGATAAGCAACAACGGGGACCCCACGAGCAAGGCAAGCCAGAGCCAGTTCCCCAGGACCAGCACCGGGTCCCAGCCCGCAACCACGTCACCAAGCCGGATAGTGAGGTGGTCGAGCTGGAACGCGTACTGCACCGCAGTCCCTTGGTGCCAGTACGTACCACGAAGCTTCATGAGGCCGTTCGTCACGTACACGGCAAGCACTTGGAGGAGGATTCCTGCAGTGCCGGCGGTGGCGACCCGTGTCGAGGCGGACTCCGCCGACCCGTTTTCCCAGCCACAGCCGAGCGGGAGCAGGAGGCTCCAGAACAGTAGTCGCCGAAACAGCGTATCGCCGGCATTGAGGACGATGGGGTTCCGAAGCTGTATCGATACGAGCAGGACGAACGCGACGCCCGCACTCAGACGGGGTCGGTAGCCGACCACCAGCGCGAGGGCTGTGAGTGCTGTCAGTCCGAAGACTACTACCGGCAGCCAGACGGTCCCCCAGACAGCGAGCGGCGACATGGGCCCCAGAACTGGATACAGTTCAGTCAGTGTCGAGCGTGGGAGCGCGCCACTATCGGTATAAAACGCACCGATGTCCGACAACCGCAGCGCGATGTCGGTGAGGAGACACAGCCCGAGCACCACTCTGAACGCTGCAAGCGCACGTCGGTCGATAGCGATACGGCGGACCAGCCGCCGACGGAAGGCAATCTCGGAGAGCATCTGTGGGGAGGGCGACGAGACACTGACTTAGTGTCACGTATGCGACTAGAATCCGCTTTTTAGCCGGGCTGAATTAAACTAACGGAATGTAGGGCTCAGGCAACAAGAGACCGGACAGTCGCTATACACAGCGTGTGATGCCACATCGCCTCTCAGGACCCGGCCGCGTCGTCGATTCGCTCAGAGACGTATATGACGAGACCGAGCAACACGCCAAGTACGATACCGATGGTGACGAATCCGTAGATAGCGACGCCAAACGGCGTCGGCGGCAGTGCGATCACACCGAACAGTTCCGGTTCGAGGTCCTCCGGCCGGATGCTGCCGAGAACGAACCCCATCACTCCGGCAAGAACAACGATAGCAACGTACAGGCGAAGGACGATCTGTCGTCCAGACCTGGCCTCAACTTCGCTCATGTGGAATCAACGGCGCGAAGACGATTAGCCTTTTTCACTTCCACGCCGTAGCTATCCTATGTCACAGAAGGAGCTACTGTTTCTCGTCCTGACCGGAATTGCACTCATGATGTTCGTGACGGCTATGGTGCTCGTTTCCGGCGCAAGCTAACGGGCACTGTCAGTTCGGTCGTGGCTACGGATGAAACAAAAGCAGCGAAAACAGCGGGACGCTTACGAGTCGTCTTGTTCTTCCTGCCCGCCGTCGGCGAGTAGCGATGGGTCCTTTTCCGGACTGTCAGCTTCGAGCTGCTCGTCGAACCACTGGAACTCGCGGTCCAGCATGCCGTCGCGCTCGAGGTTCCACGGGTCACCGTCCTCGACCTTCGGGCCTTCGAGCCAGGACTGGACGATGTTCCAGACGAAGAACAGCTGGCCGATAAACAGGATGACTGCGCCCACCGTCGCTGCTTGGTGGAACGTCGACACCTGCGTCAGTGGCGCGATAGCGCCGTCGAACTGGTAGGTGGCGTAGCGCCGGGGCATCCCCAGATAGCCCAGCGCGAGCATCGCGAAGAACGTGATGTTGGTCCCGACCATCGAGAGCCAGAAGTGCGCTTTGCCGAGGGTGCGCTGGTACATCCGGCCGGTGAATATCGGGAACCAGTAGTAGATGCCGGCGAAGGCCGCGAAGCCGATGGCCCCCATCACGATGTAGTGGAAGTGACCCACGACGTAGTAGGTGTCGTGGAGGATCAGGTCGACGGGGATGGAGGCGAGGAACACGCCGGTGACGCCCCCGATGATGAAGTTCGAGACGAAGCCGATACAGAACAGCATCGGCGTCGTCAGACGTAGGCGGCCGTTCCACATCGTCGTGATCCAGTTGAACGTCTTGACAGCGCTCGGTATCGCAATCGCAAGCGAGACGGCCATGAACGACGCCCGGAGCCGCGGGTCCATGCCCGTCGAGAACATGTGGTGGGCCCAGACGCCGAAGGAGAGGACCCCGATGGCGAGCGTCGAGTAGACGACGAACTTGAAGCCGAACAGCTTTCGGCCGGAGAACTTCGGCAGGATGAGGCTGACCAGTCCCATCGGCGGCAGGACAAGGATGTACACCTCAGGGTGGCCGAAGAACCAGAACAGGTGCTGCCACAGCAGCGGGCCGCCACCTTCGACGGCGAAGAACGTCGTCTGAAGGTTCCGGTCGAGTAGCAGCATCACGATAGCGCTCCCCAGCAGCGGGAAGGCGAACAGGATGAGCGCTGACTGGGTGAGGATCGTCCACGAGAAGATGTCGAGGTTCGCCCAGTTGACCTCCTCGTTGCGCTCCGTGAAGATGGTCGCGATGAAGTTGATCGCTCCCATCGTCGCCGCAACACCCGAGAGGTGCAGGCCCAGCAGCATCAGGTCGACGCCGGGGTTCGCCTGCTCGACCGATAGCGGCGTGTACATCGTCCAGGCCGTGCGGGCCGGCTCGATCATGTTGTCGGTCACCGGCGCGAGGAAGAATCCCGCCCAGATCAGCAGTGCCGCCGGCGGGAGGAGCCAGAACGCGATGGCGTTGATACGTGGGAACGCCATGTCGTCAGCCCCGATGAGCAGCGGGATGAAGTAATTCGCGAACGCCGCGATGATGGGCGTCCCGAACAGGAACAGCATCGTAATGCCGTGACTCGTCAGGATGGAGTTGTAGGCGTTGTTGCCAAGGATGGCTCCGGCGGGCGTGACGAGCTGGATGCGAATGAGCATCGCCATGATCCCACCGACAGCAAGAGCGATGACCGCGTACACCCCGTACAAGAGACCGATATCCTTGTGGTCGACAGTTGTTAGCCAGCGAATGATACCTGCGGGTTTCTCACGGTTGATGACTGTCGCCTCGTCACCAGTGACGGCCCCGCCACCCGCGAGCGGCGTATACGAACGCCAGTTCTCGACACGGGTGAGAAGCGCGGCGACGCCGACGAGGAGGACGGCCATCAGCCCCGTCAGCACAATATCTCCTGCTACCATAGTCGTCCTTCAGGACTGGGACATTATCAAAGGGTCGATTCCTGCAGCAACGACCATAAAATACGGCTTCCATCCCACATTGAAACCGCAAAAACAAGCGGCCACCGCACACGGTCACCCAGTGGCAAGCGCGGTCGGTCTTCGAAGCAGTCTGTCCGACGCCCTCCGCTCAGTCTTCGTGGCCCAGTTCGCCGTTCTCTTTCTCAGCGTTCTCGACGGCCTTCCCCGCGTAGTAGGTCAGGACGGCGAGCAACAGGAACATCGAGATAATCAGTGCGAACTGCATCCCGGAGAAGACGGGGTCGGTTCCGAACGCCGGGAACGCGGCGAACGCGACGATGAAGAAGAAGAGAATCCCGAGCGGGATGACGTTCACGGTGAGGTCGAGCAGGGTATCTTTTTCGAACCCGAACAGTGCCATGCCTTCTCGTTAGGGCAGGCCAGTAAATAGAGTGTTGGTTTCCGAATCGCGCTGGTGCCTGTCTCAGGCTGCGGTCTGTTCCATAACCGAAGCGACGCCGCCCATCCCGATCATCACCGCGCCCGCCACGGCGACGGCCACCAGCCGAGTGAACAGCGGCCCGGTCCCGACGTTCGAGAGCGCGATGTCGGCGGCCGGGACCTGCCAGACGGTAAACGCAGCGGCGAGGACGATAAGAACGACTCCGACTCCGAGCAGGGTCGGCCACGGCCGCTCCACGTACCCGGACTCGGTGAGGATACCGGCGATACTACCGCCGAACAGTATCAGGCCGAAAACAGCCACTGGAAAGAGTCCGACAAACACGCCAATTTCTGACAGTGCTAATCCCAGTGCGACAAACAGCGGCCACGGACTTGCGGTCGGATACTGGTCGCTTAGTCCCGGCTCCTCTACCATACCAGTTCTTGAGGCCGACTCGTCATATGTCCATCGGACCGCGCCCGTGGGCACAAACTATTTGTTCACCATCCGGCTTGGTGGGAGTAATGAGTACACGCACGGTCGAACGGGTCGACGGCTGGGAGTCGGTTCCGTTCGACGGCGGGTTCGCGGGCCTGCAGGACCTCGCCGGACAGGAGTTCTCCGGCGCGGTCATCGCGGGTCCGACGCGCCTGTTCATGTTGAACGGGACCGTCGTCGGCGTCCTCGACGGCAACATCGAGGATTTCGAGGACGCGTCGGGAACAGCCAAACGGTCACCGCACGAGGCGCTGCCACTGCTTGCAGTGATGCAGGAACGCGCCGACGAGGTGAAAGCACAGTACTACACTGAAGATACAGCGCTTGCAGAAGTCGACCAGACACTGTCGAGCGGGAACTTTACTGGCTTTATCGAACTCTCCGAAAACGTCCTCTCGGGCGACTACTACACCGTGTATCATCAGGGCCGTTCGATGAGCGTCGCGTGGGTCGGTAACTCGGATAAGCTGCTCACCGATGACGAGGCCTTCGAGACAGCCAACGATGAGGTCGGTATCTACGAGGTCATGCCAGTCGATATCGAGCCGATTGAGATTCCAGAACCGCCCGACGACAGGGCGGACGAGCAGTCAGCAGACTCGGCGGCCGCCGGCGTCGACCCGCTTGACGCTGATGATAAGGCGGCTGTCGCCGACGAACCGGACGACGCCGGTGCGGCGGACGCCGCGCCGGCAGGCGGGGCAGAGCCGGGCGGAACAACGCAACACGACCACAGCAGCGACGACCCGGTGGAGCCGTCCACAGACTCGGCCGGAGATACTGTAGCCGATGGAACCGACGATGCTGGACAGGCCCAGGCCGAGACAGAGTCGACACCGGACCGCGGCCCCGCAAGCGGCGGCCCGCCCGGATCGAAAGCTGCCGGTGCGAATCCGGGCCGGTCCCGCGGTCGGTCCGGGTCAGATGCGCAACCGAATGCGGACGAGAGGCCGAAAGCGGATAGCCGGCCAGACAGCAGCGCAACCGAGCGAGCGACGACGGAGACTGACACCGCGACACGGAGAGAACCCGACCACGACGCCACCGAACGGGAGACCGGAGTGCGTGAGACTGCCGGGGAGACCGAACAAAAACGACCGGCAACTGAGCCGTCACAGACACAGGAACCCCAGCACGCCAGCGCACGGAGCGCCCCGACACAGAGTGACCAAGCGGCTTCGACAGACCGCCGCGAAGAGCCGGCGGAATCGAAACCGACCCAGCGCTCCGAGTCACAGCCGTCCCGGTCCGGGGCTGATACGGCAACTCCGACGCCCGAAGCCGGTTCTGGCGGGGCGAGTGGGGATCTAGAGACGCGCTCGGTCCCGTCGCTGGACCCGAACAAGTCCGGCGGTGCGCAGGAAAGCACAGCCACCAGCGTGTCACCCACGCAGACGCCACCGACGGGTGGGCAACAGGCGTCGGCACCACGACGTGACCAGCCGGCACAGGACGACTCGAAACCGTCGACCGACTCCAGCGTTCAGGGACCGGCACCGGCACAGGACAGCCGCGGCCCAGCCGAAAACGACCCACAGCAGGCCGAGGCACCGCAGCCACAGCCGTCGGCAGGGGACCAGCGACAGTCGCCTGCCAGCGAGGAGCCGTCACCACGCGAGCGAGAGCGTGTCGCGGAGCTCGAATCCGAACTCGAACAGCAAGCCGAGACGGTGTCGGAACTCGAATCTGAACTCACCGATCTGGAGGCAACGAACCGAGAGCTTCGAGACGAGCGCGACCGTCTGGAGTCGGAGCTAGCCGACGCACGGGCCGAAATCGACCGGCTGGAGGAACAACTCGACGAGCAGAACGACGCCGCCGCAGGTGGTGCCCGGCTCAGCGCCGGCGAGGCGATAAACGGGACGAACCTCTTCGTCAGGTACGATTCGAAGGGCAAGGCGACGCTTGAGGAGGCCAAGGACGGCGAGGCGAGCCGCGAGGAGGTCGAGGCGAACCTCAGGCTGGAGTATCACACGCAGTTCGAGGCCGAGGGCGCAACGGTCAACGGGACGCCTTTCGAGGAGTACCTCGAAGACAGCATCCAGTACCGCTTTGTTAACTGGCTCATCCGGAACCTCCTCTATGAGATTCGAGATACTGGCCATGCAGGGGCCATGAAGGACCTCTATGAGGGGCTTCCGGCCATCGACCGCGCCGAACTGAACGGCAACGTCACAGTGACCTACACAGAAGACGGGCAGGAGAACCGCTCGCAGGAACGGTTCGATGTGGTCGTCCGCGACCGGATGGGGAACCCGCTGGTCGTCGCAAACATCAACGACTCGCGCGAACCGGCCTCCGAGGGCCAGATGTCGGACCTCATCCGAAACGCCGAGCGGGTCGGTAACGCCTCCGGGTCGCTTGCGTCGGCGTTTCTCGTCACGAGCAGTTTCTTCGAGCCGGGCGCGCTCGAAACCGCCGAAGAAGCGACCTCCAGTGGACTGTTCAACCGCGATAAGCGAAAGAGCTTCGTGAACATCTCACGGAAAAAGGGCTTTCACCTCTGTCTGTTAGAAGCGAGAAACCAGGAGTTCCACCTGGCGGTCCCGGAACTCTGAGAAAGAAGCTTAGCCTTCGATTTCGGCCGCGTCTTCGATCTTCATACCTTCGAGCTTGTCGATGATCTCGTCGACCTTCTCGTCGAGGTCGTCGACGAACTCACCGGTCTGTTCGGTCGTGATCGCACCCTGGCTGGAGGGCTCGATGAGGTTCTCCTCTTCGAGAACGCGCAGGGAGTACCGCACCTTGTGGTGCGGGTAGCCGGTTTCGTTGGACATCTTCACGATACCGATAGGCTCGTTCTCGATAACCATGCGAAGCACCTGCAAGTGGCGCTCTAGCATGTCAACTTCCTTTTCAAGCCTGTCTATCATGGCAATTGTTAACTTGTGTTTGCGGTATTTAAAGGTTCTCCCTCGGATAATCGCTACAACGTTGATACGTTCGAACAGGGGTGTCTTAAAACCGTCGTAACGGTTCACATGGGTACTGCTCACGAGCGTGATTTCCGGACCGTAATCTGTTTATCACGGTGGCTGGAAGGTGCGTGCGATGACCGTAACCATCGTCGGCTCACAGCTCGGCGACGAAGGAAAGGGCGGCATCGTCGACCTGTACGGCGACGACGTAGACGTCGTCGCGCGCTATCAGGGCGGCGACAACGCCGGCCATACCGTCGTCCACGAGGGCGAGGAGTACAAGCTCTCGCTGGTTCCGAGCGGAGCCATCCGCGGCAAGGTCGGCGTACTCGGCAACGGGTGTGTCGTCAATCCGCGAACGCTGTTCGACGAGATAGACACGCTTCAGGAACGCGGCCTCGACCCGGACGTTCGCATCGCTGAACGAGCACACGTCATTCTCCCCTTCCACCGCGTGCTCGACGGCATCGAGGAGGAAGTAAAGAGCGAAACGGATCAGGAAGTCGGAACGACAGGTCGGGGTATCGGTCCGACCTACGAGGACAAGGCCGGTCGGCGCGGTGTCCGCGTCGGCGACCTGCTTGACCCGGACGTGCTCAGGGAGCGCCTCGAATACGTCGTCCCCCAGAAGCGGGCCGTCGTCGAGGACGTGTACGACCTCGACGTCGACGAGCTTGACGACCCGGACGCCTTCGACGTGGACGCCATCTTCGAGGAGTTCCGCGAGTTCGGCCGCCGCTTCGAGGCCGAGGACATGACTGTCAACGCTGGCGCGTTCCTCAGCGCGACCATCGACGAGGGCCAGAACGTCATGCTTGAGGGCGCACAGGGAACCATTATCGACATCGACCACGGGAACTATCCCTACGTCACCTCTTCGAACCCGACGGCCGGTGGCGCAGCGACCGGGACCGGACTCAGCCCCAGCGTCGTCGGCGACGGCGAGGTTATCGGTATCGTGAAGGCGTACCTCACCCGGGTCGGAAGCGGCCCGCTCCCGACCGAACTCGGGGGCGTCGCCGGCGATACGCCCGGCTACGACGAGCAGGGCGAAGGCGAAAACGAGGAGCTGGCGAACTACATCCGCGAGGAGGGGGGCGAGTACGGCACCGTTACCGGCCGTCCGCGACGCGTCGGCTGGCTCGACCTGCCGATGCTCCGCCACTCCACGCGGGTCTCCGGCTTCACCGGCCTCGCCATCAACCACCTCGACGTGCTCGCCGGCCTCGACGAAGTGAAGGTCGGCCACAGCTACACGCTCGACGGCGAGCAGTTGGCGTCGATGCCCGCGACCACCGAGCAGTGGAAGCGCTGTGAAGCCAATTTCAAGTCCTTCGACGGGTGGCCCGAGGTCGACTGGGCGGACGCCGCCGACGAGGGGTACGACGCGCTGCCGGAGAACGCGAAGGCCTACGTCGAGTACATCGAGGACGAACTCGACACCCCGGCCTACGCCATCGGCGTCGGCCCCGGCCGCGGTGAAACTATCGTCCGCGAGCATCCGTTCTAGCAGGCGCTCCGTTCTGACTCGACGGTCGAGTTCACACACGAGTACCCGGCGACGGGGCGATACCGCTGGGAGAGCGGCAGACTTTTGCGACCGCCGGTCTTGGTCGAATGTATGAAAGAGGACCTGATGGAAATTATCTGCTGCCCTCTGGACAAGCACGACCTCGACCTCGAAGTGACGGAGCGCGACGACGGCGAGATCCTGTCGGGCGAACTCGTTTGCACCGAGTGCAGTGAGACGTTCCCCATCGAGGACGGCATCCCGAACCTGCTCCCCCCGGACATGCGCGACGAGGCACCGGCCTGAACCTTTTTTTCCTCGCCACGCGGAGTCACGTCCGTGCCTGACTCCCTGCCCGTGCACCTCAACCGGACGGACATCCACAGTCTGGAAGTTCCAAACGAGTTCGACGCGACAGGGAGTTTCGACGTTCGATTAGTCAACCACGGCGAGGCCCTGCACGTCCACCTTCATCTCGACGACTCGCTCTCTTCTGTCGCGTCGCTCGACGCCACAAACCACCACGTACGGGCCGAAACCGATCGGTTAGTCAGAGTGACCGTTGACGGTGACGGGCCAGTCCGTGGCAAGCTAAAGGTCGTGACCGGATATGGCGCCGAGACCCGGTACATCGACATCTATATTCCGGAAGGTGGGACCGAGAACGAACCGGTCATCGTCGACGACGAGCTGTCGAAGCCACAGCCGAAACCGGCGGCAGAATCAGCGTCCGGCCTCGAAGACCTGTCTGCGGGACCGATACTGGCGGCTGGCGGTTTCACCGTCCTGATTGCGGGACTCATCACGCTGGTGCTCACCGAGAGCGTGCTATTGACAGTCGTCGCTGTACTCGCGGTCACAATCGTCATAGGACTCCTCTCCGTCGCCGTTCGCCCGACCTGACGCGCCGCTACTGTTCCGTCTCGACGCCGCCGAGGTTCCCCTCGTCGTCGAACAGCTTTGCTCGCAGGAACCGTGTCCGGTACCGGTTGGCTCCCTCGTAGATATCGGCTTCACGGATGTCGTCTGCCTCGCCGTCTGCGACGGCATCGATGATATCCTCGATCTGTTCTTTCTCGCTGGGCGTGAGTTCGAACTCGTAGGTCTGGGCTTGCTCGCCTTCGAGCTTTGTCCACTTGCGCGCGCCGGCGATGACAAGCGAGCAGGGCTCCCGGCAGGGGAACTCACCTGACCCGCCGTCGACATCGAGTTCTGTCTCCTCGTCGTACTGCCACTCCCGGCGTTTGAGACACTGGGAATCGTCACAGCAGGCCTCGGCGACCCAGTTGACGTGTTCGTAGCCGTCACCGCGGTCCCAGGTCTTGACAACGCCGTAAATCCCGGTCTGGCGGTCGACGGTGTCCCGCCAGTGGGTCACGTCGAGGTCCCCCTCCTGTTCCCGGTGCCAGTTCGCGATGGTCGCCGGGTAGAACGCGTCGACCGTCGTGACGAACTCGCTCGCCGATAGCTCGGGGAACGCCCACCCGGTCTGGAGCGACGGCGCGGTCTTGAGCGGGCGGTAGCCGCCGTCGTCGTCGTGTTTCGCAATTTCGCGTGCGTCGAGGGGGTCGTCGTACTCGTCGAGCGCGCTGGTTCCGACATCGACGTCGGCGCGGTGCCGGATGCTGTATGTCCGCGTTCCGTCGGAGAGCGTAACGGTCAGGTGCAGTTCCCCCCAGGTCGCGGACACCCCGTCGGCGAGCGCGTCGTAGCGCTCGGCCACGTCTCGCTGCTCTGCCCCTTCGAGCCAGCGGAGGAACGCCCAGCGGTCCGCCTTCTGGGGCGCGGTGGCGTGCCAGAAGTACCAGTTTCGGACGTACGGTGACTCCGCCGCTACCGTCCGAAGCGTCTCCTCGTCGATGCCGCTGTGGTCCACATCCGGTGTTCGGAACGTGTACCCGTCACTCTCGTGGGTCACGTGGAGGTCGTCGAAGGCGATGCCATCGGGGGCAGTTGCCACCAGCGCGTCCACGTACTCGCCGTCCATACTGGAAAACGGTACTCGGTCGGCAAAAGTCGGCTGGTTCCGGCCAGCAAGCGGCGTAATCAGTTCCGGTCTCTGACCCGATAGCGGCAGTCGGCGACCTGTCAGTCGCCGGTCGCGGGCGTCGCGCCGCCAGTCTCCTCGCGCACCTGCTCGATGGCAGCGCTCACGTCCGCGCCCGCGTCGGCGGCCCGCTCCAGCACCACGTCAGCCATCAGTGGTTCCGTGCCGACCGCGCCGGCGTACCAGATGTCGTGGCCCTCGACGGTGGTCGGCACGTCGTAGCCGGTCCGGTAGTCGTCGGTCAGCCCCATGTCCTCGGGGATGTCCTCCTGTGTGTGGAAGCCGTCGGCGATAAACAGCGGCACGACGACGATGTCGTCGCTCTCGAAGTAGTCCGCAACGTCGTCGACTTCAGGGTCCTCGTCCATGAACAGCGACTGCACCTCGTCGAAGCGGTCCCGCGCGCGGATGCGGTCGGCATGGTACTGGATGGCCTTCGCGGAGTTTTCGTTGCGCTCCGTCCCGTGGCCGACGACTGCCAGGCCGAATCCTTCGCCAACATCGGGATCGCCGGTGACAGACTCCGCTCGCTGGACGATGACATCGCTCATCGAATCATGCGTTCCGACCGGGCCACAGTAGTGGACCGTCTGGGCCGTGTCCTCGGCGGCCAGCGTCGCGTTGGTCGCGCTCGTCCCGTCGGAGTCCCACAGCTCGGGGTCCCAGTCTTCGAGTCGGAACTCCCGTGGGATGACCTGCTCGGTGAAGTAGCCCTCCGAAATGAACAGCGGGACCAGATACACCTCCTCGGCGTCGACGGTCCGCAGGGCCTCCCGGAACGACGGTTCCTCCTTCCAGAAGGACTCACGGACCTCGGAGAACGCGCCCGTCGCCCGAATCGTGTCGGCGTGGTCGTAGGTGGGCGTACTCGACTCGGCGTTCAGATGGGAGCCGTGGGCCGCGATAACGAGTGCTTCGTCCATGCACTTCGGTTGGGGCGAGTCGTCCTTAGGGCCTTCGTTGCCCTGTACAGATAGCCGGCGGGCTGTGCAACATTGCGCGCCGAAATGTGTCTTTGCCGCCCGATTCCGCCCGATCACAGCCCGAACAGGAGGACGTAGAACAACAGTCCAGCGGCCGCAAGCAGTGCCGCGTGTCCCAGCGCGCCGGCAGCGACGACGATGCCGCCGATGATTCGCTCCGCTGCTCCCAGGGGCTGTCCGAACGCCTTCCGCTCTCGTTGTGCAATCGCCATTGTCTTTCCCTCGTGTAGAGAGCGGACGCCGAGGGGGACAAACCCCCCGGCCTGTTCTCACTCGCTGGGAGTGGGGCCGCAGTTCTGAGGGGATAGCGCGCCCGTGTGTCGGTTATGGCCCGACACGGCCTGTCCCGTACCCGTGGTCGCCCGCCGGCGATAGAACGACTTTTGCCCGCGCCGGGCGTGGCCGACGCCAATGTCACTCGCCGCCGCGACCAGGGACGCCGTCCGCGAGCGCCCGTTTCTCTACGACGCACTTCGAGCGGGCGTCGTCAACTACACGGCCGCCGCGCGCACGCTCGAAATTGACGGCGATGCGGAAGCCGTCGCGACCGCCCTCCGACGGTTCGCCGAGGAACTGGACGACAGCCCGGCCCACGACAGCGACGCCCGCGTCTCGATGCAGAGCGGGCTGGGTCGGGTCGAATCGCCCGACGCTGTGTCGGCTATCGTCTTCCGAGTCGGGGACGCCGCCTTCGCCGAGGGCGCTGGCTCGCTAACGGGCATCGTCGCTACCGGCGACCTCTCGCCGCCGGCGCTGGCCGAGGTGCTGGGCCGCCTGCGGGCGGCGGACGTCGCGGTCGAGGCCGCCGGCGTCACCGACGACGCGCTCGTCGTGGTAGTGGGTCGCCGTGCGGGACCGGACGCGCTCCGGATGGTTGAGGCGGTGGTGCAGGGATGAGTCGCCTTCCGACGGCTTAAAGCGGGCGGACGCAGTTCCTCCCGGTAATGACGCTTCGCGTGACGAACACGTTGACCGGTGAGAAAGAGGCCTTCGAGCCGCGCGACCCCGATTCTGTGTTGCTGTACTACTGCGGGCTGACGACCTCCGACCCGCCCCACCTCGGCCACGCGCGCGGCTGGGTTCATGTCGACGTGATGGCCCGCTGGCTCGACTATCTGGGCTATGACGTCCACCACGTCGAGAACTTCACCGACGTCAACGAGAAAATCGTCGCCCGCGTCGGCGAGGACGGCGATAGCGAGGCCGACGTGGCCCGCCACTACGTCCGGCAGGTCATCGACGACATGCGCTCGCTCAACCTCGGCCGCGCGGAAGTGTACCCCCGCGTCTCAGAGCACGTCCCCGAAATCATCGACCTCGTCGAGCGCCTCGTCGAGAGCGGCCACGCCTACGAGGCCAACGGCTCCGTCTACTTCGACGTGACAAGCTTCGAGGACTACGGCAAACTCTCGAACCAGTCCGTCGAGGACATCGAATCACAGGGCGCGGACACCGAAGGCGAGAAGCGACACCCGGCCGACTTTGCGCTCTGGAAGGCCGGCGGCGTCGACCCCGAGGACATCGCCGAACATCAGCACCCAGAGGCCGCCCCGGCCGAGGAGGCCTGCCAGACCGCACAGACCTGGGACTCTCCGTGGGGTGAAGGCCGACCCGGCTGGCACATCGAGTGCTCGGCGATGTCGATGACACACTTAGACGAATCCATCGACATCCACGTCGGCGGGCAGGACCTTGTCTTTCCCCACCACGAGAACGAGGTGGCCCAGAGCGAGGCCGCGACCGGCGAGCAGTTCGCGAAGTACTGGCTCCACGTCCGCCTGCTGGAGACCGAGGAGGAGAAAATGTCCTCCTCGCTTGGCAACTACTTCAGCGTCAGCGACGCAGTCGAGGAGTTCGGTCCCGACGTGCTCCGGACCTTCCTGCTGTCGACGGCATATACTTCGCGGGCGACCTACAGCGACGAGACTGTCTCGGAGGCCGAGGAGCGCTGGGACCGCCTCTCCCGGGGCTACGAGCGAGCGGCTGAAGCCTGCGACGATGTGGACGCCCACGCGAAAGTGACCGACGAGACGCTTCGGGATGCTGTCGACGACGCCCGCTCGACGTTCGAGGCCGCGATGAACGACGACTTCAACACGCGGGAGGCGATGACCGCACTGCTGAACCTGACCGCTGCGGTCAACACGCACGTCGACGGCCGCGACGAGTACGACTACCGGGGGCTCCGGCGCGCCGTCGAGACGTTCGAGGAACTGGGCGGCGACATTCTGGGGCTGTCCTTCGGCGAGGACGGCGGCGGCGACGTGTCGCTGGCCGGCGACGTGGTCGACCTGGTCCTGACAGTCCGTGAGCAGGAGCGGGACGCCGGCAACTACGAGCGGGCCGACGAACTCCGCGACGAACTCGAAGCCCTCGGCGTCGAGGTCCAAGATACTGATGACGGGCCGACATATCGAATCTGATATTTCATATCCAGATTGCGTATTTAGGACATTCTAACACGCCTCACTACGATTTTATATACTATTAGTGCGTTTATATAATTGTTATGAAATACGTACCAACTACTGTCGGTTTCACCCGGATGATCGTCTCTCTCATGCTCGTTGTTGCCGCGGTCGGCGCGGTCGCATCCCCCGTCGCCGCACAGAGCGACCAGCCCGACTGGGCCGTCCAGATGTTCGAGGACATGGGACCGATGGTCGAGACGTACAACGCGAACGTCGACCCGGAGGACTTTGGCTTCATAGCTGGTGAGCTACAAGGTGAGAAGGTGAACCTCGTGGTGGACGACCCCGAGAACGGAACCGAAGCGTCGGTGTCGTTCAGCATGAACAACGCCCTTCAGATGCAGGAACTGGCGCTTGGCACCCGTGACGACGCTACTATCCAGATGAACACGGACAAGGCGACGATGGACCGAGTCATCGCGTCGAACAACCCCACTGTGGAATTCAAGAATGCCGTCACCGCGGGCGAAATCAGCGTCTCCGGTATCGGCCTCTTGGGCGGCGTCAAGTGGTACGCGATTAACGTGGTCGCCGACGTCCTCCGGGGCATCTTCGGCTGACGCGGCCGACGCCCAGCGGCCACAAAACGTTTTCCCGTACCGGACAGTGCTTGGAAGTAGATGGTACGCCGCTTGCTCCCCGTCGCCGTGGCGCTCCTTCTCGTGACCTCCGGCTGTGTCGGGCTCATCACCGGCGAGACGGTCACCTTCGAGGCCTCGCCCGCGACCGTTTCTGACAGCACGCTCGACTCGACCGGATACGAACTTAACAACGCGACACAGGCGAACGTCACCCGCGACGTGACCGTCGCCGGGCAGGACCGGACGGTGCGGCTCGTGACCGAGCGCAGACAGTACACCCGGAGCGGCTCCCTGCTCGGCGTCGAGGTCGTGGAGCTGTCGCGGTTCGTCGTCGTCTCCGTTCCGAGCGCGACCGTCGCCGGCCAGACGCTCAACCCCGCCGCCGACTGGGCGAACCGGCGGGTCCTCGAAGCGGTCCAGGGCCAGACCGGCAGCATCGACGACGTCGAGTCGGCCGGGAACCGGACGGTCCGGGCGCTGGGCGCGGACCGCCAGGTCAGCGAGTACACCGGCACGACCGAGGTGGCGGGCCAGTCCATCGACGTCCGCCTTCACCTCGTCAGCTTCCAGCACGAGGGCGACATCGTCATCGGCGTCGCCGTCCACCCCGAGACCGTCGACGAGACCGACGCCGTCGACGACCTGCTGTCCGGCCTCCAGCACGGCGGCGACTGACGGGCTTCGGGATGCAGTGAGTTCGGACGCCGGCGGCCTCGGGCATACCCTTTTTATCGGGCGCGGTGATGGCTGGGCCATGAACACCGTCCTGGCGCTGGGCCTGGGGCTCACCGTCGTCGGCCTGGCGGGCTACGTCGCGGGCGTCGCGGTGCCGTACCCCGGCCGCGCGTTCTCGGTGACCGCCTTGCTCGCCGGGATGACGCTGCTGGCCGTCGGCCGCTCGGACGAGACGGAGGGCGGGGCGTGATATCCGCACTCGTCTACGCCGGCGAGACGGCCGAGCCCTACGACGACCTCGGGGCCGCCCGCGCGGCCGCGGGGACGACGTGGGTCCACGCCGCCGAGGCGACCGACGAGGAGATACGCGCCGTCCAGTCGGCATTCGACCTCCACCCGCTCGCCATCGACGACCTCCGGGGGGACGTCCGGGCCAAGACCGAGGAGTACCGCGACTACACCTTCGTCCTGCTGAAGACGATGCGGCTCACCCCGGGCGAGACCACCTTCGAGAAGGAGGTGACGACAAGCCCGGTCGGCGTGTTCGTCGGCCGCGACTGGGTCGTCTCGCTGGGCTTAGACGAGGCCCGGCCGGTCCAGCGCGTGATGGACGCCGCCCGCCGGGGGGACGAGCGCCTGCTCCAACACGGCCCGGACTTCACCGCCTACCGCGTCGTCGACGTCGTCGTCGACGCCTACTTCGACCTGCTCGACGACATCGAGACGGACATCGAGGAGATAGAGGAGGAGGTCACCGTCTCCACCGACAGCGAGACCATCGAGAAGATAAACGACGTCCGGCGGGACCTGCTGTCGTTCCGCAAGCAGGCCTGGCCCGCGCGCGAGGCCGTCGGCAGCCTCGCCCGTGGCGACCCAAAGCAGATACAGCCACAGACGGAGAAGTACTTCCGGGACGTCTACGACCACCTCGTCCAGATTGTGGACCTGACCGAGACCTACCGCGACCTCGTCTCGGGTGCGCGGGACATCTACCTCAACACCGTCTCGCAGTCGACCAACGAGGTGATGAAGGTGCTGACCGTCGTCGCGACGGTCTTCATCCCGCTGACGTTCGTCGTCGGGGTCTACGGGATGAACTTCGCCGATAGCCCGTACAACATGCCGGAACTGGGCTGGACGTTCGGCTATCCCGCGGTGATGGTCGGCATGGGGCTCATCGTCGCAATATTGCTCGGCCACTTCCGCCAGCGGGGCTACCTATAGCGCAAGCGGGACGAGCAACACCCCCATCAGCGTCGCCCGTCGGGACCCGAACCGCGGCGGGAGATGTCCGACCAGCGTGGCCGCCCCGAACGCGCCGACGCCCACGAGGCCGGCAAACAGCGCCGAGAGGCCGACAAGGACCGCGACCACTGAAAGCGAGAGGGCCGTCTGGTCCACCCGACCGACGGCCCGGAGATAGCGGTCACCCAGTGTCGGGACGAGTATCGCGCCAGCGACGGCGGCGACGGCGACCGCCGCGAGCAGCGCCGGGAGCACGAGCGGGACCTCGGCCCGGTTGAGCGCGACGAGGACACCGGTTCGGGGCGTCCCGAGCGAGATGAGCGCGAACAGCGCGAAGACTGCCGTCGCCGTGTTGACCCCGCTCGTCGTGACGACGAACGCCCGCGGGCCCCGGTCGGCGACGAGGCCCAGCGCCAGCGTGGCCGCGATGGCGCTGGAAACCCCGGGGATGTAGCCCACGGCGCCGCCACAGAGCGTCCCGACGCCCGCGAGGACGCCGACGGTTCGGGGCGGCGTCGTCACCGCCGCGTCGGCCTGTGGCGGGACCCCCTCCCCCTCGATGGCGGCCAGAAGCACCGGTGCGCCGAACAGCCCCGAAAACAGCGGGACCAGCACGTCGGAGACTGGCAGCACTCCGGTCACCGGCGCGTCGAGGAGGGCGATTCCAAGCAGACCGCTGGCTGCCAGTGAACACGCCGCGCCGATTTGCCGACGGCGGCCCTGTTCCGTGACCACAAGCAGGACAGCGACTCCCGCGAGAAGTACCGACAGCCACGGCTGGAGCAGCGGATACGCTCGCTCCATCAGGAGGGTGAGTGGAACCGCCAGCGGGACGGCAAACACTACGGCCAACCCGCTCCCCAGCGCTGACAGGCGCAGCGCCTCCCGACCGCGACCCTCGATGACCAGCTGGTGGCTCGGCAGCGCACTGGCCGCCAGTGCCGGGTCCGGCACGCCCAGCGCCAGCGCCGGAATCACGTCGAGAAAGGTGTGTGTCACCCCGGCCGCCAGCATTGCCACGCCGACGTAGAGTCGTGGCCCCGGTAGACTGCTCGCCGCCGCGGCGAGCAAAAGTGCGAAGGTGTTGGCGTGCAACCCCGGAACGAGCCCGCTAAGCGTTCCCAGTCCAACTCCCGCCCCAACCGCAGCGAGGAGCGCGAGCGTCGCTGTCGGGTCGACGGCGGGAGCCATGGACTGCATAGCGGGGCGTGGCCCCGTTCCCGTACTTGAACCTCCGCGACGTTCGGCCCGGCTACCACTCTACAGCGTAGTGCGGGCCGACCGGACCGTGTTCGGCGTGAGTCCCGGCGCTAGGAGGGGTGGTGAGACAGCAGTGCCGACTGTCGGTCGCGACCAGTCCTTTCGAGAGGGCGCTCCCGAAGAGGCGACAGCGCAGGTCCGACTCAGCCAGACGTTCTCTTCCGACCGAAGCCCCCTGAACCTGGCGAGCTTTTTGGTGTGCCGGCCCTTCGTACACACATGAGCAACGAGTCCCGAAAGTCGGCCGGGTTCAAGGACCGGACGCCGGTAACGACAGCCAGGGAGGCGCTGCTGGACGCAGTGTTCCCACACGAGCGGACGGAGCGCGTCTCGCTACGCGACGCCGACGAGCGCGTCGTCGCGGGGGAAATCACCGCCGAGCGAGCGGTGCCCCACTACCGGCGCGCGGCGATGGACGGCTTCGCCGTCAGCGCGGAAGACACGTTCGGCGCGAGCCAGCGGTCGCCGGAATCGCTCCAGGTCGGAGAGACAGTGACCACCGGCACGGCGACCCGCGTACACACGGGCAGCGAACTCCCAGCGGGTGCCGACGCCGTCGTGATGATCGAGGAGACCGAGGTCGCCGGTGACACCGTCACCGTGTTCGATGCGGTTGCTGGCGGGGAGAACGTCGCTCCTGTCGGCGAGGACGTAGAGCAAGGGCAGACGCTGTATGCAGACGGCCACCTGCTCCGCCCGTCGGACCTCGGGCTGTTGAAATCGGTCGGGAACGACGCTGTCGAGGTGTACGAGCGGCCGACTGTCAGCGTGATTCCGACCGGTGAGGAGTTAGTCCAAGATGACCCGGAACCGGGCCAAGTAGTCGAGACGAACGGCCAGACCGTCACGCAGTACGTCGAGCGCTGGGGGGGTGACGCGACCTACCGCGACATCGTTACCGACGACGTGGACGCGCTCCGGGCGGCCATCAGCGACGACTTGGACCACGACCTCGTGGTGACGACCGGCGGCTCTTCCGTCGGCGAGCGGGACCTGCTCCCGGAAGTCGTCGACGACCTCGGCGAGGTGCTGGTCCACGGCGTCGCGCTGAAGCCGGGTCACCCGGTCGCGCTGGGCGTGGTCGAAGAGACGCCGATTCTGATGCTCCCGGGTTATCCGGTCGCCTGCATCGTCAACGCCGTCCAGTTCCTCCGGCCGGCGCTCCGCCGTGCCGGCCACCTCCCGGCGACCGACCCGCCGACGACCGAGGCCGAACTCACGCGGAAGATAGCCAGCGAGCCGGGGACCCGGACCTACGCTCGGGTACAACTGCGCGAGGAGGACGACGACGGACCGACCGCGACGCCGACGCGGGCCAGCGGGTCGGGCGTCCTCTCCAGCGTCGCGCTCGCCGACGGCTGGGTCGTCGTGCCGGAGTCCGTGGAGGGCTACGACGCCGGTGACACTGTGCCCGTCGAGGACTGGGAGTGGTCCCAATGAGCGACCGCCGCGAGTTCCGCGACCTCGCATCACCGGAGGAGGCCCACGAGGTCGTCGCAAACCTCGACATCGACCCCGACCCGGAAACGGTCCCGCTCGCCGACGCCCGCGACCGCGTCCTCACCGAGCGGATCGACGCCGACATCGACGTGCCAGGGTTCGACCGCGCGAGTATGGACGGCTACGCCGTCCACGCCAGAGACACCTTCGGCGCTGACGAGGCCGACCCGGTGACGCTGTCGGTCGCCGGGGAAGTCCACGCGGGTGAGAAGCCCGACGTAACGGTCGAACCGGGTTCGGTCGCCGAGATTTCGACCGGCGCGGTGATGCCGCCCGGTGCCGACGCCGTCGTGATGGTCGAGCGAACGACTGAAACCGACGCCGGCGTCGAGATACGCACATCCGTCGCGCCCGGTGATAACGTGATGCTCGCCGGCGCAGATATCGCGGCCGGCGCGCGCGCCCTCGGTCCAGGAACGCGAATCACGCCCCGTGAAATCGGACTCCTGTCTGCCCTTGGCGTCGACGAGGTTCCGGTGCGTGGCCGGCCACAGGTCGGCATTCTCTCGACGGGCGATGAACTTGTCCGGCCCGGGGACCCCCTCGACAGCGCCGCCGGCCAGATTTACGACGTGAACAGCTACACGCTGGCGGGCGCGGTCGCGGAGGCCGGCGGTGAGCCGGTGATGTACCCCCACGCTGGCGACGACTACGAGGAAATGGAGCGATTGCTCCACCAAGCGGCTGACGAATGCGACCTCGTCCTCTCGTCAGGGTCGACCAGCGCCAGCGCGGTCGACGTCATCTACCGCGTCATCGAGGAACGCGGCGAACTCAGGCTCCACGGTGTGGCCGTCAAACCCGGCAAGCCGATGCTCGTGGGGACTATCGGCGACTCGGCGTACGTCGGGCTGCCTGGCTACCCAGTTTCGGCGCTGACTATTTTCCAGACGTTCGTCGCGCCAGCAGTACGGAACGCTGCTGGACGGGAGCAGCCACAGACAGCTACGGCCTCCGGCACAATGGCAGTCCAGGAACGCTACGGCGAAGGGCGACGACGCCTCATGCCAGCCGGGCTGGTCGAAGACGACTCCGGGTCGCTGCTGGTCTACCCGGTCGACAAGGGCAGCGGCGCGACGACGAGCCTCGTCGACGCCGACGGCTTCGTCGACGTGCCGCCGGGGACCGACTACCTCGCCGAGGGGGAGACGGTCGACGTGACGCTGTTTTCCCCCGCCGTCAGGCCGCCGACGCTGCTGGGCATGGGCGAGGACGACCCGCTCCTCTCGCGCCTGCTCGATACAATCGACCGCCCGCGGTACCTCCCGCTGGGATCGACCGAGGGGGCCCGCCGCCTCGGCAACGGCGTGCCCGACGTCGCCGTCGTCGCGGGTCCGACCGACGCCGACCACGAGGCAACCGATATCGGCGGCTGGCAGCGCGAGTGGGGGCTGGTCGTCGACGCCGAGGCCGACATCTCCGACCTGGCCGACCTCGTCGACGGCGACTACCGCTTCGTCAACCGCGACACCGCCTCCGGACTCCGTCGGAGCTTCGACGACGCGCTCGACGCTCTTGGCGAGGAGCGGGGCCTCGGTCGCGCCGAAGTCGCCGACGCCGTCGACGGCTACGAACTCACGACGAAGGCCCACGAAAGCCCCGCCCGGAAGGTCCTGGCGGGCGACGCGGACGCGGGCCTCGGTCTCCGCGCCACGGCGGCGAAACTCGGCCTCGGCTTCGTCTCGCTCGGAACCCAGCCCGTTCGGGTGCTCGCTAATCCGAATCGGCGGGAGAAAGACAGCGTCGACGCGCTCGCCGCGACCCTCGAAGACCTCGACTCGCTGGCCGACGGACTGGCTGGCATAGAAGTGCAGTGACGGCGTCGACCTGAGCACCGTGACACCCGCCAGGATTACGCTATGACCCGCAAGCGACTGCGACGTACCTGCGCTTGCAGGTACCACTGGAAGACGGCACTGGCGACCTGAAGTGATAAACACGAGCAGGGCTGAATGGGTCACAGCGATGCCCGACACATCGGTTGCCGCTGACCTCGATTCCCCGTTCCGGTTCGAGTACGAGCCTGCGACACTCCGATACGCCCCTGACGCCGTGCAGTCGCTGGGTGCGGAGTTAGACGCGCAAGGCTACAACAGTGCGCTGGTCGTCTGTGGCGCGACCGTTGGTGACACGCCGGCTGTGATGGACCCCGTTCGGGAGGGTCTCGGCGACCGACTGGCCGGCACCTTCGCCGAAACGACGCCAGCCAAGCGGCTCGGCACCGCCTGCGACGGACTCGAACGCCTCCGAGAAGTCGATGCCGATTGTCTCGTGGCCGTCGGCGGTGGGAGCAGTCTCGACGTTGCGAAAATCATCAGTATCCTCGCAGCGACTGACCGCGACCCGGCGGCTGTCGGCCAAGCGTTTGTCGACTCCGGAACGATAGCTGTCCCCGAGGCGGAGCTGCCGCCGATTATCGCCGCCCCGACGACGCTGGCCGGCGCTGACCTGTCTCTCGTCGCCGGGGTCACAGCCGCGCCAGACACCTGCCCTGTGAACGAGCCTGCCAGTGGTGGTGTCAGCGATCCGAAACTGATGCCCGAAGCAGTCTGTTATGACCCCGATCTGATTGCGACGACGCCCCGTCCGATCCTCGCGGCGTCAGCGATGAACGGCTTCGATAAAGGTATCGAGACGCTGTACGCGGCCAGCGCAACGCCAGTAACCGACGCCACAGCCTCTCGCGGCCTCGGCCTTCTCACGGACGGACTGCTCGCATTCGGTACTGGTGACGACGACCCATGGGTGTACCAGTCGCTCACCCAGGGTCTCATGCTCGTCCAGTACGGCATTTCGCGGGCTGACGGGACGACGCTCTCACTGATTCATGCCCTCGGTCACGGGCTGACCCGGGCCTACGAGGTCCAGCAGGGCGCGGCCCACGCGGTCATTGCTCCGCACGCACTCTCATATCTGTTCGAGCAGGTCGACGGTCGGCGGTCGCTTTTGGCCGACGCACTCGGCGCCGGCGATGCTTCAGACCCCACTGCTGCGGTCATCGACCAAATAAACGACGTGGTGACTGCGCTTGGACTCCCGACGCGACTTCGGGATGTCGACGGGCCCGGCCGCGAGGCGTTCCCCGAAGTTGCTGATGCCGTCCTCGAAGACGCCTTCATAGCGAACGCCCCGTCAGAACTGGCACCCACACGAAAGGACATTGTCAGTGTGTTAGAGTCGGCCTGGTAGCCGGCAGTGAATGCCGCTCAGAGCTCCGGTAGACCCCGAATACCGTCTCTCTGGTGCGGTTTCGCGCGAATCGCCCCGCGATTTCGCGCCTTTTTAGTCCACGCTTTGCGAGGAGTAGGTCGCGCGGTCAGGTCGACCCCGACGAAATAAAAAGGTCCTATCTACATGTCGGGCCAGGCCTTGGCGGCCCGACCAACGCCGGTCACGTCGTTGATCCAGCGGGCGGCAATCGCTTTCTTCAGCAGTTTCGCGGGCAGCCCGCCAAACGTCTCAACTGGGACGTTCACCACGTCGTGGGCGACGGCTTTCTCCCCGACGGAGACGACCGTCCCTTTGTCCTTGTGGGTCCACGTCTTCAGCGGCTGACCCCGTGCCGCCCGGGCGAGGTTTTCGCCGGCCACCTCGGCGGCCTGCCAGGCGGCCTGGGCCGTCGGCGGCGCGGGCTGGTCGCCCGGCTGGTCGATCAGCGCCGAGTCGCCGATGGCGAAGACCCGCTCGTCCTCCGTCTGGAAGTTCCCCTCAGCGTGGACGCGGTGGTTGCGCTCGTCCTTGTCCAGATCCA
>NZ_QPLN01000009.1:0-63555 GCF_003665885.1 Haloarcula sp. Atlit-120R | reverse complement strand
ACAGTATATCCGTGAGCGGTGCTGGGGCAGTCGACTACTCGCTTGATTATACAGCCCGTACCGGAACCGAAAACCCGAGCATCGACATCAACGGCGACGGCTCCACCGATGCAAGCTACTCTGGCATCCTTCAACCAGGACAGACAGCGACGGTCAGCGCATCGAACGTCCCAACCGGCTCACACACTGCGACGGTCTCACTTGACGATGGTAAAGTCGATACAGACCTCTCGTTCACCGAGCGCACGGCGACAAAGAACCCGTCGATAGATATCAACGACGACGGGACGGCTGATGCCTCCTATGACGGCGTTCTGATGGATGGCGAGACGGTCACGCGGTCGCTGCCGGACATCGAATCCGGGTCACAAACGGCACAGGTGGCGACCGGCCACAAGGTCGGCGTCGAAGCCGGCTCGACGATCACCACGACGACCGAGGACCCAACGCTGGATATCGACGGCGACGGCATGGCCGAAGCGGAATACCTGGGCAAGCTCAATGAGGGCGAATCCCAGACCGTCCAGATTGACCAGTTCGACTCGTCGGTCAGCAATGCCACAGTCGGCACGCAGTCGGGCGCTGTCGACGTGGCTATCGGCTACACGGAACGCACGGTCACCGAGGACGCTGGTGTCATTATCAACGGCCAGCCGGTGCGGATGTCCGGCACGCTCAGCCAAGACGACACGACGACGCTCATGGCAAATCAGAGCTGGCTGCAGTCCGGCCAGAACAACGTCACCGTCGTCGCTGGCGATGGCGACACCGGCACTGATGCCCCAGCGCCGACCGTCGACGTTGACTACCAGCACGAGCTGACGACCCGGCGGGCGGTCACCTTCCAAGACGAAGCGTTCAGTGAGCGCTACAACATCTCGCGAACGTACCTCTCCAGCCGCGAGAGTGCCACGCTGACGATACCGCACGCACAGAACATCATCTCCCTGCGGTCGCTCGAAGTGCGGGTCGGCCAGTCCGGGAGCTGGACCCAGATACCGGCGTCGGCCCGCACCATGCAGGGCACCGAACTGCAGATCGACATTGCCGAACTGACCGGCGGCACCGTCCCGAAGGGAACGACCGTCGAAGTCCGGTCGGTCGGCTCGAAGGTCGACGTTCACAACGGCGCGGTGACTGTCCTCGATGCGACATCCGTCGGGACCGACCTCGATTCGCGGGTCCGGCTGGACAGCTGGGCCAGCGATGCCTACATCAGCGTCGGGAACACGTCACAGCCCCAGCAGCTTCACTACGGCGTCAACGAGAGTTACTCGGCAGAGGGCGATTACGCCGAACTCTCGACACGCCACGCCCAGCGGGTTCACTTCCCGGAAGCCACTGCAGGCAGCGAGGTCGGCGTCCGAACCGCACCCGTTCAACTCTCGCCGGTCAATGGCACTATCCGGGCGAGCGTGCCAGAACAACAGACGAACGCCACCAGCCCGGCGTTTACCGTCGCTCCGGGACAGCGCTCGGGTGAGTCGTTCACTGTCGAGTATCTGGGCGCGACCGAAGGCTCGTGGTACGGCGTCTATGAGGTTGACACGACCAAGCGATTCGACCGCGTGCAAGGCCGTGAGCCGATGACGGTGCCGAAAGACAACATCGATTCGGTGATTCGAGTCAAAACGGCGTCGGCACCGACGGCCAACCCGGACGGGGCGTCGACAATCTTCGGCGCGGCCGACCAGGGCAACCTCGTCGGGCTGGTCGCACTGTTCGGCTCGATTGCGATGCTGTTCGTGATCGGCCGGCGGCCCAAGCGCTCCCGTAACGTGGTTGACTCACTCGCGGCCAGCGCCGGGGCGGCTGCCGGACAGCTGCCCCGCGTCGGCGGGATCGTCGAGGACGGCGTCACCAGCAGCATCGAAGCGCTCGGTGACGCCATCGTCACGCTCGGTGAGAACACCATATTGACCAGCGCTGTCGGCGCGGCGGCACTGGTGGCAGCCATTCAGTCGGGCTACATCGATATCGGACCGGAACTGGGCGCGATGCTGGCGGTCACCGGTCTCGCTATCGGATCGCTCGTATTCCTGCAGCGGATCGGCGAGTTCACGACGGCCCGGTGGATTGCGATTGTCGGTGTACTCGGTGTTTTGGCGCTGCAATGGCTCGGTGAGGGCGACCTGCTGACAGCGCTGGTGAACTCCGATGCGTTCGTGCTGGTGGTGGTCATCGCTGGCTTCGCGGTCATCCAACTCGTGCGAGAGTATCGCGCGAACAACTCGCCCGATGACGACCAACCGCAGGTGAACATCATCGCTCGTCGCAGTGGCGGCAACAGAGGGAGTGACGACTGATGTTCGACTGGTTCGGCGCGCTCGTTGCCGAGTTCGGGAAAGAGGTGGCGCTGGTCACTGCTGTCGTGTACGGCGGCTACAAGTTCCGGCGTATCAAGAGTATCATCGGCGGGCTGGTGGCGGCCGTCGGCACAGTCGCGACGTTTGGCGCGCTCACCGTCGGGGCACTCGTGCTGGGGATGGCGACGGGCTGGGTCAGCGTCGACGTGGGCCAGATGATCGGTGATATCGTCTCTGGGGCTGGCACCGCGTGGGACGTGGCCGGGAAAGGGGCCGTCGACTGGCTCACAACGGAGGTGCTTGGATGACGGACCTCGGTGGCGTCGAGGACGACCCGGACTGGGCGGCCTTCGCGAACCTCTCGCCGGTCGCACAGACCTGCCTGCTTGTGGTCGAAGCCCACGACGGCGACGGCTGGCGCGGACTCATCGCACAGAAAGCACAGGAGGGACTCGGCACGAGTGACCGCTGGGTCCGGGAACAACTCTCGGAACTGGAAGCGGCGGGGCTGGTCGAAGCGTCGGGACCGAACAAGCGACGAGAAACGTACTCGGTGACCGAGGACGGCCATGAGGTGCTGGCCGGGATGCGGGACAGTCTTGACCGGGCGCTGGGGGGAGACTCGTGATTGTGCCCGAGGGTTCGTGGGTTGCCGAAGCCCGCGGTCACCCACGGAAGCTCGCTTCGCTGGTCGTCGGGCTGGGGCTGGTCGGGATCGGCGGCCCGATGCTGTGGTGGCTGGGGCTCGCGCTGTCGAGTCTTGCTGTCGGGCAGTTGGTAGCCTACTGGGGCGATGAAACGGACCCGGCCGTCGACCGGAGGGCAGCATGAGTAAGCGAATCTGCGTGCCACATCCTGGGGTAGTGGGCGTGGTCGTGCTGGGCTTCGTCGCGGTGGCGCTCGCGATGGGGGCGGCCGGCGCGCTCTCGGACACTGCAGGCCCGTCCGTCGAACTCTCTGGCGCTGACAGTGTCTCGCCAGGGGACTGCCATCTGCGCGGGCACGCGGACCCCGGAAGCGCTGACCGTATCCTGATAGATGTCGCTGGCCGTGAAACGGCCTCCATGACCATCGACAGGCCGACAACGTGGGGATTCGACGTGCCAGCGAACTCGACGGTGACTGCTGTCGCGGTTGACTTCGGTGGGGAAGCCGATGTCCTCGCCGAGCGCCAGCTGACCGCCGGCTGCACTCTTACGGAGGGGCCGTGATGCTCTTCGCTGTTCTATCGCTAAGTGGCTCTCGCGGTCGGGTCGTTCATCATACTGCAGCGGCTCGGTGAGTTCACAGTTGGCCGATGGATCGCAATTGTCGGGGTCAATTGTGTCGTGGCACTGCAGACATTCAGTGGCGGAACCCCACTGAGGACGCTGGTTACCCCCGACGTTTTCGTGCTTGTGTTGGTCGTCGCCGGCTACGCGGTTGTCCAGCTCATGCAGGGAGATCCTGTCTGAGTAAGGAGGTAATTGGGATACCTCTAGAAGTCGTTGTCTTGTTCAGACTGGACGGCGTTCTCAGTACTGACTAACTCTATTCACTTCCGTCTGAGTTCCTCCGCTGCGTCCGATTCTGATGTCGCGTTTATCGCTGCAACGACTTGCTCACGTCCTTCTGCTACCATCTCAGCATCGATCATTCCATTTTCATCCGGGTGGAACGGGCGTACATCAGTACCAAGCACGTACTCGAAGATATTTTTGTACGTAATCATCGCGTCCAGAGCGGACTCTAACCTGTGCGACATTTCTTCATCAACTGCACCAAACTCGGCTTCGTTGAATTCCTCAATTGCTTCCGTCGCCTCAGTCAAGCGGGCACCCATCGCAGCCAACTGGTTGTCTAGTCGCTCAATATCCTCCGCTAGTTCCTCGATACGTTCAGTCGACCCCCCAGCTGGACTACCCCCCTTCGATGTGGACAACGATAGGGTGGAATTTTCCGTAACCTCATCAAGTGCTTCTCGCCCCTTCTCAGTGATTTCGCACGACCGTGGACCCCACCCCTTCTCAGTCATCGATGCACCGTAGCTCTTGATGTAGCCTAGTTGGTCTTCAGTGAACCCACGAGAGTTACCAGCATCACTCTCTGAGTTGAGTCGATACTTCACCTGGGACTTCGATAGCGATGTGTTGTCTGTGATAACAGTCACCGTGGCAGGCGCTTCTCCGAGCTCCGTTCCGTCGTACTCGTCCGGGTTGTCAGAGACATCTCTGACGATAGTTAGAAACTCGATATCTTCGATGCTTAGCTCGGACTCAGTACTCTCGGCCATCTTCTTGCCCCCTTGTTATAATCTTAGGGTGTTATATTTTACCCTATCCTAATAGGATAGCCTAACGCTATTACATCCTGTCCTAATACCTGTCCTAATATTATACTATTCCTGTCCTAATAGTGCCATAATTTTAGGATTCCCTGTCCTAACTTCTGTTGTAAAATTAGCCTACCCCTGTCCTAACCCCTGTCATAGAATTAGCTTACCCCTATCCTAAACCCTACCATAATTATCATACATCCTGTCCTAATAGATGTCCTAATCTTAGGATATTATAACTCTATTCAGCACCGTACCGCAATTAATAGTGGGCACACCCCCCATGAGGTAGCGACGAAAGTGAGGTCACAAGGGGGACGAGTGACCAAGAACTCGCAGCGAAGCCAGTGTGCCCATCGTGTGCGACGAGGGGTGTAGAACTATACACGAAATCTGATAGATAGGGTATGTTGAGAGCGTCGACGACGAGTCCCACACCCGCACACGCGCACATGGCTTCCCATGTGGCGGTACACACGAAGTCCATGTCCTGAGTACAAGAGACATCGAGCCACGTGGAGAGCACGCTGAACATCGAGAGCGCGATGAACACATCAGGCCCACTTCGTCTCGAAGAAGGACGCCGTCATGGGGACACGCAGGCGTCATCGCTTCGATAGGCCAGCCTGTCCAGGTGACGGAATGTGCGGTATCCAGAGTGGGACAAGCCATACCCGAATTGTGGCGTTAGAAATCGTGAGCAGTAACTCAGCGGAATCTGGCGGATCACAAACGGACTTTTTTGTAGTCACATACTCTAATATTGAATGAGGACGCAGGACACTCCCTTGCCTTTGTGGCGGGGACTGACCTGGTAAGCATGTGCGGTCACAGCGTACGTATGCTGACGTCCGGCGGTTCATTTCCGTTACAACCCATCAGCAGGTAGTCCCGTACAACATCAGATTGCAACCGATTTGCGAGTGACTGGAGTGGTTGACTGCCCCAGACATCATCTGTTGAGGGGCGGCGTCCTTCGATCCATGCAGTCGCACGGTCGTACCTTTGTTGAGGCTGTCAACAATCGCGGGAACGAAGACTGTATAACGTACAGGGAGGATCGTCTGAGACATTCCAAGAATGATCACCTCTCTGGAGATCATAACCGATCCCCCAATGCCGGCTTCAGGGAGTTGGCTTCTGATGTATCCTCGGTATTCTGACAACGGCTCACGAGTTACGAGAGCAAGTCTTCCAGGTCTTCAGCACTGAGTGCATTCTTTTCTGCTAAGTAGTCTTCAACACTCTCAACATCGTCCATAGATGTCGCCACAGAAAGGAAAGAATCAGCCAGTGGATCGTATGTCGCTAATTCCGACTGGCTATACTCGTGCTTATCGTCGATATAGAGCACAAAGATGAGGTGATACGTTGCGTTGCCTTCTGGAATATTTTCGACGATCTTCGTGTAGAGTCGGCACTGGTCTCCTGCTGTAAGAAGGTCAAGACTACCTATCGTTTCGTGTCTGAATTGACTGGGGAGATTAGCGCTCGCAGCGATGTCCAAGAGCCTGCTCAGTATCTGCTGCTGTTTGCTCCCATCCAGAGATTGGAGGTTTGAAAGAGTCTCCTCTGCAAAAATGACATATGTTTCTTCATCAGACAGCGGAACTCGGCTCACAGAGCGAACAGAGACTTAGAATTTCAGAACGTCTTCGATATCCGACTTGCTGGCAGTATCCCCATTGATGATATCGTCCATCCCATCAAGTAGCCCAATGGGCACTTGGGGGAAATCGGAGTCACCATCTGCCTTTCGTGACGGCGAAGGCGACGGCGTCTCCTCATCCAGTTCGGTCATATATGTATACATATAATCCTCAGCTAAATAAGTAGTGGTGGTGGTAGTCCTCCGGCTTTGGTATTGCTGACTGCCTGCCACTAGGGACGCGTAACTCGGGCAGGCAACAGCTGGTCCGTCTGAATACTGCTTTCTCAGACAAGTCGCTGACCGGTCAGTACAGTGAGAGCAAGTTGCGTCAAGTTGTGTTGTTCGGGTCAAGCGCGTAGTAGACGACAGTCATTGAGACGCCCATCGCGATCGGGCCGAAACTTCCATCCCCCGGCAGCAAGCTTCTAACAGCGAATACGGCCGCCGCGGAGATGAGGCCGACGAGCAGAGCGTACGAGAGGCGCGAGAGGCCCCGTACTCGGTTGTCCAGTCTACGGTACAGATGTTGGAGGGCATCCATACGCCCGAATACCGTCAGCGGAGGGATACCTCTTTTTGTTAAACACGCACACTTACTGAGCTGCCAGTCCAGCATCGATGGTGCTGAAATTAACCGTCTTGTGAACTGTTCTTCGACACTCCCCCTGACTAACCAACACTGGGCCGCTTCTACCACCGACTGTTGGTTAGCGAGCTACCACTCCCGGAAGTACAAGGGGGGTTTACATACCAGTCACCCATCAACTACGGATACACACTCGCGCCGTCATGGGACCTGCCTCTAACAGGTCCCGGCGCGGGGTCGCAAACTGTCAGGAGTGGTCTCGGAAACCATCGCAACCCATGCCAAACAGCTACGCAAGTCGTCAAAAGGATAGAGTATTGCTGTCGCGCTCAGGCCGTCGCCACGACGTGTAAGCGTGTCATAGAATCGGTCTCACGCAATTGGGCCACTCATCGTCTATCATCATGAGGAATACCACGCGGGATTCCATTTCTTCAGAACTACTGTTACAGCCGTCGCACAGCTAATACTCACGAGGAGAATGATAATAGAGTTGGTCAACCGCTGTATACCAGTCATGTTGGTCCGATACCAAGCAAACACTGCGACAGTTATGCCGATAACTGTGATACTCACGATCTCATCTCTGCTCAAGTTGCGTATCAAGCTGGCAATGGAGGACATGAACGGAAATTGCACAGTTCAGGGTGAGTAAGCTATTGAACCCAATTAGTATCAACCAGTGGCCAAAACATCATTCCCTTGGCCGGCTGTGAACAGTTCTATGACACGCTGCGTGTTGGTGCTCGTTCTGGACGGGCGTCGGCTGGAGCGTCAACCCAGCCAGCGCCAGCTCCTGGAGGACTTCAGGTGAGTCGCCGTCGGTCTCCCGAAGCGCGGCGTCGAGAAACAGCAAGTCCTGAGTCAATCGATTGTGGTAGCCTGGTCAGTACTGCTGGCTTGGTCCAAATCAGCAATCGCTCCAGCCATGCCGAGAAGCATCAGTCCGTACCCAGCAAACCCCGCCGGGACTGATGCCTGGAGAAGTAGTGAGCCAGTGAATGCTCCAAGGCCACCGATAATAGCTCCTCGTTTCCTTGTTGACCGAGTGGGACTCCCACGGGAAAGAGACACCCACTGCTGCTTATGTGCTAACATCATTGACGTTACCGCCCCATAGAGTGGGAGAAGCGAAAGCATGATCAAGTGGTCCGCTGTGGCGAATGCTACTGCAAGCGCCGTCACTGCGAGTCCAACGCCTACTGAGATGATGTATCGGAGGGCAGGGCGCATACACGAAATTTCCGCGTTGTTTAGATCCGCAATTGAGTCTTTTTGTGCATCGATCCTCCCGATTGATGGGATGCCGCTGGACTTGCCTGTCGCCGACAGTTTCACAGTCCCGGTGGAGGTCTCTGCGGCATCGATACCAGGCCCAGCATTGAGGACGCCAAGGTCCTCAGCAACCTGTGCGCCATTATTCTCGATTGTCAGGCTGATTGGACTGTCTTCGTCGTTTAGCCCCAGAAGATCGTCCAGATAGTCTCCGTCGCCATCCTCGTCAAGGGACCAATCCATTACTGCCATCCCGGCAATCGTCTGGATGAGGGACCGCCGCGTGGTGTCGATACTACCGTCTACTGGTTTTTGTGTGTCTGACATAGGAACCTCCGAATGTTTGCGAGCGTCGATCCGGGTTTTATCAGGGCTTAATAGCGGCCGTCATAGGCGTAAACAAGCGCCTCTGCGCCATCCTCCCAGCCGGTCGTACTGCGTTAGTGATGTCTAAATTATAGATTTCGTCTGAGGCGAGTTGGCTTAGAGTCAAAAACAATAATATCGGTACAATTTAGATTTTTATATGGCAATCCAAAAGCTTCGTCAAGCACGCCGAAAAGCTGGATTTCGAGGGATGATTAAGTCAGCCGTCAGTTCTATGAAGCATACGAGAAGACCAGATTCCCTGCTGTTTCATACGAATACAATTACCGATATCGACGAGTCTACCCAGTTCGAGATTAGCAATCGTATTGAAGTAGGCATAGGAGACCGTGGGGCGACGCACCCACGGATTGGAAGGTCGAAGTTCGAATCGCACAGTGGTTCAACCGTCGCCCACACCGGAAACCATAGAGCGAACATTGGCCCCGCTTCGATTGTTCATATAGAGGGCGATTTTCGGATGGGCGATTCGAACATGAATTCTCACGGTAGGATCTTGTGTGGTAACGAAATCACAATCGGCGACGGGTGTGAACTGTCATGGGATGTTCAATTATTAGATGATGACCGTCACAAGCTCAGCATTAATGGCACTGAGTAGCCAAGGTCGGGGCCAATACATATCGGCGACAATGTTTGGATAGGGCAGGGTGTGACAGTTTTGAAGGGGGTTTCAATCGGTGACGGGTCTGTCATCGGTGCTAGCAGTGTCGTGTCCAAAGACATCCCACCCCAATCGCTGGCAGTTGGACAACCGGCGAATGTTGTGCGTGAAGACGTCGCGTGGAGCTAATATTTGTCACATTATTCGGTGTTATCTGACAATGCATCGTTGGCGAGTGTTTTGATGGTCTCCGCATCCCCTTTGTTGGGATCTTGGCGCATTCGTTTCGCGTCGATCATGAAATCCTCGACGTCGGTCTCGTCGAAGGGGACTTTTGCGTTCGTCGTCCAGTAGCCAAAGAGCAACTCAATCGCGTTCCAAAACGTCTCATCGTCAACGTCACCAAGCCGGACGCCAGTCGACTCTCCGCCAGATATGCACCCGTCTCGCTTGTTGACACGAGCGGCCCGCAGATGCACACGGTTACCGTCTCCGTGCGGCCGCGCGTACGGGTCCGACAACTCGACCGGCGTCTTGGCCGGATCGTCGAGGCTGGCCCCGCAGAGTTTCGGCGCGACATCCCGCAGAATCTGAAAAGTCGTGTGGCGGGCCTTGTCGCTGACGATCTCAGTCTCGTCCCACTCGGTGCCGCCGTCGTGATGCTCGGTGGCGACGGTCTCGACCTCGGGGTCGCCCCACCAGTCGTCGCGGCGAGGGCCTGAGGCGTTCGGCTCTTCCTCGTGTGGGCTACGGTCAGCGTCAACGGGGTCGGGAAGACCGAGATCCTCGCCACGCTTGACGGTGGTGTCGGCCGGCGCGAACGCCGAGCTTTCGCGGCGCTGTCGCTCGCTGTCGCTGGGGCTATTGTTGGTTGACATGGGTGGTGAGAGAAACGACTGACGAGTGAGCCGATTAAGGCTCACAAGCACACGCCGATTGGTCGGCCAGCGCGGCCGTTCCCGAGCCACGTCCGTTCCGGCCTGTCAACCGGAGCGGCGTCCTCGGGGGGTCATCCCTCGCGGGACCACGACGATGTCCTGTTAGCTATTACAACTCATGCAACTAGCTTAAACCTGACGACAGTGCAGTAAGATATTCTTACTTATTCTCTTGATACCTGTGTTTCGCTCGGATATTCACCTGTAGCTCTGGCAACTTCTAATTTTTTCATCCGTTGCCAGTCGTCAATCACAGCTCGCAGTAAGTTGCGTTTACCCCCCTCCGCAGAGGCAGGGAATTTATTTTGCATCTCCTCGAAGAGTTCCTGAGGGATATCGCCCTCAAGGTGGACGGTCTCATCATCCATGCCCGTCCGTTTTCTGGCGGTCTGAAATAAGCGTGCGGGAGTTTATCTGCGCTCACCACGGCGATCTTGAAGTGTCTCAGCCCACAATTCCCGTAGGTTAGTCTGGCTACCAGACGCTGTGTACAACATCGAGAGCACTGATATCAGCAACACGACTGTGATTAGAGTCCAAGACCAATGCGTAAGGATGGGTTGTGCGGCCCCTTCTGACAATCGCGTATCTTGGCCGATGAAATTCGGCATTTTGTACACAGGCATCAGGGCTAAATACGCCAGCGGACGGATCGAGAGTGTTCCTGCAATAATAGCTACGTGAGTTCGTAACCGATCTGGACCTATCGCAGCGCAATACCCAAGACCCAGCAAGACAGGCAACCATCGATAGATCGGAGCATACGGGTAAACCAATACTGCGGGTATCATGGGTATCACCAGCGCCAGTTCTGGGACGGTAAACTCTCCCCGAATGGCCCAAATTGCAGCTGCTACCGTGGTTACCGGGAATAATTGAAGACCCAGTGTTGTTGATTCTCCGATGAAGTAACTAACCAGAGACTGAGCAGAAAAGGTTGTAATCGGACGATCTTTGAACAAAAATGGGTGTGAGGTGTCCAGGGCTGCTGTAATGCTCTCTGGAGCCATCCAAAATAGGAGGCCGGCAGTCAAGCAGGTGATCGGAAGCGCGCCCAAGATGATTTCCCGGTAGTGCGACCGATAGCGAATGAGCAACACGAGTGCCGCTATTGCCGGATAGATTTTCAGCGATGTCGCAACCGCGGCCGATGCACCGGCAAGGGCCCACCGTTCGTTGTGGACAGCGACGAGCATACTAACCACCGCTAATGCGACCAGAGCGTCAGACTGTCCGAAGAACCCTGTATAGTATATTGTAATAGGAGTCCCCAGCACTAACAGTGCCCAGTGACGCCGATCAATATCTGTTGGGAGGTACACAATAGTAACCAGAGCGCCGACGAATAATGTCTTGAGCGCAAATATAGACAGGTAATTTGGTGGTGTAATCAGATGACCCAGCAGTTGTATCGGGGACAAAACTACGGCAAAAAGCACGTATGGAAGAGGGGCATATGCTGAGTGTGGCAAGGAATATACCGGCGTCCCGGATGTCACAGCTCCAGCTGCCGATAAAAATGCCCCCACATCTGTATCCCCATAAAAGAAACTCCCTCCGAGAATCATCGCCAAAGCGTATGTACCCACGGCGACATCGAAAGCAGACAGATTATCTACACTCAGACGATCGGTAAAACGAGTGAGACCGCGGCCCACACTGTCCAATAATTTGTTTTCACCATCCATATGGATGGCATGGATAAGCAACTGGAAAAGACCAGCGACACTGCCAGTTTATATTATGCCGTCGCGACGACGATCGCCACGTCAGCCTGCGAGAGCTTGGGTCGCAACGTCAGCCCGACGAGTGCCAACTCGCGGAGCACCGCCGGCGGGATGCCCTCCGAGTGTAGCGCCGCGTCAAGCGTCTAGCGGTCGTATTGACTTTCGCTTGGCGGGAGCACGTCGACACCGGCCGTCTCGTGAGTCACTGCAAGCGTTCGGGCCGCCCGGCGGACCTTCCGGCGGTGTTCGGCGGTACAGTTGCTCATTGCTCGTACCCAGCCACGAGGTCGCCGACGAGCGAGCCGCCGACATTTATCAGGACCTTCACGACATCTTTGCCAGAAAACGTACCCAGAGCCATTTACTGCATGAACTCGGGCAGTTCGCCATCTCCGGTCGTGTTATCTTCGGGGTCAACCCCCAACTCTCGGAGTTCTTCGTCGGTGGGTTCGTGGCCGCGTTCGCCCTTGTAGCCCGCGACCGCATCGTCAAGCATTTCCAGAGCGTCCTGACGATTCTCGCCCTGTGTAGTGACGCCGGTTTCGACATCCGTGATTACCCACGAGTCTCCCTCGCGCCACATCCGAATTTCGTCCTCGTGGGTCTCGTCGCGCGTCGAACTGGCCATATCTCTAGTTGCTGTATGGGTGGCATAAGCGTTCGGCCAGCAAAGACGGAATGGGGGGGTGAAACAACGGGAATCGGTCGCCGTGGTGTTGGGAGGTGGTGGTAACGACCGATTGCCCGCGCGGCAGCCCGGATGCCCTGATAATAAAAGCAGGTTATTCGGTTCGGTCAGGCCGTCGCCACGACGTGCTGATGCTCAGCCTGCGTGGGGGTCGGCTGGAGCGTCAGGTCAGCCAGCGCGAGCTCCCGAAGCACTTCAGGCGGGACGCCGTCGGTCTCTCGCAGCACGGCGTCGAGCGTCCAGGCGTCGTGTTCCGAGCGCACCGGCGGCGTCGTCTCGACCACGGCGGTCGGGGCAGTCTCTCGCAGTGCTCGGGCAGCCCGTTCGACGCGCTGGCGGTTCTCGACCGTACAGCGAATGGTCTTACTCATGCTTCCACCGCCTGGACGAGATCGTCGACGATGGTGCCGCCGACGTGCGGGCCGACCGCCCAGCCGCGTTCGTCCTGCGTGTACTCGCACCAGCCTGCGAGTGTTTCAAAGGGCGTCTCGGCGAGTGGGACTTTCTCGGCTTGGTCGTCGCTGGCAACAACAGCGACGGCGAATTCATACGAGTCCCAGTAGTGGGCCGCGCCTTCACCGTCGACGCCCAGGAAGAGCGGGCGACCCTGCGTAAGCAATTCGCGGGCGGTACGTTCCTGTGGATGTGCGTCAGTCGTGCCGACAGATTTACTAGTCGGTGTCGCAGATTTGCTCATGGGTTTTCGCACCACGGAAGCCCGGCCTGCGTGGTGGACACACGCGGGCACTTCTACACTCCAAGTGTCCCGAGTGGCCGGCCTTCCGTGCCATATTGTCCGGACCACACGGGCTTAAGCGTTATGTTCCGGACCATGTGGTGGGGAAAACATTATCAACCCCCACCGGCTTCTAGGAAATATGAGCAATCGCGCACGGAACGACTCTGGGAAGTACACGGACAAACTGACCGAACAAGACGTGCTGAAGGCGTTCGACTACGAAACCACGCCGGAAGAGCCCATGCTGACTGCCACCGAGATCACCGACGCGCTGGCCGAACACTTCGATATCGAAGTCAGCAGCCAGACGGTTCGCCGTCGGCTGGGAGAGATGGAAGATGCGGGTATCGTCGCAAGCAAGAAGTTCGGTGCCTCTGCTGTGGGTTGGACCGCGCTCGTCGGGCCGCGGCTCGCCGACGACGTGGCTGCCGAGGCCGACCGCCGGCTCGAAGAAGAGGAATTTGTCAGTCTCGACGAGGCCTGAGGTCAGATGGCAGATGTGTTGTTGGCCGAATCGGCCACCGACGAGTTAGCGTCGTTCCAACCAGATATCGAACAACGTATCCGCGACAAACTGAAGCAAGCCGGCGAGAACCCAGACCACTACCTCGAACGGCTACAAGGACGAAAAACCTTCAAATTAAAAATCGGCCGCGAATACCGGGCCGAAATCGACTGGGACAAAAACGAATCCGTCCTTCGTGTTCTCCGAATCGGCCACCGCGACGGCTTCTACGACTGAACTATACAGACGACGCTCATAGCACTTATACAGATGGGCCAAAAGGATTTAGACGAAACGATGGCGACAGGCTCGACCAGCCTTTCCAGACAACGAGACATTCCATCTACGTTAGGCCACGCTATTGGCTTGCTCGCCATTGGATTTGTCGGGAACGCAATTTATATCCCAATCGCACTCCTGCCAACGGTGATACTGTTGGTGCTCAGCGATGCAACCAGTCCAACAGTGTTTCTGACGCCGATGTTCGGCGTCTACATCGCTGTGATGATGGGTTCGATCACCTCCAATCTCGAACGGATGTACGAGAAGGAACCCAAAGCAGAACCCGAAAAAGAACCAACCGAAGAGGAAAAAGAGCCAATCTTTCTGGGATTCCAGACCGAGAAAGAAATACGGGATTTCGTCCGTCGTGCCACGATAGTCACACTTCTAATGATTACCTACATGAACGTCTTGTATCTCGCCGCAACTATCTCTGTGCAAACGCTCCCGGCATACGCACTCTATCTTGGCGTGTTTGTCCCAGTCATGGACAGAGTAATCTACTCAGCTGTGGGAACCTCGCCTGGTATTCTCCTTATCGAAGGGCTAGCACGGCTAGTCGTTCTATTCGGTATCGTCGACGACATCGACCTGACCGTTGTACGGCAAGCCAACCTCCTCTCGTTAGCTTAAATTTCGCCTGGCGGCAGCGTCGTCAGACACCAATCAGTAGCAGTAAACGCGGTCGCAATACCAAACGAGATCTGCAGAAACTGTTCCGACAGCAGCTCGGTATTACTAAGAATGGGATAAGGAGCTATCACAGCTGCGGCCACGACAGCCATCGTTCCAGTCAACCAAAACCCGCCCTCAACAACCACTTTTCCAATTGCTCCAAGGAACGTCTTTGGCAGACCGCGAGCGTGGTAGTACCTACTCAATCGCTCTTTCCAAGTCATCAATCACTCCGACTCCAAGTACTCGCGACCGGCGTCGGTAATCCGGTAGAATGGATTTCCACCTGTCTCATCTATTTCGAGATAGCCGTCTTGGACAAATTTCTTGCAAATAGACCGGACATAGCCCTTGGAATATCCGACATTTCGAGCTATATTGCTCGCGCTCAGCCAGATATCAGCGTCCTCCAGAAGCTTCAGTACGGCTTTTTCGGCATCCTTCATTATTCGGAAATCCGGTTACCCGCAGTTCTGGACAGACTTACAAAAAGACATAGCATATCTGGCAGAATGTTCGCCTTAACGTATATGCGGAGAATCGTAAAGACGTATTACCGTATATCCGGATTCCCGGAAACACTAAGTAGAAAGGATGGTATTCTTTTCACTAACAACAGTCGTCATTGGGTCAGTAAGGTCCATTTAACGTGGAAATGGGCCCGTGTGACGGCACGGACCCGATGCGGTTGTTGCCAACCAATGATAGTGGACAACAACAACCGCGCTCGGAGTTATTCGAGCGTACTGGATAACAGTATCGACCCAGAAACCAGCACCGTCGCTGCGGAGGTGGCTAGATGCTGAAACGCCTCCTCTCCAGCGACGATGAGCCGGAGCCGCCAGCAGTGAGCGTCCCATTCGACGCCCTGCTGGATGTCGCTCAGTCCGAACGCCGACGCCAGTGCCTCCGAGCGGTGAACGAACACGGCCAACTGGAACTCACCGACCTCGCGGAGATCGTCGCCGCTGCGGAAGTCAACACTACCCGCGAACATCTCGAGTCACAACAACGCAAGCGCGTGTACGTGTCGTTATATCAGACGCACATTGCGAAACTGGACGACACCGGACTGGTGCGCTGGTCCCAGGCCAACGGCACAGTCTGTGCGACCACCGAGACGGAGCCGGCCGTCGACGCCCTAGATGACCTCGCCGACCGCACGACGGGAGGTGCCTGAGATGGCCATCGAGAAACGCGGTAGCGCGGTCATCACCACGGAATGTCCATTCTGTGACAGCGACATCGACCCCCAGCAGAGCCTTGCGAAGCATCTCGACACCGACTGTCCAGAGTACGGAGGGAGCCAATCATGACCACCGGCCACGGCAACTACTACGACGTAGACGGTCGGCGCTCGCTCAACGAGCGCTGGCCGAACGCCGACGGGGTGGCCGCTGTTGGCGGCCTTGTCCGCGAGCTCAAGACTGACGGCGGGAGCGCCGCTGCAACTGATGCAGACATCGAGACGATCCTCGACGAACTCGAAGCGTTCGAAGACGTCAACCTCCGTGAGGCGGACCCAGACACACTCAGCCGGTACTGGGACGCCCAGGACCGGTTGATCGACGCTATCGACGCCGAGTTGGACAAGGACACTCTCTCAGAGGCGACCCACATCTGGTGGAATGACCAGGCGGAGTTCCATCTCTACTGTAGTTCTCACTATCACCCGATTGCCAGCGAGCAGTGGACCGGCTTCACTGAGGTGACCGACCCACAGGCGGTGAAACAGGCCGCACGAGACCGCCTCGAAAGTGGGGTCCCGTGCGAAAAGTGCCACAGTGAAGCTCTGTTCGAACGACGTGACGAACTCCTTGCGGAGCGTGGTCTGGCATGACCGGCAGCGCCCAGTCCACGAAAGGCTCTCGTGTCGGCACCGACGTGCCAACAGCGATCCGCCGCGGTGGCGCGACCAAACCGATGCAGAAGCTCGACCGAGAGGGGGCCCTCACCTCGTATCGCGGCCACGCCGTCGCCTTCGAGTGCCAGGACTGTGGCAACGTCCAGTGGTTCGTCACCGACCAGTTCCGGATCACGGCGGACTGCCACGAGTGTGGCCTGGGTAGTTGCTTCGAGTTTGACTTCGAACTCGCCCGGTCGGCGACGCGAGGAGGTGCGTTTGAGTGACCCGCCTCGAACTCGTCGAGAAACCAGACACGCCGGGGAGCTTCAGTAAAACAATCGAGCACTACGGTGCTGCGATTCCCCGCGAGGGCGAACTCGTCACCTGGGACACGGACCACTACCGCGTGACTGAGGTCCAGCATCGTATCCAGCTGGGGACCATCATCGTCCACCTTCGACCACGCGACCAGGAGGGCGACGATGGCGAGTGAGTCCGACGCTACTGTCGACCGCGTCGTCGAGGTCGCCGATCTCGTTGCCGACGAGGCAGACACCGACGCCGAGGCGGTGTTGCTCGATGCGCTCGGGCGAGTGCGCAAGCGGGGGTGGGCCGATGAGTAGAGCCAGCCAGGGCGCGCCGGCCAAACGCAAGGCACGCCATGACGAACCCGCCGACGTCGGCACGCCTGTGACGGTCGACCGACTCAGCGGCGATTCGCTGCGTGGGATCGTTCGCGAGCGCTACACCTACGACGAGCATGCTGCCCCAGCACGCGTGCTTGTCGAATCGTCCGAGACGATGGTCAACGTCGCTACTGACCGTGTCAGTATCGCTCGCGGGTCAAACGCCGATGTCGTTCGCAGTCTTGTCGAGGCTGATACCAATGTCTGACGCTGCTGGCGGTTCTAACTCACCGCACGTGCAAGTCGCAGGACAGAGAAGACACTACGAGAACACAACGCACCTGAGAAGGGGCCACCGTTCCCAGTTCGAGCCGACTACCAACAGTACGAATGCTCCCAATCGCGCCGTGCTGAGTGAAATGTTCGAGGGCATCGTCCACGGCACAGTCAGCGGTCCACACACGGGAGGTGCCCAATGAGCGTCGACAGCTCTCCACCTACTGCCGACGAACTGCCCGAGAGTCCGAACGGCCTTCGGGATGTTGTTGCCGACCTCATCGAAGAGGTTTCACAACTACGAACGGAGAACGAACACCTTCGTGAGCGCGTTGACGAACTCGAAACGGAGGTTGCCGAGCAAGAGTCCATCGAGTATCGGGGTGATGCAAAGGAGATCGAGAACCTGTTTGTCGGCGGCGTGCCGGTCGGCAACAGCATCGCCTCAAACAAGACGGGGCGGAAAACTCTCAACCGCTTGGTGTTCAGGAATCCAGAGCCCGACATCGAGAAAAGCGACATTGAACCGTTCGTCGAGGAGCACGGGACGGTGAAAGAGTCGGTTACGAACGCCCAGCCGGCTGCTGAGAATCAGGACGCCTCGGAGAGGAGCCGGGGGAATATGCTCCCGCTGCACCGGATGATGGTTGATCTGAACTCCGGCGCCGACGCATCGCTCAGCAAGTCACAGAAACGTGCCGCGGCGCTGTACGAGCGGTTCGTGAATAAGGCCAGCGGCGAGACGAACCAGAACGTCACGCCAGACGGCCAGAAGTTCACGATGAACACTGAACAGGCTGTGGAGGTACTTGAAGACGAAGGCCTGCTGGATGGCGTCAAGCCACAGTCCTATTCCAAGACAGCCGGGCGTGTCATGCGCGATGTCCAGCGGTTCACGATCGTCGATGGTGACGGCCACAAGGACTGCGTTGACATCGACAAGTGCTCCGACCATGGACTGATCAACTTCCGCTCCGGGAAGCCACATACCCTGACCGTTCCAAAGCGGAAGATGAAAGCTAGCGTCCACAACGCAGACACTGCTGACGCCAATGTCAGAACCGACAGTGAAAGCGAGAACAAACAGAAGACAGCCGAAGAGCCGTCAAAGACGACGGACTTCGATCAGCTGAATCAGGCAACGGCGGTGAACGCGGATGACTGAGACGCGTTCTGACAGTGTTGTCAGCACGCTCGCGAGTAGCGTGTCATATGGAGGTGGTCGACAAGAGCGGTAACGAATTCCCCACTAGACCCCTACAATAAAATCCATACGAATGTGGTGCGTAACTTACGCTTGTTCTCGTTTCGTTAGAGTGACGTGAAACGACTTCCCTTTTCCTTCCCTCTATGAGGTGTAGGAAAAGAAGTCTGAGAGCGAACGATTCTATCTGACATCCTCTTCCATCGCCTTCTGACAACACTGTCAGATAGTCCGTCAAGACAGTGGTGCCTGAAATTCCATAGTCACGGCCATAACTAACCAACATTTTCCCTAATTGACGCCGAATGTTGGTTAGCTTGGGGCATCGACTTCGAGATGGGACAGCGTGACCCCGGGGAGAGACACACCACTCTTTCACGTGAAGCCGGGAAAGGGTGGAGACCCTGTAGAATTCGAGCAATCAGCCAACTACCACGAAGCGGCTAAAAATGGGACTTCCAAGACCGTTACCACCAGAATCGGGATTCTGACCAACTAGACTAGTGTCAGCGCTTTAGATGAAACAGTGGACTGTTGTTCTAGTAACTACTCTACTCTAGTTCTTCACTCGAAACAGTGGTGTGTGTGAGTGGCTTCACTTGAAACAGATGCAGAGGTGGTTTTATATACCCCTCTTGTGAAAGATTCCCTATGCGTCGGTTCGAGCGGAAGCAAAACATCTTCCGGAACAAAGACGCCCTGGGGGAGTCCTACCAACCGGAACGGATTGAGGAGCGGGATGAAGAAATTGAGGAGTATATGAACGCTCTCCAGCCGGTAATCGATGGGTGGGAACCAAACAACATCTTTCTCTACGGCAATACGGGTGTCGGGAAAACAGCCGTCACCGACTACCTTCTTGACCGACTCCAGGACGACGTCGCTGCGTACGATGATATCGATCTCTCCATTATTTCGCTCAATTGCAAGACGCTCAACTCCTCGTATCAGGTCGCTGTGGAACTCGTCAATGAACTCCGTCCATCCGGTGGCGAAATCAGTACGACTGGGTATCCACAGCAAACCGTGTTTAAAAAGCTATATCAGGAGCTTGAGGCCATCGGTGGGACCATTCTCATCGTCCTTGATGAAGTCGATTCCATTGGCGACCGAGATGAGCTGCTCTATGAGCTTCCTCGGGCCAGGGCCAATGGGAATCTCGACTCGGCAAAGGTCGGCGTTATTGGCATCAGCAACGATTTCAAATTTCGTGACCAGCTCGACCCTCGTGTCCAGGACACACTCTGTGAGCGAGAACTCCAGTTCCCGCCATACGATGCCACAGAATTGAAAAACATTCTCGAATCACGTGTCGAGGTCGCTGTCACGGATGGGTCAATCGATACTGGTGTGTTGCAGTTGTGTGCTGCTCTCGCCGCCAGGGACAGTGGCAGTGCCCGGCAGGCGCTTGATCTCCTTCGGTTGGGTGGTGAGATCGCGGAAAACCGGGAAGCTGAGATGATCAAAGAAGCGCACATCGAAGATGCTCGCTCACAACTCGAACAAGAGCGGGTCGAAGAAGGAATGCGCGAGTTGACGACGCATGGCCGCCTTGCACTATTGGCAGTGATTTCGAAAGCAGCCAAAGAGGAAACGCCCTGTCGGACGCGTGACCTCTACGAGGAGTATCGCTCACTCTGTGAGTCCTCTGAAACCGATGCGCTCGGCCAGCGGTCGCTCCATAACCACCTGTCAGACCTTCGGATGTTGGGTATCCTCTCAGCGCACGAAAACCGGAGCGGTTCTCGGGGGAACTACTACAATTACGAGCTTGATGTTCCGTTTACGAGCGCCATTGAGGCGATGTCTGATGTCCTTCATCTCACAACGGAAATCGATACAATCCGTGACATTGCCGCTATGAACAACGTTGGATGACGGGGGACTCCACCCTTTCATGTGAAGGTACGTAGTGGGCGGGCCAATCCGCTTCACGTGAAAGAGTGGTGTGTCTGACGGACGCTGTTTCACTTGCAAGCGTGGTGTGGTTACCAGTGAGCCCTTCACTTGAAAGAGTGGTGTGTCCGGCGGTAGGCGTTTCACATGTAACGGTGGTGTGTCCGCTCCAGAATTGGCTCTTGCCACAATGAAGGGCTTCGTCGTCTACACCGCCGCGCAATGGCGGCGGCGTCGAAGGATGTGACGCTCCCCGAGAGAGAATTTCGGCAGGAGGTGTTCGACGACGAAATCTCGAGACCAATGATGCATGAAGTGATGCAAGACGCCGCTGAGCACTTCGGGATCGGGACTGGCAAACCAGACAGACAGCAGGTGCTGCGCCTGAATCTGACCGAACTCGAAATTGACCACCTCGATATGGCCCGGACCATCAGAGAGTTCGCGAACGCCGACGGCGACTCGAAGCTCGCTGATAGCGGCGAGACGACGCTGGGCTCCTATGGTGGCGGCCAGCAGCCGTCGGCACTGACTGATGGAGGGACTGTCGCGGACTGAAGGGCTACACTGAACCGCTTGTCAGCACGCTCGTGGGCACGCCATTGCCCGGTCTGTTAGCTTTAGCTATGTCGTTTGACGAGTATGAGGGTTGACCACGTCGATGAGCTGACGTTGGGGAGGCAGTAATCACCTCAATGAGTGGCCAGAGCGGCACCCGACCGACAAGCTTGTGCTGTCGCTAATCGCTCACTCACAGTGTCGACATTCAATCCCGGTTCGGGTTTTCTGACCGCTTCGACGCTGCTCGTGTTCTGGAAGCGGTGGCTGTAGCGGTGTTTCAATCCCGGTTCGGGTTTTCTGACCGCTTCGACAGACGAGTTCTACCGCGAGGGCGTGGAGTACTCCCGGTTTCAATCCCAGTTCGGGTTTTCTGACCGCTTCGACCTACACGGACGCTCTCGATGCACTGATCGAGCAGGGTTTCAATCCCGGTTCGGGTTTTCTGACCGCTTCGACGGGGCGGCTGGCCCAAGTCCTGACGCGACAGCGTGTTTCAATCCCGGTTCGGGTTTTCTGACCGCTTCGACCCTGGATGGGTCAGACGATGCCTCGGCAGTCATCGAGTTTCAATCCCGGTTCGGGTTTTCTGACCGCTTCGACAAGGCGGTGATCGTGGACAAGTTCATACCAGACTGTTTCAATCCCGGTTCGGGTTTTCTGACCGCTTCGACGGTATATTCCTCTGGTGCGGCTTTGCGGCCTCTTTCGAAGTTTCAATCCCGGTTCGGGTTTTCTGACCGCTTCGACCGCATCGCGGACGGTCCCACACCGCGGGCACTCGAGTTTCAATCCCGGTTCGGGTTTTCTGACCGCTTCGACAGGGGGTGAAAATACGGTTATAGGGCTGAAAAGTCTTTCTCAGGCCGCCAAATCGAGGCCCGATTACGTCGACCGGGGCTGTACACTCATTTAATAAAGGTCCACGTAGTCAGACATCATCTCGAAGGAGCAATTGTCCGGTCAGAGTCACCTGTGCGAACTTGGTTTTCCCGTCTGTCCATGTCTCGATTGCTCCTGCATCGGCAAGTGCGGTGACGTGGCGTGTCACCGTACTTTTCGAGTTACCAGTCTCCGCAGTCAGGTCGGGTATCGAGATTGCCCCCTCTGCATTGGCAATCGTCTGGAGTGTTGACATCGTCGTCTGTTGAATTTGGGCAGTCAACCGGGGGAGATCCCACTCCCGCACTGTTCCATCAAGATCGCTGAAAAACAGTGCAGCAGACAGCAATCGAACGTGTGTCATTGCAGCAATCGTGAATGGCAGCAACACGTCCCGTGCTCCGCCACCGAGCGAAACAATTCGCTCACCGTCTGCTGCCCGGATCAAATCACTACATTCCAAAACAGCTGTCTGAAAATCTCCGTGTGTGATCTGCTCTGTTGTAAGATTGAGGTCCGGTTCAATCTCCTGTAAGAGGCGTTCGACATCCCCAATCGCTTCCTCGGCGCGTGAATCTGGTTCCTGATCTGGCCGTATTAAGACGACTGTGTCGCCGGTGTCGACACCGTGGCTCAGCAGCGGTCGGGTGACGCTTGTACTGTTAAAACCAATCGCTGAGAGATATGTGTGCATTACCTGCTAATCGGTGTGACCTGCAAAAATAGTATTGTTGCGTGTCAGTGAAATCGACGACTATTCAATTTTGGTTGCATGAAATTGAAATCGTCCCATTTTTGGGAAACGCTTATGATGCTACTGGGCCAACGACCCGGACGCACCTGATGAACAAACAAGAAGTCTCGATAAATAATAGATTACGCCAAATCCACATCACGGCTCGGCCGGAATCTCGGTTTCCAGTGCCGATCTCGGACGGATACTCCGTGTATTCGGCGCTATTGGGTGTGCTCGAAGCCGTTGATGCGGACGTGAGCGGACACATTCATGACTCGTCACTGGGGAGTCTCCACAGCAGTGGCCTTCGTGGTGTGTTCGGTGATAGTAACCGTGCCTATCACAAGTTGCTCCTGCCAGACGAGACATATCAGCTAACACTTGGTGTAGTAGACCCTGCCGACACCGAGATTTTTCAGGCACTGGTGAACGCACTCGTCTTGGAAGGTGATCGTATCGAGTTGAGTCACGGGGAATTGCACGTTGAGCAGTTCGAGAGTCTGAACACGACACAGGCCGAACTACTGGACGAGGCGGGGTCGATGGATAACCCGACCATCGAGATGTCCTTCGAAACGGCGACCTGCATTGAGGAAGCCGATGAAATTACGACGATGTTTCCTCATCGGGGTGCCGTATTCTTGTCACTGTTAGGGAAGTGGAATCGGTCTGTTCCGGAGGAATTGGAGCTTGACCTGCGTCGAGAGGCAATTGAAGCGAACGTAATCGAGAAACCCGACGCACGCACCTATGATACCCATTCGGTGCTAGTCAACCGCGTAAAAAACGAAGACGGAGAAACGCGGAATCTCTTCCGGCAGGGCTTCACTGGTGACTGTGCCTACGAATTCAAAGGAGCTAGCGAGTCCGTCGAGAACGCGGTAACGGCGCTCGGGATGTTCGCTGAATACTCGGGTGTCGGCAGTGCTGTTGCTCGGGGCTGTGGACAGGTCAACTCGGAGGTCAAAGATTGATGACCGACAACGACAGAAAGCAGGCAACACTCGATGAAATTGGGTCAGAGGGCGATGGTGAGTCAGAAGAAGTACCTACTGAAGGCGTTGATTCATTTTCACAGTCTCTCTTCAAAGATCCAGAGAAAGAATTCGGAGTTGATCCCGACCCAGAGACTGTCGAGTCAAAATTGGATAGTATTTTAAGCGAGTATATTTCAGAAATCGATCCACGGCTCGTGGAAGCAGGCTGGTCGTTTCTCCCGAACAAGAGCGTCGAATACAGCAAAGTCGACCAGTCGATGCTCAATCATACTCGAAATCTAGTATACTTTTTACACCAGCTTGCTCGACAAGTAGAGAATACCGATCTTCCACCGATTACACCGGAAAAGCTCCGTCATCTCGTTGCACTCGCGGTCGCTCACGATTATCACAAGCTCCGCAAAGAAGACGAGAATCCAGATGAACGGTTCGATATCAAAATCAAGGAACTGGAGCCATTTATCAAGCAAATCGGACTGGACGAATTTAGCGCTAGCCAAGACGATCCTGATTCGGCACTCTCAATGCGGACGTTCCGTTCGTGCGCCGTCGATCATCACGAGACTGATAACGCCAACTCGACTCGCGTCACGACGACTTGGCGAGAGTATCGGCCACTAATCCGACTGGCTGACGCGATGGCTTCTTCGACGACACCAGAGGCAGCGACGAATACTCGCGTCCAAGATCGATTCCGTGAGGCATTTCCCAGTGGAAACGTCGAACTCGCATATCACCAGACCGACCACGTCAGTGGTATTTTTACGAACTTGTTGAATAAGGCCGTGAGCGAGTATCTACAAGAGGAATATAACTACCATCTACTCACGATGTATCAGGATGGCTGTGTGTATCTCGCACCATCGGATCAAGACCAGCCAGAGACTGACGAAGACATCGTTGCCGCAATCACTTCACAGCTAGGGAATAGTATCGGCGATTCTCACCCATCGTACAACGATGTCGATCAACTGCGCTCAAACTTCTCGATTGTTGGCGCCCAAGGACTTTACAGTCTGAACGAGCCCGACTTTTTCTACGCTGGTAGTGGAACGATGTTGCAAGCCGTAGTTCGGAAGGGGATTACTGACGGCGACGCGGACAGTAGTGCCACGGACCCTGCCACAGAGTCGATGGAACTGCTGGAAGACGAACTAGGGGCTGAATTCGAGAAAACCGAGCAGCAGTACGGTCTTGGTCGCTTTGTGAACACAATAAAAAGCTGGTTTGTCGATCCGCTGCTTCCCAGCGACCGAACTGCGAACGACCTGATTCGAGCCACTGTCACCGCGTTCGGTTTTTCGGATGAGCTATCCGAGGAGCTTGTTGCTCTCTCTGAAGACACTACCTCGGAGCTGACCAGTGGTGGCAAATGGGAATACTCGTATGCAATTGCACAAGCGCTTCTTGATCGACATGGAACCGGACCCGTAATTCCCACTGTTGAAGACGAAATCGTTACGACACTATCGGATGGCTTGGCTGGACTTGTTGACGATGACACTGATTGGCGGACTCTCATTCAGAACGCACACGCGGGTGATATGTCAGCAGAGGTCGAAGCGTTCATCGGTGAAAACCTCCGTGTTGGTGGTGGCAACCTAATTCTCACGAGTGCGACAGTCGATACTTACGATGAATACGTCAAATCATCACGGGGAAAGACCTGTATGCTGTGTAGCCGTGGCGTCGCGGCGGGTGGGAACCTTGGACTAATGAAATCCAAACAATCCCTGACGACGTTACAAGGTGGTTTTTCAAATAGGGAGATGGTCGGTGGAATGAAACGAGATAACCTCCTGCTGTGTTCGACCTGTCGAATCGAATTCTCGTTGCGCGAGACAGCAGCCTCCCAACGAGACGAAGGTCGATTGTTTTTCCACCTGGTTCCTGACTACTTCTATACACCATACTCTTGGCGACTCTATTCTCGCTTGGTCAACCGATTCACCGGTGAAAACCGGGTTCGATTGGGACGACTTGCCGAGCGGGTGTTCGATATCGACTCTCTTGAGGAGTTCACCGGCGTGATGGACGAATTAACACAGCCGGAAGGGAACGGCCGAACGATGATCGAGTCACTCTCACAACAGTTCGACCGTAATCAGCAGTTTGGTGCTCAGACGGTCGGTTACTTCAAAAACCCAGACAACGACACTGAGTTCCAGTTTTTCGGTGCGTTTCTGGCTCTCACCGTGAGTGCATACACTGGGATGCGGGTGTATTTGAGTTCGTCGCCTGTCCCGGAGATGCGCTCTCGTGACTTCCCAGAGTTTGCAAAGATCGGGAGCGGGTTTACGCAGGTGACGAGGTTCTACGGTGAGACTGTCCCACTGACCAGTCTTCGGTCAGTACTCCAGTCAGCAGCTGCCGTTGTGAAGCTTGGATACGCAATCCAGGGTAACGACCGCAATGACTCTCTGTTCGCGAAATACCTCCGGACGACACGGAACGAGCTGTTGCCGGGGTCGTATCTACTCAAGCGTGCTGTCCAGACCTCAGATGAGGGGCCGTACATACTCGCCCTGATGAGGTATGCAGTCGCACTCGATCAGCGAAACGCGATCAGACAATCCAATTCACAGATGAGCGACACACCACACAATCGTATCACGACACTCGCAGATCTTGCATACGATGCCATCCGGCCAGCGAGCGGACACGACCGGAAACCGCATCGTGTCGAACGCGTGTTCCGTGAGAGCGTCAAAGCAGTCTCGAAGACAGGACAACAACTCGATAGAGAAGACTACAGGATGTGTGTCTCCGGGCGACTTCAGAAGATGATTGACCGGCAGGCTGGCGACGCAGTCTATCCGGTCAGTGCCGAGGAGTCAGACGCTGGAACACCGCTTCAGGAGCGCATCGAAGAGTACGCGAGATACTTCGTCGACGAAATCCTCTACGGGATTGCTGACGGGCGCCCCTCTCAACTGAAGCGTCTCGAAAACAACCTCGCAGACGGTTTCTTCGGTGCGACACTTCGAGCAGAGGCAGAGTACTACAAAGAAGACAGCGCAGAGAAGAAGTCAGCAGATCAAGTCTAACAATGATTCCAGACAGTATTACCGACGCACTCGCCGATGGCACTGTTCCAATTGATGACATGACCAACACACCCGGAACGAACTACACGACGTTGTTAGTACTCCGGGAATTGGAGAGCCATGCGGTCTTCACAACGAATGGGCAGGATGCAGATATCACCTCACTATCAGTCGTTGGCGATGACGGGAGTGTCGAGTACTCACCAGGACTGATGTTCATGCGGAAACAGACCGGGAGCGACCGCCGGACTGGAAAAGCGATTCAGCGCGAACTGTTGGAGTATGACCAGAGTGATTCAATGGATGTTAATGATATGAACCCCCAGTCCGTTGAGTCGGCACTATACGGCAGTGCTGCTAGTGGAGACGACGATGTGGATATCGGCGTCACATCGCGAGTGATGTACGATACTGCGTTTACTGTCCGCGATGCCAGTGCTTGTATCGATGAGAAATTCCAGAACGCGCCCGGTGAGGGGTACGCTAAAGGGTCGACTGCCAACATTCGAGAGCCGGACTTTTTCGAACCGGGAACGCTGTTCCCATGTACGATAACTCTTCGTGACGCAACACCTGCGGAAGTGGCGTTCGTCGCTGCGATTACGAGCCGCAATAAACGCTACGGGGCAGCAACGACTCGGCTTGGACGAGTTAACAATCGTATCCTCGGTCTCTACACTGGCTCTGAAGAGGGTCCGTCAAACCGAGAATTAACAGCAGAAACGATTGTCTCGTTCGCTAGTGAGAGTGATCGAACGCTTGGTGATGTCGTCCAGGCTCCAGCACTGAATGCTGACAAAGCAGCGACATACGTCCGGGAGACCTACGACACAGCGTGTGCTGAGACAATTGCACAAACCCCTGTTGATGACGAGGTCCTTGATGAATTACTGGAGCTCACAGGTGACGATGACCTCCAGGCTGTGCTCGAAGCCCAACAGCCCCACTCACAGTCATTCATCGACGACGCAATCACGGCAGACGAGAGCTAATCCAAGCCATGGAGGTACTCGAAGCAACGCTGACAACACACGGGAAAGTCGGATTTGCATCTCGGGAGGTTGGTCGGATGGCCGACACAGATCCGTATATCCTCAACACAGCATTGCACTATGCACTCGGGTTAGCGAGTGGCAACTACGTCGATGTCGCCCACCAGCCAACCTATATTGAGGATACAGCGGACATCGTAGACGAAGTGTACGTGACTCCAGCGACACCTGTTGCAGTTGAGAATGATTCGATCCGAACGGAATACCTCACGACCAACCGAAACGCAAGAACGGATACGTACGCGACCCCGAACTATCCGGCTGACGACGACCCAACGGGAAAGGCCAGCCAGAACCTTCCAACGTTCGAACGTGAACGAGCGCTCGCCCCGGGCAACCACTTCCGGTTCTACGTCTTTCCGTATGGCCGGACAGCTGAGGCCGTCAAAGAGACGCTTCCACCGTATATCCGACTCGGTAAAAAACGTGGAAAAGGCCACGTTCGATATCGTATCGTCAATGCCGAGCGAAAGTCGGGGACGTTCTCGCTAGGCCATCCGCTGAGTATCTACGATCATAGCGCACAGCCACTCGGTGGCGTCGTGATGCGGCAGATGCAACCCACACCGCTCTGGTTCGAGGGTGAGTTCGAAACTGAACATTACGCGATAGAACCTCCGATTGATTCTGCTGACCGCGTGTACTACCCGGCAGATGCAAAATTTCTTGCAACGAAACGTGACGATGTCTGATTCATCTTCATCAACCGTTCGAGTAAAGGGACTTGCATTGCGGGAATATCCTGGCGATTCGTATCCAGTCGATGATGTTACACCTCACCGCCACCAGTGGGCACTCCACGACGCTCTGACAACAGGTGTTCCAGGTGTCTTCGTGAACGATGCACCAACTGGTGCGGGGAAGACACTTTCGTGGCTTGCACCGACGATTTCGGGGGGTCTGGACACAGTTGCAGTGTACCCGACGAACGCACTGATCGAAGATCAGCAGGCGAATATCGAGTCACAACTGGACGATATCGAGGGTGGAGATGACGTCCATTTGCTGGCAGTCTCAAGTGACACACTCCAAGACGAGTACGCCACAGAGTATCCTGCTGCTGAGTCGAACGGAGAGCTACTTTCGTACCTCCTACGAGATGCATTTCAGCGGCCAGAAACGGTAATTCTACTCACGAACCCAGACATATTCGTCCTGCTACGTCGAGAAATATACCACAAGCGAATTGATGGGGTCAATCTCTTCGAAGTCGCTGTGGTCGATGAGTTCCATCGAGCGACACGAAAAGAACAGAATACACTCTTGTTTTTATTGGATGAAATGCAAGATGCCGATACTGAAATATGTCGGCTGTCATATCTCGTGTTCCTCAGTGCGACTCCTGACGAGGAGCTAGCCGAACGGTTCGATGAAGCCGTCTCTGCGCCCTACTATCCGCTCACGGATTTTGGATGGCGTGAGACGCCACATCCAGCAATGGCAGCGGACGACAAGTCAGTTATCGCATTTGCACCTGGCCAACTACCGACCGAGTACCGTCCAGTACTGCCACCACTCGAACTCCAGTTGGAGCCAGCAGCGACCTTTCAGACTGCGACACGATTAGCTGAGGAACGGGAGGAAACCATCGACCGCCTCTTACGAGGACGAACGGTTTTGATGCTGGATGGCATCCACGAAGTTGATCAAATATATCGGTTGCTGCAGGATTCTGAACTCGGTGTTGTCGAACGAATCGACGGATTTCATCGTGGAGATATTGCTGATAAACTCGACCGATTTGACACGCTTGTCAGCAATGCGGCAGTCGAAGTTGGCGTCGATTTCGATACTGATCAGGTGCTGTTCTCGGCACACAGCGCCGCAACGTTCTTCCAGCGACTCGGCCGACTCCGAACACGTGAAGAGACATCAAGTGCCTACGCGTACCTCCCACCCTACGTATATAAACAACTTCAGCCGGAGATTGATGACTTCGGCAACGAGTGGATCGGCCGAGATCGGTTCGAAGAGTTGGTTGAACAATACTACGTCGATAATTCCACACCGAAGTCGTTTGACTGGCGGTATTCGGCCGTCGAAGCGTACCATCACGTTGAAGAACGTGTAGAGAACGCACCATCGGACGAAGCCGGCCTGATCCGAAAAGAGGGCTGGAAACGAATCGAACGGCACTTTTGCCGACCGCATGGTACCGTGTTCTCGAAACAAGATGTGGAACGATGCCATGACGCAGTACAAACAAAGATTCTCGATGCGTTGCAAATGTACCGCGGCAACAGCCTCCAACTATCCGTCTATGACCCAGACCAACAGGCAGTCCAGAATTATAATCTAACATATCTACTACGACACGGCGACATCCAGTTATTGGAGCGGGATGACTTTTTTACACATATCCCCGATCATCTCGAAGACGACGTATCGCGAGTCGAACGCTACAGCATTGGATACTGCATTTATTACGGAACTTACGACTGCGATGGAACCGAAGGCGATGAAGGGTACACTGGACGTGATCTCTGCTTCAAACCAACTGGTGAACTGTACTCACTGTTGAGTGGGGGACAACGGCAGACTCGGAAGCCAAAAGTGTGTACTGGATTAGAAGTCGAAACCTCACCGGATATTGATGGGCTAGATCAGTTGAAAATCAACCTTAGTGAAACCGAAATCCTCTGTTATCCGATCGAAGGCCACGTTAGCGAGATATCGAAGCAATACTCTATTGGTGAGTTCGGATTCGTTTATCCACTCCTACACCCAGAGGGAGATACGGCTGCAATTGCGTTCAGCCACGATGCACTCTATCTGCACTGCCGAGTACAAGACCAGCAGGACAATGATGGACTCGACATTGAACTTGGTGAGTTGTGATGTCAGCAAGTTCTGTTGCAGATCACGACGACTTGGTTCACGTGAGTGCGCTGAATGAGTACCTCTACTGCCCACGACGATTCTACTACCAGCGGTATCAAGACGAGATCGGAACTCCCTACGAATTGGTTGATGGTCGGAGTAAACACAAGAATGCTGCTCACCGGGGTAACTGGATCAACGAACGATATTTATGTGATACTTCACTCGGCCTTCATGGCAAAATAGACATTATCGAATCCAAGGACGGGGTTCTGACCCCGATCGAGCGAAAGCGAGCTGAAAGTGGCGGGTACTACACCAACGATGAAATTCAGCTAGCCGGTTACTGTATGTTGTTATCCAAAGCAATCGGTGAGCCTGTTAATTTCGGATACATTTATTTATATTCTACAGACCAGCGACACTCGGTTCGGATTACAGAGGATCATCGACAAGCAGTCAACCAAATCGTCGAGAGAATCCAGACCATGTCCGTTGACGAGATACCTCCACTCACCGACACCCCTTCGAAATGTGGGGCTTGCTCTGCTCGAGAGTACTGTATGCCTGAGGAGACAGCTATGCTCGAACCAGAGAAAGCCCGCGGTTCCGGCTGGGAGGATAAAGTATGAAAGCAACCGAGGGGATGTTTGACGAGTCGGTTGTCTATGTCACTAAACAGGGCACTCAAGTCCGAACTGATGGTGGGAGAATTGTTGTCTGGGATGTCGATGGTGATGAGGGCGAACTTGCCACCTTTCCCACGGAGAAACTCGAAACGATCAACGTCTTCGGCGGGGTAAACTTCTCGACACCGTTTGTCGCGGAGGCGAACGAGCACGGGATCATTCTCAATTACTTCACTGAGAATGGCAAATATCGTGGAAGTTTCGTCCCAGAACGGAATACAATCGCTGAGGTTCGCCGAGCACAGTATGCCCTCAGTGAGACTGCTGAACTGGACATTGCGGCATCAATGATTTCCGCAAAGATTCGCAATGCCAGAACTCTGCTCTCACGGAAAGGTGTCCACGGAACGGACGTGCTGAAAGACCTTGGTGTGCGTGCGACGATGGTATCGACGAAAGACGACCTGCGCGGTGTCGAGGGTGAAGCCAGTGAGCGGTATTTCAGTCGCTTAGACGAGACACTCACTGATGGGTGGACTTTCGAGAAACGGACAAAACGACCGCCTGAAGACCACATCAACTCACTTCTATCGTTAACATACGTCTTCATGAAAAATGAGGTGTTGAGTGCACTCCGACAGTATAATCTTGATCCCTTCTTAGGCGTCCTGCACGCTGACCGGCACGGGCGACCGTCGCTGGCGCTGGATCTCCAAGAAGAGTTTAGGCCAATTTTCTGTGACGCGTTCGTGTCACGGCTGGTAAACCGTGGCGTGATCACGCACGATGAATTCACGCAGGATAATCATCTGGGTGACGATGCGTTCAAAACCTATTGCTCGAAGTTCGACGAGTTCATGCGGGAGGAGTTTATTCACCCGTACTTTGAATACTCAGTCACACGCCGAAAGGCTGTTCGCCAGCAAACAATCCTGTTGCGGAAGGCGATTACCGAGGAACTGGACGAGTACCACGCCCTGACCTTTTCGAAATAACCATGCGCCTGGCAATAGCTTACGACGTAAGTGACGATGCAAATCGTCGCCAAGTGTACCGAACGCTCCAGCGATACGGAGCTTGGCGACAGTACAGCGTGTTTGAGGTTGATGTGACCAAAGCCGAGCGTGTCGAGCTTCAGGACGAACTGGAATCACATATCGAGCCAGCCGACGGTGACCGAATTCGGATTTACCGTTTGTGTCAGTCCTGCCAGGATAACACAACCGATATCGGGTCCGATCCGCCCGATGAACAATCCAACGTTCTCTGAACAGAGCTACGTGGACCTTTATTAAATGAGTGTACAGCCCCGGTCGACGTAATCGGGCCTCGATTTGGCGGCCTGAGAAAGACTTTTCAGCCCTATAACCGTATTTTCACCCCCTGTCGCGACGGCCAGAAAACCCAGCACGGGATTGAAACGAGTATGGTTGATCGAGGAGCATCTCCTCGACTCGGTCGCGACGGCCAGAAAACCCAGCACGGGATTGAAACGTGCTTCACGCCGTGAACAACGATACCCAGTCTGGAGGGTCGCGACGGCCAGAAAACCCAGCACGGGATTGAAACTATTCCCCGCATAAATATAAATATCGACTCATAATGTCGCGACGGCCAGAAAACCCAGCACGGGATTGAAACTATTCCCCGCATAAATATAAATATCGACTCATAATGTCGCGACGGCCAGAAAACCCAGCACGGGATTGAAACACTGCCGCCATCAATGAGTGTGGCCTTTCCCTGCCGTCGCGACGGCCAGAAAACCCAGCACGGGATTGAAACCTGCTGTCTGTCGAGTTTGCCACGAAACAAGCCACTGTCGCGACGGCCAGAAAACCCAGCACGGGATTGAAACGATGTGTCGAAGCTGCAGGAAGAGTTAGAACAGATCGTCGCGACGGCCAGAAAACCCAGCACGGGATTGAAACAACACTTGCAGGAGTCTCAAGAGGTTATGACGACGAGTCGCGACGGCCAGAAAACCCAGCACGGGATTGAAACAAGCTCCGAGAGGTCCGCGTCAAGCTGGCGTTCGGCGGTCGCGACGGCCAGAAAACCCAGCACGGGATTGAAACCTGTTGAGGACGACAAACCGCCAGCCGTTGATATCGTCGCGACGGCCAGAAAACCCAGCACGGGATTGAAACATGACCGCCCGTCAGAAATTGCCATCCCAAACAAGTCGCGACGGCCAGAAAACCCAGCACGGGATTGAAACTACTGAGATGCGTTGCAGCCGACCCACGACTCGTCGCGACGGCCAGAAAACCCAGCACGGGATTGAAACCAACTCGTCAACATCGTGGAGGTACTCGTACTCTCTGTCGCGACGGCCAGAAAACCCAGCACGGGATTGAAACTGGGATATCGATGAATGGGAATATCTGAATGTCGTGTCGCGACGGCCAGAAAACCCAGCACGGGATTGAAACTAACGGATGTTGAGACGGCCTGACTGGTGTCGTTGAGTCGCGACGGCCAGAAAACCCAGCACGGGATTGAAACTCGTCTTCGGTCTCTCCCTCGTCGCTTTCCTGCTCGGTCGCGACGGCCAGAAAACCCAGCACGGGATTGAAACTCGCTTCGACCGGGATGGTGCTCACGAACGTCTCGGTCGCGACGGCCAGAAAACCCAGCACGGGATTGAAACAGGGAGTACACGAACCCTGCCCTGTCGATGAACCGGAGTGTCGCGACGGCCAGAAAACCCAGCACGGGATTGAAACTCGCTTGATCCAGATGCAAACGACCAACGTTGGTACGTCGCGACGGCCAGAAAACCCAGCACGGGATTGAAACTGTATCGGCTCACAGAATCCGGTCGGCAGATGGCGTCGCGACGGCCAGAAAACCCAGCACGGGATTGAAACTATAACCGTTCCACTGAGCAGTCATTCAAACAGCTGAGTCGCGACGGCCAGAAAACTCAGCACGGGATTGAAACAGCGTACAGACACCGCCGAGAATAGCGTCTTCTCTATAGATGCAGCGACAGCCCAGAAGCCCACCGCTGGAGTGAAATCATAACTCCCGCATTCAACAATGAATCAGATCTACAACGATTGTTTGGCCGGCTTCAAACACCATCGTCTCTGGAGAGAAACCGCCCTATGTCGAACTAACCGGCGCCACGTACTGACTCTTAACTTTCTCTCCTTCTCGCCACTGGATATAGTAATACCCCCGTTCGTCGATTGTTTTCGTCGTTAGCGTCCCCTTCGAGCGAGCGATCTCCGCAGCCTCGTAGGCCTCGTTGATTTTCTCGTCCCAGTCGTCCTCGTCCCACCCTTCGGGCGCCTCGATGCCGACTGCGTCGTCTGTTTCGTCGTCTTCTTCGAGCGCTGCGGCCAGCTCGTCGACGGCGGCAACCGCGTCCTCGTGCGCATCACGACATTCCTGCTCCAGCGCCTCGACGTCGATGCGTTCCAGCGCCGACAGCGCTTGGTGAGCATAGTCTTCGTCGCCCATGCGCTAACCAACACGACCGCGCACAATAGCGTTTGTGTTGGTTAGTCTAGTCACTCCCTGTTGCGAGTTTTCACACCTCACTGTTTCCGATGTATTACTAACTTTAGTTACTACCATCAGTTACATACGTTAGTAACAAGCGTTACTAACACACGCTAATTATTAGTAGTAGCAACATACAGTAATAACACATGCTGGCATATACGACGTACAGTGAGGCCGGCGGCGTCGGCAAGACAACGACAGCCGCGAACCTCGCGCATGCACACGCTCAGAACGGTCTGAAAACGCTCGTCATCGACCTTGACCCGCAGGAGGCGTCCATCTCCTACATCTTCGGCGTCGACGACGACCGCGACGACGGCGCTGCGGACAATCTCGTTCGTCATATGGTCGGCCGCGGCAAAGGCCCGTTTGCGGACCTCATCCGCGAGGACACCGGCGTGGAGAACCTCGACGTAATCCCGGCCCACAACATGCTCTCGTCGCTGGATACGACGATGCGTCGGGCGAAAGAGACGGAAGAGCAGATGAACCCCGACGCAGAGTGGGTTGAAGAGGAACAACTCTACCAACTCCTCGGTCGCAACGGCATCCACGAGCAGTACGACGCAATCATCTGTGACCCGCAGGCCTCCGAGGGGCAGGGTCTCTACAACGCGGTCATGGTCACACAGACGGTGCTCATCCCGGTCGAACTGTCTGGCAAGGGCTCACTTAGTATCGACGGCCTGGAGCAGCTCGTCGACGGACTGGAGGACAACCTTGACATTGAGGTCGGCGTGCTCGGCATCGTTCCTGTCGCGTTCGGCGATACAACGGGCCAGCAGCAACATCTCGCTACGCTCGAAGAAGATATCGACTACGACGTGCCGGCGGTATTCCGCAAACGCGAATCGCTAATGCAGGAGATGTGGGACGCACGGGCGACTGCCTATCAGGTGGTCGAAGAAGCCTACAAGGATGGCGAGAAGGGCGTCCGACGCGTTCCTGACCGCGAACACGCCACGCTCGAAAAGTATGACGACCTCGCGGCGGAAATCGAGGCGGTGTTCGACGCATGAAGTCCGGCGCTGGCTCCCCGTTCGACGACGACTTCGACCAGGAAGACGAGACTGCCGCCGAGCCTGACAGTGATACCACCCAGGCAGATACGGACCTGGAGACCAACACAAGTGCTGAACCAGCCGATACGACTGAACAACTGCCGTACAAGTATCGACGCGACGGCGTGCAAGACGGCCGGAACCACGCGAATCTGTTCCTCCGCGACGAAGCTGAGGCCCACGTCGAAGACGTCGTCGACGCGATGGACGAGACCTTCGAGTCTGAGTCCGTCTACAAAATCGACGTACTCGAAGCGATTGTGCTGGCTGCCAACGACGATACCCGAACCGTCGAAGACGAGCTCCGGAAGATGGGCTACGGGATGAAGTAACTCTCGCAGGACTCGGCGATAGCGAACCGCTCGTTTTCTCGCGTCAGCCCTTCTCTAGGGCCGATTCATGTCTGGATGGTTATAGCCGACAGTAGTTGAGACCAGTCGTCGCAATGCATATTGTATTCTGACGTAGTTCATAAATAGTATGAAGTCGTAGTCTATGAGAGAACGATGGCACGAATTACCGGTTCTTACCCAGATGACCTCGACCTCCTCATTGAGGGTGCTGTCGAGGCTGGTGTGTTTGGTGGCAAGAGCGATGCGTTGCGCGAGTTCGTGCGTGAATACTTTGAGGCCCACGAGAACGAACGGATTGCAGCTGCGGTCGCTCTCTACGAACGTGAGCGGATCACACTCGGTGATGCTGCAAGACTCGCTGCTGTCGACCGCTGGACGATGCGTGACATCCTCCGCGAGCACGGTGTTGAACTTCGCCTCGGACTCGTTGACGAAGACGACGCAGCCTACGAGGTAGAGGCAGCACGCGAACTCGAATTCGATGATGAGGACTCGTCTGATGAGGAGCCACGTGCTAAATGACAGGTAACGATCTCCCAGCGAACCCGAGCGTCTTGAACACGACTGTCCTCTCGAATTTTGCGTACATCGATCAGCTGTGGATAGTAGCTGACCTTTCTGGAATCTGTACGGTACCAGTCGTTCGTGAGGAGTTCGAACACGGCGTTGCTAACCACCCATATCTTCAGGAAGCACTCGATGCGCTTGACGACGAAATCCCAGTTGCGGCGATTTCGGATACTGTCGCCAACAGAGAAGCCGTTGTTGGGGAGCATCTCGATCCTGGGGAAGCACAGGCGTTCGCCCTTGCCGACGCACACGACGGTCGACTGCTGACAGACGACGGAGATGCTCGGTCGTTTGCGAAAGACCAGGGCGTGACCGTTGTGGGGTCGGTTGGCGTTCTGTTGGCTGCAATCGATGCTGGGAGGATCGACGAAGCCACTGCTGACGAGTGGCTGTCGAAGTGGATCGATGAGATCGGCTACTACGCCCCGTATCGAACGATTTCGGAGTATCGATGACAGGCTTGTTCGAAGTTCAAAACGCCTGATTAGAAATCATCGAAGATCTGCTTAACTCTGCCGAGAACCTCGTTCACGTCGATAACGTGCTGATGGACCGGGAGTTCGACAGCCAGCACATTCTGGAGATGCTCAGCCAGCGTGGACTGTCGTATGTAGTCCCGAAGCGGATGCAAACCAGCGAGAAAGCCCAGGCCAAGCGATTGCTCCAGCGGGGTCAAGACCGATACGAGACCGACCGCAAGCTCCATCTCGGAAAGAACGAGTGGCACGAGACAACGCTGATCTACCGACGGAAGGAGGACTCTGAACATGATGATCACCGCCAGTACTCGGTGTTCATGTCGAACCGCGGCAGTGGATTCCTTACTGAATACGGCTATCGCTGGGAGATCGAGAGTGGCTACAGGTCAATCAAGCGATTCATGGCCGCCACGACCTCGAAGGACTTCGGACTCCGATTCTTCTACTTCGCGTTCGCGTGTCTCCTGTACTCGATTTGGCGTGCGGTGGATCTACTCGTACAGGTCGAATTGACCGGTGAATACGAACACTCGCCAATTGTGACAGCCGACAACACGCTGACGCTGTTGAAGAAAGAAACCGGAATCGGATAGTGAGGTTCTCCACCCGTAATAGCGCGGTGTCTGAGTGGCAACGCTGTCGGAAGTCGTCTAAATTCGCGAACATGAGTGGCAGTGCAACAAGATCGGGCGTTTGGAGAGCTATCTAAGTCAATTCCCGTTCACTGAATCGGCTGAATCCACGCATTATAGCCCCGCTAAGCCCGGTGCAGTCTCAACTTCAACAGCCGATATTCGGTATAGCGATATGAACTTTATAAATACAAGACTGGCCTGATTCCGAACGCTACAGGCACTGAAACGCCACAATTCGACTTTCAGCAGTAGGTTTGTATTATTGCAGTAAGCACCACCAGTTTTACCCGGACCGCCGCTGTACGGGAAGCATGGATCGTCTTCCGCCTGCATACGACGCTACTCCCGGGGATGACGCCCTCGAAGCAGCCATCGAGAAACGACTGGTCGATATCGACTCCGGGCGCTACCGAACGAACGTCGCGAGCGTCCTCCGCAAGTTCGCCGCATGGGCTCGCGACCGCCACGGCGTCGCCAGCCCCGACGACATCGACGAGAATGTCTGCCGACAGTACGCTCGCGACCTCGCGCGAGCTGAAGATCGGGACGACATCTCCCCCGAAACGGCACGCCGGTACTTCGCGTACGTCCGCTCCTTTCTCACGTGGGCCGTCTACGAGGGCCTGGTTCCAACAAACCCGGCCAAAACCAACCACGCTGAGGGACCACTGCCGACAGACGAAACCGAGAGTGACCAGCAGTACTGGACCACACGGGACCGCGACGCTATTTGTGCGACAGCCACCGCGCGCGTCGACGAAGCCAGCGAAAGCGACGGTATCAACCGCAGGGCGGCTTACCGTGACCAAGCACTCGTCTTCCTACTTGCCTACTCAGGTGCGCGTAGCGCCGAACTCGTCGCCGTCTCTGATGACGAAGCACGGAACGGGCTCCAGTGGCGACACGTCAACCTTGAGGACGGCACCATGCAGGTGTTCGGCAAGAACCGCACCCGGGAGGCCGCGCCGATCCTCGACGAGGCAATCGACCCGCTCCGACGCTGGAAGCAACTCCGTGACCCTGCCGAAGACGAAGCCGTGTTTCCCCGACTGGACAATGCGGCGAAAGCAATAGAGCCGACGCCCTCGATCACTACACAGTCTGCTCGAAACATCCTGGCCGACCTGTGTGAGTGTGCAGACTACGAGTTTGAAGAGCCGTTAAAACCTCACGGTGCCCGCCGTGGGCTCGGGCGGGAGATCTATCGTGAGAACCCACAGCTGGCACAGGATGTACTCCGCCACAAATCCATCGAGACCACGCATGAAGGCTACGCTCAGGAGGCTGCAAAGCGGACACGTGACGAAGCGAACGATATCATCTCTGGTGGGTAGACTAACCAACGAAAACGCGTAAAACTCTTTTTGTTGGTTAGCTCTTCCGAGACAGTCCCTGCGGAGAAGTCCCCAGGCTCCCTCTGGGATTACTCTGGTGCAACGATGTCTTCACACGTTGGACACTCGGCCCACATACCCTCCGTGTCGTCAGTTTTCTCGTATTCAACCAGCAGCCATGCAGTCGTGATACGCTCGTCGCAGTTTGGGCAGCGACCGAGACTGTGCGTGTCGTCGGACATGGAAAGGGTATGGAAGGAGCGCGTGACAGTGTTCCTTCCACGCAAAAATTCGATCGGTATCGAGTATAAGCGTCTGCTATGGTTCAGAGTGAATACATTTAGTACTGTTATCGCTAAGCTCTCGACACCTGCCCTTTGGTCCTCATCTTGGAGTGAACGTGAGCGATGTTCCAGAAGTTAGATTGTTGATACGGAACTTACGATTCGCTTCTGCCCCGAAAGCACAGCCTGTAGAGCATTCGATACCGACATCTCTGGTGAGGAAACGACCTGTGGTGTCGCTGCTCGTTCCGCCGCCGTGTCCGCTATCTTGTATTCTCAGACCGTCATTTGTGGTTTTTTGCGATGGCTGGACCGGTGTTGCAGACGAATTCGATACGGCCCCTGCATCTTGCATCGCTTCAGAGCTACTGGGGAACGGACTATCTTCAGGAGGGTTGACCTGTATGAGCTGGTCAAAAAATGTTCCGACCTCGATAGTGTAACTATTGGGGGGTGTAATCTCTAATATCCAGTCATAGCGGCCAGGCTCCACATTCGAGTCAGCGAAATTAAATTCAAACACACCTTCGTCAGGTCGTACCTCCGGGGTGACCTCGGATTCGCCACTTGGATACGACAGTCTGAGTGTTCGTTCCCACTCAGCCGAAATTGATGGATGATGGGTGATGAATGCCGCCTCTGTGGACTGTGCAAAGACGTACTGATAGCCATAAATGAGAAGTTTCTCACCACTTGAAGCGATAACTGACCCGTCCTCTAGAACCTCAAACGAGTACCTTGCACAGGTCTGACGAGACATGATGAGACAACTCGGCATCCTCCCGGACGCCCCGTGACGGTTACGCGCCCTCCATCTCGCACGCGAGTTTTGACAAGAAGTGGATAGACAGACGGTGCGAAGCTTTTTATGACACGCTCTGTAGAACGGTTAACAGCACTCGATCAACGGCATTGGTTTGGAGAGCTATAAGTTCTGTCTCAGTAATCATAGTAGTATTTCAACGCCTGATAAACTAAATGACACTGTGGTAGGTGTTATTACCGAGACTGATGAGCTGACGGTGATAGAAGGTGCGTATCTTTGATGAGTCGCACCGAGGCTCTACCGATTACGGATGTCGAGACGGCGAAGTGACGGTCCACCCACCGAACCCCTTCGGAAATCCACCGTCCGGTATTCAGTCGTCCTGACTGGTTCAGCACGAACGGACGTCCCGATAGACGATACCCTGTCGGTCCTGCTGGCTCGGGAGACGTCGATTTCGACTCACACCACTCTGAAGCCGGCCTGATGAGAGGGGTGGTCAAGCTGTACTACAGCCCGATAATGTCGTCCAGTTCGACGTCGGTGAGATGCCCGTCACAAACGGCACACGCATCCACGTGGTCGGGTGCAGAGCCGCCTTCCATGTGCAGGTTGCCACACTCGGTGCATACTTCGAATTCTGCGTCAAGCATACAGATTCCACGCCAGAGCTCACACACAAGAGTCTGGTGTGGTTGAACTCTGGACTCTCATGACCTGATCAGGGTACCTATACCTTCCCGTGCTGTGGAGTCTGGACTGGGGATATCGAGTTCCGCATCCCGAGTGTCCGACCTCGTGGTGCGCTGTGCGAGTGGAAAGATACCCACCAGACCTGCCAGAGGGACTCCGTACCCCTCTGCACCGTGCTGTGGCTGCCAGTCGTGGAATGATTATCACCCCCTCACTGCTGGGAGGAGAATACCCCCGACTATTACATATAGTCGCCAGTATGTCCGAATCAGATGCCCTCCCGTAGAGCCTTTCTCCGGGGTGTCGCTGCTCTATGTCCACCGGGGCTCTCAGTTGGATGTACAGGAATCTTCGGCAGGGACAGACCGACGGAACGGTACTCCACCACTGACCGCGCCGACCGCTCGGCGACGGCCTCAGCCACCCCGACGGAAACCGAAACAACTGCCGAGCCACTCAACATCGCAACGGTGGCGCTCACTGGTCCGGTCGCCCGCGCTGCGACGCTCTGGAACGGGAACCCCCTGCCGACGGACGACGAGTACGGCAGGTCGCTGGCCGACACCCTCGGAAGCGACGGGCCCGGACTGGCGGGATATTTCGGGCGCCAGCACGGACTGTCCCCGACTCGACAGGCGTTGTCCCCACCTTTCGAGATTACGGTCGCCAGCGCAACCCAGACCGACGCCCGTGACGCGCTCGCTACAGGATCGATTTCGATTGCCGGGCTCGGCACCGAGGCGTACGCCCCGATCGACAGCGAACTGGATCTCTCTGGATTCGTCCGGCACGACCTCTTTCGAGCGGGGACGGTGATTGTCGTAAGTACGGCGCTCTACGACAGTGGCGTGACCTCGATCACGAGGGCGGACCTACTCGGCATCTACAACGGGCGCCTAGACAACTGGGCATCGCTGGGCGGGCCGGCTCGTGAGATCCACCTGGCCGGGACAGTTGACGTGCAAGGTGGGCCGGAGATATTCAAAGAGACCGTCCTCGCGGGGCAACCCAGAGGCGGCGCGGACGAACTGTTTGGCCAGGTCGACCGGAAGGTGGACACCGTCAGCGACAGAGACGACACAATTACGCGAATTCCGGTTCGAGATGTCAGGAGCCTTCGTGACGGCGGGACAACCGACTACCGGATATTGCAGATCGAAGTCGATGGCGAGCCCCGTGGACCGGGAGATATCGGCTACCCCGCTACCTATCCGGTTCCACTGTTCACGACTGGTGCTCCGGGCCCGCGAGAGGCTGCCTTCCTCGATGCCCTGTCGGCAGACGCCTTACAACCCGAGATTCTGGATAGCGACGGCCGCCTCCATGTGCTACCGACTGGGGCTGACCCGAACTACTGACACCACGGTTACCTGCTCGAACCCCCCTCAGGCAGCACTATCCAGGGAGCATTGCACAGGTCGACTCAATCAGCAATCGAGGTCGACACTCCACCGGAGGCATCCCCACCGGACCCAGCAGTCTAGGCCTGGTGGGCCATAATAAGCATGCTGACAACGAGACAGAGCCCCCACAGCAGCGTCGACATTCCCACGATTGCGATGTCCGTCGCGGTGACCACCCAAATCGCCGTCGGGAGGAGCCACTGACCCACGAGATACAGCCCAGTAGTAGCCTGACGTGCTCGACCGACCACGTTCAGAGCGTCTACTTGCGATCCGACGACGATCGCAAGGATCGATAACATACCTATGTGAGCGTGACCGACGGTCAGCCACCCCACGTTGCCGTATATGACTATTATATCGACGCGATGTTCTCGTGTTCGAACCGGCCGGCGATGGACGGACGAATCTCACGTTCTGCTACAGCGAAGAGGCCGTCGAAAACCCCGACTACCGCGGGGAACAATCACCGAAACTTTCCGAGCCGGAAGCCGTCGCGCTGACGCAAGCGCTCGCCGAAACCATTGCTGACGCGGCCCAGACGTATCTTGATACCATCCGGGAGTACGATCCCGATGCTGATTCTTAGTATGTCGAACCACTGTTAGATGAGTTACGTGAGAGACTCGGCGGCACCGAGAAGTAGCTGATCGGTCCCCTCTTTTGACGAATTTCGCAACTGATTGCCCGCCCGCCAGCGGACGACTCAGAAGTTGCGCGAGATGGACTCGGATACCTGGAAGTGAATCAACGACAACGGTGCCAAATTCACGTCGAAGACTACTCGCGCCATCCGGACAACCGGCGAAACGGGCCCCAAAGCGCTCGAATCGCTCGGAATCAACGTCAACGGTAGGGCCGCACTGCTGCAACTCTCCGAGGCGACTACGACCGTGCGAACGTCGATTCAGGTCTAGAAACGCGGCGTTCTCTCTGATACTGCACTTCGACTCCTACAAACAGCTTGACCGGGCTGTCCGGAAAGTCGACGAGCTTGACGCCAGCATCGTCGGTCTCAGCGATACTCTTCAACGTCTACGACGCGCTTGGTCTCTTCGTGCGTGAGATCACTGTCACCGGAGACCACAGGTGCATCAAGTTCTCGGCCCACAGCGGCGATGAGACCGTCCATCCCCGCGAGGAACGGGCCTTGCGGTCCTACCTCGCTAGCGATTTCGCCAGCTATCTCGGCTGTCTCCGCGTCGGTCTCGTAAACTTCACCCCACGACAGGTCAGCTTTTACCGTTGCTACATCGCCGTCCGGGGCATTCCCCTCTCCGACAAGGACCTCGGCGTATGCTGGAGCCGGGATAATGAACCGTTCATCGTCATGGGCTAGTAGATACTCAGCGGTGGCGTCGACACCGTTGAGATAGTCGATGAGAAATGTCGCGTCGAGTACTTTCATTCGTCATCCGCCAGCCGACGCATCCGGTCTTTCGACTTCTGCTTGGACTTCTCACGTGTCTCTCGGGCCCGGTCAGCCTGTTCGTCTGACCACCGGCCGAACCCAGCCATGAGGTCGCGGTCGTCCTCAAGCATCCGCTGCAACACATCGTTATAGCTCTCGCCCTCCCGGCGGCGGCGGTCAAGCTCTCGCTTCACCGTGTCGCTAACTCGAATCTGCTCATCTGCGGTCGCCATTGGTACGTTGACGTTCGCGTTGACAGGCATTAATACTTGTGTGGCAAACGATGGAATCCCGCCGGGAACAGCTGCTGCTAACCTGAAAAACTCAACACGCACGCTTACTGAGCGGTCATTTCAATCGCTGTCATGAGCAAAGAAACCGTTCTACAGCGGCTACGACGAGTCGTACAGGTCCTCGACTTCCTGTCGGTAGTAGTTCTGACTGGGGTCTGGAACGGGATCAGCCTCCTCTATGTCCTTCGCGATGCTGCTGGTGAACTGCTTGGGCGGCTTCCAACTGTCATCAATTTCGCGGGCCTCCAACTGTCTCATGACCGCATACTGACCGTCAGCGATGACGTACAAAGCACGAATCCCCGGCTTCTCACTCAGTGGACCTCTGAGTAGCTTCCCTGTTCGTGTATTGACCAGCCACTCAAGTAAGAGTCCAGCCTGACACTGGATTGCATACAGTTGCACCTCATCTTCCTCGGGAGATTCTGTGCGACTGTTGTCGGCGCACGACTGGGGCAGCGACCGATTCTCAGTTGCATCTTTCCAGCGCCACTTCAACTTTTTCGCCCGGTGTTACCTCGTCGGTATCCACTACTCATTGTTGGATTCTCTCAGCCACTAGAGAAACAGGCCTTGTTGAAACGCTTGTTTGATGACATGCTCTACCAGCATTGAAAAGAACTACATCCGCGGATTCAGCGTGGCTCTCCGACCTAACGGGGGAAACCGCTACATTATCCCCACGCGAATACTATGGTATGAGCGTAATCCTGGAGTTCTCGCTCCCGGCCACGGACTTCCAGCTCGGCGACGTGCTGTCGGGGCCACCGGATATGCAGATCGAACTCGAACGCATCGTCCCGACCGGGGACATAATCATGCCCTTCGTGTGGGCGACCGGGAAGAGCCAGGCGGAATTTGCAGCGATGGTCCGCTCTCACGCAACCGTCAGAGAGTTCCTCGAACTCGACACCGTCGGCGAAAGTACACTGTACCGAATCGAGTGGAAGGAACCACCAATCGACCTGATTGAAGGGATTTCCAGAGCGGATGCGGTCGTCCTCGAAGCACGGGGGGCCGACGACTGGTCGTTCCGGTTGCGTTTTCCCGACCACGAGAAGCTCTCGGCGTTCCACAACTACGTCATCGAGCACGACATCCCCGTCCACATTGACCGGACCTACACCTTGAGTGAGACGACCGAACACGGCCACCGGTTCGACCTCTCACAGGAACAACGCGAGGCACTCATGCTCGCCCTCCGGGAGGGGTACTTTGAGACGCCGAGCGAAGCGAGCCTTGACGACCTAGCGGACGAACTCGGTATCACCCGACAGGCACTCTCGAATCGGATCCGCCGCGCCAACCAGAAAGTCCTCACCGAAGTCCTCCTGTCCTCGGCGACGAGATACGAGTAGCACCTCTGAAAAAAAATTGACTAGTCAATGAACACGTCCATCGCGCCGGAGCCCGTATGCATATCTATGAGCAGTGGGCCACCCTCCGATCGAGTGTTCGAGGCGCTCGCAAACCCGTATCGGAGACAGTTGTTGCTCCCCATGTTCGAGTCAAATCCGCAGGATGACGACGATCTCGATCCCTTACGCCTCCTGAAGGAGGGACAAACGACCGACGACCTTGACGTCACTCAACTCAACTTAGAACACGTCCACCTGCCCAAACTTGCCGACATGGGATTTATCGAGTGGGACCGCGAGTCGGGAGACCTCTCGAAAGGGCCGAATTGGGAAGAGATCGCGCCACTCCTCCAGTTGATGGACGACCATCGGGATGAACTACCGGACGAGTGGCTGTCGGATCCACCATCCGATGAGTGACCGACTCCCGGCCTTCGAGATGGACCCGCTGGTCGAACAACGGGTGGGGCGCGACCGGTCGCTCAGTACGGCCGTGGTCGAACTCGTCGCATCTGTCTCGAACACACGGATAGAGACCCTGCCACCACTCTATGACGCAGTCGATCCTGACCTCCTTGATGGTGCCTTCGCTCGGTCCGGGACCGGACTGATCGCCTTCCCATACAACGGGCATATCGTGAGTGTCTCGGGCGATCGGACCGTCGCTGTCTACGAGGGGTGACTGACCAGTGTGTATCCATTGACTGTGCTGTGCTCTCCGACGAAACGATTCCCGGACGTGTCGCCGGATTACCCAAGTGCTGTTTCAATGTTGTGAACGACACACTTGATGACGAGTTCACGGAACTGCTTCCACCACCGGCGCGACCGGACGAATGCGCCGAATTTCTGTTTGATCGCCGCGTTAACTGTCTCGTTCATATTCCGTCGATGGTAGAGATCGCTGTCAAGCCGTTTATTCCACGCCTTGTGGAGAGGTGTGAACTCACGGTGTTTGATCAACGGGCGAATATCGAGGTCATGGGCGAGTTGTCGGAGTTTCTGGTCGTCGTATCCCTTGTCGCCGGTCAAGACTGCGATAGAACCTGCGTTCCGTTTCACTACTTGCGGCGCAATCTGCGTATCGTGCTTTCGCGTTGTCGTCACGTGAACATCGAGAATGGCGTTGGTCGCTGTATCGACCAACAGTGTCGTCTTCAACTGCTGGATAGTGAGATTCGTTCGCTTCGTGTAGTGAGTTGATGCATGCGCCCGCTCAAAGCCGGATGCATCGATACCGGTGACACCGTTCAGCGGCACGTCCGCGAGCGAGACGTTCAGTAACACCCGCCAGACGGCCATCTCCAAGCGGCCGAACGCCTTACAAAGCGTCGAGGGGGCAGGAATCGATTCGAGATCGAGGGCGGCACGAATGCGAGGCATCTCGATGAGCTCATCTACGAGATCCCGGTATGTTGTCGTCTTTTTCACTTTCAGACAGAGCAGAACGACGTGTTGGCGGAGCGTGAAGCGTTTCCGCGAATAGCGGGACGAGAACCGTGGCACAGCACGGCGAGCCAACACGACAGCACGTTCAACGAATCGAAGGAGGCGTGACTTCGGGAAAGAGTCCATCGCTCTTCCGCTACTCACTCATTTTGTTTCTCAACGAGGGTTTCAACAGGGCCATCGCGAACATATCTTGTTGCACGCAAGATAGCGTCGGCGTAGGGTTACTAATCCACAATTTCACGCCGCTAAAGACGGCTTTTTCGACCTCAGAAGATACAGCAGCCGCCACTCACAATATCTGCTGAAAAGTCAAAAATATTTCATTTGACTCCATTGTTTCGGTGGCGACGTCGATTCCTCTCCTAGATACGTCCGGAGAAGGGAGTCAGGCGGCGGCGCTCACGCATCCGGTACTCTTGTTTCCACCGGCACAGCGAGCTATAGTGCGGTGTCTCCTCAGAGCCGAACACAGCGGGAATACCGGGCATCTCGTTGAGATTGGCTTCCGTCTCACGGAGACTCTTCTCCAGTTCGACACGGTACAATCAACGCGATCTGTACCCACTCGGCGTACCCGTCCGCGCTATCCGGGACCGACTTGACGGAGCCGATTGCTCCTACGGCCGACGATGACTAAGCAGGTCCGAACAGGTGGCATCTGGAACCGCCGTAGATTAGCCCTTTTCCAGATGCCATTACGGTTACACTCTGTGCAGTTAGATACTGGGATACAAAATTGAGAGGGGCAAATATAGATTCCGTATTTCAGGAAAAGTACAAAACACGAAAATACACGCACATATATGCCGTAGTAAAAATAAGAACGCATAGACGGCCCGCTTTCTCATAGATTTATTACCATATGCCGACTTTCTGGTACTGAATCTCGACGCTCGGTTAATCTCTCTGATAGAAGGGACTAACGCGGTGTGAGATCGACACGGTCTGCGAACAACTCGTTTGATTGGAGCGCGTCAGCGTGGTTGCAGACGACGTGCCGGATGATCACTTCATCGATTCCGACACGATCAGACAGTTGTTCAGGAAAGTCATTGAGTGTGTCCGGACTGTCGGAAATCGCCTGCGGCCACTCTCCGGCATCTAGTGTGGCGGGCGTCGGTTCGGGCACGGCCCCAAGCTCGTCGGTAGCCTCCTCAACCGATGGAGGCGTGCCAACGACCACTCGCTCCATCCGCTCGAACGACGCGTTGGTCACGGCTCGGAGCCGCGCCGATTCGTCGTCGGTTTCACCACAAACCGCATTCACTGCGACATTCTTGATAGCTTGTTGATACCGCCGTACAACTCCGACGATTCGAAGTGATCCCGGTACTTCTTGAACAAACGGGAGCCAGATCCGTTGAATGTACGTGGCGAAACAGTAGCGCAGGCCGAGTTCGCAAGACAGTGCGGCGCTCAACTGACTTGGCCCAAGACCTCACGGAACGTGTATGTCTGAATTTGACTGGTGGATCTCGAGGTCACTGTAGGCATGACTGTTCGGGTAGCTATCGTAAAGGTGCGAAACGACAGCCTCGATTTTTTTCGGCGTGGTCCTCGTCGGGGTTCTGGGCGCGACGGTCTGTCCCGAGTGCCCGGTCGACGGCCGGAGAGCCGTTGGCCCGCCCGAGTTCCGCATCGATCCGTCAGGGGGCAAGGCCATCGAGGGAGCCGAATAGCTCCGCGATTTTGAACGGACTGTAGTGATTGAGCAGAGCCGCCCCCGAACCGAGACGAATCGAGTCGGTTTCATCGGTGAGGTTGCCAAGCAGTACCTCGGGGGTTGTTCTGCGATCTTATTCCCCATGCTATGGTGTTATGCCATTCAGAACTAGAAATAGTCGAGGCGTTCGGCCTGATAGGCAGCATCGATGGTGTTCGCATGCGCACCAGTCGCAGTTCCGTAATCCGGGAACGGAGAGATAAATTGAGAGATCCATTTCCAGTCACAACAACTGTAGAATTGTACTATATTCAGGATACCTTATTTTGAGATGGTGACGGTCTTAGTACAGTGCGTAGCTTGGAACGTACCTGTTCAGGCACCTACCAAAGCCCTCCAAAACCCAAATTGATCGCACTCAAGCGGCCTCTGGCCATACTTCGATATAGTTAACCGTCTCAGCGGTTGCTTCAGAGTTTCGTCAGATGTCGTGCATACACCGGGTCTGCCAAAATCACTCCCAGTATTCAGTGATGGTCTGCTATCCATCATACTATACTTGCTTTGTGACAATCTTCTCAATGCAGTGCTGGTTACGAATCAAGTGATATCATACCTTTGACGACAGTTGGTTCCATCGCTCGGCGGAACGCAGCGTCGATGTCTTCGAGTTCGGATTGGAAGTCGATTATGCCCTCGACGTCGGCTTCGCCGTCGGCCAACAGGTCGACAGCCGCGTCGTAGGTGTTCTTGTACCGGAACGAGCCGTGGACATCGACTTCGTTGTCGATGAGTTCCAGCACGTCGATGGGGACCTCCGCTTCGCTGGCCAGGCCAACCAGGACGACAGTGCCGCCCCGACGGACCACGTCAATCGTCGACTTGATCGACGGCTCCGCGCCGGAGGCTTCGACGACCACATCAGCACCGACGCCGTCCGTGTACTCGGCGACCGCCGCATCGAGGTCCGTTTCGGCAACGTTGACTGCCAAGTCCGCGCCACGCTTTTTGGCGAACGCCAGCTTTTCGTCGACAACATCGGTTAGTATTACGTCCGTCGCGCCCGCGGCGCGCGCGGCCTCTAGCACCATCAGCCCGATAGGACCGGCTCCGGTTATCAGCACCGTATCGCCGGTTCCGACGCTGCCGCGGCGGCAGGCGTGGATTCCGACCGAAAGCGGCTCGCACAGCGCCCCCTCTGCGGTGGAGACGGACTCCGGTAGCGTGTAGGCGAAGTCGGCCGGCCACGAGACGTACTCCGTGAACGCGCCGTCGTGTGGCGGTGTCGCCATGAACCGAACGGATTCACAGAGGTGATAGTCGCCGCGCTTGCAGTGGGCACAGCGCCGGCATGGAACGCCGGGTTCGAGCGCGACGCGGTCGCCCGGTTCGTGGTCGGTTACGTTCTCGCCGACCTCGACGACTTCGCCAGCGCTCTCGTGTCCGAGGACGAGCGGGTCCTCGACGACGTAGTCGCCAATACGACCGTGTTCGTAGTAGTGGACGTCGGAGCCACAGATGCCCACGTCGCGCACGGCAACGAGTACGTCATCGGGCCCGGGCGACGGTCTGGGACGGTCCTCCAGCTCGAACTCAGTCGGTTCTACCAGTACAGCAGTTCGCATACCTGTTGGCACGGAACAGAGCCATAAAAATACACAGGGTGGGCCGCCACGTGCGGTTGCCGTGTCCAGTTACCACTCCGCGACACTCCCGTCCTCATGATGCCAGACCGGGTTGTACCAGTTGACCTCTGTCTGTGCCAGCTCGCGGATGTAGGCCTCGTCGATGTCGATACCGAGTCCGGGGCCGGTCGGTCGTTTGACGTACCCATCTTCGAACTGGAACGTCTCCGGGTCCTCCAGAATCTTGAGTCGCTGGCTCGACGTCGGGTCGTGCAAGTCGAGGTCCTGTTCATGCAACACGACATTCTGGGCGCAAAACCCGACCTGCAGGCTCGCCGCGAACGCGATGGGGCCGAGCGGGCAGTGTGGAACGACGGACACATCGAACGCTTCCGCCATCGACGCGACCTTTCGCATTTCGCTGATACCACCGACATGGGTCACGTCGGGCTGGAGTATCGACACCGCGTCATCGACGAGGAGGCGCTTGAAGTCGTAGCGCGAATAGAACCGTTCGCCAGTCGCTATCGGGACAGTCGTCCGCTCGGCGATACTGGCAAACGATTCGTCGTGTTCGGGGAGCAGCGGCTGGTCGATAAACATCAGATCGAACTGTTCGAGTCGCTCGACAAGATCCGCAGCCATCGGTTTCGAGACGCGGCCGTGGAAGTCGACGCCGACGAGGGCATCGCCACCGACGGCGTCACGGATTGCGGCCACGCGCTCGACCGCATGATCGACGGCATTCGGCGTCTCAATCGGCCGAAACTCGCGGGCGAAATTGAACTTGAACGCCCTGTAGCCGCGTTCCCTGTCCTCTCTTGCGGCGACAGCCACGTCTTCGGGGTCGTCGCCACCGAGCCACTGGTAGACGAGTAGCTTATCACGGACGTGCCCGCCGAGTAGTTCGTGCACTGGTGCACCGTAGTGCCGCCCCTTGATGTCCCAGAGCGCGTGGTCGATGCCCGCGAGCGCGCTCATGAGTATCGGCCCGCCGCGGAAGTACCCGCTCTGATAGAGCTTCCGCCAGTGATACTCGGTTCGAAGCGGGTCGGCCCCAAGGAGATACGCCTCGATAAGCTCGGTAACAGCGGCACGGACTGTCTCCAACCGGCCCTGAACGATGGGCTCGCCCCAGCCGACGATCCCCTCGTCAGTCTCCAGTTTTAGAAGCAACCACCGCGGCGGCACGGCGAACAGTTCGAAGTCGGTGATTTGCATAGCTATGTTATCTGCGAGGGAGTACTTGTAATGACTGGCTGCCGATACCAGCCGCCAGGGCGTATGACAGAGCTAGGCGTACATTTATGCTGGAGGCTGCCGGAGCACCAAGCGTACGCATGAGTGTACTTGACAGTTTCTCCCTCGACGGAGAGACAGCTATCGTCACCGGTGCCGCGCAGGGCCTCGGGAAACAGATGGCGACCGGTCTCACCGAGATGGGGGCCGACGTGGCTATCGCGGACGTGAACATCGAGAAGGCGGAACGGACGGCCTCAGAACTCGACGGTCAAACAGATGTCATCGCGACGGAGGTCGACGTGACGGACGAGGCCTCGGTCGAGGCGATGGTCGAAGACGTGACTGACCGCCTCGGACCGATCGACGTACTGGTCAACAACGCCGGAATCGTCGAGAACTCCCCTGCGGAGGAGACGAGCATCGAGTCATGGCGGCGGGTCGTGTCGGTCAACCTCGACGGCGTCTTCCTCTGTGCCAAACACGTCGGCCAGCAGATGCTCGAACGGGGCGAGGGGAGTATCGTCAACGTCTCCTCGATGTCAGGCTTCGACGTGAACGTCCCACAGAAACAGGCCAGCTACAACACGACGAAAGCCGGCGTCAGGATGCTGACCCAGTCACTGGCGGTCGAGTGGGGCGAGCAGGGCGTCCGCGTCAACGCTATTGCGCCCGGCTACATGCGGACCGAACTCGTCGACGAAGTGCTCGAAGAGAGCCCCGAGATGGAGGAGACATGGCTCGAAAACACGCCGATGGGCCGACTCGGCCGGCCTGAGGAACTGAAAGAACTCGTCGTCTACCTCGCGTCGGACGCGTCGTCGTACATGACGGGGTCGACCGTCGTGATGGACGGTGGCTACACCTCGCGGTGAAAGCGTCAGACTTCGGACAGCGAGTCGTCGGTCAGTGCAGCCAACCGATCTTTTGCGTCGGCCCACTCGCCAGTGGTACCCGGTTCGTATGTCGTCGTCTCGAACGCCGACTCGACCAACTGCCGCCCGGTTTCGATGTCAGAAACCGTTCCGGCGGCGACGGCCTGTGTGAGGACGTTTCCGACAGCCGTCGCCTCGACTGGCCCAGTCGACACTGGGCGGTCGGTGGCGTCGGCCAGTAACTGACAGAACAGTTCGTTCCGGACGCCGCCGCCACCGAGAACAATGCGCGATGGTGGATCATCGATGACTGCCGCGAGCGCGTCGAGTTCCAGCGCCGTTTTCGCCGCCAGGCTGTCGAGGAGACAGCGGACGATACCGCCCTGCCCTGTCGGAACGGGCTGGTCCGTTCGGCGACAGTAGGCCCGAATCTGGTCGGGCATCGGCTCGTCGATGCCGAACGCGTCGGCGTCCGTGTCGACGAGTGCGGTCCGTGGCGGGGCCTTCTCGGCGGCCGACAGCAGGTCGCCGTAGTCGACTGACTTCCCGGCCTCGCGCCACGCTTCGCGGCACTCTTCGAGCATAAAGAAGCCGTTGATGTTCTTCAGGAGCCGGACGGACCCGTCGACGCCGAGTTCGTTCGAGACGGCCTGTTCGAAGGCGGCGTCCGTCCGCACCGGGCCGTCGCGCTCGACGCCGAGGACGAACCACGACCCGGTGTTGAGGAACGCGGCGTCCTCGACGAGCGGGAGGCCGCCGACAGCCGCCGCCGTGTCGTGGCTCGCCGGAGTCACGATCTCCGGTGTGGAAGACAACCCCGAGACGACGTCGTCATCGACCGCCCCGAGACATTGTCCGGGTTCGGACAGGTCCGGGAGCAGGTCCGTTGGAACCGACAACTCGTCGAGCAGGTCGATGGCCCACGTTCGTTCCTCGGGGTCGACCATCTGCGTGGTCGAGGCAATCGTCACCTCGCCCACCGGCACCCCTCCAATCCGTGTTGACAGAAGCTGTGGCATCATGAGCAGGCCGTCGCTTTCTTCGAGGCGTTCGGGCTCCCGCTTGGCGATGGTATGGAGCTGCCACAGCGTGTTCGGCGTGTTCCAGTTCGTGATGCCGGTCGCGTCGAACAGCCGCCGCTTGCCGACGGCCTCGAACACTTGCTCGCGCGTGGCCGTTGACTCGGGGTCGCGGTATGATACCGGGTCCCGGAGCAGTTCGCCGTCGGCAAGGAGTCCGAAGTCGAGCCCCCAGGTGTCGATACCGACCGTGTCGAGGCCGTCGGCGCGGTCGTCGGCAGCCCGGAGCCCGTCGCCGATGTGGTCGACCAGCGTGTCGACGTCCCAGACGTAGCGGCCGTCCCGCTCGACGGGTCGGTTGTCGAACCGGTGGACCTCCTGTACCGCGAACGAGGACTCGGTCACCTCGCCGAGGAACACCGTCCCGCCGCTCGCGCCGATGTCGATTGCGACGTGGTTCATGGGATGCTTTCAGGTGTGGTTCGCACGGGTGGTCACTGTCCGTAGCTGTCGAGCTTGTCGGCCAGCCGGTCGATCTCCTCGTCCGGGAGGATCTCCGGCTCGCCGATGGCCCGGGCCTGATGGTGGATGCGGGCGCAGTACTCGACCATCAGCGCGACCGTGTAGGCGTCGTCCAGCGACTCGCCGGCGGTCAGCACGCCGTGGTTGCGCAACAGCGTGGCGTTGAACGACTCGCCCAGCGCGTCGACGGCCGCTTCGCCGAGTTCTTCGGTCGCGTGTGTCCGGTATTCGGCGACGGGGACCTCTGTCCCGGTAAACGAGAGGAGGTAGTGCGAGGCCGGTATCGACTCGCCAAGCGAGGCGAAGGTCGTCGCGTACGGCGAGTGGGTGTGGACGACGCCGCCGACCGCCGGTCGCTCGCGGTAGACGGCCAGGTGCATCGGTAGCTCCGTCGACGGGTCGACGTCGCCCTCGACGACAGTGCCGTCCGTGTGTACGATCGGAACGTCTTCCGGTTCGATCTCTCCATAGGGGATTCCCGACGGGCTGATCGCGATGTGATTCTCGTCGAGCCGGGCGCTGAGATTTCCGCCAGTCCCGGTTGTCAGGTCGTCGTCGAGCAGGCTCCGGCCGTACTCGCAGATAGCGTTACGCGTCTCGTAGTGTGAAATGTCTTGAGCTGTCATGTGTCGTGTGTCGATAACTGTCGGTCGGTTGGGGCGAGTGGGATGATGACGGCGGGTATTGCCGTCACTCGGCGGGTTTCATCTGCTCTTCGAGCGCCATCTCCGCGTCGTCACCGAGTTGGCGCTGGTGGATCGTCTCGCCGCTGGCGGCGTCGAACAGGTGGACATCTCCGTCGGGAATCTCGACGTAGACGTGCTGGCCCTCGCTGATTGGCCGCTGACCGTCCGTCTCGACGATGAACGTCTGTTCATGACTCTGTGCCCGCGCCTGTAGGTAGACGTAGGAGATGCTCCCCATCGGTTCGACGACGTCGACGACGGCCTCGAACTCGTGGCCCGAGTTCGCTCGGTCGTGAAGCGCCATGTCTTCTGGCCGGATTCCGAGGACGAGGTTGTTGCGGCTCCCGACCGAGGACTGCATCCTCTCGGTCAGGTCGAAGTCGAAGCCGTCCGCGCGGAGCGTTCCGCCTTCGACCGTGCCTTCGAAGAAGTTCATCGACGGCGAGCCGAGGAAGCCGGCGACGAACTGGTTGGCTGGGCGGTAGAAACACTCCAGCGGCGTCCCGACCTGCTGGAGTTCACCGTAGTTGAGGACGACGAGTCGGTCGCCCATCGTCATCGCTTCCGTCTGGTCGTGGGTGACGTACAGCGTCGTCACGTCGAGGTCGTTCTGGAGTCGGTTGATCTCGGTGCGCATCTCCGCCCGGAGCTTCGCGTCCAAGTTCGACAGCGGCTCGTCCATCAGGAACACGTTCGGGTCGCGGACGATTGCGCGACCGAGCGCGACACGCTGTTGTTGTCCCCCGGAGAGTTCGCCGGGCCTATCGTCCAACAGCATATCGATATCCATCATCTCGGCGGCGGACGTGACGGCTTCCTCGATCTCGTCGGCGGACATATCCGTCGACATCTTCAGCCCGAAGGACATATTCTCCTCGACCGTCATGTTGGGGTACAACGCGTAGTTCTGGAACACCATCGCGATGTCCCGGGCGCGCGGGCCGAGCTGATTGACGAGGTCGTCGCCGATGTGAATGTCGCCTTCCGTTTGCGTCTCCAGCCCTGCGACGATGCGCATTAGTGTTGACTTCCCGCTCCCGGACGGACCGACGAAGACGATGAACTCGCCATCGCGGATGTCCAGCGAGACGTCGTCGACGGCGACGATTGACTCATCTCCTTCACCGAATCGCTTCGTAACGTCGTCGATTGTGATCTTTGCCATTATTTTGCCTCCGATGTGCGGCTAGTTGAAGCTACCGCCGCCGCAGGGGCGTCGTTTGCGGGCGATGCCCTTCGTGGTGTGGACAGCGTGGTCATTCTTTGATCACCACACCGAAGCTGAGGCCGGCTGCGAGGTACTTGTTGACCGCGATAAGGAAGATGACGACCGGGACGATCATCGCCGTCGAGGCGGCCGCGAGCATCCCCCACTCGATGGAGCGGGAGCCGATGAACGAGTAGACGAACAGCGTCACTGGCACGGCCTCGAAGCTCGTCAGCACGAGCCCGAACAGCAGCTCAATCCACGCGAAGATGAAGCTGATGATGGCCACCGAGAAGATGCCCGGCTTGGCCGCCGGCAGGACGACCTTCCTGAAACCCTGGAACTGGGTCGCGCCGTCAACTCGGGCCGCCTCCTCCAAGGTCTCGGGGATGCCGTCGAAGAACGCCTTCATCACCCAGACGACCAGCGAGAGGTTGATGCTGACGTACATCAGCACCATCCCGATGCGCGTGTCGAACAGATTGAGCTCCCGGAAGATGATGAAGAACGGGAGCACGACGGCGATGGGCGGGAGCATCCGCGAAGAGAGTATCCACACGAGCACGTCCCGCTCCATCGGGATGTCGTACCGCGAGAGGACGTACGCGGCGGGCACGCCGATAAGCAAGACGAGGACGACCGACGCCGACACCATCACGAGGCTGTTGGCAAAGGCCGCGACGAACCCCGAGTCCTGAATCAGCTGGATGTAGTTGTACACCGTCGGCAGGAATATCCAGTCAGGCGGCAGCGAGTTCGCTGTGCCCGGCGGCTTCAGCGACATCGAGGCGAGCCAGTACAGCGGGAACAGCACGATGAACGACCACGTCAGCAGAATCGTGTGTCGAACGACCGTGACCAGCGTCTCCCGGGTGTCCTTGTCGAGTCGCTGTGAAGCGGTGGGGGAATCGCCGTCAGTCGTCGCCATCAGTCCCACACCCCCTCGAAGCCGACCTTCGCGATGATGACGTTACACAGCGCGACGACGAGGACGAGGTAGACGATGGCTATCGCCGCGGCCACGTTAATCTGGTTGTTGATGAACATCTGCTCGTAGATGTTGATGCTTACGAGTTGGGTCGCCGTCCCCGGGCCGCCGCCCGTGAGGCCGTACACCACGCCGAAGGTACGGAACAGGTCGATAAGCCGGATGAGCGTCGCGACGAAGACGACGGGCTTCATGTAGGGGATTATGACGTGGACGTAGCGCCGCCACATCGGCGCGCCGTCGACCCGCGAGGCCTCGATGAGCGTCTTCGGCACCGACGAGAGGCCGGCGTAGAAGATGATGAACATGAACGGCGTCCAGTTCCACGCGTCAAGAAGGATCACCGTTAGCAGCGGGACATCAGAGAGGAAGTTCGGTGCTGCGAACGGGGTTCCGGTGTTTATCACGTATGGAATGATGCCGATTTCGCTGTTCAGCATGATCCGGCCGATGGTCGCAAGCGAGACGGGGGCGACGGCCATCGGAATGATGAACAACACCCGATAGAACGACTTCGCCCGGTTGGAACCGACACCGGCGACGAGCGCGGCGAGGAGGAACCCGAGCGCGGTTTCAAGGAGCAGTGCACAGGTGACGACGGTAATCGTGATGACGAACGAGTGAATCGCGCCGCCGCGGGTAAACGCCGTCTCGAAGTTTCGCAGTCCGACGAACTCGGCCGAAAACACGTCGAGTGCCGGCTCCGCGATGAGGCTGAGATACAGGTCGTAGGCACCGGGGAAGAAGGTGATCATCACCATCACCACGACCATCGGTGCCATGAACCAGTACGGGAGGTAGTCGTTCCACAGGTCCCGTAGCCTGGCGAAGGTCGATTGTGGTGTCGTTTCCGTTTGCGTTGGTGTACTCATTTGTGGGGTTTATTTTGGCGCAGGTGTGGCTTAGAGTTAATTGCTGTAGATGTCTTCCGCGATGGACGCCGCCTGAGTCATCGCTTCCTCAGCGGACTTCTGGCCGGCTATTGCGCGCTGCAGTTCCTCGGAGTAGCGCTGGCCCCACTGCGGGTACTTCCGGTCGAAGGGGTCCGGCGCCGCTTCCTGCAGGGATTCGAGCGTGACCTGCGCGAAGTTCTCGCCCACGCGCGAGCGGAACTCGTCGTTCTCCCAGACGGATTGTCGGACGGAGAACGCGGCGTCGCCCTCGACGTGCATCCAGGTGTTGGTCGGCTGTGAGGACGCCCACACCATGAACAGGAACGCCTGCTCGGAGTTCTGTGCGTTCTTGGACGTGGAGATCTGCCAGTTGAATGCGTTGGGCGAGAACTGGCCGTCAGCCGGGCTGGGAGCCTTCGCGATACCGATGCTGTCAGCGACCGAGGAGTCAGAGCCGGTGAGTCCGGGCCAGAACAGGTTTGCGTCGGCGACGATGTGGCCGGCGCGGCCCTCCTGCATCGTCGAGAGCACGTCCGACCACGTCTGTGTCGACGCGCCCTCCGGGCCGTAGTCTTGGAGCAGGCTGACGTACCACTCGGCGGCGTCGATGACGCCGTCGGAGTCGAGGCCGGAGTCTGTCGGGAACTCGGTCCACAGCGAGGTGCCGAACTCTCGCAGGAACGTGTTCAGGATGTAGATGTTCATCCCGTAGCCCTTGTCGCCGCGGCCGACGGTGCCGACGACGTCCGACTCGTTTTCGTGGATGGTCTGGGCGTTCTGTCGGAACTGTTCGAGCGTCTCCGCGACCTCCAAGTCGTGCTTGTCGTAGAGGTCTTTGCGGTAGAACTGCGTCTGGACTTCGACGGTAATCGGCATTCCCGTCCATGTGTCGCTGTAGCCACCACCATGGGCCTGCCACCGCGACGCCTCGAAGAGGTCGTCAGGCTCGTACCAGTCCTCGTCGAAGAGGCTGCCGTCGTCAAAGAACGGGTCGAGCGGCTGGATCCAGCCTTCTTCACGAAACTGGTTGACGACCTGGTCCATGTAGAAAACGTCGAACTGCCCGGCACCGGTACTGACGTCAGTCTGGCGCTTGGTCCGGAACTGCTGCTCCGGTAAGACGTTCCAGACGACATCGATTCCAGTCAGTTCCTCGAAGACCGGGACCGCGGGTTTGATGGCCGAAACCCAGGGGTGCTGGACGGCCCCGATGTTGATCGAGGACCCCTCGAACTGTCGCCAGTCGATATCGGCGTCCTCGTACTCGCTGAGCGGAATCGCGAGATCACCGTCGCTTCCGTCGGTGTTGGTTCCGCCATCGCTGCCATCACTACCCCCACTTGACCCATCACTTCCACTCCCATCTGAGCCATCGCCGCCCCGTGTACAGCCAGCGAGACCGCTGAGTAGTCCGACACCTGTCGCTTTCAGAAACGTCCGCCTGTTGGAATTGGTCATGCCAGTTTGCCTCGTCACTATCGAATTACCGATCCATAATAAAGGTAATCATCTGTAAGGTAGAATACCCCTCTCACTGGGGGAGATCCGACGGTATGCAGTACTGGGACGCCACTATCTACGAATTCATCCGTCGCCCGATTAGGGGAGACCGTGGCAAGATTTTAATACGCGGTCCGAAAACTACGATAGTACGGATTGAGGCTAAGTCCGCTGTGTGCGTCCAGCTTAGCTGGACCAGTGACAACGGGCTACGGCCCAGACGACTCATGACCCGACCAACACCAACTCACGACCGAGGTACTGCTGTAGTGACGACCGCGACTCGACCGATGGAGGGGAACTGATGCGGGCCAGCACGTTGACCAATGTCGGCGAAATTACGGTCGAAGAGCGTGACCGACCGGACCCTGCGGATGACGAGGTTCTCGTTCAGGTCGGCGCCTGTAGCGTCTGCATGACCGACTATCACATGTACCACGGTACCTTCGCCGCCGAGACTCCGCTGGTCTTGGGGCACGAAGGTGCCGGGACTGTTGCGGAAGTCGGTGCCGACGTTGAGGGCTTCGAGGTCGGAGATCGCGTCGCAATCAACCCCACTGTCCCCTGTAACGCCTGTTCGTACTGCAAGAAGGGGGAGACGCACCTCTGTAAGAACAACACGAGCATCGGCGGTGCCGGTGACACCATCCTCGACGGTGCCTTCGCTGAATACGTCCGTGTCCCGGCGATCAACGTCGAAGACATCGGCGACATGTCATTCGAACGGGCCGCACTCGCCGAACCGCTCGCCTGCTGTGTCCACGGCGTCGAGCAGACAGACATCAAACCTGGAGACAGTGTCGGTATTATCGGCGCTGGCCCGATTGGCCTGCTGCTCCTACAAGCGTTCCGCAACGCTGGCGCTGCCCCGATTGTGGTCTCCGAACTCGATGACGAACGACGAGAGCTGGCTGCCGACCTCGGCGCAGATGCCGTCGTCGACCCCAACGAAGAGGATCCCGAGGAAGCGCTCCCTGCGGCGGCCGGCGGACCGGTCGACGTCGGCGCCGAGGCTATCGGGCTCGTTCCGACAATCAAGCAGGCCAACGCTGTGACTGCGTCCGGTGGCTCGACACTCATCTTCGGCGTCCCTGATCAGGAGGAGACGATGGAAATCAGTCCGTTCGATGTCTTCTTCGACGAAGTCGACTACCGCGGCTCGTTCTCCCTGACGACCGAGGACTTCGAGCGAGCGATAACACTGCTCAGACACAACCGCATCGACGCCGAGACTCTCATCACTGAACGTATCGGGCTTGACGACCTCCCGACAGCGTTTGAACGGATGGGCAACGCCGAGGGGTTGAAGAAAGTAGTCATTCCAGGGGACTCCGAGTGAGCGAGTACGACCTCCTCGATACTGCGTCTGGAAACGCGGTCGTAGTGGCGCTTGACAACCGTATCGGTATTGGAGCGATCGACGGTTCGAAGACTCTCAGGCCACGCTTGATGCGGTGCTTGCAGGCGAACCGGACGGCGTGCTCGTCGGGCCGTACTTCGCCGAGCAGTTCGCCAACACGCTTGCCGCTTCGTCGACAGAGAGCCTCGTGACTGCGGATTTCCTGTCCCCCTCGAGTCGGCCTGGCGAGGATATCGGTCGCTGGGTGCTTCGCTGAATCGTTCACGACGTTGATGCTCCTGAAATGGTCTGGCCGGCCTGAAGCAGGCGTTTTCTACACGCTGGTGAAGTAGCTGCGATCTGAACATATCCGTTCTGTAGAGAAGAACGTATAAATTTCGGCATTTTGGCATCGTAGCAATCTAATCAATTCCAATAAATAATGCAGAATTCTCTGCGGTACTGGCTCACATGATTAAAGTTGTTCTGCTCTAGTGAACAGGCTTTTTACACCGTGAGTCGAAATGATGTCCAATGACTGACGAACCACAATATGCGGTCGAAGCAACCCAGACATCCGTGGCGATTCTCGAAGCACTTGTCGACGCGACAGAACCTGTCGGCGTCACAGAGCTTGGCAATACCGTCGGGGTTTCCAAGAGCGTCGTCCACAACCATCTTTCTACGTTACGTGCGGCCGGATACGTGGTCAAGCGCGGGGCGAAGTATGAGGCGTCGCTCCGTCCACTGGCTCTCGGTGAGCGAACGCGTGAGGGACTTCGTTTCTATCAGGCGGCGAAGCAACAACTGGACAATCTCGCAGCGGCAACAGGGGAAACAACCATGGTGTTCGTCCTCGAAGAAACGGCCGGTGTCCCGGTGTCAATCTCCGAACCTGAGGGCGGTTGGTCAGTCCCGTTTCGCCCGGGCGAACGATTACCACTTCACGTCAACGCCATGGGTAAAGCATTGCTGGCGTCGCTCCCGAGTGATCGCGTCGAATCGGTTCTCGATGAAACGGATCTTGTTGCACCGACTGACGCAACTATCGTGGATCCAGATGAACTCACCAAGGAACTGCGACGAATCCGCGACGACGGAATCGCGTTCTGCAGGGGAGAACAGTATGAGGGAATCGTCGGTGTTGCTGCCCCGCTCCCTGATGTCGGTGCCAACCGGATCGCTGCGCTGGGGATCGCTGGCCCTGCTGAACGCCTGAACGGCCGATACCTGAGAGAAGATATCACTGGGCAAGTCCTCAGCACGACGAAATCCATTCAGATCGACCTCACACCAAACTGAAGGTCATAGAAATAACAGACGTACTACTGTTATATTATATGTTCAACGACAACCATTCAATTGGTGCAATTGAGTACTGTGTCCAATGCGCCGTTTAATCCTACCACCTCTCTCCAGAACCATTTGAACAGTACGGGAGATTTTATTTCAAATGTTATCAAACTAATATCACCAATAGTGACCATGATTATTATATTATAACGATTGCAAGAGCAGACACCGAATTGACGGGAAAGATGGCGCACGGCTGTGGGATATCTGCATATCAGGTCTACCGATTGGGCCCCAGCAGCAGAGACGTTCAGTTTCCATGTGTTCACAACCGTGAGTAGTGTTTACCCAGATCGGAAGCAACCTCCCACACCGTAGTGGCAGGACAGCTTGCTCGTCTGCCTCGCTACTTCGAAATAAAGCACTGTTCTGGGGTGTTATTGCTGTAGATCATATCATGTTCTTTAGAGAAGAACTAATCATTCAGAAAGCCATGCGGGTATCAGGCGACATCTATACTGGGCTTAGAAATTGCGAGTGGCTTCCAAATGTCTCGCTATCGTCAACAATAAATGCATAAATCGGCAAAACAATTCCATCTTATCCAATATTAGGGTTAGATATAGCAATCATCCGCTATTTACCGATAAATGCTGGATATAGAGATATTTTGGCCCATTATGAGGATATGTGTACCAATTCTCGTCGCTACCTGCTCGCAGTTGTGTGCAACAGTCGGGGCGCACTGGTGGTCCAGATTCTTAGCCATCAGTATGAGTTCGACAGCTTAGTTCCAAGAAGCCCACTACCAAGCATACATCTGAAGCCACACTGGGGGCTGTTGGCTTTTAGAAGAAGGTCGGCTCTACTTCAGCATGATATAACCCGGTTTCAGACAGAGCATAACGTGTAGTAGAACTCCAATTCTCATTGCAGTTGTCACACAGGACAGTGAGCAATCAGCAGCAGCCCGCGAGCTACTGAATACCACTGAGAACCTCCATGTCTCCGTTCTCAATTTGATGGAACTGCGTAGTGTTCTCAGTAAGAAAAAGCAATTCGAGCGCGATCGGGTTGACCAGATTGAAGCCCGAATCACCTCACGGACGACAGTCACGTTTCCCGACGCATCGGATATGCTAGCTGCAAACCAACTCCAGTCTGACACCCTCCTGTACCCAATGGACGCACTTGTTCTGACAGCAGCTGACGCAATCGAGGGAACGTTGGTTTCGTTTGATAGAGAACTTGTCGAACAGGGGGCAGTACGACCAGAGGAAGTACTTGAAGAGTCGTCTTAGCCTGCTGGGACTGACTGTACACGCTTTATGCAGATACTGACATCGCCAACCGCTTACTCACAGTGCCGATTTCGCGACTACCCAATTGGAGGGCTTCCGACCGTAGGCACTGGACAGTCGTCTGTGAATGAGGAGGGGCAGGCCGAGAGAGTTGGCGACCAGTCACGGGGCCACTCTCAGGACTGCAGGTCAGTGGTGAGATTACCCAGTCACACCTGTTGTGACCACTGGAATCGCTGTGGTCGCTCCGTTCGTGTTACGACCACTCACTACACTCCTGAAAACAGGGGGTCGCTCCCGGTTCCTGCAGCTAGCAGGCAGCGGCGTCGGCGGCGGCAGGGCACGTGCCACCGCGTCCGACAGCGTCGGTTCAGTGGCGATTGTCGTTCTATTCGGTGCGTGTCACAGGGTTAGGGCGATGACTCCACCACAACGGGTGTGACGCCACCCGTCGCGGCTTTGTGGTCGCTGTTCTCCAGCAGATCGAGACCGACGTAGCGTTTCTCCAGCAGTCCTTCGGCGGTTGCCATATCCATCGCGAGGAGCTCGG
>NZ_QPLN01000008.1:0-128470 GCF_003665885.1 Haloarcula sp. Atlit-120R | reverse complement strand
TCATCTCTCTATTCGTACAATGAACACATTCGAGAGATTCTCAATAGACGTCTTGGCCAACACATAGGGAAGCGATATTTTCTGCCGGGAAAAGACAACAGGGCAGCTCCAGACTATACCAAACGGGGTGCGTTTCTGTGGGGACTACGAAACGATTTCCAACACGGTGACTACTGGTGCCTGTCTGTAGAGAAGGCGAATCAGGACCAAGACTACGCGTTCTACCATTTGCGCTTCGAAAAGCAGGATTTCAATGCGACACCAAAGGGAGGGATAGAAGACGCAGGTGGATATGTCGCTCATGCCCCGGATGGTGAATACGAGTATCCACTTCCGTATATCGCTCATTTCCATCGCAATCTGTTTAATGACTTTGAGAGTGACTTCGAATCCTGGTGCGATCAATGAGTTCTGAGGCGGTCGTGGTTTTCTAGACTGGTATGCCCATCGCAACAGCTAACGAGGCAATCAGGACCTCAGCCACCCATCTCGGCAGTCATGACCCGCGATACGCTCTGGGAGCCCGATGCATCCACAGACGGGACATTGCATTAGTGGAGTCGGCGGGAGCTTTTCCCACTCACAAAGAGCTGCGCGGATGTGTTCACGAGTATCCGGAGAATCCGACCGAGTAAGCGCCTGCACAAGGTGCATCCGAAGTCGCTCACGGGCCGTCATTCAACCTCCAGTCGACCCACTCCCCACAAGTGTGGTCGGCATTGTCGAAGGAATTGCAGATATCTTCTTGAGGCTGCCTTGCCTGAGAGAGTAGCTTTTCGCTTCATCGCAGGGCCGTCTGAAGCGGTATTGTACTTAAATTCGTAGAAGAATAGCTCGCTCTGCTGTTCAATGTATATTGTTCGTCTAACCGCTCACCAGCATCTCTTGATCGTCGTCGTAGCGTGGGATATACTCCTCACCGCCGAACCAGCGAACGAGAGTTGGCCGAAGACTTCGAATTCTCTGCTCGGTCGACTCGCCAACGTGATCGACGGTTCTGAGCGTCGTGGCGTAGCAGGCCCAAGCCGCGAACTCGCCCATCGTCTCGAACTCCTCAGCGATGGCCCGCTTGGCAGCAGCGGACGTCAGTCGGCCATGTGTCGAAAGCCACTGCTCCGGCAGTGATTCGGCAGCAGGATCACGGTTCCCCAATCGGATTTCCTGAAGTCGATGCAGGTTCCCTCTGGTATCTCCCTTCTTCCAGAGGACCTCGTCGTATCGTCGGACCAGAGCAAGTTCGTCAGCGTAACTGATTGAGTCCAGATCGACTGTTTCGATGTCGACGTCGTCCGGTTGTGGAGCGGTGTTGTCCGGATAGTCCCTGTGAAGGTACTGTTCACGAAAGCTCGACTCGCGGAGGTCCTGCAGACGAATCGACCATTCATCACCGCTCAGCTCGCGTCTGACGAAGTTCTCTGCGAACAGGTGATAGTCATCGATTGCGACCTCGGCCCCGAGAGCGGACGCGAGCAGGGCGATAGCGAGTTGGCAAGCGCGGTCTGGAGCCGCATCCGGACCCCAATCGAACCCGCCCGGTGACACTGAATGTACCATCAGGTGTTTGTCGAGGAGATCGTCGCCGGCGTAGACGAGACAGCCCCCAAGTGTGCGTTCTCCTCGATATCGCCGTGCTCGGTGCTTCGACTGTGAGTAGCTAGTTTTCATAGTGCGTGGAAAATCGCCTGGGGCGATTACGTCTCGATACGGGGAGCCAGCATCCTGGTCATCGACCCTGCATCATCGTCCAGTTCGTACGAGAGCATGATGGGGAACTCACTCCCGAAGTCAACTGTGACGCTGGCTCCCTTGGGGATTGTACGGACGATCTTTTTCATGTAGTCGAGGCTGAACAGCGAGGACGCTTCGGCGAACGTGGCCTGGTCGAGTTTCTCCTCATCGAGTTGGAAGTCGACAGTGTCGGTATCACCTTCTGCCTCGATTCTGAGGACCTCTTCGTCAGCGTCCATCCGGAATCCGACGTGATCAGCAACAAGGTCTGCAGCTTTGACTCCTTGCTGGAGGACATCGCGGTCGAGCGTAGCGCTCGCTGGGAGTTCCAGCTCAGGAAGCGTCGGCTCTGCTCTGATAGTCGCTGGATCGAGGCAAGCCATTCGGAACTCGATGCCGTCGACGAAGACAACCAGCTTGCGTGTCTCTCTATCGAGACTGAACTGGACCAGATCGTCTTTCTTTGCGAGGTTCACGGGATCGGCGAAGCGGTCCAGATCGAGACCGAGAACACCCGGAGTAGCATCGTACGACTCGAATGCCGAAGCATTCAGAGTGAGATCGTCCATTGCGACGTTGGCGGAATCGACTGCGCGAACGCGAATCCCGGATTCGTCTATCTTGAATCGGGCTTCGTCGACGTTCGCTCGAAGTGCCTTGAGGATGGTCTTGAGAGGACTCGCCTGGATGGTTGCTCGAAACGTCGACGGCGGCTCTGAGGGTATCTCATCCGTCGCTTCCTCTCCATCAGTATCGATATCTGCATCTGGTCCTTCCTCTGTCCCGGATGCGAGATCTCGGGCTTGCTCCAGCCAGTCTACAGCCTGTTCCACGCTGACGTTTGCAAACTCCGCGATTGTCTCGGAGTCAGTGGCTTCGAGAGCCTCGATCGTTGAGATTCCTTGTTCGTGCAGACGGGCCGCTTGTTTCGTATCGAGACCAGATATGTCGACGACATCCGGTTGTTCGGAGGGTTCCGCGACAGTCTCGGGCCGTTCAGATACATCTGAGCGGCTAGTCTCAGTCGGTTCTTCGTCAGAACGGTCTGTGGATGTTTCTATACTCATAGGATTCTATGGCGCTATAGAGCGAAAGCACGAGTTCAGACGAGCAGTCGTGGAGTCAACTCGCCTTTCCCTCAGTCTCTTTAGAGATGATAAATCTCGACTCGGGAGTACCGGCCGAGATACGGCTCACGACGCGAGAAGTACAACGAGCGATCTGGAGTTACTGAAGTCGGACAGTGGTCTCCTCGAGCTCTAGAATCTGTTTTTCGACTAACCGAGCAATCGCATCGTCAACAGCATCCGCCTGGTCGTCAGAAAGCGCTCTCACGTTCGAGAGGACGCGGTCGCGAATTTTCTCGATATCAGTTAGTCCATCATCGACCGCGCCCAGGACGGTGTACTCGACTTCGAACTCTGTCGCGAAATCTGAGACACAAGTCGTGAACGAATTCGGGAGGCCCGACAGCGAATTGACCGCCATCTCGATAGTGAACAGCGGATGGGAACGGTCGCGGATGTGCCTTGCTTCAGTCGACCCCGTGTTGAACGGCCGCTGTTCGCCGATTTCGGTCAGGATCGACTCGTAGTCGAGGCCACGCTGGGCGTACTTCCGCATGTCCTCGATGTCGCGCCGGCGGCCACTCGCCAGGTCACCACCCGAGACCGCTTTCAACAGGAACATATCCTCATCCGAGAGGATGAATGCGGTCGCGTAATCGCCGGTCCAGAATTCCTCGGCCCGGTCATGCATTCGCTCGGTGATCCACACCTTTCCGACGACTTGCCGCTCGAAGAGGTCGATCTGAAATCCGCGGTCTTCGTGATGGAGCTCAACGGTTTTCCCGACACCCTCGAACGACTCCGTCGGCTCGTCAACCACCGCGAACCCTTGGGCTTGGAGCGCCTGGTAGACGTGCTCGAACTCGGAAACGACACCCAGTGCAAGGTCGATATCCTCGGTCTGATCTTTCAGCCCCCGCACTGTCATCGCCGAGCCCCCGAGGAGATACACGTCTACGGGTTCCGAAAGCCAGCTGTCGAACTCTTCGAGGAACGCTCTGATCGCATCTCCGCCTTTGAATACAGTCATGAGACACCGTACTGCTCTTTGAGAGCGCTAAACTCTGATTCACTTGGGAGGAAGATCGGGAGGTCCTCGGAGACCTCGAAGTCTCCGTGAAGGGGTCGGTACATCGCGGCCACCGCTGTCTCCAGATCGTACCACGTTGCCGTTTCTATGAGGGGTTCCTGGTCGATATCCAGTTTCTCGATCAGCAGCATCGAATAACTGACGCGTCGCGACCCGCTATCGAGGACAAGGGTGTGGCACACGACCTCCGAGGGCGTGAGGTCTTCATCCGGAGCGTACCAGAACGCGGGTTCACCGGCGAGGAAGAACTGCAAGCCGTACTCCTGGAATCGTGCGAGTCCAGTCACCCGCCACTCAGCGGCCGACTCTAGTGCGGTCGTATCCTCGGACGTCTGGACGCGAACGAGTGCTCGCTTCGGATCGCACCACTCGACAGTCGCACTCGGCGCAAGTTTGCGAGCTCGCGAGCGATGTTCGTGGGTCACGACTTCTCGTGCGAACGTCAGCAGTGGCGAGAGGTCATTAGTTAGCGCGTATTCGGGCCCAGACGGCGACAGCATCGCACGGTGCTTGAGCGGTGACAACGCGTTGTGGACGCCCTGTCGGGTGATGTCGAGTCGCTCTGCGATCTCGGTCACTCGACGTGGTTCGTCGAGGTACCAGCACACTCGCAGCGTCGCTGGTGAGAGTATCTCAGTCCAGTCGACGTGCCCGAGCTTTGAACGGAGATCTCGATACGCCTCGACGACTGGATGGTCAGTCACTCGGACGAGACGCCGGTTCTTCGAACCACGGGCTTCGGTGAGCAAGCCGTCCTCGAGCAACTCATCGAGGATGTCGTAGATATGGTCCTGAGAATACTCAGTTTCGGTCGCGAGTTCGTCTGGCGTCGCCTCGCGGCCAGCGCTAAGCGCGTCTAGCAGTGCAAGGCTGGCCTTCGTCAGCATCTCTGTAAATAATAGAGCCGATTCGTATAAATATGTTTCTGGATTTCTGTTTACACACTGGCTGTGAATCGTCTACCCCGCTGCGGACGGAATCGTGCTACATCGAAACCGGCGGAAGCCAGTCACAGGACGGACAGAACGCTTCGTATACAGCCAGTGTTTCGTCGAACTCCCAACCTCCGTCGTCATGGAAGAGTACGCCTGCTCGAACGATAGCATGAACCGCCCCGTGACCACAGTTGGGGCATTCATCACCAGGAGCCCAACCCGCCCGCTCGAAATCGATCGTCCACTCTGCGTCAGTGACGACGGCCGACGACCGTTCACCGCAAGAAGTCATCTCTGTACCTCCAGTCCAGACTCCGCTGGACGTTCGAGCATCGATTGGAGTTTCTTCCACTGCTCACGGAGCGTCATAGCAGAGACATTCGCGAGTTCAGCGAGACTCGTTTGGGTGACTTTCTCGTCACCCTCCCGAGCAGCCTCATAGATGCAGGCAGCGGCAACGCCGGTTGGTCGACAGCCGTTCCCGAGACCGGCTTCGGACGCTTCTCGGGCCAACTTCAGGGCGCGTTGGCGCACTTCTCGTGAGAGATCGAGGTCCGATGCGAATCGTGGAACATACTGAACGGGAGCCATCGGAACGGCCGGGAGATTGAGTTCGTGATTCAACACGCTGTACGCGTTGCTGACCCGCTCTCTGGAGACAGTCGACACCTCTCCGACCTCGTCGATTGTCCGAGGGAGTCCCGAACATCGACAGGCTGCATACACGCCGGCAGCCGCCATTGCTTCGATCGAGCGACCACGGATGAGGTCCTCGGTCGCAGCAGTCCGATGGAGGGCGCACGCCTGCATACAGATGCTCTCGGGGAGGTCGAGCGCACCGACGATCCGCCGGATCTCCGAAAGTCCATGGGCAAGGTTCTGGTCTGCCTTCCCTTCGAACTGGGCTTGGCGGTCCCATCGCCGAAGCCGGTGCAGTTTCCGACGTTTCGCTGCCGGAAGCTGCTTCCCACGTGCATCACGATATCGACCGATCTCTGCAGAGATACCCCAGTCGTGGCGTGCATTCGTCACTGGCCCACCAACACGACGTCGCTCTTCGGCGTCGTATGGCGTCCATTCAGGACCGTAGTCGATACAGTCCTCGTCGACGACGAGCCCACACTCAGGACAGTACCTCTCAGTACCTTCTCGTCTGAGCTTGACCTCAGAGCACTCGGGGCACTGGTCGGTCGTTGTGAGTCGTTCGTGAGTCTCAGCACTGTTCCTCTCAGGCTGTTCAGTGTGCTTGGTCGCGACGCTGGATGATTCTGTAGACATGGTTGATCAATTGGAGCTCTGGAAGCGGATTACTCGAAGTCGGGGCCTGCCAGGTGGGGTGGTAGTTCCGGGTCGAATTCGCGGTGGAATGCGCGGAGAACTCGATTCTGCCAAGCTGCGTATTCGCCAGGGCTCGAGGCACCGAACCGTTTCACACCAAGATCGTATTCCCGAGCAAACGCTTCGAGATCGACTGCCTCGATACTCGTAATCGCGTCTGTCGTGGGATCTGGAGCAGCGGCTGCAGGAAGTGGTCGTTCCACCCACGCATCGAAGCAGCCATCCACGGAGCTAATCACCAGGACGCCGTCAGTTGCTCCAACGAACAGGCTAGTCGAAATCCGAGCGAGATTTCGATACAGATCCGACGGAACAACCAGGAGTAGGTTCTCGGCATCCACTGAGGATGGGTGACTGTGTCCTCCAGACCGACCGTCGGTTCTCCATCGGTTCTCCGTGTCGAGCCAGCCTCCATGCCGTAACTTCTCGAGTGCGGCATCGAGGAACGTCTGGCTCCGGTACTGAATGTACCCGACTACGGTCGCATAGAAGCTCATCGAGCCTCCGCGGAGAACTCCATAGTTAGTGAGTTCGAAGTACACGACCCACACCGATTCGTCGAAGATAAAATCCGGATAGAAGGCTCAGTAGTGGACATCAGCGGGAACCACCCAGAACTCGTCATCACTGTTGTGTTCGAGATGTTGTTCGACCGTTGATCGAGAGCGAAGGCCGGCGCCGTGTTGGTCATAGATCCAGACGGACGGCCCGGCGAACTGGCCGAGTCGATAACAATCGTACCGAGTGAGGTCGACGTCGTCCATCACGGACTCACAATCGAGAGACTCGAGTTTCATTCGCAGCTTGTCGAGTGTCTCACGGAACCACGCTTCTTGTGTCTCGACGGCGTCTTCGAGGAGTAGTCTCCCCGTCTCTGACTGCAGGGGTAGCGCTGGATCGAGGCCATCGTAGCGGGGATGGTCTCGATACCGAGCCGTCGATTCATCTAGGGTTTTGTAGTAGTCGAACGCCGTAGACGCTCCGTCACCGACTCCAATCAATCGGTCGAGTGCGTACCGAGCTGTACTAACTGCCTCTGAGCTATCGACCGCCGGAATGAGGACTCTGATGAGCATATGCATTTTCTATTCCTCGCCCCTTTCGGGGGCGATAAAATCAGAGCCTTTGTTAGGGGATTCATTTGAAGCCGCAGCTGGCTAAGGAAGCAGCAGTCTCAATCTTCTGGATAACCCCTCAGTTGCTATTTACTTGCTGGGTGGTTACCTCTGGTCGTCTTCGGGCCCTATCATCCCAAATTCAACATTGTACCGCTCAACTTGCTCGACACATTCGCTCAGCAAGCGACCAACATTCTCATGACCGGCTTCCGGATCAAAGTCGAGTCTCAGTCCCGGGTGAACGCCACAGATAGTATAGCTCCAGTCTGTCGGCACAAAGTCTTGTGTAATTTCCTCGAATGTCTCTTCCCCATGGATGACTTGTGACCGACTAGTCCCTTGTTGATTACCAGCGAGCTGTTCAACAAGATCCTGAGTATAGGTGTACCGAAGAGAGCGCAATGTTTGATGGTAAATGTCTTTGAAATAGGATATTCGGACACCCGGAGATTTTGAGCGCTTGACGTGGTAGAAGGTGATCTGTTTCTCGTCCGTTCGAAATTCTATAAAGTCCGCAATTTCATCACCCATATCATCACAAAAGAGTACGTACTCCTCACCACCGTATCGTGATGTAAGTGTCTCTACCATCGCACAGAATACTGATTCAATAGGTTCACTCTCCCACTTAGCCGTAAGGTCGGTGGTTTCGTCGACATCATCCCACCATCCCGGTTTTTCCACGGCGTCTTCTTCGATATAGTCTCCCCAGGCTGGCTGGAGTTCCATTCTAAGTGACGAGGGGTCAAACTCGTCAAGCGTCGTCTCTGTAACGTATTTTGCTCCCCCAGTTACGATCGAATTCGCATCAACGTGGAACCGCGGCGGATACTGGCGTAAGAACTCATCCCCAGGCAATGAAGAATGAGCATCAGCATCGGGGATCTGGAACTGGTACTCCGAAATCGCCCCGGACCAATCGTTAGCCTCAACATCATATGTTGCTTGTATGTCCGACCCAACTGGCTCGATCGACACAGAAACTTCAATCGATTGTGATGGGGTGTCTACTGATTCCGCAATCTCCATTGCTATTTCAACATCTTGCCATGATTGGCCACTTGAGGCTTTCACACTCACCCTCGAGGCAAGTAAGGAAGGATAAGGCATTATTGAGAACGGTTCTGCCTCGAATGCGTCAATTTGAACCCCCTGATTGAGATCTTCAAGATGCTGTATTGCAGGCTCACGATCGGCGTTGAGTTCCCGTGCGAGTGTCTCACACCACTGCTTGAATGCTGATAGTCCAGCTTTCGAATTCGACCAAATCGCCCCCTTCGAGCTACTGATCCCCCGCGTGTCCGTCGCCGAGGAGCTGGCTTCACTGTCAACTGAGTCACCAGTCACAGCCTCTCCATCAGCGCTAAACGACGCAAACACATGACCGTGTGTATAGCGCCGAGTGTCAGAGTGGTACACCGCTCCTTGAACCTCATTACCTGTAAGTAGCTTATGTTCGGGCTGGGTTCCTGATGGTATATGGACGTTAGTCAGCCCCGCAGCTTTAAATTTCGGCGCTGACAGCGATTGCATTGCTTTAGAAAGTCGTTTTCCGGTAACTCGCATTGCTGCCGCCTCGTCGCCAATTAACGCCGAGCGAATCGTATTCGCTTGCCGCACATCGGATGTGTACTCGAAAAGTAACTCGCTATCTTCGGGAACGCAATATAAATGTAGGTCGTACGCGGTACTTTGGAGGATCGTACTGGTTCCCCATGTTGGTGACTCTTGTGTTGTCGTGATAGACCCCCACATTGAGTCAGGTGTCGACAAGATGTACCCGAGAGAATTCTCCGATCCGACTCGAGTGGAATCTGAATCCTGAGAAACCATATCAAACTCAGTGTCGCTGAGTGAATAGACGGTGACTGTCTTGTATGGCCGAATATTGTCTGGACTTACGGCATCCAATGGCGGTGCCCCGCCGGGCTTGTCCGACTCCTGAACTGAAAGGTACTCTGAGATTAGATCTTCCGCGACATCAGCCCACCCAGTATCATCACGGTACAGCTGGCGTACTGCTTCGGACATACTCGCACTCTTAACCGCCTCTTCAGTCGCAATGATTGTCGCTGGAGCCTCGTCGGATGGTTTTCGAGCCAGACGTCCAACGATTTGCATCATCCTCGGAAAGGACTTCGGGGGGACGTGAAATACGGCCACTTGAAGATCCGCCACATCAATTCCTTCTATGAATTTATTCACGACAACTACCCCATCAATGGCTCCCTCTCGGAGCCTCTCCAGTTTGTCCTGATTGTCCTCAGTTTTTGAGTGAACCGCACAAACATCAAGCGGCGTCTCCTCATTGTACTTCTCAGCAAGGTTGTCAGCCTTTCCCGTCGTGTTTGTTCGTATCAAAAGAGTCGCTTGATCATTGGAATTCTGCAACGACGTGAGTGTCTGGACTGCTGTGTCTACAAGTTTATCACTATTGCCACCAACTGTTTCCAATCCAACTTCGTGATAAATACCTTCATCCCTAGCTTTCTTGATAGGATAGTGATAAATAAGGTCGCCTGGCAGTGGTTGATCCTCCCGACGGAAGGGAGTCGCAGTAAATAGGAGTTGAGGAATATCATCAAAACTCTCCAGCACATATCGCCAGCCACGCGCTGGCGTATGATGTGCTTCATCCACTAAGAGCAGATCAAAAAATCCGGCGGGCGGTAATACAAGCGAATCCTCGTCTGCGTTCGCATAGGGTTCACTGATACTGTTTGGGGTTGAAACAACAACGTCGGCGTCGCTGTACTCTTCCCACGCTTCTTCAGAAGTCGGTCGACCACGGTGAATTTTGACTTCTAAGCCGTCGGTAGTCCCAGAGAACGCATCCGCTTTGTTGAGGCCAGAGAGATTATCAAAGCGCTCTTTGATTTGGGTTCGAATCGCATCCGACGGGACAATTATGAGAGCACGGTCGGCACCGTATTCGAAGGCGGCAAGCATCATGACAGCTGTTTTCCCACCCCCTGTTGGGAGTGAAACGACCGCCGGTGCGGCATTGTCTGTCGTCTGGTGGGCTTTAATCGCCCAGTACGCCCCTTCCTGGCAATTCCAATATGATAACGGGTCGTCTGATTGTTCACCCGGGAATGTAACCCGTCCAGTGTTCGTTGAGAAAAAACCAGTCATAGATGGTATTCCCTGGAGACATACAGATGAATTGCTAATACAAATCAGTCCCGACCCAGTCCAAGAAATAACTACTCAGTTCAGAAAATACACCCAGCTCAAAGCATCGGCTACATTGCACTCATGTTTCGAGACGCTGCTCAGTCCATTAGCTCGTCGATGAACTGAAAAGCGTTCACGAACGTAATCGAGTCCTTGTATCCCTGACTCCCGAGGACAGTTTCAACCCCTTCACCAGCAGCGATATCAGGAGTATAGATATAGACGCTTGATGCTGACTCTTCAGCAAGTACCTTCGCTGCAAGCCCGCCGAGAGCGGCATCAGCACGTTCTATCTCATCTTCGGGGCGTTCATCAGCGTTTGCAATATATCGCTGAACACCGTCCATCGTCTTCGAAACCAGTGGGACAGTGTAGTCCAGTGACTCACTCACAGTAACCCAGCCTTCTTCGATAGCGATATCGATTGTCGCAGTCTCCGATGCAGGTTCGGTGAGTTCCTCGTACACCCGTTCCGGAATCAGAAAGACGATTTCATTACGCTCGGCGAACGTCCGAACTCGCCGGTATCGATGGTTCGTTGGTTGGCCGAGCGCGACGAAAAACCCAGTATCAGCGATATGCGTCGCGCTCACGGTCACTCGTTGACAGTTTCGTCGTCAACTGCAAGATCCTCGGCAGCGACAACATCATCAAGTGAGGCTCCAGCGGGCTCAATATCGTAGTGCTCGTGAACGATCGGACGGAGTGCCTGGAGAATGATCTCCGCTGCGAGTGGCGAGATATCTATATCTCGAGCCATCACCTGGTGCGTGACACTACCACGTTCACGGTCAACCGCATAGTTAATCGCGGTTGCGAGCCCTGCGATTCCATGCCGGTCGATATAGGTATCGATATCCTCATCGGTCGCTCGACGGCCGACGGCGTCGATGAGGACCGGGGTAATCCGGTATTCGCGAGTCCCATCCGAAGCCGTGACAGTCAGATCAATTTCGTTGGCCATGTACGTTCTAGGCTGGGTTTCAGACTGCTCCGCAATCACACCAGCATCGGCTAATCGATTGACATAGGTGTATGCCGTCCCCTGCGGGAGGTCAAGGGTATCCATCAGTTCCTGCACTGTCGCTTCCCCATCACGAATGAGGTATGCATACAGCTGGGCGAGTCGGGGTTCTTCGAGGAGATCTGCGACTGACAGGAACTCCCGAACGACATCTCCGGTGGCCCGATCCGTTGAACGTGACATAGGATAGGTCCCTAATTACAGTTTACAGCGAATCCGTAAGAGTGTTGCGGAGATTCTGGTTAGAATTCGATGTGAGGATAGTGTGGGTATTCTCCCGTAAATAAGGAACAGAAGGCTTCTAAGTGCGTTATAGTTATGCTCCGCTATGCAGTGTAAGTAGTGAGGCTGGCTAGAGCCTCACAGCATTTGGAGTAATGCAATGAACAGTAGCAACACTGAGAATAAGAACCTATCGGCGACGATAGCGGCGACGAAGCAGACGAACGAACGACATGGGACCGCAACGACGCGGACTGAAGACGGTCGCTCTCCCTACTTCCGGACCTACCGGGAGGACCAGGAGCAGCGCCGCTCCACCACTGACCCCACGACGAGAACTCGCCTGGTCGCAAGACTGGCAGGACTCCTCTGGGCGCTCATGGACGCCCCATCCGACGCTGACTCCCCAACCGACCCCGAGGTCGCGACGGACCAGCACGAAGACGGTGACGTCTACACGGAGCGGACCGCAGCGAAGACCGACTTCGGGACGCGTGCAGAACCCGTCGATGGACTGTACGGGTACACGTCTGATGGCTACCCCATCGTCCCAGAACGAGGACAGCTCATGAGAGCCCGAACGAACGCGAACGGCCAGCCCGCTGACGCGCTTATCGAGCCCGATTCAGCAGGCGATCTCGCATCGTGGCACCCTGGTAACGCCAGCTCAAAATTCGTCGATCCGACCGGCGAACAAGTCGTTGGTGTCGCCAGTGGCCTCGACGAATCCGCCGGCCGCACGACTGCACATACGCTGTCGACGCCCATTTCGAAGGCTGTCGACCACCGAGTGACGACCACTGGCCGCCACTCGAGTTCGGCTTCACTCGGTTCAGCCGAAAGCCGACTGCAAGCGTACGACCGCCCGGACAACGCAGAGACCCACAACCACGCTGAGCGGACGGAGACAACCACGGGGCTCGAGACCGCCGATCTGGAGGTCTTGCTCCCCGATGGCGAATACGTCCGTCTCGGTGACCTGGTCACGGAGCCAGAGCAGTTCGCAGGCAGCTCTCTGGAGGCTATCGAGCGATCACTCGCATTGGAGGCCGAGAAACGGAAAGTCACGGATGGCATCTGCCACCCTGGCGAGCTGAGCGACGACGTCGAGCTAGTCGGTCACGCGAAGTGGCTGAACAACCGCTTCGACGAACTCGCTGCGACTCGGCCCACTGCGGCTGAACTCGCTGAGGCCCGAGAGAAACGAGCGAAGCAGGCCCACAAGGACCGCCTTCGCCCGTTGCTCGAGCTGAATCCCGACGAACACGAGGAGGTCTGTGCGATGGCGCACCGACTCCTGAGTGACGACTTCGAGAAGGTCTATGAGGTGCGCAAGAGTCCGCTGACGCTCGCACTCGCGCTCGCGAAGCGTGTCAACCGCGGCGTCGAGCCGACGAATGCACTGCTCAGACAGGCCGAAGACGAAGCGAACGATCCCCAGAACGTCCAGAAGATCGGCAACGTCCGATATATGTCGACTGCTCAGACGAAGGGGAGATTCTCCACGCAGGGTCGTGTTTCGATCCTCTTCGAGAACACTCACCCCGGAATCAAGCAGGCCGGCGTGCTTCAGGACGAGACCGGGACGATACGTTTTGCTATCTGGAAGAAGTCTGAATGGGACGAGACGCGCCCGACGCCAGATCCAACGGACTTCGGTGGCCGCACGCTCATCCGATCACACCGGTTCCCCGAACTGACGGTCGGTGACCTCGTGCGTGTCGAGAACGTCCACAAGGGCTGGTACGGGAACGAAGCAACGTTCGAGACTCGACGCGATAGCGAAATCACGATTCTCGAACAGTCGACTGACGATTCAGACGGCGAATCAGCGTCGACGCCACAGCAGACCGCAGCCGTAGAGTCACGACGAACGAGACCACACCGGAAATCGAAGCCCTCGATTACCGGAACAGCCGTGCCGAGGAATCCAATCGCGTACTGGCGAGGATCCGAAAGCTGGGTGTTCCCGATCGCGGACTGGATGCCCGACTGGTGGCTCGCGCAGGATGATGTCGAAGTAGTTGCGCAGAATCGTTCGACTGCGTCGGAGACAGCGACGAAACAGCAGGTGAAGAGAACGACGTAGAACCAAGTAGCATAAGAAGTCTCTCCGAGACTTAGAATTCTAACCCCTTTTCCGACTGCCGAATATTCATCACACCAAGATTATTCTCCCCTGAATCAGTACACCTCACCAATGTCATCTGCGGAATGTGTGCTGGAGGAAGAAGAAACGCTCGTCGTCGAAATGGAGGTCGAACACCGGCGTCAGTATGGCTCGGTTCAGATTGGCAGTGTCTTGTTCACCGATCGTCGCGCTGTTTTCTCGTACCAGTCGAACGGCGCTTGGACTCAATTCGGTGAAGCAGACCTCTCAGCGGAACCTTTCGCCCAGTACGTTGACGGCGAACTGCGCGCAGTTTTCATCCCAGCGACGGACAGCGATGCAGTCCTTCAGCTCCGATCCGACTATATTGCTGATTCCACCGAAGTAGGCTAAATATCGGTTGGTTTCAGGTCAGGTGTCGGCTCAAACAGCAGAATTGGTGGTTGAATTTCTATCATAAATAGGTAACTATCAGAAACAAGTCAATGTCTAGTTGAGGGATTGAGAAGCGAGAAGGTTGTAGCGAGAAGTGTCCATGCAACTCGCGAACCTCCTCAAAGAGGAATTAGAGATAGAGAATCAAGACGCTTGGGAGAACGAACGCACGCCGACACCCGTGTGCTGTTTCGCGGTTCGACTTCATTCGATGGGGTTGTCAGTGCGTGAAGTCGAGGCTGTCTTGAGCTGGCTGGGTGTCGATCGCTGCCACCAAGCGATATGGAATTGGAAGGAAACCCTCGCCGAGACACAGAGTGATCCGCCGAGGATTTCGCCGACGTTTGTCGCGGTCGACGAAACACAGATCGAGATCGACGGCGAGAAACACTGGCTGTTCGCCGCGATCGACACCAACTCAAAGCTGCTTCTGGAGGTCGATGTTTACAGCCGCCGCGGCACCGATCCTGCGGCACATTCCTTCACCGCCTCACCGAGAAACACGATGTTGACTAGACGGTGTTTCTGGTTCATGCTGGCGGCTACCTGACTCCCCTCTCTCGTCACGATTTGAGCGGGTGGCTCGACTACCACGACCGAAACTACATCGAAAAGTGGTTTCAGACCCTCGCAATGAGGCTCAACCGCTTTCATTCGTTCTGGCGGGGCAGTCAGGCCAGCACAATACGGTGGCTCAGACGCTTCAGACACTACTACAATCGATATCGGCCGAATCAAGCGTTAGATGGCCGCACTCCTGCTGAGGGAGTCCAGAACTAGACAGTGCCCGCCAGACACGTCTATCTAAAACCGGTACGCGTGCGACAGGACGGGTGACCGTATCCAAGTTATATTATTCTGTCATTCTTGCTTAGTCCAATTTGATGGATTGACCTCTTGATTGCTACTGGTTTACTAGATTTGTCGAAGAGAAGTTTCGACAGGGCTGGACAATCCTTCCCCTTGGGTATGTTCAATTGTAACGTTGGAAATTATATGGAATAGCTCTCTTATGTTCCTATATCGATGTCTGAAGACCGTTACATTCTCGTCATCTGCTTCTGTGACTAGTTTATTAAGGCCTTCCATTGCAGCACCCCTGTGAGAGCCGCCCAATCCAACTGCAAAAAAGAACATATCACGCCCCTCGGTCCCCTTTTTAATAGCTCTCTGCGCTATTTCCCACTCCTCCTCGGAGCCAGCGAGCGGTTCACTCTCATGCAGAAGCCAAACCAAGGCCGGCTTTCTTGACAATCCCTTTTCATCCACCGCTTCGACATAATCTGTTAAATGCTTTCGTGATTTGTGGATTGATTCGAACACGAGAGACGGTCCTCCGGCAGTTAGTTCCGGCAGTCCTGAACTTAGGGACTGCGTGGAAATGGAATGTATCGGGTAAAATTCCTGTTCTACCGTCGGACATCCTCCGGTACTAGTAACACTCACATCAATTGCCAATTCTGCTTTGAAATCGCTTTCTATTTCGCGGGCAAAATGGTTTAATCCCTCATTCAGTTCGAATATGATTTTTCTCGGTCCATTTTCAGTAGTAATCTGGTGTTTGGTCCCGCCATTCGTGTCTACAATGAACATAACCGGAACTCGTGCCACGGTATGTTCGGCTGTATCGAGTCCGTATTCATTTTCTGTCATTGCTGACCTGACCCATTTGATGATTGTAGTTCTCAGCCGGGAAGCGGGGGGACTGCCCTTCGAAGTTGGGTCCGCTCCTATTAGCCTGCAGTTGGGTGGGAAATAAAAAGTTTAGCAGGGTGTGTAAATATTTTGAAGGCATCTATCTCACTGTTGGCCACTTCCCAGGTATAGCGGCAGGCCGATCCAAGCGATATGATTATATTCCATTATGAAACTTCCAAAATACTCATACATGTCATAAACAGATTTGAGCGTGTTTAGTTAATCGACAAGCGTTAGGGCAGCAGAATCTTCAATTATGTCGGTTACAGAGATGTACGCTGCTACAGAAGTGAAGCTCCGAGGGCTCTCAGCAACGAACTCAAAATAGTCTCTAAACATATTTTCCTGTTCTTTGACTTTGAGTGGTGGAATGTCCGTTTCAGGGGATAATTGAGAAAGTGTCTCCAAATCCGCCCCGGTGACACCGGCTTGTATGAACCGAAAGGCATCGTTATTGATTCCCGTCTCTAGAACTGTTTCAACTTGGCTCCATCTTTTATCTCCCTTGTTCATATCAGTCGGGGATGAATTGGCCAATAACCAGATCTCTGGTTTGCGGTACGGTAGACCATTGGCTTGGTACTCCTCTTTGCGATCTTCTACCATCCTGCAGGTCTCTATTATTGCCTCACCCATAGGGCTATAACGTTCTCTACTTAGAGTCGGTGGAATCCATTGTTCAATAGGTGTGAATTCTTGTTCAACGGTCACGTCACCGCCATATGTCACTACAGCTATTTCTACACCCTCAAACGATATGTGTTCATCAACCAAATATTCCATTTCATCGTGAAAGAGTTCTAGCCCCTCATTCAGTGCAGAAATCTGTCTTTTAGTCAGGTTGGAGGTATCCAAAACAAACACTATTGGCTGTTTGGCAATGGTTGAATTGACAGACTCCAGATCGTGTTCTGACATTATTAATATTCAATCTTTATCTTCCGTGATCAGATCATTGAGTGTTTTGATCCAATATCCTGGTTCAGGACGCCCCCAACTAATTTCAGCAAAACAATTTTCAAATAATTCTCTGATATCCGCTGGTAATTTCTCATAATTGGGGGCATCATCGTGCGGTTGAAAACCTGTGTTCTCTGCGTGGTAAGGAAACTGATTCTTGCGTATTAGCTCTCCAAAACTACCGTTCGCTGCCATCGGACCTTGCGCGATGAAAGGATGGAAGCCCTCCATCAAGAATTGAAAGATGTGAACGCCAAGGCCGAACCGGTCGAGCTCTTGGACTTCTTCTTTGCTGCTCCCTCCGCCTTCGGGTGGCATGTAACGAGGCACGAATGTGTCGACTGGATAGATCGTGGTCTCGCCGTGGATCAGAAAACGGTCACAGTCGATGAGCGTGACGAAGCCGTCCTCGTCTACAAGGATGTTGTCGTGGTTGAAATCGCCGATCGCGTGTCCCTGTTCGTGGATGGCCTTGACTACGAGCGCCAAGTTGTGCGCAACCCTGTACCGTTCTTGAGCCGCATTCTCATCCCACTTCAATTCAGTCACCGCGTACTCAAGGGCACTTTTTGTCTGTTCTAAGTCCCTGTACGGCATCTTGTACCCGAGGAAGGCTCCTGTCGATGGGTCTTCGGCGATCTCTTGAGGCCAAATGATCGAACGGATCCTCTCCTCTTCGTAGGTAGAGTCGATTGGTGGATTCTTGATCATCGCCCGCACTTTGTCTATCTTCTCTTCCCGTGTCTGCTTGTTGAAGATTTTCAAGACAGAGTCGCTGTTTCCCTGGATACGATATACAGTTCCCTCGCTGCCTGTATCTATCTCGGGTCCGATTGTAGCCGCTGATGTTGCCACGCGAACATCGTCACCCTCGGTAACCTCCCTATCTGAGACAGCGCTGTTCTCACTTTGGCTCTTCTCCGAGCCGTCGTCGGCTGTGTCACCGAAGGGGTCGTCAAAACTGCCGGACTGGTCATCGTCATCGGTGGTGTCTCCGCAGATGGTGTCGTAGGAGCCGTCGGTCCGGTCGTCATCGTAGTCAGGCTTCCCGATGTTTTCTGAATTCTGTTTTATACTTTCAGAAGCACGCATGAAGAATTCCCGTGTCTGCCCTTCTTCTAGATGGAAGACGGACTTGTTTTCATCGTCAACGCCGGCTACAAGGTCCCCCAACGTTTCCATATCGGCCTTCTCTCCTAGTCCGACTGCGTAGAAGGTGAGGTCGTCATCTTCTGTCCTATGTTCGATTTTCCGCTTCGTTTTCTCCCACTTGCTTCCCTCAGTTTCGTTCGGCTTCCCGTCCGTCAGAAGCCAGACAAGCGCCCGCTCCTGAGTTCTGTCAGTTTCGACCATGTATGATTCTAAGTTGTTGAGTCCCCTGACAACGGCTTCGCACATTGGGGTATGACCGCCGGCGCTCAGCGTCGGTGGCCCGTCCTCCATCCATGAAATATTGATTGGCTGAAAGTCCTTCTCCATTGTCACTTCCCCACCGAAGGACACTAAACCGATGTCTACTCTTTCTGCGTCCTCGCTGCCCCCGATTTCTTTGGTGAAGTACTCAAGACCGTCGTTGAGTTGATCAATCAACTGCCTCTCTCGTCCCTCGTAATCTTTTGCGTCTCTCCTCATGGATCCGGACGTATCCAAGAGGAATAGGTTCAGAACCCTGCCCTCACGCCGACGTTCAGTCACAGAATTCATAGCTAGTCTCATAAATATCCAGCATAATAAAATTCATCGGTCAAGCATCACGAAGATCCAAGCGATATAGAACTACTTCATTGGAATCGGGTATTGAGGAAGTCGAGTCGGCAATCGGTTTATCGAGCGTGATGAGTGTTCCCTAGCGGCCCTGTTCGTGTCCAAGACGCACTCGTTGTCCTGACACACATCGGTTCTCGGTCCGAAGAGGTTGTGAGTACCAACAAGCATGATCACCAACACGCGCTCTGCTACGTGTTGGACGAAACAGTGGCGGGATATCTTACCTGGGAGCCTCATCACATTTACCACAAGTAACTGTGGGATCGATAGCGGTGCCATCAGGCAACCACCATGGCGGGTCATTGGCGTCAACAGTCTCGGGGTCAAGTGTCCACGAAGGGATCTCATCGTCCTCGTAGGCGAGTCGCTGACCGAGTTCTTGAACACCCTCGGAAGTGATATACATCCGGCCGAAGGCGTATCCCCAATAGTCGATTCAGGGACCTATTGGAGTCATACGACGGATAAAGGAAACAATCGGGCTTGTTCCAGATTTTAACAAGAAAAGTGCAGCAAGCCAAAATCCGATAGTGTACCCAACTGCACCAACACTGAATGCTACTATTTCTCCTGTGATGGTCTGATAATCATAGATGTTTGCACCAGCGAGACAAAGAACTACACCAAGTTTAGATGTTTTATTAAATACTTGGGGTGTTCCACGGACGCGGTATGTAACCCCAAGTGCAGCAATTAAAAAAGACCCAACAGTGTACGCTAAAGCAATGTCGTAAGCTGTCCCGTGGACCACGGGTCCACGGGTGATCACGAATACAATGAAAGAAATAGTCACAGAAATTATAAATAAAATAAGAAAGCTATATTTGATTCGAGGGTAAATCCTAGAATAGATCGACTGGATACTGGAAGACCTGATATTGGAGCTGTGTCTTCTAGTGATAATATCTACAACTTTCTTGTATAGCCTTAATGATGCGGCACCTTCGATAGTCTGAGCAAGGAAAAATAAGTAGAGAGAAAGCGCTGAAATAGAAGAATATTGACGGATAATAGCAGTCATCAAGAAAAGGTATCCAATAGTCATAGTTCCAACAATAACGGTCCTCTCGTTTGATTGAATCCCGCCTGATTTCCCTGCCGCAGTAGAGTTTAAAAATTGATTAAAATACCAGAGCAAAAGTAGTTCAAATCCAAAGAAAATCGCAATCGATGGCAGAAGCTGTGGAACAACAGGTATCTCATAAGGCAGTTGGCTGTACATCTATGTCAGCCCCAACAGTCCCCTGATAGTAATGACAGTTGCTAATGCGGGCAGCAAAATAGCAGTAAAAGCTACTAATAGACGGATAGATCGTAACATGGATGGATGGTTCAAAAGCCAATACCATGCCATAACTCCCGAACACACGGTAATCAAAACCGAAGCACGCTGTGGAAGATCAACAACTGATCGAAGTTGGACTGAAATAAGAAAGACCATTCCAGTGAATACAAGCACGATTCCTGAACTCAGAAGAACATCTACTGAAAATATATTAAAAGGACTTTCTGACGTGGCTGTTTGTATTAAGATTTCACCTATGTTCATGTCTCTCCCTCATCAGAATTTTGCCTGCAAACTAGAGGGATTGTTAATATAGATTGTCGCATGATATCTGAACACATTTGACGAAAGTTGGACATACAAAAAGACACCAGCCAGAATCTACCCAGGCTGGTTTTGTTCAGATGAGGGCTCAGTTTGAGTCGACTGAGAATTAGACTCCGAGTCATTCAAAGCAACTATATCACCAATTACTAACGTTTTATCATCCCCAGAATATTTCCGATGATGATCATGATCCAGAAATTCACATAGATCTTCTTGAAGGCTCTCCTGATCCTCTTTAGACTGTATATGGTCAATGAGTTGGTCAAAAAACTCCGGATCAGGCTGGTTCCGTCCCTTCCAAGCCCATGGGCTCAGTCCATCAGAAAATACAGCCACAGAGTTAACTTCCTCATGGTACGCGAATCGGAATTCCTCTTCCCAACTCTCACTTAACAGCGGGATGGTCACATTAGCATACTCTGTATCCTCTTGTGGTACCAGAGCTTTGTAGGACCCTTGATACCGCCCAACTATGCCTCCATCTCCAATGGCACCCACCGCTACACCTGAGGAGGTTGCCACCATAGTCAGCAGCGTGGTGTTGAATTCGGAAGGTGATGCATCAATATGTGTTGCCACTTCATGTATAGCCGATCTTGCTTCTGAGGTCGCGTTTCGAAGTAACTCTTCCATCCCTCCAGGGCCCATTTCAGGATTATCTGACAGTGAGCTTTGAATTACGTTCGCTGTTGTACTTGTTGCTACTTGTGAACCGATATGTGAACGCTCTGCGCTTCCTAGACCGTCACCAACAACAACAACAACGGCCGAATCACCTCCTAAGCACCCTCCAGACCAGGAGTCTTGACAGGGAATCTCTTTTTCTTCGTGCTTGGGTCCTCGGACAGAGCATCCGATGACAGTAGGTTCATCGCAATCGTTCTCTGTCATTTGACGTCAATCTGTGTAATCTCATCCAGTTTGTCTTGGGATAGTTGAACAGTATCCCCAGAATCCGGATGTGAAGCACGAGCAAGACTGTTTGACACAAACTGGAAGTACTCCTTGAACATGCCCTCTTTGATTTTCAGGGCAGGCCAATCCGTGACCGACACCAGATCACTCAACGTGTTCATGTCAGCTCCGCCTACCCCCATAGCAAAGAACAAAAAGTGATTATCGCTCGTACCTTTATCGAGTTGCTTCTGCACCCGGTCCCACATTTGATCCCCGTTACTCATATCCGTGGGTTCACCATCCGTGAGTAGCCAAATAAGGGGTCGAGTATATTGAACAGCGTCATTTTGATACTCATCCTTCCTGTCTTCCGTGATATCAATCGCCTTTTCGATGGCCTCTCCCATCGGCGTTCCCCCGTTATCTTTCAAAGTCGGCGCATTCCAGTTTTCTATTGGAGTGAAGTCAGATTTTACTGAAACATTCCCTCCAAAAGTTATTACCGCGACATCGACGCGTGCCGCAGCGTGCTGCTTATCCTTAATTTCTTTCTCGAAGAGCTTCAGACCCTCATTTAGCTGGTTTATCTTTTTCTTCTTTTTTCCGCTTGACGATTGAGTCTTTGACCCCATCGATGACGAGGTGTCTAATATCAGCACGGTAGGAGTTCGCTCAACCGTCGGATCCGCCGTCGGTTCTAAGCCATCATCACTGCTCATGCTTATCTACAGTTTAAATGGTTGTTCATAATATACTTCAAATTAACGGGGGAACCGTCTCTCTCGAATATTCCCAGTGGAGAGTGACTTATCCACACCCTCCTGATCAACCTAACATCCCATTCGAATTTAGTTCTCATTCTTGTCTTCGTCGTTATTTTCTCTAATGTCATTGACCCAATCACTCGGTGACTCAGTATTTTCAGAAGATGCACTTTGTGTCCCTCCAGGGGGCGAATCCTCATCTCGACGCTTGTCCCACTTATCCTCCAATTGGTCTAAACGGTCACCGTCACCGGCTTGATTTGACGTAGACCCTGACCCATTAGGGTTCTGTGTGCTTGACTGAGAATTGCCCCGCCGATTGCTCCATTTGTCTTCTAGATTTTCTAACCTATCTTCTTCATCTGACCCACCACCGTTGGTTCCTGTAGAAGATCGCGTACTGGTCCCACTTTGAGAGGTATTCTGCCGGTCATCCCACTGCTCTTCTAACTGTTCTAAGCGATCATCTTCTTGAGACTGAGATGTACTACGGGTGGATTGCGTATTTCCTTTTTCAGAACTCTGTGAGTCTTTCCGTCGGTCACCCCATTTATCTTCTAATGTTTCTAACCGATCCTCATTTTGAGGATTTATTGAAGGACTCTTAGGAGAAGACCCCGTCGGTGATTTTGTCGAGGAGTTTCCTGAAGAGGTACCAATAGAGATCTGATCTGAAAATCCTCCGGCTTCGTTCAATGCTTTAACCCAATCGCTAGCCGTAGGCCGATAGCGTCCTCGAGCTTTTCCAACGACGAAACACTCTTCAAATTTTTCTTTGACACCGTCTGGCAGTTGATCATATTTGCCATCTACAGCACTATGAGGTTCTAGTCGGCCAGGTTTGGGATCCTTATACGGAAAATCATTCTCCTTAATCGCTTCAATGAAATTTCCGCCTGCCGCATCTGAGCCCTGTGCTTGGTATGGGTGGAACCCCTCCATCAAAAACTGGAAAATGTGGATACCAAGTCCAAAAAGATCGGCCTGACGAACGTCTTTTAGTGTGTTCCTTCCCCTCCCACCTGGTGGTGAATACCGTCCGAAAACCTTTTCTCCAGGATAAGTACCACTATTTCCATCAATGTGGAAAGAATCACAATCAATTAGCGAAACATAGCCGTCTCGAATCAAAATATTCTGATGGTTTAGATCTCCGATTGCATGCCCCTGAAAGTGAATAGAAGCAATAGCATATGCTAAATTCAACGCGACGCCATATCGTTCCTCGTGAGAGCTGGAATTCCAACTAAGCTCCTCCCTTGCATATCTTCGCGCATTGCAGTACTGATCGATCTCAAGGTAGGGCATTGTGTATCCGAGAAACTCTCCGGACGCCCTCTCTACGATTTCTTCTGGCCAGATTATTGAACGGATCCCTTTATCATCATGAGTAGGATCCTTCGGCCTTTCCGAGATCATCGCAGGAATCTTTTTTCCTTTACTCGTCCGACAATCTTCCTTGAAAATCTTCACAACAGAGTCGCTATTCCCCTTGATTCGATACACTCCCCCCTCCGCACCTTCGTCCAATAGCTTACCCAATGTTAGTGAGTTTGCTCCTGCGCTCACCACCTCTCCTTCAAGATCTCTGAACCCCATTGTTATCTCGCTGATTGATGGTTAGTTATTCTTCATCTTGAAATCTTGGGTGAATCTACAAGAGTATCAAATAGAGGTTCTTGCGTTACGAATCAACACAAATGGAGCAAGACACTAAAGAAGATTATTCGGTTCAATAAAAATTCTGAGTTGTATATATCGCGCCGTCTTGGGTGAGATAGACTCCAATTCCTTCCCTGTCGAACTGTTCTCTGAGAATATTCTCTCGGTGCCCCGGAGACTCCATCCAGTCGTCGACTACGGACCCCGCGACCTCATCAACCGGCGTCATTGGTGTTGGATACGTCAGAGCAATATTCTCGCCACACTTCCGTATATCATGGCCGAACTGTCGGTATCTATCTTTTGTCGTGGCGCCGTTTGGTGAGGTATGATCGAAATATTGCTGATGTGCCATATCACGACTGTGCTGTAGAGCTATTGTGCTTAGATGAGGACTGTATTGCAGCGTACCAATACCATGATTAGAGCGCTGTTGGTTCGTTTTTTCATGAATTGCGGCTTCAATTTCGTTCGGATCCGCTGAGTGACTCACATCAATCGGTACCTCAAGATTATCGATGTCCAGAGAGGCACCACAATTAGCACAAGTATCATGAGGGGAGATCCGCGCTCCACAGCCACCACATCGCCAACCATTTTCAAGATGGACGATTGGCGACCCACACTGTTCATGATGATAGGATAGAACATCGGACATTCCACATTTATCACATTCAGAAAAAAGAACCGCTATAGTCGGTTGATTTTCCTGTTCACCATCGCCTCCTGGCTTCTGGATAGTTTCTTGAGGGCCCGGCATATCCTCACGTATCTTTTCTGCCCAGTCATTTGGACTCATATGTGGCAACAATTAGTTCATAACGTAACATACGTTTTCGGGAGATACCCGCTACAACCTTCCTTGGTAATCCTTACGGCAAGAACACGAGAAAAGAGAGGGATTTCCAATGTCAAAGCATATCGGCTTGAACCAGACTGTCAGCATATTCTCGTCCTGTAAGTCAGCGATAATTTGAAGTCCCTATGACTGGGACTTACTAATCCGAAATAACGATGTCCGATTCTACAGGTGGGCTTGACGCAGGTGAGGTTAATGTTACAGTCCAGCGTACACCTACGGTTCTCATTCTGGATACATCTGCCTCAATGGGAAGAAAAACTGTCTCATCTGACGGGGATGAAAAGAAAAAGATTGAACAATTGAATGAAGGGCTAGAATATTTTAAAGAAGAGATAATGGAAGAAGAGCATGCAAAAAACCGTGTTGATGTGGCAGTCGTAACTTTTGGTGAAACAGCTGAGCTTCACCAAGATTTCACGCATATTGAAAAATGGCAACCGCCAAAATTATCCAATGATGGAAGAACACCGATGGCGGATGCTATAGAGTTAGGTATTGATGCCGCAGAAGCTGTTAAATCGTTCTATTCTGATGAGGGCATTCCCTATACCCGCCCTTTTCTCTGGCTACTAACTGATGGAGAGCCTACATTTATTGAGGAAGGTGGTCAGAGATGGAATCGTATTCAAAAGCAACTCGACGTCGGAACAGAAAAAGGACATTTCAGTTTCTTTGCGATGGGCGTCGGGGGCGCTGACATGGATACGCTTAATTCGCTAGTGAATGTGACTGGGAGACCAGCACTGAAGATTAAAGAGGGTATGTTTAAAGAGTACTTTGAATTCTTGAAAAACAGTCTTGAGATGGTCTCGCAAGAGGATGACGGCGCTCCAGACGAGGTTGCAGATGTAGACCACTTGAAGGACTTTGTCCAAGTTGATCCCGATGAGTGACTCAGGAACTACTCAAGACAGCAATGAGGTTAGAGATTCCCAATTTGTTGGCTGCTCAGTGAAAGGTCCAGATCATGAAGGAAACGGAACTCCATGCCAGGATTCATGGTCTGGAAAGAAATTGTCTGATTCACGTATTGTACTCGCCGTAGCGGATGGTCTCGGAAGCGCAGAATACTCTCATATTGGTTCGAAGATCGCAACAGACACCCTAGTGGGGCATCTCGAAAGTGAAGTTTCTGAGGTGGACACAATCGACGAAAATTCAATGCGCGGTCTAATGCGGGAGGGATTTGAGTCGGCTCGTGAGGCACTGTCTGAAAAGGCTAAGGAGGTTGAAAATCCTGTCTCAGAGTTAAATACCACTCTCTTGGCTACCGTTGGTGGCCCCTCAGGAGTTGTTGGTGCAGGGGTAGGAGATGGTGGAATCGTAGGACATCATAATGGTTCACATGATTTAATTATTCCAAGAGAGGACAGCAAATATGCAAATACGACAACCCCGATACAGAGTGATAGATGGGAAGACTCGTATCGAATTGGCGGTAGTAAGAAAGTAGATTTATTTGCGGTTTTTTCTGATGGTCTAGATCAATTTACCTGGGATGGCAGGGAGTCAGTTAAGGATAGTTTTTTTGGTCAGATTTTTAACTTCGCTCAATCGTCAGAGGACCTAAGCCAGCTACAGCAAGAATTTCGAGCATTCCTTAACGATGATCGTTTTCGAAAATATTCTGGGGATGATAAGACAATTGCTGTTGGTGTAATTCCATCTGATCGGGACAAGAGCCAAATTAAACAGACGGATAGTAAAGATCGGAAAGAGAGTACAGCGCAGACGATCGCCCCAAACCAGAAAAGTAGCGATTCTGGAGTAGAGCAGACAGGTCCCGTGGCCAAGGAGCGAGAAGCGGAAAATTTCGCTGAGAAGATTGTCTCAACCAACTCGGACACGGTTTTTTTAACGGAGAGATTGGAAGAGCTCCAAGACGGCTGTATCTATCGTGTTTCTGGTCGCGATGTCAGTGTCGCGAAAATATACACAGTAGAAAATCGGAATAAATCAATGGAGGGAAAAGTGAGGTTGCTTCAGAAATACAATAATGAAATAGAATCCCCAAGAAATGGTAGAATATTGTTCCAATGGCCTATTGAACTGATGGGCACGTATCTAAATAATAAATTTCTTGGTTGTAGATTGCAGTATAATCCGTATTCAAAAACAAAAAATATTCTGGAATTCGCTAAACAACAAAATATGGGAAATGAGGGTTTCTTGAGCGGGGTTAAAGAAACAGTAAGCGAACTTCCATTCTTTTCAGAAGAGAATTTACAAAGAAAGATTATTGCACTGAACTTAGCCACTGGACTAAAGTACATACATGAAAACGACATGGCAGTGGGGAACATGAGTCATGAAAATATCGCAGTCCAAAATTATGACGTGTTATTCAAAAACTGTGATACGTTCTATTTGGAATATGACGATGTGTATTTTAAAGGATCCAATAAAGATAGCCGCTATGCACTAAGAGAAGAGCCAGATAATACATTAGTTCAAGCTAAAAATTCAGACTTGTTTGGTTTAGGAGTGCATATTTTCCAATTACTTCTTGGTACTCACCCATTCGAATCTGGAGACCCCTCAAAGAAAAATTTTGATTCGCTTATTAATGACGCACGCCAGACCACAGAAAGAAGTTCAAGCACGAATCACCATGAACCTGAATTTTCAAAATTACCTGATGTTATTCAGCTGAAATTCAAGGAATGCTTCATTGATGGTATAGACGACCCAACCGCCCGCCCAAAAGCAGTTGAATGGGTGAGAGCCATGAATAACATAATATAGACTTCTGCTATGAAAGAAGAAGAATTTGTAAATGAAGAGGTCAGCTGTAGATCAGCAGAGATAACTCTAAAAAAGGCTCTTGACAGTGGGAAGGAAGGCGTTGTGTATCAAGTCGAAGAACATACCGGATATGTTGTGAAGATATTTAACGAAGAGATTCGTGGTCAAAAGGAAGAAAAACTCAATTGGATGTGCGAGAGTTTCCCAAGCGTCAATATTCTATCGCACAATCGTTATCAGCCCCTCATCTGGCCTGAAGAGTTAGTTTACGATGACAGTGAAATTAATTTTCTTGGCTATTTAATGCCACATATCAATACAGATGCATGGGAGAATGCCCAGTCTTTCGCAAACAAACATCTAAAGTGGGATGAAACCACATGGGATGAAAGATTAAAGCCAGCGATTAATTTGTCAATTATTGCTGCTGTACTCCATAATAACAATTATGCAATTGGGGATATGAGTCATTTTAATATACTTGTAAAAGAAGGATATATCTCTTTGATAGATTGTGATTCATTTTCTCTAAAAGGACCAAACGGTGATATTGTGGGTTCAACGATATTTGGCAGATATGCACCACCTGATGGCAGGGGAGAAGATCTTCAACAGGATCAATTTAATGATCGTTTCGGACTGGCCATACATCTCTTTCAATTCATGATGGAAGGATATCACCCATTTCAGGCTAAGGGACCCAATGCAGCAAGTGGTGACTTTGCCACAATGATTAGAGAAAATCGATTCCCTTACGAAGATACTGAGTCAGATACGCTCCAACCTCCTACCTCAAGTCCACAATATCAGAATATCCCAAAAAAGTTTCGCGACTACTTCGCTGAATGCTTCATCAATGGTAAAAACGATCCCAGTCAATGCCCTCCACCGATAGAGTGGGTACATGTGCTTACAAATGAGAGTAGTCAGTTTGAAGTTCCAAACATAGATAAGCTATCAAAGAATATACAAGCAACCACATCAGGATATGAAGGGTCAGCCAGTACTCAAACGGGATCTGGGGCAACCGTAGAATATCGTGACCACGATAATGATTCGCCCACCGAGAGATGGGAGAAACGAAGGCAGGAAAGGCGGTCTAAGCATCGTCAATCAAATAAATATGAGTCTAATACCGCTGATGCTAGTTTAGCAAGTGATGATTCCTATCAGAATGAAGAAAGTGATCAATCTGAATGGTCCATCAATCGGGATAATAGAGATAAAAACTGGGTTGATGAGATAAGGGAAGAAAATACAGTTCAACAAAGCAATAACAGCTCTGATACCTCTACCCCAAATTATCAGTACGATTCATCAACCAGCCAATCTGATTCTAGCATAAATGTAGATCAAATCAAATCAGCTATAATTTCCATCATATATATAATATTGGCGTTCTTTATAGGGGCATTTGTGGTCAGCATAGTTATAGGTTTTTTGTCATCAATATTTTAACTAATCACTATTCGTTATCTTGGTCAGGGTCATTGTCCTCGATCACGACGGGTACTTGTCGAAAACAGCCAACATCATCACCGTATTCCTCCTGTGCCTGAGCACCGAACGGGGCCTCCTCAGCCTCGAACGCCTCGATCCGGCCACTGGTCTGAGCCGCCGCTTCAGCAACCCACGCTTCCCGAGTCGACTCATCAACCTCGGTGATCGACTCAGGCTCGATGGCGACGTTGACCCGATCTCCCGACTCGTAGGTCCGAAGCTTGCCGACGATTGCGACGTAGGTGGGCGTCTCCGCTGCTCGGAGCGCTGCCATCGCTTCGGGCTGGTATTGGCCGGCGTAGACGTAGACAGGGGAGCTAGCTGCGAACACCTTCCCCTGACAGTACTCCGAGTCGTTTCCGACGTCAGCCGTCTCAGTAAGTGTCCCGACGACGAACACCCGGTTGATGCCGATCCCAGTTGGCGTCAGGCCGTACACAGGAGCGCGCTCTTCGTCGGATTCTTGGAACGTGTGCGTAGTCGCGTTGAGCTCCTCAGCGAACAGCCGCGTCGCTGGCTGGCGTTGCGTGAACGGAGGAATCACACATTAAAATATTCACGATATCGGAACCATCGTGCACCCATTTCATCCCCAGGATGACCTTGACCTGCGTCGACAAGCTGAGAAATCGTCTGGGATGGTACTACACCATGCACAGAAAGCTCTTGATAAACGGTAGTGGGTGAAATGGGGCGACGTGTTCTCTGTCGTTTTTTAAAGAGAGTATCAAGTTCTTCCCCGAGTTCAGAATCGTCAAGAGCAGTTTGGATCTCACCTGAGGAAACCCCGGTCGATGATCCGATTGACCTGAGAACATCTGGTTGAGAGATGTCTCTCCCTTCTCTCCATCGGGCCTGGAGAATTTTCTCATGGAAGTGCTTAAACACCTCCTCAGGATATTCCTTTTTTACGAAGAACGCCGCTTTATGAGCATTGTACGAGTCTACAAAACCGGGCGATTGTAGCGTATCCACAAGCTTCAATTGTTCATTTAACACTTTGGCACTTTCCTGAACCTCAGTAAAATATTGTTCATCAGCCAAATCGATATCCCTGTCCAGGTCCCCACTAGGCGACCGAATATAGTTGTAAAGGTCGAAGAGACGATAGTCAGTATCGACGGGGAAAATAGCCCACTCCGCATACTGTTCCATTGCTTCCTTCGCTAGATAGCTGAGTGGACACGCATAGTCCGAAAACAAGATGAGGGTCCGTGGTGGTGGCTGTTCGTCAATTCGCTGGCTCATTGATGAGTACTTTTACCAGTCAATAATAAAAATCATGGAGGTAACAATGCCTCCTCAGCACGAGAATGTGATTGCGAAGCGGCTTGATTTCTTTCTCGAAGAAGAAGACCGGGATTCGCTCCCCAGTGGTGAGGAGAAGATCTTTATCGGATATCCGCCTGCTCAAGGAGGGATACTCTACGAGGAAGAAACTCTTCACCTAGGTATTCCACCATTTTCCCAGCTACTGCCAGCAGCGTCCTGTACGAAAGTATTCAATACAACCTCAATCGGGAACGTCCATGGAAAACTGCCGATTCACGAATTGAGCGTTGACGATCTTCGTCGCTTCCCTCGATACTTGTGTGATGCAATTTTAAAACCGAATAGGATCCTGATTCCAGGTGATCACTATCTATTCTGGGCATGGACCGGAGCGTTCTTTCGTTATCTCACTGGAAAACATCCCTGGGGACATTGGCACTTCCACAGCGCAGGCACTCCTCCGGGAATTAACGGTGTCCCGAGGAAAAGTATGGAGTCCCGACCAGGACGCTACGGCCCCCACATCTGGGGAGAGAAATACAAGACCGTGCTCGAAGATTTCTTTACCTTACTTCATATGCTACTTCTCCCAATTCGTGAACTCTCTCGGCCAACAGAATTACGAGCAAAAATTTACAGCCTAAATCCGAGTTACCTTGGGATACAGAAAGATTTAGGATACAAGTTCGCAACCGGTAGCGGATTCTCAATTTTGGAAGGGATGCTGAGAAGACGGTGCAAAGAACTCAATGAAAACGGCATCGTAAAATCAGGTCATGGGCCGCTAAATCTCTCACATAGGTCGAACCCCATTGGGGAAGGAGGTAGAGTGTATCTTTTTGACGCATTGATGCTGTGGAAGGAGCAGAATGCTAGTCCATTGGTTGAACAAACCCTAGATGAGATTGACGATGTTAGTAGATATAATATCAACAGTCTAGTGATGAAATTTCGGGGTTTAGATTATAATGACCTAACACACCGTGACCTGAACTCCCCAAGTCTACTGAAGGGAATCAAGGAGCAGCGAAACTACAATATACACGGTGAAGATAGCACAATGGCAATTGGAGCAATAGTCGTAACTCTTTGCTGTTTGGTGCTCTGGGATGAGTTAAATGAGAGTGATATCCAGTACAATCTGGATAGAGTGCATGATGCAAGTTCTTGGCCTGACCCAGCGATCTATTCCGATGAGCGTGATAGAGCAATGGAACTCATAAGAGAACATCAAGCGATGCTCGATAATGGGTACTGGTCAGTTCCAACAGATGCAGCTGGTTTACCCTTAGATCGATTAACACCGCGTACATTCTACCCTGTAAGGATTTCTGTTGATCAACTAGGATTCGATATCGAGTGGTAGAGGGAAGAAACCCGAACTAGCTTGGATATTTGATAATGGGAATTGTCTTTGGAACAGTTCTGTCGGGTTCATATTCTCACTTTCAGCCTCGTCTACGAGGAATTGACATCCACCCAGTGGCTTCCTCACGCTGGGATACACAGAGGCGTCCCACGGAGGCAACTTACGGGTTCGTATGCACCTCGCTGGGACGGAGAGAGTGTGGTGACTCCGACCATTGGTGGTCGTCCCACGTGAGACATACGGGCCGTGCCATCGGCCGCGCTATTGTTGTTTGACCCCTGAGGAACGTCTCAGAGGCCGTAAGATCGGCGTGCCCCTCGAACCCGCAACGACAGGTCAGTGTGTCTTTGTGTCGTGTCGTTTCGGTCGTCGAATCGCAGTTCGGACACGTCTGTGAGGTCCATGCTTCTGAGCATATTACGACGCTAACGCCATATTCTTCGGCAGTGGAGGTGAGGCGATCGGTGAACTTCCGATATGCCCAATAGGAGTGGAGCTTGTCATTGACGCGTGCCGACCAGTGCGTTTCAAGAATGTCTGTAAGGTCTCCGACAAAGATTGTCGAAATACCTTCGTCGTACAGCTTAATGATTAGATCACGACACAACGCTTCTTGAGCATGGTCGCGCCGTCTAGTTCGTCGTCGATACAACCGTCGGATTCGGTGGCTGCTATACTGTCTGTCATCCAGCATCGACTGCAATCGGGCAATCTCCTGAGTCGTTTCTTCAAACCGCTCAAACAGTGCTTGCCCGTCATAGAGATACTGTTGGCCAGTTGTAGTAGTACAGGCAACGAGCGAATTTACGCCGATATCCAGAGCGGCCGCCTCTTCGGCCAGTGGTGATGCCAGCTTATCCTCACAGATCGTAACTGGCTGATGGGCCCTGTATCGGTTTGAGCCCTCATCAAAGTAGAGCGTCAACCGACCTTGCTTTTCGTACTCGCTCCAGTTCGGACTCCCCCGTACCTCAAATCGAGGCCGATCATTATGGCCAAGGCCGTACTCTCGCTTCAGGTCCTTGCCGACAAGAATTTCCAAGCGGGAATATTCACCCCACTGGATTGAATACGTGTTATTCCTGAGGTAGGTACGAAGCTCACGCCCATCCTCTCGATTGCCCCAATACCCCGGAAAACCCGGACGCTCACCTTTCCGCTTCAGTGCAAAGAACGACCGCCACGCTTGTCTGTTCTTCCGTTCAATCTGCTGGACAGTCGCAGCCCCGAGTACTCCGGCGTACCGGTTCCGGTAGTCGCTGATATCCCATACATCACCATCGGAGTCAGTGTAGCTCTCCTGGCGCTCGAAATTGATTTCATTCCAGAGTGCAGCAGAGGCGTCCAACAACCGGAACAAGAGTTCCTCATCCGCCTCGGATAGCGGGACGACATCAAACGTGTTGGTTCGCCTCATCGGAACTTACTCTCCTCGTTTTTTGTTATAAAGGTGTGTACGGAGCCTGAGGGAAACCGAAGTTTTGGCACGGCCCGGACAGCAGTGTAGGCGACGTTCATCGGTCACTTGATGAGGGCGAGCAGCGATGCTCACAGATCCGTTCGGGAAGGCCGACACGTCCGCAAAGAGGGCACTCGATCAACGGGGTTGGTGGAAGCTTTCTACACTCCTCTAGGGCCGCTTCGAGATGGTGTCGTACATTGGTAGACTCCGCGCGAGTCAATGCTTGAGCGAGATGCATTTCGAGACGTTCTCGAGCGGTTGTTCCGTCAGTGGGGGCTCTATTCTCGATCATTTGTCCCACCCAATTGGTTCCGATAAATTTCACGCGGACACATCGACGGCGAGGAGAAGCGAGGACCGTTACTCTTCTTCGTGACCGTCGAGCGAACTGACGACCTCAATTAGTTCGTCTACGTCATCACCGTACGCCGCCTCTGCCTCATCGCTAAACGGTGACTCACCTGCCTCATGAGTGTCGAGTCGGGCACGAGTGTGCGCGATCGCCTCATCGAGCCACTCGTCTCGCGTCTCCGCATCGACGGAGACGATACGTTCAGGTTCAAGTGCGACATTCGTCCGGTCACCGGACTCGTACGCACGGTGCTTGCCAATGACAGCGACGTACGACGGCGTCTCTGCATTCCGTAGCGTGTCCATCGCATCTGGTTGATACTGCCCCGCGTAGACGAATACCGGCTCTGAACCAGCGTAGACGCGTCCCTGCCAATACTCACTGTCCGACCCCACATCCCGTGTTTCAGTTAGCGTCCCTACAATCAACACCCGGTTGAGCGCTGCACCCGTCGGAGAGAGTCCAAAGACGGGCGCTCGCTCTGCATCCGACTCCTGAAACGTCTGTGTCGAAGCGTTCAATTCCTGTGCGAGGACTCGACGTGCAGGCTGTCGAGCAGTCACAGCTGGCTCCAGTACGTCGTCACTCAGGTCGCTCTCGTCGGAACACCGCTCCGCGTGGTCCACGAGGAAGTACGTCCCGAAGACGCTGCCGGCGAGCCGGAACCGGCGACCCAGGAGCTGGTCGCTGATCTCGTCGGCGACGACATCGGTCGAGAGTGCGTCCATCGCCATCGTCGTCGCATCGTCCAACGAGATGCCGGTGACCGCTTCCGTCGCTTCCTCGTTGAACAGCACGCTGACCGACCGCTCACCGTCGTCGAGGATCGCCTTGATTCGGAGGTCGAAGTCGCCGTCTCGCTGCCCGTGTTCGGCACACCGGCCGTTCCGGAGAACTCGAGTGCAGTCGTCCTGTCCACAGCGTTTGATGAGGCCCGAACCTTCCTGAACGTCGACGATGCTCCCGACGACTTCGATCGTGCCGTCGCTGACCTCGACGGACTGGTCTGTCTTGCTGATCGAGGTGGCGGAATTGCAGCTCACCGAGAACCGGCCCTGGTACTCGTCGGTGACGACGCTCTCGAATTCGTAGGTGCCACCCTCCTCGAGTTCGGGCAGGTCGGCGCTGGCCCATACGACGAACTTGAGTCGGCCGGACTCGTCGCCCAGCAGTCCGACCTGGGCTATCTTCTCGCTCCGGGGCTCCCACAGTTCGACGACTTCGGCGACGACGTCGACCCACTTGTCGGCTTCATCGATGCTGTTGAGCATCGTTCGAGTGGCTTTCTGGGGACGTCCGCCGTAGCCAGCCAGTTTGGCGAGGTCATCAGTGAGATCGTCCCGGTCGAGGTCGGCATCGGTGCAGGCCTTCCGAACGATGGTTCGAACAGCCTCGTCCATCGGAACTCGGTAGGCGCACATCCGCTCCAGTTGGTCCTCTATATCGCGCTGGTCGAGGGCGAACGTCGGGTCACTTCCGCCGGCGACTCGGGATTCGTCGAACGCCGCGAATGCGTCGCTGATGGTCTGGATACGATCCTGCAGATCTGGGGCAACAGTGCTGGACATCGTTGTTCTCCGAGGAGGAACTGGAGTATGCGTTCGAGACACACCGATTCGCTATCAGATGTGTTTTCGTCGCTCCCTCTCTGATTCTCCTCATCCCCTTGGGTATGATAAATCCCAGAATCAATCGCCAGCAGGCCACGAAATCTGAGAGCAGTCCGAGAGAATCAGCTCTCACCCAAGCGTGAAAGCAGTTCGTCAGTCCTGTCTTTGGCCTCGTCACGAGAGACGCCTTCGTCGACGTAGCGCTCAATAACTCGGGCACGGATCTGACCCTGGTCCAGCGTATCACGAGGTTCGATGTACCCGTTCTCTTCGAGGTACGTTTCCAGCTTGTCCGCTTTCCCGCTACGGAAACGGTTTACCTCGCCATTGTGCAGAGCTTCGACGATCTGTCTTCCATCCCCATTGACCGATTCGGCAAGGGCAGTGACCTCGTCGATGAAGTTACCGCTCACAGCGCCAGAGGCTTCGAGAACCTCTCGATCAACGGGCTCGCCACGACCAACCTTCCAAGCGTCGACGAACTCGTTCAGCGCCGCAGCGTTCTCCTCTACTATTGTTATCTGGTCGGAATCAACGGAGGAGAGGTCCCCGTTGCCCCACTGGAGCAGATTGTTCAGCTGTCCCCAGTGCTCGATCCCGAGCTCTAAGAGTTGATGGAGGGTTTCGACATCGTCGACGAGATACCAAAGATGCGCCGTCCCGGCGCCACGGTGCGGATTGAACGAGTCCACCGCGAGTTCGTCCCCATACGAGGCATGGTCGTGACCGTCGGGAGTGGGTGCTTTCGGAGTGAACGATTCGACAGATTCCAGTTCGGGAATGTGGACCGAATCGTCAACATCGCGAACCGTCGCAAGGTCGACAATCTCGTGGTCGACACCGTTCGTGCTCTCCAGTGCAGCAGTCCACTTCGCCACTTCGTCGCCCTGTGCGGTGAAATAGAAGACCTGCCGACCGTTCCGAGCGAGTTCGATCGTCGACTCGATGATGGTCTTCGCCCTGCGATCGTCGGTGTTTGCGAGCGTCTCGTCGAGGAGAAGTGGAATCCGAACACCCTGTTCCTGCTGTTCGACGAAAGCAATTCGGACGGCGAGCAAGACCTGAACCCGAGTACCGCTCGAAAGCTCGTCGAGCGCGAGTCCCTTCTGTTTGGATTCGTCGAACGCACGGAACTCGGCTTCATTCTCGTCGAAGTCCAACCGATACCGGCCACGAGTGATCGTCGCCAGGATTTCACGAGCACGCTCGAAGACGTCCGGGCGACTGGTCTCCATCGTCGCCTCCTGAACGTGATCCACCAGGACGTCGCCGACCATTGCAGCACAGTCGTCCTCGAGTTGGTCTTGCAGGTCATCGAGCGCCCGGTCACGCTCTGCGAGCGCCGTTTCAACTTGGTCGTCGGACTTCGCCTGTCTGATCTCCGCCTTGATATCGGCAATCCGTGACTGCAGGTCGTCGAAATCTTCGGCAGTTCGTTCCGCCTCACGGAGGTCCTCTCTGAGGTCAGCAATCTCCTGCTCCTTGAGGTCCGGTTCGAATTCTGGGTAGCTTTCGAGTTCTTCGGCCTCCGTGTTCGCCCTGATTTCGGCCTCTCGTACAGCCTCCGCAGCCGAGTCGTATGCTTCGACCTGCTCACAGAGTTCCTCCAACTGATCGTGGTCATCGGGGTCGAGATTCAGATCCACAAAGATTTCGTCGCGGTCAGCCTCCAGCGCATCTATCTTCTCGGTGGCTTCCTGAATCGTCTCGGTAGCTTGGTCGAGGTCTCGCTGTGCGGTTTCGCGTTGCTGTTCGCGGTTCTCGAGGTTCCGGATTGCCTCGGTCGCCTCACCGGAACTCTGGACGTCGTCGTAGCCGTAGGGATCGAGTTTCGCTTGGAGGTCTTCACGGGCGGTCTCGATCTGCTCATCGACAGTGTCGATGCTCTCTTGAATCCCTTCAACCTCGTCGTGGGCTTCCTGCCAGTCGAGTACTCGCTTGGAGATCACGGCGAGTTCAACATCAGAGGCATCTGGCGCGGCGCCCAACTGATCTTGAAGTTTGGTACGTGTTTTCTCCAGATCCCGCTCTTTCTGTTCGAGTGTGTCTGAGTCCGTCGCCAGGCTATCGCGCCATTCAGACCGTCGCTCGGCCAGTTTGTGCGCTGCGATTGCGTCGTAAAGCCCTATCAGACGGGACCGAACCTCGTCTTCGGTCCACGCCGCCGGCGGGTTCAGACCCGTTTTCTCGAACGACTCGCGATGCGGTTCTCGTGAATCCCCTCCGTCTTTGGACTGTGAGCGAGCGCGCAGCCCATACCAGAAGATACCAGCGGCAACGACCAGGATGGAGAACAGCAGTGGATGCACCAGAAGCCCCAGCGCGACGGCCGTCGAGGCGAGGGAAATGGCCGAGAACGTGGCGATGCGGAATGCTTCCGAACCGTCGTTCGACTCCGTAGAAACGGACGCAGCCAGCCACTCCTCCAGCGACTGACTCGCACGTTGAAGCGTGGGTAGATCGGGCTCAGGATGCTCTCCATCCTCCAGTAGTCGCTGGACGGCCTCCCGGGTTTCACGCTCGGACTGGAGTTCCTCGGCCTCTCGTGCGAACTTCGAGACGGTCTTCCACGTGACGGGCTCCAGGCCAACGAGGTCCTCGGTATCGACATCGAGGGGAATGTCCTCTCGGGAAGTTTCTCGCTGCCGTTTTGCGTCAGCCAACTCTCCCTCGAGATCGCGTTTCCGGCCCTCCGCAGAATCGAGGTCATCGCGAAGCTCTTTCAGATGGTCGATACGGCCTGTCGGGAGGCCTTCTTCAGGAAGATCAGCCTCATCGAGCCGGTCCTGAGCGTCTGCTTTCGTTTTCTCGGCCTCGTCTTTTTTGTCGACCCACTCGTCAATGTCATCTTCGAGGGATCGAACACGACCGATTTCGTCTCCGTCGACCTGCTCTAAAATATCGGGGAACTCGTCGAGCCTCGATTCAGCCTGCTCCAGCTCGTTTCTCGCCTGTGCGTAGTCGATCGCCTGCTCGAGCAGTTCGGAGCGCTCCTGTGCTCGACGCGCCGCCTCCAGTTGACTACGTAACCTGGAGAGCTCGTTCTGCTCTTGGCGCAGTTCGGATACGTCATTCCGCGCCTCACGTAACTCCTGAATCGCCCCCTTGGCGTTCTGGACGACGTTCCTGTTTGCCCGACTCGGGGAATCCGAATATCCTAGCTCGTCGTATGCTGCGGAGAGATCGTATCCACCAGCCGATTCTCGCTCGATTATCTCGGCGAACGATTCGTTGTTGTTGTCTCGCTGGAGGAGGTCGTGGAGGGAGAGACGGTAGCGGTCGCGTTGATCGGCCGGAGGCAGGCTCGGACCGTTCGCCTCCTGGCCGTCACGCTGGTAGCTCGTGCGCCCATTGTCGACTTCGACTCGCCAGGCTTCACCATTCAGTGAGAGCTGCCCCACGAGGGACGCACGTTCGTCGGCGGTCTCGGGCCAGCAAAGCCATTCGAGCGACTCAGCGAGCGTCGTTTTTCCTGCCGCGTTCGGTCCATGAACGACATTGATGCCGGAACACAGGTCGTCGACCGAGAAGCCACCGGTTTCGAACCCGGGAGCTTGGACGATCTGGATTTCCTCGAAGCAGATCGGGTCCCTGGTCACGCCTTCCCCTCCTTTTGGCCGAGTAGGGTATCGAGCAGTACCCGCGCCTGCTGTTCGAGATGCTCGATAGCGTCATCGTCGTCCGGATCCTCGAGTTCGGTTTCGCGTCGGAGTGGGTTGTACGCATTCGCACTATGAGCCTGCCGTACCGCTGCTAGCGAGTCATCGACCACCTCGCTGTAGGTTTCGTGAGGGTCACCGTTCTCGATTTCGAGCAGGAAGTCAGCGAGGTACGCAGCTGCATTGTCTCCTTCTGCAAGGTCTTCGAGATCGATTGCCGGACGGGTATCGACGTCGATCGATTCGATCCGGACGGAAACCGATCCCTCACGGAATCCGAGGTCACGCTCCATCGACCTATGCTGATCGACGAGCGCCGAGTGCGCATCCGTCCGTCCAGTTAGATGAACGCGAACGAGGCTGAGTTCCAGCGACCTCGTATCGAGTTCGGAGCGAACGTGTTCCTTGATTTCGTCCGAAATGACGGCGGTCGCTTCCTGTGGGTCGTCTACCCCGGAGACGTCGACAGAAACCCTGTCGTAGCGAACGGATGCCAGGGGAATCTGTTCAGCTTGTACGTCTCCGTTTTCAGGTATGGTTATCGTCCACGGGCCGTGGGCTTGCTGTTCCCCTGGGTCAAGGGGTTGTGGCGACCCCGAGTACAACGCCAGTGGACGCGAGTCGATTTGGATGCCTGGACTGTGAATATGACCGAGTAGCCAGGCATCTGCTGCAGTGTCGCGGAGTTCGCTGGACAGAACCGGTGCGTATCGGCTTCCTCGCGAGTCGAGGTCGGCGTGAAGCACGCCGATCTGGGGTGCGTCATCGGTCGTCGGAAACTCGTACTCATCGAGCGGGGACTCGTAGACGTGTTCAGCCGAAAACGACCAGCCATCGAAGTGGGCGATGGGCTCGCCGTCCCGTTCGAGCGTCCAGCGTTCCCACTGCCCGTCTCTCCCGAGGAATTGGAGCGAGTCGGAGTCGAGGTTATCGACCATATCGGGGAGCGCATCGAAGTCGTGGTTCCCGGCTACCACGACGATTGGAATCCCCGCTTCGTCGAGCTGTGCAACTCCATCTTCGAACGCGCCGTACGCCTCGAAGTAGCGATTCTCCTGATCGACGACGTCACCAGCAATCACGACCGCGTCGACGTTCCGGTCGATTGCTTCCTGGACCGTCGACAGCCAGACAGCTTTCGGCGACAGCTCCGGACCATCCAAATCATCCGGGATTCGACTCGGGTGACGGCCGAGGTGGAGATCTCCTGTGTACAGTAGTTCCAGGGCGTCCTTCATGAGTGCGACTAGACAGTGAGATAGAAGCACAAGTCACGGATAAATAAATGTCACCCATTCCTGAACTACTGGGAGCCGATAGATGTCCAGATCCACGTAACGCCAGCTGTTGAAACAGGGTGCAGCAGTTCGTTATTGGCGGCGTCTCAAGACAGTCGCCGCCGAAGGCGATCGAGTAATCCACTCGAGGATGGCTTCTCCTCATCTGATGTCCCACTGAGTTCTTCATGAGAGTGGAGTACATCATCAGTAGCCGTGTCCTCGCGATCGGGCTGGCCCTGTCCTCTCGACTGTAGTTCGGCACCGTCTTGGGAGCCACTGTCGCCGTGTCTACCAGTCCAGGACTGGCGGCTAGGGTGGCTTCGACTCCCGTTGCTGGTGACAGTATCTGTGTCCCTCAGTTCTCTGATGAGAGTCCTCTCACTGGCAGGGTCGATCCCCAGAACTGTCCGATACTGACGCAGAAGAGTCTCTAATTCTGCAATCCGCTCACGCTTCTCCTCAAGCTCACGTTGCTGACGTTGTACCTTTGCAGCTAAACGACGAGCGTCGTCAACGGCTCCGGTACCAACGGGACTAGAACCAGTATCATGAATCGACGCCTCCGAGGCTGGCGCCACATCCAAATTTTCCTCTCGGTCGTCAGGTGTTGAACGCTCTTGATTCGTTGGCGGTGTGTAGTAGTCATCAATAGTCAGGAGCGTCCGGGCGATACAGACGTCCCCATAGGTCGCGCCGTTCGCGAAGTGGACTCGATCCCACTTGCCCCGGTAGAGGCCGGAGTCCCGGAACAGGCGATCCATCCGGTCGGGATCGCCACCAGTCCAAAATCCCAGGTAGAAACACAGCCCCATGTCTGCCTCCGACTGTGACGGATATCGGCTCTCGGGCGAGGCCCAGAGTTCCCTGTCTCCATCGTAGAGTGCTGCGATGGTGTCGCCACTTTTCGAGGCCATCGCCTGCTCCAAGAGTGCGTCATCATCGAGGTCAACACCTGGACCAGCTATTTCGTCGAGTGTAGTGGGAGGATCATCGGGAAGGGCATCTACGCTGGAACTGTGCAGGGCGACTTCGAGCGCCGGATCTTCTATGTCCGGGAAATCGAGTCCGTAGCGAGCATACAAACTCGACTTCGAACCGAGAGCTGGTGGTTTCCCATCACCGGGTTCTCCATCGGGCCCATCGCCAGTAGATTCGCCACCCTGTGCCTCGTTTCCAGTCTCCGCTGCCGCGTCGATTGCCTGGTCGAGGTCAACTGCCTCAGTATCCGAATCGGGTGATGTCTGAACGTATTCGTAGTGAACACCGAGCAGTGCGTCTTGCCGGCGAGCAATCGTCTCAGGCGTCCCGTCGACATGGTTGGTCGTGACGGTGAAGAACCGAGCCTCGTCGTACATCTCGACGTCACCACGCCGATTACGACCCGGCGGAAGTTCTCCTTCGAGGAGGACGTGAACACCGTGTCCAGATGGAGAGACCTCGGTATATGAGTCGAGGCGCTCGACGATGTCACGGGCCCAGTCAGTGAGGTCGCCGGTAGCAGGATCACGGCAGTCATCCAGGTCAACGCCGACGATAGATGTCTCGGGGGCGAAGACGAATCCAATCCCATCGGTATCGACACGGTCGCTCTGATGGAACTCGAGTGCACTCTGGAGATCACGCCACGTTGCGGGGTCTGTCGCACTGGCGTTCGATGTCCCGCTGGTGTGGTATGGCTTGATCGGGACCTTTGTCGGCTTCCCATCACGTTCGACTTCCTGCCAACAGATCCATTGCTCACACTCGGCTAATCTGTCTGGAATCAGACGCTCGTCGATTTCACTGCTGGACATGGATAGAACGGGGAACTGCTTCTGTCGTATTCACAGCCGATTCGGTATCGCGATAAACCTCAGTGCAGCGCCGTGCGCTCTGTGCCCCCTCCGAAACGAGCCCGTGCGCCCAAAACCGTATGCCTGCGCGCTGCTCGTGCGGACCTGCGTTCCCTCTCCTTCCAAGACCTATTCTAGGTGTTTCGTCGATAGACGCAGGAAAGCAGGAGGTCGCTTTAGAGACTCTATAGAGCGCCCGGTGCGCCCAACTAGTGACGCAGATCATGACCCTCTGAGTCCTCCTCAGCTTGGTCGACTGATTCGATGATATTGCGACCGCCGACGAATCGCCATTCGCGGGGATTGTCGAACGCCTCCTCGGAGAGACGTGCATAGTTCTTGGTAGTTTTGTGGGGTACGTTCTCAAGGCGTCCAGCTTCGGCCAGTGCTCTGATGATTTCGTGGGCGACGTCCGTATGCGGGACTACCCACATCTTCCTGACCCCCTCGAACGACGCGAGATCGTCGTAGTGTTTAACCATCAATTCCGGACGGATATTCGTCACCACCTCAGCGATCACCGCAAGCGTTCGGCTTCCGTCGTCACGTGGAAGGAATGCGGCGACGTCGAAGACCATCCCGCCAGCCATCGGCTCGTAATAGGTTTCGACGAGAAGCCCCCGGTTTCGCAGGTGGCGAGCGATGTACTCGACGTAGACCTTGTGAGCCGTTTTCTCGAAGAGGTCTCCGTTGTTCCGGCCCGCGTAGATCTTCCTGCTGACTGCGGCCTGTCCCGCTGGAGGCACGTAGTAATACTTCCGACCGTACACGCGCTGGATTTCGAGGAGTCCGTCTTCCACCAACTGCTCTTCGTCGACCTCTCCCTCTATCGCATCCCGAATGGCCGTCATCGACTGCGTCAGATCGTACCCATCCAGTTCGCCGTTGATCCCTGCGATCACGTCTCGAAGGAACTGCCGTGCTGTGTCTGTCAGACCACTCTCCTGGTCGGGGTTCTTAGCAGTCTCAGGTGTCGCTGGAAGATCAGAGACGTGGGTTGTGGTATCTGCGGGAGGACTCTCCATTCCCGAGTTTTCTCTCTCCTTCGGATCATCCAAGTGAGCCTGTGATGGCGAGCCGGTTCCGAGAACGGTTCCGAACTCGTTGGAAGCTCCGCCAATAGCAGAGTCGGGATGGGGGTCCACCTGAGAGTCGTGTTCATCCAAGTTCCGAGGCTCGTCTATTTCTTCGGGGTCAGGCTGCTCGGTATTCTGGTCTCCGTCCGGAGGCGTCGGAGGTCGTTCAGTTGTCGCGCTGTTCATCGGCCCGGTTCCATAGCGGGCTGCACGCTGGGCGGCATCCGGCGGACTGTTGACGCCTGGGACGAGACAATACGTGAATCGAGTACGTGACCACTGGAGTTCGTCTGCCTCCTGGAAAGTCATCTCTGCCGTCGGGCTGTACGTGCCCGCGTCGACCGACTCCTCTCCGTCGCTGTGTCCGTCCGGGACGGGTAGCGGCTTGAGTGTCACCAGTTCCGGCGTGTCGGTCATGAAGCCGGTGTCGGGTAGCTGTGCGAGCCACTCACCGCGAGGGAGTGACGCGATCCGATTCGAGAGGGCGACGGCGTCGAGTTCTTCGTGGAACAGCGTCGTCGCCAGCTCATCGTCGATTGCGAGCTTGCCAATGAGCTTGGTGTTGATGTTGCGGAGGATTTCCTTGTAGGCCCGCGTATCGAGTGCGTCACGTTTGACCTGCTCCGGGAAGTGAACGATGAGTTCGAACGCGAGAGCGAACTCACGGGCGTCAGGAATCATCTCGTCACGAACGAGACTGGACTGCATAATCGGTGCGGCCTCGTCGATGATCAGGTTCACACAGTAACCGTCGGCAGGGTCGAGGACAGTCCGGTTCCATCGCTTTCGGAGTCGCACCCACGACCAGAGGTAATCCAGCATCAGCACCGTGAAGACGTTGCTCGACGCGGGTCGGAATTCGCCGGTATCAATCAGCACGACCGACTTCGAGTCGAGGAGTCCATCGAGGTCGAGTAGCATCTGCTCGTCAGCATACCGCTGGGCTTCGCCGTCCCATTCGGGAACGAAGTTTAGCATCCGCCAGATGAAGTCCCGCTCTTTCAGCTTCGTGATGCGGTTGAGAACGGCGTCGATCGACGTGGCGAACCGTCGTTCCTCGGCACTGAAGTGGCGCGTGAGCGTCGCGTGAAGCTCCGGATCGCTGACCTCTGGAATCGTCTGCTCGGTCTGCATCTTCGTGGCCGCATCGAGGAGATCGCTGATGGCGTACGCGTCTTGGCCGTACACCGGGTCGAACAACGCACCAATGAGGTTGCTGAGGATCTCCTGTGCGACGAAAGCCTGGTTGTGTTGTTCGTCTCCGAGGACGTACTCCAGTAGTTCGTTGTAGCGGTCGATCTTTTCCTGAACAGCTGCCTCACGACTCATGCCAGCCGCAATCTGGGGCCGGATGTCGAAGAACGGGAACGCAGGCAGTTCGCCGTTCGGCCCAGGAACCGGGAGATGGACGATGTCGTCGAGGTCGCCGAACTGCCGGAAGTGCGCTCGTTTGTACTCTGTCGCCATACTGCCGCCCTTCTTGTCGAAGATGAAGATCGGCCCGTCAAGTTCGTCGTACGCGCTGAGACCGTCGTTGATCATCGCAGTCGTCTTCCCGCCACCCGTCGTCGACGCCCTGAGTACGTGATGGGTGAGTTGCTCCGCAGTGAGACTGATGGGGATGTTGTCACGGTCGGGAGATGCAGTTTCAGCCTCGCCGATGCACATCCCAGAGTCGAATTCCGCGAGCAACTCTTCGTCGGTCGCGGTGAGCGGCGAGCGAGCGTCTGGAGCGCCACCAGACGCACCACGGCTCGCCTTCGGAAGCGCGCCCGTGCTGGGTACAGTTACGAAGTTCGCGAGCTCGTCTGGACTAGCGACGATGATCGGGTTCTTGCTCTGGAAACGCTCTCGAATACTCGTCGGGCTCAGTCGCGACCGGCAGAGCGCATCGAACTCATGGCCCACCCGACTGACGCTTGCCCCCTCGACGCCGTAGTACGGCCCGCTGAGAGCGGTGAATGCGCCAGTGACGCCGTTCACAACGCTCGCTTCGCCGGCTGCTCGGAGGGACACGTCGAATGTCACGGTCGGCTGCTTCAGGTCAATCTGCCCCATTCGGCTGTGTCGCGTCGATTGGCCGTCACCCCCGCCAGAGATGGTGCCCCCGATCTGTTCGGGTGTATCTGGCCGGTGACGCTGCCGACGCTCCTCTTCGGACGTGCCGAGGATCATCGCGGCAGCCTCCTGTTTGAACGAACTGAAGACGCCAGTAGTCCCCATTTTGAGGTTCCGTTTCTGGACCTCTGCTTCCTTCGTCCAGTCACGACGAGGCGTGAAGACGACCTGGAAGACGAACGGTTCGTCCGTCTCGGTTGCCTGTTCGAGGAGAACGCTCAGGGGCGACCGGAACGAATCCTCGATGTCGACCGAGATCTCGCTGAACTGCGAGAGCAACGTCATCCAGTCGTTATTCTTCGTCTCAACGCCCCCCCATCGAACCATCGCCGGCGGCGTCGGGTCGACATTCGAGCCACGTCGAGATTCGTCACCAGTATCGTCAGGTGCATCGAGAAGGTCTGGTTCGAAGCCGTCCAGTTCAACGAGTTCATCGATACCTTCGAACGCGGCCAGATCCGCGAGCGTCGCACCAGCGGGCTCGACGTCGTCGACGAAGATATCGGTCGTGGCGAACGGGACGATTTCGAAGTGGAAGCTCTCGGGATACATCGCCCGGACGTTCGCTGCGAGGTGTTCGAGAGCCTCGACCTCGTAAGGCCGAACGCCGAGGTAGAAGTCGAATCGGCGGGTATCTGCTGGCTTGTGAATCAGGAACTCGAACGTCCGCTGCGTGCTCACGAACGAAAGCCGGCGTTCGAGATGGAACGGCATCTCCCGGCCACTGCCAGCTCGGTAGAGACCATAGAGACCCTTGACAACGTGGTCCGGTGTCACCTGCTCACGGGCCGGTGTGATTTTGATATACGGGCGAAATCCATCGTCGTCGTCATCAGAGTCGTCGGAAAGTCTGTCAGAGTTGTCCCTCCCCAAATCATGGTCCGACTGGGATGATCCATCACTCGGAGAGGTGTCTGGGTAACTCTCTTCGGCACTTTCAGCAGGTTTTCCGCCTTCCGAACTTGGTCCGGAGTCGTCACTCGTCAGACCCTGGATCCGTGTCGAAACCGCGTTCTGGATTTCGGAGTCATCGATGCTCGGAAGTCGTGGTTCTCGTCCTCCAGAGCCGGATCTACGGGATGATTCCGACCCATTCGTCACCTGGACCACCCCTCGCTGGTGATCAACTGCGACTGCTGTGGGAGTTCGTGCGGAGTGAGTCGCTGGCTGAGGCGGCTATACAGCGGATTGTGGGTTAGCGTGTGCATGTTCGGAAAGAAGGCCACATCGTGAGAGCTGTGACCGATGCCACGAGCGACCAGTCAGGACTACCGTCCACGAACCAAGTGGATCGTCCACCCCGACGGGAAGGTGCCTCGCAATGGCGGTATGAAATCCGGTCACGAGTCAGTTCCAAAGGGGTCAATGGGCGGGGTACTCGTCGGGCTCACCCTGCGATGAACTCGAGCAGGGAGACGAGTGCTCCGAGCCCGAAGTACGCGATGACCATTGCCCCGCCACCGAGCGTCAGTTTCATTCCCGTCTCTGACCGCTGGGAGTTCGTCCGGGCGGTGAGCCAAACGATCAGACCCAGAACCAGCACAGTGAGGCCGGCGTACTGGAGCGTCGTATAGACGACGTCGTAGAGATTGGTGAGGATCGTCTCCCAGCCGGCGACAGAGCCACCGGACCCACCCGTAGGTCCGCTGGATTGTGCAGCTACTGGGTTGACGAAGAGCATCAGCGAGAAGAACGCGGTGACGAGAAGGCTCTCGAAGTTGGGGACTCGCCGGAAGCGGCGGAGGCTGTTCGTGTCGGGGTCGGAGTCTGTGGTGTGCTGGTTCGTCATTGCACACCAGCCGTAAGCTGGAAGGTATAATGTTTGTTTCAGGAATGCGGATTTCGCAATCTTACGGTGGCCGCAAGGTTGCGTCGGACGCACAGATGCGCGAATCTCGGCAGTGAATCGCCTTGAGGTTAAGCCCCGAGGCTTCCCGTTTCTACGACATGACTTGCAGACACACGCTGAATATCAGCGGTGTCCGTAGCGGTCACAGTCTCCACGGGCGTTGATTCGGGCCATCCCAGCCCTAATTCGCAAAAACCTCTCTGCAAGACGTTCATCGAAGCGTTTGCATCTCTATCCGCCTCAAAACCACAACTTGGACAGGAGTGTTCCCGAATCCAGATGGGTTTCTCTGTCTCAACTCCACACGATGCACACTCTTTCGTCGTCCCGCTGGCTTCGACCTGCACAACGTGAGTGCTGTACAGGTCGCCTTTGTATTCGAGGAGGGAAATGAACTGCCGCCAGGCCGCATCCTGTTTGTTGCGAGCATTTCCGTCGCTCTGAAGCATCTTGGCGACGTTGAGATCTTCAACGAAGATAGCGTCGTACTCTCTGACGAGCCACGTTGTTATTTTGTGCTGGTAGTCCAGCACTTTGCGCCGAATCCGCCGCTGGATCTTCGCGACTTTGACCCTCTGTTTCTCGTAGTTGTTCGACCCCTTCTCTTTCCGCGAGAGTTTGCGTTGCTCACGGCGTAGTCGCTCGTAGTCGTCTTCGAGGGCGAGCCAATCCACCGTCTTCCCGTCCGACGTGTGGATGTAGTTGAGGATGCCCAGGTCGATGCCGACACTGTTGCTCGCATCGAGTGAATCAAGAGCTGGCTTGTCAGGGCTGTCTGCATCGTCGTTTTCCAGTGCAAAGGAGACGAACCATTCGCCGGATCGTTCTTTCTTGAACGTGACTTCTTTGACAATGGTGTGGTCAGGGATCGGACGATGGTAGCGGATTTTGACCCAGCCGATTTTGCTGAAGCGAACGTAGGCGAACCTGTCGCAGCCCCTCTTTTCATCGAGGTCGAAACCGGACTGGTTGTACGTCACGCTCTGATAGTCGCTGGGTGCTTGTCGCTTGAGTCTACCAACCTTGTGCCCTTTCTCTTTCTTCCTGCGAAGGTTGGAGAGATTCCGGTGGAAGCGTGCTACAGTGGCTTGCGCGGCCTTTGAGTGCATATCTGAGAACAGCGGCCAGCGTTGCTTCCACTCGGGGAGTTTGTTGTTCTGATCGTACTCGCTCGGCTTGTTGGCGCTGAGACTGTTCTCGTAGTCCCAGCGGACGTGGTTGTAGAGTTGGCGATGAACGTCGAGATGATGTTCCAGTCGCTCCGCTACCTTTGGTGTCGGATAGGCTCGGTAGCGGTGACTGTATTCCATCGCTGTCTCTTGATTAGTGGTGTTCCGTCATAATGGTTTGTTTCACGGGTTATTGGTTTCATCCCCGAGGTCTGACCTCAAGAGATTCGCCTTGAAAGTTAGCAAATGCGTTCGATGAGGGGATTGTGGGGAAACAGTTATACTCAATACCAACCCACATAGAGCGAGCAAGTAGTTGCGGTCCCGATCTGTAGTCGAACCATAGTGACCACCATGTCGTATACTACCAGAAGGGGTAGGCTGAACAGCCAGAGGGGACGTCAGCGATGAGCCGATATTCGATTCCCGTGAAAGAGGGAACCCGTGATCGCCTTCGGGCGTACAGCAATCGGAACCTCCTCGACCGACAGTCCTACGACCAGGCAGTGAACGAACTCCTCGATCAAGTGGAGTTCGCCTCTGCCGAAGAACTCAACGCGCAGTACGGATCCATCGAACGAGGTCGCGTCTAGCTCCGATTCCGCGATCAACAGAATTGGGGCCGGCCAACATCGGCCGAAGCGCGACTTGCCTTTCAGTTTTTGGGGGTTTCTCGGATACTCAGAGCCCATAGATCCCCGCGATAGCGGAGAGCAGGGTTCCACCCATCGAGACACCGATCATCACGAGCCCCCAAGTGACTCCGCGGTATCCACGAGTTGAGGTTCGACCGTATCTTGAGCCTCCCGCCCACAGCGCAGCCCCTAGCGAAAAACAAGCCAGACCCAGATAGGAGAGCATTCCAGACGCTGCTTGCGCGATGGGGAGAAGTCCCGAAGTCCCGCTCGCTCCGTACGGCCAGCCCGATGGGAGAAATCCCGTCCCGCCCATGATGAATGCGACGAGGTCGTAGAACGCACTCATACCGAGGATTGCAACGAGAGCGGCAGCAGCTCCAACCATCATCCCTCGGTAGCGAATCGACCGTCGCGAATTCGTCTTCGTTGTGAAGAAGCCGATGATGCCGATAACGAGGAAGATCAGCGCGAGATATCTAGCTGTCACCTCCGCGACGGTGAACAGTCGAAACGCTGGATCGACGAGATCAGAAACAGACGGCATACTGTCCATTACTCAATTATTGCAAGCGGAGAAAAACTCTCACAAGATGCGGAAGACGCACAGTTGCGTTTCCGGGTTTTTATTCTACTTCTGAGATTTCTTGCCGTTTGTCTAAACAGATAGAATAGATCTCTAGCATTGCTCGTAGAACATCTTTGAAATCATTGGTGGCTTCATCCGGAGAGATTTCTGGAATGTCATCATCATATGAAACATGGACTAGTTCTACGTTCCGTCTTTTTCTGACTTTTCGGAAATTCTCGTACACAGTATGATTTGATAGAGTGAGACGCTCTCCAGTGTACTCCTCGAGTCCCTCTTTCACATAATTTCTCCAACCCCGGAGCCCATCGATTAAATCATTGAAGTCCTCCTTAGACTCATCTTGGGCCTTTGCAGTACGGAACAACTGTCGGAGAAGGAAATTATCGAACGCTGTAATAAACGAGGGGTAGGCCGTTCGAGGGTTCCCATCATAGATCGCTTTTACTCCCTCACGCAATAGTTCAGTCCACGGTGGCCCCTGAAATGTGGGACAATATAGAGACAGATGATATCCGAAAATTACATCCTCATCTAAGACTCCAGCCCGGTTCGAAGTCAGGAAGGCGATCTTGTTGGTTCCGTCGTCCTCTGTAATCACATCTACGTCAGCGATCACTTCATCATCAAGGACCACAGCGGGACCCATCCTTGGCTGGATTTGCTCCCCCAACATTTGATCCTGGTCCCTTCCTTCAGAGTCCCAGACACGTGCAATGCCCGCTCGAAGCGGAATCCCTGTTGTTGAAGAGTGAACCTCTTCACCATTACTGGATACTGACGTTGAAATCTGTTGAATTATTCCTTCCTCTCGTGTCCGGCCGAGAGGGACCTCTATCGTTCCATTCAAACAATATCCACCGATAGAGAGTGGATGTAAGGGAGCCTCTTCAATATCAATCCGGCTCAAGTATTCAAGTACGCCGTCTTCTGGATGTATCGAATTTCCGCAAGAAGGGCAAGTTAGGTCATTCACAAAAGATCCGTAGCTCATATCGCTGTACTGGAAAAGATCTGGCAGAGAAACCTGAGTGGCGCAATCATCCAGTGGGCAAACAATATTTGGCTGGTTATAACTTGGCATAAGACGAAACACAAGTTCGCAGGTTATGGTCGTGTCGGAAGATATGGCATGGGGGAAGACCAGTCATGAAACGCCCATTACTCTACAGAACAGATTATATAGCCACGCTCGTATCCTTTCTAGGCATGATTCACTACAAAGACGATAATCGATTATACTAACCCATGTACAAGGACGGACACCGGGGCGTTGCATTACTGCTGATGGTTCCACTAACAGGTCTGTTCGGGATTGTCGGGTTTGGGATGACGATTCTCGCGGTGGCCGTCTGTCGGCTTCCCGATCTCGACCACGATTACGGTTGGCTCCCACACAGAGGTCTGACCCACACGATTTGGTTCGCAGTGGGTGCTGGAGCAGTAACGACAGCTGGACTCTATGTCGGTCTCATCGGACTCCCTATTGAGATTCCAGCCTGGCCGCTCGCTCTACTCGCAGGAACTACCGTCTTCCTGGGGATCGTCTCACACCTGATCGCAGATGCCCTAACGGTCGGCCGTGGTGATCACGCAATTCGCCCGTTCCAACCACTATCCCCTGAACAACTCAGGTTCGGCCTCGTTCGGTCGAACTCACGGATCTGGAATGGAGCGTTACTAGTCGGTGGAATTGGGGCACAGATACTCGCACTGGGACTGTTCTATCGACCCTTCTGACGAAGGTGAATCTCCCGATTCTATAGAATGGCTCTTAGGATAGATTCTCGATCTTCTCCTTGTCGGCGTCAGTGAGCAACTGAACGTCGTGCTCCTTCTCAAGCTCGGCGATATTCTGTAATAGCTGGAGCGCCGTCTCTTCGTCTCCTTCTTTCAGATGGTACTTCGCCTGTTTGCGCTCCACTTTGGCGACCCCTTTCTTGCCGTCGTACCAGGATACGATTTCGTAGTAGTACTGTTTCGCCTGGTTGAGGTGCGACCACCAGGCGTCGGTGTCTCCCTCCTCTTTGTGAATCTCCTTCGATAGCTTCCAGTGAGCGTCTGCTAATTTGTTTGCGATCGATTTCTTTCTGTTCTTGTCGTCGGTGAGTTCGTACGCCTCTTCGAGAAGTTCGATAGACTCCTCCAGATCAGCTCGTTCGCTGCTGTCCAGAAGTTCGTCGATACGATCTTGATTCTCGAGTTTCTGGCTCTTCCAGACTGTATTACCGTCGAGGTCGATAGCTCGATATCGCTCGTCACCATCGAAAAGGTACAGAACGAGTTCGCCATCGATCTCTCCGAATTCTTGTGGTGGGCCGTTGAGATTCGGCGTCTCGAACTCCGTGATGAGTTCCTCAGATTCGATATCGAAGATGTATACCGAACGGTCGGGATTATGGGTTGCTGTGGAAGCATATTGACCATCCTCGGTAATCGAACACTCCCAGATGTTCGCATCGAACTCATGCTCGACGCTTGGCTGGCCGTCAGGAGCGACAACATTGAGTGTCCCAGCGAGATCTTGATTATCAGCTTCGCCGATGTCGGTTACAACGACGTGCCCGGTGTTTGCGACGGCAACGTTTTCTGCACGAGTGACAGCGAATGCGTGTTGAACTTCCCCGTCCCCTCTGACTAAGACGATTGGAGTGCCGCCGTTCATTCCAGTCCGTCCGTACAAGCACCGCCACTCCCCATTTGGCGATGGCACTGACGAGAAGGTGACCCGCTCGCCACGAAACTCTCCCTGGATGAACTCCTTGTCTAATGGGCTGTCAATCACGATATCTGGCTCCGGCTCGGAGGTGTCCTTCGATTCCGAATCGGCATCGTTGCCCGAGCCGAATAACCGACTAAGCAATCCCATAACACTAGCCACTGACGAATAACTGATAAAGACTCACAATGAAGCCCAGGTGGCCACATTGGAACCATTGACAGTTGATGGGTTTTTGTGGATATTCTGACACCATTGGCGAAATTTCCTTTGAGGATTAGGCATGGAACCACGTCACCTGCTCAGTTTGCCACTCCCGAAAGAACGATTTGTTGAATACTATCGTTCCGACAGGGTGCCTGTAAACTCACCAGTCGGTTGTTCACCGAATGCTTCCTCGTACGATATTTCGAACACTGAGTTCATGAGCGTCAACAACTGGGTGCTCTCACTGCAAAACTCGTCGACGGCAGTTGTAACTTGGGCGAAATAAGAGGCGACCAAGTTCTCTGGATCGAGGTCGTATTTCTTAGTGACCAGCGCGGAGGCCCTCCCCATTTCAATCTCGTCCACGTCCAGTTTCTTTAGTTCTGTACGGATGTCTTCCTCATATTCACCCGTACACTTCTCGGTAAACACGGTATTGAACGAACGTTCTCCCTCGAAGGTCTGCTTGTGGACTTTGCGCTGCGGTGGCAGTCGCAACTGGAACGAGAGTTCCTGATTTCGCAGGTTCTCGGTTGTGGATGGGATTCGGAAGTACAGTGCGATTGTACTGTCCCAGCCAAACGGGTCTTGATCCCAGTACTCCGGCATCAACCCCTGCCACTTCGGGCTGTCATTCGACCGGACCTTCCACCCGGACTCTGCCACATCGAACCGGTCTCGGATTTTATCCGCCCACCGATCTGTGAGGTACTTGCTGACGTCGTCGAAATCGTTCTCGAATTGCCTGTGTGCTTGTTCCACTTGTTGGATGACGTCGTCGTATTCGAAGTATAGCTTGAGACGTTCAGTGAGTTCGTCTTCGTCGAGTGGTGAGTCCATGTTTTCGGTCTCCTGTAGTGATTGAATGAAATCAGTGAACTGGATGACACTCCTGTTCGGGTACTGGAATAGCGAGCCTTGGAGACGATTGTCGAATGTTTCTGCTATTGCCGCCCAATCAACCGCGTCAAATTCGTCGTCTTCAGGGGGATCTGCCAATGCTTTCTTCACGTACACATAGGTTGCCTCCTCAAGTTCGTCGACTGTGATTTCGGTCGAGTCGAACCACGTGAATTGCCAACGATCTGCTGCAGCGTATGTTGGTGTCTGATTCTCGTTCTCGTCGGCACCGACTTTCAGCTCAAGGAATACTGCCCAGTCTGGGTGGTCGTCCAAGGCTTGCCCGCCACAGATAACGAGGTCGATACGACCATCCGAATTGTCGTCTGCGACATGCACCTCTTCCTCGATCTCGACGTGTTGGGCTGCAACGTTCAACTCAGGGGAACCAATAACCTCTAAGAACACTTTTAGAAGTGTATCACCGAAACCGTGGGGCTTGTGCGGATCCAGGAAGTATTTGAGCGTCTGTTGATATTTCTTCTCCCGTTGCCCAGATAGAAATGAAAATACACCATACGGCTGTTGGGCTTGACGATCAATCTCCAAGTATCGGTCGATGAAGTTCTCTATCCGCTCCGTATCCAACTCCAGACTCTCCTCGCCCATGTCTAACCCCATCTCTTGTGACTTCCATTAAACTTCTCCAGAATGGGAATAACCCACTGATTCTTCGGTTATAATCGAGATCTACGTTCATATCCTCAGACAAAGTTTGGATCACACCTCTTCAGCTGCAATACGCAGAAAACCGGCGTAGAAAACACGCCCTGTATCGGATACGCCATACCCGTCAGGCTTAGAAGATCACAACCGAGCTTTTCAGATCACAAACCCGCAGGTTACAGAAGCCACAATCATGCAGGCTTCTCGCGCATGAATCGCATCCAGAACAGCGCGAAGATTCCGAGCACGAGCCATTCAATGAAGATGATTGTATTCGAGATTGCGGCGTTGAGGTAGCCGAAGAGGTCGGTAGCCCCCGAAAGGAACGAGGTGGGCGAGACGCCATAGGAGTGGGTCTCCAGGTAGTACTGGGACCGAGACTCGCGCCAATCATCGCCGGCGAAGTGAGCACGGACGAGCGTCCCTGAGAGAGGAACTGTCGCTCGTCCGTTCGCATCTGTCGTCACGTTTTGTACGCTGGCTCCATCGAGACTGACCAGTCGGTTCGGGATTGGGTTCCCGGCAGTATCAGAGAGGAATACCTCGGCTGTCCCAGCGCTGTGGTTCATCGTCACTGTGAGTCGTGACTCCTGATAGCGGACGACGCTCACAGAGGTAGCGACGGGAAGTCCCCAGACATCACCTGCCTGAGCACTCACCGTCTCGCCCATCGTGCGATCCAGGCTTTTCAGGATGCCCGCGTACTGGTCGTAGAGGTAGGTCGGCTTCGTGTTCTCCGGGGCGACGATGGTACTGGGCAGCGACGCCGCTGGAACTGATCGGTTCTGAGCGACGTACGTCGTCTCCCACCAGATTCGTTGGTCTGCGGTTTGTTCCGCGAGGACACTCACGTTCCCGGGACTCATCCGATACCGGAGCATCGCTGGATAGGCCCCGTTGTACGAATGGGAGGCTTCTACCTGAGTCGTTCCACCCTGGGTCCGCTCTTCGACGTGCGTATTCCGAGAGACAGAGTAGAATCGCCACGGCGCCGTGACGTACATCGTCTTTTCGCCGATCTGTATTTCGACGTCTTCCCATGCAGCTGCGCCGGCTGCGAGTCCCTGCTCGCCACTCCAATTGACGGCGACGATGTCTCGACCCGGTCGGTCGTACACCTGGACGTCGATGGAGAGGTCGTCGCTGTTGACCGTCTCGATGGGAACCGAGTACTGGAGTTCGACCGTCCGGTTGACCGTTCGTCGGTTGTTCCACTCGGAACACTGCGCGCTAGAGACGCCGTAGTGAGTCTCCATCTCGACCTCTATTCGAAGTGTCGCGGTGAGGTCGTAGTTCCCCGGTGGGAGCCGACGTGGTCGAGAGGTCGTGTAGTTCATCGTCGTCCACATCCCCGGTCGCGTTCGGTCGAGGCTGATGTTCCCCGCTGTGACGTTCACAATCGAGGCGTTCGAATCGATGAGCTGGTAGTTGGCCCAGCGGGTCAGGGGATAGGTGTGGTTGTGAGTGACCGTCGTGTTGCCCTGCTTGTGGTGGTGGGTGATCGTGCAGGTTCCGCTCTCGCTGTAATCGGCTGGCTCCTCAATCCGGTAATCCCACGGGACGTAGGTAGTGAGTTGCCAGCTCGGGGTGACGTACCGACCGTCGTGCCAGACGCCGGGAATCACGTCGATGTTTCCAACGTACGCATCACGGACAAGCGCATGAGTGCCCGGTTGCCACTGGAGGTTGACGTTAGCGCCGTCGGTGGTTGGGAATACCTCAATGCCGTTCTCTGTGGGGACGACGGACGTGCTTCGCGCGGCGGACTCACTGGGGGCCATCTCGGAGTGCTGAAGGAGCGATTCGATGATCTGGATCTTCCGCTCGATCACGGTACTGTAGTACGAGGAGAGGACGAGCGCCTCGTCTGGATTCGTGACGGTGAGGTTTCCGTCGACGCGCTCGACGTCTGCGTTGTAGACGGGGTTCCACCAGCCGTTGGGGTGTCGGACTTCGACGGTGTACTGGCCGTCGTTGCTCGTGGCTCGACTCGGGTCGCCGGTATAGATCGGAAGGATTCGGAACTCGCCGTCCCACCAGTCCCGGAGGGTCGTCCACTGGTCACGGTACGGGACCTGAACGAACCCGTGGAGTCCGGATTGGTACATATCGGACTCGTTCGCGATGAGCAGTGCGTCGCGTGATTGGATGTTCGAGTCCCAGAGCTGGACCGGCTGGGTAACGACGGTCCGGTTCACTTCGGTGATCGTTCCGTTCTCGCCGTACTCGTAGACCTGAACGACACTGGACCCCCGCCCTGGGTCGGGATCGTTACTCGACAACACCCGAAAGGTGTCGTCGTAGTCCTTCTCGACGCCCGGCTCTGGACTGGGGATGAGCAGATCGCCTGCCGCTGCCCCGATGACCGCACTGGAGACGAGAAGAAAAACGACGCCGGCGACGACGAGCCGTGTCTTCACGAGTGTTCCAGAGAGACGAACGGGAGTTCGAGGTAGTCGTTTCGTGAGTCGGGCTACTCGGCGTGGTTTTGAGAGGGACGAGCGGCCCTCACGAGACTTATCCGAGGACATACTGCAGGAGGTCCACGAACGTCCCGAAAGCGGTCCCAACAACGAACAGCCCGCCGCCTGACATGGCGAGTCTTCGACCCCAGGCACGGCGATAGAGGCTGTGGCTCCCGAGCCAGGCCATCACTCCCAAAACCAACAGGACGAGACCAGCGTAGACGAATACTGTCGCCGTCCACGGCGGGAAGTCGAGCATCGAACTGAAGTCCACGACTGCGAGTATTGTCTCCGGACGGAACTGCTGGAATACGAAGAGAGACAGCCATCCGAGGTCAGTGAACGAGCCCAAGACATCACCAGTGACGTGGAATCGTTCGATTGGAATCGTCAGTGGCCCTGTAACGGGGAGCAGCAGGTCAGGCAGGCGCTCAAGGAAGCCACCAGCGAACGGCAGCAGGAGGTGGGACTGGTGAGGTGTCAGCATGGTCGTCGTTATCGACGAGGCTGTACCGCGAGAAAAGTCCTCTAAGAATGCGGAAATCGCACGCTTGCGCCTGCCGCAACAGTGCGCTGTACGCAGGATTACGCCATACGCATTCCTGAAATAAACAAATGGGTTCCTCGCCGAGGAGTGGTGTGATGCACTACCAAACAGTACCCACAACTGGGGCAGTCCTGTCGCTCCCCACCGGCACGATGCTACCAGTCGTGACTGCATTCGAACTCTCGTTCCTAAGTGACGGCTCGCTCGCCGAGTGTGCCAGCTGAGGGTGGTGAGTTGAGAATGCCTGAAATCGAGATCCGGTTCAGAAACGAGACAGAGTACCACCGACTCAGAACGATCCGAGACAAATACGGCGTGCAGTGGCGGGGCATGCTGATTCAAGGAGCCAAGCGACTCGAAGGTCGGGAGATCTGGTTCACCGATCAGAAGCGGAGTGAAGCTTCGACAGAACCCTCCCAGGGCCACGGGTCGGAACGGTCACACGGGCGTAAGAAGCGAAGGCGAGAGGAACTCACGGAGTCCAGCAGGCATGACAAACCAGGTAGCTCTGCTGAGGACCACAACCCGGTTTCTTCGCTGTTCGATTCTCGAGGGTCACTGCGAACGCTCGACACCGGAGCACGTCACGAACGCCCATCGGTCGACGAGTTCAGTCCAGTTGAGGTCGAGCGATGAAGTCGACACGGATCATCATCAAGGACGACGAGCAGTTCGAACAGTTAGACGCGGTTCGTGAGCGGCACGGGGTCAACTGGCGCGGGATGCTGATCAAAGGAGCTGAACGGCTGGAAGCAGGCGGTGTGCTTCCGACCGAAGCAGAACTCTGTGACGGCGAGGAGGTCGAGTAGATGCCCGACCCTGTGCCCGTTGCGAGCAATCTCCTGGAGTCGAAGTTTCTGGGCTTCTCGGTGAAGCGACTCGCAGAATCGCTGGCGATCCCGTTAGCGCCGTGTGCCGTTCTCTATACGGTTGGCTTCCCGCTGCTGTTCACCTTCCCGCTGTTCGCCCTAGGCATCGGGATAGGCGGGCTGATCTTCATGAAGACACCACCCGGACAGCGTCCGCTCAAGTACGCTCACGCTGTGTTTCACTTCAAGACAGGCTCGAACGTCTACGTCTGGCGGCATCCCGACCCGGAACACGGCGATCTCGGTATCGGAGTGACGCAGGATGAGTGGCTGACCCAGCCACGACCAGCTGGGTGGGCAGAGCACTCCGTGAAGGATAGTGGAACAGATCTCGCCTACCAGGGTGTCGTCGACGCGACACGACCAGACCTCGATTCCCCGTCGACGGAGGACGACCGATGAACCCTGGGAATAGCATGGGGGGCGAGCAGTCAACGCTCGACCTACTCAACTTCGAGAACGTCCGAGATGGCGGCGTTATCGAGACGCCCACAGCGTACACGATGCTCGTCGAGATTGAGCCCCGCGAGTGGCTGACGCTCTCCGAAGAGCGTCGGACCAGCCTGTACATCTCGTACATGACGTTCCTCCGGGGCCTGCAGTTCCCGACACAGTTCCTGACGCTGACGACCCGGTTCGACGGCGACCGCTACCTCGAACGCTTCATCGGCCCGGATGCACTGGGCGCGCCAACTGGACAGCCGACAGCCATTCCAGCAGTGGAGGATGAAGAGGCACCCGACGATGTCGTCGAGGACACTGCCACTGACGGCGGCGTCGCTTCGGCGGGCGTGGCTCCACAGCCACACATCGACCACGTCGCTGACTCGGCGCTCCTCGAATACGGACGCGTGGCTCACGCGGAGTGGCTCGACCGAACGATTGCGCTTGCGAATGTCCGAGATCGCCGGTTCTTCGTCGCGGTCGCGGTCATGAAGGGAGAAGACGACGAGGGCGGTCGCTTCGACGCGATTGCGGATGCACTCCCGTTCGGAGGAGGTGCGAAGAACGTTGAGGACGAAGAGCCGTATCTCGACGAGGTCTGGGCTCGCGTTCAGCGGGTCGCCTCACAGCTACCCCGGACCCGCGTCGAAACCTCGATCCTCGATGACCGAGCGGAGGTCCTCGACGTCCTCTATCAGGTCTATCGAGGACAGGAGGCACCGGTCTCCTTCGAGCATAGCGTCTTCACCCAACCCGATGAGAAGACGCAGACCGATCCAGCGACTGGTGAGCGGTTAGATCTGGAAGCGGCGTTTGACAGCGCAGATCGAGAAGAGGCACTGCTTGAACCAGACGAGGACGCCGATCCGCGTCCGGAGACGACGGGCGACCTCCCGTATGGTGGTCGGGTTCAAGAGGAGTACGTCGAACAGGTCGACAACTCACGGATTCTCGCGTGGTACGCCAGAGCCGTCGGCCCCATTGGTCGAGGGACGAACTATCACTCCCCACTGTCAGTGTACGCTGGCGTCGGACTGTTCGCTGCGAGTCTCCTGTTCGCAGTGGTCTCGCTCACGACGTTTCTCGGGAGCGGTCAGCCGGGATCGGAGTCCTACTGGGTCGTCCGCGAGGCCTCGTTCGGACTTGCGGCGGGGAGTCTCCCGACCTTCCTGCTGAGTCTTGCTGTCTTGCTTCCATCGAGCCAGCGTGCGACCATCGTGGGCTTCGCCGGCGTCGGCGTGACTGCTGTGGCAGTCTACCTGTTCAGTCAGGCGTATCCCTTCCAGTGGGACAGTACGCCGACGGCGTCGACGGCGTTCGTCGTCGAGGTGTATGCAGTCGGATTGCTCCTCCTCGTCGTCGGTGTCGGCCTCGCCGTGCGCGGTCGCAGAAGCGTCCTCGAACATTTCGAGGAGATGAGCGGGCCGACGGACGAGAGTCGAGACAACGAATCTCCGACGGAGGAGGCAGATGTCTGAGCGACCCGGGCTTCGCCGGGAGACGGTTACTCTGGCTCAACCGGGGCTGGAGGTCCAGAGATGATCAATCGAATCACGCAAGCGTTCAGTAACGACTCACCAGAAGACGGTGACGAACGGCTCCCGATAGATGGGCTGTCAGGCGAAGAAACACAGCACGCCCTCGACTACCTGAATCTCCTCGGGAAGGAGACGACGACCGAGAACATCGAGTGGGCGGCCTACCAGCTCCAGGCCGACGACGTCAACCTCGCGACGCCGATGGAGACGATGAAAGAGCGCGGTGAACTCGACAAGCGACTCATCGCACCGCGAGTCGTGCAGGACTATCCGGAGTTCCAGATCCGCGACGACCGAATCTCGCAGATTCTGACGGTCACCTCGTTCCCCCGAAAGGTAGGACTGGGCTGGCTCGTCCCACTCACGCTCGCTGATGTCGACCTCCGACTCTCGTTGCACGTTCGACCACGAGCCGCAAAGGACGTTCGTCGCCAGCTTCAGAAACGCTACACACAGGCAGTCACGTCGGTCGCAGTTAAGCAGAAACGCGGTCGCACGGACACCTATCAGGACGAGCTCGAACGCCAGGACCTGGAACGACTCCTCCAGAACACCATTCGAGGAACGACCAAGCTCTACGACGTCTCGATCTACCTCGAACTCGTCGCGGACACACAGGACGAACTGGACGAGATGCTCGACCGCGTCGAAGCCATCCTCGCCGAGCAGGACGTCGACCTCAGTCCGGTCAAGCACCAACAGCTGGACGCAATGGGCTCCGTCGCGCCGCTCGCGACCGACACGATCAACAACACCCATCCGATCCAGCTCGAAGCGCTGGGGACGTTCTTCAACCTGGTCGAGCCGTCCATCTACGACCCGGAGGGCGTCCTGTTCGGGTTCGACGATACGAAGCGCCCGGTCATCCTCGACCGCTACGCCCTATCGGGACACTCGATGGCGATCTCCGGGAAAACCGGGTCGGGCAAGAGCTACTTCCGGAAGATGGAGATCTACCGTCGCTTGCTCGGCGACCCAAACGTTCAGTGTATCCTGTTCGACCCCGCCGGCGACGACTATCCACGCTTCGCTCAGTCGCTGGGTGGCGAGGTAATCCGTTTCGGTGGGAACTACACGGTGAACCCGCTGGACATCTCGCCACCTGCTGAGGCCGAGTACGAGGGCGGTGAAGACACGTACGCGCTCACGATTCGGTCTGTCATCGAGATGCTGAACACGCACCTCGAACAGCGTGACGGGATGTCTGCTGGCGAGGAGGGTATCCTGATTCAGGCAGCACACTACGCGTATCTCTCGAAGGGCATCATCCTCGGAGAGTTCGACACCTACGGCAACGAATCGCCAGTCATCGACGACCTGATTCGTGGCGTGAACGTCATCGCGACCGGCGGCATCGAAGCCGCAACCGAAGCCGGCGTCATCGACGACGAAGAGGTCGAACACTTCCGAGCGCTTGGTGTGTTCGGCGACGAACTCGATGAGGAATCCGGCAGCAGTGCGGCTGCGAAGGGTGTCCCGTTCTCGGACACGATCGTCTCCCCGACCGAGCACCACGTCGCGCTGGCGACCTCGCTCCAACCAAAGTTCGAGTCGTTCAAACCCGGCGGTATCAACCACAATCTGAACGGCCAGACGAACCTCGACCTCTCCTCGCGGCTGGTCGTGATGGACATGAGTTCGTTCGCCGACACAGGTGAAATGCCGCTCATCCTCCACGCGATGCTCTCGTGGGCATACCTCGAGGCCAAGCGCTCGCCGTACAAGGTTGACGTGACCTTCGACGAGGCACACTACCTCCTGGGCCGGCCAGCTGCACGCGACCTGATCAACCTCTACATCCGGCACGCCCGCCACTACGAGGCAGGCCTGACGCTGATGAGCCAAACAGCCCACGAGTTCGTTCGAACGCCTGAGCGCCGCGAGGTGTACGAGAACTGTGACGTGAAGTGCCTGTTCTACGCCGAATCCGTCTCCGAGGAGACCGCCGAGTACTATGGGCTGTCCGCCGACGAGATTCGCTTCATCCAGACGGCGGCCCGTGGACAGGACTCTGATTACTCGGAGTGTCTGCTCGCGACGAGTGTCCACGGTCGACGACGGCTCGAAATTCGGAGCGGGCCGTTCGAACACACGGTTCTCGATGACGCGCTCGACCCGTGGGACTGGCTCGCCGGCGTCGAGGGCGTCGACCTCGTCGAGGGAGAAGGTCATGCCCGAAACGTCGAACTCCACGAAGACCTCGATATGACGGACCTGCCCCACGTGATGAATCGGGATATGGACCTCCAGATGGCGATGGAGGCTGATTTCGACGATGGGCTCTCTGTCGAGATCGACGAACCGTCGTTTGATGCCAGCGACGTAGACCCGGACGGGCCAGCCGGGTCGAGCGAGAACGGAAACACCCCGGAGGAGGCATGAACTCGTCACTCCATACACTGTCGACCGCTTGCGGGGTCCAGATGAGCGGACGCGTCGACGACATTGAGGATCTGGCCGATGGGTGACCTCCTAGACCTCGGCTGGATTCCTGACGCTATTGCTCGGGCACTCTTCGAGTTCATCCGCTCGATGCTCGTGAGTGCGATCAACTTCATGTTCAACTTCGGGCTGAAGCCACTGCTGAACATCGATCCAGCAATCATGACCAGTGCCCAGGTCACGACCGCCTGGGACGACGTCTTCCGTCTCTCGATTGCACTTCTCCCGATTTTGATCGCCGCCGGATTGATCGCGATGCCGTTCAGTCAGGACCGCGAAGCCTCGCTCTGGAACATGGTGGCTCGCGTGGTCGCCGTCATATTTTTCATCGCGATCTCGCAGCCGCTGTTCGGGTTCCTCATCGAAGCCTCGAACGCGGTCACAAATGCGCTTGCACCAGCGACGTTCGTCCTCACGTTCAACGCCGACCTCGGCGGGAGCTGGGGATCCACGCTCGGACTTGGCGTCGAGGTCGTCGCGCTCCTCGTGGCAGTGCCGCTGATGCTCATCGCGACGATCCTTGCGTCTGTTCTGCTGGTCCTCCGGCAGTTCATCGTCGTCACGGTCGCCGTGGGTGCGCCTTTCTTCGCCGTCCTCTGGTACGCGAACTGGGGTCCGATGAAGGCTATCAGCAACTTCGCTGCGACGTGGCTCCGAATGGGCGTCTACGCCCTGCTCGTCGGTCCGATCATCGCCCTGGTGATGCGTGTATTCAACGTCATCGCGACCGGTGGTATCTCCGCGACCGGCGACGTCGCCGACTTCTACGTTTCGGCAGCATTGGCGTTGATCTTCCCGATTATCCTGTTCGTCGTGATCTGGAAGACCATCGGTTGGGCAGGCCAGCCGCTCGGCGTCGACGCCGCGTTCACGATGACGGTGGCCGCCGCAATCGCAGCCACCGGCGTCGGTGCAGTCGCTGTCGGCGCGGGAGCCGGATCGGCGGCTGTCAGCAGCGCCTCCAGCTCTGGGTCTGGAGCAGCGAGTGGTGGGAGTGCCGGTGGGTCAAGTAGTGGAGCGGCCGGTGCCGCCGGTGGCGGAGGGACCGCGTCGGATCCATCTGCCTCCACCGGGAATTCGACCGTCGGTGGCACGATGCGGAGTAGTATCTCAGATGCGCTGGGAACGCGAGAATCAGCCGTCGAGGACAGTGTCGATTCAGCACCCGGGTTATTCTCAAGAGGGAAAGACTCGGCCGCTGGATTTGTTGCTGGTGCCCCGGGAGTGAACGCGGCGCGTTCACACGCAAATCGGGCTTCCTCTGCCGCGAAGAAACTGGGTTCAAGAGCGAAGAGCGGTGGACTGGGTAGCGCTCGTAAGGCAATTGGGTCGGAGAGCATCGACAGTCACCGAAGAGCGATCAGTCAGAACCTTGCTGCCGCCGATGAGGCTGATGCGAACCGAGACTTCCTGACTGAGGCCTACCAAAATGGCGAATTCGATGTCACTGAAGCATCCAGTCGAGGGATTCTGACTGGTTCTGAAGAGCCAGCAACTGGAGTCTCCACTGTAACTCCCGACGCTGAGGGCAAGGTGACCTACGAGACTGCCTCTGGCGGGAATACAACCATCGACATCAACGATAGAGCCCAAAGTTTCAGTCAGCAAGCTGTGGCGCTCAGAGATGACGCCTCCAAATCGGCCAGGAGTGTGAAGCGACTTCGGACTGCACAGAGCGCGGCGAAAGCTCCAGGACGAGCTGCGATCACGACCGGTCGAGCCAGCAAGCAAGTCGGGAAGACAGGAGTCAAGGCCGGAAAGGCAAGCGGAATCGTCTTCGCAGGGGCAATGACGCGAAGCCCATACGCAGCGTACAATATGGGAAAGCGGGGTGGAAAACACCTCATCGGCCCTGGAAACGACGAGTTGGCTGATTCAGCAAGTGAGGCAGACATCGACTGGGCAGCCCAAAGAGAGGGACCGAGTCGAGCCTCCGACCCTCCGTGGGATAATGATAGTGGAGGTGAGCAATCAGAGACCCTGTGAAATTGCGCCTGGGACTACGACCCGACCACCTCCCTACGGAGCGAGATGTTATAGCGTAGTAACGGCATAGAGTGTGTGTAGAAGCCCATGAGTACGTCTTTCGGTGACGTACTCAGCGTACAGAGGGAGACCTCGTGAGCCGATGAAACTCCTCAACACCGTACTCTCCGTCATCATCTTCCTCGGTATATTCGCCACTATCGAGTACGTGACCTACCGAGTCATGGAGCGAGATCACAAGAAGCGAAGCATATACAGGCTATTCTTTATTTTCGCCTGGTCTGCGTTGGCACTTATCCACATGTGGATAGTGGCCCCTTGGCTCGATTTGCCACCGAATGCTGTAGTGGCTCTCGGGCTCGGGATCTTGATTGTCTATGTCGCAGGTGGATTCGGATTCCCCCTGTTCAAATCAGTAGGTGTCATCGGACTCTTCCCATTCGCACTTGTGTATGAGCTGTTCTTCGTATTACTACTCATCGCTGAGGCGGCTTCGTGGGCTACCTCGATGCTTTCAGCTCCCCAGTCGGGATTCCTCGGGGCTGTTTTTCCAGCAGATGTCCGGATCCAAGCGGCTCTCGGATTGGTTGTTTCCGCTTCGATTGTCTCGACGATGTACTACAATCCCCGAGGAGAAAACGGGTACCACTACGCTACTGGCCGTCATGTAACGCCGAACGTCGATTACGACAAGTTCAGACAGATCCAGCGAGAAAGTGAGACAGGTCGGGATGAGCCGGACTCATCGAATGTTGCCAGCTCAGACAAGACTCAACGTCACTCCCAGACCTCCAGGGCACCAGCGAAAGCAGCTACCGACGAATTCGAGTACAACTGGATGAACTCAGAGATTGGCTTCAACGACGTTGGGGGCTACTACGAAGTCAAGCAGCGGCTCACAGACGAGGTTCTACAACCAATTCATGCAGCGACCCAGGGTGACGAACGCTTCGACCGTTTCGGAATCGAGCCGTCACGAGGGATTCTCCTCCACGGACCGCCAGGAACTGGGAAGACTCTATTTGCTCGAGCGCTAGCAGGTGAACTCGCTGTCCCGTTCGTCGAGTTAGGCCCTGCTGACATCACGAGTAAATGGATCAACGAGGGGCCACAACGAGTTCGCCAGTTGTTCGAAGAAGCTGAATCGGTCGGCCCTTGTGTGATCTTCCTCGACGAGGCCGAACATCTCCTCGGCGGTCGCGATGTCGGCGCCGGCGGAGCTCACGCTGAAGACCGGAAGATTACGAGCGAACTTCTGGTTCACCTCACTGCGGACGATCGAACGGCCATCGTTGTCGGAGCAACGAATCGCCCCGAAGACATCGACCCAGCAATTCTTCGACCAGGACGATTAGCCATGCATATCGAGATTGGTCTTCCCGAAGAGGAGAGTCGTCACGCGATTTTCCAGTCGAAATTACAGGGGGTTCCGCACGACCTCTCGGGCGATGATTTTGCAGATATCGCAAGGCGGAGTCGCGGTCTCAGTGGTGCAGATATCGAAGAAATCGTCACGAAAGCGAAGCGGAATGCGGCGACGCGAGATGCCGACGGGGTTTCTCTAGAAGACTTCCCGAACGTCGAGGACCTCAATGTGACCGGTGGGGCCTCCTCCTCCTCTAACCGAACTCCCGATATCGGTTCTGGCGATGCCGACTGGACTGGCTCTGCATCAGACGACGATTCTGCCGTCGGGTTCCAGTGAGATTTAATCGAGGAAAACAGAGATTCCATTGCGGTTAGTTACCCCACAAAACCAAACAAGTTCTGATTTGTGGGGTAACTCTTGTGAGAGCGAATATACCCTCATTCCCTGGAGAGATATTCTAGCCAACGAGACCCTGTTCGGGAGATTATGAGTAGCGAAACTGATATTTGAGTAGGGTATCATCTCATCCGTAGATGCCGAGCTTTCTCAAAATTCAGGGGTTCGTGTTCGATACGCAGGCACTGAAGGATGCGTATCTAGCGGTTCCACCTGCGGCGCGATCGTCCAACAAGGGGTACGATGAGGCAGCGCTCGAAGCGCTGATCCGGTATTTTGCTGACTGGTGGCCTGCCCGTGAAGAGTCATTGATGGCACAACCAGAAGAGACGTTGAAGTCCTTGTCCGGCGATGAAAAGAGAGAGCTCTACAACGAATTTACCAAGCGGTTAGCCAGGAATCTCGAAGAGCAGTACAGCAGAGATATTGATCAAGAGAAATTTGAGGGGTTTCTCCACCGAATCACACAACAACCTGTACCGAAGCCACTTGGAACGTTCTTCTTACGCTGGTTGTGGCGGTTTTCGAAGCAGTTGCATGAGTACGACCAGACGCTGTTTTCTGGCACAGAGCAGCTCGAAAGCTCTGGTGATTCAGATATCGACAATCCTGACGAGGTCGGACTAATACCAGTAATCCATCGCCTTCCTGGAGAATACCTGGAGACGAAGCACGCTCAGTACGAGGGTGATATCAAAGTCAATCAGATCCGGTTCAGCGCACTGGAAAGGATCCGGCAACAGGGTTCGTTGTCAGAAGAAGATCTGCAGACGTTCGTGGATGAAGAGAATACAAAGTATGACACTGACATCATGCGGGCGTTCGATTCATTCAGCGTTCTCGGTCAACTGTACTTCGACTATTTCCGCCCGCGTGTCAGTGCATATTTAGACGATATTACGAGCGCTCTGATTGAGGAGGTGGGAATTGACGAAAGTACGGCTCACGTCGTCGATTTCCTCGCCCCTCGAAATATCCTTAGTGACGACGCCTGGTTTGCGATCTATCCCGAAAGCCGTGGGAGCAAGGGCAACGCGTACCAGTTGTTCATGGGGATTCAGTGGGACGGTGTGCGGTACGGGTTGTACGTTGGAGACGAACTACGTGAAGATGGATGGCAAGACCGAGTCGATATTGAGACCATCACCGAAACCGACGCGCTGACGCTGGATCTCTTGATCGACAAATTCGACGAAGTGCTGCCGGAGTACTATCGGTTGAATGAGATTCAGAGTGTTGACCCCCCAGAACGGCCGCCAGAAGATGTGGTTGAGACGGTAACGCGACAGTTGGAGTCTGCAAAGCAGGTCGTGTTCTATGGACCACCGGGAACGGGTAAGACGTTCGAGGCGAAGCGTTTTGCCGATTGGTGGGTGTTCGACCAGAGCGACGGGAAGCCGCGCGATGAGCAGGTTGCGTCCGTAACGTTCCATCCCTCGTTCTCGTACGAAGACTTCATTGAGGGGCTGACAGCTGAGGCCACAGAAGGAGGCGACGTCCAGTACCAGATCGAAGACGGTGTGTTGAAGCGTGTCACGGAACGGGCTCAAAAAGCGTACGACCAAGCACAGGAGTCCGCATCGGCCTCGGACGGATTTAGTGAGTCTGGAAACGCACCCCCGTATGTTCTCATCATCGACGAGATCAATCGCGGGAATCTCGCCCAAGTGTTCGGAGAGGTCATCACGTTACTTGAGGCAGACAAACGCGGGAGCTTTGAGGTTTCATTGGCTCACTCTGGTAAACAGTTCTCGCTGCCGCCTAATCTATACGTGATTGGAACCATGAACACAGCCGATCAGTCGATTGCGCTGGTGGATACAGCACTTCGCCGGCGCTTCCGGTTCGTGGATTTCCCCCCGGATCTCAATGTGGTCTGGCAGGAATACAACATGGAGGCGAACTCACCGACCGTTGCAGTGACGCAGCCAGGCGCTGCAGGCTCTCGCAGAGAACAATTGTTGGGCGCAAGTGTAGAGGCGATATCGGAGCTGAATAAGCGGATTCTACATGCACCTGAGCTTGGGAAAGGCAAGCAGCTCGGTCACACCTACTTGCTTGGACATGATTCAGCAATAGACGTCGTCGACGCATGGCGGTACGATATCCTTCCGCAACTGGAGGAGTACTATTTCGGCCAATTCGACCGGCTTCAGAACGACCTTCTCACCGAAACCGGCGAACGCCTCATCGACTGGGAGACAGAACAGATTCGGTCATTCGATGCCGAGTCGTTGTATATCGCGCTATGCCAGATTGCGCGAATCAGCGATCCGATCCCGCTTATTGATACATCAGAGGTCGTCGTATCGGACGGAGACGGTACGTCGGTCAAGGGCCAGGATTCCTGGGCTGCCGGCGAGAAGACTCAAGAGGCATTTCGAGAGCGTATACGAAGCAATTTGAATTCGGAAGCCGCAGAACGGGTCGAACGGCTGTTGGACATCGGTGAGGACCTTGGATGGGTTGATACTGGCCGGGGAGATCAATTCCCAACAGCCCAGCTCAAAACAGACGACATTGATCCTGGTGTCGGCGTGATTCAACTCAATCAGGACGGGGAAATCGATTTCCGATGGGACTGGCTTTCGGGTCGCGAAGAGAATTCGCTCACTCCAGAATTCATAGATGATGCTGCATCCGTATTTGATGAAATTGACGGATATGCACACACATGGAATCCTGATGAGGATGAGTTCGAATCACCGACGCTCGATGTCGCCACGTTAACCGACGAAGAGATGGACGCATTGGTTGAGGGGCTCCAGTCCTTCGCTCAACAAGCGGCAAACAAAGATGAGTGAGTTTGCTGTCAGCCACTTCGGACCCGTAGTTGACTCTACATCGAAGGATGAAACGGTTCCACCGTCAAACCCGATCTCGCTAGAGGAACATGACCAAACAATTCCATTTGAGATTAGTGAAGAAGATATTGCCTTTCTAGAACAACTTGAGGAGGAGTGTACGCCAGCACCGCTCTCTGTATCATATACAAGCGAGGGACTAGCGGTACTTTCTACGGGTTCGCATGTTGGTGTGTTGACCCTCCCAAGCGGAACGCAGGTGGAGGTAACACCGAAACGTTCCGTCACTAACCTACTCTGGGCACTGCAATATGCCTTCGATACCTCTGTCGAGTCAATTGATGTCGAGACAGAGTTTAGTGCTGCATCGACCTTTTTCGATGCGATCGCTGTATTGTTTCTCAGTGAGCTACGGACTGTTCTTGACCGGGGACTGCATCGGGAATACGTTAGGACGAACTCGGTTCGAGAGCACGTCACCGGTCGAATTGACGTCCAACGACAGCTCCGGCGATCGATAAGTGCACCAACGAACTTTGCGATCGAGCACGATGAGTTCACGGCGGATTCTGAATTGAATCGTGCTGTACTCACAGCGACTCGAGTCCTCACTCGGTTGGTTCGAGACACAGACCTCGCCAGCAGTCTCCGTGTTCAGGAGCAGCGGCTCCGGCAGTTTGTAACCCCTTCGCCAGTCTCAGTGGAGGCAGTAGAGCGAATCGAGCTGTCGCGACTGAATGACCATTACGAGACTCTGGTAGACCTGACTCGGACTGTTTTGACACGTGATTTCTTCGAGGATGTTAGTGCTGGATCACAGCGGTCACTCGCTCTCTTCGTGAATATGAATTATATTTTTGAACGGATCGTGGAACGGGCATTTCGGGCGGCAGCGAAGGAACACGGTGACTTGGTCGTGGAAGGCCAAGCATCAATTCAGAACATCGTAGATGGACCACATGCCGTCTCGATGCGTCCTGATGTCGTCGTCAGAAATCGCGAAGGAGCTCCGATTACGGTTGTAGACGCGAAATGGAAGACAGGTTCTGTTTCATCTGGAGACGTGTACCAGTTGACCTCCTATATCCTTGCGATGGAAACTGACGGAGTGCTGGTTTTCCCAGGACATCGAGATCGAGGATCAGAACAATCGAGGGTGTTAGACGAATACAGACTTCGCTCGAGAACCATCTCCACAAATGCGTCTGTTTTTTCCTACGACGATTATGTCGATGCGCTCGAATCGGATGCGTCTGATTATCTCGTCGAAGTACTGTAGTTTCAGATCCTGCGTCACTGAGGAGAGCTTCTTCGTTTGGACCTGAGCGAACGACTTTGAGTTACCCCACAGATTAATATTGGTCGCACACCGTGGGGTAACTATGGGAGAAGAGGAGTCAACGAAACCACCAGCGCCCGATCTCCCAAAATATCTTCGCGAGCCACTGGAGAAGCAATCGTCGGAGCGGCTAGAAGAGGTTGCGTCGTACGCGACCGAGTTGGCGGAATGGAAACGCCAGCAACGCCAAGATGAACTCGAACGTCGACGGGCTGAAGAAGAGGTCGACGAAGAGGACCTCGAGGAGATGGAAGAACGTGAGATATCGACAGATCCTGAGGATTACGATGATGTCCCTGCTAGTGGGGCCTACATTACAGTGAAGACAACGAAGCAAACGGGCGAGAGAAGCTACCGCTACTTCTACTGGCAGTGGCGAGAGGGCGATTCGTGGAAGAACGAGTACATCGCACCGGTTAACCCAAAGTGAAGACGAGTTCGACGAGGCCGGAAACGGGGACCCTCTCCCCCCGTCATCGATGTGTAAAACCGTGAGAAGGGGGCGGGGGGAGTAGACGAGATCGTAGAAAACAGACGGAACAGCCGCAGACACGGACGAGAGGTCGTGAGGCTCCAGAAATAACATCTCTAGAAGTTATGACTCTAGTCTAACGAAGTTTTATGTAACCTCCGGGTTAACCAGAACCGCAATGGACCTAGAGTGAGTGCCAGGTGGGGTAGTGTTCCAGCTGACCGAACGAGGTCAAACACTCTGAATGGCTGGTGTTCTACACCCTTCTTTCCTTGCTATCACTAGCGTTAGACGCTCTCTGCCTGATTGAGACCGTCTTCCCTGTCGTCTCTACCCGTCCTTCATCGGTGATTTACACATCGATGACGGGGGGAGGGGGTAGCGGTATGGACTCGAGGTAATTCGTCGGGGAACTCTTCCCCTTCATTTGGACGAAGGCACCTTCAGATATCAGTAGAGTCTGATAGGAGTGCTCTGTACGATTGGCGACTTGGACTCTGCGTTCACTAATACCGAACGCCCTTGCTCGATTTCGTGGAATCAGTCACTGCATCGAAACCAGTTACACTTCGATGACGGGGGGAGGGGCCAGCAACTTACACATCGACGACGGGGGGTGTGTCTCCACTCATACTCCGCGAAAACCGCCAACCTCAGTTCTGGTGGAAGTCCTTCAGCTGTGCGTTGACCACCGTTCGGAGAAGTTCCTCTTGTTCGGCAATACTCTCCAATCGGGTGTCCTCCGTGATCCGTTTCATGATTCCCGTGGGGTCACCCGTGAAGGTGAACTCCATGTACATCCCACCACCGCGACCGCGGCTCTTCCTCGACGTCGAAATCAAGCCGTATGTGGAAAGCTCTTTGACGTACTTGACGTACGTCTCCCGAGTCATCTGGTCCGCGTCGAGCTCGTCCGTCACCCACTGATACACTTTGAATCCGACGGGGCTCGGAACAGAACTTCCAGAGCGCTTCGAGTAATGCGCGACGGCAGCAGTGGCGTACAGCGAGATCTTTTTCTGCGTCGTGAGTCCCTCGACGAGCTTCAGCGAACGGTCCTTGTCGATCTCTTCCTGTGATTCGCGGACGTGATGTTCCTCGACGCTGTCGTCACTACGCTCGTCGGCGAGGTCGCCGGCGCCACGGAACAGGTCGATTGCCTTCCGAGCATCCCCGTGACTCTGCGCTGCGAAGGCAGCGACGAGAGGAATCACGTCATCGGAGAGCGCATCCGGTCGGAAGGCGTCACGACGATTCTGGAGTATCTCGCGCAACTGGTTGGCATCGTAGTCCGGAAAGTACACGTCCCGTGGGTTGAACGAACTCTCGGCTCGCCCGTCGATATCCTCCATGAACTTCGGATCGTTCGTCAGCGCCGCGACGGAGACTCTCCCCTCGATCTCATTCGTGTTACTCGCTCGCGATAGCTGGTAGAGCAGCTTCGAGTAGGCGGGTTCGTCGTTAGCACGGCGTCCGACCAGGAGGTCGATCTCGTCGAGGATGAAGATGACCGAGTCGTAGTGGGTGTTGATGAGTTCGTAGAGACGTCTGTACTTGCGTTTAGTCGACACGCCAGTTTCGGGCACGCCCACTTCTGCGCCGACGTCCTTCGCGACTGTCTGGACGAGTTCGTAGACCGCCTGATCGAGGGTATTGATCGGCTGGCAATTTATGTCGACGACACCGAAGCTCTCACCATTCGATTTGCAGAGCTCGACGATTTGCTGCGTCACGGCACCGATGATGAGTGACTTCCCAGTACCGGCAGGACCGTAGAGCAGCATATTCGGCGGCCGATTCCCTTGCAGTGTCGGCTTCAGGAACGACACGACCGATTCGAGTTGGTCGTCGCGACCGACAATCCGTTCTTCGTCGATGATGGTGTCGGGCTCGACGAGGTCACGGTTGACGAAGACTGACCCGCCACCGTCCTCGTTGAGCATATCCCGGATCGATTGCTGTGTACTTCCGTCAGCATCGTCTTCGGAAAGATCGAGAGACGCGTTGTCGGCAGCAGTATTGTCCTGAGTGGCGTCGGACGTGTCTTCTGTCTGTGATTGCGTCGCTTCATCTTCCAACGTAGATTGATCAGTGCCACCCTGATTGCTGCCGGCCATACTTCTGCTGTGTGACGGAGGTATTAAAAAGATTAACCTCCGTCGATGTATATCTCTCGGCGTCATTTGGGCTACTCCTCATATTCGGCATTCTGGGCTATCTCGGCTCAATACCGGTGACGAAGTACATTGCTGTGGTTCTCCCCCCGTGTTCGAAGTGTAACAGCGAGCGGTTCGGCTGGATTTGGATACTGCTGTGATATTGTCGTCCAAATAATCTGTCAGCCACACCCCCCGTCATCGATGTGTAACTCGCACATCTCCCGCAGTCCTCTACCGAAATCTTCCCCACACGTGCCGCACCCCCCGTCATCGAAGTGTAAAAGTCGACTCCTGCATATAGATCTACGGCTCAACCGGTGCTGGAAGATAGTACGTTGCGACCGATCGCGGGTGATACCATCGCGGCGCATGTCGCAGAAACTGTCTTTACGTCTGCCAAGTAATCTATTCCCTAAAACGAGTCTGATGCCCTACTTAGCCCTCCTCGACGACACTCGAGTCATTCCTCCACAAGTAGACGATGGAGAGACCGTCTCCTGCCCTGTCTGCGAACAACCGATGGCCGTAGTGAAATCACACGAACGGGGCAACGCCTTCATTTCTCGGCATTTTCGTCACCACGAACAGGAACAGAGGTCTGAGATCTCTACAAAATCAGGGCAGGTCACGTTCGATGATCTCGCCACGACCGGCGAGTGCCCTGGTGAGTCAGATGAGCATCTGAAGATGAAGTCAATCGCCTATGCTCGTCTCGAACACGATTTCCCCGACGCCACAGTAGAGTTGGAATCGGGCGTCGGTGACCGAATTGCTGACGTATTGGTGACCTTCAACGAGCCCTGTCATCCGTATGGGAAGGGAATTGCTGTGGAGGCTCAGTATCGAAATCACGGAAAGGATATCGAGGCGGTCACGGAGCATTATCTCGACCGGGAGTACAGTGTCGCATGGCTCGATGAAGCTGACTTCACCGAGTACGACGTAGATCTGTCCGGAATGCTGACCGTCTGGCCCTATGCGTTCCCGAGTAGGACTGGAACCGAAGGCTATCCCGACGTGACGAGATGGCTCTGGCAGGAGAAGTCGGTCTCTGTGTCTATGGAAGTCCCGATCCCTGGTGAGTTCTGGGCCTCATTCGACAAGTCCGGAGAGTGGGTAACCGTCGCACAGCGCCGGATTCGTAAGAAGGGACGGGCGTGGGTGACGATTTCTCGCTCACCAACAGGGAATCTCACTTTCCAACTCGGAAAGAAGGACTGGGGATGGAACGCAGATACGCATCGAGTCACGGTCCAGCTCGAACAGAGCGATTGTGCGGAATTACGGTCTTTTGTAGAGACACTCCAGCCGAAAGCGTTCGGTCAAGAAAGTCCATCGGAGGCAGAGCGCGAACACCCCTGGCACGACCTCACCACCGCCTGGCTAGCAGGATCTCCCCGAGTAACGGCGTGGCTTTCAGCATCGCTCTCTCCAGATGGGGACGTCGTCCTCTCTCTGGGGAAGAAACATCCCAAGGAAACCGATCGGGTCACGGTTCAAGTCGATGAATCCGTCGTCCCGGCGCTTCAAGAATTAACCGATTTGCTTGAGACAGCCTTCGAAATAGAATCCGACTGAGAGATGAAGACGTGGACTCTACTCTCAGCCAATCGGCTACATCATCAGATCGACCATCTCACGTAGCTCGGATTTGACGTCTTCCAATTCGTCTGCCTCCCACTCGAACCGTTCCTCAACGCCGGCGTCGGTGAATCTGAGCGAGGCTTGAACACGCCGGCTCGGATCGTGCTGGAAGAGCGCAAGCGCGTACGAGAGCATCTGTGGCCGGTAATGTGTCGCCAGATTCCTCGATGTCGTTGCTGAAAGGTCGTTGGTCTTGTAATCGATGATGTGATACCGGTCTGGCGTGACGAGCAGGCGGTCGATATCGCCGACGATTCTCGATCCGTCCAGACGTGCCATCACCGAGTACTCATCGTGGACTGCTTCGACAGTAACCGATGCCTCGAGATCGTCGACGAACCGAATCGCGTCGTCTGCGTGGTCGATTGCTGCGTGGATGTCGTCCGCTGTCGGTTCTTCACCGGCCATCTGACTCACTCGTTCGACGAACGATTCCCACTCGTCTCTCGGCGGGCGAAGCTCGTTCAGTCTATGGACGACAGTTCCGAACGTGGTCGGGCTGAGGCCTGGTGATTCTTCACCCGCTGCGTAGGTGTGTCCGTCACCGGAGCGTTCGGCCACTTCGTTCACGAGCGTCGTCGCTGTCACTCGGACCCCAGTGTCGCGTTCGGGGGGTGACGGAATCGAGATTTCCGGCATCGTCTCGTCGACGTCTTCGTCGGATGCCCAGTCCGTCGGTTGGGATGGTGTTCGGATGGTATAGCCTGCATCACCGAGCTGACCTTGAGTGTCGCCGTTCTGGACAGCTTGGCTTAGGAGTTCGCCATCTTCGAGGAGATGGGGCTGAAGCCAGTCACGCCAGCGGTCAGCCTCATCGAATGCCGCCGGCTCGCCGAGTTCAATGTCTCCAGACTCGCTACGCTCGATGTCGTGCGTTCCACACAGGAGGAGATGGTCGCGAGTCCTGGTGCAAGCGACGTAGAGGAGGCGTTTCGCCTCCGCTCGTTCCTGTGGAAGTGAGAGACGATCTGCGTATTCGTGGACGGCAGTCTTCTCGATCGAGAAGGCGTCTCTGGGATGCGGACCGCCGACAGCGGGAAGCGGTGGCGCATCTGTAGTTCCCTCCACCAGTCGGACGTAGCCGTAGTCGTCGACGCTTCGCCCGAAGTTCAGACTGCTTCCGATATCCGGGATTGTAACGATCGGGAACTCCAGTCCCTTCGAGGAGTGAATCGTCATGATTCGAACGCCCTCGGCATCGCCAGGAATGTCCGCTTCACCCTCACGTGGATCGATTTCTGCTTGCCGGTCGATCCGATGTAGCAACCCAGCAGCCGTGTGGACACCGTTTTCGCTCCAAGTTCGGACCTGATCACGGAACTTCTCGACGTTCGCAACTGCCTGCTGGCCGCGTTCGTCGGCACTGACACTCGTCAGGTACCCGGTATCGTCGATCACGCGCGTGAGGACGCGATTCCACGAAAGGACGCCCTCTTCTCCCGGCTCCGCACACCCACTCAGCGTACGCCAGCTCGATAGCAACTCGAACGCGTCCGTAAGCTGTGGATCATCGGACGTTTCCAAGGCCGTCCAGATCGAGTCTGCACGTGCGACTGCGGGGGCGAGCCGGTCGTCGGTAAACCCAAACAGGGGTGATCGGAGCACACCGTACAGAGAGATGTCGTCCGTCGGATCACCGAGTACCCGGAGGAGATTCGTGAGCGCCTGCACCTCGGGCGTATCGTAGAACCCGACACCGCCGATGACCGTATACGGGATGTCGTACTCTTCGAGGGCTCGCTGGTACCGGTCAAGGTGCGTTCGCCGACGGAGCAAGATTGCCACGTCGTCAGGGGTCGCGGAACGGTGCTCACCAGTATCCGTGTCCTGAACGAGCGGTGGGTCGTCAAAGAGGGTCGTCAGTCGGGCTGCGAGTGCCTGTGCCTCTGCTTCGATTGTATGGTCCAACGCTCCCTCAGCGACTGGGTGGTCGTCACCGAAGAGCGTCGCCGCCGTCTCTGCATCGTCAGGGACGACGAGATATTCGATACTGCCGTCGAGTCCCTCGATGTCTTCGACTCGGTCTCGTCTCGCCGTGAGCGGTTGTGGCGGCGCTTCGAACGGCGCATGTTCTTCGTCTTCGGGCTGGAACAACTGATCAAAGAGTCTGTTCAAGAACATGAGAGGGCCCTCAAGCGTCCGGAAATTACCCGAGAGTTCGAGGGAGGTCGGGCTCTCGACTTCGCTGTCGGGAACCTCGTCCAGCCCGAGACTGCTGTTTACAGACTGCAGTTCGTCCCGTGCTGCACCGAACGTCGTGACGTCAGCGCCGCGGAAGGCGTAGATACTCTGTTTCTCGTCACCAACGAGGAACACGTTCGTCGCCGTCTCCTCGTCGACGCCGGTGAGGTGCTTCACGAGCTCCCACTGCCGGTCGTCCGTGTCCTGGAACTCGTCGACCATTACCGCCTCGAACTTGTCCTGAAGACGGCGACGAACCTCCTCATTCTCACGGAGGAACGAAATCGTGGTCTCGATCACGTCGGGGAAATCGAGCGCATCTCGACGGTCCTTTCCGGCCTCGTAGCGTTCCAAAACTTCATCGAAAACACGCATCAGCGCCAGCGCGTAGTGCGCGCTGTTCTCCTCGAGTTCGCCCGGCGTCGTGTCGACCGCGTCCTCGTGGGATTCGACAGCCCCGATTACCACGTCGACAGCGTCTTTCAGATCATCGTAGACGTCACCGTGTTCGTGCCAGTCCTCCCGAGACCCAACGACGTAGCCTGAACTACTGTAGAGTCCACCGCTCTTCTTCTCACACACCTCGTAGAGGTCGAGAATCGCGCGCTGGCACCTGCGGGGATCACTCTCCGAGGGAGACTCCGGAAGCGTCGTCGCGATGTCCTCGAAGGTCCGATACGCTCGCAAGCCGTCCTCGTCCTGAACGTCGGCACCCGCGGGGAGCCGGTCAGCCAGCTCTCGCAGGGTTTCCAGCACGCCGTGTGTGTAGAGCGTCTCACGAGCGTCATCGGCGTCCAGATCACAGACAGTCTCCCAGAGGACATCCACGTACTCCTCGACGTCAGCATTTCGCCAGCGTTCGAGGACGGCCTCGCTCTGTGGGCGCTCATCGAGCAACCCGGTCAATACGTCGACGAGTTGGCTTCGTCCCCAGAGTTGGGCGAGCAGCGCGACGTCCTCGTCGCTCTGATTTCCTTCGAGGAACTCCGTGACGACTTCTCGCTGGAGGGTTGCGGCGCCGTCCTCGTCGAGAACGTCGAACCCGAGTGGGACTGGCGCTTCGACGGCACGTTCTCGTAACAGTCGGGTACAGAATGCGTGTATCGTGTGGACGTAGCCGTCTTCGAGTTCGTCGAGAACGTCTCGCCACCGATGGTATCCATCAGGCGAATCCTCGGCAGCGAGCCGGTCGTAGACTTCCGTCCGGACGCGTTCGGTCAACTCCGCCGCGGCCTTTCGCGTGAACGTGATCGTGACGATGTTCTCAGGGGTGAGTGACGGATTCTCTTCGAGAATGGTGACGTATCGCTCAGTCAGTGTCGTCGTTTTGCCGGTCCCAGCGCCGGCGGTGATGGCCACGTTCCGGTCCTGAACGAGTGCGTCTTCCTGTTCGGTGGTCAGCTGAATTGCATCGTCTTCATCAGTCATCGCTCATCACCGCCTCGAGGTCCGCATCGTCCTGGACGCGTAACGGAACATACGCTGACTCGTCTCCTCGTGCGTGGTCGACACGCTCGCGCTTCCGATGGTGGCGGACGTCACAGGCGCGACGATAGTCACAGTAGCTGCAGTTCGCTCCCCGACTCGACAACAGCGTCGTATGGAACCGGCCATTCGCGATGGCGTCGTCGATCTGACCGAGCCATTCGGGCACGACCTCGTCTAGGAACTGACGTAGCGCTGCCTGTGAATCGAATTTCGATTCCACACCGCGTGGGACTTTGACGTCGTTTGGCGGCCGGACCTGGTAGTACGTCGCGGATAGCGCAGCGTCATCGAGATCGTCTTCACTCAAGACGGCCTCCGCAGCGAGGAGGTAGATCGGGAGCTGGAACTTCGTCCCGCCCGTCGTCTTGGTCATATACGGTGCGCGTCCCGTCTTGTAGTCGTACAGCGCTAATTCCGGTTGTTCGTCGGTACCGGCCTCGTCGACGCGGTCGATGTACCCACGGATCGAAACGGTCGACCCGTCAGGATGTTCAACCTCGAACGGTCCAGTGTCGGAATCAGGTAACCCGTCACCGAATGGGGCTTCGAACCAGCGCGGTCGGGTATCGCCGCCTCGCGTGACTTCCTCTTCGATGAACGTCGCGAGCAACCCTTTCTCGGGTGCTTCGTGCGGTCTCGAACTGCCCGCGTACGGGTTCGTTTCTGAGTCGCCCAATCCGGCGAACAACTCAGTGAGCCAGCGTTCATAGAACAGGCCATCGTACTCGAAGTCGGCGTCCGCCAGTTCGTCGAGTGCGATATCGAGGAGACGGTCTTCCAATTCGTCTCTCTCGTATGCACTGACATCGAGTTCCTCGCTCGACTCCGCCGCAAGCTCCACATAGAACCGTTCGAGAACGTCATGAACGTAACTACCGGTCTCGAGAGGTGTCGGCGTCACTTCGACGTCGTCCGGATCCTCGATGTCGAGAACGTTCTCCGCGTAGAACTTGAACCCGCATTCCACGTACCGTTCGATTCGACTCGCGCTGTAGGGTTCGCGCTCAGAGGGAGGATACACTGCATCGACGGTGTCTGCATCGAGAAGGCCATCGTGAGATGTGAGATCTGGAGCGCTTCGATTCTCGGCACAGCTGAGCCCCCGGTCAGTTCGTTTCGTCTGATCGGGTGTGAGGTCGCCCTGCTCGCCGGCGTGATCGACAGCAACTCGCCGACGTGAGTGAGCGGCGAGGCGACGCTGGAGGTCTTCACGGGAGCCGATGCGCTCGTCAAGACCCTCTACTGGTTCGATACCGGTTACTCGTTGGAGTTCCTCGAGTACCGGTGAGCGGACGACTGCCGATTCATCATCGCCCGATGCTGGCGTTGTGAGTGTGACTTCATCGACGTTCGCCAGCAGCGTTGCGAAGAGATAGCGGCCTCGAAGGCGCTCGTCACCTGTGTCGAACCGAGGATGGGCGTCGGTCATCTCATCGAAAAATGCCGGTCGTTCCGGTGAGACGGGGAAATGTTCCGTCGTGAGCCCGACGACGTAGACGTTCTCGAACGAGCGCATCCGCGCGTCGAGCATCCCCAGAACCTCGACGTGACCGCTGGCAGCACCCTGAGGAACACGAATCGGAACGCCATCGAACGCGCGAGTGAGCAACGCCAGTGGGGAGAGCTCACTGGAAACAGCTTGCATCGATTCAAATGAACTGAGAACCTCGTCGACGACGGCGTACGCTTGCTGCTCCGTCGCCTGTGTCGTCCCGCCAGCATAGTTCTCGACTGCAGATTCGAGCTCGAAGTCGTCAGCCAGCACTCGACGGAAAATGTCGAGCGCTGTTTCGAGGTCACCAGTACGGAGCGTGCCGAGCGACGAGATGAGGTCTTCAATATGTCTCCTCGCGTCGTCGTCGATGTCGTCGAGCAGCGGATCGAGCGCGACAGTGTCGCGGCGTCGAGCAGCTGCCGTGATAGCGTCAACTTGCGCTCGGGAAAGGAAATCGACGAGTGGATTCGCCAGCAGCGATGTCAAATCCTCAGCGTGTGGTTCCTGCTCGGCAAGACGAAGCAGATCGTGGATGACGCTCCCTGCAAAGGTCCGATCCAGTTGGGAGGCAGCGGTCGTCACGTGGGCAATGCCATAGGTCTCGAAGACATCGTCGACGTACCCCGCATACGCCTCGGTGCCTGGAATTACGACCGCGAGGTCGTCCGGATCGCGACCGTCAGCGAGTTCCGCTCGGAGTTCGCGAGCGACGAATCGAATCTCGCGTTCCGGCGTCGGTAACTCCCGCCACCTGAGTGTCTCTGGCGTCGGTACGTCACCGGGGTCGTGGCGATACATCGCGTTCGTGACTGTGGCGACGTCGACAGCAGTACCCTGTTGTGGCTCAACCACGTCCCGCTCGAATCCCAACTCCTCGTAGAACTCCAGTCCATCGAGGGTGACACTGTCGACGCCCCCGTCACCGTGCTGGTGGAGCGGGAGAATCGCAATCGTGTCGAACGTATCGACGATCCGCTCGATCACAGCCCGTTCAACGGGTCGGAACTCGTGATAGCCGGAGAGTATGACGGCGTCAAGTTCTGGCGAGAGGTCTGCTAAATCAGCGTCGGCAGTCGCGACGGCCTGGAAAATCTCACCACGTGTCGCGGTCCATTCGTCGACGTGGTCGCGTTGAAGCTCTCCATAGGAACGATAGGCGTCGACAGTCGCCGTCGCGATCCGTTCGTCGAGCTCTGACCCCTCGAATTCGGTTGCGAGTTCTTCGGCCGTAGAGACGCCAGCGTCATCGAACAGCGAAAAGCGACTACTGAACGCGTCCGCGAGTGCCGCAGATGCTGGCTCGCCCGCAAGAATGCTCCCCTCGCTCTTGGTCGCCTGGTCGAGAGCAAATTCCGTGAGACGACGGTTCACCTGCCCGGAGAGTCTCGCGATTGGGCCGTCGAGAGCTTCGTACCAGTCACGGACGACTGCATCGAGCGTTTCGGCTCGGAGGCGAAGCGGACGATATGTGTCTGCCCACGCGTCTTCGACGTGACCTCGTCGAGCATCGTTTCGCGTGATATAGAGAATGCTACCGAGCGAATCACCAGCAACGGTGTTGGCTTTCTGGAACGCCTGCTCTTCCAGAAGTGCATGTTTGGGACCTGTGAGAAGCGTGGAATCCATCGAACAACCTGTACGATGACAAGGCTGTTACTTCACTCTTGGTAACAGTAATTAGATGAATGATACCTTCTCAGTGTATCCCAGTTCCTCAGACAAACTCGCCACTCAGTTGGAGACCGTTTAGGGCATCGTCACCGAATCCAAATAGGCTAATCTGACCGCAGCATCGGCAATAAGCGGGCCATCGGTGGGATATCGGGCATAGACGAAATATAAAGTGGGTCGGTTTAGTCTACCAACGTATGACCCTCATATCCGATGGAGGTGACGCTCCTATCTCATCTTTGTCTGGACAACTTTCGCCAGATGAAGTCAACATGGATCTCACGATGTGCGGTCTCCTCGTCGATCGGGCTGAGGAATTGGCTCAGCTCTACGCAGATAAGGGGAACTGGAACGATGTAAAGGAGATCTGGTTCGACGAGCGCCTCTCGAATCGGAGCACACGGGGGAGTTCTCAGAAAATCTACCGGGTGCTGACATCGCGGTTCAAAAATGCACCAACCGCTCTCCCGAATCCGAGCGTTCTCCCCCAAGTGTTTGACCAGTGTGATACATCTCGAGACAAGGCACAGATCCTCTACCTGTATCTTGTTTCCGATGATTGCTTGGTTCGGTACGTCGTCCACGAATACAGTGCCCGTGTAGCTCGAGGCGAGCCGAACCCACTGCACTTCTCGAACGAGACTCTCTCAACGATCCTCGGCAACCTCACCTATTCCGATGGTAGCAGCTTCGATTACGCAGAATCGACGACGGAACGTTGGTGCGAAGGGATCAGATCCGTAATGCGTGAAATCGGTGTTCTCGAGGGACAACAAGCAGTAAAAGGGGATTCTCCTTCAGTAGGAACTATACCACTTCTCGTTGCGTTGGACTATTCGTTCGAGATCGGCGATGAAGATTGGATTACAGCCCCTCGAGGATTGCTATACCTCTTCCAACCGGAGCAGCGCTGGGAAGAACTGTTCGACCGTGCTGCCACCACCACCGCTTGGGAATATCTCGAACTTCACGGTGATCTCGACCTACGCCCCAGTGAAGAAACATATTCGTGGGTACAGGAAAGAGGTGACAGTTGATGGTCGATGCGAGTTGGTTTGAAGACCTTCCAGACGATTTCGAGGAATCGGTCCGTATCGACAGGGATGAACGCGATCATCGCGAGCGGGCCATCCAGTCATACCACGTAACTGCGGACTCTCAACGCTTTATTCGGGACTTCGTCGACCGGATGCTCGGACAGGCGGACGATATGCGTACCGGGTCAAACTACTGGCTCTACGGCTATTACGGCAGCGGAAAGAGCCATCTTCTGACCGTTCTCGACGGACTGCTCGACACCGACTGGCTCGAAGGACAATATAGCGAGGTTTGGGATGACCTTACGCAAGTAACAGAAGATGCCAGCGAGGATCAATTGCGTGAGCACTGGCAGAATATCCACGAGGAATATTACGTCATACCTGTCTCGATCAATCTCCTGAAATACCAGGGGCAAAAGCAGCGGAGTTTCAGCGAGATCGTTCTCAGACACGCCCATCAGGACCCCGATTTGACCGGCGTCGACGATGAGATCTCGACTGGACTCTCCTCGCAGCTTGACGTCGCGTATTTCGAGAAGTGGTTCCGGACGACGCAAGCATGGCCTGACCGCCAGACTCGTGCACAAGAGGTGCTTGAAACCGTTACTGCCGAGAGCGGTGGATACGACTGGGATTCAGAGAATCTCTGGAAGGATATCCAGAGCTACAGTGCGCTCGCAGATGTGGTTCTACCCAAACTCTTCGAGGAGGTCAACGAAACCCGTGATGGGTACACGGACCTCAGACCTTCGGATATCGATCCAGAGGAAGTGGTGACACGGCTGAATCAACTGCGTGAAGAGCGGGAGGACGAGTTAGGCAAGCCGGTGAAGTTGGTGTTGCTTCTCGACGAAGTGAGTCTCTTTATCGGGACGGACTTCGAGCGCCTGACTGAACTCCAGACGCTCGCGGAGAATATCGACGATATCGGCGATGGCGACATCCAGCTCGTTGCGACCGCACAAGCCAAGATCGAAGACGTCCAGCCGAAGTTCGCCGCTCACGGTGCCGACTTTAGTATCGTCAAAGACCGCTTCCCGCACCGCTACCAGCTACCCAGTAAACACGTTGGCGACATCGCGAAACGGCGTCTGTTCGAGAAGTCCGATCAAGGGGAAGCCCGAGTTCGTGAGGTGCTCGACGAGGCCTCGGTAAAACCGACCGAATCACTGGTTTACAACGAAATCAAGCAGAATACGAAACCGCCACTCGACAGCATCGACGACGACGAGCTCGTCGAGTTCTACCCATTCCTCCCCTATCACGCTCCGCTGTTCCTCGAAATACTGTTCAATCTCAGGCAGGAAGCCCCCGATCCAGCAAAATCGATCTTCTCGGGGACCGCTCGCGCTATTCTCGCGCTCATGCACAATCTCCTCCAGAGTTGGATTGAAGACGGAGAACCTGACCACGTCGTTACGCTGGTCGATTTCTATGAACTGATCAAACCAGAGCTGGAAGAGACCCTCGAGAAAGACGTTCGAGTTATCGGAGAGCTGCCCGACGATGACGAGGTTGGAGAGAATGAGTCCCATGAAGGGGGGCGAAGTATCGCAGACGAAGTCGCGGATGGCAATCTGGAAGAGTTCGACCTCGACGTGGCGAAAGCGGTCTTGTTGCTGCAGCACGTCCACGATATCGTCCCACTGAACGAGGGGAACATCGCCGTCTCCGTGATGTCCGATCTCAACGGTCGGTCGTGGATCAGTACGCAAAACCGAGTCGAGGAGTCGCTGGGTCGGCTCCAGAAGTTCATCCGGCCGACCGAGGACGAATCCGGTGCGAGATATCGGTTCGCCACACAGGAAGAGCGCCTCATCTACGACGATACCGAGGCAAACGAGGAGAACCCAGACTGGGATGCTATTCTCCACGCATTGGACGAGCATCTCTGGGAACGGATCATGCAGGATCTTTCCCTCCCGGAATCCGTTCCGTATAGTGAATCAGGTGATGAATATCCTGTCGCATACGAATTTAGTCTCGACGGAGTCGGATTCGAGACAACTAGAGAAGCCGAGGGAGGGTTAGAAGTCTCCATTGCAGTGCAGGGTGTTCACCCAACCCATTCGCCAGACAATGGGGATGAAGAAACGCTGTACTGGGAGATCGACACTGACGGACTCGACGACCTTCGGAAGCACATCGTCGAATGGTGGGCGCTTCGAGACGCGATTTCGACACACACCGTCCCACCTGCTGTTGAACGCGATCTCGACCGGCGGGCTAGTGCTGTCAGAAGCAAACTCGTCAGCGCGATGCAGAGCGGCTCCTACACGGTGAAAGATCGAACGAACATCGGGAGTCTCACGAAAGCAGTGCAAACTGCCGTCGATGTCGGATACCCGGACGACTTCCATCCGATGATGCTCCAGGTGACCGACGACCGACTGCAGGAACTCGCCGAGCTTTCCACTGAAGATCCACTCCCAGCGTGGGCACATACGATACAGGTTCCCTCCTCGGATCCCTCCGCGAGTCAAGGAAAGAAAAGCATTCAGCGAAACGTGTTGTCGCTCACTGGCCGGCAGCTGAAGGGCAAGGACGATGGCCTCAACATGAACACGGTCCTCGATGGGATTACCGACGAGAAGCCGTTCTACGATGAGGCCCGCCCTGCATTGTGTGCTATCATCTGGGGGTTCTGTCGTGAAGGCCGACTCGTTCCTGTCGACGAAGACGGGAACACCCTCGCAAACGAAGTCGTTCTCGATCAGAGCCAGCTATCGACGACGAGACTGAAACTCCTTCCACGTGAACCGATTGGGAAACTGCTCGAAGAGGGGGGATTCAAGGAGACTACAGAGACTGTCGCTGATGGACTGATTAACCTCCAGAACGCGAATACACAGCTCCGTTCGGCGCTCACTGGTCTCCAAGAGGACGTCCAATTGGTCGCAGACACGGATATCCGTTCGGACGCCGTCGCTGGCTTGCTTGACAGCCTCGTCGAAGAGTTATCAGAGCGTATCGATGCAACCTCTGACCGGCTCACCGTCGTCAGGTCACAGGGGGACGGACTGGGGGATGCGATTGAACAGACGAACGCCGGACAGGAATGGCTCGACGAAGTTGTAGATGTCTGGAACCGACGGCTCCAGTCGCTCTACCGCTTCGATGCACAACTGGCCGTCGGTGACCGTGAGTTCGAATGGATCGATGAGAAGGCGCAGTCATTGGTTGCGGAGCAGCGTGATGCGCTCCATGCGTTCGATGGGAGCTGGTGGACGACCGATGGGTGGAAAGTTCTGGTTGGGGAGACTGCCACCGACTGTAGCAGTGAACTTCAACGCTCTTGGAACGCGTACGTCGATGAGCACGGACTCGATTCATTCGTGAAGCGGCTGGAGGAACATCCGTGGGTCGTTCCTGCAACGGAACTCCCGTCGAGTGTACATGTCGCCTTCGAGCGGGCCTACATCACGCCGCTTCGTGAGCTTCGGCGCTGGTACGAAACCGTAGACGAGGCAGTCACGGCACTTGACTCGGACGACGAAGATACGCTGGCCTCGGTGGCAGATGACATCGCTGGTGTGCAACCTCGGACAGACGCTACCGAAGATGACGTCAACGTCCTCGAATCCAGACTCGATCGCCTCTCTGCAATCGTTGGCGACCGGACACCCGACGACGTGGATCAAATCGGAGTTCTCCCGGACGACCGACAGGGAATCGATCAGCGCCTCGAACGTCTCGTCGAGAGCAGAGAATTGGATGTAGAGCAGGCTGATTCGGGGGTGATCATACGATGACTGACTCACCATATCTCGCATTCAAAGAGAAGCTGTGTACGTTCGCTGATGGGCAAGCCGGTATCCGGAATCCATTCGTGATCGCAGCGGTCGATCCATCAGTCGAACACCGCGTTGCGGACCGACTCAGTGGATGGGCGACGGGCGCAACAGAGCCGCCAGTTGTAGATAACGGAGTCACGGTCCAGCCGATCTGGCTCGACGAACTCCTCCCGAAGACGAAGGTCTACAATCTCTCGGTGGCACTTGGTGGCGAGACGACCGCTGAGCGAATTGAAGAGACGATGCAGGATCGGTTGGCAGAGGAGCTCGTCGAGGAGATGATCACGAACGAGATCGACGACGACCGGCTGGAAACGCAACAGCACGTCGTCTTGCTTCTCAACCTCGGGAGCCTCTATCCGTTCACTCGAGCGTCCGAGCTTCTCGACGAACTCGACCGTCGCAACGTCAGGTCTACCATCGGCATTCCATTCCCCGGCGATGTCGTCGGCGGAAAGCTGAGTTTCTTCGGCGGCGACTCGCGGCACTACTATCCAGCACATCAGATTGACGGGCAGATCCGGGAGGTGCATCTCCAACAATGAGTATCAAAGAGCTATTCCGTAGCGATCCGACACGACAACTCGAAGAAGTCCAGAAGGTCAATGCGCGAGAGCGCGCAGAGACCGACGTCGCAGAGTTCCACGAGACTGAAAGTGCAAAGCGTGTACTCACGGAGCTTGGAGAAGTCATCCAAACCCATCCCGGAGAAGCAGCACGCTTTCTCTATCTCCACGCGACCTTCGGATCAGGGAAAACCCACCTCCTGAAACTCATCGGGCTCGTCGCAGACAGTGAATCGGAATTCGCACATCTAGGTGATGAACTCGCTCAGCAGTGGCCCGGATTCGACAATCTTGCCCGCTCGATCGACGACTCACACGTCGATCGTCTCAAACCGGTCTTCCTGAATCTCCTCGACCGGGACGCCTCGAAGGAACCGCCGCTTCCGTTCCTTATCTTCGAGGCGATCGGTCGCGAACTCGGTTATCCGACAGACCCGAACTGGTTGCTCGAGTGGGCCTGGACCGTCGATATGGAATACGACGGCGTCTGGGACGCGCTCATCGACGCCGAGCACGACGGCCAGACGTTCGAGGACGTTCTCGAGGAGCGGGCATCCCTACGTCGGTGGCTCTACGAAGCACTTCCGTCGTTGACGGAGACAGCGGGCACCGAGCTCGACAGTAAAGCTGGCGTCAAAGCATCCATCGAGCAAGCGGAGGACGATGTCGACCCCGAGTCGTTCGATCCCGAAGAACTGGTACAGCGAGTGAAGACTGTCACCGACGCACTGAACGAAGGCGGCCCCCGGACCGAGTTGCTCCTTGGACTCGACGAGGTTGCGCTGTTCGTCGGCGATAGCCGGCATCGCTACCGTGAGTTCGAGGAGACGATGGAAGCCCTCCAACACGGCCCGAATCCGGTCGTTGTTACGACTGGCCAGTACTCGCTTCCGGCGACACGTGAGAGTCTGATCGGTGAGCCAGCGGACGATCACTGGACACACCAGCAGGTCCCACTCGAAGGCGCTGACACGGAAATCATCGTCCGGAAGCGGTGGCTACAGAAGGACAGTTCGGGCAGTGAGCGAGTATCGTCACTCGTTTCATCGCTGCCCGATCTGTCGCTGGAAACGTATTCACCAGTCGGCAGCGCCGACCCGGACCCAGTCGAGTCGTATCCCTTCCGCGAGTACGATCTCACGTTGCTCCGAAAGGTGATGCAGGAGTTGATCACCCAGGGGAGAGCGACGGATCGGGACTACATTCAGGGACGAGCGCTGCTCGTGTTGGTTCGGTCGCTGTTCACGAAGTTCGACTGGGCAACAGCCGAAGAAGGGGATCTCGTCACATGGGACGAACTGTTCGACCTCCTCGTCGAGGAGACAACTTATGTTCCGCTGTGGGTGCAGGAGATGCTGGACAACACGTTGATCCCGACCTTCGACGGCGATGAGAACGCCTGGGAGGTCCGAGTATCGAAAGCGCTGTACCTCCTCAACCAGACGCCGGCCGTTCCAGCAACGCCGGAGAACCTGGGTCGGCTGATGCTCGACGACGTCCACTCCTCTGTCGATGAAAGCGTCGAAGAGACCGAATCGGCGCTGAACACGCTCGTCGACAAGCGAAAGGTGCTCACTGAAACGAACGACAAAGGTGACGAAGTATACACGCTGGTCTCGGAAGAACAGGAGAGCATTCTCAGTCGCGCCCAGACCAAAGCTGAGCAGATTTCTCCACATCAGCTATCTGCGTGGCTGGAGACACGCCTCAGAGAGAACGACGGCTTCTTCCGGAGCGATAGTAGCCTTCACGAAGCGGACGTCGGCGACGAACGACTCGTCCCGCTTCGGTACGAGTACTCCATCCTCGACCCAGTTGGTCGAGCGCCGACGACGGAATTCGATGCCGTTCGGATTCGGGTACTGGCCGACGATCCAGAGACGGTTACTGACCAGGTCGACACGTGGAAGGACGTAAACGACGGCCGAGCTGGTGGCGAACACATTCTCATCGCAATCGAGGTGCCCGAGACGACGCTCGACAGGATTCGGAACGTCCTCGGTATGGGGAAAGTCCTCGACGAAGAGACGGAGACACACGAGGAACTCGAACGAGAACATCGAACCGACAAACGTCGACTGGAGTCTTCGGTGAGCGATCTCCTCGAGAATGCATCAGTCCATACGGTTCACGAGTACCGTGGAGAGCGCCCGAGTGTCCTCGAAGACGTCGTCGAAGACCAAGTTCAGTCCGTGTTCGGGTCGACGCGGAAGGTACTGTCCCGCCCGCTCGTCGAGGTTGACGATGCGAAGGGGTTAGCGAAGTTCTTCAGAGGGAGCGGTGATTGGCCGCTCGCCGATAGCGATGCAGTCATGTTGGGCGTGGACACGTCGAATCGAACTATCGGTAGCAGTGGCTGGTGTCGGGAGTTCATCGACGAATACGAACAACAGAGCGCTGTTGACGTTGAGACGTTACTCCAGCAAACCCGCACGGCAAACGGAGACTATCGAGGGACGCCCCAGGAGTCGATGGCAGCGTTGCTCATCACGCTCGCGACGTCCAACGAGAAGGTTGCTCTCAAACAAGACACCGACTACGTCACCGATCCAGCAGCGATCGGGCGCCAGGTGCGTACAAAGAGCGGTCTCACCTCATTGCAGGTGCGGTTCGGCGTCGATACGATCAATCCGAAGGAAATCCGGACGGTCGTGTCGACTGTCCTCGGTCACGAACCGGACGGCGACGACCCGGACGCATGGGTCGACGAACTCGCTACCTGGGTCGACGAAAACAGCGTCCTCGTCAAACGGACGTTCAAGGGCGTCTCTCGCGAGTTCGATGTTTCCCTGGATGCACTCGAAGGCGCACTGTCGCCGGCGTACAGTGGGGGCGAGATCACCACCTCAGATCTCGTCGAGGATGGCGTCCAGTCGGATGTAGAGACGTTCGCAGACGCGCGTGAACTGTTCGCCGTCGATGATGGCGAGAAATCGCTCTGGGCGCAGTTTTCGGAGACGCTGGAGTTACTGGAGTCGTTGTATCCCAGCGCAACGATCACGTCGCGAATGCAGACCACGGCCGAAAGTGGCACCGTGCCCACGAAGGAGACGCTGACAACCCGGATCGCCGACGCGACCGGCCACCGCGTCGATGTCCTCTCAGATCAGTATCGGCGAATCACTGGTGAGGCGGGGGACAAATCAGACCCAACGGCTATCTGTGGAGACCTCACGACGTGGGTGCAGGAGAACGAATCGTCGGTTCGAACGCTGCTCGATGACGCCACAGACACGTTCAGTGACGTTTCGTTCGACAGCCTCGAGGAGGTGTTCGCGACTGCGTGGGATGGCGACCAAATAGAGGAAGCAGCAATCGTCGCTTCCAGCGTCCGACAGGAGGCCAAAACATACGAGAACGTCCACGAAATTCTTGATGGCGACCCGAGTCCGTGGGCACAGCTCGAATCGGCGGGAGAAACCCTTCGTGCAGAGCATTCAGAGTCGCCGACGACCGAAGCTGTGGAGACCCTACTCGGTTCATCCCGACCGCCGTCGCTCCAGCGAGTACAGCAGCTCATCGATGAAGCAGATGATCCGAAGCCACCTGGAGCCGATGACGATGTCTGGGCGGATCTGCAGCGTGTCGCTGAGGAACTCCGTCAGGAGCTCCCGAACGCGACAATCACCGACGAAGTGACTGCTGCCGTTGACGCTGACGAACGCCCGACCGAAGATCGGTCGGAAGAACTCCTCTCGGAAGCGAAGACTGTCTTGAACCGTATGCGGACAGTCCAGAATGACTTGGACGGACTCAGTGACGAGTCGATAGTTTTGATCGACGACACTGAGTAACGACCACTGTCCGAGATTTCTATAGGGTGCTCGGTTTTGGCCCAAAGGCGAGTCCCGACTATCGTTGAAAGACGAGGCCGCTATCTCTGGAACTGCTCTATGTCAGGGATGCCGTCTGTGTCGTAGCCAGCAGCCTCCAAGAAGCCGAGAACGTCCTCAGCCTCGTCCTTTGACGAAGGGGGACTCGTTTCAAACAGTTCCTCGACGACATCGCTACCGTCGGTGCAGAGAGTGACGGTCTGCTCAGACGGTGACCGGCTCAGCGGATCGCGTATCTCGTCTATCAAGATCGGCTGCTGTCCATCTCGATAGGAGTGCTCATAGAGTGAGAGCGTCCGAACCGTGTTGTCGTCGACGAAGAAACTGGTCTGTGCGGCCTCTGGCGCGACAGCGACCTTCCCGTTTGCGAGGTCCTCTGCAAGGTTCTCGTACTCGTGAATATCGGCTGGGACAGGCCCGTCGATCTGGTGAGTGATGACTCCGGGCCAGTTGAATCCGTAGACTCTCTCGAAGAAGTTCACTGCCTGCTCATCGTCGTGATCGAACACCAGGAGCAAATCTCCGATCTCGAGTTCCGTCCCCTCGATACGAATTTGTGAGGAATAGGCGTACGTGGAGGCATCGTCGAGGGCAACGATATCTGGTTTGGACATACTACGCCTGTGAATCCTGACTACAAAGAAACATCCGCTCTGAGGGAAGCTGAGATAGGTTCACCAACCTCCTGGGATGTCGAGGGTATCATGGCTGGACCGTCGATTTGCCAATCATCTCCAACGAAGATACCCACCCCACTGGTTCTGGCGATTGATCGCAGATTGCGGCCGGCGTCGGCAACATTGAAGTCACTGCTGTCAGTGGAAAGTAGCATACAGGTCATCTTCGCATGGAAAGTGATTCTCTCTCCCAACAGAAGGCGCAACTGGACAAGGCCGAACGTGAACATCTCGAAGACGTCGTGGAGGACCTACGGAGTCGCGTCGAAGACAACGTTCGGTTTCAACTCACGCAGGAAGGACTGGACGACGAGCCAGAGGACAGGGATTCCCTGGATGAAGATATTGAGCAACTCGTTGAAGCTATCGATTTAGAGGGTGTCGACGGTCACACCTGGGAAGAGGCATTCGAGAAGTACATCGCTGGTGTTGGATACACCATCGTCAATCGTCTAGCGGCACTGCGGTGTATGGAGGTTCGTGACTTCATTGACGAGGAAGTCACTGTGTTCAAAGAGAATGGACTGACACCCGCTGCTGAGACGCTGGTCCACGAAGAATTCCTGCTGGAAGATGAAGCGATTCTCGCTGCATATCACAATACCTGTGATGAGCTCGCCGACGAAATTGAGATTCTCTTCGATCGGTCATCGACCTACAGTCTGATTGACCCTGACGACGACACTTTCGAGGAACTCTGCGGGATGCTCGACGAGATTCCCGATGAGGTCTGGCGAGCAGACGACATCCTGGGCTGGATCTACGAATACTACAATCGCCCTGTCGTCGAGGAACTCGACGCGAAAAACAAACTCGAACCGGAGGATATTGGACCTGCTAATCAGTTCTACACGCCTCACTGGGTCGTCAGGATGCTCACAGACAACTCACTCGGGAAGCTCTATCTTGAAGCGACCGACCAAGAGGACACCATCCCGGAACTCGAAGCCCTCTCTCTCGAAGAGCGAAAAGAGCGTTTGGTTACGCCGGCGAATGCCCCCAACGTTCCGGAACTCTGTACGTATCTCATCCCGGACGAGGAGCCCGGTGACGCCCCCGATTTCGACCACCCGCGAGAGCTGCGTGTCATTGATCCGGCCTGTGGCAGCGGTCACTTCTTGCTGTATGCCTTCGATATTCTCGAGCGCATATGGTGGGCCGAGACAGATCTGGATCGAGCAGAGATCCCGGCGAAGGTGCTGGAGCACAACCTCTTCGGAGTCGATATTGACCTGCGTTCCTGTCAGCTCTCGGCATTCAACCTCTATCTCAAGGCTAGGACGCGCACTGAGGCGGAAAATGGGCAGTTCGAGATGCCTAACGTCGGTATCGTTTGTGCAGACGCCCGTGTTGCCGAGGTTGAGGAGGCCGCCGACATCCTGGACGAAATCACCGGCGAAGGGAGTGACTTGCGGGAGGCGCTGGACAACGTCATCGAGACATTCCAGCACACTGAGGCACTAGGGAGTCTTCTAGACGTGAGCGGGACTCTTGAGGAAGCATTCGACTCTAGTAAGACGCAAGCCGAACTCAGTGACTATAACGGTGGTGCTCACCAGTCGCTGAATTCATTTCTGAAAGCGCTTCGGCGAGCAGTCGAGGACCGAACGAGCGATTCGTTTGGCGAGCAGAATCTCCGAAGTTTCCTACATCTACTGGTGGTGTTAACTCAGGACTACGATACTGCGCTAATGAATCCGCCGTACGGGTCAAAAGCACGGATGCCAGCGGCAGTGCGCGATTACGTCCGTGATAACTACAGGTACGCTGCAGAGTACTACATAGCTTTCTTCGAAGCCTGTGGTCGATTGACTTCGGACTATGGCCGAGTCAGTATGATTGTCCCCCGGACGTTCATGTTCAAATCGACCTTCCAGAATTTCAGAGAGGATTTCATTGGTGATTCTGGATCTTTCGACTTCTTGGCAGAGTACGGGAACGACGTTCTGGATAATGCGACAGTTCGAACTGCCGGAACGGTTGTTCGCGTCGGAGACAGCGGCGAGGAAGACCCCACAGGGACGTTCTTCCGACTCCACGATGTCGACACTCAACGGAAGGAACACGAATTCGTAAATGCAGCCTTCCACAATGATGAATCGACGATAGATCGGAAGTACACCCGCTCGGTTTCTGAATTCGAGATGATCCCAGGAAGCCCCCTTTCTTATTGGGCACCTCGTTCTCTCCGGTCCTTATACGAATCTACTACCGTTTTCGACGGTGAAAACAGTGGTCTAGATAACAGGAATAGTTTAGGAGCGACGAAAGTTGGCCTCCAAACTGGAAATAACGACAGGTTTGTCCGAACCTTCTGGGAGAGCCCGAACTACGACTACTGGAGGCCCTTCGCGAAAGGAGGCGAGGATGCGTGGATATTGCCCCAAGTGAATCTCACTGTAGGTTGGGGAAAATCTGGGAAAGAAATACGCCGATACGAAGGGTCTCGGCCCCAGAATACGCAGTATTTCTTTAAAGAAGCGCTAACGTATACGTATATGAAAGAAAGTGGAAAGAGGTTTGGGTATCTTCACCCAGAATCCATATTCGGACGTGCCGGATGTGCCTATATTCCGAAAAGAAATACTTGGAACGTGCTGTCATATGCGAACAGTAACTTGGTAACATATCTTATGCTATGCCAAACTCCCGACAGGCAGTGGGAAGTCGGATACGTTTCCAAGCTACCCTGGCGTGAGGAGTTGGAAGAGGATGAGATTCTCAAACCCCTCTCACAGGAGGCTGTCGGGCATCTCGTCTCACAAAGGCAGTACGACTTCGTTTCACCGTACTATAACGGACCAGTACTTCTCGACATTCTTGGGATAGACGATCCTCTTCCGCAATACGAACATCCCCACCGAGACCTCCGGGACGAAATATCGATTGACCTCCCGAATGAAAGTGTTGACACTTCCGATTCACTTAAGAAATTGGGGATCGCGGCGGCTAAGCATCTCGAAGGAATCGAGGCGAATCTACGAAAGTGCGCTGACAGTATCGATGAAGCTGTCTTCAACTGTTTCGACATCACCGAGAAACAACGCAGGACAATTCTCCAAGAGATAACTCTTCGTACTAACGAAAATCCGCAAGAGCGCGAGGAGTACAATCCCGGCTCCATTACGGAGCCGGGTAACGACTTCCCCGAGATTGTGAAGGACCTACTTCTCCATTTCACTCTCCGGACAGTCCACGAGAGTGATGACGGAGTCGTCCCACTCTCGGCCATTGACAGCGAAAATGACCTACTTTCGCGGCTTGAAGGTGAGTTTGAGCGTGTCTTCGGTGAGCATGCCGATGAACGACTTGCCGAAATTGACCGTCTACTCGGTAGCCAAAGTGCCGACGAGGAAGCCTACCCCAATCTCCGGACGTGGCTCGAAGAGGATCTGTTCGACTACCATGTCTCGAAGTTCGACCTAAAGCCCATCCTCTGGCGTTTCACCACTGAGCGGCTCGTTTCCGACTCGGAAGGCGAGGGCTTTGGCTGTCTAGTTGATTATCATCAACTCGATGAAGGAGTGTTCGACCGCTTACAGAACCGTTATCTTGAGCCCCGGAAGAGTCTCCTTCGCGAGCGCCGTAGCGCCGCAAATCGACGTCGGAGTGATGACTCGCTCTCGACGAGCGAGCAGGCCGAGGCTGCCGAAGAGTACGCTCGGTGTGAAAGCGGTCTCGAACAAATAGCGGTATTGGAGGATCGACTTGCGGAGTTGGCTCAACCCGAACCTCGACAGTGGTCGACCGAGGAACAACAGGCCGCCGATGCAGCCGCAGAGCGTGTTGCTGAGTTCCGCCGTCGAACCCAAGAACGTCTTGAGATTGTAGACGAACTTGCGGCGATGGAAGATGTCGATATGGGTGAACTGTTCACCGGGAATTTCTACGAAAAGGTCGAGAACCAGCGTGGGGAGTGGATCGAGGCGCTGGAAGATCTCGAGGCAGCGTTTGATGCCTACGCTGCGGACCCAGATCAGCCCGTTGAAGCACACCTCTATGACTTATTTGACTACTACAACGACGACCTCCTCGGAAGTTCGCACTTCGCGAGCAATGGCATCCTCTACATGACGTACTACTTCGACAACTTCGAACAGGCCGACCAGGCCCGTCTTGACAGCGCCGGGATCTCTCGACGACAGCGGCTGATCTCGCAGCTTGCGAGTGATCTGGACGAGTACATCGAGCTCGGCGAATCCATCTCCGAGGACTGTAAGGTGGTTTCTTCTGAGATTTCGTCGGACTGGTCCGACCGCGCGCTCTCGGAGATCACAACTGCGGGGTACCAACCGAACCACAAGCACGGCGTTGAAATCAATATCACACCACTCGCACAGGCTGAAATAGTTCCCAAAACCGTCGATGATGATGTCCTCTAATCATGCCTGCGACGAAGACACTCCCCCAGTGCGCTCAGGACGCTATCGAGAGTGCCATCGACGAAGCCCCAGACGAGGAGCCAGTCGTCCTCTGGTGGGACGAGGGTGGCTACCTCCGCGACATCGTCCGAAACACCAGCAGCCAACTCGGCTGTGAATTTCGAGCCGCCGAACAGACGCCGCTAGAACTTCGCGCATCGGCTCCACGAGACCGAACCGTCTGGTACGTCCCACAGGCCAGCAGCGACGACGTCGACTGGTTCAAAGACGTCGAGCACACCGGCGACGTGATCGAACAGCACATTGGGAAGCTCGCAGCCCGATGCTTCGAGAACGACCGGCTTCAAGCGGCGACGATTCGAACAGCCTACGAAGACGCCGACGACCGGGAGAAAGTCGCCAAGACACTCTACGAAGAACTCAACGGCGAAGGTGGCCTTCCATCGCTCCAGGGCCTCCAGACGAAGATCGTCCTCGACGGGCACGACGACCCCGTCCAGTTCGTCCTCGAACACGGAACCGAGAGCCTCCCTGGTGACGACGACCTGATCGAGATTCGGGATCTCTTGGTCGACAACGGCGTGGCTGCCGTCGAAAGCGTGAGCGACGCCCAAACCATCGTCGAACGAACGCGACGCTGGGCCGTCGCGGAGTGGCTCGTCGACGAGGGACTGGACAAATCCCTGCTCCCTCAGGAGTACCAGCCCGAGGCCAGTAGCGGGTTCGGCGTCTCCAGACCGGAACTCCGCTCCGTCCTGAGCAAGACCGAACGCAAGCACGAACTGGCTCGCGTCTATCTCGACCCAAGCCAGCGGTTCTGGCACGACGTCCTCCGTACCTACGACGACCCGTGGGAACTCGTCGACTGTCCCGTCGACGCCTCGCTCGAACACCGCCTCTGGGACGAGTGGACGCAGTCGTTCCACGCCGGCGACTACGAGCAGTGTGCAACCCAAGCGGAAAAACGCCACGAGCGCCTCGACGCGACCTACGGCGACGTTCCGTGGACACAGCTCTGGGACCAGGCCATCGACATCGCGACGCTCGCGAACGAACTCGAAACCTGGGAGGAAGGCAGCGATACTGGTGATGTCGTGGAGCTGTACGGCGACGTCGAGGAGGGAACGTGGCAGATCGACAACGCCGTGTTCAACCTCATTATCTCCGGCGAACCGGAGACTGCCCTTCCGGAAGAGCATCCTGCCACCGCGAAACTCGAGGGTCTCCGCTCGTCGCTGGTCGAATCCAGATACCTGGAGTACCTGACCGATCTGGGCGATCTCGTCGAGGACCAGATCGAGGCGGGCTCGCCGTTCGTCGGCGAGAACCACGCCCACCAGTTCTTCGCCGAGGAGCAGGAACACCTCCAGAGCGGCCAGAGTGTCGCACTGTTCATCGTCGACGCGCTACGGTTCGACCTCGCCCACGAACTCGCGGAGTCCATCCGGCGCGAGCTTCCCCAGCTCGAAGTTGACGAGAGCAAGTGGGTGGGAACCCTTCCCTCCGACACCGAGTTCGGGAAGGCCGCGCTCACCCCCGGCAGCAAGTTCAGCTTCAACATCGAACTGCAGGACGGCGAACTCGTTCCCGAACGGAACGGACGCAAGATCACGAACCACCGCCGACAGACGCTCCTCGAGAACGACGGCTGGAGCTACATCATGCAGGACGCCGATGACGAAGTCGGCTGGAGCAACACGCGCGTCGCCTACTACTGGAACGACATCGACGAGACCGGCGAGAAGGAACTTACGGATTTCGAGGAGCTGTTCAGCGACCGCATCGACGCCATCTCCCGGATCATCACCGAGAAGCTCCGGAAAGGTGAATGGGACCGTGCGTACATCCTCTCAGATCACGGCTTCGTCTCACTTCCACGGCACGTCGACATCGACGATCTACACCCACCGAGCAACGCCGAGAAGGTGACTCGCCGGTGGGTCGCCGGCGCGGACCTGGACGACGACGCACCTGGGGTCTTGCTGGACGAAGACACGCACCTGGGCTACCTCGACGACGATGCCAGAATCAGCATCCTGACCGACCCGATTCAGCGGTTCAGGAATCAGGGGCTCCCGGATGCTCGCTTCTACCACGGTGGCGTCCTCCCGCAAGAGTTCGTCCTGAACTTCGTCACGATCACGCAAGAATAACCAACTATGAATGACCTCGAACCCGGGGACGCGATTCTCCTCAACGATCAGCCCGCCGAGGTCATCAAGACGTACTCCGTCGGCGATCTCGATTATCTCAGGGCCTACGTCGAGAACGTCGGTGTGAAGACCGTCTGCATCGACGACGTGAACGTCGAGCCGAAGCGAGAACAGCTCGGCGCACTCGATACCGCGACCGCCGGGCAACTCCATCCGGATCACGACGCCGTTTCGGCGGAGTGGTTCGACCTACGCTCGCAGGCCCTCCAGCTTCAGATCGCTCACGAGCAAGGGCAACTGCTCAGCATCTCCAACTCGCTGGTTCGCCTGGAGCCGTACCAACTGGCCTGCGTCAACTGGGTGATGCAGAAGCTCCGCCAGCGTGCGCTCATCGCTGACGACGTCGGGCTGGGGAAGACCATCGAGGCGGGACTCATCCTCAAAGAACTCACTGCACGCAACCGAGCTGATCGAGTGCTGTTCGTCGTCCCTGCCCATCTCCAGAAGAAGTGGATTCGGGATATGGACCGCTTCTTCGATATCTCTCTGACGCCTGGCGACCGACAGTGGGTCGAGGGCGAGCGCCGCCGGCTGGGTGAGGAGGCGAACATCTGGAACCAGGACCACCAGCAGATGGTCGCGAGTATGGCGTTTTTGCGTCAGGAGGAATTCCGCGACGAACTCGACAATGCGTTCTGGGACGTTGTCGTCGTCGACGAAGCGCACAAGGCGGCCAAACGTGGCGAGTCCCCGAGCAAGACTTCGAAGATGGTGGAACGTGTCGCAGACAATTCCGACTCGCTCTTACTCCTCAGTGCGACCCCACACGACGGCAAGGGAGACGCCTTCCGCTCGCTCGTCGAATACATCGACCCGTTCCTCGTCGCGGAAGATCAGGAACTCTCGAAGGAGGCCGTCGACCGCGTGATGATGCGTCGCGGCAAGCAAACGATCTACGACGACAATGGTGAACGGATTTTCCCGAATCGCGAAGTAGGGACGATTCCCGTCGAGCGGACTCACGAAGAGCGGCAGTTCTACCAAGCAGTCACCGAGTACGTCAAACACGTCTACAACCGCTCGGAGCAGCTCAACGAGCCTGCAGTCGGATTCGCGATGGCGCTGATGCAGAAGCGCCTCGTGAGCAGTATTGGAGCGATCAAAGCCACCCTAAGCCGCCGACTGGCGAACCTGGTCGACCAGCAATCGACTGCGACCTCGCTCTCCGAAGAGGCCACTGCCTACCTCGAAGGCGAAGACCTCGACGAAGAAGACAAGCAGAACGCAGAGGAAGAGCTTGCAGGGCTCACCATCACCGAGAGCGACGCCCAACTCGAAGAGGAGATCGAAACGCTTCGTGACCTCGTCTCCCTCGCCGAAGGAATCCCGGTTGATTCGAAGGCCCAGAAAGTCCGTCGGTACATCCAGCAACTACTCGAGGAGAACCCGAACGAGAAGGTGCTGCTGTTCACCGAGTACCGGGATACGCTCGATTACATTCTCGATCTCGTGAAGGACGAACCCTGGGCTGACGAGATTCTAACCATCCACGGTGATGTCGACAAAGAGGACCGGGCGAAGATCGAAGACGAGTTCAACCACGGACAGTCTCGACTACTGTTCGCGACTGACGCGGCGAGCGAAGGGATCGACCTCCAGCACAGTTGCCACATCATGGTCAACTACGAGCTGCCGTGGAATCCGAACCGGCTCGAACAGCGGATCGGTCGCCTCCACCGGTACGGCCAGGACAAGGAAGTGAAGGTGTGGAACTTCACGTTCGAGGATACTCGTGAAGGTGAGATCTTCGAGATGCTTCAGGACAAAGTCGAGAACATCCGGGGGAAGCTCGGAAACACAGCTGACGTCCTCGGGATGCTCGACGACATCGACGTGGATTCGCTCATCATGGAGTCCATCCGGAATGACGAACCAGCGAGTGCGACGAAAGAGGAACTCGAGGAACTCATCGACGAACGACAGCGGACGCTCCAGGAGTGGTACGAACGCAGTCTCGTCGACACGAGTACCTTCGACCAGGAGAGCCGGGAGAAGATCCAAGAAGTGATGGACCAATCCGAGGACGTCTACGGCAGCGAGGCTGACATTCGAGAGTTCTTCGAACGTGGGATTGGGGCACTTGGCGGCGAAGTCGAGAAAGCCGGTACGAATCTGTTTCGGGCCGAGTTACCCGATGAGCTCAGTCGAACCACCGATGGTGAGCCCTATGGTCCATTCACATTCAATCGCGAGTTCGCGATGGATCACGACGACATCGAATATATCTCTCCAGACGCTCGGTTGGTTCAGGAGTTGATGCAGTGTGTCCTCAACGGCGAACAGGGTGCGGTTGGTCTCAAGATGCTCCCGTTCGTCGACGACCCTGGGATCACCTACAACTACCGAGTCCGATTTGAGGACGGTACTGGCGAAGTGATTCGTGAAGAGATCCTCCCAGTCTTCGTCGATGCAGCACACAATGATCCGCAAGAGCGTCTCGGACAGCGAGTTGTCGATGGGGATAGCATCAAAGGTTCGCCCGATGAAGAGCCGATTCGGGTCCTGCTAGAAAACGAGGGTGAGATGCGTTCGTCTGCTGACCGATACATCAGTCAACGAGTCGAGTCACGTCGAGACGAGCTCCAGAAACGGAGGCGTGAAGAGACACAACAAGAACTTGAAGATCTTGAAGCATATGCGGAATCCGAACGGGAACGGATTGAGACGTTCATCGCCGACTACGAGCGGAAGGCAGAAGCTGGGACGGACATGGACATCGCAATCAGAAGACAGCGGGATCGACTCTCGAAACTCGAAGATCGCATCGATCAACGCCGGCAGGAGTTACAACGAAAAGCACAGGTCATCTCGCTTGCTCCTGAGATCGAGAACCTTTGCTTAACTCTCTCAATATAACCGAATCCCCCGTTCGGCTTTCGTAGTGCTGTTCTCTGTAAGTTCCCTCCTCGCTACCTCCTACTCAGACTCGCTCATCCCCAACTCCTCTCTAACGATCTCCCGATTCTGTAGCACTGCTCTGAAGAGTGCCGTGTAGAAGTCCCAGTGCTTGTCGAGCTCGTCTCCAAACTCTTGGGAGAACTCGTAGTCCAGCTGCTTGTAGAATGCGTTGACCTCTTTCTTCACTTCGGGCGGCACGTAGACGTTGAAATTCTCGTACGTGTCGATTAGTGACCCCAGATCCTTATCCGGGTTTGGATAGACGTGCTCATCGAGGCCGCCTGGTTCTCGTTGATCTTCGTCTTCTGTCTCTACCGTGTCTTGCGTTTCTAACGTTTCTGATGTTGCAGACGCTTCTGTTGTTTCCACTTCGTCGCTCTCCGCTTCATCGCCGTCCTGCTCGTCAGCCACTTCCTCCTCGCCTTCTTCGACTAACTCAGACGGATCCGTCGTCTGACCCCCACTCACACCGAGTGCCTTTGCCCGCTCGGCCGTCTCTTCCATTTCCTGTTCGAGATCGCTCATGCTTCAGGAGCCTCCTTGATGCGGTCCCGGAGTTCTTCCGTGCTCATGTTCCGTGCGTGTTCGAGGTCGACGTCGTGATCCGGCGGTGATGTCTGCTCGAGAACAAGTTGCACGACCTGGTCGAACACGGGGAACTGGTCGTTTTTGACAGCCTCACTGTGCGTGTATATCGACGCCTGGTTCCATTTCGCTCGGTCGAAGGCTGCCCGGTCGTCGACGAGGACGCCCTTTTCGTCGAACGTGTCCTCGAACCAGTCGATGACCTTCCGCTTCTCCTTGGTGAGCTTCGTCGAGTCGTAGGTCATCGTGAACGCGAGATATTCGATTTCGAGGCTGTGCATCATCCCCAGCGTCTCGTAGTGGTCAAACAGAAGATTGGCCGAGTGAATCATCTCTGAACGCGGCTGCATCGGGACGATGACGTTCTCGCCGGCCGTAACCGCATTCTTCGAGTATGCAGAGAGATCAGGAGGACAGTCACAGACGATGAAATGGTATTCGTGGTCGATCTGCTCGATGACCTTGCCGAGTCGATTCTCACCGGCATCAGCCGAATCGAGTGGTGTCTTGTTCCCGTTGAACGTCGTGTTCGACGGAATGAGATCGAACTCCTCGTGGTCGGAGAGGATGATTTCGTTGATCTGCGACCACTTGTTCACGTCCAGAAGAACGTTGTCCAGTGACAGCTGGTCGATGTCCTCGTAGACTTCCCTTTTGCCGAGGTTAGCCGTGAGCGACCCCTGTGGATCGAGGTCGATAAGGAGGACATCGAATCCGCGTGCTGCGAGGCCACCCGCGAGGTTGAGTGCGGTGAAGGTCTTTCCTGTTCCGCCTTTCTGGAACGATACTGCGATTACCTCTGGTGGGGTGGTTTCCGACATTTCTGATGCTCTATCCGTTTCGACTGTTTCTAACGCTAAAAACGTTGGTCAGCCGGATGTCTGACGCTTCTAATGTTATTAGCGTTTCTAACGTCAATAACGCTTCTAACACTATTGGCGCTAATATCGTCTCTAATGGGTCTAAGACCACGCTCTATGAGGTGGTTGCTATCTGGTTCCAACACTACTAGCGTTAGAAATAGCAAAAATGTTAATAACGCTATTAACGTTTCTAATGTTGTCAGCGTTGGAGGTCAGTTGGTGCGCTACTTTCGTGAGATGTCGACCGAGGTGAGTGGTGTGTCTTCCAAGTGAGGGCCGATCTCTCTTCGAGCGGTTCGCTCAGCTTCCTCGTCAGACGCAGCTTGGACATCGAGAGTCACGAGGAGACCGACGAGAGCGGTCTTCGAGACCAACAGCAGGGCGTCTGTCCTGCTGCTACAGTCGTTGCACCCCAAGCTCTGGACGTTGATATTGCAGTTTCTCGTTCGATCGCTGGCGGAGGTGATGCGCTTGCCGACTTCACTAACTGCGATATTGATCGCATCCTGCCCCGTCTCTGCCCCACGGACGATCCACGGCACCGAAAACGTCACGCTGTACCACTTCTCTCTGGTGAATGAGCCATGACTCCCATCCTGACGCGGTGGTCCTTGATGGGGTTCGTTCTCGACTGCGGAGGGACCATCGGGAGTGGCCGTGTTAGATTGCGATTGTCTTTCGGCCATGAAGATTCAGACGCGAGCAACGCTAAATAGAGCAACTCCACAGACAGTGTAACGAGTTGTGGAACAATCCCTTCTGCAGTTCATCTGGCCTTCTTCTGTGGTGTCAACGATCGAAGCAGGCGTTCGTGTCCGTCCTTATCCCCGCTCAGGGTTGCCGCGTGTTCCTGAAATACCTGAATCGGTGGTCGAGCATCCTCGAGGTGTGCGGTGAAGAGGCCGAGTGCCCATTCGATGATACAGGAGTCAGATGATTCGAGAGCCGTCGATTCGGCTTCCGTAACTCCAGTCGATGGGGCAGGCGCCATGATCACGCGCGAATCGTCGTATATCGCAAGGTGAAGTGGGATTGGCCCGGGAACGAACAACAGTCGTGCATCCTGTCTGATGAGGCCATCTTCGAGATACGCAGAATAATCGAACTGAGTCGCATAGTCGACGAACCGGTGGTCACCGTGGAATTGGAAGAGGACCTCGTCGGTGAATACGACGGTGACGCTGGGAGTGTGCTTCACGACCGGTCGATATGCCTGATCGAGTGCGGGGCTCCGAATGGCGCCCATGCCCCGGAACGCTTCTAAATCGATTCCAGCACCGCTGACGAACGCGTTCAGAACGTTGTGAGGCTGCTCCGGAGTATTGTGGATAAGCTCGAAATTCTCGAGGGCTTCGAGTGGGAGCGAATCGAGTTCAGCGGGCAGCCAGCGAACAAAGCTCCGGTTTTCAATGGCTCGTGCGGCGATATCGTGAAGGTGTTCGAATGACTCCCGGAGTAACTCACCCGTTTCAGATAGTCCGTAGGTACCCGATCGAAGAGCGACGTAGCCGTCTTCCTGCAAGCTGGTGATCATTCGATGAATCGTCGTTCGAGAGGGTCCACCCTCATTACGGGCGCGCTCGACGAGAGTACACTTTCTCATTGCCTCTTCTCCGAGAGCTTGAAGCAGCCACTGTTGGTGTGGTGACCGTGCGAGGCGGGCGAGCGAGTCGACTGTAACTTCGTCATCGAGTTGGAGGTATGCCTGCAGCATCCTCGATCCAGAGCAGGTCAATGTGAAGCAGTCGTTCCGCTCGCGAACGAGTCCCGCTTCGTCGAGTGGAGCAACCGCTCGATAGGCAGTTTGGCGAGTTACGTCCGACTTTTCTGCGAGATCGGGGATGCAGAGGTTCCCCCTTTGGAGTGCTTGTAGGACCCGGATACGCGTCGGATGCCGCCCTCGGTTAGAGGGCCTGGCACTTGCTTGAACCCGGGAGTCAAAGAGAGATTGGAGGAGTTTCTCGGGGGACATAGTGCGATTACCGCATATCCAATGGTTGTTAGATAGAATGAATGTTTGCATACCAGATACTCCAGATAGTAATTGTACTTGTCGAGGGCCAGCTCTCGAATATTCACCAATGCCGGTCCCCGGCACGGCAGAAAAATGGTATAGCGATATACGATTTATTAAAATACGATTTGCTGGATTTCTTGGAGTAAGGGCCTTCAGACGTTGATTTGGAGGAAATAGAGCAAATTTCTAGTTGGACATGATTACACGAATAATCACGACCACTTTGAAGTACCCCGACGCCGTCGGGTAAGCACGAATGCTGCAATCGGCTCAGAACGGCGCTTCCCCCAGGGTAGAGCCGCCGAGACCGGGCTTCGAGTTTTTGTGGTTCCGCTTAGCTACGTCGAAGAACGAGCGGAATCTAGCAGTTCGATATAGAACGAAGGCCCTCAATCTATATGGAGATGGAGTGTGAACAGTAACGTATGACCGAAGACGAATCGAACGCCAAGGGTCTGATGGAGCGCCAGACCACGGGTGAAGACCGAGTTCGGATGGCCGCCCGGCAGCTGTCGGAGCCGCGGACGGCCAACTGGATCGCCTCCGAAGCGGGCTGGTCACACGAGCCGACCAAGCGCGTCCTCGAACGACTCGTCGACGATGGTATCCTTCATAGTGACGACAGCGGTACTCACACGACGTACTACCCCGATTACCGCCGCCAGGCGATGCAGGAGGCGATGCGCCTCCGGGATAGCGGGCACACTGTCGAGGAACTCACGGACCGGCTCGCCGATATGAAGGCGCAGATCCGCGACTGGGAGGACGAATTCGACGTCGAGTCGCCGAATCAGCTTCGCGGAACGCTCGCCGAGGAGGGGCTCGACGCCGACGAAGAAGACCGCCGGCGTGAGATCGCCCGCGAGTGGGAACACCTCCAGCGGCGCATCGACATCGTCGGCTTCGCCATCCGCGAATGGGACTTCCTTACACCAACGAACGAGCCTGCCGAGGCCAGTAGCTGACGGATGTCGGTCCCGCATCCTGGTGGCGACCCGAACGCAAACCTCTACGCCCAGCTGAAGCGGGACGTCCTCGATCGTGTACCACAGATCACGACGGTCGAGTTCGTTCCTGATGATATCGAGGCCAAGCAGCTGCGGGCCCGTTTTGATCCGGCCCGCCTTTCTCCTTCGACAGGGCCTGAGTCGCCGGAACTGTCCATTAAGTGGTATCGACAGGACCCACACGATTGGTTCCGTATCAACTACACCGACCCGAACACGGGATTTCACGCTGGCTGGCACCAGGACGAAGACCATCCAGATCTCGGACGAACGCATTTCCAGTATTCAGCCGGCGATGCGGAGGATCGCTGGGGAATCACGTTTGAACACGAGACCCCGTCGCTGATCCTCTGGGAGATCATCGAATCGCTCCTCGAGGATGTTCGTCCGAAGTATCAGTACTCGAACGAGGACTCATGACAGCACGAGAACGCGCTGATCGGTCGCTTGCGAGCTCCTTCGAACGGTATCTCCAAGACAAGGGGAAGGGTCGCGGTGGCGACGGCGGGAACTATCGACGGAACGCAGCGCGTGAGCTTGAGCGGTTCGCCGAGTGGGCCGCCGGCGACCGCGGTCGCGATGACTGGACGGGAGTCGTTCCCGATGGCGTCGACCGAGAGCCGGCGTTCGAGGACCTCGACGAACGAATATTTCGAGAGTACGCTCGTCACCTCGCCGGAGATCGGGGACTCAAGCAGAACACGGTACAAACCTATTATCGCTATATCTCTGCGTGGTGCGGCTGGTGCGTCAACGAGGGGTATCTCGAAGCGCACTACGCCCAACGGGCAAGTGCGATGGCGCCGCTGCCCGAGGACGACGGTCGTAAGCCCGGCGACCAGCAGGCCTGGACGTCCGAACAGCGTCACGAACTCACCCGTCACGTCGACGAGCAGGCTCGCAACGCCATCGAGACGTACACGACACTCCCGGCGGATACTGCCCCCCTCGACAAGCAGAGAGAGCGCTACGAAGCTCTGAAGGCGGCACGCGACCGGGCGCTCGTGTTCGTACTCGCGTACACCGCCGTCCGTGTTGGGGAACTCCTCCGGGACCCGAACGACCCACGCCGGCGCGGTGTCCGCTGGGAGGACCTCTCCCTCGACGACGGGAGTATGGACGTCTACCGGAAGAAACAGCAGTGGGACGCCGCGAGTCTCCCCGACCCGGTGATCTCGCCACTGCGGAGCTACCGCCAGCTGATGGATCCACCGACGGAGCGCTGGCCGGTGTTTCCGACGTTTGACCAACGGACGCTCGGAGGGCTCGTCCAGGATGAACTCGCCGACCGAGGGGAACGTCCGGAAGCAATTACTGAACGCCGTGAGGAGTACGCTCGCGACCTCCTGCTGGCACTTGCTGAGGATATTCGCCCGCCGTCAATCACGACGGACGGCGCACGGTCGATTCTCCAACGACTTTCTGAGGACGGAGAGATCGACATTGACCATCCGAAACACGACTATCTCGCGCCCCACGGTGGCCGGCGCGGGATGGGTGAAGTCCTCGTTAGAGCGTTCGGCTATACGGTTGCAGCTCGTTATCTCGATAACTCGGAGGAGATGGTTCGAGAGCGGTACTCTCACATCGAGGCCGGGGAACTCGGGGATGTGGCGACCGAGGCACTCGATGAAGTCGATTCGATTTCTAAAGAGGACGACGAGAATTTACAGGGCAGAAAAAATGGCGGTGGAATATAAAATTTGGAATGACTTATTCAGTGGGTTTCGCCTGTTTGTATTCTATTTCGATTTCATCGAGGAGACCACGCCCCAGTTTAGTTGTAATCTCATTATTTGCTGTGGCAAAGAACCCATCTAATCGCTCATAAGTCCCATCAGAGGCCACTTCCTCATTATATCGTCTCTGTCTCTCATATTTCAAGGCCATAAGACACATTTCTATAATATCCATGTCACGTACAAAGTTCGCTTCGGAAGTCTCTCCTTCTTCGAATTCACGCCAAAGAGATGGGATATGTTCAACAGCAGGAATTTGCTCACCTGCGATTTCAACAAGATCATCAATCGCTTGCTCTTCTCGCTCGACTTTTTCAGAAATACTTACTTCTTGGTGTACCTCTCCAACAGCGATATCGCCTGTCTTTGCCTCTGCGATATCATGAATGATCGCCATCTGTCTCGCTTTCTCTGGATCAACACCTTCTGCTTCAGGAGCGAACAACATCGTCAAAAGAGACACGCCCCACACATGGCCTGCGACCCTCTGTGGTTTTTCAATACCCCTTCGTTCCCAGCCTGTTCTAGTGACATCGTTGAGATCGAGGACTTGGCAAAGGAATTCGACTCTAGACATCTATCGATATATTGTCTTCATAGGTTATCAGAGGTTCGTCTCACTCCGATACTGCGTGGCGATATTCTCTTTCGAAGTCATGGAAATCAGTTTCTACCAACTCAGGGAAAACCGTGCTGGCCAATTTGTTTTGCATGAAGATTGCGCCAAGAGTGCCCGCGACTGTTGAAACATCTCCGCTCCCGATTAGGGCTTCTGCTGCTTCACAGACAGCAAGCGCTGAGGCAGCGTTCGCTATCCCTCCCATAGAACGTAGATCAGTTGAGAAAATGCTCCGCGCACGACGAAATCTATCCTGTTCAGTGCCGTGTTCTTCTTCAAGTGCATTTTGTAGCTCGATTCGGAACTCCTCTTCTGTCTCCCAGAGGCCATGAGTACTGCTGCGCCCGGTTTCAGTGCTTCCAAGAGTCGTGATTACTTCGCACAATTTTCTGCGAAGGTCACGGGTCACTCGCTTTTCTCGAAGTTCCAAGACTGTTTCTGGGGGTAGATTAGCCACAGCCCTGTCGATATCGCTTGAGATCTCAAAGAAGGTTTTCAAACCCAGAAGGTCCCAGTTCTCTGTGTACCTAGGACGAAGAACGGTCGTTGATTCAGTGTTTCTATCTTGGGAGTTGCCACTCCACTCGACGACTTCATGGAACCGTTCATCGTCTTGTTCACGGACCCTAACCAGTTTGTCAAAGTGAGACCCCCGGAGGTTGAAATCCCAAGGGTGAAATGTGGCTACTGCTCGGTGTCCTGCAGCCCCGGTAAGATGATAGCTTATATCAGACTGATACTTCAATAAGTCCCGTACTGGTCCAGGAGCTCGTTCGGCGACGAACTTCCGCGAGGAGTGATTAGTCTCCTGAATGGCCTTTCGCAACTCACGTGGATTTGTATGTTTCGAGATTTCTGCATATAGTGTTGACTTAGGGTCAGCGAGTTCGGTTTCAAGATCGCCACTGTAGATGTCACGCATCGATTTGATATCTCGAATAATGCGCTTTTTACTCCCTTTGAGCGCACTAACTCGGTTGTATAGAGAATCTTCGTCAGTTTTGTATTCTCTGTTCGAAGTCCACATGGGTCCGTATTGACGTGGTTTTCGGAGTTTCCGGTCAATCATATCCTCCCAGCCGTCGTGAGATGCACTTGTTGTAGGTACGACTACTCCTTTTTCTAGTAGAGGCTTGTTTCGTTGTAGGACCTTGTAAGTCAAGTCAGATTTTAGCGCGTGGGTCCCTCCGATTAATACGGTATCCCCAAGAAGAGCGTGTGCCTTCAGACGACGTTCCAATAGATCCGGAGTTACGTGTCCATATGCTTGGATATCGGGATCTGCTTCTATTAATTGCACCCGGTTAGTATTTTGTTCCAAGCTTGATACTGGAACGTCTTCCATACACATATGTTGGAAATACTCAGTTTTAACCCTTGGGCCCGTAGACGGTTCAAACCTGAGTCTGAGTAACTTTAGCGGAATTCACTGAACTCGCCAACGAAGAACTGGACGACGAGGAGATCTCCGAGTAAGAGGCTACAGTTGACTCGCTGGTCCGTATTCCTCGGACAACGCGTCTTTGAGATCGAAGTCATCTCCCTCTGAGAGCTCTTCGATGACATCGTACACGAACTGGAGAGCCTGTACCTCTGCATCCAGATGAGCGAGTTCCTCCTCTCTGCGCTGGATTTTCGAGAGGAGATGTGATTTGAATCGCACCTCGGAGCCCCTGGATACGGGTTCAGGCCGTCCAACATCACTTCGCTGTGGTAGGCGTCCATCTGGACGCGGAATATGACCGGCCTCTAATTCTAACTCGACTCGCCTGACGTGCTTGCAGGGGCTCGGAGAAGACGGGTTTTCACCATCGGGACAGTTGCATTGTCTGTCCAGAAGGTCTACCTCGTAGCTCGCGCCTGATTCGGATTGGACCTCATAGAGGCCACCCTGGCGAAGCAGTGCTACGTCCATGTTCTCTTCGCGAGCCCGCCGATCACGGCCATCAACTATCGGCCCCTGTTCGTCTTCTTGGATTGAGGATGAGTCTGTGACTGCCATGTGGAGAGGAGTGGAAGAACGAGTGCGACCGTTCGCTCCTCCACGCTCTTCAGAGAGATAAAATTCAGAGCTGGGATATCGACAACAGCAGCAACGGTAGCAGTATTAATAACGTTAGAAACGCTGGGGGTGGCCAATCCGTTATGAGATTAGAAACGTTAGAAACGAAGCCTAACACCGAACCCGGGACTGCATGTTGACTGCCCAATACCTGGGTTCTGAGGCTACTTGGGCTCAGCGAGCAACTTCTCACGAGCAGCGTTGATATTCGACCGAACTGCATCTCCGGTCACATCTCGGATTTCGGCCCACTGGGCGACAGTGTACCGCTCTGCTTCCTCGACAACGACCCAGTCGACAGCCTCGTGAAGCGAGAGTTCCCCGGCGATCAGTTCCGTGACTCGTTCGAGGAAGTCCTGGTCGTCCCAAGCGAGATCGACTTCTTCGAACCGGTGGTTCTCAGGGTCGTATGAGGCGACCATCTGGATGGCACCGTTCTGTTCGAGTTCTGCTCGAACGTGAGCAGGCAGGGAATCCAGTGCAGTCTGTGGTAACGGGTAGGCTGGAACGTCGTGGAGCGAGGCAACGTCGAAAGGTGTGAGACTGCGGTGTGACTCGTCTCCGAATTTCATCAGGTAGCTCGTTTCCGCGGAAAGCTGAGTCCGCCCCTCGAGCAGTAGATCTGCGAGTTCGGGATACTCGCCTCGATCGACTGAGCCGGTCTTGAAGATTGTGACGAAGTCGCGACCACTGCCAGTTCCTGGTTGAGTTGCCATCGAAATCCTCCGTTGTATGACTCAGATTCGTCGGGGACGAATATCAGTCTGCCCACAGTCTCAGTCTTCAGTCTCTGACTCTATTTCCAACTCACGTAGCGCCGCTGCTCGCTTTGCGAGCATTCTGAGAACCCAGCGTCGTCTTCCATGCTGATTCTCGTAAGCCACGTACTGCTGGACAGTTGGGATATCGTGCATGCAAGCGATTCCACCTCGTATCAGCCTTTGCTGGTTGGTCTCCAGAAGTTTCTCTGGAGGTAACGCTTCCGCGATCTGCGTGGGTGCCAGCTGTCTCATTGGCCTCTCTCGTGGAGGTAGTGACACCGACTGGTCCGGAAAGGAACTCCTCCGCAACGGGTTACCCCACGAATTGCATTCTGGTGACTTCGTGGGGTAACCTCGGTAGCGCGTAGTAAGAGAATGAGCGACGGCCTCATACAGGCTATTCTCCTTCACCGTCCGTAGTGGACGAGCCGAAAAGCGGTTGCATGGCGGCTAGGCGTCCGTCTAGCGTACGCTGATCACGGCTTGTCGCTGCGAAAAGAGCCGCCTGATTACCCTCGGTGACGTCGCTACTGCTCTCAATTGGTCTCTCATCGACGAAGCCTCGGCAGCGAGGTATATCGATACGACTTGGTCGAGACGGTGCGAGTTCGATTCCGTGATCTGAGAGGGTTGATTCGACCGGGCTCTCGTCGACGGCGATTCCACCGTTACCGAACACTGCCTGCCGAGAGACTGTTCGCTTCAGTGTCGACCGCCTGTCCGCTCGAACTGATTCGTTCTGAGTTTCTTCTTCGGTTGCCATGACTTTGTGGAGAAGCCAGATCCTGTCCGACTCCTCCACTCTGTTTGGATCGATAAACCAGCGCAGATCCGAGCCTTGATCCGGTCATTTGGTCTCCAGTCGAATCAGAATTCCTGGCGGGTATAGGCACCACCACGAGGTCCATCGCCTCGTATGAATTGTCCCTCGAGATGGACCTCCAGCGCGTCAGGACGTCCACCGTCGAAGCCGCCTGTGACTGAGAACGGTGCGAGCCACGGACCTCGTCCAGCTTTGTTCTCATTCGTGCGGCAAGCATCGTTCGCGACGGGTTCGAGATAGATCTCTCCCACCCGGCCGTTCACGAAGACGTGTTTCAGGCCGAATGAATCGCACTCCCACTCGAGATGGGCATTTCCTTCGACAGTGAATTGATCGCCAGCTACTGTCAGTGCTAATACGTCGTCCTCGACCTGGAGGTAATCACGAATCAACTCCGAGCCCATGTGTACAGTGACGTCGGCCAACCGGAGATCATCCTCGGGATTGTCTATCCAGGGATGCTCATTCGTTGCCGGACTATCGACGGGCCCATCAACAAGGTCACCCCCAAGAGTTGTGTCCGGTGAACCAGATGCATCACCGCTCTCCGACTCGGACTGAGGTCTTCCCCCATCATCTCCTGAGCTAGCTGTCTCGTCTCTCCCTAGCTCTTGATTCGAGGACGCACCCGTCTCTCGGTCAGTGGATGGATCCTGCTCAGACGGGTTGATGAAATTGAGACAGCCGGAGAGAGCCGATAGTACAGTGACTGTGCCAGCCGAGAGAACTCGACGCCGACGCCAACTGCCTATCTGATGAGAGGAGGGCGGACGAGATTCGTCATCTTGAGACCGACTATCGAGGACTGGCATAGCGATAATCGAAGGAAGGGACGTTAGCGGACAGGAAATAGCTTCAGTAGTTGCGGGATACGCAACTGTGCGGTACTTCTACCGACAGTGATCGTAATTTTTAGATACCAACCAGCACTGCAGTACAACTTTCCAGTTCAATTTAATATATTATGAGGCTCAGGACGATATTATGAGTGAATACGCGGAAGCAGTCCAGCGACTCCGGAGTGTAATCACGTTTCTAGAAAGAAATTCAATAAAGGTCCCCAGAACCGAGTTTACATCGACTATTGGAGAATGGCTGGTAATGGATCAACTTCTTCAGCAGGGGTATTCACCAACCTTGCAATCCGGCCAGTATGACGTAGATATTCTCCTCAAGAGCGGAGATAGAGTTGAAGTAAAGGCAGCCACTTGGGACTCTGACTTCGGTGGAGTATACAGGTTTGATCGAATCAAGCCAGAGAAACTTGATCACCTCGTCTGCGTCACTCTTCTAGATGACTACTCAGAGGCGGAGTATTTCGTATTTTCAGACGACATCAATTCGCTGCCCCCTAGGAATCAAACTGCGTTCAACGACCCAGAGAGGGTCGACAACCAACGACTTGTGCGGATATTAGATAATCCCGAAGATAACGATAGACAGGATATGAAGGATATCAACGATAGGCTTGAGGAATTTCATAACGCATGGCATAACCTTCCGCCTGTATAGTAGTCCCCTCATTTTAGCAGTCGGGTATGATGGATCTCGCAAGGACCTTAGCGTGCAACTGTAACTAGAGAGAACTCATATCAGAGGCTAAACAATGGCATAAGATGTTCCGGTTAGAACTGTTTCAATTGTTCAACATCAGTGAACGACGCTCGGTCCTTACGCCACCGCTGGGCACCATTTAGTTCCTCCAGTGATCCTTTCGATTGATCGATATTCTCTTGATAATCTTCTCGGCTTTGTTGTAAGCTATCGCCATTATCGAGACCGTGATTCAGTACTCCACGTATCTCAGGTCTGGTATATTCCTTTTGGAGGTCAAGGAGTTCATCAAGGGATCGATACAACATTTGCCGAAGTAGAAGTACATCTCGCTCATAAACAGGCGACTCAATCCCGCTATGCACGATATCGTTTCGCTTCCTAGCTAAGTCCTCGATGACATATTGCAAGATTGCAATGGGGAGATAATCATGTACGAGTGGGAGACACCGTTCAAGAGCGTTTTTTGAACTGTCACTTCGGTCGTGGAATGTAATCTCTTCAAGACCACGCCAAAAGTAGAGGAACGCACTCTCATTGTGAGCTGCTGTCAGACCAGCATGAAGTGCTCGAAACCCGCGACTCAGTTCTTTATTACAGGGACCAGTATCACCGGCTAGTGGAAACCGACGAATTCGTTCAAAATCGGTTTTGAAACCTCGTGGAAGGCGGAAGCCAGTTCTCTCTAGCTCTCTATTCGGTGTTCTAAATGAGTCATACTCTCCATCCTGACAAATCAAAAATATTTTTGGCCGATTGATGACATTTTGACGGGTGCGATCAGCGGATCGTAATCCATCCATCGAAGTTTCCTCTAGCACCCAATCAAAGGCTGTGAAATTGAGTTTCCCGAGTATAATATCAAGATCTGCTTGGAGTGATGAGTAAGCCACTGTCGACTCTCGCGACTCTATCTCGAAGAGATAGAACGTATGCTCACGTTGAGATAGCTGTGTCTCTGTACCATTTTGCAGAAGATCTGGAACATCCTTGGTGGCCGCTTGCTGGGTTACCGCCGTTTGGGCGTCTTCAATAACGCTCTCCCAGTCGTCAGACTCAATTTTTCGAATAGTGGTTTCGTTTGCTTCGATTGTCGCTGGTGGTGACTCATTTCGCCCACTCCGCATGTTAAGTGGGAAATATATTTTATATAGAGATTCCTCACCAGCGTTCGATAATTTACCAAACTCCCGCTCGAAAGCAGTGAAGACATCTGACTCTCCTTGCGCGCGGCTAAGGGCTTGATCGACAAGACCAGCAATATGACCTTCCTTGAGATCGGTCGGCTTTCCGTTGGACTGTTTTTGTGCACAGATTCGTCGAACAAGGAGGGCGTATTCGTCGGTCCCCGTACTAACTACTGGTTCGTCGTCTGATGGTAGTAACTCAATTGCACGTGTCACATATTCTGATAACCCCGGCTCGTCGTCTGCCATTAGAATTCACCCCGCTGCTGGCTGAATACACGGACGACACGCTCAAAATACGATTCATCGAGAACTCGGGGAGAGCGAACTCTAGGAAGAGAATCGAGTATGGACCAGACAACGTCTCGATCTTCGAACCCGTATGCAAGAAACACCGCTGCATCTATCTCTGCTTGAGCTGCCGCCCGTTTTTCGACGTCTCGAATCGGGTCGACGTTCAATTCTTTTTGAAGTGGATTAAAGCAGTCTCCGTAACAGGTTAGTCGCGCTGCGAGCGTCCATATAGTTTCACCTAGGTCACTGACTGGCGAGAGATGGGGTGCCTGTGATTCTTTTACTAAATAGTCTGATAGATGTGTCTTGATTTTCGATCGCATCAAATAGTCGAATGGCGTGCTATTGAGGATGCCAAGAAGGCAAAATATCTCTTGAGGGGTGTAGCGCTGTTCGAAGAGATTATCCGGTGTATGTGTGGTGTTTGCTGGATCGGTAGTTTTCCATCTGAATGGATGTATCGTGTGAATTGTGTTTACAGTGAGGACATCCGGAGGAATGACAGTTGCAATAACGGCGCGTTCGTTAGATGGTCCAGCGATGTCACGGTATGCAATTCGGTACTCATCATAAGGCATCGGAACTTCAGAACGCTGTATTGTTTCACCGTTCTCGAAGTGTAGGCCATGGTCATCAATTTCAATTGGGCGGTTTCCTGTTAGATTCCGCAGTTCACGCTCCCGGATGACGTGTTTGGCACTTTGGTCGCCGGAAGATTCATCAAGGCCCCAGTAGCTCGGCGGAGCAACATCATAATAGGTGGAGTCATGCGTGTACTGGTAGATATTTCGGCCACGGTAGATTGGGTAGTCGCCTGGCTCATCAAAGAGGGTATTTGCTTGGCGCGTTTGATGGATGCCTCGCGTGGGCGCGATCTGCCAGCCCTCTTTATCATCCAAATGATTGTGGTCTACAAGCGTCTCAAGCGCTCTTACATCGTCTTCATTTTCAACGGGAGGGAAGGCAAGAATAGAGCGTGAATACGAATCGAGAAGACCTCGGGTAAGAACTGGAAGCTCCGTGTCGGTCCTGCTAAGTGCATCCAGTGATGTTTGGCGGAACTGAGCGTGTAGCTCATTTGTTGGCCCAGTATTTTGGAATTCGAGGATACCAAACTCGTATCGACGGTCAAAATCTTCGAAGATTCCATGATTTTCGAAGCCCAGAATCCGATGGAGACTGGTCTCTTCCAGTATTTTTCGCCGGAGTATTTCATGCTTAGACCCTTGGAACAGGACCCCTGGCGCTAAAATAGAGACCATCGCCTGTGGAGCAGCAATCTCCATTGCACGTTCGACGAACAGTTCGCTCAGATTTGGATCTGCGTGAGCTGCGGTCTGATAGTGCTCAGTTAGGTACGCACACTGAATTTCGAAAAGCTCACTGTTCGATGATTCATGTTCTTCGTAGTTAGCTCGACGTTCGCTGGGGCCACTCTTCGATGACGATTTTCGTTTCTGGCCTTTCAGAGTGTTCCAAGGCGGATTGGTGATGACGGCATCAAACCCACCATCAAGCATGATATTGGGGAATTCAACTATCCAATGAAATGGTGAAAGTTCACTAATGGTATGCTCAACTTGAGAGTCCGCTGTGACTCTTCCTTCAAGACTCTCTAACCCTTCAAACTGAGTCAATGTGAGTTGGCGACTCAGTAATTCAGTCTGTTCAAAAATATTTTCCTTCAAATCTGAAATATCGTCTCGTGACGATTGGCGATATTCCTGAATCAGATTCCGATAATTATTGGTAATCTGTTCGAAATCTTCGAGTGATTGTTGACCCTTGACAGTATTCGGATGGGGTCGTTGACTGATCCCGATCAGACTGTTGCCGGTGAAGAAATTACGTTCCGTATGATATTCGAGTGCTTGCAGCATCTCAATTCGGCCGCCACGTGGATTCTTGAACGCCGAAAGGAGAAGGCGAAACCGTGTCAACTCGATCGCTTCTGGATTCAGATCTACTCCGTACAAATTGTGTTGTGCTGCTAGAAGCCGGGTCTGGGAACTATCCGAATCTGAACGCTCCATTAATGGCGTATTTTCAAGCAGATTTCTCTGATCAGTATTTAGATGCTCTAGGCACTCTGTGTAAATGTCTGCAAGAAATTCTTGCGCCTTACTTATGAACGAGCCGCTCCCAACCGCAGGATCGACCACCCGAAAATTTGGGAGCACCTCGTTCCAAAGACAATCTATTGCGTCTAACCTTGGCTCCCCTGAGGATGTACTTGTGTCTGTCCCAAACACCGCGCTTAGTGACTCAAAGTCAGCATCAAACTCTTCATTTAGGTCATGTAGTAGCGATTTCCTTATCGTTCGTGTGACCAGAGAATCCTGAAGCTGGTCTGGTGTATGATACGCCGCTGTATGCTGCTTATTAATATAACGTTCCAGCGCATGCCCTATCACCCGTGGCGTCACTTTTGTCGTATGCTGAATATCATACGGCCCGCCAAGTTCCCAATCAAAGTCTCGTAGCAGCCCAACAATATTCCATAGTAACTCGTTGGCATTGGACTCTGAAGAAGGCGGAGCAACCCGATTGTCTGCTTCGGCCTGCGTTTTCTGGAACAAGAAACTTTGTAGATACGGATCTAGGTCTCTCGCCACATCATTGGACGGCTCCCCTGCGAAGAGCGGCGCGTAGATTTCCTCGTAGGCATGTGTTCCCTTCAAACTCGCCTGCCCTTGTTGCTTTTCTAAAAATGAGTCAGGCAACACCTCTGCTTCTTGTAGAAGATAGAGGTATAAGAATCGATTAACCAGACGCTGCGCGTATCGCTGCCGAGCTTCAGAATCGACATCTGGGTCTGCTTGAATGGCCTCCACGACGGTTTTCACCATCTCCTCATAGCGGGTCGTAACCCTTTCAATAAGCGCCTCATCATCAAAGAGAGTTGGCAGCGAGCTCGAATCATAACCATCGATTTGATTCAAACGTTCTACTACTCTGCGTACTTCACTCGTCTCTGGTTTGATGTCTGCTCTATTAAAGCCAAAATGAACCATTAGTGGCTTTCCAAGCCCGGTCTCAGTTGGATGTCGGGCGTATAAATCAAATTGCGTCCAGTCTCGAGCCACTGCAATCACGAGCTCGTGTCGGTCTGTGAATTGATCTAATGATAACGCGACTTCGGGTGATTCACCCTCCGGTACGGTCGTCAGCAATACCGAGGATCCAGTCTTAAACACCAGTTCGATCTCGTCGTCTGATTGTTCGCATTTTTCGAGCCCGCGGCCGATGAGTGAGTCTGCAATAGCACTGAGAGAATTCCAAGAGCGAACATCCGCAGCGGAGATCTGTTGCGTAACCACGATACTCTAACCCTCATCCTCCACTGGTATCAAATTTCGGCCAGCATCTCTGGGACCAGTTTTCCCGCGCAAAAATTTCCATGACCGAAGTTAATTGAAATACTCGATTGGTTTCTCACCAAACTATAACCCGATGAGAAGGCTGGCGAACTGATCGAGTCGATCGTTTAGCTGGTCCCCATCGTAGATCGTCGCTTCCCGTTCGTAGTATGTGGCGAGTTCTGAGGCATCTGTCGATAGATTCCCTGCCTGAGTGTCAGTAGCGATTGTGAGAGAACAGATTGGGGCTGGGGATGCTCGGATTTGTTCGATGACGTCGTCGACGCTACTGGGCTCTCCGTCGGTGACGGCCACGATAAGCGGTTCATCGCGATGGTCCTCGACGAGCTGACTTGCGAGTTCGAGCGCGTCTGCCAACGGCGTGCCCCCGCCACAGTCCGTGTTCAGTAGCGTCGCCTGGATGTGTCGCGTCTCGACTGAGAACGGCTTAACGAGCCGGGCATGGCTGTCGATGAAATCGACTATCGCGACATCGATCCCCAGCCCTTCGGCGGCGACGGCGAACCGCGCTAGTGCCTTCGTCGCAACCTCGATCTTCGGAGGCTCGCCGTTCCGCATCGAGCCAGACCGGTCGAGAACCAACACCAGTGCGTATCGTTTCTCGCGCCCCGGCGTGTCGACCTTGCAGACCCGGGGGTCACCGATCAGAAGCCGATGTCCCGCAGTAGTATCGTATCCGCCGGCGGTCAAGCCTCGCCGGACACCACGCTGTCGGTCGAGACGGAGCTGTTTCTCGAGCGTGCCAGCAACCTGGACAGCGCCGTCTTCGATGTCAGTCCACACGCCTGGTGGTGCGAGGTCGTCAGCGATTGGGACGATCTCCAGTTCGTCGAGCTGCCCTGGTCCTCCTGCGTTGCCGCCGGCTGTTTGGTCGTCCGAACCATCTCGGGCTAGCCGGTGGGCAAGATCTTCCAGCTCCCGCTCCAAGGCATCGGTGTCAATACCTTCTCGATCTGCTTCGTCGTGAGCTGCCGCTCGATCCGCTTCGAGTGCCCCTCTGTAGGTGTCTGCCTCGTCAGCAGGATATCGATCGAGTACCTCAGCGTGCGCTGGGCCGGAGTCGACTGTTGAGTCTACCTGCTCGTCGGGTGAGGGACTCGTGATCGGTGGCTCTTGTCCGTCATGATCCTGCTCTAGGCTCTCGTGAGAGTTGGTTGTCTCTCCCGCTTCGTGGTCGTTATTAGAAGCGCCGAAGTCTCCAATGGTCGACTGACGTCCGTTAATAGAAATGTCATCCCTGTTCTCCTCCGTTGAGGTCGGTCCACTCTGCGGGGAATCGAGGTGTGTTCCAGGTTGTTCAATAGAGCGAGCAAGTGCCCGCGCTCTAGAGTCTGAGGACTCTGGGGTCTGCGACGGTTGGTCTTCATCACTGTCGGTCGAACCTAGTGTCTCGTCGGAATCGGGTACTGACGTACCAGCGTCGGGGGAATCTGGCGTGATCGAGGGCTGGCTGAGGACGTCTTGGAATGGATCGTCGGTTGCACTCCGTTCGAGTTGCGGCTGCCCGTTATGCACTCCGCCAGCCTCCTCGTCGATTGGCTGTTCTGAATCAGAGTTAGAATCTGCTGTTTCGGGTGATTCTGAGTTCGATGAAGGGTCGGAGTCTACATCAGATTCCCCAGAGTCGTCCTGATCTGGCGACTGTGCTGATGCTTCGGAGTGCGTCTCTAGGAGGGGCAGGATTGCCGACTGCCACGTCTCAACGACCAACTGTGCTCGTCGTACTGATGCCGTCTTGTCGTGGCTGTGGGTGACATCGTCGGGTTCTGTGCCCCGGATTGCGAGAGCATCTTTCGCTAACGTCTGGAGTGCCTCCTGAACAGCGTCAAATCCCGACGCATCCGCCTCCGACGCAAAGAGTATACGCTCATCATCTTCGTCGAGGAGTACCTCTGTGATACCCGTCGGATAGATTGCCCACTCGTAGAGGGCGCTCGTCACTGCATCCCAGAATGAGAATCGGACTTGCTCGCCGTCCGGGATATCATCGGGGACTTGCGAGTGGATTCGGCGAGTGAGTTCGAGACGTATCTCGGCGTTGTCGCTGAAGTTTGCTCCCTCGATTGCTTCCTGTTCGATGGCACCGTCCTCGATGATATTGATGAGGTCGTGTACCTGTCGGTGATGATTGGGCTCGATCTCGGATTCGAGAAGTTCTGCAATGGGACCGATAGCCGTCTTGAGAATATGAAGCAGTTCGTGAAAGGCGAGACCGAATTGGTGGGCGTGATCAGCTGTCAGCTGATCGTTCACCGGGATTCGGTCGATCGATGCTGGGTCAGTCGTCACTAAGATGAGGAACTCAGCGTCGACGCTTTCGAGCAATTGTGCGGCCTGCTGCCGCTCGAATTCAGTTGCGTCACTGGCCACGAGCGCATCAAGATTGGCGGGAAGGACCGCAGCGGTTTCGACAGCCGGCGTGAGAACGACTTCGACATCGATTCCCGGTGGCAGATGCCCACATATGAATGCACGAAGTCGCTCTGTTCGTCCAGATGACGTTCGAACCTGAGCAGCTACGTCAGGGACGAGTCTCTGTGCATTAGGCCCGGTGGACGAAGTGATGTTGAACATTGTGAAACACAAGAAGCTCGTAGCTTCCTCGTTCATTTACGGGAGATAAACTTCTCTATAGAGCGTTACCCCACGAGCGGGTAGAGTCTAAACCGTGGGGTAAATCCCCAGAGTGCTTAACACTACTACCAACCGAACACGAATGCAGGTGGTGTAGATGGACTACGTAAAGGGAGAAGACGTCACCAATAACGAGCATCTCGCAGAGGCCATTGATATGACCAGAGAAGGCAGTGCTCCAGCCGATGGAACAACCGGCTACGATGAACCGGGAAGCGCTGGTCCTGATTTCACACTTCGCGATTCGTGCTTCCATGTCGCTATTGAGGAGCTCGAAAAGATCAGTACAGCTCCAGAAGATAGTCAAGAAGAGATAGATCAAGTGTTGCGCATGCTTCGAGAAGCGAGGGGTGCCGATAATCGCCGCCGAGCTCAAGTCATGGCTGAGGCTCATGAAATTCTACAGAACGTGTGGGTTCCTCCAGAGTAGCGCTCTGGTATTCCATTCAAGACTGACGATAGACGACGACCACGATGGCTCAGTTTTCGGAAATAATCACAGATAGTCGTTCAGCGTTTCGTAGGTGTCCTCCGGATACTGATTCGGCTCGGCAACCGCCCACACCTCGTTCTTGACCGCCGCCTTCGGTGAAGCACCGTCTTCAATGTGCTCACAGAGAATCGTCAGATTCCGAGTCGAGAGAGTTGGCCAGTTCTCGTTTTGCCGGGTCTGATGAGCGAACTGAACAATTTTCCTGAGCGTCCCACGGTCCACGACTTCGCGACTGGCATTCACCTGCGAGTCCAGCGTCGCGACCTCCTCGTCAACGTCTTGGATGTAGGGTTGTTCCAGCGCTCGGAACCGGCCACGAGTGGCCGAGTTCATCGGCTCAGAATCACGGTACTCCCGGGTCGGTGGATTCATCGTGATCACGATCCGCGCCGACGGATGGGGTTCGACCAATTCGCCGTGGGCCTTTACGAGGAGTTTCCCCTCGTTGAGCAGACGATGGAGCGACATCGCCGCCCCGGCTCGCATCACAGGGAACTCGTTGAGTACCAGCACCGATCCGTTCAGCAGCGCTTGCTTTGCGGGACCGTTACGAGGTACGATCAGTCCGTCCTCAGTGGGAGTAAGCGGTCCGAAGAGGTCCTCCGTATGGGTTGTTTCGTCACAGTCTACCGAGACGTAGCCGCGATTCGTCCGGTGACACAGGTACTTGACCAGATAGTTCTTCCCGGAGCCTCGAGGGCCAACAATCCGAACTGGAACCAGCCCACGAGCGAGTTTCTTCGCGAGCAGCTCGTCAAGCGGAAGTTGAAGCCGTGGTTCGGTCGGAACTGCTGGCGGGACGACGTCGCCTGCCGCGTCGACTGGGAGGGCGTCATCACCGGCGTCAGGATGTGTCGCTGCCTTCGGTACGTCAGGGTGGTCAGGGTTATCGAGGATGTGGAGACCCGTTGGGACAGGGTCCTGTGCATTCCGCCCGATATCGGACACGTACTGTGCGTCGACGGCATCAGGGGACAACCCATCTGTGCGGTAACGTGGTTCCCCAACGGGTTCGTTGGCAGTTGTAATGTCGAGGACTCGAGCGACACCGTGCCTCCCCGTTTCATCGAGTCGTCGGGAGTACCGAGCGTCGGCAGCTCGCGAAAGCCACACACCCACCGGAACGTGTCGGTGAGCGGCTTGAATAATCGCCTCTGCTCGGCTCTCTGTTAGCGTGCCAGTCAGATTCGCAATATCATCGACTTCGGCGTCGACTAGCTCGGTAAACGTCGTGTAGCCTGTGTCTCTGAGTGCAGTCGCAATACTCTCCGTGACGACATCGAGAACTTCGAAATCGTCACCCCCAGACGTGCCAGCGGGACCACCGAATGCTTCCGTAATCACGGGAGGTTCTGGCCCCTGTGGAGAGACGCCGATAATTGTCGTGCTCCCGCCAGCTCCCCGGTCGAGCGTGAACGTTCCATCCGCTGCTCCGGTATCAAGGAGATCAGCGGCCTCTTGCTCACCGATATCGGCGTAATCGCAGACTCGAAGCGTAACGCGTTCGACCGGGATCGTCCCACCTTCGCGCTTGAGGAGGCGCTGCACTAGGTGAGAGAGAACTTGTTGGTTGTCCGGACGGTCATTGCAGTCGTCTGTCTGAGGATTTGATGGCATACTATTAATCGAGTCGAGACACGCGAGTATTCCACTCACAAGCCTCTAACAGTCTATTTGTCATCGATAAACTGGAGGTGAACTACAAAATCAAAGTTCTATGGTCAAATACCGAGATACACTCATACAGGGGATAATGAGCGGAATAATAATCGATGAGTACAGTTATTCCGGCTATCCTTCTCCTTTCATCACTTCCTGAATCACATCGCTGTATTCGCTGTCAGGGGGATCACCGAAGTAATTCAAAACGGTCAATACCATTTTCTGGCTGATCCAACCACCACGGTTCGTCAACAAGTACAGTGTGAACGGGGCAGTAATGATAATCCCTCCTCCGCCAATCAAATCAGCGTTGGACAGGCTTCCGAACGTGACGAGGATGCACAGCAGCAGTTCCATTGGCATCTTCCGTAGTTCCCGGGAAATCTCCCTACGCAACCCGAATCGGGTGTGGAGCATAGAAAACGAGTAGTACACCCCGAACACGAGAAGGATCATACCCAGTGTTTCCACTGCTTCTACCGAGGTCAATACTTCAAACAGAACTACTGAGACTATTAGAAGAGCGACGGACATCGCGGTGTGAAACCCGACCACTATGATCTTCCCGAAATCCCGACGGTCCTTAATTTCCCTACGCAATTTATCATGTTCACTTGACGTGATCTCACCCTCTCGTTGTTTCCTCATCAACTTCCTTGATTCCTCAAAGTCAATCGAACTCTCAACGTCGAACTCATAGTTACCGCTTTCTGACTTACGTTCGAGAAACAGCCCTATCCGAGCAATTAAACCAACCGCACCCTCCTCCTCAGCCTTCTCCCTGAATGTCGCCCGACGCTGCTCATCATAACGAAACGCAGGATGATTGAACAACACGAACAGGAACATTGCAGATACCGCCCCTCCGACCAGAACAAGGTACGGCTCTAAATTGGACCCGAAGCCAGTTGTCACCGATTTCAACGAGTCGAATGCGAGATGTGAAGCGATCGACACAGATACGACGAACATAGCAGTCCCAGTCCATCGTGCAGTACGGGACTCATCCAGATTTTCATCAGAGACAACGAGATGATACCGGACAAACAACGACCCAAAGAGGGCCGAGAAGACACCGGTGTTGATGGCCAATGGTAGGGAGAAGAATACGTTGTACAGGCCATATACAGCAGTGAAGAAAAAGACTTCATAGCCGATCCGCTCTTTTGCGGACAGTTTCGATCCGGCCTTACTCATCAAACAGTAATCAAAACATCATGCACCAAGGATTTACTGGTTACCACTCTATCAACACTTTCTACCTAACTGACAGAGGTGTCGTAATCGCTCTAATTAGCGGCTGCTAAATCGGCGAAGCGTTTTCTGACCTACCATTCCAGAAAAAGTGCGGGTGTCTGTGACATCGGAGTCCGGCGAATCCTCAGTGAACCCACCGTCACAGAAAGAACCTGACCACGCGGTGATGGTCCTAAAGGAGCTGCCGGAAAAGCCGAGTACCAACACACTGGCATAGTAACCGATGACAGACGTTCCAGATCGATGAATCCCTTCCGATCAGGCGAGATTTTTCAATACTGGGCGACATTTCCTCCCTCAATGGTTGAAGTTCACAACGACGAACTATCAGAACTACTGTCGCAATCAGAAAGCTCAGAACTAGATTTCAAATCTGGTGAATTACTGACCAACCCAGTCCACAATAACCGGAAGAAAATAGCACAAAACCTTGTTGGATTTGCCAACCGAAACGGGGGAAAACTCGTTATCGGCGTGGACGACAGCACGCGAGAACCTGAAGGAGCAGACATCGAAGAAGAAGGAGCTACCGGGATAATATCAGAAATTTCTCGAGACGACTGCAGTCCTACAGTCCGCTTTTCCCATCAATTTTACAGCTCAGAAAGCGGTGATGTCTCAGAAGGGTCAGTGTTCGTACTGGAGATCGAACCAGGAGACGATATACCACACGCCCGTGTAGACCGCTCCGGAGCCGAAATAACAAGACGTGAATACCGATTCAGAGCAGGAGACGAAACCCGGCTGGTCTCTGACCAAGAGCTCCAAATCCTGTTCACTGAAGGAGACCTAGACACTGATATCTCCGAGAGGTTCTCCACGTTCAGAGTGAACACTAAAAAGCACATAGACGCCTACCCAGAGAGTCTTCGGCAGCCAGAAGGTGTGAGAGAGTCTTTCAGGATACTTCAGAATATGAGCTCTGAGGAACACGACCACTTACTCAGCCTTCCAACAAAAGGCAACCTCCACAAAACTGTTGCAATATATGGCTTCCTCCTCCAGTTCGCCAACAGGTTCTCCGATTCCTGGCTTATCGATGTAGAAACATACCCTGGTAAGAGGAGGTGGAAATTCGACGACAGCGTCGAAATCGATGTGCTTGAACTCGATGACATCGACGGCTCTACAGAAAATACTCCATTCGCTGAGATCTCACACGATCCTCGGAATATTATGGATCACTTCGTCCACAACGGCTTCGCAGTGCCCTCTGGGACAGAGATTTCCATCACTCACACCACAATTGACTCTACAATCCTTATTGAGAAACCGGAGGTATTCGAGTTCGAAATTAAGTTCATTGTCAGCAACTACGGCCCTCATCCTCCTACGGGGCACCCTGTCAATCTTCAAAACCCGTCACAGGTCGAATCCGCCGATATACGTATCCAATTCGATGCAGTGTTCGGTTTCCCAGATAAGCGGGACCCAGACTACGAAAAACACCGTCAATACGCAGAGTCAATCGTACAGATGCTCAGAGAAGAATGGGATGCAGAACACTTCTTCGAGCAGTTACCAGATCGGAAGCTGTACGAAATTGAATCCAAAGTCGACGAAATACGGGCTCGGCTAAGTCCTCTTCCTGATCCAAGAATGCAGGAGGCTATGAGAGGACTTCATGAAGAAGATCAGTCCGAAGATTCTGAGACCGAGTGAACATCTATTCAATAACTTAAATTCGGAGTCCCATCGCCCGCTTTCGGGCTGGTGAATGGCCCCAAGAAGTCAGCACTTGAAGCTTCCCGTTTCCACGACGCGCTTTGCAGACACCGAATGAGTGTCCGTAGGGAGTGCAGTCTCCACAGGCGTTGATTCGGGCCATCCCAGCCCTAGTTCGGTAAATCCTCTCTGTAAGATGTTCAATGAAGCGTTTGCATCACGGTCACATTGAAACCCACATGCTGGGCAGGAGTGCTCGCGTACCCAAAGGGGCTTTTTTGTTTCCACACTACACGACGCGCACTCTTTGGTCGTGCCTCTGGCTTCGACCTGGACGATATACGTCCCGTACAATTCTCCCTTGTATTCGAGTAAGGTGATGAACTGCCGCCAGGCCACATCTTGCTTGTTCTTTGCGTTCCCATCGCTCTGAAGCATCCCCGAAACATCAAGATCTTCGACGAACACAGCGTCGTACTCTCGGACAAGCCATGTCGTGAGTTTGTGCTGGTAATCAATCACTTTCCGACGAATTTTTCGCTTGATTTTCGCGACCTTCTGTCGTTGTTTCTCGTAGTTGTACGAGCCTTTTCGTTTCCGTGAGAGTTTCTGTTGTTCACGCCGAAGTCGTGAATACTCGTTCTCGAGGTTGAGCCAACCCACCGCTTTGCCATCTGAGGTGTGGATATAGTTGAGGATGCCGAGGTCGATACCGACACTATTGCTCGTGCTGAGGGAGTCTAGGTCTTGTTTCTCTGGAAACTCACTATCGTCGATCTCAAGTCCGAAAGAAACGAACCAGTCTCCAGTTGTCTCTTTCTTGACCGTGACCTCCTTAATCAACGCCATATCTGGAATTTTACGGTGGTATCGAATTTGGATGTTTCCGAGTTTGGAGAGCCAGAGAGTAGCATTTCGGCCACTCGTGTTTTTGAGTTCGAAGCCGGACTGCGAATACGTCATACTCTGGAACTCCCGTGGCGATTTCCAATTGAGTTTCCCGACCTGGATTCCTTTTTCCTTTCTAGATTTGAGGTTAGAGAGGTTCTGATAGAATCGCTTAACGGTTCGTTGAAGCGCCTTCGAATGAACTTCTCTGAATACAGGGAATTCGTGTTTCCAGTCGGTGAGACGGTCGTGATGCTTGTAGGCCGATCCAATATTTTCGGCCTCTATGTGGGTGTACTCATAGCGTGTGTAGTTGTACGCTTGGCGATGAATGTCGATGTGATTTTCCAGTCTCTCCGCTATCTCTTGTGTTGGGAGCGCAAAATAGCGGTGACTGTACTTCATCGCTTTCCTCTGGTTAAGCGTATGTCTTCTTAGTGGTTTGTATTACTGAGTGTTAGCTACTCTCGATAGTCTCGTGTAAATTCCCAGCTCTCAGGACGAGCCTTCGATGTCGTCGAGGCGGTGCTGAACCCGGTCGTGGAGTCGTTGGGCGGCCCCGTCAGTGAGATTCGCTTCAGTATCTACCTCGATGCCAGGAATATCGATGACGTCTTCGAGCGCGTCGCTGAGCGTCTGCTGACTGGCTGGCAGAACACGTTCCTCGGGTTCGTCGATTTGCCGGTCGTGTTCCTTCATCGCCAGTTGAATCATCATCGCCGGTTTTCGAAGCAGTTCGCCAGCGACCTCGAGGTACTCCTGGTGGGTATTCGATGCCCAGGAGCCTTCGTATTCGTCGAGGAGTGCGATCAACAGAGAGAGCTGGAGGTTGTAAACGGTTGGTCGCGACGATGGAGACGCCAGCGTCGTGGCCCGGTCAGCAGCGGCCTCGGCATATCTGTTGGCGACGCCCCAGTAGCGGTAGCAGGTAGCCGCATCAAACGGAAGCTCGCCGAAGTCGTAGGCGATGGCCCGTGTTCTACGTATCGCCAGATCGACCTTCACCAGGCGGTTGGCGATGTCGTCGTAGATCGCCTTCCACCACTCGTTGATCGGAACTCTGTCGTTCGCCCGTTCGTGGTCGGCGTCGGTGGCCCGACCGTAGTGACGGCGAGTGTACCGCTTGCCCGTGTCGGGGACGATAGTCCCGGTCTTGGGGAAGTAGAGGATCGGTTTCGCCCACAGCGTCTGTGTCCCCCGGAAATCGTAGCCGGTCTCGAATCCCCCATAGACGACGAGATCTGATTCGGTTGTCCCAGAGACGCTGGTGACGCCGTCGATATCCTCCTCTATCTCAGGTTCTTCACTTGCCGTGACGGTGTGTTCGAGACCGGGACAGACGACGAACATCTTGAGGAGACCACCCCAGTCGCGGTAGCTTGCCCAGCCGAACGCGCCGGTTTCTCCTCGTTGCTGGAGTGCTCCCACGATTGGGAGGTACGCCTCTTGTGGATTGATGATGGAGTAGCGATCAGAGGCGATCTGCCAGCGGAACTTGACATCGAACCCGAGTGCGCACAGCGCTTTGCGTCGTTCGTCGACGATATCCTGGTGATCGCGAACACGAACCAACGGGTCGGACGACGCGTCCGTGGCAATCTCTGAGAGTGACTGACCGGTCGCCGTCTCCAGCGTATCGATATCCAGACCCTCGACGTTGCGGAGAGCTTCGATGTCGATGGTCCCGTCGACACCGACGAACTCGTTTGTGGCCCAGAGTTCACCCGAACTCGCTTGAGGGAGGACGCTGAGAACGTCTTTCAGCGACTGTGGATCCGGATCCAGACACCTCGTTTCCGGTGAAACAGCGTCTGGATACACTGCGTCGTCTGCCGGTGTCAACCCTGCAAACGCGTGCGTTGCTTCCTGGTCCAGGAGGTCGAGGACCGACATGGATGCAGTAACTGATTGGTGGTTATCCTCGCCCGAACGGGAATTCGACGTGGAGTTCTCTCGCTCGCGGCTCGCTTCTGACTGTGTATGTGTGGACATGGCGAATCAGATGGGAAACAGTCGAGTCCAGCTGTAGTGGACACTCGACGAGTCTTCCCCTCAATCCATTGAGGAGGGTAAAATGGGGCGGCGCTGTCTCATCCAGCACTTCCCCGGAGCGGATGCCGATGAGTCTCCTGTCGCGCCTGTTTGCTCTTCATCATCGCTGGCATGCGCGTCATTCAGCGTAACTCAGATTGAGCTGAGATAGCGCAGAGTGGCAAGCTGGCGAAAGCTATATTCGTGTAGGTCCCAGATTTGGATATAGATAGAATGGTGCTGGAAGACATCCCTTCGATTGAGGAGCTGGCAGAGATTACTGGCCAGACCGAAGAGCAGCTCCAGAAAGATCGGGAAGCATCTACCCGGATGGCCCGGTCGAGTTCTGAGGAGCCTCGGCACCACGCAGACGACTAAATCCTTCTTCAATGAGCGGCTCTGGGTCTACAAACACTATTGACCAACTACTGGGTCATACAGATGGACCCTCGTCAGAAATCACAGACAGAGACTTGGTCCGTGCGCGGTCCTCAGCGTACATCGTCCACGGGAATTTCCGTGACTTGGCCGAGATGTGTGATGACATCGCGACCACAGGGCTGGTGAAAACCTCGAAAGAAGCCGACAAAACTGATGTGGAAAATGAGGTGTATCGGAGAGTCCATAATTATGTCTCATCTCTCTATTCGTACAATGAACACATTCGAGAGATTCTCAATAGACGTCTTGGCCAACACATAGGGAAGCGATATTTTCTGCCGGGAAAAGACAACAGGGCAGCTCCAGACTATACCAAACGGG
>NZ_QPLN01000007.1:0-129813 GCF_003665885.1 Haloarcula sp. Atlit-120R | reverse complement strand
GAAATCTCTGGTACGAGAACACATCCTGGAGTGATGGCCTCCACGAGCGGTTCGAAGGCTCCGAAAACTGGTTGTTGAACGCACTTTACTGGTTGAAGAAGGACTTCTATGGGGGCCCATTCGAGGTCGAGGAATCGCTTGACATAGCTCCGAGCACTATTGAACGCATACGAAACGGTCTCGAGCACCGATACCTGAAAGTACATCGACAACCAGTCACAGGGTCGGAAACACGAGGAATTGAAGATTCGCTAAAAGAATCCATAACCGACGATGAGCTAATGGAGTCTGGGATAGAGATGCTCAAAATCGCCCGGGCCGGTTTAATTTACCTCTCGCTGGCTGTCCACTTCGAAGAGAGAATGAAGGAAGCCGAACTTGAGGATCCGGTTATGCCTCTGCCAACCGACTGGTTCAGGGACGAATGGAAGCGATAGAATCTACTGCACATTCGAGAGAATTGACGGGGAAAGGGTAGGAGGACTGGAGTAATCTATTCACTCTATACTCCCCATTACTGTGTGCATTCGTCCGTAGAGTGTCTCATCGAGGTTCAGGTGCACTTGCTCATCAAGTGCCTCCGTTAACGCCTCCTCGATATGCGGGTTGTCGAGACCACAGTAGTCCCCCGTTGCGTTAGGATGAATCCCCCCAACGGCGAAGATGTGCTGTTTGTGACTCCACCCAGCCAGCCATCCAAAGAATTCGAGATCTACTGTATGGATATCAACCGTGGTGCTCGTGTTCGAACTCCTATCTTTCAGTTCATAGTCAAGGTTGAATTGATGCATCTGGACAGATCCCACACTTTCTGTAGTAAGCGTTCCACTCGGTAGGCATTCCTGCATTACACTACTGGAAGGAACCCCGAATAACGGAGCGAGGCTCCAGTCGATATCCCCGACAGTAGTAAACCCAGTTTTAGAGAATTCGTGGAGATAGTTTTTGAAATGGTTCTTGATGGGATCGTCTAATTCTCTTTTAGCCAACCATGGGAGGTTGAATGTATTGTCGCTATCAAAGATCGACGAGGTATCTCCTATTCGGTATGCAACGAGCCCACCCAGAGGAATATCAATCTGACCGCCAGTTGCCTCTCGGACTTTCTCTCGTAGGCTATCCCACTGGTAGATGCTGGTACTCCACTTCGCATCTTCCCGTTTGAACCGATTTCTCGGCTTTTCGTCCCGCAAACTCCACCCTTGTTCCTCGAGAACGCTCGTTGGAATCGATGGGTGTGGGGGATACTCGGAAGGGTCGGTTTCGAACCAATCTTCATGGAAACTGAATGCAACAGCTCCACTGCCGGATTGCCGGAGAAATTCCCTTCGAGAGACCATCTAATGTTCAGCAGAGCACCCAGCATATTAATCCAAACGTCGAATTCGAGTAGTTTCTTTTGACCCCTGAATGTGTGAGGGGCTCGCTGTACTGGCGATTTCACGAAACACGGTGAGAACGATGGCAACTAGAAACATCTACGAGAGCGGATTCGACGAGGACGTCCGAACGGAATCGAGTGCGAACCAGTGTCCCGAGTGCGACGGTCGAGTCACCACGAACGCAGTCGAAACGGTCTGCGAGGACTGTGGCCTGGTCATCGACGAACAGCGTATCGATCACGGGCCGGAGTGGCGGGCGTACGACGACGAGGAGCGCGAGCGAACGGGTGCTCCACTCACTGCGGCCCGCCATGATCGCGGCCTGTCGACGGAAATCGGTCGCGGCACCGACGCGAAGGGGAACGAGCTCTCTGGGCAGAAGCGACGGCGACTCGCGCGGATGCGCCGTGAGCAGACCCGCGGTCGCTGGCGGTCGAAAGCGGAACGGAATCTCGCACACGGACTGGGCGAAGTGCGTCGGTTGGCGAGTGCGCTCGAACTCTCTGATTCGGTCCGCGACCAGGCGTGTCAGCTCTTCCGGAGCGCCCAGAACGAGGATCTGCTTCGTGGCAGATCCATCGAGGCCATTGCCGCGGCCAGCGTCTACGGGGCCTGCCGGTGCAACGGCCTCTCGCGGTTGGTGGATGACGTCAGCGAGATGGCCCGCGTCGCGGAGTCACGGGTCACGAACGCGTACAAGACGCTGAACGAAGAGCTGGGCCTCCCCGCTGAGCCCGTCTCTCCAAGCATGTTCGTACCGCGACTCGCCTCGGACCTCGAGTGTCCGGACGAAATCCGACAGCGGGCCCGAGCCCTCGCGGAACAGGCCGAGGAGCACGGCCTCACGACGGGCGTCCATCCGGCCGGGTTCGCAGCGGCCTGTCTCTACAAGGCCGGTCGCGAAGAGGGCCGATGGCTGACGCAATCCGAGGCCGCGGACGTGGCGAACGCCTCGAAGGCGACTGTCCGGGCACACCGGGATACGTTGGAGGAACAGGTCGCCTGACGCAGCCTACTGTTTCTCCGTCTGTATTGCATATCGTTCTATCCACGCTACGATTTAAACACGAAGACGAGCCATGTTCTCTGTAGACTGCTCTATGAACGGTCGTTACTCCGACTTTGAGGAACTGCGGCCGACCGGCGAGGCGTCCCACATTCCGGACACGAGGCTGGACGACGGGTGTGAGGGTGCCCCCCGGCGGCAACGCGTCGCGACGAGCTCTGGTGGCTACCCTGATGCGCCGACGGTAACCGACGGCGAGTGCCGGTCCTGTGGGGCGTCAGTCCCAGACGGCCAGACGAAATGCCGGTTCTGTCTCACTAACCATCTCGGGAGTGACGCCACTCGCACGGACGAGGCCGCGTCGACGACGTGCCTCGGCATCGTCCACCTGGTCGTCGAGTCGACCACGTTCTACGGCGCCGTCGCGAAGGGCGGCGCCGCGGCGAACCTCCTCTCCGCCAACGAGGCGGAGCCGGCCGTCGACGACTACACACTCCTCTACGACCTCGACGAGGCGCCGGCGCGCCAGCTGGCCGAGCAATGGCCCTCACTCCCCGACGCAGTACAGGTGGCGTCAGCGGAGGGAGAGCGGCTTCTCAGTGCCGCCCGTGACCGGACTGGGTGGCACGGGCAGGAAGCGTCGGAGGGTCAGGAGCAGGCCCCGACGCGGCTCTACGACCAGCGTGGGGACGGCATCCGCGACGCGTCGCGTCTCGACGCGGTCCTCGACGACGCCGACGACGCGGTGTGGCTGGTTCCAGCGATAGCGCTGACCGAATCCAGAGGCGAAGCTGCGGCTGATCGCCAGGTATCGTCGGTACCGACGACGCAGGAACTCGACTGTCAAAACTGTGAACGGGCGACCGACCATCGGTTCAAGAGCCACGAATCGGTCCCGGATGAGGCGTGGACCGGCCAACCGATCTGGGAGTGTCGGGTGTGTGGCTCGGCTCGCTACGGCCCCAGTCCATCAACTCGTAGTTCTTAACCAACAAAATGGCAGGGAAGGTTTCAGTGTTGGTTAATAGACGCACTCAGTTCCACAGTTACCCGCACCCAGAGAGGTTTCTCTGCGCCGTGAACCGGCGAGGCGCTTCACATGGACCCACGCAACACGCCCGGATATCGACTGCACCGCTCATTCACCAATCTCAAGCGCATCGAGACGGCCGGACTCGACGACGCAGATCAGGAGCGGATCGAGGCAGCGAGAGCTCTCCTGCAGGACGTGAGTCTGCTCTCGCACCCAGACCACGGTGGGGACGCCGATACGCAGGTCGAGTCCTGAACGGCGTCGCAAGGCGGAGTTCCGATGTTTCGCTCTGGAGGCTGTTTATTGCCCCCCAGAAGGGGTGCGGGGGAGCGATCCCCGGGAACAACCAATGACCCACCTGACTGAACAATTGCACATTCCCGAACAGAGACAACAAAGGTGAATCACAGATGGACGACACGCTACGACGCACGGTGCGAATCAAACTCGACGTACCCAGAGAACGTCGTGGCGATCTCCATCAGACCAAGACTCAATTTCTCCACTGTGCTAACCGAACGAGCGAGTGGGCCTGGCGGTACGACGACGACTGTATCACCAGCAAGAGCAGGGCCGAAGAGGCCCTGTATGACGAGTTACGGGAGGAAACCGAGCTCACCGCTAATCTCATTCAGAAAGGTATTCGTCGCGCTATCGCAGCCGTCAGGGCCGGCGTCGAGAAATTGACGCAGGGTGAGAAGACCAGCCAACCAAAGTTCGACTCGTGGAGCATCGTGTACGACAAACGCTCCGCGACGTTCAACGACGACCACGCCACCCTCTCGACACCGAACGGAAGAGTCACCGCCGAATACGTTCTCCCACCTGAAAATAAGCGAGAGAACACGCCGTTCGGACGGTACTACGAGAGTGACAACTGGAATACGTCAAGTGCCACGCTCCAATATGACGAGAACGAGGACACGTTCTACCTGCACGTTACGCTGAAAAATCCCGATTATGGGAGTGACGGACCGGAACGCCAAGAAAGCGAGTCATGTGATGATCTCCCCGAGAACGGAGTGGTTCTCGGCGTGGACTTGAACGTGACTGGCGCGTTCGCCGTCACCTCCACAGGCAAGTTCATTGGCAGTGCAGACTTCCTCACCCACAAACGCGAGCAATACGAGCAACGCCGGGGGTGCCTACAACAGACGGGTACTCGGTCGGCTCACCTCACGATTCAATCTATTGGTAGTCAGTTCAGCGAGTGGTCATTAGACTGGCTCCACAACCGAGCCAACGACCTCATCGAGGAAGCCGATGATGCGGATGTAGACGGGATTATTTTCGAGGACCTCACTCACATCCGCGAGAACATTGCGAACGGCAGCAAGTTCCAGCAGTGGGCCTACGCGAAGTTCGTGGAGCTCGTTGAGTACAGGGTCGAATCCACAGAGTTGTTCGTCGATTTCGTGAACCCAGCGTACACGAGCCAGCGGTGCTCATACTGTGGGTGTACCCACGAGGATAATCGCGACGACAAACAGTTCGAGTGCCAGTCATGTGGGTATGAGGTGAACGCTGATTACAACGCGGCGAAGAACATTGCAAACCGATACTGCGAGTATATCCATCGCGGGCAGAAGTCTCGCGGTGGATGGGCCACCAGTCAACTGGCCCTCAAGTCAGGGACGCTGAACGTGAACGGCGAGTACACGCCTTCCGCCTTGCGCGGATAGAGCGGGAGTCCACTGACAAGCCTCGGAGCTAAATTCGAGGTGGTTGACCAAGTGCCGCTTTCCCGTACTGGCGGGGAAGTATGTCGTTCGCGACGGCGAGGTTCTGCACCCGGACCTCAGTCCCCTCGACCTGATCAACGAGTAGCAGTGGGCGCTGATACGATTTTATTCGGAGTGAGATCTGAAACTGCCGGTCAGTACAGACAAGATATTTACCATTTCAGAGAGTGACCCTGAATATGGCGACCTCCACACGAACGCCCGACACTCGGACATTATCGGGTATACTCATCGGGCTAACCGTTCTCGGAATTGCCCTCTTAGTCGCAAATATGCCGAGTTCCCCACTTCGGAGTGGGAACCTTGAGTTATTTGCTATCTTTGCGCTCCCGCTAATTATCTCACTGGTTGCGTATATTCGATTCGCTGAACCAGTTGTCTGGTGGGAGGTTGCCCTATTAGGCGTCTGGGGAGCGCTGGGTATCGCCCTTACAACCTTTGTCGGATTTCTGGCGACGATGGGGACGCCCGGCGGCTATCCGGGGGCCGGAGCTGAGCTCATCCGAAATATCGCTCTGTTCTTCGCGGGAACGCTTGGACTCAGCATCCCCTATGGTCTCGCTGGAAGGTTCCGTCGAGAACACCCTCAACGAACGGTCGTGAGCGCCCTACTCGGTTCCGTTCTCCTATTCATCCTCTTTAACGTTGTCGCAGTTGCGGTATAGGCAGATCCACTTGCCGATTTTGCCGGCCCGATTTCACTACTCATCCCGAATAACGAAACCTCGCTAGCAGCTACTGGTAGCGTTGTTCGTCCCCCGAGAGGGGTGCGGGGCGATCCAGTCGCGGTCGCCCCGTGAGGTGATTGCTCGATGGGACACCGCGCACTCGTTGCGTACGAACGCACAGACGGACAGTACACGCTCCACTACAGCCATTGGGGCGCAGCGAACCTCAAGCTCAAGCGCCGAATTTCGGCTGAATCGCCGTTCGGTGGTGACGACACCGACTCCAAGTGGGCGAAACAGCTCCTCGCAGAGCTTGCCGGTGGCCTCGAGGCAGATGCGGTCGACGGCTACCTCGCCGGCGAGGATCGACCGTCGACGGTCGTCGAGCCGAAGCCCAGCGCCACCGGGCTCACCCTCGACGAGATCGTCGCTGACCACCTCGACTACCACCACCACGAGGCGTTCTTCGTGGTGTCGACGACGTTCGAGGTGACCGCCTACCGAACGCTGTGGTTCGGGTTGCAGTACGATTCGGAGACAGTCGAACAGGGAGAGACGGTCGGGAACGGCGCGCTTGCGACGGTGCGCTGGTACGACGGCGAGCCGGTCGGCGACGGCCACCTGCAGGGGCAGTTCGCGGCCCTCAAAGACGTCGTCGGCGACATGCTCGACAAGGGCGTCTTCACACCGTCAACGGCGAGACAGTATCTGAAACGGAAGCTCGCTGAGCGGGTCGGAGACCGACAGGAGCTGCTCATTCCGACCGGAGAATCACCCTTCGAGACAGCGAGTCTCGGCAAGTCGTAACACCAATCCCTTAGTGGATATCGGGGGATGTCTAAGTATGTCAAATCAGTCTGAAGATGACGTTCGTGTTTGGCTTGTCGAACGGACGTACTCCGATGACGAGCAGAACCTGATCATCCTCACCTACGCAACACCCGATGGAGAACAGTACTATCGGAAGGAACGCGCACTCACGTCCTTCACCGACGTCCGAGACACGACAGCAGCAGTCGATGCTGAACCCGGCAATCTTGGCATGGTCGATGACCCCGACCTCCAGGAGCAATACGCGGCCGAAGCACAGCGAATGCAGGAGGTTCACGACCCGGACGACGTGATCTGATACCCGCCAGTAGACATCGCCCCAAGCCATGGGTTATGTCGTGGCAGGCCTTAGTCGGGGTATGCGCGAACTCGTCTTCGCTCTCGAATACGAGCCCGGCTGCAACAGGGTGGCGGACGCCCTCGCAGACCACCCCGACGCTCGCGTTCGTTCACTCTCGCTGCACGCCACTGCCGACCAGCTCTGGCGAGTCGACCATGCCACCGGCACTCCGGACGCACTCGACGCCATCGAGGACGCGTTTCGCAACAGCGACTACTACGCCGACTGTCTCGCCACCGAGGACTGCGGCGCAACCCAGACCACCCGTGTCCTCGACCGCACGGACGACACGCTCATCCTCTACTCCGACTGGGAGCGGACCCCTGCCTGTGCCTCAGTCCCCCACATCGCCCGCGACCACCTCGGCGACGGTGTGCTGTTCGAGACCCGTCACGAGGGCCGCCACTACACGTGGCGGCTCATTCACTCCGACGAGGGCGATGTGGCGGCGTTCTTCGATTCCCTCGGGGTTGCCGTCGGGGAGTGCGCCCAGATGGAGATGCTCCGCACCGCGGATACGACGACATCAGCTGGGGGACGCGACGGGACACCGAGCGGCCTACCGCCAGCCCAGGAGGCCGCTCTTCAGGCCGCGGTCGAACACGGCTATTACGAGTCGCCCCGCGAGGTTGACGTCGGCAAGCTCGCCGAGCATCTCGACATGCCACGGTCAACACTCACCTACCGACTCCGTCGGGCGGAAGAACATTTGGCGAAGCAACATGTCGCCGGCGAGCGGGTAGCGGAAGAGCGGCTGGCATCGCACTGAGGGCCGCAGTTGGAATATTCCAACAAAGACATATCGAACTCCCGCCCCTACCGTGACGTGATGACAGAGAATCCGGACGCAGCAGGGGGGACGAGCGGCGGCGGACAGCGACGTGAGCTGACCGCCCGCCTCGCCGTTCCCGAGATGGACTGTCCCTCTTGCGCCCAAAAGGTGGACAAGAGCCTCCAGCGTGTCGACGGCATTACTGACGCCACGCTCCAGCCGACCACCGGCACGGCCAACGTCACGTACGACCCTGATCGAACTAGCGAAGCCGACGTAGTCAAGGCGATTGAAGGCGCCGGCTACGAGGTCGTCGGGGGCTCGGACGCCGAGGGCGATGATGAGGACAACCAGGCGACCGACGGCGTCGACATCGCGCCACCATCGGAGGTCTGGACAAGTCCTCGCGCGAAGAAGACGTGGCTCGGCGCGGCGTTCGTCACGCTCGGCCTCCTCTTCGAGTTTCTCCTCACCGGACAGAACGCCACGGTGGCGAGCGTCCTCGAGTACCCGCTCCACATCGCAGATGTCCTGTTCCTCGGCGCCGTCGCCGCCAGCGGCATCCCCGTCGTCCGTAGCGGGTACTACTCCGCGAAGAACCGAAGCCTCGACATCGACCTGCTGATGGGGACGGCGATCATCGCGGCGACCGGTATCGGCTACTTCGTCGAGGCCGCCACGCTGGCCGTCCTATTCAGCATCGCCGAGCTGCTCGAGGACTACGCGATGGACAGGGCACGGGACTCCCTGCGCGAGCTGATGGAACTCTCGCCCGACGAGGCGACCGTCCTTCGCGATGGTGAGGAAGTGACCGTTCCCGCCGAGGAGGTCGACGTTGGCGAGACCGTCGTCGTCCGCCCCGGCGACAAGATGCCGCTCGACGGAACGGTCATCGACGGCGAGAGTGCAGTCGACCAGTCGCCGATCACGGGCGAGAGCGTCCCCGTCGACAAGACTGCCGGCGACGAGGTCTACGCCGGCGCGATCAACGAAGAGGGGTACCTCGAGGTAGAGGTCACCTCGACCGCTGGCGATTCGACGCTCTCGCGCATCATCGAGATGGTCCAGGGCGCACAGGCGAAGAAGACCGAGTCTGAGCAGTTCGTCGACCGCTTCTCCGGCTACTACACACCCCTCGTCGTCGTGCTGGCAATCCTGACCGCCGCAATCCCGCCGCTGGTCATCGCCGACCCCATCTCGGTCGACCTGGCCGGGTACGGGTTCACCTTCGCGAGCGACTGGCAGACCTGGTTCATCCGCGGGCTCACCCTGCTGGTAATCGCCTGCCCCTGTGCGTTCGTCATCTCCACACCCGTCTCGGTGGTGTCGGGCATCACCAGCGCCGCGAAGAACGGCGTCCTGATCAAGGGCGGCAACTACCTCGAAGCGATGGGCGAAGTCGATGCCGTCGCGCTCGACAAGACGGGGACGCTCACGAAGGGCGAACTCGCCGTCACCGATGTCGTCCCGGTCGGCGACACCACTGAGGATGATCTGCTCCGTCGCGCCGCCGGGCTGGAGCGGCGCAGTGAGCACCCCATCGCTGCGGCGATTCTCGCCCGTGCTGAGGAGGCGGGCGTGGGCGACCTGCCCGACCCGAGTGGCTTCGAGAGCCTCACCGGAAAGGGCATCCGCGGGGAGATCGACGGCAAGACGTACTATGCGGGCAAGCCCGCGCTCTTCGAGGAGCTGGGCTTCGACCTCGCTCGGGCACGCCGCGAGACGGACGGCGGCGTCGCGGCGGAAGAGGCGGCCGAGTACGACGACGGGGCATTCGCCGAGGACGCGCTCACCTCACTGGAGCGGGAGGGCAAGACGGTCGTTATCGTCGGGACGGAGTCGGAACTGCTGGGTGCAATCGCCATCGCCGACGAGGTGCGCCCGGCCTCGAAGCGGGCTGTCGAACGCCTGCACGAGCTGGGCGTCGAGCGCGTGGTGATGCTGACCGGCGACAACGAGGGCACCGCCCGCGCCATCGCCGAGCAGGTCGGTGTCGATGAGTATCGCGCCGAACTCCTGCCCGACGAGAAGGTCGACGCAGTCGAGGAGTTACAGGCGGAGTACGGGGAGGTCGCGATGGTCGGCGACGGCATCAATGACGCCCCCGCGCTCGCCACTGCGGAGGTCGGCATCGCGATGGGCGCGGCGGGCACCGACACCGCCCTCGAAACGGCTGATATTGCGTTGATGGGCGACGACATCGGGAAACTCCCGTACCTGTACGACCTGTCGCATACGGCCAACGGCGTGATCCGGCAGAACATCTGGGCGAGCCTCGGCGTGAAGCTTCTGCTCGCGTTAGGCGTGCCGCTGGGCCTGGTCAGCGTTGCGCTGGCAGTCGTTGTCGGAGATATGGGGATGAGCCTCGGCGTCACCGGGAACGCGATGCGGTTGTCTCGAATCGAGCCCGACCGGTTCTCCGACACCTGATTCTGCGGCCGAAAAGGCGGGCAGGGCGCTCTTCTTTCGGGACTTACCTCCGCTACATCGAGACAAGTTGTGGTTTGTCTGGGGCAGAAAGGACTGAGCCCCACCGTTGGCTCGTGATTTGATGCCCGAGAATCCAGACAACGATCCGTTTCACGACTGCGAGTTGGATCCCGAGGCGATCCTCGGGACACACACCTTCGAAGACGCCCTGTTCACCGACGAGACGGAAACACCGGTGAACGTGCTCACTGGCGAGACACCAGCCCATTCGCAAGCCACCGTCGAGGAAGCGAAGGCGTTCGCTGCGAGTATCGACACGGACACACCACAAATCGCGCTCCCCGCATCCGTCGAGTCGCAGGTCGAAACACAGAGCAAGCCCTACACGGCGGCCGCGTTCTTCCACTTCAAGGCGACAGGCTCGCTCGAACGCCACCGCGCCTACCACGCCGCATATGACTCGGATGCGTTCACCGTCGACTTCGAAGCTGACTACGAGTCCGGAAACCTGACCATCACAGTCGATCGAACGAACGAGTCCTAAGAATCGACCGCTAGATCGGGTTTTTCGGGCGCCGGCGATGGGTGCCGGCGCAGCAGGAGCGAGCGAGCAGTCACTCCCGGTGCGTCGGCGCTTCGAGGTGTTCGAGATGCATATGGTGATTTACGCCCTCGTAGAGGCATCGACGCACGACGACGCCCTGGCCACCGGAAAGTCAGTGTTCGACCGCTTGGTCGGCGCGGACCCACACGCCAGCGCCGTCTTCGATTACTATGTGACCTTCGACGAGGAGGACACGTCCGTTGCGGGGAAGGCACGATGGGGGGAGTTGCCGACGGCAGCCCCCGTCGACTCCGATGACGGCGAAGACCTGCTCGAGCGTGGCTGGGAGGCGACGAAAGAGGAATTCGAGCGTAATCTCGACCGGGTGAAAGAGGCCATCGAGGAGCTCTCCGACGAGGAGATCATGCGCGACGAGGACCTCGCCCGGCACGCCTTCCACAAGGTAGGTGCGTACGACGGCCCGACGATCTTCCTGTACACCGAACACGGAACCGGCATTCGCCACCGTGGACAACTGGATCGACTCCTCGAGGAGAGTGAAGAGCTCTGGATCGTACCCGCTGACGTCCACTTCTGAATAATGCCTCCCATCACCAACTGGCGACGCGAGAGCCGCTCGCCGACGCTTGCGTATCGGAACACCGAGACCGGTGCGCGAGCCGTCCTGCATCGAGCGCCGGATTCCTACCGGTACACGTGGCGCGGGGTGATTCTCGTCGACGGCTACCCCGTCTGGTCGCGAGGATACGAGACGAAGGATGCGAAGTCGTTCCGTGACGAACTCCGGGAGCGGCCCACCCCGGAACTCAGCTGTCCGGAGTGTCCGAACGACGACGTTCGCGTCGGCGAGAAGGCAGCAGACGGGGCGAAAATCCAGCGATGGTACGACTGCCCCGACTGTGGGTACGAAGCCCCCTCACGCATCGTCTACGGCGCCGAACGGTGAGTGAGTGAGCGGTGGGCGCTGTTTTTCGGCCGGGCACGAGGTGGTGGCCCGGTACGACCGGGTTAGTCAACCAATGACCCTTGAAGTACTTGACCGACACAGTGAGGCACTGTTCGAGTTCCTCTGGTGCCCCGTCTGCGGGCAGGAAGTGTTCACCCACATCCCCTTCGAGGGGGTGTTCTGCAAGAACTGCAACACCCAGGTCGAACTCCAAGAGTCCCGAGAGACACGCGGCTACGAGGTGGCCGTGCTCGCCTGCTTCGATTCTACCACGACCTGGAATCTCCATGTCGACGAGAAACTGCGTCGCGGCCTTCCTGATGGGTCGGCGCGCGTGAAGATCCTCGGCGCACCGGGCGCCTACGAGGTCGATTGGTGGAGTCCGGTGCCGGGTGAGGACTGGGAACCGGTGGAGCGCAGAGAGTTCGACGACGTTGAGGAGTCAGACGAGGTGGCGCATCTCGCGTAGTATCTACCAATAGATCCCAATTGGTTTGATTTCAAACTCCACATCCTCGTCATTCTGGACCTGGTCTTCCTCTCCCGTTATAGTCTCCCAGAGCAATTCGGCTTTCTCGTCACTATCTACATCAGTATCAAGTTCCTCTAATACATGTTCTATCTCATCACGAGCCTCAGTATAGTCCTCAAACTCGCTATTAGCTGTAACGTCATCCGAAGCAAATGTTGAAAGGTCAGAATCCTCAAGAGAATATCCTCGGGTTTCGAGACCCGATTGCAGATCAGATAATAGCTCTTCGAGATTTTTCTCGACATCAATTGACACCTCGGATTTTCCGCCCTCTTTTTCTAAGTTCAGCAGGGCAGTTTTTAATGCCATATTTACCTGTCTTGCTTGATCAGGAAAATGGTCCTCAAGAACCCGCGTGAGTCTAAGAGGGGTCCAATCCACCTCATTTGAGATCACGCGTCCATATATTGTAAACTCCGTATTGTCGGAAAACACTGTTAATGGGTCGTCCCAAAGGGAGTCACGATTGAGATACGCTACGATAGAAATTGGCTTGCCTTCTTCAGCAGAATCGAGATTATGTATATGTTGAATATGGCCCTCTACTATCCTGTAGTTGGCGGCGTCAATCTTTACTGGGACCTGATCACCATATAGTGAAGAGAGGAACCCTGAAACAGCGTCAAGCTCCTCACGTGGAATATCCTCAATAGACTCTTCAAGTTCCTCAATATCCTCAAACGTATCAGTCAAGTATTCGAGTATTTTGAAGACCCTATACGACTCGGCTACATTTACATAGCCATCCAATTCGATAATTTCACTTCTCGAAACATCCTCGAGCTTCAATCCCCCCTCGGAAGGAAGAAGAAGCTGATTTTGTCGTGCTTCATAGAGTTCATCAAATCGGGATTGAATTACGGACCTCTGGATAGTTTCAGAGCCACTCCTCTCCAGAGTTTCCGACTCATTGGTTCGATTATAGCCGGTCCCTTTGTACGAGAGACCTTTATTGCTCTTCCCGAGCTCCCGGTTTACGGACTCTGAACGAGTGATTAGGCTCTCAGTGATCTCGCCCTCCAAAGAGGCCAGTAAACTCACAACGCTTGTTTCATCAAGATAAATGAATTCGCGAAGTGGTTCAGGGTCATCATCACTCTCCTCAGAGAATCTCGATTTAATCCAATCTATCACTCCCATATCATTCACCTGTTGCTTCAACAGCCCGAAGGAGATCATCTTGAGTTACAAGATCCCCTTCTCGTCTAATCGATATTGTGACGGCACGGCTAATGACCCCTGATAAGTCTGCTCCAGTCCATCCTTCTGTAGATTGGGCAAGTAATTCTAAGTCAACAGATTCACCGAAATCGACATCCTTAGTGATTTTTTCGATGATCTCTTTTCTCTCAGGTTGTGTCGGTTTCGAGAATTCGATTTTCCGGTCAAAGCGTCCCGGTCGAATGATTGCAGGATCAACCTCATCAAGGGCATTAGTTGCGCCAATTACGACAACATCATTCAGTGGTTCGAATCCATCCAGTTCTGTGAGAAGCTGGGCAACTATTTTGCGCTGAAATTGTTTTGTATCCCCCCTATCTGGAGCAATACTATCCACTTCGTCCATGAAGATGATAGCACGTTCTTGTTCTTTGGCGTGTGAAAATATTTCTCGTATAATGTCTTCCGTTTCCCCATACCATTTGTTGATGATCTCAGGTCCATTGACAAGATAGATACTGGACTCTGTTTCTTTAGCTACAGCCTTAGCAAGCAAGGTCTTTCCCGTCCCTGGAGGACCGTGAAAAAGTATTCCTGTATCCGGTTTGACCCCATGCTTCTCAAATCTATTTGTATCAGTATCAGACTCTCGCAGTGGGATCTCGACGACGTCCTTTACCTCCTCTATCGTCTCTGTTAATCCCCCTACATCATCGTACCCTGAATCAACCTCGCTAATCTGCTCAGGTTCTTTTAAATACGATTCTGCTCTACTTTTCTCCTCAAACCGGTCTTCTATCCCCTTTGGTGCAATCGCTTCATTCGAGATTGTTGAGGTGATCATACCTCCGTAGATCTTAACCGTCTCACCCCTCTCTGGGTTTTCAGAATTAAGAGATTCACATATCTCAACACGACTATTCCGCTCTACAAGATACTCGTTTTCGCTGACCGACTCCCGAATAATACCTACAGAGGGGGATGCTCGCCCAATTGCGTCAGCCGCCACTCTTTGGTCCTGCATGATCCAGACTTCAACAAGGTCACCAACCGATCTATCACCTTCAGTATTATCTTCAACAACAACTTCCTGTCCCCCGATCTGAACTTTTAGCGTATCCTCAGTAGGGCTCGTCGATCTAACGGGAGCAAAGTGGATATCCATAATCAGCTTCTTGTGTTTGATAATGGTTTAGAGGGGCGTTTGAAGTAGTTTAGCCCTCTGTAGCTACCGGCGTGTGAACTAAACCGGTCTAGATGATGCCGCCGATGACGAGTAGTCCGACGACGAGCAGCAGCGTCGCGACCACGCTCCCCCCGGCCAGCCACTTGTTCTCCATCGCCTTTTCGTGAAGCGGCATTTCGGCGTACTCCTCGCGGAACGCCTCGAGATTCTCCTCGTCGTAGAAGTACTTCGTCTTCAGCGCGAACCGTTCCGTCACCGCACAGCCCGTACAGATCGGCTCGCCTTCCAGCCGCTCCGTTTTGGTGTGGCTGGAGCAGGCGATCGCCCCGCAGTTCGGACAGTACGTGTACGTCTCGTCGACGCCGCTCGTGTCACAGTGGACGCACCTGTGGATCCCGTCTTCGGCGGTCACTCGTGACGGGCCCGCTGCGTAGTACTCGTAGGGGTAGGTGTATTCCTGGATGTCGGTGGTGTGCCGAACTTCGGGGAGATACACTGGTTCGATCGACTGGACAGAGATGTCCGAACGGTTCGGCTCGCAGGTCTTGTTGTAGGTGACGTTGTTGTCGCCGGTGTAGGTCACCGTCGTCGTGTGGTGCTGCTGGAGCCGCTCGACGGCCCAGTCCTTGTACTCCGTTTGGGTTTGTCCGAACCTACGCTCCTCGACATCGTCGAACACCTCTCCGAACTGCTCGGCGTCGAGATCGACGGTCGCGTGGAGGTTCTCGGTGACCAGCGTCGCGACGTCCTCGTCGACGACCTGCGGCTGCCCGCGTTCGGCGTGGGCAACGAAGCGAGTCCGATCGTTGATCCGGTGGATGACGCCCGCCGACGTCTCGAAGACGGCGTTCGTGTCCGCGGTGACCGCGACCACCGGGCGAAACGTCACCGATGAGTGTGGGTCTGAAAGGTCGGCAGCCTCGATGTTCTCGACGTCGCGGAACGCCTCTTCGACGGGTGCGTCGACGTCGACGGCCGGGTCGTACGGGCGTAGGGTTTCGTCGCAGAGGATCTCGATGCGGCCGTTGTAGAGGTCGAGGCCGATCTCGTCGGCGATCTCCCGGAGGTCCTCGCCATCGAGCAACTCGATTGGGTGCGGGTCGTCGTTCTGCTGGAGGTGGTCGGCGTACTCCTGAGCGGGATTCGTGAACCGGCCGGTCGTGACGACAATCCCGCGCTTCGGGCCGTCGAAGTCGAAGGTCGCGATCGCCGAGTGGAGCTTCTGGACGACCGGCCGCCCGACCGTCCCCGTGTGCTTGCACTCGACGATGATCGCACGCCGCGTACCGTCGACGACCTCCTCCATGATGACGTCCCGCCCCTCGTCGGCGGTTCGGTCGGCCTGGCGGACGTTCTCGTAGCCGAGGTTCCGGAACACGTCCTCCATCACGTCCTCGAACTCGAACCCCGAGAGATCGTCCAGTACAGCCATCCTCAATTATGTGGATAGTGTGAGGGGAATAACTATCTCTTTTGCGATGGGATAAACCGACACAGCGAGCGGTAATTCACCGCCGATAATACGCCCAAAGAGTCCACGGTTGTCAAACATTAACATTTACAATTCAGGCGAGTATAACCTGTTATAGAGACTTTCCACGGATGTTGGAAATCCACCGCACTCACCGTGCGCAAATCCGCAACCACTCACAGGTGGCAGAGCCACTCGACCGGCACGGGTGGAGTGCCAGCAAACTCTGGAACGTCGCCAACTACTACTCCCGCCAACAATGGGAAGACACCGGGGAGGTCCCTAGTCACGAGGAACTCAAAAGCGAGCTGAAGGATCACGACAAGTACCGAGGGCTGCACAGTCAGTCCAGTCAGCGGGTTCTGGAGGAACTCGCTGAAGCCTTTAACTCGTGGTACTCCTCAGACGACTACCGGGACAATCCGCCCGGATACCGTAAACGCAACTACTACGACGACCAAGGCCGCCGCGTCCACGAAGAACACCCGCGCAGCACGGTCACGTGGAAGCAGAAGGGCATCCGACACGACCCGAAACACAATCGCGTCCGCCTCAGCAAAGGCGCGAATCACAAAGACCACCCACGGGACCGCGATTACATCCTCGTCGAATACGAGACGCGACCCAGCATCTCGGTCGAGAACCTGCAACAGGTTCGTGCCGTCTACGACAACACGAAGGAACGCTGGGAACTCCACCTCGTCTGCAAAGACGAGATTGAGACGCCAGACGCACCCGGAGAGGAGACCGCTGGCATCGACCTCGGTATCTCGAATTTCGCCGCTGTCGCCTACAGTACGGAAGAGGCCGACCTATACCCGGGTAATCGGTTGAAACAGGACGGCTACTACTTCCCGAAGGAGATTGCCAAGTGTGACGACAGTGGTGGCGAGCGGGCGACACGGCTGCACCGGAAGAGGTCTGAGCGCCGCCGGCATTTCTTCCACGCCCTCGCCAAGCACATCGTCCAGCGGTGTGTGGAGAAGGGCGTTGGCCGGGTCAACGTCGGAGATTTGAGTAGCGTGCGTGAGGATGAGAACGGTCAGGCGAAGAACTGGGGACAGCACGGCAACCTTGACCTGCACGGGTGGGCGTTCGACCGCTTCACCTCAATTCTCGAATATAAGGCGAAGGCCGAGGGGATCGAGGTCGTGGAAGTGGACGAGGGTGACACATCGAAGATGTGTGCTGTGTGCGGGAAAGAAGACGATGGGCAGCGTGTTGAGCGTGGCTTGTACGTTTGTGAGGAGTGTGACGCAGCGTTCAACGCGGACGTAAATGGAGCGGAGAACATCCGTCTCGACATCAACGACAGCGCAAGTAACTCCGAGTCCTCGTCTAGGGATAGGAGTACCGGCTGGTTGGCCCAGCCCGGAGTCTACCTGTACGACCTCTCCTGCGGATTCGAACCGCAGGCCGAGGTGGTGGACTCTAAACCTTAATATCCCAACGCTCGGGAATTCCATCTCTTCAGGGGTGGGAGGAGGTCAAGTGGACAGTACGTTGCCGAACGCTACGCCATCCTGTTTGTTGAACCCCTGAGAGGGGTGCGGGGGTCACCGAACCGCCCGCGAGCAACGATGAACGGGAATGTACCTATGGCCAGTTCGGAATCGGTCCCAGTCGCATCGCCAGGTCAGGCTCACCAAGATACAGTCGAATACGTCGGCTTCCGCGTCGACGGCCAAGCTGTCGTCCTGAACCTCTCGGAGCATCGGCGACTCTCCCTCGAGCGCAGTCTGGACCTCGTCAACCACAGTCCGCAGATCCAACCGAAGCTACTTACGTGATACAGACGTATCACAGCATATGAGCACTGACAGCGACGCCGGCGGCGACGGTGAAATGGAGAAAATCAACGTCCGGGTGCCACAGTCGCTGCTGGCACAGGTCGACGACGTCTGGGAGGAGCGTGGCTACGCGAACAAATCCGAGTTCATCCGCGACGCGCTTCGGGACGCTGTCAACCCGCCAACGCAGCTGTCCGAGGAAGCGCTGGAGCATCTGGCCGAGAGCCGCGAGCAGCGGGAGCAGGGCGAGACGGTGTCGCAGGACGACGTGAAGGACCGGCTAGGCATCGATGACTGAGGTCGAGTGGACACCGAAAGCACTCGATTTGCTAGAGGGACTCGAATCGGAAGCGCAAGAGCGGTTGGTGAAGAAACTCGACGAGGCTAAAGACTGGACCTCCCACCGACTCGAAAAGCTCACCGGCTACCCGTACTACAAGCTTCGTGCCGGTGACTACCGTGCGATCATCACGTGGGACCGAGACGAGGATGTCCTCATCGTCGAGGCGGTCGGGCATCGGCGGAATATCTACGACCGTCACCTCCCACCGTAACTCACGCTGTCTGCAGACCTGCTCGGGTCGGTGACGAACTGGATCTGAGATTGAAGTACGATTCCGCTCGGTAGTGTTTATTGCCCCCGAGAGGGGCGCGGGGGAAGCCACTCCCCGTTACCGAGCCATGACCGATTCAGAGTACCCCTGGCGAGACGAATCGCTCCTCTACGAACTCTACTGGGAACAGGATCTGAGTACGAACGAGATCGCAGATAAGCTCGACTGTACGCAACCGACGGTGCATAAGTGGATGCAGAAGTTCGACATTCCTCGTCGAGACGCACGTGAGGCGGCCCCGAACCGTCGACGGCATCCCGCCGTGTTCACCGACCGTGGTTACGTCATCTGTGCCACAAACTATCGTGGGACGACAGACTCGGTCGGTATCCACCGACTCGTAATGGTGGCAGAGCGCGGGTTCGACGCCGTCGCGGACAAGCACGTTCATCATAAGAATGGTGTCAGGTGGGACAACAGACCAGAAAACCTCGAACTCCTCAGTCGCACCGAACACGCCGAACGACACGGCTTCGGGTCCGAGATTAAACCAACAGACCACGAGTGGGACGTGTCCAATCGCGAGCGGGACGAACGGGGGCGATTCAAATGACGACGGCGTACGTCGGCCGACGTCGACGTGGAGATCTGGTTGTCACTCGTCGTCCCGAGGACACAGAGCTCACACCCGACCGCAGTCTCGATCTCGTCAACCACAGTCCCAGCGGCTTCGAGGTCGGGTATCGAGGCAGCGGGCCCGCCCAGCTCGCGTGCGCGCTCCTTCTCGACTACTACGACGATGAGCAGTTCGCCCGTGAGCACTACATCGCATTCCGGAATCAGGTGGTTTCGCAGCTGGAGTGCGACGGTGCCGCGGCGTGCTGGCACCTCCCCGGCGAGGAGATCGACGCCGCGATGGCGACCCTTACCGACGACGTCGTCGCCCTCGCCGACGGCGGACGGCCATCACCGACGCTCCCCGAGAACTGGCGAACCGTCTCCCGCCCTGATCGAAGAGTGTTCCAGCGCGCTGATCGCGACCACTACATCGTACTCGGGGATGGAAGCGACGAGTGGCTGGTCGTGCTCTGCAGCCAGGGCGACCGGGCATATCCTGCCCCGCTCGCACATCGGACGATGTCCGAAGAGGCTGACGTGGAACGGGTAATCCGGGAACTCACCGAAGAGAGCAACGATCTCATCGAACCCCCGGAGGGGGAGCACTGATGGAGACGCTTCGACTGGCGCGAGCCACCCATCAGCTCCTCGAACGTGGTGTCGAGGCGCTCGAGAAAATCGGGCGTGAACTGGAAAGATACAACGACCGACAGGAGCGCACCGACGACACCGACTCGTGACCGAAACTCACTCTCTAGACCAAATACGGAGTACCGGCTTCCAGTATACGCCTACCCCCGATGGGTGTTCGTGTCCCATCCATCGGGAAGGCCAGCCGGTCACGGCGCCGCTCGGTTTGGGGTTCGCAGAGGGCGTCCATATCGAATCGATCCCGCGCCACGTCGCCGGCGCGATCTACGAAGCGCATCACTCCTATATGGACGATATCCCCCGGACGAATCTCGTCCATCACGGACTCTGTTACCAGGACCAGCTACTAGGTGCGATTACGTGGCGCTATCCGCTGATTCGCTCGCTGGAGTACGACGGGACGCGATTCGAGGGTGACGAAATCGTCGAGGCAGCACGGATTTGCATCGGCGTCGATTTCCCCAATCTCGCCTCTGCCGCCCTCGCCCGGTCGATGGAACAGTTCGTGCGTCGGCACGGCAGGCGACGAGGCGTTCGGCTCCTGCTGACGTTCGTGCGAGCCGACTTCGACGGCTCGATGATCAAAGCGCTCAGAGACAAGGGCTGGCACTGTGCCGGTAAAACGGACCCCGGCCAAGCGGGAAATCGCCCCGATAAGCAGATCCGAGAACAGCCAAAGTGGCGGTTTCTCTGCGAAGTTCCAGCTGAGTCCGACCGGGAACAGGCCTCCCTCGGGAGGTGGTCCCCGTGACCACGAATGCCAGTCTCGATGAATTCGTAGCGGAGGCTGATTCGGCCTGCCGGACAGATGACGCCCCATCGGTCCTCGACCAGCTGTTGAAACCGGTATCGCCGTCGCTCGGACTACAGCTCGTCCCCGGCAGGGGTGACCCAATATACCTCCAAAACAGGGGGACCGAACGCTACCTGTTCCGAGATAATCACGAGCGATGGTTCATCCTCCAGCCCTCAGCCGAGAAATCGGTCGACGACTTCGTTCGCTGGGTGTATCTCCCCGAGGACAAGCCAACCGAGATCGCCCGAACAGCGATGGGGCAACGGACGGTTCTCGGCTACAGGTACGTTACGCGGAGCGAGGCCCCCGAGCCGGTGGCGACGACGGTGACAGCGATGTTCGTCAGCGAGCCTTGGCCCGATGCCACCTACGAGTGTGGATCCTGTAGTAGAGAGTTCGACTCACCGCATAGTCACGCTCGGCATTGCTGGGAAGCACACCCCTGGGTTCCAAATCCTGAGCAGGTCCGGGTACGGAGAGACGAATCTGAGTAGTTCCGACATCTGTTCCGAGCCGTGGACTGGATCTGGATTAACCAACACTCCCCGCCATTCAGAGACGGGCGTTGGTTAACGTGGTGTTGTTTTTGCGCCCGGGAGAGGGGCGCAGGGCGCGAGACGATACAGTCGCACGTCGACGAGGATTCCTGAAGGAAGGTGACTAAGATGAAAGATCCAGAGTCCAGAACCATCTTCGCTGGCGTCGGTGGACGTACCGACACCGAACTACCCGAGTGGTATCGAGAGCGCCATGGAGATGCAGATCCCGTGACCTTCGCCGAGGCGGTTCGTGATCTTCCGCAGGCCGTCGAGACGACCGTGGCGTACCAGAATCCCTACACCGACGAGTGGGTTGAGACGGAGCGGTTCAACGCACTCGTCGAGCCGAGTCGAGCTCGGGAGCAGGCCCGAGATGAGGACACGGAGACGGACCCGTTGTTCTATATCCCGACTGACTCGTACTCGATCATCAACCCGGTCGACGTCTACGGGCCGCTAGAGGAGGTCCTCCGCGAGGAGACCATCGACGGGACGCCGCTGGGCGAGGTGATGTTTGGCGAGATTCGGCGCTACCGGGGCGGCGGCGAAGTCCATATGGACATCATGTTCGATGGCCTCGAGGTGCGCCTTCCTGGCCGGTCGGACCCGATCACGATGGGCGTCACGTCGGGCTACGACTTCTTCGGCGAGCACGCCGTCTACGTGGAAGGGTTCGCTCAGGATGGCTACTGCTCGAACACGATGCGCTCGCTCACCGACAAAGAGGTCATCAAACACGTCGGCGACGTGCGAAACTTCCGGAGCTGGTGGGAGGAACTCCTCGCACAGGTCGAACTCGTCGCCGATGACCTCTTCGAGTTCATCCGGGACGCTCAGGACATCGACCTCGACTTCTCGGAGCTCCCGTTCACCGTCACGGAGTTCTACACCCTGCTGGGGTTCCCGGACTACCTGGCCGAGCGTGCCGCCGGCGATGCGGAAGCCAATGCGGCGTCTCCCTTCGAGATCGACATGTGGACGCTGCATTCCGGCGCGACGTACGCGCTCACTCACTTCTTCCAGGGGAAAGAAGGGGCGTCTCTCGATCAGTACGTTCGGATCGCCAACGACATTCTGTTCAACCCGGAAGGCACGATCGAGCGCGTCGAGCAGGCGTACGAGCAGCAGCTAGAGGCGGACGGAGACGACGGGTCGCAGGCCTCGCTGGAGGGTGAACGAGCGCTGGCGAGCATCGAGCGCGTCAGCGACGACCTACAGGAGAAAGTCGAACAGTTCGAAGAACGTGAGGACGCGCTGCGTGAGCGGTTCCAAGAGGCGATGGCCTGACGCCGCGGCGGTGATGTAGTCGTCTGTTCTGTTTTTCTCGCCCTCGAGGGGTGGAGGGCTACCGAGATGGAACAGTCCACGATTAGCGACGGGAGTGACGACGAATTCCCACCTGAGAAGCGTCTTGAAGCACCGAATTACCGATTGGTCAAGGCCGGTATCGCGACGATCCCGGATATGGAAATCCTCCAAGAGTGTGTTGCCTACGAGAACGCCCACCAGAATCGGACGCAGATCCTGCGCCGGCTCAAGTGGAAGGCTGAAGAGCTCCGTGAGGGCGAAGAGTAAGCTCTGTTCTTAACCAACAGGTTCCGCGTGAGTTCCCCTATTGTTGGTTAACCCGCTGTGTCTCGGTTTTTCGGGCCCCTGAATGGGTGCGGGGCAGCCAGCAGCGACCTCGCGATCCCAATCATGTCCCTCGATTTGAGTACAGACTCCAGCACTGCTAGCGACATTGCTGCCGCCAGACAAGCAGACCATATAGCGTTCCTTCATCGAGCTCCATTCGCGGCTGATGCTCTAGCTCTCGGATTTCTCCCCGGGTTTCGGGAAGACTGTGGGTATCAAGCAGAACAGTACCTGAACCTCGAGATTCCTGTCGGGATGCTCGACAACGACTTCCGGAATCCCGACCTGGAACGGTTCGTCGAGCGATTCTTCGAGCACGAGCCTCGGGTCGGTGTCATCGGCGACATCTACGAACCAGCTGATGTCGACGCCCACGTCGCTGCGGCTCGTGAGATCCAAGCGAGCTATCCCGAGGCCGAGCTCATCGTCGTTCCGAAGTCGCGGGCGGTGATCGACGCGATACCCGAGAACCTCGTCCTCGGGTATTCACGGGGATACGCCGACCGGCTGGCCCACGAGTTCTCCGATCCAGCTGATTGGAGAGGGCGGCGCGTCCATATCCTCGGTGGGAGTCCGCCCAAGCAGCTCGACGCCATTCGACAGCTGACCAGGCCAACACTCACGGACGAGCCACCAGCCGACATCGTCGGTGTCGACTGGAACGGCCTGCATCGCGGCGCACAGTTTGGTGAGTTCTGGACGGCCGACGGCTGGGACGACAGCGGTCGCGACGCCGACCACGTCACCGTCCGAAAGACGGTGCGCCACAGCCTCGCTCGCGTCCGTGAGTTTTGGAGGACCCACGGAATCTGGCCCGAAACGACACCGCGAGACGAGGGGCTCGACGTCGAGTACAAGGGACCGAGTCCTGCCGATCTCGAGGACGCCGCCTGTACCGAGTGCGGGACGAACGTCTGGCGAACTCGCCGCGGCCCGTACGTCGCCGAATACGATACCGGCGCAATCTGTGGATACTGCAGCTACGAGTGCTACTTCAGCCACCGTCACCGAAACAACCTGGAGGAGATCGCTGGCGAGCAGAGCATCTACCTCCCGCCGGCGTGACTTCGCGACCTGTTTTTCGTGCCCCCAGAGAGGGCGAGGGCTCCTTCGAGAGTCCTCAGAGGTGACTTACAATGAGTCAACAACAGCGTCCTGACAACGTCTCGATCGACGAGATCCCGGTCGATATCGACAACACGCAATCAGCGGAGGTCGATTCCGCCGACGTCCCCGACGAAATCGAATCCATCACCCGTGGGCTCGCCGGTGAGCAGCCACCTACGAATCCGCTGGTCGTACTAAAAGCGGCCCGGTGGTGGTACATTCACGGCAAGGGCGGTACGGATCCCGCCTTCCAGTGGGCCATCGAGTGGGCGCGTCATCTTGCGACTGACACGCCTAGCGACGTCGAGCGGTTCGACGAGTTCCTCGAGTACCTCATCACGGTCGGATTGGCCGAAGAAAAACGCTCTCTACGCGATGCCAAGACTCCCTAGAACTCTGGCAGTTCGCCTAGATTGTCGCTCGCGATGTTGTTCCCGTCAGTCCGAAGGTAGGTTGTCCCGTCAACTTCTACTGTCCCGACATCATCACCCTTTGTCCATTTCCCGTTGTCATTCTTGTACGCCGTACAGTACTCTTGTCCAACCGATAAGCTGAGGATGACGGCCATTCGCGATTTGGTATCTCGGTTGACTAGTTGATCTCCATCGTCCTCATATACCTGAACTTGTTCGATAGAGTCACCACTGTATCTAACTGCAGTGATTACGTAATCTGCCCATTTGCTCATGCAACAGCGTACTCAGACGTGTAGTGTAAAATGTTGGAAAGTGGAGTGAAACTGAACACGTTGCTGACGGCTGGAGAGCTAGTTGGTGAATTTCTGTTTTTGCGCCCCTGAGGGGTGCGGCGCGTTCTGAACTGCTGCAGTCGCTGTGAACTCGATTCGGAGAACACAATGGCTACGACTAGTGACTCGTCGGTCTCCTTCGACCAGACCGACACGCGATCCGACGAGATGAACAGTACGATCAAACAGTGGATCGACGACCTCGTCGCCGGCGTCGACGACGCACAGGCCAGCGAAGAGTTCCAAGAGTGGCTCGATGTCCAGAGTCGTTTCCACGACTACTCCTACCGAAACACGCTCCTCATCAAGCGGCAGTGTCCCGAGGCGAGCCGGGTGGCGGGCTACCGGACGTGGCAGGAGGAGTTCGACCGCCACGTCACGGAGGGTGAATCGGCCATCTGGATCTGGGCGCCGATCATCTCCAAGCAGTGCCCGGAGTGCGAGAATTCACCGAGCTACCACGAGGACAGTGACTGTGAGTACGACGAGACGCCACCCGAGGAGTGGTCCGAGGGCCTGGTCGGGTTCAAGCCTGCTCCGGTGTTCGACGTCTCCCAGACCGAGGGCGAGCCGCTTCCCGACCTCGACACGGAAGCGACCGGGGACGCCGGCGACCTCGTCGAACAGTTGACTGCCGCCGCTGACGACCTCGGCGTGACGGTGCGGATCGTTCCAGCCGAGGAGTGGACCCACGGCGAGGCGAAGGGCATCTGCGAGCAGCTGAGCCTCGTCGACGTTCAGCCGCTCGTCGAGGTGCGTGATCGGAAGAACGAGGCCGACCTCGCGCGGACGCTAATTCACGAGTATGCCCACGCTCTGCTCCACTTCGACGTCGACGATGACACCGAGCGGGCGAAACGCGAAGTCGAGGCCGAAGCCGTCGCGTACGTCGTCGGGCGGTACTGCGGGCTCGACACTAGTGGGTCGGCGTTCTACCTCGCTGCGTGGGAGTCGGACGATCCCGAGGTCGTTCGCGAGCGGCTCGGACGGATCAGTTCCACAGCAGAAGAGCTCATCGACGTGCTCGAAAGCGAATCCTCGTCCTAACACAGTTAACCAACAGAGTGATGGGTTCTTCCGCTCTGTTGGTTAAGTTTTTCTGCGCCCGCCGAGGGGCGGAGGCGCGTTCTAACCTCCGTCGAATGATGACTGAACCCTATCTAACGACGGTCCTCGAGGAAGCCGAGCACGTTGCCAAGCAACACGACCAGGTCGCTCGAACGACAGACAACCAAACCCACGAGTACCTCCGATACGCCGTTCTTCGGGTGCTCGAAGGCGAGTCGGAACACCTCCCAGCAGACTGGACGCCGATCGACGGCGTGATCGTCGGCTACGGGAGCGACGACGCGATGTACGACAGCTGGGGCTCCAGCGAAGACTGGTGGGAGACCGTCCCGCCGCAGGAGGCGTGTACCCGCTTCCGGGTGTTCTTCCCGGACGACCACCAGACGGTTCCCCGCGACATCGTCGACGTGATGGCCGCGCTCGGGGCCTGGCGCGTCTGGACCGGGAGCGCAGCGGCGTGCGGCTCCTACGACCATCGCGAGCGCCGCGAAGTCCACTACCTGTGGCCGGAAGGCCATCCGGTGGAGGAACTGCTCCACGAGCGGCTCAGGGGGCCTGCGGAAGCCGTCGCTCCCGACGGTGGCCGAACGGGCGACGTTCGCGACCGACTGGTCGTCGACGAGAACGCACAGTCGGAGGACGATCTTGAGCCCCGCACGAAGCGTGCCGTTGCCGAAGCGATGGACGTCTCACTCCTCTCGAAAGGTGGCCGCTACGAGGTGCAGTCCGCGTCCGGCAACAGGTACGAAGTCGACGTCGTCGACGAATCGTGTACCTGTCCCGACTGGCAGCAGCGCTCACCCGAAGGCGGCTGCAAGCATCTGCGTCGCGTCGATCAAGAGATCAAACGGGGCCGCGTTCCCCGTCCAGACGGCCGCCATCCCTCCCCGTAGGGTAACGATTGAGCTACTCCACGGGACGGACTGTGTCGCCATCTCGGTGGACCCGGTCGAACGTTGAGAGATACGCGATCCGGTCCCGAACCTCTTCGTCATCCAGCTCCAGTTCCGCAGCCAGTTCGTCGACGGCCATCGGCTCGTCGAGTGCCTGGAGGACTTCGAGCCCCCGGTAGTATCTATTCGTCAGCTCCTGGACGCGGGCCTCGATCGGCGTGGTCACTCCGTACCGCTCCTCGAGTTCGACCAGGGCCTCGTTCGCGAACGTGGCAAACTGATCGTCCCCCAGGCGTTCGATCTGGGCTTCGAGTTCAGCCCGGACGACGTCGTAATCGAGGCTGGCCTGCACGAGCATGTTCATGTCCTCGATGTCGTCATCGCGGCCTGCGATCGCCTTGAACAGGAAGATATCCTCGTTGCTGACCAGCCGAACCGTCAGTCGATCCGTGTCGAGGAACGGCTCGCTGCGCTCTTGCATCCCGTCGGTGAGCACGAGCTTGTTCGCGACCTGCTGGTTGAAGATGTCGAGGCGACACCCGTCGTCGTTCTCGACGCAGCTCGTCGCCCCCAGCGCCCGGTAATCTGGATCCAGCGATTGAACCTCCGCATACCCGAGGTCCATCAGGACGGCCCACAGCTGGCCGTACGCGTCGCCATCTGGGACGACCAGGTCGATGTCTTTCGTCGCCCCCTTGAGGTCGCGCAGCGACATCGCGCCACCACCGATCAGGTAGACCGTGAGCGGTTCAGATAGCCCGTCCCCGATTCGCTGGAATTCGTTCTCGATGTACTCGCGTCCGAATGTTGGTCTCATTGTGGTAGTGGTACCTCGTAGTCAGCCGCCAGCTCCTGAAACTCGTCCCACTCCGGGAGTCGCTCGTCATCGACCTCACCGTGCGTCTCGAGGTAGCGCAGCAAGGCGTCGATTTCGTCTTCGAGACCATACTTTGCCGCCTGCTCTCGGAGGTCCTCCTCGTCGACGTCGACGTGGCTGAGCAGGAGGAGGCAGTACGAGCGGTGACGGCTGCCGTTGTCGATGAGCAGCGTGTGACAGCAAAGTTCCGCCGGCGAGACTGCGTCGAGATCCTCGGAGTAGACGTAGTTGCGGTGGCCGGTGAGCAGGAACTGGAGGTCGAAGGCCGCGAACCGACCGAGGCCGGTTTCGTGGAACCCCTCTGCCTCGATCTCCGTCTCAGCCTGGGCGAGGAATTCGTCGTAGTCCTCCCAGAGAATCGTGCCCTTCGGGGCGACGGCTTCGAGGCGCTGGCGATGTAGATGATGTGCGAGTTCACGCGCGAACTCGTGGAGGCGGTCGAAGTCAGCGTTGAACTCGTAGTGGCCGTCGACGGTCCCGACGAGCCCACGGTCGCGAAACCGCTTGAGGACGCGGTTGACCGTGTTGCGGTAATTGTCGCTTCGGTCGGCGATCTCGGAGACGGTTCGCGGCTGGTCGAGGTAGTACAGCACCTCGAGTGCCTTGCCGGTCAGCAGCTCGGGGAACTCGATGTGGGAGTGCTGGCGGACGAGGTCCTGGTAGAGCTCGACGGCGCGAGCATCCGACGGGATAACTCGTTTTCGGCGGCCGTCGCGTTCCGTGTAGACGAGCCCTTTCTCAACGAGGTCGCCGACGGCACGAGAGAGGTAGCTCTCGCTGTGGTCGAGCTTCGTCGCGATCTCGGAGATCGTGTCGCCGCGGTCGACCGTGGCGAGGACCTCGAGTTCGATGCGCCGGAGCACGGTGTAACATAGTACGAAACTTGTATTTAAATAAGTTTCGAGTAGTGTTACAGCCAGCAATCGCGAGAACCGCCCCATCGTCTTAACCAACAAAACTATGGAATCGTGGGCTGTGTTGGTTAACACGAGAGTAGCCGATGTCCTACGAACCCCCGACCCCACCGGCGAACCTCCCGACGGAGATCGTCAACACGCTCAATGAAGCCACACAGGAGCATCTTCGGGACGTTGCCAGCTACGCCGAGGCGTTGGCCGAACACAAAGAGCGGGAAGCTCGTCTCGAGGAGGAAGCGGACGACGCCGACGTCGAGGAGCGCCCCGATGACCTCCCAGACGACGTGCCGGCGAAGGCGACGATCACGATCAAGGAGATCAACGACAACCGCTACTACTACTGGCAGTGGCGGGAAGGCGATTCGGTGACGTCGAAGTACAAAGGGCCGGTGAATCCCGACGAGTAGACGAGATGGAACTGTAGCCTGATGTTCTTTTCAACGTGATTCGTAGCGTAGCAGATGACACCCCCCAGAGTGTGAATGGGATCGGTTTACCCGACACCCCTCGGTGTGAATGGGCTACCAACCGCCGATCTCTAACGAGACTTCACGCCGAGAGAAGACAGAGCAACACGCGGATAGATTACGCCTCGTTTACCCCCACACCCCTCAGTGTGAATGGTCCACCACCCAGGGTACCGCGATTAAGAAGGCATTAACAGCTGAAGTCCTCACGCCGTAGGAAAGGTTCTCGCCTCAGTGGCGAACCTTCGGCTTCGGCACAAGGCCTCGCCTTTCAAAATACATCTACTCGGAGAGCTGTTTAGACTGTAGTATAATAAAGATAACTACAACTGCGGTGCGGTGCAGTAGCGGGTCGGGCCAGCTACCGTGACAGAACGTGTGAGCCGCTCTCCGTACCGTACTAGGTTCTTCAGACAAACGACCCTGCTTCCTCGACTCCCGCTCTATCTCTACAACCGTCGTATCCTATGGGGGACCATTCACACCGAGGGGTGGGGGTGTCACCATCCCATCAACGTCTGGAGTTCCGGCGTCGAGTTGATCAGTCCAGTTCGTGTACTCTCGACGTCTCCTTGGAGCGAATACGACCTGAACTTCCCCTGATCTCCGCCTTCCTTCTTTTTCGATTCGAGAACTCCTGTCGTCACGTGCTTGTTCAGAAGCTCGAGCGCACGATTGTACCCCTTGGGCTCTACTTCGACGTCCCGTGCTACTGTTTGGTAAACCTCGTGAATCTCTGACGTCCGGAACCATTCTTTCTCTGGGTTATTCCGGTCAAGACGCGTGAGAGCAAACAGGAGTAATTTCCCGGACAACGGAGTCCCTTTCACCATCTCCATAAAGAGTTCTACTTCGACGAGTTCGTCAGCTTCGAGAACGTGATTCGCAGTCACGATATCGTCGCCTTCTTCGTCGGCGATCTCGCCCGCATTCCGGAACAATCGGACTGCCCGTCGAGCGTCACCGTGTTCTTCAGCTGCGAGTTCAGCGGTGGTTGGAATCACCTCGTCATCGAGGACACCGTCATAAAATGCGTCCCGTCGATTTTCGAGGATTGCAATGAGCTGGTCTTCTTCGTACGGTGTGAACGTTCGGTGTTCTGGCTGGAGAGTCGATTGAACCCGTGACTCAATTTCGCCTTTGAATTCGATGTCGTTCGAAATCCCGATTGTAAGGACTGGGAAGTCAACGTCGTCTTTTGATTGTGACCGTGATAGCGTGTAGAGGACTTCGTTCACTTCTCCGTGCTTGTCGATTTCATCGATAATGACGACAAGACCGCCAGAGAACTCCCGCTGAACAACGGGCCATAATTTCTGATCCCGATAATGCTCGGCTGAGAGGCCCTGATAGGGGACATCAAGTGGGTTCTCTGCTTTCGCGTTCACCTGCTCTGCAATCTTTCGGAAGGTGGAGGTATACGTAGAGATGGGGTCTGGGTTAATGTAGGCAGTAACGATGGGGGAGTCCGTTCCTGCAGTTGCTGCTTCAAGCCGCTCGCAGACGTGTCTTGCAACTAGTGTCTTCCCCGTGCCGGTTTCTCCCCACTCCAGGACGTTATCCGGGACGCTGTTTGTCCGCATCTTTCGGAGATTCTTGGCCAAGAACGTGATATGGTCGTCTCGTCCGACAATTCGATTGGCGTCAGGAACGTTATCGATCTCGAGCAACCACGGTTTCTCAAAAATATCCGATTCATCTTCGCTATCCCCCTCGTCGACATTTAGTATCTCGTCGACGGTTGTTTGCGTGGAATCGTTGTTTGGCATGACCGGACCAATTCGCCCCATTCACATATAGGTTGTCCACCCTCGGTGTGATTGATTTACGTCCATTCACACTCCGGGGGGTGTTCCAGAGAGCAGGACCCCCCCAGAGTGTGAATGGGATCGACCTCGTCGCCCACTTGTGATTTTGCTCACCTCAGAAGAGATTTGAGACAACTCATCCGTTCCGGGCTGCTGTAAACTCCGTCAGCTCCAGCTCTCGTGTCTCTGCGAGTCTCCGTCGAATGTCTGTCCGATCCCACCCGAGCGGTGAAAGCACGCTCTCGACGGCTCTGACCAGCTGCGTTTCGTAGTACGAGGCATCGTAGGTCTCGATCTCCTCGTGGGCGAGTGCGACCCGGTCTCGCGAGGATTTGTCGTCGTCGACGACCACGTACTCGATATCCTGGCCCGGGTGGACTGCTAGGTCCTGCTCGCGGGCTCGCTTCAAGGCGGCCACGTTCTGTGTATTCTGTGAGTAGCCTTCCAGGGGCTTGGAGACACGGTTCCGCTCGACGAGCCGCTCTACTTCTACGTTGCCCGCCTGTAGTTCGCCGATTGCTCGTTCGAGCCGTCCGAGCACCGCGTCCGGTGACCGCGTGGCATCGAGCTGGTCGAGACAGTCTCGTTGGACGTCCTCGATGAACGGCGGGGTCGAGCGCTGCCGGGCTTCGATACCCCTGATCTTGAAGTCGTCTTCGCCGGCGACCTTCCCGAAGTACTTCGTTAGCGCGCCGGCGTCGCTCTCGCGCTGCGGGACGAACGCCACCCAGTCGTAGTGGGCCTCGTGTTCGAGCCGAATCTCGACACGTCCCGTGATCTCCGTCGCGAGCGCCTCGAGGTTCTCGCGGTCCTCGTCGTCGACGTCGGGGTCCGGCGTCACCCAGATGGAGTCGACGATGCCGTGGACGACCCGCCAGCCGCCAGTTTCCAGCCGCTGTTTCGCCGTCAGCAGGATCTCGCGAGCGAATGCATTAATCGCCTCGTGACACTCGATGCGGCCGAATTTCGCGTTGCTGAACCCTTGATAGCCGAAGCAGGCGACGAGAATCCACTTCAGCGCACCCGACCGCCCTTCGAGTTCCGCCAGCCGATCCTCATCGGGGTCGTCTCGTCCCTTCTCGTGACGGATGGCCGCCTTGATCTCGTCGCGCGCGTCGATGATCGGCTGGAGCACGTCGACGAGGTAACCCCGGTCGTCGCAGATCGAGTATCCGAGGCCGGGGACGTCGTCGCGGTCGCTGTGGCACTCACACCGGATGACGTCCGGCGAGACGTTCCGGGTACAGATGATGTTCGGATAGAGACTCGAGAAGTCGAGTTCGTGGACGTTCTCGTGAAGCCCGACCTCGGGTGCGAAGATGAACCCGCCGCGGTCGGCGTCGTGGAGCGTCCCCATCGGCTTGTAGAACTCGTGACGCCAGGAGTTCCATGGCACGAGGACACCGCGGTCGTGGGCCTCGCAGATCTGGATCGCCGTAAGCACGTTCCCGATCGACGCCCACGCAAGTTCCTGGACGGGCTTCTTTGAGCGCGACACGAGGTCGAGAACGCCGTCGAGGTTCGTCTCCCCGTAGAAGAACGTGTTCGACTCGTCGATGATTGCCCGGCCGGGCACGTTGTACCGCGCCGGCGAGTGGCCGACGCGGCCGTAGCTCGAGTACGTCGACCGGCTCGCGAGCTGCTGGTAGTCGACGTCCGGCCACCGACTCAGCGAGAAGTCGTCGACGCCGGCGTCCGTCGCCATCTCGTACAGGGTCGGGACGATCTCGCTGGTTGAGCAGACCAGGACATCCGGATCGTACGCTTCGAGTGCCCCCTGGACGGCGGTCAGGATATCCGTCGGCGAGCCGGTGACGGTGTCGCCGGTGACGGACAGCTCCCCATAGATGTCGTTGCTCGTTTCGGTCACCGGAATACTGAGCCGGAGCGTCGACAGCTCGCTCGCCGGCGTCGGATCGGCGCCGGTCTCCAGACAGTACCGGAACTCTCGCGAGAAGTCGACGTTGAAACAGGCGAGATCCCCGACTGGATAGGCCGACAGCTGGCGCGCTTGCCGAGCGAGTGGAGTGATGCGGTCGATGTGGGCGACGTCGACTGCGAGAACGGCCTCCTCGTCTCGTCGAAAGCCGGGGCGTCGCGTAACCATCTCGGTCGCGACGACGTCCGGGTGCTGGTCGTACACCGATTGGAGTGTCGTGAGGTCGATGTCGGACGCTGGGTCGCGAGCGGCGACGTAGAAGCGTGGGGTGTAGTCTTGGCGCTCGGTCGCGACGGCGCCGTCGGCGGTTGCCTCCCACTCCAGGACGCGGCCGTCGTCCAGAAAGTCGATACTGAACGGCATCGTCACGGGTTCGAGTCCGGTGGGGCACTCTCTTGATCATCGCGTGCTGCGACCGCGGCTTCAAGCTCCTCGAGGCGTTCCTCGTGGTCGTCGAGGCGGGCCTCCTGTTCGAGATCGATGCTGAGCAGCGCCGGCAGCAGCGGGTTCTGGTGGTTCAACAGCCCGCTCGCGTCGGCGTGCTCGCGGGCGTACTCGAACAGCCGGTCGAAGTGCGGCTGGTCGCGACGCCGCAGTGCCCGGCGGAACTCAGCCCAGCGCTCTTCGATTGCCCGCAGCGCATCTCGGTAGGTTGGGTTCGTACGCCCCATCGCTATCGTCCTCCTACCCCGGTCGTCGTCCACGCGTCGAGCAAGGGGTCGGCGGTGGCCGACACGGTCTCACCGTCAGCTGTGACGCCCGTTCCGACGCCCTCCGGAGTCGGCGTCGACGGCGTCGGCGTTGTCGGTTCCACGCCGACCTGCGTGGCGCGTGCCGCGAGCAGCTGCCGCCAGTACGCGAACGTCGTCTGGTAGTACGCGCCGTCGTCGACGGGATAGACGAGCGTCTCGAAGTCTTTGCCGACGACCCGTGGCCCCATCCGAGTCTGCTCGCACTCCAGGTGGTGGTCGGCGACCGTCGCGATTGACTCGGTGAATTCGTTTCGTTCGTTTCGCGTAACGAGCACCGGGATGTCGTACCCCTCGGCGTAGGTCGCTAACTGGGCGAGAGTTCGAGCCTGAAGGGTTTCCGCGTGGGTTTCGCCGAGGGTATCGTCGGCGCGGTACTGGGCGTCGACGGCCGGCGCGATGATGAGGGCGGGCGTGTGGGGCGACGTGTCCTCGTCACGACCTGGTGCCCCTCGACCGGCCGCCCCGGCATCGACGGTGGACATCTGGATCGACTTGTTCACCGCTGACGGGAGACCACAGACGGCGCCGTAGTGCTGGTAGGCGGTAAATCCGCGTGCCACGTGGATTCGGTTGAGTAGCCGTTGACTGGGCGCGATCTGAGCGAGTGTCGTCGTCGTTGCGTGTCCGTTTGCGTCGACCCAGAAGGCGGGCCCGTCGTGCAGGAGGAGATGGTCGAGCACGAGCGACTGCAGGATCGGGACGCCACGGCCTCCCTCGACGTTGAGCAGCGTGATGCCGTCGTCGAGCTGTGGCAGCAGCATCTCGTCTGTAGTCGGATCGGCCTGGTCAGCGAGGGACCGATTGCGGTCAGCTCCCCGTGTCGGCTGATCCACCGCCAATCGGTTCGACGTTGAGTGTTCTCCCATACTCGACTAGTTGTCTACGTTCCCGATAAGCCGCGGCGTGGCGCTTCCGTGTTTCAGGGAAGGGCTGGAAGGTATGTAGAACCGGACTCAGGCAACGGATTTCTGCCATCGTTTGACCGTTTCCGAGAACGTTTCCAGAGAGGAAGGCAGACAGCATCGTCGGATTAACCAACAGTCCAGAGGATCACGGCTCAATTGTTGGTTAAGACTCTCCGAACCCATGGTGATCTCGCCCTCACGTAATTCGGTTGACGGCCCCGCATATTCCCCGAGCCTACTATCTGATGTGATCGACGATTGTTCTCAGAGCGGTTACATCGTCGTTATTGTACTGTTTGAGTCGATCCCAGTCTGGTTCTTCGCCGTCGAGGAGATATCGCGTGTACTTGCTCCCGACCACAAACCCGTCGACGGTCGGGTCTTGATATTCAAAGCCGAGTGCGCTCGCTACGACGTCCAATTTATGCCGATTGAAGGGCCCAAAGAGTTCCTGTTGGGCAGTAATCCCGAGGTCGTGTGCTCGCTCCAGATGGTCGATCCCCTCAGTAATGCCGTGTTCGTCGAATCTGCGACTGAGACACTGTTCGTCGAAGTAGTTCCCTCCGTAGTAGATGATCGGCTCGGAGCCGTGCTCATCAAGGTACTCAGACAGCTCCTGAAGGAGTGCTGACTCGTCGTCCGGCTCGAAGAATTGTCGGTACGCATCGTTCTGGTAACTGTAGGTGCCAACCAGCCAGATCCGCTCCTGCTGAAGATCCGTTTCTATGTCCAAGAGGAGCGGGTTCGTATCGTGAAGGTCGTCGAAGGCGGACTTGTTTAGAATCACGACCTCATCGTTTTCGAAAGCCTGTCGATGAGCAATCCACCGGTCCACGTGCCATGACGAGGCTCCAGGGAGGGCTTCGAGTTCGGCACGCCGTTCTTCGGTAATTTCATCTGGGTTAGTGATCCCTAACTCACTGAACTGTTCTACTCGGTTTCTCCCGACCTGGACGAGATCAGTCAGGCGACTGCCTAGCAGATGGCGAGTGTCGTAGAACTCGTATTCGATTGACTCGTTCGAGGCGTCGATGGTGATGAGTGCGTATCTTCCTGGGTCGTCTACTCCGTCGTGGGATGCGATGTTGATCACCGTGCCGTACTCGAGGGTTTCAGCTCTACCTCCGAATTGATGGCAATGACCGCAGACGGTAGCTGGGGGCTGGATGTCGTCTATGAAGCTCCTGACGGCCTTCGACCCGATATGTTGTTGCCCGAATCGCTTCCCGATATCGAGAATGCCGAAGGGAGGAGTGTGTGTGACAAGAATCGGAGTTCTGTCTTCACAAGCGGTGCGGTGTTCGGAAAGGTGCCGTTGGACGTCGTCCTCGGTATAGGTGATGCGACCAGGTCCCTGGGTTGATCCTTCCTGGCCGATGAACACGAGATCCTCGTAGATGTATGGTGTCCTGTGGAGGTCGGTGGTAAATTCCGAATCGAATTGCGGACCGGTTGACGGAGGGAAGTCGTCGTTTCCTCGGACATAGAGCGATTGTTGATGCTTCGTGAGGCGAGCAAGTTCTGCCAGATGATCTGTGTCAGTATCGGCGTTTTTGAAACGTGAAAGGTCGTCGCCGGCATACAGTAGTAGATCTGGAGTTGGTTCTACAGTTTCGAGAATGGTGTAGAGATCGTCAATAGGTTGAGAGCGCCAGTCAGATACAGCGAGAATGTGGGTCATTTTGGTTGAGCGTAGTTAGTGTGGCCTCTTCTATCGTTTGTTTAGGTGTACCGTTTGTCATTAGGAGTTTTTCCGCCCGTTGTCGTTAACCAACAAATCAGGCTCATCGGTCAATCTGTTGGTTAATGGTGAGATTCCTGTGCGACCACGTTGAAGATGCCTCCCTCCGAACTCCTCGGTATGTGTGGCCGGAACTCGCTCTTCATCGACCAGGCCGACCTTGAGGCCCGCTTCGAAGCCGAGGTCGTCGCGGACGGCGGGTACACCCCCCGATACAACATCGCGCCTGGCGACGACCTCCACATCATCACGAACGAGGCTTCCGACGAGATCGACGCCTACCACTGGGGGCTGATTCCGTTCTGGGCGGATGAACCTGAGGAAGGCATCATCAATGCTCGCTCCGAGACTGCTGACGAGAAACGCGTCTTCGAGCGGGCATGGGAATCACGTCCCTGCCTCGTCCCCTCGTCAGGGTTCTACGAATGGAAATCGCCGAACGGCGGGTCGAAGCAGCCCTACCGGATTTACCGGGAGGACGACCCCGCATTCGCGATGGCCGGGCTCTGGGACGTTTGGGAGGGCGACGACGAGACGATCTCGTGCGTCACGATTCTCACGACGGAGCCGAACGACCTGATGAACTCAATCCACGACCGGATGCCGGTCGTCCTCCCGCAGGACGCGGAATCTGACTGGCTCGCCGCAGACCCGGACACCCGCAAGGAACTGTGCCAGCCGTATCCGAAGGACGATCTGGACGCCTACGAGATTTCGACGCGAGTCAACAACCCCGGCAACGACGATCCCCAGGTCATCGAGCCGCTAGACCACGAGCAATCGGGCCTCGGCGAGTTCAGTTCCTGATAGCTGACGGGCTTACGGTCACTGCATCGGCGACGCAGCTGCTGAATCGACGAGCGAGTACTCTCGGTCCCGACTCGTCCCTTCCGCCTCGAGGAGGTTGTACTGCTCCATTTTCGAGAGGTACGTGCGGATAGTCCGCTTCGTCCGCGGATCATCGACGTCCTCGGAGTAACGCTCGTGAATCTCGCTCGGCCCGACCGGGCCGTGCTCGCGAACGATGTCGTAGACGACGCGCTGGTGCGGCGTGAGCGAGTCGAAGCTCTTCTGCTTTATCTGGGCCCGAGCATCCTCGGCGGCGTCGAGGAGAATGTCGTCGGTGATGCGCTCGTGGTTCTCGCGATCTGCCTTGCCGGCGGCCGTTCGGAGGATGCCGATTGCGAGGCGGGCGTCGCCGGCGGCCGCGTCGGCGATCCGGTAGAGCTGGTCGTCGGTGATGACGTCCTCGTCGAGCCCCCACTTTGCCCGCGCACTCAGGATGTCGTACAGCTGCTCGTCGTGGTACTTGTCCATCCGGACGTGCTCGCTGGAGCGCAGTCGGCTCACGAGGCGGTCGTCGACGCGGCTGAACAGCTCCTCTTCCTTGTTCGCGATGCAGATGATCGCGAACTGCGGGAGGCTGTGGAGGTCGTAGATGACGCTGGGGTCTTCGAGCTGGTCGACCTCGTCGAGGATGACGACGGTTCGCGGGCCGTCATGCTGCTGGAAGCGATCGACGAGTTCGTCGTGGGGCGTCGACTGCCGGTGGATGTCGATGGTCGCGCCGAGATCGTCGAGGATCTGGTAGAGCGTCCGAAATCGGGTGTAGTTACGCCAGCAGTTGACGTAGATGGCCTCGACGTCGAGGACCTCTTCTCGAAGTCGTTCCGTGACGAACTTCGAGATGCACGTCTTCCCGGTTCCGCTGGGTCCAGTGACGATGGCCGTGTCGGCGGGTTCACCGTTCGTAATGGGCTCGAGAACGCTGGAGAGGTGGTTGACTTCGGCGTCGCGATGCTCAACTTCCCGAGGGACGAACCCGGCGCGGAGAACGCGAGCATCGCGGATCATCGTTGCTTGATAGACTGGTTTTCTGGCTAGTACTAAAAACGTAACCGGGTTGCTTCCGGAAACGACTTCTCTCTTCCTACATATCCACCGAAATCTACGCGCTTCAACGCGATTCTTGCTTGTGAATACTCATGGTTTCGGGATTTCCGAGAACATCTCCTTACTAATAGACTGGGATAAACCGATCTAGGGTCTCTCAATAATGTGGAGAGGGTTGTGCTTCAAATTGGTTTCACCGGGAGAAGCCAGCAGTCACCCACAAGACCATTTATATACTCTTGCTATAATACTTGAACAGCTACAGAATTCCTGATGACGATACGTTTCGAACCAGGAGACTGCGTCCGGATTGACATCCCTGATGAGACTGATTCAGATCACAATAGTCTCCACGGTCGATGTGGAACAGTGACCAAAGTCATTTCTGACGACGCTGGAGTTATGACCGGCGATATGAGAGAGGGATACATTTACAGAGTAGAGTTGGATGATGGAGGGACAGTTGACGTTCGTTGGCGAGATCTTCGGCCTGACTAACTCGAATGGATGGATCTTTGGTAGGCGGGCGGGACGGCTACCTTTTCATAAATCGCGATACCGAACGTGGGTCCAGAGAAGGAAGAGTTATTTTTGTCCCGCGTCGATAACCGAAGAGGAATGGGTATTCGCTTTATTGGACATAAAAAACGGCTTCTTCCTGGAATTCTTGACGTAATTGACAATACTGTAGATGACGATGTGACTCACATCGCAGATCTATTTGCTGGAACAGGAGCAGTTAGTGCTGGACTAAAAAGCAAGGGATACCACGTTATCGCGAACGACATTCTCACTCATTGCTGTGTGCTCACTCGTGCTCAATTGCTGAATTCACAGCCCCCTTCGTTCGACAAACTGCTAGATAGCTACCCTGAAATTACAGAAGTAACGAATACGTTTGTCGTCCAAACTGATTATTCTCATGTACTCTCTTACCTGAACAGTCTTGATGGCACGGAAGGATTCTTTTATAAACACTATGCTCCCGGTGGCACACAATCTCGGGACGAACCTCGGCAGTACTTTACTGACGAGAATGCCCAGAGGATCGATGCGATCCGAGCAACAATCAAGCAGTGGAACAATGATGGTCTGCTTTCGGAGGCAGAACACTCCTTGCTACTGTATGATTTGATCCGGGCGACCAACGAGATCGCGAATACTGCGGGCACTTACGGTGCCTATCTCAAGGAATGGTATGAGCGAGCTCGTGAACCGATTAAACTCACACCGGCTGAGATTCCGTCTGGACCTACGGACCATGAAATCCACCAACGGGACGCAAATGAACTCGCTGAAGAGATTTCGCCCGACGCCGTTTACCTGGATCCACCATACACGAAACGGCAGTACGCATCTTACTACCACATTCCGGAAACTATTGCTGAAGAGGATGAACCAGATCTCTCCGGGAAAACTGGGCTCCGTCCGTGGGAGGAGAAAAGTTCCGACTATTGCCACAAGAAGCGGGCTCCGGACCAGCTACATGATCTTCTATCGCGTCTGAATACTCGGTACATCTTCCTGAGCTACAGCACTGAGGGTCACATATCCCCGGACACAATTGAAGATATCCTAAGTGAGATTGGTTCGTTTGAGCTTCACGAATTCGATCATCCTCGGTACAAAAGTAATGATGGAGCCAAGGGCGGCGACCTCACCGAGTGTCTCTACGCGATACAACCAAAGTAATTTTCTAATCATACAGGATAGTTCTTGATATGGATACTGAAAGTGTTGACAAGATTCTGTGGCGCTATGTGGTTTGGACTGATTTCAATCAAATCCATGGGGGGTACGGGACAGATACCGGTGCAGGGGGGAAACACATCTCTCTCCCAGCAGGACATCATGAAGAAGTGGCTGACTTCTTTGATATACCCTACCATCAGCATGAGGATGAGCCAATCGAACATGAGATTGAACTAGAACCTGTTAATGGAACTCCCGGTTCTGAGGGGCCGATAATTCTCCGATGCACTCCCACTCGGGAACGAGGTGGCGAATGGATGATTGCTGACCAGCATCAAAACCGATACGAGCTGTGGAAACCAGAATATGGCTTTCCGAAACTTAGCGACTTCGAAGATAAGGAGGATTATAAAAACAGCCACCCTCCGATTATATATTTTGTCAAAGATACTGATTCTGCATTCCATGCCAGGGCCGTATATAAATCAACTCCGGATAATCTAGCCAAATTCCCTGATCAAATTCGCACGGAATGGAGCCAAGCCAGTACTTACAAGAACATTGGGATAATCGACTTTGACCAATCACGGCTTTGATTTGATAGGATGAATATAGACCAACAAATCCTCAACCGGCTGCAGGATGTACCCAATATCTTGCTCTATGGCCCACCAGGTACTGGTAAAACCTATGCAATGAAAAAGCTGCAATCGCGGTTGGAGGAGTCGACCACTGCAGCCGATCCTGAAGATCTGGAGCCTGGATCAGAATTTGCTCCCGATGAAGTCGAATTCCCATTCCTCACAGAAGCCGATGAAGACGATGAATCGGCGACTGATTCCTTCCCTGGAGAAATCAAAACAGCATGGATGACCTTCCATCAAGATACCGGGTATGAAGACTTTATACTTGGACTTCGTCCTGAACCAGATGGCGGAGGTGTATCTTTAAAACCTCGAGCTGGGACATTGCTTTCGCTCGCGGAACACGCAAAGGCCGGTAACACCAGTATCCTGTTCATCGACGAAATTAACCGGGCGAATGTGCCGAAGGTATTTGGGCAGTTCATTTCCGTGATGGAGAGTGATTTCCGGCTGTCCGAGGACGGAACCCAGTCGTCTGACACGATCGGTCTATCTCTTCCTCAAGTGAATAATGGCGATAGTATTGAGGACCCAATCCGTGGAGAGGAGTTCAATATTTCCGTACCGTATGAGTTCCCGCAAAATCTCTATATCGTTGCGGCGATGAATTCGCTTGATCGCTCTACAGAACCGCTCGACTCTGCACTAATGAGGCGGTTTGAGCAGATCCGCGTGTTCCCCGACTATGAAAATCTGGCCGATCAGCTTGAGACCGACTTCGAGGCTGGATTAGATCTCCCCCATGTGGAAGACACGACTGCAGAGCAGCTCTCTATCGCACTCCTGCACCGTGTGAACACTTTTCTACAAAGCACGCTTGGGGAGGACTTTCAGATCGGTGAATGGTACTTCAGTCGAGTTATCGATGCGTCGGAGGAAGAGCGGATGGCAGAGTTAATCCGGGTTTGGGATGGTCGGGTCATCCCAAAACTCCGTGAACTTTACCGATCACGTGAAGACCAGCTGGCGATGCTATTCAAAATTGACCGTACAGATGGTCTTGAGGTCGATAATTATCCATATCGACGAATAGATATTGAGGAAGAGTGGGAAACTTCCGGAATCCGAGAATCATTCGAATTCCGCCCGCTTACGGTGCTAGAAGACGAGAATGAACAGAAAGAGGTTCTCTATCATTTGGCGACGTTCGAACGATGAGTCTCTATGTTGCTACAAGAATACGGTTCCCCCGTCCGGATCGAAGGTAACGCAGAACAGCTTCTTCGAGCAATTGAGAATACAAACTCATACTGGCAGAATCAGCTTGGATTACGGAACGAACCGCTTGAAGTGGTCTTAGGGGAGGACGGAGGTGTTCAGGTCCGGGCACGTGGAGTGACCGGACAGATTCGGCTTGGGAAGCATGATTTGCATATCGCGCCTAAGTATTTACCTTCGGACGAGGTGGAGAAATGGCAAGAATCGCTGTTCGATATGCTGGCGTTCGCTAATACACCAGCGTTCCGGCACTCCACGTTCGTTGAGGGTGGTGTGGAAACGGATGGGTTCATTGAACTCTTCGCAAGGTCCTATGCCGAGGCTTTGGAGTTGGCATTAGAACGGGGAGCGCCGCGTGGTTACAAGCAGTCAGAGAAACTGCTGGAAATGGCTCGTGGACGGCTGATGACGGAGAAGCTTTATCCTCAAGCTTTGCAGGACCCGTCGAAACTGTGGTTCGAGACTGACGAGTTCAGCAAGGACACTACACTGACTAGGTTGCTGCACTGGGCTTGTGACCGGTTCGCTGCTCTCGTGGATGATACTGCCGTTCGAAACGAGCTGCTGGATGTGAAACAACAATTCGTGGATGTCCCCGCAAAGAAACCATCGAAGGCAGCCCTCGATCGATTTTTCCTCTCACCCAAGCACCGCCATTTCGAGGATGCGTTTAATATGGCGAAGTGGCTGGCCTACAACCAAGGACCCACCCTGACGACGAAGAATGTCGAGATTCCAGGTGTACTGCTGAAATCACGTAGTATCTATCAAGGATTCGTGGATTCCTGTCTTCGCCGTATCTCTAGTTCTCGGGGATGGGAGTACGACGATGAACCCACTCGGAGACTTGCTTTTGGTGCGAAAACGATCTCCACGACACCAGATCACTATCTTGTCGCTGATGAAGATGCTCTTCTCTTGGATTCGAAATACAAGGGGAAAACTGAGTGGACAGAAGAAGAGGAAGAAGGTGGCACTCCGCTTAGAAACCAGGACGTATATCAAATTATGGCTGGGTCAAGAGTGTTCGATACCTCGAAAGCCGTGCTCGTATATCCGAACATACCGGGAACCTTCGAATCCGCTTGGCAGATTGAAGGCGAGGGGTTACCACGAACGATGCACACGGTAGAAATCGATCCTGCTCAATTCACGCGAGAGGATGAAGCGACGTTCTTAACGGATGTATCGTCCGAACTGGATCGTGTTTTGGATTACGGGGATGGCGAAAGCGACTGAAACTTTTCCAGACGATCCATAACTTGCTGCTTCAGCTTGTACTCGCCATATTCGTTGACTTCGTCTTCTTTAACAGACCAGAAGCTCTCGAACACGTGATCCACTTCGTCTTCGCTCAATCCATAGAGGCTGAAAAATAGTGCCTCGAGGTCCACACGTAAGTCTCTGCGCCGCCCTTCGTCCCACATATAAGGTTCATCTGAAAAGTTCAGATCTGCTCCCCAAGCATCAAGATCGTAGGCAGTGTACGTGAGCTCAGCTACCCGCTCAGCTACCCAATCACGCAGCTGCTGTCCTTGGAACTGTTGCTTGAACGTTTCTGGCGGGAACACCGGTGTTTGCCGGACGATGTACCAGTTTAGTGTGACATTCCCAATTTTCTGCCTGCAGGCGAAGTCATAGGCCAGCGAGTTCAGATTCGCCAGAAAACACGCGGCCGATCGTGCAGGATGATCGGCGAGCAAAACCGGGACTTTGTTTCCGATTGCAGTATACGGCAGGACCGACGCTATCATCGTCCGCGTGTTAGTCGCGCTGGTAATGTCCTTGAATCCGATGAACCAGTCTCGGTCGTAGTCTTGGTCCGCCATCTGGCCGTCAACCTGATCCTTCGTCACGTAGTACCGTGCTGCAACGGTGAACTCTGGGTCACGGAGCTGTTCGATTGTTGTTGCCTCCGACGCACCGGATCGGTAGATGTTGTCTTTCGAGTTCTTGGCATGCGACGCACGGTGGTTGTACTGGCTGATCATCCGCCCCTCATACACACGAGTGTATTCCGTGCCGTTGTGCCGGATATTTCCGTTCTGTAACTGTGTCCCATCTTGGAGTTCGGATGCTTGATGGAATAAATCGGAGTCGAGAGACATATCGAACATTCGGAGGTATTTAGCACCCCACGGGTTCTCCTCCTCACCGTTCTCACCTTCCTTTGATAGGATAGGGGCAGCGTCATGCTGCTTTTGCAGGATATCCAAGGCTGTCCGTCCGCGAACGAGCGGACACGTCTTCGTGTTCGGATTCAGGCCGCTGATATCGTCAGCGGTCAACTTGACGTGCCGGTCAGCGTCATCAAGGTCTTGGGGGTTGTGCGCGAAGAATACGAAGTCGGCTTCCGTTTCCCCCGGTGCGTTGCAGATGGTGACCAGTGAGAACCGTGTGCGTCCATCAACGTCCTCGAAATGTTTCTCACGGTTCTCAAAGTCATACAGAGACCGGAGCTTCCCGGTCGTCATCAGGTGCTCGAAGAACTCACGGGTGTAATAGTCGGTTGCAATTCCTGTGGGTACGAGCAGTCCGATTCTCCCGGCATCCTTCGTGAGATGGAGGCTTCGTTCAGCGAACAGACTGTAGAGATTGAGTGAGCCAACGTTTGTCCACTCGTACTGGTCAGAGTCACGGATTGCGTCGGCGAAGGCTTTCGACTGCTCCTTGGCTTCTTCAAGAGCTGCTTTCGCCTTCCCATTCTCCGTTTTGTGGAGCTCTACTTCCCGTTCTGCGGTTGTCGCCACAGTAGCTAGCTCAGGTTCCCGCCCGGCAAAGAATTCCCGAGTCTGTACTTTCACCCGTTCCCACGGTGGATTGGTTACTACAGCGTCAAACCCCCCCTCCTCAAAGACTTCTGAGAACGTCTGTCCCCAGTGAATCGACTTGAGGTTTTCGCGGTATGTTCGCCCGTTCTCATTATCCTCTCCCGGCGTCTCTGCCATCTTCTGCTGATGGACATGCCCCAATAGTGAATCACCCGTCGCAAAGTGTTCTGAAAGTTCTCCCAACGACTCGTCGACGCTTTCTGCGGCTTCCACCCAGAGCACCCCTAGCGCTGTATCTGTAGATAGTCGATTCGCATCAACACCATAGATACAGTTTTTGATGATTGCTTTACGAGCAGTTGCCGTCTGAGATGGAGTAGGCTCGCCTCCTTCTGCTTCAAGTTGTGCCACGATTGGCGTGAGAATATCGACGGCTGCTAGAAGCATACTCCCGGTTCCGCAGGCAGGGTCGACTAAGTCGAGAGAAAGGATCGCGTCGACCGCGGCGTTGGCCGTACCCTCGTCGAGATCATCGAAGCTATTGAAATCGCCCGGCCAACACCCGTTCTCAGTACACCGGTCCTCAACAAGATCGACTACGGAGGGTCTACAACAGCGCTGAGCTAGTTGGAGCGGTGTCAGATACGTACCTGAGACCCGTCGGTCGTCGCTCTCGACATATTCGATCGTATTGTCGTTGACTTCTGCTTCGTAGCTTAGAAAGTCCTCCAGTGCAGTTGATGCGTTTCGGAAGAAGGCGCGGTTCTCGTTGAAATCCGACGACTTCGTGAGCTGTTCATATGCGGATTCCAGATAGTCAGTATGGCCGCTTGCAGTGATGGCCGTTAGATCAAATAGCCCAGATAATGCGTGGTCGTTTTCAGCTGAGGCTACTGTGTCCGCGATTCGATCCCTTGTCTCAATTGGTGTTTCCTGGGTTTCTGTGGCTTGTTCACGGTAGTCTGCGACAAGATAGAGCTGTAGGACGAGACGCTTTCCGTCGTTTTCAACTGCATTAAAATCATCTACTGTAATCTGATCACTGTCTATGAATTCGTTGAGAAGAAACTCGAGAGATTGGATCGAGCGTGGACGTTTATCGGAGAAGCTCATGGTATCAGTTGTAAGGATTTAGGGTGATGAAATACTCTGTCTCTTTGCTCTTACCTCTGATTGGGTTAGTATATAAGTAGTGGTTGGCCGTGGCTGAGGATTCGGAAGTCCGCGTCATAGGTGGAATATGCGTGCTGACGGGATATAGTTAATGATATGAATAAATGATACTGAGTTATGGTATTAGATAATATTAGCAATCAGTAGCGTTAAGTATACATCGACCTCAACCCATTGATATGGCAAATATTCGTCTTAATGATGCTGATGAAGCTATTCTACAGCATCTACGGGATGGGCGTGTCACCGCAGCATTTCTCGCTAAACGAACTGACTGGGAACGAGAATACTTGACCCAACGTCTAATACGACTTGATGAGCATGACTTAGTTCAAAATCTGGAGGGAGTGGGCCTCTATGAACTTCTTGACGAACCGGTACAAGCTTAGCAGTACGGTCGTTAGTTATCAATACGCACCCCTTCCGTTCGTTGGTTCCAGCACCCCTCTAATCTGTCCTCTATCAAACTGTCCTCTTCTGGGACAGAATTATGTCACGGGGATTAGTCTGCTTGTTGTATGGCTAATGGTTGTGATTTTCTCACCAGTCCCTCCTTCGACGAACTTCAATCTGAGGTGTTTGAACAGGTTGCTGAACAGGCTGGCGACGAGCCCGGCAGTATCCTCTACATCGAGAACAACGACCATCGCACGGATGAGGTCGCCGACGCGTGGGCCGAGAATTACGAACCGCTCCGGCTTCGAGTAACCGATTTCAATACTGTCATCGGTGAATGCTACGAGCGAATCGCCGACCCGAGTTCTCTTTTGGATGCGCTGACCCGGCGCCGGTTAATCGACCGAGCGCTTCGAACTGTCGCTGACCGTGGTCTCTTGGACGATGCGCATCTCTATCGAGACCACTTCACCGATCTCATTACAGAACTGGAGGGAGAGGGCTACCACTCACCTGAATCAGTTCGAACCCTCGTTGCTGACTCCCAGTTATCTCCTGGAACCGCTGATCTGGTCGCGAGCGTGTATGAAGAGTTCTATGAGCTCCGCCGAGAAGGTGTCGAGGACGACGTGTACACTCTTAGTGAGGCGTATCGGACGGTCCTTGATAGCGGAGCTTCCCTTACGGAGATCTTCCCTCACGTCGACGTCGTCGTGATCTCTGGATTCTACGACCTCTCCCAGCACGAGAAGAGTTTTCTTCAGCGACTAGCCACCGCGTTCCCCGTCTGTATCTCGCTCCCCCTAGCCGACACAGAAACGCCGTCCGGTGGAGCAAACCAGATTACAGCTGACGCAATGGAGACGTACCAAGCAATTGCTGGCCCACCAACCACTGTCTCTCCCGATTCTCCGAGTTCACTCATCGACGCTGCTGGGAAGCTCTATACGCCAACTCCAGGAGTTGATGAGGATACGGCTCCTCCCGACCAGCTTCAATGGTATAGCGCCCCCACACCAGATCGAGAGGTTAGACAAGTTGCCCGGAGAGTACGGGGACAGCTCTCTGACGGCGCCGACCCGAACGACATCCTGGTTGTGATTCCGGGTCTAATTTCGTATCAGGAGCAAGTCGCCGACGTATTCGAGGCCGCTGGTATCCAGTCAGTCGGGTTTGCGAACAAACTGCTGTATCAAACGTATGCTGGGCGGGCAATGCTCGATCTGGCTGAACTCTGTGTCGACGACCCACGCACAGATACGGTAGCTCGTCTCGCGACGAACCCGCTCGTGACTCTCGGAGGAGCCACCGACGACGTTGATCGGTCCGCTGTTGCTGACCTCGCCCGCCGTCTTCCGACAGTCGATACTGACCGACTTCTCGAGGAACTCGACGATGCCTCCGCTGAGGTGTTGGAGAACCTCTTCCAGGTCGCCGACGATGCTGAGGCCGCGGGGGCCGACGACGTCGTTGAAGCCGTGCAAACTGTGTTCGAAACCGTCGATCTCTCTGAAAACGTCGACTCTATCGAAGAAGATGCGGCGTCATTCGATGCCCGAATGGAAGTCGCGTCCTACAATCGGGTCGAGAGGGTGCTTGACGCCGTCGAATTCGTGGCTGAGCGCTTTGGGATGAACGAGCCAATCGAAGAAGTGGCCGATGCACTTGAGAAGGTTCGGGTCCCCCCACCGAGTCAATCTACACAGGAGGTCGTTGAGATCGTTGGTCCACGCGATGCCTACATGCAGTCCTATTCGCACCTGTATTTCGTCGGGTTGACCGAGCAGGACTTCCCCGTCGAGAATGAGCGACCGCTCTTTTTCAAGCGACTGTTCGACGACATTCCTGACCTCTCGTTCACCGATGATCGAGCCGAGGCCCGCTACCAGTTTGCTACTTTGCTCTCAGGTGCGGAGAGCGTCTACATTACGACCCCCGAGACATCATTTGATGACGATGACCTGCTTGAGTCGTCGATTCTCGATGAACTCGCTCGAGTAACTGGCCTTGAGCCAACGCCTGATGATCTTGGGAATGCCGTTCCCGAAGATGTCCAGCGTGCCCTTCGTCATCACCGAGATAGGGAGGCACGGGAGGAAGCCGTTATGTACGCTGCTAACTCCGGAGTATTCTCGCGACAGCAGGCCGAGCGCGTCATGGCGGGTGCGAGGTGCGCTGAAAGTCGGGCTGACGCCGGACTAACCGCCCACGATGCACAGCTTGATCCCGAATTGGTCTCGGAGCTCCACGGTGAACGTGGGCCGTACAGCCCGACGCAGCTGAAAGATTACGCTCAGTGTGGGCACGCCTACTATATGAAACGGATACTGGGCATCGAAGCGCCCGACGAGTTCCATCTCGAGCCTCAGAAAGTCGATCTCGGGAGCCTCGTCCACGATATCTTCGAGGAGTTCTATCGCGGGCTCCAGGATGACCACGGCGATCCAGTTGACCTCAGTGAATATGATCGAGAATTCCTCGAAGAACAGCTGTTTGAGCAGACACGAGATAGCCTTGCTGACTCCGACATCGACTTCGACGACGTGTTCTATAAACGGTGGCTGGAACAGCTCCTTGCTGGGCTCGCGACGCCCGACGTGAACGAGTACTTCGGTGAAGATCGACCTCATCAGGGAATCGATCGAGGACTCTTCGTCCGGTTCCTTGATGCGGAGCACGACGACAACGACGATGTTCCGGCATGGTTTGAGGTGCCAATGGACTTCTCGGATTCGGAAGAGGGCGAGATCACGGTGACGACGCCGGATGGAAGAGAGATATCCGTCGGGGGATTCATCGACCGCGTGAGCCTTCGCGAACAGGACGATGGTACCATCGAAGGATTAGTTCACGACTACAAGACGAGCGACCCAGAAACCATTCAGACAATCGACGGTATCGAATTTCAGCTCCCGCTCTATATACTTGCCACACGAGCAGAACTAGCAGCCCGATACGAGGATACACTTGCCGATGTGGACGGGGAATTCTATGTAACGGAGCCCCCGACAGAGATTACTCGAAAGTGGAGTCTTCGATACTACCTTGAACGGAACGATGGAACTGACGAGGACTACGAGCGGTTCCTCACAGAAACCGTCCCATCGCGAGTTGGCGAGATAGCTGACGGCATCGAGAATGGTGCTTTCCAAACGACCACGCTTTCGCCGAAAGAAGCGGGCTGTCGCTACTGTGACTATCGGGACATCTGCGATGTTCGACACCACCAACGACAAGAGATAATCCAAGAGATGGATCGCTCCGATTCGTCCGGTTATATCCCACAGAGGGCGCGAGATGGTTCGTTCCTGGATACGCTCGGGGGTGTAGACCAATGACGGGTATCGACGATACGCCATCGTCGACGGACGACGAAGACGAGGAGGAGATCTCCCCAACAACTGAACAGGAGGAGGCTCTGGAACTCGATCAGAACATCGCGATTACCGCTGGAGCAGGGACTGGAAAAACCACGACCTTGACTCTCCGTTACCTCGAGATGCTGGAGTCCGATCCCGACATCGCGCCCGAGAACATCGCGACAATCACGTTTACGAACGATGCCGCGAATGAGATGCAGGAGCGTATCCGGGAAGAAGTAGCTGAGCGTCTCAGTGAGGCCCCCGAATCAGACGAGTACGACTACAGTCGATGGCGCAGCATCAAGGACGATTTGGAAGACGGCTATATTCATACCATCCACGGCTTCTGTTCTCGGCTGCTCCGCGAGTACGTCGTCGAAGCCCCGGTCCAACCCGAGTTCGACACGCTGGACGAGGCCGATTCCAAGGTGTTGATGCAGGAGGTGGTCAGGGAGACGATTGACGCTCGCTGGGAAACGGATGAGGATATTCGCCGCCTCGCTCGACTCTGGAGTCGAGATTCTCTTGAGCAGGTTCTGGCCGGTCTACTCAACAGCCGACCGATGAGTACCGAATGGGCGAATCGCTGGGAAGACGAGTCTGTAGACGAATATTTGGACCATGTCTGGAGGACGTTCTATCCGACGGATCAGGAGGCTGCTGAGGATTACCTTAGCGACCCGTCAGTACAGGCCGCTTTGAACACCATTTGCGACCTCTACGACCAAGAATTCGACATCGATCCTAGTGATAACGGGATGGATTTCTTGGAGACCGTCTCTACGATCGCACGTGAAACCGGAATTCACACCGGCGAGGCAGAAGGTAGAGAGTGGCAACGAGCCTTCGACGTTATTTGTGACCGACTGACGACTGGGAGTGGTAGCAGATACAGCCGGCGTCACTGGTACCGGGGGTCCAAGTCAAGCTGGGGTGCTCACGAGGACGAGCAGGAGAAATTAGACGCAGCTGCAGATGCGCTTCTGGAAGGGATCGAACCTGAGGAACGAGAGTTCATCGGCGGTCTCGATACCGAGTGGAACAGTAGTCATTACGTCCTGAGCCTTGCTCGGCTCTACTGCACTGTTCTGGACGAATACACACAGACGAAATCGGATCAGAATGCTCTGGACTATCACGACCTCATCCAGACCTGTATCGAGTTCCTGAATGCGTACGACCGCGTCTGCGAGCAAGTTCAGTCACAGTTCGAGTACGTAATGGTCGACGAGATGCAGGATACTGACCTGCTCCAGTGGGAGCTCATCAAACTCTTGACTGCCGGCGATACCGATGATTTTGACGCTCAGAACGTCTTCTTGGTCGGTGACGAGAAACAGAGCATCTACCGATTCCGTGGCGCCGACGTGACCACCTTTGGTTCGGCTCGTGAGGACCTCGCTGCGGCTAATCCGGACGATGTCGAGACCACCAAGCAGCTCAGAGGCAATTTCCGCACGATTCAGGAGACGCGGGAGTTCCTGAACGCGCTCTTCGACAAGGTATTCGAGCCGATGGACGACGAGTACCGCGACTATGAAGCCAAGCCGCAGGAACTTACGGATGAACGCCGGCAGGGACGTGATGTCACCGGATCAGTCGAGTACCTGCTCGTGCCTGACGATGACGTCCCGGAACTCCACGGTACCGATTACTTGAATCAAACTCCTCGATTCGCTGGGCACGGCGAACGAGAAGCTCACGCGCTTGCCAGCCGTCTCACCTCGTTACTGGACGATCCTCCGGAAGTCTACGATGACGACGAGGAATGCCTTCGACCTGCGAAACCCGAAGACGTCACCATCCTGTTGCGCGCTCGCACCCGGCTCAAGGAGCACGAACGAGCGCTGGATGCATACGGAATTCCGTATACTGTCGTGTCGGGTACTGGGTTCTGGGACGCCCCCGAGATCACAGCCTTGGTCAATCTGTTCAGGTTCTTCGAGAACCCGGACGACGACATCGCTCTCTACGGTGTCCTCCGGTCGCCACTGTTTGGTTTCCCCGATGAGGATCTCGCCCGACTCCACTCCGAGGATCAGCCACTCTGGATTGCTCTCCAGACAGCTGAGGATGATCTCGGCGACGCTGCCCGTCTCCTAGACGAGTGGCGGCAGATCGCTGCTGTCAACGACGAGGTAACGGCTGACACGACTGTTCCGTGGGGAACGTTGCTTTCCCGGATTATCGACGATACCGGGTATATCGCCAGTGTCGGGGCAGATGAACGCCCGCGACAGGCGGCAGTGAATATCAACAGGTTCCGCGAACAGGTTCGCGCCTGGGAAGAGGGTGGCGTCAAGACTGTCTCGGAACTCCTCACGCGAATCGACCGTCGGAAGGAAATCGAATCCCACGCTGACGAAGCGACTATTCCCGAAGATGCCGACGGCGTCCAGATTCGAACAATCCACTCGGCGAAGGGGCTTGAGTTCCCTATCGTCGCAATTCCAGAAGTGGGCACCGAGTTCAACTTTCAGGGGGATGTCGACGACTACGGGAAAGTCTACCTCGACGAGCTTGACGTCGGGGATGGCGAGTCAGAACCCGTGCTCGGTCTGAAAGCTCCGTCAGCCGACGATCCCTATGAGCACCAGAATACGCTCGCTCGGACGCGGCTTCAGGAGGAGGTCCGAATGCAGGAACGAGCCGAACTGAAGCGTCTCCTCTACGTCGCAGCGACGCGGGCCCGTGACCACCTGCTCTTCAGCGGCATTCACTCTACCGACGTTGATGAGGAGGATGGCTTGGGGTTAGGTGACCCGAATGACGCCGCGGATGCACGATACTGGCGTGATTGGCTCCAACCGATTCTCTTGGAAGACGGGGACGGTGATGCAGGACATATCTTGAGACAGCTCTCCGTCGGGGCAGAGCATACGACCACTATCCGTGGGAGCGAATACACAGTTCGAACACCAACCGCTCCTGTCCACGATTGGGACGCGTCAGCGGCAACTGAGCGCGACTACCCCCAGATCGACATTCCTGCTCCAGAACTGTCCACTCCCCCGACGTCGATCACGGCCACGAATTTTGCGAAAGCACTCTCTCCGGATGATACAGCCATCTACACTGACGAACTCGAGGAGGACGCCGCGAGCCTCGAAACGGATGGCCTTCAGGCCAACCATCTGGGAACGATCGTCCACAAGCTCTGTGAGCTACGACCTGCTCGAGACCGGTGGCGCTCCATCGCGGCTCGGCTGGGTTCTGCTTTGGATGATACGGTGACTGATGGGGATTTGGATCGGATCGAAGAGTATACTGAGCGCTGCCTACAGTTCCGTGACGGCGTCGTCGACGACGAGTCGCCGACGACTATTCACGAGGAACTCTCGGTTGTGACGCGATTGGAGGCAGGCCGAATCGTCGGCGATATCGACCTGCTCCTGGTCACTCCAGACAGCTACCACGTTATCGACTACAAGACGAACGACACCTCTCAACGGTCGGTCGACGACCTCGCAGAGAAGTATTGGCCCCAGCTCGAAGTGTATGCAGCTGCCCTCCACCAGAACGACGATTCCCGAATCGTTCACACCACGCTGTACTTTGCCGACGCTGATGAGCATCGGACCACGACCCACGACATGCTTTCGTTGGATATTCTTGGTGATGACCTGAACACACAGCTTGAGGGGTTAACGCAGTCCGACGGCGCCGCAGTCCGAGGAGAATCGAGCAATTTCTGAGCTAGTCCAGGCTCACCAACGCTATTCCTGCTCTGGAACTCCTCTACCTCCAATTCCTATTCTCAACCCTCGGAATTTAAAGCGAAAACTTATATCACTCGACAAGGCGTACACACGTAATAGCGTATGACTCGATGGCGAGCGAAGCGCCGGTACGAGGCAAACCGGCGGTTCGGCGAGCGTGCAGATGAGGCGCTTGTAGCCATCTCTATCCTCAAAGCTAAGCGTGACGGCATCGATCTCGAGCAGAGTGAGGACGACTTGCGAGCGAAACTTGAATCAGGCCGCCACCTACTTGAGCAAATTCGCGACGCGCTCGATGAAGACCCGAACGCTGACCCGTATGAATTAGCCATCGCTGACCAGATTCAGGAGAACGCGATTACTGCACGCTCCCGGTTGGTCGGCGATTTCGATGACCTGATTGAGGTCGTGGATGCCGCTGAAGAGACCCTCACCTTTCAACAGGGTCTTGATGATGTCCGTGAAAAGTTGAAGGAGATCTCGGAGACTGCGAACCGCACTTCTCGAGATAGTATCAATCGTATGCGGGGTACTCTTGCCGACGGAACTCGCTGAGTCCCAAGTTGCGTTTCTTCGGGGCAAATTCGAGGCCGCCCGCGAGGTCTTGGATTCTCTCGATACTCGGATTCCTGTGACAGATTCGATTTACAGCTCCGTGGAGGATGGATTCGATAATATCGAGGAAACGCGTTTTCTCTACGAGCGAGCGTACGACCAGGAACCGGATGCAGAAGCGACTCACGAACTGTATGAAGAGTATCTAGGAGCCATCGATACTGTTGCCCTAGAGCTCCAAGTTCTGGAGACGGAACTTGTTTACTTAGATCTACATCAGTATCAACGCAATTCGGCTATATCTGGCCGGCTTGACCATGCATCGTCGATCTCATCTGAGCTCGAGGATGCATTTGGAATCGATATTACAGTCCTCCCGGTGATCTGGAATGGATTTGCGATCGATCCTCTCGATGAAAATATTCCTGCGACTGGTGATCTGAGCCAAATTTACGCCCTCATCCTCCCTAGAACCCAGAGTGACCCAGAGGTCTATGCCCCGATATTCGCCCATGAAATCGCGCATGCGGTCTTGGACCGACACGACGAACTAAGGACGGGCTTCAATAATGCCGTAAGAGAAATCCAGGGACGAACCCGGCAAGAGATTGATGATGAGGCTCAGTTTGCACGCTCGTGGCGGGCTTGGTTTGAGGAACTGTTTTGTGATGTCTGTGGAGTATTGACTTTTGGGCCGTCTTATCTCGCTTCGCTTGTTAGGCACCTTCATCATTCCAATCCGTATTATATTGAGGAGGATCCAGATGGAGACCTACATCCACCGCCTGCACTTCGGTTCGATCTTGTGATGGATCTCTCTGACGAGTACTTCCCGAACCTTCTGAACGGGATTCGAGATGACCGTATCGCGTTCGAACGCCACCTCGATGCTCTGGAACACAGTCAGCCTCGAATATACGACACCTACGACTACGGTGAGCTCAGGACATTCATAACACAAGAGGTTCCGGCATCGGTCGATCATGATCTCGAGGCACTCGTCGACGACATCACAGCCGGTGTGACTCCCGATGACCGGCCGGAACGATCTCACCGATTAGCCGCAAACCAATATTGGCTGGATACCTATCCACCTTAGAACGGCGGGTAAGTGAGGCGTGAAACACGGTCGTGACTGAGACGACTATTCATTCTCCGAGTGAGGTACACCGTCAGAGGGTCTTTGATTCCCTTTGAAGGCGCGCCCCAATTCAGTTCCGAGAGATAGAACGCATCCCGTCCGACTGAGTAAATGTCGAAATCTCCCTCTTCAACGGAAATTTCACAGAGAATCGGCTGCGGGGTCCCCTCACCTAGTCGGGGTGCGTCGGTCGTGACAATCAGGACGGTCTCATCATCCAGCTGAGCATACGAACCCATATCCGGCATTCCGTCGTCGTCGTAGATGCGATAGGTGGGAGAATGTTGGACGTCGACGCCCACCCATTCGAATGACTCAGTTACGAAATCATTTGATTTCAGATACTCTACCCCCTCTTTGAGGCCGGAGATCTCATCGTCGCCGAGGTACCCGTTTCGGTGAATCGTGAGGGAACTCAGTTGATCGAACCCAGAGCGAGGATCGTTGACCGCACCCTGAACGGCCCGAATCAGAATCTGCTTCGTCATCCCTTGGTTCGTCACCGTACTTCGCCCGGTCGGATTGGTCTCCTCTGTTTGATAGAGAATCTGGTTGTCAGTACCTGAGACTACTACTCCGCTGGCAACGGTTCGGTCACGACCTGTTACGCTAAGCCCGAGGTAGGCGTCTGTATCTAGCTGATTCTCGATGCTGAATGGAATCACGCCTAGCTTCACCCCTAACCCGACTGCCGTGTTCGAAATGACATCGGCCTCGTGTCCCGACCGCTGGGCGCTTCGCAGATTCGTTGCGGTTAACGATTGGAGCGGCTTCCCCTCCAGTATCTCGATCAATTTGTGGTAGACATCTTCGTCGTATTCGGGGAGATACCCAAAGCCGGCGTCGACATCCTCAAGCGAGCGTTGCCATTCTTCGACCTCTCGCGGGTCCTCGTAGTTGACTCTTCCAGGCCGATCCGAGAGGATGAGTCCAAGGTGTTCCTCAACATATTCTCGCACCTGTTGATAGGCACTGAGCGCTTCGTCTTCCGTCCCCTCTGGGAAGAGGACAGCCACACTGAAATCTTGGTCAAACGTGCGTCGAGGGCCGACTTCTTCGAGATACCCCTGCTTTGCTGGGTTCCAGTATTCTTGGGTGAGCTCGCTGCCGTTAAAGCTGATGTTCGGCCGCCCAATTGCCATCTCCGTTGAAGGGTCATCGCCAAACGTCAGTACCGGATAACCGTATGCGCTGATCCCGTCGCGTACCGGGGATGGGCTAATGTCGGTCTGGATAGAGCCGATACTGATGTCGCCGATCAGCTCACGGAAATCTTCGACTTTCTGCCATCGCTCTTGAGGCCCGAATGTCGCTCGTTGGCTGATTTCGTCCGGGCGATCTTCAGACGGTGCGAACAGGAGTAACGACGGAGCAGCTGGATACCAATCACTATTGCCGTACTGGATTTTGACGGTCGGTTCAGATGGATCGATTCTGTCGGCATATTCTTTGCCATGCCGGCTCTCGATTTCGTCTAGTGTCTCGTTGTCGAACCGCCCGGGTGGAATCTCGGAGACTGTCGTGTTCTCAAAGACTCCCGTGACAGTGCAAGAAGCCCGATCCGAGGTTTGGTAAATGAATGTACGCCCGACGAGTTCGTCGTTGACTCGATCTATCCCCCAGGCAGGATCATTTAGATAGTCAGCTAGCGTCCGTGATCCGAATGCACCTAACGTCGGATCTAATGTGATGAGAGGTCGGTCGTGATGACTAATTCGCACTTCGACGCCGGGATGGACGTCGTATCCTTCGATACGCGCCTCTCGATCCTCGTGATAGAACGTGTTCTTCGTCGAGTCGTACCAGTAATCGTCCGTCTCGAGATCGTCCTTCAGTTCATCGATAAGCGCTTCCTGTAGAACCTTGAAATCACTCCACTCAGAGAAATCGAGATCAGATTCATGTGCGAATTCCAGCTCCGCTCCGTCCGCTGATTGAATCGTTCCGTAATCCCGTTCGGCGCCGATTACTGCGATATAATGTCGACCGCCCTGATTGTACCAACGTGCTCTTCCACCTACATTTCTCTCGAGGATTGTGGCGTGGGCATTGAGGAGGGAGTAGTTATCGTTGGGCTGGGGATCGATATCATAGAGGTCCGCGGTTACTGACGGCACGTCGATCTCAAACGAATTGATGAACCGACCCATTGTCTTCTGTTCCCTGTTGACAGGATATAATACCCCGCGGTTCTCCGTTGAGCTCCTACTGATTGAGGTGAAAAGTCGAGCTAATAATGGCACGAAGTACTTATGGATCCCCTCCGGACGCAACGTATGGGCCTATTTGAGACCCTCTTTAGCTCATCCACCGGTGATTCTGTCCCGCAGGCACAGCAGCCAGGTCAACACGAAATTTTCCCAGAGGAGAAATATACCGTCGCTTACGCTGTAGCTGCCCGGTCTGAGGAACTTCAAGCGTTGGAACAACTTCTGGAAGCTGACCAGAACTCTCCCACTGCTTTAGAAGCAGAGCCCTTCCTCCGGGATATAATTGAGGATATGGAGCATGACCGAGACTATTCTCTTCGCCTTCGCACATCCGGGGAGGAGCTCGTAGACGATATCCGTGAACTCATAGAGCATTGGGACAATCAGGTAGATGAGCAGATAGGGACGATTTGGTGGCCTATCGGAGCAGATACGACGTTCAGGTTGTACCTCCATTATTTGGAACTCCGTGCTGATGCGGAGGACGACAAATTTTCGTTCCCGGAGTCCGCTGGTCAGGTTCATACTCTCGTCCAGCGTGGTCTTAGTGCAATGGACGATGATGACGACTCGAAGCTCGCTGTAGTCCACAAGCGAGACATTCCATGGGAAGAACCAGCTGAGGACAGCTGATCCAGTTCGCTCCTTTGCAAAGAGACCGATTAATTGTATCCAGTATCAAAACCCAGCTATGGTAGAAATCTCAGACTCTCTGTGTTCGCTGTTCACTGCGAAAATTAAGGAGGAGGATGGCACATTCGTCATCGAGATTCCTCCGAGTGAGATCAAGCATGGGGCGCTGACTGTTGATGAAACGTACCGCATCGCTCTTCTTGATTCATCCTCCGAAGCTGAATCAACATCTCCACAGAGCCCACGGCATCCCTCCTCTCAGGGGAGCACGAGCAACGATTCATCTGGTCCTCCTGTTGATGAGGGAGAAGTGCGCGACGTGACAATCGAAACCGTCGGTGATCAAGGAGACGGAATTGCGAAAGTCGAACGGGGGTACGTCGTGATCGTTCCCGGCGCTCAACCCGGCGACGAGCCAACAGTCGAAATCGAACAAGTTCAGGAGAACGTCGCGTTTGCGAGCATCGTCGGTAGCGATCCGCGAGCACTCTAACCCATTGTCCCTTCTGTGGATCGGTCTTCTTCTCGGTAAACCATCGGTGTGAGAAGGCTCCGTTCGAGTTTGTCTGATGGAGGTGGTTCTGAAAGTTACGTCACGTTTTCTTCACGCGTTCGCGATGGCACAACCTTCCAAGGCCGAAATTCAATCTATGACAAAGGAACCGATTGAGGTACTCGATGACCTGGCCGACCAAGTCGCAGATGAGTTCGAGGCGTATAGACAGCCGGACGAATTCAACGATGTCTCGCTCGTGATCGAGAACAGCGACGAGGAGCGTCCGACGCTGATCGTTCACGTCGATAGGGAGGATGCGGAGTTCCTTGTCGATCGTATTGAGGAGTTCCTCCGCGAGCACGGTGCTCGTACTGAACGGGAACGACACTCAGCTACGGATGTCCGTGTGTTAGCGACGGTCGACTGACACCGCCCCTCCGATTTTTTTTGACTGACTGCAAGCACCGCTGAAGTCCCTATCTTCACTTCCGATCAAGGGAGTCCCGACCGCTTCAGCTCAGGTAGTCAATCTGTGTAGACAGATACTCTTGGAGAGCGGTGACCGTTTCTTCTGAGACAGCTGAGGCCCCGAAGTCACTCCGAAATCCGTGTTTGAGTTCGTCACTCTCCAAGATCTCCAGACCACGCTCAAGTTGCTCCCGGAGCTCATCGTCGTCCCCTCGCCGCAGGTGGGGTGTGACAGCGTCGAGGTCGATCTCTTCAGCCACTGCCAAGACGTCCCGAAGGTCCGTTTCTCGGCCGCTGTGGAGCTTTGCAGCCACGAGGACTGCCCCATCGATGACTCTAGCCGTCGTCGTCACTGTGCCCCCGCTCACCTCCTGTTGGTGGCTGTGGTCGTACAGGTAGTCGAACGACCACTGTGCCTCGGTCTGACGACACCCGAGCCCGTTCACCAAGAGGTCGAAGCCGATCGGCTGTTGCGGCGTGAGCCGCTTTTCGTACTCGATCACCTCTGTATCGTAGAACCACTCCTTGGCGTGGCTGTCCGTTTCCTCGAAGTTCCGACGTTTGAGGAATTCGACGAAGTCAGCTTTGGAGTCCGGCGCGACGACGATATCGAGATCCGTGGAGAAGCGAGCATTGAAGGCTGAGACTGCGTAGCCACCGACGAGAACGTACTCGTGGCCTTCTTGGGTGAGCTCTTCAAGCAGTTCGATGAGTGCGTCACTTCGATTGTTGAAGCTCATGGCTGTGCCCGTTCCATCTCTCGATACGTGACGCCGAGATCGAGGTCCTCGTACATCCGGTCGAGCATTGCCAACGCCGACTGGAACTGAGCGTAGTTCTCGCGCATATACTCGATTGTCTCTGCTCTCGGAATCACCGGGTATCCCTCGACGTATTCGATGTCGAGTGACGGGCGTGGCTCGAGGACGATCTGCAGCGGTCGGTCCAGCTCATCTCGGGGCTGTCGTTCGAATCCGGTCGGGAGGTCGAACGATTCGAAAAACGTCTCCCAGGCGTCGACGTCCTGCTCACGAACAGCGAGGAATAGTGGATAGTCGTCGGGCTCGCGACCGACCTGGTAGCCGCCCTGAGTCCACACGTAGACGGCGTCGATCCGCGTGAACGCGAACGGCCAGTCACCGAACTGCGGGATGACGTAGGCCTCCTCGATGGATGGTGGACTGACGCCGGCGCTGGCAGCAACGAGCTCGAGTGCTGAGTCGCGTACGCGCTCGTCGACGACAGTGAGGCCGTCGTCATAGGAAACGTAGCCTGCGTCTTCCAGCCGATTGACGGCCTGTCTCACCGTCTCGTACGGTGTGTGGAGGTGTTGGGCGACACGGCGGATGGAGTCACCACTCTCGATAGCGAGGATGACCTGCGCCGCGGTGTCGTCGAGAACCTCGTACATCTGGTAGTTACCAATAATCCGGTAACAGTTAAAAGTCTTACTAGAGGACGGGGTAGAACGGCTCTGTCTGAGTTCTATTACTCAGGACTCTCCTATTGAATGACTGAAGAATGTAGATCTCATAGCCAATCTGCATAATGTGGATAATGTAGATAATGCAAATTGGGCTTCTTCAATTGGTTCGTGTGGGTGGCAAAGATTGCGATGAATACGTATGAAATGCTGATAATCTAAATTATGTAGATTGCGTAGAGTCGACGGTGATTTTGACAATTGAGATTGTGCCAACAATCTACGTAATGTACAAAATGTAGATTGTGTGGATGGCGTCCGCAATCTGTCTGACACAGAATTAAGGTGGACGAGCTTCATTGACCGCGTATGACCAGTACGAAACTTACATTATCGACAAAACTCGCGCAACCTTCAACATCTACCCAATGTACATTACCTACAAAATGTACAAAATCCGCTGCTTACGGGGGTGCTGAGCTATGAGTGCTGACGAGTTTGAAGGGCTCCCCGGAGCAGCTGTCTCGTTGCTCAAGGGAGGGGTAGGGAAATCCACGATCGCGCTCAACATCGCTGATCGACTCGCTGCTCGTGGCCATGAGACGGTACTATTGGATCTGGATAAGGACGGACACATGACGACCCAGTTGGGATACGACGATGCGTACGACCGAGATGCGAACCTCGGTGACGCCCTTATCGATGGTGAGGACCCCGAAGACCTGCTTATCGAGACGGACTTCGGCGTTCACCTCCTCCCGTCGAGTAACGAGCTCGAGAATGTTGAGACGAGGCTGAAGGACGAACGGTTCGCAGACGTGAAGCTTCGACGGAACGTTGTCGATCCGCTCATTCAAAACGGATACGACTACGTGATAATTGATGCCGCAGGCGGCCGTGGGAAACTCTCCGACAACGCCCTCATCGCCGTCCAGCGCGTCATAATCCCGCTCATCCCGCGTGCTGGCTCGATCAACGGCCTCAATAAGATGATTGAACGCCAGATCTCCCCAATCCGGCAGAATATCGGGTTGGATATCCTCGCAGTCACTCCGAATATGATTCGCGAAACAATGGGACAACGCAACGAGCATCGGACTCTCGTTGAAAATCTCAACCGGGAGTTCGGTTCATTCGTCCCCGAGTACGCTCGTGTGGACCCGGAGATCTTCGATGCCCTCAATGATTCGGGACGCACCATCGATAGTATTCCGAAGCCAGGGATTCGCGAACGGACCGCGATTTCTCGCGCGTTCAAGCAAGGAATGCCGGTCTCGGAGTTCGACGAAGATTGCGACCAGATCCCGAATTTCGACCACTTAGCGGACCTCGTGGAGGAACACAGCCATGCCTAATGAGGACGACCGTTTCGGGGACGTCGCTGAACAGCTCAAACAAACGGAGGACGGAGCTGAATCGGACGACGACGAACGTACTGACACCCAGGATGAACCGCAACCAGATGAAGAGATAACTACTGAGGACACAGAGTCGGAGACTGAGTCCATTCCTGAGCAGGATGAGGAGGATGTGGACGAATCCACCGGTGGACCGGCCTTCTCCTTTGATGAGACCGATATGCACGGCTTCTATGTCCGGGAGGACACGTGGGATGGCGTCACCCGGATGCGATCATCGGTAACTGCTGCGTGCTCTATGTTTGATGTTCCCGAGTTTGAGGGAAGAGAGTTTCAAGATGCGTGTCTCCGGGTAATTGCGGATCACGGTGATGAGGTTGCCCTCCAGATCCTCCGGGAGCGTGGTATCGAAGCCGATGAGGAACGTGTTCAGGAAGTTGTTGAGATGCTGAGCGAGCAAGCTACGAACGACTAACATTGGATTTGGCTGATTTTCCTCACCATTCAAATTTCGTGCGCATTGTACATTATGCAGATTGTGTAGCAAGCTATCTGCTTGCAGTCTCGCGATTATTCTCAGAACCGGGTCCGAACGGCGGTCGCGCAGTAGTTGAGACTGATCGTCTCAATGCATACGATCGTAAAAGTCTCAACGTGACATAGAACTTCGCTCTTGTGTAGAGGATTGTTGGTCGTGGTAAGGACGAATTGATTCGGGACCCTTGACCGCCGGGTGTAGCTTGTGACGACCGAGATCAGACTATTCAGTATCCGAACAAGGGCTGTCACGAAATCACCAGACGGCTCTCCACCAACAATCGATTACCCAAGAGCGTCGGTCGAACTTGTGAACAAGACAGGGGGCGGTGAGTTCGCGGAATTGCTTCCACCAACACCAAGAACGGACGAATGCGTCGTACTGAGTGCGGGCAACAATAAAACGAGATGTGATCAGGCCACTTCGTCGGGATGCCAGCGCTCTAGGTGATTGGCGTGGGTGTCGAGATAGCCTTCCGGCCCGAAGTGCGCATCGTAGTAGTCCGTATCGAGATGCTGTGCTTGCACGAGCGGCCGCATTAGGATCGTCGGGACCGTGGCCGGGAACTTTCCGTATGTGTCGTAGATGTACTGGGCCATCTCGCCCACTGCATCCACGAACTCGTCCGAATATTCTCCTGCTGTCTCCATGACCTCCTTTGGATACGGACCAGGCGGTGCCGGATCGTAGGTGCCACCGTCGCCGAACTTCTTCTCGACGAGGGATGCTGCCGCAGCATGCATGTCAGAATGATACGGTGGACAGACACTCTCGTAGTAGTCATCCAGTCCGATCGGGTTGGGGACGGCCCAGTCGTCGCTGCGTTGGAACCGGAAGCCGAGTCCAGGCACACCTTGGTCCGCGAACGCCCCCATGAGGCTCGGCGGAAACATGCCAGTGAACATCCACCCGCCCAAACCAATCGCCTGCAAGGACAGCACGATGTTGTGGCCCATAATCCCGAGTTCCGCCGCGTTCGTCACCAGCGCGTACTGTTCCAGTTCTGTCAGCGGATATTTCCGTTCGGGATTGAGGAGTCCAGATTCGAAGTACGTATCTAACTCTCCGGCATAGCGGCCCGCCCGGTCGTCGTACACCGTGATGCCATTGCGAGCGATCATAATAATGAACGACAGCAGTTGCTCGCCCACATCGGCAACGGGCATGAACAACGTGGATCCCTCTACGTTGGCGTCCCAGAGGTTATGGCCACTGATGTGCGGTGATTTTCGGGGGATGTCGAGTCGCGCGTCCTGCAGTGTGGTTGTGTGAGCCCGGCAGACACGGAGCAAGTCCTCGACATCGTCTACTGTCCGCCGATACTCGCCCCCTTCGGGGTCGATGTCCCGAGTGCTCACGAAATAGACGCCGTCGTCGTCGGTGTAAAACAGTTCCACGGTCCCGATGCCGGCCGCTGTCGGAGTGGGGCGGCCAGTAAATCGGAGCGAGTACGTCGAAAGACCGTCTTCGGCATTGGCGTACGGGATCCCGAAATGCCAACCAGAAATGCCTACCGCCGAAGCGATGAGCAATGATTGCTCCAGTTCAGACAACGGAAGGGGATCTTTCTCCGATTTGTACTGGAGGGGGCCATCCGGAATTTCACCGCCGAACCCGAATCGGCGTGCGCGTCGTCCGAACAGGGCTTCGAACAAGGGGAACTCCCAGACGTCTGCTAACAGTTTCTCTGTCTCTCCGGACAATCCTTCCTCGTCGAGTGTTTTGTCGCCCGGTTCACGGACGAACGCGAGCACTTCGTCGATGACGAGTTCTGGGGCGGTATTCATCGCAGCGTGCGCCTGCCCCTCAAGGATGACGATCCGGCTGTTCGGAAGTGCGTCGTTGAGCACGTTCGTTGCGTCCCTGAGAAATGGAGCGCTCTCGCTCCCGGCCAACAGTAACGTCGGGGTGGTTAACCCTGAAAACCGCGTAGCGTCGAACTCGTATCCCTTCCGCGCCCGTTCCTCCCGGATGGCTGTATGTGCAGCGTCCACTCGGGTCGGCCAGTTCGGTGCCGACCGAAGCGCGTCGAGTTCCGCCGTGGGAACCCGGGGGATCTCCCGGAAGAACTTGATGAGTGCCTGCTCGTTCTCACCGTTGTCCACGAGGGCCGCCATCTCGTCGAGAATGTCCTCGGTGTCGGGGTCGTGGTCGCTGACCGGCAGTGGCGGTTCATACAGGATGAGTCCCCGCAGATTGTCGGTTCGCAAGGCCGCCTCCAGCGAGCAGATCGCCCCGAAGGAATGGCCGAACAGTATCACGGGCTCGTCGATCAACTCGACGACCGCTACCACGTCCTCGACCTCCCGTCCTAGCGCGTACTCGTCGGCATCACCGCTCTTTCCACGGCCACGGCGGTCCATAGCGTAGACCGTGAAGTGGTCTTCCAAGGCAGGACGAATCGGTTCCCACCGCGTGTGGTCGGCGGTCGTCCCGTGGACGAGCACCAGTGGTGGCCCGCTCCCGGCACGTTCGTAGGCGATCTCGGTGTCGTCGGCCGACATCACTGTCTCGAGTTTCGGCGTCATGGTCACAACGGTCACCTCGTCTCCCGGAGGAACGAGAGCACCTCGTCGACGAACAGCTCCGGCGCCGTGTTCATCGCGACGTGTCCCTGTCCCTCGAGGACCGCTATCCGACTGTTCGGGAGCGCCTCGTGAATCGCCTCCGTCGATTCTTTGGCCCACTTCGGGCTCTCGCCGCCGAGCAGCAGCAGCGTTGGCGTGGTCATCTCCGCAAAACGGCTCGGGTTCCACTCATAGTCGAACGGGGCCCGCTCCTCGCGTGGCAGCGTATGGGCCGCGTCCACGCGGCCCTGCCAGCTCGGGGCCGAGCGGAGCTCCTTGAGCTGTTCCTCCGGGAGTTCCAGGAGGTCGCGCATGAACACGACGAGCGCCGCTTCATCCTTGCCCGCCTCCAGTAGCGCCTCCATCTCGGACACCGTCTCCTCGGAGAAGAGTTCCGGCCCGACGATCTCCCAGGGAACCGGCGGCTCATAGAGGATCAGCGACCGGAGGTTCTCGGTCAGGAGGGATGCCTCCAGGGCACAGATAGCACCGTAGGAGTGGCCGAGCAGGTGCACAGGCTCGTCGATGGAGTGGACGACCGCAGCGACGTCCTCGTACTCCCGTTTCAGGTCGTACTCCGGGGCGTCGCCGCTTCCTCCACGGCCGCGACGGTCCATCACATAGACGGTGTGGTGCTCTGCGAGCACGGATCGAACGTCGCCCAGCTCCCAGCGCGTATGGTCCCCGGCAGTACCGTGGACCAGCACGAGCGGCGGTCCGTTCCCCGTTCTTTCGTAGGCGATGGGTGTTCCATCTCCTGAAGCGACTGTTTCCATTGTTCTTTGACGTTTGAGTAGGTCCCCGAGCTATATCAGCCTACCACACGCTATAGGGTCATGAATAAGAGAGTCAGTGAAACTGCGAGACATGTATCCTTTACTGATCAATGGCCGAGGATTGGTGGGAAGCCCAGGAACGGGGTGGAACCGTCATTATGGAGACGATTGGCGAGGTACTTCGAACTGATATTCAGGACGTGGTGACTAGCGAGAACACGATCAGGGCGTGTTTGGTTGTGAGATTCGACAACGGGCTCGTCGAGATCGTTCGACGGCTGATGGCTACCGGATTGCTGTTACGAGACGATTCCGAGAGTACTGGAGAGTGAGTAGCTTTCGGCAGCTCAGTCAGGATACCATCTCATTACTCTTGTGCGGAAGAAACGTCTCTAATGGCTTCGACTGCCGTCTCCCGACGCGATGTGTTCCGTTCGATTGCAACAACGGAGTATCTCGACTGGCCGGCGTACGACTCGACCCCGCTGTACGAGCAGAGTTCACTGACAGCGCTTACTGAAGACTTCCGTACTGTCTCGAGGTTCTGGTTCGAGCACCCCAATCACGATTCGGTCGAAGCGTTCGTCTGTCAGTATCCACTTTCCTACGTAGAGTTCAATCCCCACGACCAGTACTCCGGTCCGACTCGATACGAGATGCCACAGCTCTTCAGAGCGTTCCTACTGAAAGAGATGTACGGCTGGGACCACGAAACAGCGCTCGTCGACTATCTCCGGCAACACCTAGAAACCCGTCGCTCGCTCGGGTTCGATGCCATTCCCGACCAGTCGACACTCTGGCGCAGTTGGAACAACCGCTTCAGCGCCGACCTCCGGGAGACTGTCGAGAGAACGGCTCAGACGATCCTCGTCAAGGCACAGAACGCCAGTGTTGCGGTTCCTCGTGCCCCGGAACGGAAGCTCCAGTACCATGACGACGAGTCTGGGGAGACCGATCCGGACGACCGGACTGTTTTGGAAGAAGCAGCGAAGATCAGCGATCACGTCAGTCGCGTCGTCTTTCCCGCATTCTCGCTGGACCGTGGCGAGAGCTGTGAGATCCACGAGAACGCCTACTGGGGCCTGCAGACATATCTCGGACTTCGCGAGCGGCTGGCTGCGAACGAGGGAGCGCGCAGTTTTGTCTACGAATCGACTCGGGATCGGACGCCGCTGGGGCACGCCCATCGCGAGCACATCCGCGATCTCTCGATTGACCAAGTGCGAGAGATGTACCGGCAGGCCATCACTTGGCTCCTGAACGAAGTTGCGGAGACAGAGCAGTTCTTTCGAGCCGGAATCGTCGCGATCGACATTACCGAAGCTGACCCGTTCACCGGCGATAGAACGGGCTACGAAGACGAGATCATCGGGACGAAGGAGAAGACCGACGAGTACGCTTACCAGTGGGCGACGTCCAGTTAGTCGGCAACGCCGTCCCGCTGGTCCTCGATGCTCGCCCGGTACGGAAAGGCGAGTCACGACTGGAAATCGTCGAGGACTTGCTCGATTCGGCTGAGGACCTCGTCCATGTCGATAACGTCCTGATGGACCGGGAGTTCGATAGCCAGCACGTCTTGGAGATGATCAGCCAGCGCGGGCTCTCCTATGTCGTTCCCAAGCGGATGCAGACCAGCGAGAAAGCCCAGGCTAAGCGATTGCTTCGACGTGATCAAGATCGGTATGAAACCGACCGGAAGCTCCACCTCGGCAAGAACGAGTGGCACGAGACGACGCTGATTTACCGGCGGAAAGAAGATTCCGAGCACGACGACCATCGACAGTACTCGGTGTTCATGACGAATTGCGGGAGTGGTCACCTCACGGAGTATGGCTACAGGTGGGAAATCGAGAGCGGCTACAGATCGATAAAGCGATTCATGGCCGCCACTACGTCGAAGGATTTCGGGCTTCGCTTCTTCTACTTCGCGTTTGCGTGTCTGTTGTACTCGATCTGGCGGGCAGTCGATCTACTCGTGCAGGTGGAGTTGACTGGTGAGTACGAGCATTCGCCGATCGTAACAGCCGACAATACACTGACACTGCTGAAGAAAGAGACTGGTATCGGGTAGAGAGACACTCAATCTGGGTTAGCGCGGCATCTGAGTGGCGACACTATCCGAGGTATCGGAAATGCTCCGAATTAGTTTCTAATTCAACAATAATTCCCGTTTGGAGAGGGATCTGCAGCAGGTTCCGCTCGTCGATTCAGCTGAAACTACGCATCACAGCCCCGCTAAGCCCACTGTAGTCTCAACTTCCCCGGTCGCGCTGAAGTTGAGACTAGCGCTCTCAATGCATGAGCGTCCGACAAAGCAGTCGTTCTCGTCGATTAGTCGAACAATGTTACTCGGTTAATCAAAAGAATATTTGATGTGAGAATGTGGGGGATACAGGACTGTTGGTGCCGTAGATGTCCATATGAGCGAGGAAGTCGCGGCGACGTCTTTTGAAGCGTGTCTCGAGGCATTAGGCCACGTTGAGCGTCGTCGGCTGCTTCTCTCGTTGCTGAATGGCACTTCCGACGAGGACCGGGCTGTCACCCTCGACCAACTCGATTCGGATGCTGAAGACGAAACTCTGAATCTGTCTATGCACCACGTACATCTCCCAAAACTGGAGGAGTCCGGATTCATCGATGCTAACCGACAAGAACACTTTGTGACGAGGGGGCCTCGGTTCAACGAGATCCAGCCACTCCTCGAACTACTCGACAACAATCGAGGACAGCTCCCTGACGGATGGGTGTGACCGACTGAACGGACCGTCTCCGCGTCGCCGTGGCGCTGTCGTACATGGCCGTGAAGTCGCAGCCAGATCGAGACGCTTTGTCGATTCCGCTATTTGAACGGGTGCTAGTCTGCCTGTGGGTCACGTTGCGGAATGAGCCCCTGGGAGAGTAACCGACGTGCAATCACAATGAGGCCGTTCCGGAACCCCCCGCCAAAGACGGCTTGTTCCTCCTGTGTCTCAGGGACGAGCGTGCTGACGAGGATCGCCGACCGGTCGACGAGGAGGAGTCGGCCGATAGCGAGATCGTCATCGGCGGTACCTGCCGTGCGGAGCCAGCCCAGTCCCGACAGGAACGTCGTCGCTCGCGGAACGGCGTCGTGAATCTGCTCTTCGAGCTCTTCTGTGACCGCACCGATGAGCAGGTCGACGCTCTCGTCGAGCCCGGTGAGGCTCTCGACCAGCTCGTCGGTCAACAGCGTCTCGTCGCCGATGACCAACACCACCTCTTCGCTCGCGTCCCTGATGAGCGTGTTCAAGCGGTTTGCAATCGCGTCTGTCCCCGACATACTCCATACTTCCTGGACTTCCTCTTCCTCATCGGCGTCGATCTTCTCGGCGTCCTCGAGTGCCGCTGCGAGCCGTTCGACGCGGGCCTCGTACTGGTCCCGGAGCGTTTCGGTCGCCTCCTCGAGTGAGACGGCGCGAAATCGCTGTGGGCTCGAATGCTGGGTCACGACGAGGCCCTGCGCTTCCAGCATTCGAACCGCGTCGTAGACGCGGGTCCGCGGCACGTCGGTGATTTCGCTGAGCTGTTTCGCGGTGCCCGTCGAGAGGCGTGACAGTCCCACGAAACACTTCGCTTCGTATTCTTTTAACCCGAGTTGCTGGAGTACCTCGACCGCTTCGTCTAATGTGTCATCTGTGCTCATGTGTCCCAACTCACAACCCGGCGGAACCCGGGCCTTCTCAACAACTCGTTGCCCCGGGTGGATAGGCGTTGTCACTACTGGACGTAATCCCAACCGTCGAGCGAGAACCGAATCGCCAGAGAGACGCTTAGCCAGAGCCCTGCGTACTCTCCGGATAGAAGGTGTAATTCGCGCACTCACAAATATCTAAAATCATTTTTGCGTACTGTACAGGACTCTATGACACACTCAAGATTTTCACCCATTTAATCACAATACTATTATGACCACCGAGTCGGTACCGTACAATCCGGCACGCGACTCGGAACTTGTGTCCCAACCACAACCCGATGCGTGCCGGCCCCGGCCACCTTCCGTGGCTGGGTTCGATACTGCAGAGACTTGAACCATGGATACCGACCCCGTCGATGATCCCCGTGCTGCGGCTATCGAGCAACTCGAACAGTTCGGCCTGAGTGCTTACGCAGCACGGACGTTCGTCGCGCTCGTGACGCTCGGGACGGGTACCGCAAAAGACGTGAGCCAGGTCTCGGATGTCCCCCGGACCCGCGTCTACGACGCGATAGACGAGTTACACGGTCGAGGGCTCGTCGACGTTCAGCAGTCTTCACCCAAGGAGTTCTGGGCGATTTCGGCCGAAACCACTGGTCGGAAGTTCGAACAGGAGATGGACCACCGGACGTCGGTCCTGACGATGGCGTTGGATGAACTCGAACCGGTCCAGCGCAGCGAGGAACAACGTGGCGTCTGGACGGTCGACAGTCAGGGGGCGGTCACCGATCGCGTGCTGGATTTCATCGACGGGGCAGACGACGAGATCGTCTATATGACCGTCGAGGACGTGCTCACTGAGGATATCCTCGACGCATTAGGTGCTGCAGCAGAACGAAACGTAAGGATCAGCCTCGGCGGCGTTTCCGACGGCGTCCAAGAACGCATCCAAGACGAGATTCCGGGAGCGGAGCTGTTCGACTCCCTGTGGGTCTGGTCGGACACGCCGGCAGGGCGCCTTATGGTGGTCGACGGAACACAGACGCTCGTGAGCGTGCTCGTCAACGGCGAGGATGCAGCGCCCACCGATCCGCGGTCGGAAACCGCAATCTGGGGCGCAGGACAGACGAACAGTCTCGTCGTCGTGCTGAAAGCGATCTTCACGTGGCGGTTGGAGAACACCGATACCACCGGGGACCAATCAGAGTAATGACTTACTTCTCAGCGTACGAAAGAGGTGAAGCGTATGACTGACGAGTCTGAGCGTTCATCTGCTGATGAACAGGATGTGACAACTGAACCTGTTCGCGCCCAGTACGAGTGGTCGTCGACAGCCCCTTCGACGGCGGTCATCGAAACAGTCGCGATCGCTGTCAATCGCGCGCCGACGACTCTCGAGCCACTGTACGAATCGCTTGACCCGGATGCATTGGATACCCTTCTTCGGCCGACTGGCTCCGCATCCTCGGATGTGGAGACCGTCACGGTCTCATTCAACTTTGCTGACTGGCAGGTGACTGTACACAGTCGTGGCGATGTGATTGTCCGTGCGAACTCGGACGAACGCTAACAGCAGGCAGTACAGGTGGTCGCTGTATCGCTTGGTCCAGCGTTACTGAAGTCCGATGTGAGTGACGCTACAACCAGTCATCAGGGAGTTCGTTTTCATGGTCACGGAGCAGTTCGAGTAAGGGTCTGATCTCCTCGAAGTTTGGCCCTTTTGTGACTTCGTTTGCCTCCTCATCCCAGTTGATAAAACCGTATTCGACAAGTTTCGGGAGGTGAACGTGTCTCATCTGGACGAGTTGCTCGACCGCGTCGTCGGCAGAGTCGTCATTGCCGACTGGTAACTCATCTTGGGGATTCTCCTCTAACAGCGCGAGCAAGAGTGTGCGTCGGTGAGTGTCGGCTACTGCCGCCAGCATTTCGTCGAATGAAGACGTCTTGCCCACCTGTGTCATACATCCACTTGGTTCCGAACGCGGATAACCCCTGCACGTTTTCATCCCACTGTCGTTTTTGAGGAAGTGGGTGACACTGACGAAACGGAAGCCGCCACTCCAGAGTTACGCACCAAACTGTGCAACGCGCAGGACGACGGCGATATTCGACCGGATCTATCGATGCGGCTGGTCGCGGAGTGTTGACCGGACCTGTGTGACCTCGGTGTTACAGGTTCCGCATGTTTCCTTTGCGTGAGCGATATATACGGCTTCACAGGAGGGACACCGGAACAGACGCGAGGATGTCTGCTGCTCAGGTGAGGTTCCGTTCTTATCAATGGAGCCAGTCTGTGGTGTGGTCGCTGTGTGCCCTCCGTCCGTAGAATCTCCTCGAAGGCGTGTAATCTTGTTCTTAATCTGTCCAAACACTGGTTAGAGCAAGTCGTGGAACTGGCATATATCCCGACGAATTTCATCTATCTTCGGTTTTTGATTAACTGAATTACAGTCCGTGCCTCGTCGCGTCCCAGTATTCGACGTTTCGGCGACAGTCATCAAGACGATTCCTTGGGAACCTCTCAACTACCGGCATGAATGACTACGAGTTGTAACGCTCGTCGAACCGTTTTCCGACAGATCGCTCAGCGAACCTACACGGACTGGCCAGCATACAGTTCGACGCCATTGTACGACCGAAGCTCGCTGGACGGGCTGGAGTCCGATATCCGGACAGTCTCGCAGACCTGGTTCAGGCACGACCGCCACGAGTCGGTCGAGAACTTCACCTGCTCACTTCCGCTGGCGTATTTCAACTTCGACACGCACGACCGCTACGCGGGCCCGACTCGCTACGAGACGGAGACGCTCTTTCGCGTGTTCGTCCTGAAAGAGTGCCACGGCTGGGATCATGAGACAGCCCTCATTGAGTATCTGGATCGGCGCCCAGAGCTCTGCGAGCAGTTGGGGCTGGAGACAGTGCCGAATCAATCGACGCTGTGGCGAAGCTGGCACAACCGGTTCACTGCCGAGTTTCGCGGTACAGTCGAGACAGCTGCACGGACCATCCTCATCAAAGCCCAGAACGCGGGTGTCGCTGTTCCGCGCGAACCAGACCGAAACCTTCCATCTCATGGTGACGAAGCGGACGAATCAGACCAAACCGATCACAGTGTCCTCGACGAAGCGGCAACGATTACGGAGCACGTCAGTCGCGTTGTCTTCCCGGCATTCTCGCTGGATCGAGGTGAGGGCTGTGAGATACACGAGAACGCGTACTGGGGCTTGCAGACGTATCTCGGACTCCGTGAGAGACTGGCTGCGAACGAAGGCGCTCGTAGTTTCACCTACGAGTCGACTCGGGAGCGGACTCCGCTAGGTCACGCCCATCGCGAGCAGATTCGCGATCTCTCGATCGAACAGGTTCGCGAGATGTACCGACAGGCCGTCAACAGGCTCCTGAGCGAAGTCGCGGAGACAGAGGAGTTCTTCCGAGCCGGAATCATCGCCATCGATATCACCGAAGCTGACCCCTTCACCGGTGATAGAACGGGCCACAAAGACGAAATTATCGGGACGAAGGAGAAGACCGACGAGTACGCCTATCAGTGGGCCACCGTCCAGTTAGTAGGGAATGCCGTTCCGATCGTTCTAGACGCGCGGCCAGTTCGGAAGGGTGAGTCCCGCTTAGAAATCGTCAAGGATCTCTTGAATTCAGCCGAGGAGCTGGTACACGTCGATAACGTGCTGATGGACCGGGAGTTCGACAGCCAGCACGTCCTGGAGATGCTCAGCCAGCGCGGGCTCTCCTACGTAGTACCGAAACGGATGCAGACCAGCGAGAAAGCGCAGGCGAAGCGATTGCTCCAGCGCGACCAGGACCGATACGAGACCGACCGGAAGCTCCACCTCGGCAAGAATGAGTGGCACGAGACGAAGCTAATCTACCGTCGGAAAGAGGATTCCGAGCACGACGATCATCGGCAGTACTCGGTGTTCATGACGAATTGCGGGAGTGGTCACCTCACTGAATACGGGTATCGGTGGGAGATCGAGAGCGGCTACAGGTCGATCAAGCGGTTCATGGCCGCGACAACGTCGAAGGATTTCGGGTTGCGATTCTTCTATTTCGCGTTCGCCTGCTTGCTGTACTCGATTTGGCGAGCAGTGGACCTACTCGTGCAGGTCGAGTTGACTGGTGAGTATGAGCACGCGCCGGTCGTGACGGCCGATAACACACTGACGCTGCTGAAGAAGGAGACAGGGATCGGATAGTGAGGGTGCGCCACCCGCGTTAGCCCAGCGTCTGAGTGGCTACACTACCCGAAGTCTCGGAAACACTCCGAATTAGTTACCAACATAACAAGAACGCCCGTTGGGGGAGCGACCCAACCAGTTTCAGCTCGTCGATTCGACTGAAAGCACGCATCACAGGCCCGCTAAACCCGCTGTAGTCTCAACTTCAGGGCCTGAGATTTTGTATAGCGATATACGATATATAATATCCTGTGGTGCGGAATTCCGGGGGTAAGAGGCTCCAGATGCCGGTATTCTCCTGATGGGGCGAATACAGCAAGTGGTCCTGATTATGCCAATAATCACGACCAGTTTTTAGTACCCCGCCGCCGTCCGGTAAGCACAAATGCTGCAATCGGCTCAGAACGGCGCTTCCCCCGGGATAGAGCCGCCAAGACCAGGCTCCGTGTTTACTCTGGCTACCCACAGCTGAGATCGGGGCGATGGCGAAGAAGTCGATTCGATATAGAACTAATGACCTCAACCTATATTAAGATACAGCCCGAACGATGTTGTATGACCGAAGACGAATCGAACTCCGAGGGCCTGATGGAACGCCAGACCACGGGTGAAGACCGCGTGCGGATGGTTGCTCGGCAGCTGTCGGAGCCACAGACGGCCAACTGGATCGCCTCCGAAGCGGGCTGGTCACACGAACCAACTAAGCGCGTCCTCGAACGACTCGTCGACGACGGCATCCTCCACCGTGACGAAAGCGGTACTCACACGACGTATTACCCTGATTACCGCCGCCAAGCGATGCAGGAGGCGATGCGCCTCCGAGATAGCGGACACACTGTTGAGGAGCTTACGGACCGGCTCGCCAATATGAAAACGCAGATTCGCGACTGGGAGGACGAATTCGGCGTCGAGTCACCGAATCAGCTTCGCGGAACGCTCGCTGACGAGTCCCTTGACGCTGATGAGGAAGATCGTCGCCGTGAGATCGCCCGCGAGTGGGAGCACCTTCAACGGCGTATCCAGATCGTTGGCTTCGCCATCCGCGAATGGGACTTCCTCGCTCCGACGACAGAGCCTGCCGAGGCCAGCAGCTAACGGATGTCGGTCCCGCATCCAGGTGGTGACCCGAACGCGAACCTCTACGCCCAATTGAAGCGGGACGTCCTCGACCGTGTCCCCCAGATCACGGCCGTTGAGTACGTTCCTGATGATATCGAGGCCAAGCAGCTGCGGGCGGTTTTTGATCCAGCCCGCCTTGATCCCCCAACGGGCCCTGATTCGCCGGAACTGACCGTCAAGTGGTATCGACAGGACCCACACGATTGGTTCCGTATCAACTACACTGATCCGAACACGGGCTTTCACGCCGGCTGGCACCAGGACGAGGACCATCCCGATCTCGGACGGGCGCATTTCCAGTACTCTGCCGCGAATACGGAGGACCGCTGGGGGATCACCTTCGAACACGAGACTCCCTCCCTGATTCTCTGGGAAATCGTCGAAGAGCTCCTTGAGGATGTCCGTCCGACCTACCAGTACGCGAACGAGGAACCATGACACCCCGAGATCGCGCCGATCAGTCACTCACGAGTTCCTTCGAGCGCTACCTCCAGGACAAGGGGAAAGGCCGCGGTGGCGACGGCGGGAACTACCGACGCAACGCAGCCCGCGAACTCGAGCGGTTCGCCGAGTGGGCCGCCGGCGACCGCGGCGACGACGACTGGACCGGGATCGTCCCCGACGACGTCGACCGGGAGCCGACCTTCGACGAGCTCGACGAACGCGTGTTCCGGAAGTACGCCCGGCATCTCGGTGGAGATCGGGGACTCAAGCAGAACACGGTACAAACCTATTACCGCTATATCTCTGCGTGGTGTGGCTGGTGCGTCAACGAGGGATATCTCGAGGCGCATTACGCGCAGCGGGCCAGTGCGATGGCGCCGCTGCCGGAGGACGACGGCCGCAAGCCCGGCGACCAGCAGGCCTGGACGTCCGAACAGCGCCACGCCTTCACCCGCCACGTCGACGAACAGGCCCGCGACGCCGTCGAGGCGTACACGACACTCCCGGAGGATACTGACCCTCTCGACAAGCAACGAGCACGCTACGCGGCGCTGAAGGCGGCTCGTGACCGGGCGCTGGTGTTCGTCCTCGCGTACACCGCCGTTCGGGTCGGGGAACTACTCCGGGATCCGAACGACCCGCGCCGGCGCGGCGTCCGCTGGGAGGACCTTTCGCTCGACGACGGGAGTATGGACGTCTACCGGAAGAAACAGCAGTGGGACGCCGCCAGTCTGCCTGACCCGGTGATTTCGCCGCTACGGAGTTTCCGCCAGCTGATGGACCCGCCGACGGAGCGCTGGCCGGTGTTTCCGACGTTCGATCAGCGGACACTCGCGACGCACGCACGAGAGGTGCTTGCTGACCGAGGGCTACAACCGGACGTCATCGAAGAGCGGCGTGATGAGTTCGCCCGCGACCTTTTATTGGCGCTTGAGGAGGACATCCGACCCCCCTCGATCACGACCGATGGTGCACGGTCGATTCTCCAACGACTCTCCAAGGAGGGGGAGGTCGACATCGCCCACCCGAAACACGACTACCTCGCTCCTCACGGCGGTCGACGAGGCATGGGAGAGGTCCTCGTCAGAGCATTCGGCTACACGGTCGCAGCTCGATATCTCGACAACTCGGAGGAAATGGTTCGAGAGCGGTACTCACATATAGAGGCGGGTGAGTTAGGCGACGTGGCCACGGAAGCTCTTGCGGAAATCGACAGCATTTCGCACTAGATCTCTCTCACTCGTAGATTGTGACCATATTCAAGGGTGGGTCCTGAACAGGCTGGCCACTACCAGTATCGCTATCCGTGAGAGGTCGCCTCTGCTTCGACAGACACGTGGCCGTTTGCAGTCGCGGTTACCGAGTAGCCACAGTAGCTGAATATCACCTTCCCGCTGGCGCCATCTCTATCTCCGAACAGCGCGTCGAGCGCGTCAGCATCGAGGGCATTGTACAACGGCTCAGGAAGCTCCGTGGGCTGAACACCCTTCTCCGCGGCAACAGCCTCGATAACAGCACGGCTGAGCGATTTATCCACTGAATAGGAGGGCCCCGAACTCATGAACAGGGTTAGGCCTACACCTGCATACCACTATCGCTCACACGGACGATTACCTATTCGCACTCACCGTTTGGTGAGCTCGGTCACACATTCAAGCAGTGGACGAATCTCCTCGAACTGTGGTCCTTTGACGACTTCGCCTGTGTCTTTATCCCACCGAACGAACCCCTGATCTTCGAGTTTGGGCAGGTGCGTATGGTACATCGCGATCTGCAATTCCCGGTCGGCGTCCACTTGTGCTGTTTCTCCCCCTGCTGGTATCTGCGCCGCGACGGTCTGTGGGTTGCTTTCAAGAAGGTCGAGTAACAGCTCTCGGCGGTGTTCGTTCCCGAGCGCGTTAAACATAGTGTCGTTCATTGTTCCTCCGAAGGTGTGCCCCGATAAGGACGGCCGCTTCCTTCGGCGGTCACTTCCTCTTGTACTAGTCGACCTGTGACACGGATAACGCTGTTGTATAGGATAATCAATTGAATCGGAGTTCCACAAAATTCGACGGGAAAAGATGTGGTTTCCAGATTAGCTGATGTGGTTTTCCGAGATTTGATGCCCCAAATCTATGAAATCCCAAATCTGGAGGTTCTCACTCGCTTGGTGACACTTCGTCGTCCGAGTCGGCTGCGCGCGCGTCCATGTCTTCGGCACCCTGCAGGAAGAAGTGGTTGAATGGTTGGACGTGGCGCCGGCGCATCATCTCCGAACTCTCGATCTCAACTCCAAGCTCGTGAATGGCATCGGTGATCCTGGTGATGTCGGCGGTGCTGGTTCCAACCACGTCGACATGGATATTGCGCCGGCCTGTGAGCATCTCGCGGACATCTATCACGCCCTGAATCTGTCGGATTTGCTCGGAGAACTCGGGGAGTCTGGTGGGTTTCGCCGAAATAACGAACGTCACTTGCAACGGCAGATTGGCTTCCTCGTAGTCGATCTCTGGATGGTAGCCTTTGATGATGCCGTCGTCTTCGAGTCGGTCGATTCGATTGCGAATCGTACTGGCTGACACACCAACCTTGTCAGCCATCTCTTCTGCGGTTGTCCCACGGGCGTTCCGCTGGAGCAAGTACAGGATACTGCGGTCTATATCGTCCAATTCGCGTCCCATAGGGAGCGTACGGGGTGAAGCCACTGAAAAGTTTCTCCGCTGCGAGCGTGGTTATCGTCCGCTCGCAGCACACTGGGTGTTTGTCTCTCCAGTGAGTCCCTTTCTCGCCATTCAAAGAATCAACTGACTAATTGGACTGGCGCTTGAGTGTCTCGTTTCTAGGATTTTGAAGTGATGCCAACTCAGGAGGTTGTATTCGCCCGCGTACACCGGCTATGGACCAGGATTGTCAGCATGACCTCGATACCGATATAAGTCCGGCCCCACTTGATTCTGGGATGGTACACTCATCGACTGTCGAAAGGGGAACCGCGGCCGGGATCGGACTCGGTCTCGCTCTCGGTGCTGGAATCGGCAGCGCGCTAGAGAACTTGGCGGTCGGTATCGCAGTCGGCATTGCTCTTGGAGCAGCGCTTGGCCGTGCTTGGGATCAACGACAACAGTAGCCACCTCTCTCTGACCGTTTCTTCGCTGTTGTTCAGTTTTCGTGTTCGTCAGTCCGGTCACGAGTCACCTTCGCAAACCCACGAAGTTCGCCCGCGTCATCGAAAATCGCCGTGAGGGTGAAATCCGCAAGAAACTGGTTTCCGTCCTTACGAACGCGCCAGCCCTCTCCCTCGACTGCGCCCTCTATCTTAGCGCGAGTAAGCAACTCCTGTGGTCTTCCGTCTGCAACTGCGTCGTCAGGGAAGAATATACTGTAGTGTTCCCCGTGAATCTCATCGCTCCTGTATCCCTTGATCCGCTCGGCGCCACTGTTCCAGGTCGCTACCTCCCCGTCTGCGTCCATCATAAATATCGCGTAGTGTTCGATCCCATCGACGAGATACTGGAAGCGATCACGCTCGCGGCGGAGGTCGCGTCTCACTTCCTGGTGGCGCAGTGCGTGAGTGATATCGTCGCCCAGTTCAGTGAGTAACTCGCGTTCCCGTTCGTCGAAGGCATCGACGCGATCTGCATAGACATTCAGTATCCCGTAGAGTGTGTCGTCGTAGACGAGGGGAACTGCTGCGCTGGAGCGATATCCTCGTTCGAGCGCGGCATCCCGCCACGGTTCGTACTCGTCGCTCTCGATAATATTCTGCATCACCACCATCTCGCGAGTTCGAACCGCTCGTCCGGTTGGGCCCTGCCCCGTTGCGCTCTCATCGGCTGTGATGTCAATCCCCTCCAGATACCCCTGTTCGACACCTGCTCCCGTTCGTGCCTCAATTGTCTGTGTCTCCGAGTCGTACTCACCAATCCAAGCGAATACATACGGTTCGGCCTCGGTGATGCTTTCACAGACACGGGTTTCGATCTCCGAACGACTCGATGCGCGAACCAACGCCTGGTTGACGGTGTTGACGAGCGTTCGGATTCGATCTAGGTTGGTCGCACGTTGAGTTGCGCGATACTGTTCAACTCCATTCTGAATCCGGTTGGCGAGCAGTTCGTACTGTTCCGAGCCGGGTTGTTTCTGGAGATAGTCCGTGACGCCCGCCGCAATCGCATCGCTAGCGACCGCTTCGCTCCCTTTTCCGGTGAAGAGAATGAACGGCAAATCGGGGTAGTCTTGACGGATGGTTTCGAGAAATTCGATGCCATCCTTCCCGGGCATCTGGTAGTCCGAAATAATGCAGTCGATGTCCCCCGTCGCAACTCGCTCAAGGCCGTCGGCGGCGCTGGTAGTCGTTTCCACACTGAATCGATCGTCTTCACGCTCGAGCATTTCCGCGGTTAGCTCCGAAATACTCGGTTCATCGTCGACGTGAAGGACTGAAATCGGATCCCCAGTACTCATGCTAAAAGTTCTGGTATAGCATTTGGAAGCACGGACTATAACCATATCCACATCCGGCATCAGCTACTCGTTTGGATAGACGGGCGACAATTTAGGATGACGCCCCGAATCGGGATTCTACGAGGAGAGCTGAACATCAGTGATTTCGAAGCGGGCGCCGCCAGCGGACGCGTCCGCTACAGTAATCGACCAGCCGTGTCCCTCGATGATACTCCGGACGATCGAGAGGCCGAACCCGGTACCTCCCTCGCCCGTCGAGTAGCCGTGATCGAACACCTGGTCACGAGCATCGTCGGGGATACCATCGCCTGTATCTTCAACGTAGAACCCGTTTTCGAGCGCTCCAACTCGGACAGTGATGTCTTCACCGCCGTGTTCGATGGCGTTCCGAAAGAGGTTCTCGAAGGCTTCTTCCAGTCGATCCCGGTCGGCCTCGACGATGGTGTCATCAGTGCCGAGGTCGAGAGTCGCTGTTGCCGTTTCGACGTTCCCCCATGCGCTCTTGGCAATCGTCTGTAATTCAACGGGTGTCGTCTCGCCAACGGCCTTCCCGGACCGAGCGAGTGTCAAGAGGTCGCCTGTCAAATACTCGATTCGAGTGAGCGCAGTCGCAGCGTTGTCGAGAAACTCGCTATCACATTCGTCTGCTGCCAGTTCGAGGTTACCGGCTGCGACACTCAGTGGGTTTCGGATATCGTGTGAGACGACGCTCGCGAACTCGTTGAGCCGCTCGTTTTGCCGTTCGAGTTGCTGTTCGTATTCTTTCTGTTCGGTGATATCGCGGATAGCACCAATCATCCGGGCGGGCGTTCCATCGGTGTCATAGATGATGTGGCACGTATCCTCGACGTAGGCGTACGATCCGTCAGCTCGCTGGAATCGGTATTCTTGGCAGAGTCGTTCTTGTTGTGCCTCAAATGCCTGGTGGAGCCGCCTTTTGAGTCGCTCCTCATCGTCGGGATGAGTCTGTTCTTGCCACCAGTCGAACCCGTACTCTTGGTTGGCCGGATGGCCGAACGTGTCCTCGATCCCTTCCGAGAGCCTGATGTCGTTCGTCTCGGCATCTCGCTCCCAGATGATGTCTGAGGCCGCCCGAACCGCCAACTCGTACCGTTCCCGAGTCTGCTCGATCTCTCGTTTGAGGCGATGTTCTCGGACAGCATTCTGAATCCGATGTGCCAGTACATCGTACTCCCCCGTTGTGCCCCGTGAGGTACAGAAGTCGGAGACGTCCTCCGCAAAGGCTCGCTTTGCAGCTGATGCGGATTCCTGATCTGTGAACAGAATAAATGGAAGCTCGGGATGGTCGTCTCGAATGGCGCGAAGCAGCTCCAGCCCGGAGATCTGCGAGAGGTTCTGACTACTGACGATACAGTCGATCGACTCACCGTTCCCGACTCGATTGACGAGCGTCTCTGAGTTAGTGAATGTAGTGGTAGCGAGTGAGTCATCTCGTCGTTCTAATGCTGTTGAGACGGCTTCGCGAATTGTTTCGTCCGGGTCGATGAGAGCAACGTGTATCTTTGCTACCACTGCCGGTCACTATCAGTCACTCTATTGTCGAGATACTAAATAAACCCACATTTGATTCTCATTTCTATGAGTATAGTTACTATGGGCTCCACAACAGCTGATTTAGAACCGTATGGGGTTCGTTGCATGTCAAAATTAAACACCGACTATCTGATGATAAAAACTACCGGATGTCCAGTACGGAGGCGCATTCAGAGTGAGCGAATTAAACGGGTTTCACGTTCCACCTTGACTTTCGGTGCTTGTGGCCATCTGTACTGGTGTTTCTCTTGGTTCTGGTTGGATTGACAAGAGAAAACGACTCATGAGAAAGACGCTTGTGAGAGTCAAGAACCCGAAAATGATGATCTGTGGAAAGGGAACTGGCTCCCCGCCCCGAATCATGAAGACAGCCATCGAAAGCACTGCCCCGCCTAGCGTTGCAACCTTCACGAGCAGCACAGCTGTGAACGCATACCCCCACGGCTGCCCCTCTCGGAGCCAGTACGCTGTCAGGAAGAACGCTGGCACAAGAATGCCCAGGTCGAGTGAGTAGATGACTGACGTGGGTAGCCCCGCTTCGGCGATGCTCGGTGGTGTCGTCCCAGCCAGTGTCGCCGGGAGAATCTCGGCTCCCCATAGGAACGTGATTAGGACTCCAAGTAGCACGTGAAATGCGATGTACGGTCGGACCGACTGTTCACCGACTGCCTGTTTCAGTGCGCCAGCATCTAACCGAACCATCCCGCCAACAAAGATGACCAGTGTTAACCAGAGCAACACAACATACACCAGGTACAGTTCGTTGAAGGCCGTCATAAACGCGTAGGAGGCATAGGTGTAGAGTAAATACCCTGCCACTCCTAGCCAGACGGTATATCCCCGCAATGACCCACGAGAAGCGTAGTACAAAGCAATCGCAAACGCGGGGACAGCTACGACAAGCGTTGTGACGTCCTGTCCGTAGACCTGTGGAAGCAACGGTGGGGCGTCGCGGTAGAATTCGGGCACGAACAGCCCAACGAGTGTTGCGATGACCGTCAATATCAGCGTCGCAATTGATGCGAGACGATACGATCGAGGAACCGCTTCTTCTGATTGTGGCATTATTTTGTCAGCGGTAGTTCAACTGAAGATCTTGTAGTTGTTACCCACGGAGAGTGTCGAAGTCTTCATATCCGCTTTGTCTCCGTTCACTCATTCGTCGTTTTCGACAGACCTTGTGAGACCGAGACGTCCTTCGAGGAAGGTTCCGAAGTCAGCGGCGAAGGCTTCGACTTCTTGCCAGTTGGTATACTCGTAATCTTGGGATGCGTCGGTGTCGCCGGTCGCTTCCTTCGCGATCTGTTTCATCATTAAGCGCTTGAGAAAACCGTACTTCGAATAGCGGAGTGCACCACCAAACAGTCCAATCCGGTCGGGGTGCCACCCGGTTTCTTCGAGGAACGAGTCAACGTATCCTACAGCTTCAGCTCGGCTGGATGGATCAGTTGAGGCACTCGACAAAGAGACTTGGAAGAACGCCGTTGGTCGTTGCTCCAAGTCGTTACGATGGGTCTGAACAAACTCATTCACTGCTGGTTGATGCTGTCCCATATGAATCGACGCACCGATACAAACGGCATCGAATTCCTCAATTGTGAAGTCTGGTGGCAGTTCATCGAGATTCTTCACGGTAGTCTCGTGACCGCGGTCGACGAGGCACCCACTGGCTCGATTCACGATTTTCGCTGTCTGTCCTTCGCCAGTTCCGTATCCGATGAGAATCGAAGCCATCGTACAGTCTCGTGTGTAGGACTCACCCGTTAATAAACAGTTGTAAGGATACTAGAAATTTCAGCTAGAATATCCGCTATTTCCTTCTGCTAGACGGAGTCAGCTGTCTTGAGGAGCGTCTTTCCAGTTGGAGACCGGACCCGATGTACTTGGCATCGGTTCAGTGGGGAAATTTGTTAGTCCTTCTGGTGGCTACTCTGCTATATGGGACGCGACTTGGACGACATTGACCGAAGCATCCTCTACCTGCTCCAGAGAGATGCTCGTAACACGACAGCACAGGAAATCGGCGATACGGCTGGCGTTTCGGCCAGCACCGTTCGGAACCGCATCGACCAGCTCGAAGCCGATGGTATCATCAAAGGCTATCATCCAGAGATCAATTACGAGGAAGCCAATTTGCCGTTGCAAGTGACGTTCGTTATCTCCGCACCTCCCACCGAACTCAAGCAGTACTCGGAGGATATCAGGGCAATCCAGGGTGTGGTCGATGTTCGTGAGATGCTCACGGGGCGGCGCAACATCCATATTGATGTTGTCGGGACGAGCACGAGCGATATCACCAGGATCACTGATGCGATCCACGACATTGGTGTCGAGATCGAGTCGTCGGAGATGATGCGCCGCCGCCACGTCCAGCCATTCAACCACTTCTTCCTGCAGGGAACCGAAGACATGGAAGCGCGCGACGACCATTTTGAGGATGAGCAGCCAAATTCTGAATAATATCTGATATAATTACACTATACACAATTTGAGAGGAGGGAATATGGGTTCCCACACACCATAGTTTCGGATAGCACAGTATACTCTCTAAGCAGTGCGGATTTTCCCAATACATAAACTACTATACACAACAACGTTATCCGTCCTTCAGGTCGAGTCTTTTAGTGAGGATGTAACCACCGGGGGAGTTGTTGACCTTCATGGTGGAATCCGCTAGAGACACTATGAACGACACTACCTTCGATGCGCTGGCGAACGAACATCGCCGAACGCTCCTCGTCGACCTGCTTGACGAGAACCCGCAGGAAGTGGCTGTTGAACTCTCTGCGGGTGACGATGCTGGGGAACTGAAAGCCAACCACCGTCGGGGAATCGAGATGTATCACACACATCTCCCAAAACTCGACGATTATGGCTTCATCCAGTGGGACCGAGACACTCACGAAGTCACCAAGGGGCCACGATTCGAGGAGCTTCGCCCACTTCTCGAGTGTATGGTCGAGCACGCCAAGAACCAACCAGTGTGAGAAGCCAGATGCAAATATGTCAACAGACGACGAAGAACTTTCGACTACTGATATGGCAGAGTCCTCGTTGAGTGAAGATGTTGACGCGGTCTTTGCGATTCACCGGCGACGACATCTGCTCTATTGTCTCCATCTCTCTCCAACATCACTGACACTGCCAGAGATAGCTGACCAACTCACGCTCTGGGAGCACCCAGAATCGTCCGATCTCGACGACAGAGACCGGCTCCGGATCTACATGTCGCTGTATCATGACCATCTCCCTGCGTTACGTGCAGCTGATCTTGTCGAGTACCACCAAGTAGACGATCTCGTCGAGGCGGGCCCAGCCCTCGCCCGTATCGAGTCACAGCTACAATCTCAGTTAGCGAATGAGCTTCCTGCCCTCCTGCAGGCCGAAGGAACCCATATCGGCCATGAAGACGCCTAATCGCTGTGCTACCCTGAGACCGAACTGATGCCGCGTTTGTCGCTCCTTCATAGGCCCTGAACGACTCGTACTTATGGGGCTACCGGGTGAGTATCGCGTAGCAGATCCCCGCGACAGTCACGTGCATCACCATCAGCACGAGAATCCCTGCGGTTGTGGCTCCCGGACGCCCCGGGAGAAACGCCACGTCCGGAACGAACGACAGGAGCAACACAACCCCAGTAATCACCGCGAAAAGTCGATTCGGGCGTGCTGATCGCCACTGGAGGAGGCCATATACGATGGTAGCGCCGACTGCCCCGACCGCAGAGAGAAACAGGACGGGCGGGAATGCGAGCGGTTGGAACGACTGGACTGCATCTGTGGCTATGACGATCCCGACGATGAGCCCGTTCACGACGAGCGAGAGCGCGAGCGCGATTCCACCACGGGTTGCAAGCGTTCGGTGATCCATCGGTGAGTGCTGGGTTTTCGTTTGCATAATTTTGTGTCGTGTTGGCGTATTCGGTCTCTGATCCGTCAGTGGTTATTGATCGACTTCCTGTCGTTCATCTGCGTGGCTGGCTTCCTGCTGGAACACCTCTGCGTGATCTTTGACGAACGCTCGCATTGTCCGGGGCGGGCGTCCAAGCACGTCTGCAACGTCGTCAGTCACTCGGCCTGCCAGCCCAAGTCGGGCGGTCGTATAGATGCCCAGCATCACGATGACGAACGGAAGCGGTGAGTTGCGGCGGTACATCGTCGTGGCGAATTCGATTGGGCCGGGTTGGGTGTATTCGATTTCCCGATCCAAGACTTCGGAGAAAATTTCGGCTACGTCGTCGTACGTTAGTGCTTCCGGCCCAGTCACGTCGTATGCGCGATTCTCGTGGCCCGGTTCGGTGAGAGCTGCCACTGCGACGGCGGCGATATCCCGAGCATCGACGAAACTCGTGGTTCCGTCACCTGCGGGAACGAATATCTCATCACGGTCAACGATGTCTTCTCGATGGACCTCGGATAGATTCTGCATGAAAAACGACGCTCGTAGGAACGTGTAGGTCACGTCGGTCTCACGGAGCGCATCTTCGATTCGGTGATGGGGTAAGAGCGGATTCTTTTCGGCTCCGAGTACCGAGAGGTAGACGACATGGTCGACACCGACCCGAGCCGCAGCGTCGACGGCCGGCGTGAGATGGCGCTTCACGCGACTCACTGATGGCGGTCGGATGAGAAACATCGCATCGACATCCGCGAACGCAGCGCCCCACGTCTCTGGTTTGTGGAAATCGAACGCAACACATTCGACATCACTCACGAACTGCTCGTTGGCCCGCTCGGGATTACGGACGCCCGCTCGGACGGCGACGTCTTTCTGGGTGAGTTGGCTAACGACGTGACTCCCCACGGTGCCAGTGGCTCCGGTAACGAGGATGCGTTTCATTGGTCTGTGATCTTCGGTAGTTGTTCGACGTACAGGTCGTCTTCTATGCAGTCGAGGATGAACTGGGCGACGTTGGCCCGGGCGGCACTATCGCGTAGCCCCAACTGGAGTTCCGTTCCGTGGCGGAACTGCCCCGTGTGTTCACCCTCTGTGAGTCGTGGGCCACGGACGATCGTCCATTGGGCGTTGCTCACCCGAAGCATCTCCGCATGCGATTTGGCGTCCTCGAGGACGCCGCCAGCCATCACTTTCAGCAGTGAGCCCATCACCTTCCCGCCGAGACTCACCGACTCGCCGTCTTCCCGAACGCCAGCCCCAACCAGTGTCACGATGCGTTCGACACCGGATTCGTCCATCGCATCGAGAATGTGCCGTCCAGCTTCGGTTAGGAGGTCGTCGGGGCCCGATGAGGTTTGGCCGAGGACGCAGATGACCGCATCGACCGCGCTGGCTTCGTCACTATCGATTCCGGCGGCGACGGCGTCAGCGACGCCAGCACCGGTGTAGGCATCGCCCTCTACGATGACGAGTGCGTCGTGGCTGCGAAACGACGCGGGGATATCATTCGCGTTGCGGGCGAACGCGACGACGTCGTGGCCGCGTTCGAGTGCCTGTTCGACGAGGGGAACTCCGGTTCGTCCGGTAGCCCCAAACACCGCGATTTTCATACCCCCTACTACGACAGGCGGAGTCATATACTTGTGACTTCGGAGTTTCGTAGTAATGGCCGCCACACATCCCTGTGTTGCCGAAATCACACTCGAATGTTCTTGGCGCTGGAGCTCATATTGAACTGTATGGACGATGTGCCCCAGGGACGTGAAGCCGCTCGTGACCGGCGGAAATCGATGTCGCCGGCCGAGCGCGAACGGGTCGAACAGACCGTCTCGGAGTTGCTTGACCTCTTAGGAAAAGCGCACATGATGGCGATTCTCCGTGAATTCGCGTTTTCTGAGGGACCGCTCAGATTCTCCGACCTCGAAACCGAGCTGGGTATCTCACCGAACACCCTCTCGGAGCGATTGAAGGAACTTGTCGCAACAGGGTTGCTCGTTCGAGAGTCCTACGACGAAATCCCACCTCGCGTGGAGTATGAGCCGACGGAGAAGGCTGAAGCACTGTTTCCCGCGTTCGGCCACTTTCATCGATGGGCTGCCGATTTTGCACTCGAACCAACCGACGCGGACAAGACTTCAACTTTTGAAGTGAATTAGCAACTTCGGACTCGCAAGTATTTGACTACGAAATTCATAGTCTAATCCGATTGCAGCCGTGACACAGATCTCTGCCAGCAGCGGAACTGGCGGGCCAATTGAAGCAGCAACTGAGTCCACGATGAATACACACGACAACACGAATCCAGGTGGCGATGGTACCGAGACGCCTCGCTACGCGATTGACGCACAGAATGTCCAGTTGACCTACAGTGATGGAACCCGAGCCGTCAACGGTGTCGGCATCCAGATTCCCGAGGGAGAATTCTTCGGCTTCCTCGGCCCAAACGGGGCTGGAAAGACGACTACGATCAAAACGTTGGTTACACTCCTGTCGCCCACTGGTGGTGAGATTACTGTCAACGGGTTCGACGTTCGGACAGACCCGCGAGCCGTTCGCGAGTCAGTCGGCTACATGGCTCAGGAGACGAGCGTTGACTCCGAACTCACTGCCAGAGAGAATATTCGATTCGCGTGTGAGGCCTATGGCGTCCCGCGGTCGGCACGTGGTGACCGTATCGACGAACTACTTGATCTCGTTGACCTCGCCGACGTTGGCGACAAGCAGGCCGAAGAGTTCTCTGGAGGCATGAAAAAGCGCCTCGACGCGGCGATGGCACTCGTTCACCAGCCACCACTGGTCTTTCTCGACGAGCCCACGACCGGCCTCGATCCGAAAGCCCGCAACCGCCTCTGGGAGTACTTCCAACGAATCAACGATCAGGGAACGACCATCTTCCTCACGACGCAGTACCTCGAGGAGGCCGACCAGCTCTGTGATCGTCTCTCAGTCATCCTCGACGGGGAGATCGTCGCGACCGGGCCGCCGGCCGATCTGAAACGACGTGTCGGTGGCGAAATCCTCGACGTTGATCTGGAAGACGGTGAGGACGCGAGCGACCGTGCCGCTGACGTCGTTCGGGAGACCGACATCTTCGACTCGGAAGCGACAGTCGAGGTGACCGAAGACGGCATCAGCGTCACCTCCGAGAACGCTCGCGAGCGTGGCACGGACCTGCTCGTTGCCCTGCGAGATGAAGGATTGACAGTGACCGGGTTCAACATTCGTGCGCCAACCCTGGACGACGTCTTCCTCGCTATCACCGGCGACGAGATGGATGACGAGGCAGCAACTGCCGCAGGGGTCGAGCGATGAGTACGCCGTCGACGGATCCCACGCCGGGAGCCGACGCCGACGTGCATCGGGCGAGCAACTCCTTCGTCGGTGACGTGTGGACGAATTTCAAACGCTGGAATCTGAAAGCCGTCCGCAATCCATTCGTGTTGGTCGTCTCGCTCGTCCAACCGATCATCTTCCTGCTGTTGTTCACCGAGGTGTTCGGGCAGATCGCTGGCGGGGCGATCAATCGCGGTGGCGGCGCCGGCATCAGTTACGAGACGTATCTGGTTCCGGCAATCGCGATCCAGGTGTCGCTGGCGGCGGCCATCACCTCTGGCATCGGCCTCGTGAACGACATCGAGGAGGGAATGTTCGAGAAGATTCTGGCGACGCCGATGAACCGGACGGCGGTGTTCGTCGGGAAGACAGCCGCAGAAGTACTCCGGATCGTGGTACAGGTCGGGATCATTCTCGGCCTCGGGGTCTTGCTCGGCGCGGAGATCGCCACCGGGCTCGTCGGCGCGGTCGGTATCATGCTCGTCGGCCTGCTGTTCTCGCTGTGGTTTATCGCGCTGTCGAACACCGCTGCCGTCATCACGAAAGACCAAGAGTCGACGATCATCGCGGCGAACCTCCTCCAGTTTCCGCTGTTGTTCCTATCGTCGGCGTTCCTACCGCTAGACGCCCTCCCAGAGTGGATTCAGACGTTCGCTCGATTCAACCCCGTCACCTATGGCGTCGACGCTGCCCGGGCGCTGATGCTCGACCAGGACGTGATGACGGTCGTCGAGGTCACGCAATTCAGCGGCATCTGGAACACACTGATTCCGGCAATTGTGGTTCTCGCTGTCCTCGATCTGGTACTCGGTGCTGTCGCGGTCTTCCTGCTCACCCGCGCGACGAGTTCTGACGTTAAGTGACGGAGTGCTTTTTTGTGCTTAACAGAACCGTCCCAGCTACCTATCCAACCAGTTCGAAACGTTACAGAATCATAGTAACATCTTCAAAATATCTCATCTATTTGGGGGGAATCTTCTCAATTTCAGAAATCCCAAACCTATCTCGATCAATCTCCAAATCGAAATTGACGCGTCCTTTAGTATCGGTTTCACGCCAGAACTCCGGGAATTTTGAGACGGTAAGCGTTCGCCGTTGTTGTAATCCCTCGCCAAACCATCCGAAGTCAAGAACACCTTCGAAAGACCGTTCAAGCAAACCTTGCCGTTGCTGGTTAATGAGATTGGTATCGCCGGCAGCGATTAGAATACTGTCTGATTTAGCTACCATATAACAGAGTGTTTGCGCGATGAAATATAGATCACCCGGTTCAAAGAACTTCCATATTAATGGAACAAAGTCAGTCAGGGAATCGATGAAGATCATCTCTCCTGGTTTAGCTTCGATGAGATCATCGAATCGGCGGAATACCTGTTCGTAATACTCAGTGGATTGGTCTGACCTCGGTCTATACTCGAACCCGCCGCCTGTTCCGGGTTTAATCGGTCCGAGATTAGCCATTTCCTCGGCAAGGCTGAGTACGTTGATGTGTTCGAGTGCGGGATAAGCGAACTCATCGTCCGCGAGATCGTGTATATGCCGGCGAAGCGTATTCTCCGAATCGTTGACTGTGATATACCGCACCTCTGAAGGCTGTCGGACCGCTTCGGGTACCTCGTCGTATGTAATCTCGAACAAGCCCGATTCTGCCTGCCAGTTCCCGTGCATAACCGCCGCGGACCGAAGAAACTCATGGTAACCAGCTCCAGTAGGACCGATGGCCAATATTGACGTTCCGGGGCGGATGCCGCCTTTGAGGCGATTGTCGAAACTCGGAATCCCAATCGGGATTTTCGGTCGTTGGTTGTTTACGTCCGATGGCTGATCCATAACGTCCGTATCTGTGGGTCAGTCATAACGATTTGGCAGTGAAACGGTAGGGACATATTTCAACAATAACATACAATTCGAGATTACTAACCTTGGGATTTACCCAAGACGAGTTCTGCGCTCGGTAGTCAGTTCATATCAGGACACGGGATTCACACTTGTTGTGTGAAATAGAAGACCCTAAGAGTCAGATTCAGCTGATTCAGGCTGTCTCCCCTCCGATTAGAACGTGACCTGTTCTGACACTACCGACTAGTAATTAATACAGTCTCCTCTTCGTCTTCTGAAACTCTGGAACAGCGGAACGTTCAAGCAGACCACGTATTTTGTTTCAGTTGACCGTGCCGTTCAGAGCGCTCGACGACGGGAAGATTGTCACCCCCATACAGGTCAATGACCAGCAACCCGTCGAATGTCCTGAGTGCCGAAGTATCCTTTATCCTCGCGACGGGGACCACCGTGCCCGCCACTTCTTTCACGCTGCCGACGACGCAGCTGAGTCCTGTTCAAAGGCGGGCCAGGGGGAATCAGATACCCACGCTCGCTGTACGGCATTGGCAGTCGCTACGCTTGCTGACCATTATCCGAATGCAGCACGCGTCGGGGCTGAAATCACAATCGACGCGACAGGGACGCCAACAACTCCCGAGACCCGACGGGCCGACGCCCTCGTTGAGTTCGATGAGGAAAACCCCTTCTTCGGAGGCGGCCTTATCATCGAGGTTCAACACAAGCACCACAGCAAGGATATCGAAGGAACCACCCACGATTACCTTTCAGCGGGGTACTCAGTCGCGTGGTTAGAGTCTGGGGATTTTGGTGACGAGCAGCTGGACTATCAGGTCGTCGACGACGCGTTCCGAGCCGACGACGGTCGTGCTTTCAGCATCCGTGAGTACGACCCGTGGGAGTTCGACACTCGTGTCGAAGCGAATCTCGACTGGGAGGAAAAATCTCGAGGCTGCCATTTCGTCGAAGAATACGGGAGCCACAATTGGAGCCAAGTCCTAGGATATGCGCATCCGGACGGGTACGAATACGAATACTGCTGGTGGTGCGGATCACGCCGGCGGTACGATCACGAACTAACCAGGTTCGTGTACGACTACGAGGGGGTGCTCGCACCAGAGGTCGACATCGAAGTTCTTCGTGACGCTGTTATCCCCTATCCAGATGTTGCGAACGATTTTGACGACTGGAAGAACGGCGACTCGTTTGGTCGTGAACGGTCGGTTGAGGGAGCATTAGCAAACCGTACTGATGTCGCACCGTGTCGCGGACCACACGGCATTCACGAATGGACGAGAAAGGAGGTCATCAAACGAAGGTACGATGATCGCGTCGCCGTCGCGCTCTGGGAATGCCAGCACTGCCCTGTTCACCTTCTCACGAACCATACCGGGCATGGGGAGACGGAGGCGGCAATTCTGTTCGGAAAAGCTCCAAACCCGGATTGGGGATTGGACCACCTAAACGGAAATCCGCGAAAGTGTAACAACCGCTCTCACCACGAACAGGCGGACTGGGACTATTGCCCGGACTGCTTTCAGATAGATCCATAGAGGCGGGATATCGAGAACTCCAAAATAGAACTCACGTAGGCTCCTCTACCTGGAGACTCATCGTAATTAGATGCTCTAAGGTCTGAATTGAGTAGACATCTGTAGAACTGGACTGCTCTATTGCCTCTGACATCGGTTCTGCTATAGTTTGTCCGCCTTCTCGTCCCATAATCAGGTTGTAGATAAGATTCAAAATCACCTTCGACATCTGCTTGCACACCTCACCGTTCACATGGTAGAGGTTCAACTCAGCGTCGTAATGTCGGTTCCCCAGCGACTCCGTTTGGAGTCTAAGGAAAAAGAAGCCCCATCGGTCCTGCTGTACAGCTTCCATGTCGTCTATTAGGTCTTCAACCTCGGTATCCAGCTGTCCGAAAAGCCCCTCTTCCCAAAGCCACTCGATATCCTTGATCGTGACTGGTAGAACGCGAAACCCGTGCTTCAAATCATTCAGTAGCGGTCGGAATCCTCGCCAAAAATTGAGGGCGGCATTCGCAGCTGCGATATGTAGGTCGGGATCTTCAACGAAGTCTAATTCATTTGTTTCCTCGTAGTAGACTGCAGAACACCCCAAGAACTCTCGTGCGATCATCTCCCGGTCTGTTGCAACTATTTCATCGATGACCTGCTCAAACTCAATTAGATCCTCCGGCTCCTCCGCTAAGCGGCTAACTGAAACCATCTCGCCGTCATCAATTTCGACTGTAAGCTCATCAAGGACACTGGCGATATCCCGTGTATAGGTATCCTCTTTCACCATCATCCAGGGCTGCTCTGGATTCCGAGCATTCACCGCGAACAGGTGGGCATATAGATCGGATAACTGAGCTAGAATATAGAGCGAGTCCATCCCGTCGTAGCGATTGTAGGGGTTGAGTTTCTTGATTCGGTTATCCCAGTAACCAAATGCGAAATTGCGACGCCATAAGTCTGCCATAGGGTTCTCCAAATCGAGTTCTTCCATACTAGGTCTCCAAGATGTGTGGTCGACACAAAGAATGACCGTTTATATAGTAGCTGGTGAATCCTATTACGCAATGTCTGACCTCATCGTCAAAGCAGCCGTGAAGGACGCACTTTCGGACCACAACGTCTCGGCAGATTTCTACGACGCCCTCAACGAAGAGGTCGCCGAACTGCTCGAGGACGCCGCAGAGCGTGCCGAGGCCAACGACCGGAAGACGGTCCAGCCGCGCGACCTGTAGGCCTGCGTAACGCAGCCAACCCCAGCACTCGAACGTAGCTTTTTGAGGTTCCTGTTCAGAAGTTAGGAAACGGAGATGGCGGACGCACCGGATACCGAACGGCAGGCGGTCGAACCCGATGCGAGAGAGGTCCTTAGCGTGTCCCAGCTGAACGACCGGATCGCGTCAGTCGTCCAGGACACGCCTGCCCTCAACGGCGTCCGCTGTATCGGGGAGGTCACTAACCTCCACAAGAACAGTACGGCGCTTTACTTCACGCTGACCGACGGCGACGCCGAACTCCCCTGTATGATCTGGGCGAACCGTTACCGGGAGATGGACGCCGACCTCGAGGACGGGACCGAAGTCATCCTCGAGGGCGATATCGACTACTGGGTCGAAGGTGGGAAGATCGACCTCAAACCGTGGGAGGTGATCGTCGTCGGCGACGGCGACCAGGCGGCTGCCGTCGAGCGACTGCGAAGCGAACTCGAAGAGCGTGGCTGGTTCGACGACGAGCAGAAACAGCAACCGCCGGCGTTCCCGGAGCGGGTCGGCGTCGTCACGTCCCTTCGAGGAGACGCCCGATACGACATCCAGAACGCGATCCACGGACAGGACCCCACCGTTGACATCTTGGTGAAAGACGCAACCGTCCAGGGGTCGAACGCGCCGACGTCCATCGCGAACGGCATTCACCATCTCGACCGCTCGGAGGACGTTGACGCCATCATCGTCGGCCGCGGCGGTGGGAGTGATTCGAACCTCCAAGCCTTCAACACCGAGCGGGTCGCGGAGGCGATCTTCACCGCCAATACCCCGGTGGTCACCGCGATTGGACACACTGATGACCGACTCATCGCGGATCAGGTGGCGGACGTCGCGACGATCACGCCAACCGCCGCCGGCGAGTATATCGTGAACTCCCGCCAAGAGTTCCTTGCGAGCGAGATTGAGCCGCTGGAGCAACAGCTCGATGCCGCATACGAGACCTTCCAGCAGGAGCACGAACACGAACAGGAACTCGCCGAGGCAGTCGATGAAGCGACCGCACCCGAGGGCCTCCCACCGATTTACTACAAGGTCGCGATCGCTGTGCTGCTGTTGCTGTTGCTGGTCATCACCGGGCTTTGGCTGGGGGTGATCTAACCGTGGCAAATGACTCCGAAATCCACGATCGACTGAGTCGCGTCGAGGAGATCATTGAACAGCTCGACGCGGACGAATGTGACCTCGATGAAGGTACAGCCCTCCACGAGGAAGGGAAGGAACTCTTGGCCGAAGTTCGAGAGATCCTCGACGAGGGAAGCGGCGAAGTTGTGGAGCTCGAGTAAGCGAGCTGATTATCAGCCTTAACCAACAGACTCCCCCCACACTCGGCATGTGTTGGTTAAGTCTTTTTTCTACGAGGGCAACAAGTAATTTGGTTATAATTTACTCAACAAATTTGCAGTTGTTGCTGGCCAGAAAGCATTTAGGTATCATCCAGCTACCGCGTCAATATGTACCGGGACTCGGCCGGTGCATACCCATACCCGCATGTATGATTACGAGGTCAGTCACCATCGAGGACATCGATGACCTGTACTTGATGTGGAACGACCACATCAACGCCTCCGCCCTCTATCGCCGCGCCCTCCGCGAGGAAATGGAAGTCCGCGGTGTTGACCCAGATGAACTCCGCGACCTCCTCGAACGGGCCCGCGAGCAGGGCTACACGCTCGAAGAGATCGCAGAAGACACCAATCGATTCGACGACCTCCAGTCGCTCGTCGAAGAGCAGCAGACCCAGCCAACGGCTGGAGACGCCACTGACGACTAACTCGCTATGTCACAGGATCAGACTCTCTCCGACCCTGAGCGTCGTGTCGAACACCAGTCACCGCTGACGGGGAAGATCCCTCGGCAGGCAGCGCTCACCGTCGTCCTCCTGGGCCTGTTCGCTGTCCAGCCGGTCGCCGCCCAGAGTAACGCCGTCTGTAGCGCAGACAACCTCCCAGGCATGATTGAGGGGTTCTTCCAGCTGACCACCGCGCTGGGGATCGTCGGCCTCGCCATCGTCTGGCAGGCTGACTCCCTCATCGAGATGTTCACCCTCAATCCCGAGCAGAAGAAGGGCCTCAAGCGCCACAAACGGTCGGCGATGAAGTCCGCGGTCGTCCTCGTCGTCCTCGGCCCGCTGTACACCGTCGCCGGGTCGATGATGGGCCTCCCGCTGGCGCAGTGCGTCGACCTCGTCCCCTGGTAAGCACTCCGCAACCCCCGTTGCGAGCCCTATGAACCATCGAGAGCTCTCCGTGCTCATGGCCGGCTTGCTCGCGACGAGCCTAGTCACAGGTATCGTCGCCGCTGACCCGCCGCGACCAGGTACGGAGGGGAACGGGCTCACGGAAAACGAGTCGGCGACACTGTGGTCACGTGATGCGGACAACTACATCACGCAAGCGGAGTACCGCCAGCGGTACGGCGAGGACCGCTCCGCCGTCCATCAGGTCGCCAACGGGACGGACATTACGTTCAAACGGCCGCCGGCGACTGCGGCGACGTGGACGCGGAACGACTTCGAAGACCTCGACGCCGGCGGCCCAGATACGTCCGTACATCCACCGCACGCGGACCTCGAGGAGGGCGTCTTCATCGAAGATGCTCACGCGACGATCTTCGCGGTCCAGCCCTCTACTCGTGGCTACCTCGAGTCCGGTGAAACCCCACTCTACATCGCGCCGAATGGGACGATGCGCGGGTTCGTTGATTACCGCGTTCGCGTCCCCAACGGGAGTTCCTCCGGCAACACGACTATCTCGTGGTCGCTCACGGAGCACGAGATCGAAGAAGTCCGGTTGAAGAAGGACGGCGAGACCATCGCCGAGCGTGACGGAGCCCATACGCCTGCCCTCGACTACCAGATCGAGGATGACTGGAGTGCGAATCTCACGCTGGAAGCGGAGATTAGCGTCCGGCTGAAGAAGACCGTCAGGACCGACCTGGGTGACCGGACGGACGTCGACGTCACCTATCGGAGGGAAACACGGAACGTCTCCGATTCGATCGCCGTCGAGATCTACGACCTCTCGGCGTACCCCTACTACGCCGAGTATCCGAACGGCGATGCCGGCGTGGCCATCTTCCAGTCGCGGCCGTGGCAGGGGTACACGCTCACGGAGGACGGTGCGGCACGGGTCCGTGGCATCTGGCGGTTCTACACCGCTCGGAACACCAACTGGGACACGCTCGTCCGGTCGAATCGCACGGATAGCGCCACCGTCGAGTCAGACGCGATTCCGGTGTACGTCCACGCCTATCCCTCACGGATCGGGCCGCGTGCCGAGCCGGTTCGAGACGGACCGGAACTCATCGAGACCTGGGGGACTGACCGCCCGTCACCAGTCGGCACCATCGGTGAGAACATCAATATCGACATCGTCAACCAGTCGTACACGACGACGTACGGCGTCGCCGTTCGAGCTGAGAACGTCGATCGAGAGGCGCTGCACGTAGCGGGAATCGTCCGGGGCGTGAATGCGTCAATCGTCGAGCCGGACGCCGGCTCCGAGCGGCAGCTCCGCCGCAGCAATCTCACTGTCGAAGTTATCCAGCAGAATCAGTCGCAAGCCACGCTCAGGGTTGAACTCCGGGATAACCAGACCGGCGCACCAATCGGGCTCGACGATAGCCGTCAGTATCCAATCGGCGGCACCACCCGAAACGGGTACATCACGGTCGCGGATCAGCGCGTCGAGACCAACGCCTCCGGTGTGGCGATTGTAACCATCGACGAACCGGGCATCTACACGGCTCGGTACCACCCTGGCTCGTGGCTCGGGCACGACCCGGCGTACGTGAGTGATACCGCGACGGCCCGCTGGCATCCACTCGGGACGATCGACGGCTGGTTTGCGCTGGTGTTCGAGGTCGGCTGGCAGCTCCTGCCGTTCTTCGTGATGTTCTACGCTGGCAAGCGCCTCCTGCGGATGCTCGGCCCAGAAGACATCTTCGGACAAAACCCATGACTCAGGACAATCCCCACCTCAGTAGACGGACCGCCCTCCGAACAGTCGCCGGCGCCGCTCTCGCGAGCGTGGCCGGATGCCTCAACAACGGCGATTCCCCGGGTGGCGGGAACTCAACGCTGTCTGATGAAGGAGGAGTCATCCAGGAAGTCACTATAGAGGGGACAGAACTCGTCGTTGAATACTCCTCAGAGGAGGAAGTCGACCAGATCAATCTCGTCCAGCCGAATGGGGAACTGTTCGGTCAGCGAGAAACCGCTGCTGGGTCACAGCAGGTCTCCTTCGAGATCGGGACTTCCTACGAGCCTGGAGAGTATACTGTCGTGGCCCTCAGCGGTGAAGAAACGCTAGCTGAGACTTCCTCACTGATACAGCCGGAAATTGGAATTCAAGAGGTCGGTCTTTATCGGAATAACCCTGAGAAGCCGTGGGACGAAGTCTACGGAGACACCGAGACGGATCGGCTAAAGAACGGGGAAGCGTACGTCACCGTCGAAAACACCGGAAGCGGACCAGAAGCGATTGTTGAGCTGATTTTCTCCGGTGATGTTCCAAACCCTGTCGAAGATCCCCGAGGTAGCGGGATGTATGAAACCGAGCAGGTGGTGATCTCGCCGGGAGAAACTACCGACCTGTTCAGTAGTTCGTTCCCGTTTGGTTCTGAATCTGAGGAGGGAATGGGATGCTCCCCGGATGGGAACAGCGGCCAGTTCACCGTCACAGTCCGAACCCAGGTTGGCGGCGACCAGGTATCGAAATCATTCGATGTAGAGTACTCCGGATCCACGGAGATGAGTGACTGCGAGGTTTCAATCACAGAGGCCTAACGATGGTGGACCTGATAGACGTCGTTCTCGAGGGCTTCAAAGACGTCGTCGATTGGTTCATCGGTCTGTTCATGGACGGGCTTCGGTCGGGGTATCAGACGCTGACCGAAGAGATGTTTGGCACTCCGACTCCCCAGACTGACGGGACGTTCATTTTCGGAGAACCAAGTAACGCCCCTTGGCCAGCAATTCAGGAAGGACTCATCGGTGGCGAGATCATGTTGATTTCTCTGCTGCTACTCGTGATGAGCGTTCAGGGACGACACACCATCCGCATCTTCAATATCGGGAGTGCGTACGAGGCTCGGAAGACCAAGAAGACTGCCTGGGTCGGAGCCTTTCTGATTATTACCTGGTACTGGATTGGAGCGCTCGCGCTCTACCTTGTTGATGGGTTCACGATTGCCCTGATGCCGGAGCTGTCCTCGCTGGGCTCTGCTATGCTGCAGTTCATAACGGGGTCGATTACCAATCCCGGTCTTGGTCTCCTCTTTGCTCTCATCGGAGGAATTTCGATGTGGGCACTGGAGGCGCTGTTCTACATCCGGCAGATTCTCCTCTACGTCTACCTGTACGGGATGCCCATCGCGTTCGCCGTTGCGTACGGCAATATCCCAGTCCTCTCTGATGTCGCGGTGGGGTTCAGCAAACGGTTCGTCCCACTGGCCATCCTACCCCTGCCTGCGGCGATAGTCCTCAAAGGATACGACCTACTCTACTCTGGAGGGGCGTTGACGCCGGGATCAGCGTTCCTCAAATATCTCGTTGCGGCTTCACTTCCCCTCGTTGCGCTCTATGTGACGTGGAAGACGTTCAAGTACGCGACCCCGCTGACGGCGAAGGTTCTCGGTGGTGCGACGAAAGGAGCGGCCCTCATCGGCGGTGTCGCCGCTGGAGCCTACATCGGCGGCGCCGGCGTCGCGACGACCGCGGCCCGGTGGGGACCGAAGGCCGCAGCGGGACACGCTGTGGCGCAGAAAGCGGCAGCCCGGGGCGCGAACAGCGACGAAGACAGCGGGACGCCGTCCTACCGGCGGACCGAGAACGACCCTGGAGGTTACTAACAATCCATGTCCATCGACGAAGACGCAGCCGCACGGCGCATCATGGACCAGTTCGGTGAGGAGAGCCGCATCCCCTACCTCAACATCGAGGAAGGCGACGTCGGCGTCCTGATCGCCTTCCCGATCGTCGGCCTGTTCATCGCCGGCCTCACCGGCATCGGATCACTCGCCCTGCCGTTCGTCGCGGGTGGGTTCGGGTTCGGCGTCGCGATCGTCTACGTCTCGCCTGACCACCTCAACGCGTGGACGTGGACGAAAGACGTCTATCGCTACGTCAAGCGCCCCCAGATCACGTTCAGCGCCCCAGAGGAGGCCGACAGTAGCACCAACGAGACGGAGCGCAACGAGGGTGGGCTCGCGAACTACACGCCGTTCAAGCCCGATGAGCGGACGCAGGACCTCACGAACATCGAACGGGCGTGGCCGGGGGCCGGCGCGATCCAGCGCGCCGACGGCACGATGGAGGCGTTCATCGAGGTCGACCCCGGCAACATGGACTTCGCGATGTCCGACGACTGGGCGCAGCTCCAGGACGCCGGCGAGGAGTTCGCCAATAAGGAACTGGACTCAAAGCTCAAACTCCACGCGACGACCCGCTCGTTCCCGGTCGAACAGATTACCGAGAACATCGAAGACCGCTTGAACGACGAGGACGTCAAAGAAAATCCGATCTTCCGGGAACTCCTCGAGGAGTATCGGGAGACGCGGCCGAAGGAGATGCGCGAACGGGGTATCCAGCAGATGCGGTACTACATCGGCGTCCAAGTCACCCCGCTGGAGGTCTATGACCGCTTCCGAGACGAGGGGACACCGGCCGAGAAGCTGACGCAGTTCCCCGTCATCGGGTTCCTGTTCAACCCGTTCGTAACCCGCCGCGAGGACCTCACCGACGTCGAGCGCCGCGCACAGATGTTCGAGAAACTGGATAGCCGAGTCAACGACGTGCGGTCGGAGTTCATCCAGCAGGCGTCTGGCTGGTCCGCACGCCGGCTCAGCACGGTCGAGCTCTTCGTGTTGAATATGGACTTCTGGAACGGCCGCGAACACGACTACGACGACGCAGAGAGCGTCGTTCGCGAACAACCCATCATCGGCCATTCGCGCCGGGAGGATGACCACGATGCGTAACCCCGTCCTCCAGACGGGCAGCGGAGCCGTCGGCCAGCTCACGGAGTGGCTCACGAACCCAACCTCAGCTGAAGGTGCGGCTCTCTACATTCTGCTCGCGGTACTGGTCGGGATCGGCGGGAAACTCCTCTGGGAGTGGTACGCTGATGACGACGAGGAGGAGGTCGAGTTCTCGGACCTCCTGGATGAGGAGACCATCGAACAGGGCGCGGCCGAACGCCAACTCCTCGACGACATCGCTGAGTCACACAAGACGGTGACGGCGCCGGCGGCGATCGAGTGGGAGACGCGCGCGGCACGGGTCGGTGAGCAGTGGACAACGACGCTGTACATCGCTGATTACCCGGACTACCCCAACGACGGCTACCTCTCCGAGCTCTTCGAGATGACGGACGTGCAGTTCGACCTGACGGCCCACATCACGCCGAAGAACCAAGAGCGGGCGCGGAACGAACTGCAGGATATCGCTGACGACCTCCAAGTGGACGCCGACCTCGAACAGAGCGTGCGGAGTGCCTACCTGCAGGAGCGAGCCAACGAGGCCGCAGCGACGTACAAGGCCGTCGAGAACGGCGCGAACGTCTTCGACCAAGGGGTGTTCATCACGGGCAGAGCCGACGAGAAGGAGGCACTCCGCGACGCCGTCCAGAAGGTCAAGAGCGAGCTCCGTGACGACCCCGCGAACCTCACGCCGAAGACGGCGATCTGTCGGCAGGATCTCGCCCTCCAGTCCGCCGCACCCATCGGCGACAACGAGTTCGGGCGGACGTCGATTGCGCTCGGCGGGGCCGTCGGCGCGCTGTTGTCCTCGCCGCACAACGCGACGATTCTCGAGGAAGGCGGCGTCGAGTTCGGAATCCACAAGGACAACCAGAGCCCGGTCGTCATCGACCCGTTCGCACGAGACAACGGGTACGCGATGTTCACCGTCGGGGACACCGGTTCAGGGAAGTCGTTCAGTTCGAAGCAGAACTTCATCCGCTCCATCGAGCAGAGTAAGGACCGTATCGGCATCATCCTCGAGCCGCTGAATAACTGGGCCGGCGTCGCCGAAGCCCTCGACGCCAAACGCATCACGGTCGGCGGGACGCTCGGGTTGAATCCCTTGGAGATTCGGGAGACGCCCGAGCACGTCCAGCGGGCGATGGGCGAAGACGCCAGCCCGTTCAACGAGAAGCTCGACGACGCGATGAGCTTCCTGACGAACTTCTTCGCGCTACGGGGCATCTCACTCGGAGACCGCCGGACGACGCTCGAACTCGGCCTCAAGCGGGCGTACAAACGCAACGGGATCACCGACGACATCTCGACGCACGACAATCCGAGCCCGACGATTCAGGATATGATGGACGTCTTCGAGGAGATGGTCAACGACCCCGAGGAGTTCGTCGTCCGGTCCGACGAGGAAGCCGGGAAAATCAAGGAGGACGCGACGTGGCTCCTCGACCAGCTCCGCCCCTTCGAGGACGACGGTCGGCACGGCAACCTCGGCCAGGAGTCCGACTTCGATATCCGCGACGAGAAGGTCATCTACCTCGACCTCGCCCAGCAGGAGGGCAGCGTCGACAGCAGCACGGCGCTGACGATGCAGCTACTCATCTCGCTGGTGTACGAGCGGGCGAAAGTTTCGGAGAAGGAGGTCGTGTTCTACATCGACGAGGCGCGCTACATCATGCAGGACGCCGCGAGCCTGGCGTTCCTCGAGACGGTGTTCCGCCACCACCGGCATCACGACCTCTCGATTCGACTGGTCACGCAGACCGTCGACGAGTTCTTCGAGCACGCCGAATCCGAGGCGATTCTGGACCAATGTGCGGTTAAGCAGTTCCACCGCCTCGACGGGATGGACGAAGAATGGGCCGACGAGTTCGGCTTGAACTACGCGCAGATGCGGTTCGTTCAGGACGCTGTCCCCGGCAACGAGGACGCCGGCTTCTCCGAGGCGCTGGTGGGCGTCGACGGCGAGTGGCGCGGCATTCAGGTCAAAGCGATGCCCAAGGAGAAGCGGGTCATCGACTTTGACCCGACCTCCCAAGTTCGGTCCTCATTGCCCGGCGCCGGCGACGACGCCGTCGATACCAAGATGGAGGAGTTCCAGAAAGAGCTCGAGCATCGAGCAACGAACGGAACGAACGAAACGAGCGAACTGAACGAGGAACCAGACGCCGTCGAAGCTGAGCCAGACGGCGGGTCAACGGAGGGGACCAACGATGGCTGAGTACCTGCGCGTCACGCCGACATCCGAGCGACTTGACCCGGAGAGCATCTCCCGCGTCCTCGACAGTCTCCACAAACTGACCACGCCCGGCTCGTCGGGCCTCGGGGCGAAGCTGAACCCGCTCCACAGCGAGACACCACCCCGATTCGAGTTCCTCGCAATCAGTGATGGCCCGGACGACCCGGTAGAGTTCTTCTACGGGGCCGATGCGCACCTCGATACGCTCGAGAAGCGCCTCCGTTCCATCTATCCAGCCACGTTCGACATCGAGCGCGTCGACGTCGACGTCGCTGCCCGGCTCATTCAGCCAGTCGAGTTCACACCGGAGGAATTCGCCGACCACTACGAGGCCGGGCGGCTGCAGTACGAGTTTGGCCCGGCAGAACAGTACGGCATCGTCGACGAGGAATCATCGGACTCCGAGTCAGCCGAAGCAGACCCCGTTGTCGACGGCGGTACGGCATCCACGAGCGTCCCCGATCATCACGTGACTGTCGGGGACTCAGCCCTGGAACTAGCGCCGCCCGATGCACTTCCAGACGACGAGGAAGAGCGACGGGCCATCAAGAAGCCGACGATGACACCGGCGGGAACCATTCTGGCTCGCCCGGCACAAGACGCTGTCTCGCCGCTCGGGGTTCGGTGGTGTGGCGCCGCGTCGCGGAAGCAGGACTGGATGACCTCGCTGACACCGTTCACGGCAGAGGAAACGAACGGCGATCTCTCGTCCGTCGACGAACCGGGCGCAGCGCTGGCGTCGCTGATCGACCACTTGATGGAGGCGACAGCGCCGACCGCGTTCCAAGTCGTCTTCCAACGGCGTGCTAGCTGGCAGTCAGACGCGGAGGTACGGAAAGAGGACCTCGTCGACGGCCGGGATACGTTCTTCCAGGAGGTCGTCGGGTCGTTACTCGAGGTCGAGGAGCAGCGGAGCGACCAGGACGACCGGCAGCTCAGCGAGGCCGTCGAGAAGCGCATCGAGTACATCGACGCGAAGAACGCCAAACGGTCGTTCACGGTCAACATCCGGGCCGTCGGCGTCCCCACCGACGATACCCACGACGACCTCGATGGCCGGATGGACTCGCTCCTCCCGGTGTTCGACCCGCTTGATGGGCCGTTCTACGAGGTCGAGGGACAACGTCTCCGAGACAGCGGCTTCCGTGAGAAAACCAAGGAGAAGAAGGCACGGGCCGCTCTCCAGCGCCTCCTCAATCGCGAGTTGACGACGGCCCGGGGGAAGACCCGCCCCGAGCTGGTCCTCTGTGGGACGGAGCTCGCAAACTTCGTCCTCGTCCCCTCCTCCGAACAGTTGACCGTCGAAGGGACGCGGGGAACCAGAGCCGAACAACAGAGTCGGAACCCGCTCCCGTGGCCCAATCCGGATCTGATCCAGCAGTTCCAAGACGGGATGGCCATCGGCTACGCGCTCGACGAGAACGGTGAGCCACGGCCGGACCCCATTCGGATCCCGCCGGACCTGTTGCCGACGCATTACGGGCGGTTCGCGTCGACTGGTGGCGGGAAGTCGAAGGCCATCATCAACGACGCCCTCTCGCTCCGCGAGACGACTGGTGGCCCCGTCGTCCTCGTCGACCCGAAGGGCGACGGGATGTGTGAGAACTACCTGCGCTGCCACTACGAGCGGTTCGGTGGCTTGGACGACGTCTACCACTTCCGCGTCCCGGAGACCATCCCCGCGTTCTCGTTCTTCGACATCCGGCCCGCGCTCGAGGCCGGTCGCAACCGAGAGGACGCGATTCAGGACAAGGTCGACCACTTCCACGATATCCTCCGGATGATTATGGGTCGCGAGCAGTACGGGCAAGCGTTCGTCGCGAACGAGATCCTGAGTTACCTAATCAAGGCGCTGTTCGACGAGGAGTACGGGAGCGACGTGTTCGGGCTGGACGACCTCTTCGCCGCCGCGCTCCGGATGCAGCGCGATCAGACGATTCCCCCGGTCTCAGCGGACAACCAGAACATCGAGGAATCGCTGACGCGCCACTTCGCGAAGGACAACCACCAGTTCCAGGTGTCGATGGACGCCGTCGGGAACCGGCTCGACAAGCTCAAAGAGGACGCGCATCTTCGGCGGATCTTCAGCCACGTCCCTGAGCAGAACGACGCCGGCGAGTACGTCGACAACCGCTTCGACTTCCGCGAGTTCCTCGATGAAGACGCGACCATCATCTTCGACCTCGGCGACCTTCGGCCGGAGGCACAGCGAGCGATCACACTCCTGCTGTTGAGCAACCTCTGGGACGCCGTGCAGGTGCGCCGTCGCGACGGTCAGACCGACTACGAGAAGCTCACGAACCTCATCATCGAGGAGGCGGCGCCGGTCGCGTCGACGAAGCTTGTCTCCGAACAGCTCCTGCCGCAGGGTCGGTCGTTCGGGCTGAGTATGGGACTTGTGATGCAGTTCCCTGAACAGGTGCGGAACCGGAATGAGCGGGCCTACGACGAGGTGCTGAACAACATCAAGACGAAGCTCATCGGCAACATCTCGATCGAGCGCGACCTCGCGGAGTCACTTGCCCACGAGGACCTCTCTCCGACCGAACTCCGCAACCGGATCAACACGCTCCCAAGTGGCGAGTGGATCGCACAGCTCCCCAGTCCGTCGTTCGGGGAGACTGGTCCGCCACCGTTTTCGCTGAAGCCGCTCCCGATTGCGCCGGGGCATCCAGAAAGCGATCAGCCGCTCACAGAGCCCCAGGAAGACCATTTCGAGTCCGTGTCCCGGCCACGGATGGTCGAGCGGACACAGGCCCAGTACGGGCTGACAGAGCTAACTGAGTCGACCACTTCCCCCGAGGAGACTGGCTGGGGGAGTTCGGGGGCTGAGACGACGGGTTCGGCTGCCGACGGCGACTCAGGAACGGATCCGACGCAATCCGCGTTCATCAGCGAATCGACGACCGAGGACACATCGACGTCGACCACCCAGTCCGAGACGGACAGCGACCCAGATGCGGACGAGGCAGCGATGAGCTCCCTGTTCGGGCAGGCCACCGAGGCGGACGAGGAGTCAGCTGCTGACCAAGCAGCGGAGCCGGAGAACGGGGCAACACCCGTTCAGGAAAGTAGCGTGCCCGTCCCCGATGACGAACTCCGACAACGCGGGCTCAGCCGTGACGACGTCCGGTTCCTGAATCGGGTCCTCGACGTGATGAACCGGGAGGACGACGAGTACACGCTACTGGACAGGATGAGCCAGCTTCGGGACGAATACGACGACCTCCATGTGGAGCGGCTCACGGAGCAGGATCTCCTGGAAGCGGACTCCGCGGCCGGGCGCAAGTACTACACCGTCCTCCCAGACGGTCGAGACCTCCTCGGGAGAGAATTGAAGGCGGGGCCAGGAGCGGGCGATCTCGGCGAGAAAACGCCACACAAGGTTGGCGTCCGGCTCCTCGAGCTGTGGCTCCAGCAGCGGGACGACGTCGGTCGCGTGGAACCGTACTACGAAACCGACGACGGCACGGTACTGGACGTGGCCGGCTTCGACGGGGACGGCGAGCTTGTCTGGGCCGGCGAAGCAGAGCTCGCGAGTAACAACCGGCACGCCCCGGTCGAGGATTACGACAAACTCAGCGCGGTGGACGCCGACGCGATCTGGGCCTTCAACAATCGCGAGACGGCGCTCGACGTTCTGGACAGCCTTGCCGACGCGGATCGGATCGACGAGCGGGTCAGCGGGCGGGCGGCACGATCGTTCGCGACCATCAGAGACGCCGTCGACGAATTCGATGCTACGGGGCTGACCACCGTTCGGGGCTTCAAAAATCTCGACCAAGAACTCAACCAATGACTTGGCGACAGGCGACCCGTGAGGAGATCTACGCCTACTACGCCGAGGAGTTCCCCCGCTATCTAGATGACCTGCCGGAATTCATCACGGCGACCGGCCCGAAACAGTACGCTGTCGCCTTCCGAGAGCCCCACCCGGTGCGCAAAGACGAGGTGCCGGCCAAGGACTTCATCCGGCGGGATACGTGGCAAACAGATGCGTCGGGGGACCGAACGACGCCCGAGTTCGACGACTTCGAGGACGTCGTCGAGTTCATTCGACACCCCGCTCGCAACGACCCGCTGGGGCGGAGCGAGTTCGCACTCGCTGATCCGGAGGTGCTGGAGCAACCGGACCCACAGCCCGACGCCGTGTATTACGCGCTGGATCACTGGGAACGGCCGTGGGTTCTTCTGGTCGATATCGACGCGAAAGAGATCGCACGAGACCGAGCGGAGGAACTGGTGTCGGCAGACGTCGACGATCGGGACGACGATGCGCTCCTTGATGCTGCGGGTATCCTTGACGCCGCTCCCGAGGGGTATCCGTACGCCTTCGAAGACGTCGACCGCGCCATCGAGTACGGGTTCGAGGTGCGTGACATCTTCGAGGACGATTTCGACGCCGAGGAGACGATGGTCGTGTACAGCGGGCAAGGTGTCCACGTCTACCTGCTGGATACCGATCCGGCGCACCGATACGACGAGCAGAGTCGCGAGGTGTTGAACGACCTCCTTCTGGAGACGTACGACATCCCGATCGACCCCGTCGTGACGGCCGACCGCCGGCGTGTCGCCCGCCTGCCTTACTCACTCCACGCCGACGTCTGTAGCATTGTCCAACCAATCGAGAGCCCGGCGTTCGACGTTCGGTCGGCGACTCCCGAGGTGATCGACAAATGAGTCCGAGTACGCCCACCGACGACGAAGACATGGCGTATCGAGTTGCGGCACTCCCGCTGGAGTACGGTGAGACCCGGATCAACCAGCTGTTTACGCGTGGTTACAATCGATACGTCGTCGACGGCGAGGACCAACCCGAGGACCTCGTGAACGACATCGAGCGGTTCGGGACGGCGGCGTTCAAAGAGCAGGTTCGTGCCGATGCTGCCGAGGAGCCGTTCGTCGACGAACCGGGGACGCTCGCCGTGCTCGCGACGTTGAGTGCGATCTGTGTGAAAGAGCACCCGAAGTTCGAGCACGCGTCACCCCGGAACATCCAGGTGCTCTACGACATCCGAGAGCTGTACGTCAACAATCTCGCCTCCCTCATTCGCGCCCACGGCGATGGGTCACTCCAGCAGGACATCGCCGACGTGCTGTACAGCAAGGAGCCCGGTGAGGATGGCCCACATCCGGGTCGGGTCTGTACGGGCATCACGGAGATGCCGGAGTTCGGGGAAGGCCTCTACCTCGAAATCCCGATGGCAGCGGCGTCACGCAAATGCCTCGTTCGGGAGGACGAGGCGTCGACGGGGAGTGACGATGGTGGGGAGATACTGACGCGAGTGAAGGACAACAACCTGTACGTCCCGGTCGGTGATTTCGACAGCAAGTATCGGGACTACGCTGAGCGGGCATACAAGAAGCTCCTGCGGGTGCAAGAAGACGGGCTCTCCGACGACCAGCTGACGTGGCTAACCACGAACGAGTCGGCGATCACGGAGCGGATCGATCGCTTCCTCGAGACCGGCCATCACGAGCGTATCTGGCGGAACTGGGACCGTGGGGAACGGACGATCCGCGTCCTCCGGCGGGCCCTGAGTGATGCGCCCGATGACGTAGCGCAAAAGGGCGAGTTCCACACGGCGAAAGAGCTCTATCAAGCGGTTACGGCGTACGATGCCGAGGACGACTGGGAATCCTCTGTAACGGACTGGATCTCGAGTCCGAGCAGTCTCGCGAAGACGCTGGCCGACCACGAGTCCCACTCGGCCGTCACGATCGACCGCGACGGGCGCGTCAATACGTACCGAATCGGGCGAGCCGGAACCGGCGCCGAACAGATCGAGGTCCGGGAGATCGAGGACCTGTTCGAACTTCCCTGTATGGCGAATATGGAGGAGCGGCTACACGAAAAGAAGCCCGTCCGGAAGGACCTCTACAACTTCGCGCGGATGGTGATGTGGCTGCCGCAGTACCAAGACAGCAGCCTCGACGAGATCGTCGCGGACCTCAAGGACGTCTTCTCCAGGTGGCCGTGGTACGACGGACCGGAAACTGAGTACCAAGTCCGCTTCGAGTTCTCGAACACGATCGGCGGAGACACCCCGTTGCCGATGAACTGCGATAACGACGATATGCAGCGCTACTGCATCGGCCAGGACCAATGTCCCTACTCGATCTGGGGTAGCCTCCCGTTCCCGGATGAGATGTACGAGCAAGTCGACGAGGAATCGGCGGGTCTCTCAGAGCAGTTCTGAATTACAGAATTTCTATCTTTTCCGTTCTTGACCTACATCACTGGCTGAAAGACCGTCTTCAATTCCTCTGACTGACTCAAGCTATCTGAACCTGCGTGGAGTCTTGGAGACGTTTCTTCACCCCGGCACGGTGAAGAGCACCGATAACAAGCAATGCATCCTCAACAGGGTTCTCCTCGCTGTACTCCTTAACGTCGTACGCCATCCTCATGTCTCTGGCCCCCATCGTCCCCGTGGCGAAAGCACCGAATATCAGAACAGCAGCGGCGACAAAGACGGAGGGGACAAGTACAGGGATTGGCACCCACTGAAACGTCGCGACTACCTTCGGCAAAGCGAATATCGCCAACATCACGATGCCATGGTGAACCAGCATCCACAGCAGCCGGTACTCATCAATCACATCGAAAAGATCCATATCCACCTCAACGATCTCCGCGTCGTATTCCTCCGCTAAGTCGTATACGAGATGGGAATCATGGAGGCCTGCGATCCTGAACAATTTCTGGCCCAATAGCATCAAGTAGAGAGCGGCGACCAATAGAGGAACCATGACCAAGTTCGACAGGTGCTCAAATTTCCCAGGCCTCTTCGCCAAAGGAGCCTCGACAAAGATGACATCAAGCCGATCGAAATTATTAGCAGCTGAGTCCTTTCTCCGGGAAGGGAGAGTGATATGATTCCCTCCGGAGATATGGAGCTCTGTTGCTGTTCCAGCCATCACCTGAATATGTCTACGGGAAATGGTTTATAAGTCCATCCTCGGTCTATTCGGGTATGCCAATCGACGTAGATTCTGAAGAGTGGAAGGAAGGCCGCCTACTAGATCCGCTTGAAGTCCACATCACCGACCTTCTACGTAACAACGACGAGCAGGCCTTCACGCTAGAAGAGATAACAAATCACATTATCGAAGACGAGGCGGATGCCCTGTTCCTATTAGACGGCATCGACGAAGAACAGGCACTCGAAGAAGTTGACGAGGAGACGTATGGACTGATCAAGTCCCGTATCGCGATGAAACTGGAAGATCTCGGGTGGCGAAACTTCATCGAATGGAAGGTCATAGGGTATGACAACGCCGATGTCGGCACGGTCTACTTCACAAACTCGGACAAGGAACCGGTTTCCCCGCTTGCCAAGATTCAGGACGTCTATCCACGCAAGTTCAGTAGCATAGAAGAGGACGTCGAGAATCTTGCTGACGATGTCGAGGAACTACAGTACGCGGTCAACAATCTCCGCAAAGAAAACTACTGACACCAGAGCATGAATGAATCCGACCGGAAAGTCCGTCGAGAGATCCTGAAGTACGTCTACGACAAGTTCGAGGAATCAGTCCTCGACAGGGCAGGTACAGAATGCCTCTACGAAAAACTGGACGAGGTTGACCGGAACGAAATCGATTACAACCTTGTCCGCTTGAGAGATGAGAGGCAGATCGGCTTCGATGTCTCGATGGGCGGCGTCCACGGAATGGAGCTAACTGCGGAAGGAATCGAGAGGTTGGATCAAGACGGCTATGAAACCGTCTTAGGGGACGAAATCCGGTACGATATACTACAGCTGCTGTATGAAACCGACCGCGAACACCCGTTCGGCTCGGCTAAGCTCTCCAGCGAAGACATAGCTGAAGAACTGGATGTCGACGAGGACCGAGTTCTCCCTGCGATTGGATACCTCGATCTGAAGGAACTCGTCGACGCAGCTGTTGGATCCAGGCCTGAGGCCACTTACCGGGGAGTGGAAATAACGGGAAGAGGTCGGAACAAGTACGAACTATACGTGGAGGAAGGAACCTCCATTCCGAATACGCAGCCGCTGACACGGTGGACACAGCATTCGGTAGGACCAAATGAACCCGAGAAGGCCCAAAACCTGTTCCAGAGCGTAGTCGAGGTCGCCCAAGAGAAGATCACTATCGTCGACTGGTACTTCAAAGAGCCTGCCTACGATCTTTTGGAGGGAGTTCCGGACACGGTCGATATTGAAATTCTCACATCGGAGAGAGCGTTCGATGATGAAGACGAGTACCGCGGCTTGGTAGCTGACTTTTCGGAAGGCAGATCCGGCGAGGTTGACGTAAGGTATGTCGAGTACTACGATTTCGAAGCCCGATTGTTCCATGCCCGGTATCTTGTGAGGGACGAAATCGAGGGATGGACGTGGGATCAGTCCTTCAAAGATGCAGGAGATACTCAGCATACGGTCAGCGAGGTCAGACCTGTGAATCTGGAGTCGACGATGGAGACCTTCCAGGAAGCTTGGGAGCAAGGTGAGCAGGTTAATGGTTAGTAAGCCAGTCACAATCGCCTTGCCGAGAAGTGAAGATGGAATGACAGGGCGGCAATGCCCTCGCTGTGAGGGAAAATTCAGGGTTCATCTTCCGACTGTTGAGGACAAATGTTACCTTAATCTGCGGTGTCCCTACTGCAAGTTCATCGATCGCTTGGACCGTTTCTTGACTGGTGAGCAAAGGGCATACTGGGAGGCTATCGGACGTGATGAAACCCTTCAATTAGCATCTGATGTCACGGAGGAGGTCTTTTCAGAGGCCTTTGACGATCTGGATGGCGGCGGCCTAATCGATTTTGAGGTAGAGACTGGGAGTATAGATTTTGGCGGTACTCATATCCCATCCTGGCAGCTGGATGTGATGACTGAGGAGGTTATCTGCGGTGAATGTTCTTTCCGCTTTGCAGTGGAGGCAGACCGGGATGGCGTTTGCCCAATCTGTCGCTGAGTTACTCCGTTGGCTATTCGATGATGTTTCGAGGATTCCGATAAGGTTACTTTCGAATACCATTCCGTTCATTCTAAAGTCTCTGTACCGATCGCTTCGATTCATCTATTCCGAGGGGATCTTCTTCGGGGGTACGTCTGTTATTCAGCATATCATCTGCAATCCCCCACAACCAATGGATTATAACAATTCCGTCAAATAGTAGAAAAAGATCCTACTGAATCCCCGTCGCGCAATTTTCAGCGGCTAACACAACCGAAATCGAGGGAATCGGGGTGTTCCACGATTCGAAGTACCGAGCCGAGGAGCCTCGAGAGACTCAGAACAGCTGAAGCAGCGCCCCGGTGAAATTCCGATACGTCCGAAATCACCTTCATTACCCCCTCGTCGAGCAAATTTTGTGACTCCAGTATTAGTCCCGAACTCGTCGAGGTATTTTCTACCGCCTCAAATCGGCCCGACGAGGTTCTTATTCGATTTGAGGGCGTCATAATGTCTTGCATATCGCCGTTTTCATCCAAAGAAAGAGGCGATATGCAGTGTGCGAAGGCCGCCGGCTCTCTCAGGCCGAGGGGCCGTCGCTCAGAGATTGGATTCTGGAACTTATCAGATTTAGCGCATAGGTGAATGGGTGTGAGTCGGTGGTGTCTGTCGCCCCCGCCAGGGGGTGGCGGGGTACATCACGTGCCCCCGATTGACGATGGCTTCGGAACGACGCAGCAAGTCACGAGCAGCGGATCACGCAGGAACTACCCCCGACGGTCAGGCGCCGTGGGCAGACCTCGAGATGACGGTTCCGACCGACCGGGATCACGCGTCGGTCCTCGCCCTCGTGGAGTGTGCTCTCGTCGAGCTCACGCACGAGGCCGTGGGGGCCGTCTTCATCTCCCGGCAGGTCGGGCGGTCGGCGCGGACGCAGTACGTCGCGGCCGACGACGTCGGCGAGCAGTTCCAGAAGCGGCACTTCGACGACCGGCTGGGCTGGCACGAGACCACCGTCCCTCGACGAACCGTTCGCGACGAGCTCATCACTCAGCTCACGGGGTCGTCTTCGACGTCAACGGAGCGGTTAGGTGAGAAAGCAACCAGCGAGCCAGACACCTTCGTCGTGAAGCCAGTTCGAGAGCTCCGAACGCCGTAGCAGCTAGACTTAACCAACATTCTCGGTCGATACCGACACGGTGTTGGTTAACGCTGGGGGTGGATCCACTCCCTCGCCCCCACCCACCGCCCTGTACCTCGAGTGAATGTATCCTGGCGACCGGTCGACTCGAATGGTCGTCGCGACGGGTTTTATCGGGGCACTGTTCGTCGAGTGCGAGTATGGTCGTCGTCGAGGAGGTCACCAAACTGAGCGAGCGCCGTACCCAAACCTCGTCCGAGGTATTTCCGGACGATGCGCTGGCGTCGATTCGGTCGGCCGTCGAGGCCGTCCCAGCAAGCGTCTTCGACGGCTCGACGAAGCACACAGAGGTCGGCGGCTTCGATGCCGCGATCGCCGACAAGCTCTCGCAGTACGAGTACGAAGGGGACGCCGCCGGCGGTTACAACCCGAACTGCAAGCTCTGGTCGCATCAGGGGTTTAACTACAGCGTCGACCTCTACGACGCCGACACCCGCATCGCCATCGAGGTCGAGAAGAGCGAGCGGAAGAACGTCAGCGACGACCTCCTCAAGTTCCAGAAGGGGTACCGCACCAAGAAGGACGGCCGGCCAAAGATCGAGTTCGGCTGTCTAGTGGTGCCGGTGAACTATCTCGGGCGGCATAACCTCTACCAGCACAGTCTGACCAAGCTCGACTTCATGAAGGGCGTCCTGTTCATCGACGACGTCGCCGTCATCGGCTATCGAGACCCGCGACCGGACTGATACTGTCGGCCCTGACTGTTTATCGGCGCCAGGAGGCGTGCAGCGCGCAATAGCGTGCGCTGCGTGACTCACCATGCCTGGTCCCGATCCGCACGACGACACGAGTCGCGACTACGAACGGTTCGAGAAAGAACAGCTCGCTCAGGACCGCGACGCCACCGGCGTCGACACGGCGGACATCGACGACACGACGGCCCAGCGCCTGGTCAGCGACCTCGTCGACGCGGACGTCGTCACTCCGGTTCCTGAAGACCAAGTTCTGGTTCACGAGCCGAGCGGCACCACGTTCGACTCGATGACACAGCTGGCTGTCTTCCATCGTGGTTGGACGGCCGGCCGCGACGCCGACGCGGAGGGCGAGTGATGCAGCAGACCCTTGTCGGCTGTGCGTTTTGCGACGCGCCGCCCGGTACCGAGACTGGCGAGGCCCACACCTGGGGGGAGGACGAGCGGGTCACCCACCCGATCTGCATCGACTGCGCGATCCAGACGGAGCCGGATCCCGACGAGCGCGATCACGTCGCCTGTGACGGCTGTGGGCTGGTCGTCGACACGCTCGCGGCGCTCACCCGGTTCCGGGTCGAACTGGGGCACCTGGAAGGCCCGTTACAGCTGTGCGCCCGCTGTAGTCCGGGTGGTCTCGCGACATACTGGACGCGCGATCTCGAGGAGCATCTCGTCGCGACGCCGGCAGAGTGACCCCAACACTCTTTACTGGTTCGCTGTAAACTGTAATCAAGAACGAATCGTGTCACGCACCTCAAACCGGGCGGACGGCGACATCGTCCAGGACTTCCTCTCGGTCGCGGACCTCCTCGAGGAGCCACAGCTGGCTCAGCTGTACGCGTACCTCGCCCGGGAGGGGGAGGCGACCGTCCAAGACGTGATGGACGACCTCGAGCTCGCCCAGGGAACGGCTTACAGCTACGTCAACCGGCTCGTCGACGCCGGCGTTGTCGACGTCACCGACGACGAGCAGCCACGCCGGTACGCCGCTCGGGAGATCGACCTGACCGTGACGACGGCCGCGGGCGACCGCGAGTACACGATCACGCCGGCGCTCATCGACGCCGTCGGCCGTCGCGAGACGGACGCCGACATCGACACGTACATCGACCGGCACGGCGTCGCCGGCCTCGCGACGGCGCTCACCTACGCGGTTGCTCGGGAGCGTGGGGAAGTGACCCACCGGCTGATGGCCGAAGACCTCGACATCTCGCCGCTGGCTGCGGAGATGATCTTGCAGGCGCTCCGGCCCGTCGTCCACGAACACTACGACATCGAGGAGGGAGGGGCGGGACTCGACGAGTTGGATATCGACGGCGACGGCACTAGCGACGCGTGAGCCGGCTCCACATCGCCGACACCGGCCTGTTCGTCGCGATGGGACAGCCGTCGAACAGTCGGTACAAGGCTGTTCGGCGGTTCGCTCGCCGGAACGACGTCACCTTCGTCCTGCCCGAACGGGTGTACGAGGAGCTGACCGTCGACGAGCCCGATGTCGAGACGCCACCCGTCGACGCTGCGATCGACGAAGGGTGGGCGACGGTTGCGGCGCCGCTCGAGTTCTCCGAACCGGTCGTCTCGCGGGTGATGGACGGCGTCCAGCGGTACATCGCGAACGCCGACGACCGCCCTGCCGACGAGGTCGAACGCGCCGACGCTGCCCTCGCCGCCCTAGCTGCCCAACACCTCAGCGCGGGGACGGCGACCGGGGTGTACATCTACACGACCGATATCGCGGCCGGCGAGGGGGCCGAAACCGTGCTCGCGAGCGAGGGGTACGGTGACTCGATGACGTTCGTGAACGGGTTCCGGTTCATCGAGGACCTAGTCGCCGGCGACAGCTGACGCTATTCGGGGTCGAGGTCACGAGCGTCGAGGTCGCCGGCGAGATACTGCTCTCCCGTTCGCGTGATATCGTAGACGCCGTTGCCGAGGTGGACGAGGAGGCCGTATTCGACCAGCGTCTTGCAGCGGGCATTGATGTGTTGGCGGGAGAAGCGAACCCGGTCACTGTCTGCCATTTCCTTTGGGGTATCGGGGCCGGCTTCAGAGAGATGCTCCAGAATGCGGTCATCGGCGCGAGACATCCAGTCGGCGTCAAAGCGCATAATCGCTTGTGGTTGCGCCGATGCTATCCCGAACGCGCTAAGTCAAATAGAAGAGCGATACGCTTCTGTAGTTGACTCCCAACGTTTTAACGGCTCCCCACCCTACTCCACGAGCATTGAAATGAACCAGTCCTCACCACAAACCCTCACCGTGGAGATTATCGAGACCTTGGAATCGTGTGGAGTGGACCGCGACCAGTACCAATTACACGACTATATCGATGTCGAAGCACTTGAGCAACTGGTAGCCGGATCCAGTGGAGCAGTCGAGGTTCGTGTCACTGTCGAGGGGATTCAGCTCGCAGTTACAGGCGATGATGTCGAAATCGTCGATCCTCAAGGCGGACACGCAGAGGATCAATAGCATGCCATCCGTGGAATATCAACTTCCGAACTTTCCAATTCCGGGTGTAGCAGGTGTGAAGATTGGAATAACGTCCGTTCCCCAATCACACAAATTATGAAGCTAGAACCTGCTATACCTTTCAGATGAGGGATTGGTCTCGGGCGGTGAGTCAATGGTCGGTCACCATCCTTGGAGTTGTACTCCTTCTGCTCACACTCGCCCGAGCCGCGACAGACACCGACGATCCCATTATCGACTTCATCGAGGTCGCGGCCCCGTTCGTCGTCGGCATCGGACTCATCGTCGGCGGGATATGGCTCGCCAGAACGTCACCGGTGGCCCGTGTCAGACAACTTTCGATGTGGACGCTGGGCGGCGCCATCGTCGGCGTAGCTGTCAATCTCTGGTTCGTCTTCATCATCTCGCTGGAACAGGTCCCGTCCGGGGAACCGGTCGTGTTGAATCTCAATGGCGCTGGCATCTTCATGGCCGCCGGTGTGCTTCTCGGCTACTATGCGACGGGACTCCAAGCGCGGGAACATCAACTTGAACTGTCAGAAAACCGCTTCCGGGCGCTCACGGAGAACTCGTCGTTCGCGGTCATCTCGATCGACGAAACGAGTACGATTCGGTACGCTAACGATGCGACCGAGGACCTCTTCGGGTATCCCACCACAGAGCTCGTCGGCGAGCCGCTAACCACACTGATGCCCGCCCGGTTCCGTGAGGCGCATCTCGAGGGGCTGTCTCAGTACCTCTCTGACGGAAGGCGAACTGTCAACTGGGATGGCCTCGAATTGGCCGGCCTGCGCGCCGACGGCGAGGAATTCCCCGTGGAAGTCAGTTTTGGCGAATACGTCGTAGGCGACGACCACCTCTTTACGGGCGTTATTCAGGACATCTCCGACCGAAAAGCAGCCGAGGAGCAGCTTCGTGACCACACGTCGAAAGTCACGCAGCTACACGAGGTCGCGACCGAGATCACCAGGGCAGCATCCAAAGAACAGGTGTACCAACGCACTGCCGACGGGGCTGTTAACGTCTTTCCGGCCGCTGTCGCCCGCGTGGCGATCGCCGACGGGGACCAGCTCGTGCCGGCCGCCAGTTCGGACCACGAATCCCTCGAGGAGTGTGAGCCGGTGTCTGCAACCCTCGGATACGCGGGTCAGAGCTACCAGTCCGGGGAAGTCCTCCGACTGGACGATCTAACGGATACGCGCTCGGCAGCGCAGTCCTCGCTCCAAGACGGGGGATCACTGCCGGACGCGGACCCAGTGGAACCACGGTCGCTGTTGAGCATTCCTCTCGAGGAGTATGGGGTGGTGCAGGCGTTTGCGCCAGAGCCAGCAGCGTTCTCCGCCCGCGATGAAGAGGTTGCCGAGATGCTCGCAACGCACGTCACGACGGCCCTCCAGCGCATCGAGGCGGAGTCGACCATCCGACGCGAACGCGACCGCCTCGAAGAGTTCGCCAGCATCCTCTCGCACGACCTCCGAAATCCCCTGAACGTCGCCCAGGGTCGCCTGGAGCTCATACAGATGACTGGCGAAATAGACCACGTCGAGGCCATCGATCGCGCGCTCGATCGGATGGAACGGCTCATCAAGGATATGTTGACACTGGCACGCGAGGGCGATGCAGTCGGCGAGACACAGCCGGTGGCCCTGCGCGCGGTCGCTAACCAAGCCTGGAACAACGTTGCAACTGAATCTGCATCGCTCGAGATCGAGTCGAGCGTCCAGATCGACGCGGACCACAGCCGACTCATCCAGTTATTCGAGAACCTGTACCGGAACGCAATCGAACACGGCGGCGACGGGGTCACAATTCGCGTCGGTACCTCCAACGGCGGCTTCTTCGTCGAAGATACCGGTCCCGGTATTCCGGCGAATGAACGAGACGACGTCTTCGAGAGCGGGTACACGACCAACCAAGACGGCACCGGATTCGGGCTCGCGATCGTCAAACGCGTCGTCGAAGCCCACGGGTGGGAGATTACGGTCACAGAGGGCACTGACGGTGGGGCCCGGTTCGAGGTTTCAGGCACTTAATCCAGTTCAATATTGAGAGCGTGAGGAGACTGAGACGAAAGCCCTCGGCCGCTCGACGTCCCGCGACCGCCGCTATGGGCTCGTGCCTGCGGTGCTTGCGGGGTCGGGGGACGGCCTCGCTCTTTCTGAGTCCACAAGACGAGAGTAGTTGCGCCGAGCGGTGGAGCTAGTTGGATAGGTGTATAGGTACCGGCCCGCCCCGCTCGCCGCTGCCGCCCTCCGCGTCGCCCACGACAAAGGGGCTTAATACTGGGGCTGTATTCCCCCAGTTTCGAACTAATAGGACTATTCGTTACTTGTCAGCCTCTTGCGCATCGGGATTGATGAGATCTAAACTGATTTCGTATGCCTCATGAAGGGGATCCATATCCCACGGGTCCCAATTATCCTCAGCAACCCATCGATAGCGAACAGTACGATCTGAATCAAGCAAAACGATTCCACGTTTATGATTCCGTTTGCCCTCCGAGGTCCGGGTGAGCATCCCGTACTGGTCGTATACTTGCTTGTCCTCGTCAGTCAAGAGTGGATACGACAGACTGTTTTGGCGGATAAACTGTTGATGACTGTACGGACCATCAGGTGAGACGCCGAGGACAGCAATATCGTCATTGAACGTCAACATCTCCATATCATTGAGTTCGCACATTTGGGATTCACACACCGGACTGAAGTCATAGACGTAGAACACCAGCATCGTCGGCCGTCCAGCAGCGAACTCAGAAAGAGTGAATTCCTGGACTTCATCGCCTTGGGTCCCTGTCAGCGTGAAATCAGGGGCCGTTGTTCCTGTCTCAACCATATCTATAAATAAGAGTCAAGTTTGAAAACGGTTGTCACGCTACACCCATTCGGGTTCACTTACTGGCCCGTATTTCAGGGGCATCACGTCTCAGTAACCACTTGTTCATTTTTTCACTCAGGAGATCTGACTCGGCGTCTCGTCGTATTCGACGACCAGGTCGACGTCCGCAGTGCCAAAGTCATCTCGTTCCTCTGTCAGTTGGTCGAGTGCCTCTTTGACCGGGAAGAAATCCGGTTTTTTGAGGGCGTCATCAGTCGACCACGCGTATCGAATCGTCTGTGTCGAGTCGATGAGGAAGACAGCACGTTGCGGGACGGACTCGTGGTTTTCCCATTCATTGTAACACACGTCGTATGCGGAGGCAACACTCCCAGCGCTGTCGCTGAGCAGCGGGAAATTCAACCCGTACTCCTCAGCAAACACTCGGTGCGAATACGCACTATCCCCCGATGCCGCCCACACATCGAGATCCGGCGTGAGTTCGAACCATTCGGCATCGCGGATTGCACACAATTCGTTGGTACATACCGGGCTGAAATCGAAGGGATAGAACAGGAGGAGCACGACACTGTCCCGGTCAGTCGCGTCGCTGAGGCTGAACGTGTCGAACGTGTCGTCGACGACACCCGGGAGCGTGAACGTGGGTGCAGAATCTCCTTCAGTAACCATGCTGTTTGCTCACCAACTACTTACTCCTCTATACAGAAATATTCAGTGGCGGTCAGTTTCGAAAGCGCCGATAAGTAGGCTGGTTCACTCCGTAACACATGGGTCTTGTTTGATCCGAACACTTGGTCGACATCGTTGAGACGCTCGAAGCGAGAGGAGTGGGTCGAGACCGATCCCTGCTGTAGGACGGCGTCGACCTCTTTCTCGGCGAGTCGGCCGGCTCACCGAACTGATTACGCGAACGTATTCGTGGACAGACACTGCTCCTGAAAGCCCTCGGCCGCTCGACGTCCCGCGACCACCGCTGCGCGCCTCGTACCTGCGGTGCTTGCGGGGTCGGGGGACGGCCGAGACGGCCTCGCCCTTTCTGAGTCCGCCAGGGCGGTGAATGGCTCACCGAGCGACGTAGCCGGCTGAACGGGTGCGTACGTAACGGCCCGCCCCGCTCGCCGCTGCCGCCCTCCGCGTCGCTCGCGACCGACCATTCCGGGCATGCGGGCGCTCTCCGCACCGCCCGCGCCCGTTCCGGGCTAAAATGAATCTGGTCTCGACGCCAGCGGGTACGCGCGAGGGGTTGCGCGGCGTAGCTGCTCTCACCTGCCAAGGGCACTGAGGGCTTTAGTCACCGTCGAATCGTATATGGCTCTGGTTTGTATAGTCCCATCTATGGACCTACTCACTGCCTACAACGGGCTACTCATCCGGTTCGGTCTCTACCAGCTGATTTTTTGGCCAACAGTGGGCTACTATGTTGCTCGTGATGCTACCAAACGAGACCAATCGTCACCACGACTTCGTGGAGTAGTCTATGGATTCTTCGGGATACTGGGCTTAGCTGTGTATCTGACACAGAAGACGCGGGCTGATACCGATTCAGCCTGATCTAAGACCACTCATCCTCCGTCACGACGTTGATTTTTGTACACGAGGTATGCCATCGGGAGCATGAGGAGATACACTACGGCAGTCACGGTGCGAAAGAGTTCGTCAGAGCCAACGGCCAAGCTGTAAAATAGACCGATTCCGACCAACACGTACGCTCCCGCAAGCGTCCAGATTGCCCAGCTCATTCGCTCATCTGTTCGCCTGTGTCCTGTAGTTTCCCGTAGGCTGGGGCCAGTAGGTAATCAGCGATTCCGACCCCAACGAGTGTCGCGGCTAGCGATAACTCACTGAATCCAATATTGCCCACCACGTTGAGAAGGAGCACGACGCCTGTAAACCCGATTCCCAGCCCAATGCCGACTGTACGATCTCGTTGATACTCAAGTCCCCATACGGCAAGCCCAACGACAAAAAGCCCGACGCCACTAACAGACGTACTGGTAAGAAACGAGAGGCCGCCGAACGCAATCCCACCCACTACCAAGCCGATGCCGAGGCGTCGAAGCTGTTCCACCTGATCAATCTCGTGAGAACTCATATTGACGAAGCATTACTCCCAATAGTGATTAATCATGTTGTTAAGACCACCTCGAAATAGCTCCAGTGCGATTATTCAGTACTTCAGAACCTCCACAACCCTGGACAGGCCTAGACAGGCCGACCTCTCATAATGCCACACAGCCGCCGAGGTGCGCGTGTCAAACTACAGACGTTCGATTTCAATTCGGTGTAGACTCGGAGATCGGTGCTATTTACACACTCTTCAGTCAGATTGACCGACAACTTGAGGCTAAAGTATTATTCAGATCTAGTTGTTCCTCGTAGTGTATGAATGCCCAAACCCGATGGCAACGTGCTACAATCTATAGTGTTCCGGCGGCTGTCATCGGCGCCACTGTTTGGCTTACAGTATCAAATACCCAAAATAGCCCTCTCGATGTTCGTGGTGCAGTAGCTTTTGCCGTCGGGTTTGGTGTCATTATGTTCATGTTACAGCTGTGGCGAGGGTGAGCCAGTAGCCTTTCAACTAGATTACAAACAGAGGATAAGATGGAGATCCGAACCTCTACTGAATAATGCTCAAAACAATTAATAGAGTCTACTAGTTAGCGAATTAGTAGAAATGAATCGTTCCCTCGTATCTGAGTTGTTGGTCTCTGCCTTCCTCACAATATTGGTCTGGTTCGAATTTTGGGGTGGACGTGTCCCGCGAGATATTAACGCAACAATTCTATTAACTGGGTTTATCGGGGGTATCAGCCTCACTATTGTGGGGTTAGCAGTTAGACAGCGCAGTGAGGTGAAAAAATTGACCGCGAACGATTTTCCTTTGGTTGTCATTATGATTGGTCTCGTACTCATCGGACTCATACTGTTCCCAAGTGGACTACCAGTAACCGTAGAGGTTGGCCTGATCGTGTTTATTTGGGCGTGGCCACTTGGGAAGGTGATCGAAAGATATCGCCAAGCACCAAGACGCGAATGAGCCAGCCATAGGGCAACGGCAGGAGTGGTATTTTTCTCGTCCATCTGTGATATCACCGTCAAAGCGTGCTCCTGCTCACTTGGTAGAGTTTTTGAGCGCCTACAAAGTGTGTAGGCGCAGTCGATTGAGCCTACACAGCACAGGTGATTCGAGATGCGACACTACCACCAGCGACAGCTGTACCGACAGACAGAGCCGCGATGATCGATATCGGTTGATCTCACCGAGATCGAAGAGGCTGAAGTCGAACTGGAAGAATGGTTGGTCGAGGAGGCCGACCAGAAGGTCAGTCCGCCCGGCTACTGGGTGAACCACGTCGACGGCCGCGACCTGCGGACCTACATCCGCAACGACGCCTACACGATCAGTTGGAACAAGCGCTCCCGGCTTGAGATTCCCATCGGCAGCCAGCTCAAAAACGAGTACGGCTTCTGTCGGTTCGAACGGCTCGGGGTTGCCGTCCGCGGGGAGCCGCAGTGGCGGGGTGATTAAGGCCGGCTTCACCTCACCTACGACGACGTCGACGAGACGTATCGGGCCCACCAGCCGGTAACGATCTTCGAGGCGGAACAGGCGACGCCGACAGGGACGGACGTCGCCGCGCTCGATATCGGCGCGAACGTCCTCGTGGCGTGTACGACAACGGCCGGCGACCAGTACTGGTACAGTGGCCAGGAGCCGTTCCGACAGTTCCGTGAAACGACCAAGCGCATCGCCGACGCCAAAGCGAAGCTGCCGGCGGGACAGCAGACCAGCAATCGGATTCAGCGGCTCTATCGGAAGCGGTCCCGCCGGCGCGATCACGCCGTGAACGCACTGCTCCGTGACCTGGTTGAGCGACTCCACGACGACGGTGTCGAAACCATCTATCACGGCGATCTCACCGGCGTCCTCGGCGAGTACTGGTCTGTCGAGGCGAACCTCAAAGCCTGCACCTTCTGGGCGCATCGGCAGTGTCTCGACCAGCTCGCGAACGTCTGCGAGGAGTACGGCATCGAGGTAGCCTCACTCTCCGAGGCGTGGACCTCCCAGACGTGTCCGGAGTGCGGGGAGCGCGAACGAACGCGCCGGCATCGCGAGACGCTGCGGTGTCCGTGTGGCTTCGAGGGGCACGCCGACCTCGTGGCATCGCGGACGCTGCTCGAACAGGCGACGAACCTTGCGGTCAGGCCGACGGCACGGCCCGTGCGGTTCCAGTGGGACGACCACCAGTGGTCCCGTTGAGGGGAGCACGGTGGGGCCCAACGAATAGCGCACAGACCCGCAAGGTGCCGCCGTGGTGTCACCGCGACACCAGCGAGCGGACGCTCCGTGTACGCGGAGTGGATGTCGATCCGCTGGTCGCTCGCAGCTATCAGACGTTTCAGTAAGTATTGTAGAAACGCCCCTCTGCTCACAATGGTCAGCCAGGCATGTTTGTTTGGCTGATTACTGCGTCATTTGGGGTAGACAGCGTTTCGACCGCCTCGAAATAGAATCGGTTCGGCAGTGCCTTTCACCGACTCGAACTGTTCGACCGCCCAGTCGACAGCGGTCTCAGTATCGTTCAGTATACAGCCCTGAATTCCTTTTTCGGTGTAGACGACGATACCGACGTCAGTGTCATCGACGATCCACAGTCCATACGCGTATGGGATTGCCCCTCGAAGCAACGTGACATCTGGATCCTCTACAGCGTCTCTCGTCTCTTGAGGCTGCAACTCGTACAATCGGTCAAACACGTCTCCATCGACCACTAACGCCAATTCGTATGTATCACCTGTACCGGCAGCGTCGTAGAAGTCCATCGATGACCCGACAAGCGCCCTCGGCGCGAATCCACGAACGAGAGACGTCTCACGGACTGACTGAAGCACTGGGTCAAGAACTGCATCCGGGACGTTCTCCTCCGCAATATGCGCAGCTGATCCCGCGAGAAACGCTTCGTCGATGGAAGTTTCGGTGGGAAGCGCAGCAAGAATTGGTGCTGCGTCGGCGAGATCTGTGAGAAACGATGCGTACTGGTCGTGTTTGCGATATGCACACGCTCCGGCCGCAGTTACGTGCCATTCACCGTCCCGATACTCAACGAGGTAAGCCTCAGCGAGCGAACGCAGCACTCGATCAATCGTCGACCGCGAACAGTCCAACAGTTCGGTAAGCTCACGTTTTGAACGTGGAGCCGCCGTGAGGACACGCAAAAATCCCGACCGGTCCGCGATGAGCGCTTCCAGCTCAGTAGGATCGGGTTGTTCCATTATTGAGTTCTAGTAGCGTGAGCGTATTCAGTTCTGTGGAGGGTTCCTGCAGGACGCGAACCACTGGTACTGCGTGAGGGGGGTACTCACTGTTTAAGGGGGGTACCCTCATCATACTAAGGGTACTCATCAATTAACGTGAATACAAGGCGCAAGAGAGTGGTAAGTGGTGTGTTACCATGGAGGAATCAGACCCCGACCCAGACCAGTACCAAGCCGAACTAAACGACGCTGTCGATGATGGTGGAGGTTGTGTAGAGACATGGGAAAAACTTTCTGAGAAACGTAAAGAACCGGCGCTCAATCGACGATCGGTGCTCGCAGCATCTAGTGCAGCAGCTTTCTCCCTCTTGTCGGTAGGGTTTCTCCCAACAGAGGTGACGGCTAACGACAACACATCTGGTGAAGACTCCGAGATTCACACGGAGGTTGAGGAACTCACTGGGAGCCAAGAAAATAAGACGGTAAAACAAGCACTTACCGATGAAGGCATCAAGGAGCTGATGAGGCTAGCTCGACAGAACAAGAACAAAGTTGAAATAAACAATGCAATCGCTACGGAATCTACATATAAAAATCACTCATACCTAACAGTTGTATTTCCGGTTGATACTGATCGGCCCGGAAAACGTCGCGAACAGGAATCGACAGCAAAATATCAGGAGGCTCAAATCACGTGGTCTAGTAGAGATGGCGCGCCACCCGGATATACCGTGACAACTTACGAGGACACCGGCGAAGACACCGCCAAAGCCGAAATCAATAGTCGTCTCTTCCAAAATGGTGAAATAACCTCTGAAAGCCGTACCATTACAACTGCGGACTACCGGGAGGCCGTCGAGGAGGTCACTGGGCAGATGGCAGGAACTGAAGATGTCTCAACACAGGCAGTGTTTTTCGGTCCGTGCGGCGTGTGCCTCCCGGACTTCAATTGTATCTACCGGCTGGCGCGACGGTACGCAACTGAGTTGGTCGTCTGTGGGGATTGCTACATATCGAAGCGACCAGCCAGCTGCGCAGGCTGTATCGCAGCTCTCTTCGAAGAGGGACTCACCGGTCTGTGCGACCCCTGCCCCGGCCCAACCCCATTCTGTTAATTCCCTCAAATTTCGGCGGACGTCGTACCCGGCGTTCGCCGAACGATGAGGCCCGCAAAAAGTATAGAGAACCGTGAATTCAGTTGGGACCGATGGAAATGTTAAAATCAGCCAAGCTCGCAACAAGAGAGACTAATGAAAACTAATAAAGATCCGGGGGCTGATAGACCGATGAAATTGAACCGATCTATCGCATCAGATCTCCTCGTTTCAGCCCTCCTCACTCTACTGGTGTGGTTTGAGTTCTGGGGGGGCCGTCTCCCCGCCAATCTCGATAGGGGCATATTAATAACCGGCATCATTGGAGGCGGTATCGTAACCATCGTGGGGCTGGTGGTAAACCAGACCCGCGTAGCCCAAGAGTTGGTGGAGAACGATATTCCGTTTTTCATCATTATGGGGGGCATCATACTCATCGGGCTCGTGTTGCTTCCACGTGGGTTGCCGACGGCAGCGGAGATCAGCCTGCTCGTGTTCATCTGGTTGTGGCCATTAGGGACGGTCGTGGTCGGACGTATCCGAGCGTCAGAACGCAGATAATCCCGTGGTAAAGCGGAAAAGAAGACCAGATGTTGTACTGACCATCCCCTCTTTTCCAACCACATTTGGACGGCTCACCCCGCTCTCCACGTCGCTCACGACCGCCCCCTTTGGAGACACATTAATGAGCCCACCGCCCCTTCCTTCAGGTAGACCCCATGGCTACTGATCGCCGCCGTAACGCCGTCAAGGACAAACAGGAGCTCGCGACCACGATCGGGCTCTACGTCCTCGGCGAGATCTCGCTCGGCAAGGCCGCCGAGCGAACCGGCGTGACTCGCTGGGAGATGGAGGAAATCCTCCAAGAGGCCGGGATTGAGCTACAGCTCGGTCCGCAGTCCATGGACGACCTCGACGATGAAGTCGATGTAGCGCTCGACCTTGAATGAGCGAGTCGTTCTCGCGGCCTGTTGTGCTCGATGCAACAGTGCTCAGCAACTACGCGAGCACTGACTCTGTTTCCTGGCTGACGACGACGCTCGATGCCCTCCAGACTGTTCCCGCTGTCCGGACCGAACTGGAGCAGGGCCGTGAGGTCGGCTACGCGTATCTGGAACATGCCCTTGACGTCCTCGAATCAGGACGGATTGGGATTGTTGAGACCACACCGGAGCAGCTCCAGCAGGACTATCCAGAGGTTCAGAACCGTCTCGATCCCGGTGAAGCCGAAGCCCTCGTGGCTGCACACACGGCTGGTGGGACGCTCGTGACGGATGACGGGCCCGCCCGAGCGCTCGCGGCCGATTATGACGTTGCGCTCACCGGATCGATCGGATTACTGGTTCGCGGCGTCGTTCGTTATGACGTGTCGATCGAAACAGCGGACGAGTGGCTTACGACGTGGATCGAGGAACGGAATTACTACGCGCCGGTCGATAGTGTCACTACGGCCCTTCCTGACGATTTCGAGAAGTAAGCAGCCATCTTGATAATGGCCGCTGGTAGATAGCAGCCAGCAACCAGCTGCCGTGTAGCTCGCGGTGTGCGCGTCGTTCGTGAATAGTTTCGGTACCGACTCGCCATCAAAGAGCCCGAGAACATTCGGAGTGGTACAGCCTACGAGGGCCAGGACACCTCCGCCGGCCGCCGTGTGTTGGAGGAGCTGTCGACGCGTCAGCGGGACCATATCTCCAGTGGCTACCGCTGGGTATACGTCTTCTGGAGGGACAACAGCTGTTACGTCGATTGGGACCACCTCGAAAGCCCCCCGTGCGCTCGCCGGCCGCGACTCGCTGCGCGCCTCGTGCCTGCGGTGCTTGCGTCGTCGGGGCACGTCGAGCGCCCGGCCCCTTTCAGTCCCGCCCCGGAGTTGTTGTTAGGCAAGCGCACTCTACCGGTTGGCTGGTGTGGTACGATGCGGCCCGCCCCGCTCGCCGCTGCCGCCCTCCGCGTCGCTCGCGACCGACCATTCCGGGCGGTCTGCCTGCGGTAGCGGGCGGACTGCCGGGCTAAAGTGCATGTGCCCTCGACGCCAGCGCTTCACCCGTTCGGGTCCTACGGACCTCGGCGAAGCCGACCGCGACGGACATGGTTGCGTCGCGGCGAACGGGGAATGCGCTGGCCGCTCGCTCCGGGCGGGTCGGCGCGCGGTGCTGGATGGTCGTCCGCCTCGGGCGCGCTCTCGCTCGCGCCCAGTAGGGCGCTCGCGAAGGCGCGAGCGAGAGCGCGCAGATGGTTCTGTCGGTCGTTGTCGTCGGAAAACCGCGATGTTGGAGCATCGCGGAGTCGGCGCGTGAGCGCCTTCGTCGGAAATCACCTTGTGAGTGATTCCAATGTCTAGTAACAACGCTAGCGGAAAGGTCGTTTCGGTCGATGAACAGGCATTCGAGAAAGCGGGCGGTCAGGCGGTCGATGAAGACGGCTTCCCGGTCGTCGACGAGACGCCGGAGTTCGAGGCGGCGGTCGAGCAGGAAACGCAGGCGAAGGTCGATGCGAACCACCCGGATGGGATCGCGGACACGAGCGAGGACCGGATTCACGGTGTCACCCTCGAACAGGAGGAGCGCATTCGAGCGCGGGAAGCCGAACTGGAGCGCATCAGTGCCCAGGCCGAGCTCGGGACGCAGGACGGTCGGGAACAGCGCACGCGTGAGGTCGCCGCTGAAGGGAGCACGAAGCGCCGGCGGGAGTTCCAGAAGCGGGCCGCGAGCGTGGACCCGATGGCCGACCCCGAACGGGATGATCCCCGAGCGGAACTCTCCCAGGATGAACTGGCGACGGTGAACACGGAGGCAGACCGACTCGCGACGCGGGTGGATGGCTGGTCGCGCGCGGCGATCAGTCGACGCCTGGCCGAAGCGGTCGTCGACGGCACGGACATGACGAGTGCGGTCGTGCGGGTGTTCGAGGAGTTGCAGACGGCCCCGGGGGGCACCGTGCCCATCGACGCCCTCGAGGACGTCGATCGCAGCACGGTCACGATCGAAGGCCGTGTGAAGACCCTCTGGGACAGTGATTCACCGGCCATCCAGCAAGTCGGGCTGATCGCGGACGAGAGCGGGCAAACGAAGGTGACGATCTGGAAGGCATCGGACGCGCCGTGGATCAAGGAAGGCGAGACGGTGCGCATCCACGAAGCGGCCACGAACTGGTACGAGGGCCGGATCTCGGTGGCCGTGACGGGGTGGAGCATCATCCACTTCCCGGAGCGCGGCCGGTGGTGGGACGAATAGCCAGCCGGAGCAGCCTTCTTTTTTGCTGTGTGCCGGACCGACCCAGACCCCACCTCCCCACCCTCCGCTCCGTGCTCGCTCCTACCGTCGCTGCGCGCGCAGCCACGACCTTACGCACCGGTCCAATATTTATCCGGGAAACCGCAGGAAGTGATGCGCGATCCGGGCTAGGTTATCGGGCTCCCAGAGGGGTGCGAGCGCACAATCGCTCCGGATGAGACAGATGACGGGTGAACGTGACCTAACTTGCGACGTTTGTGGAAAATCCTTCAAATCGAAGAACGCGCTGGGCGGCCACAAAAGTAGCCATAGCCGCCGAATCTCTGAGACAAAATTACTGGCCGAGATCGACCGTCTCGTGGACGAACTCGACCGTTCGCCAACAGCTACAGAGATGGATACGATGGGAGCGTATTCAGCAGGAACTTACGAAAACCGATTTGGCAGCTGGACGGAGGCGCTCCAAATGGCGGGGTACAAACCGGTGAAGCAACATCGAGTATCCAAAGACGCACTCCTCGACGAAATCAGACGGCTCGCAACGGAGGACGGGACGCCGCCAACGGCGGCCGATATGCGCTCGGAGGGGAAGTTCACAGTCACAATCGCACAGAATCGCTTCGGGAGCTGGAACGAAGCGCTCGAGGCGGCAGGCTACGACCCCAACAGCCGGTATCGGATTTCGGATGCAGAATTACTCGAAGAGATCCACCGGCTTGCCGACGAATTAGGAAAGGTCCCGACAGCGCAGGAGATGAAAGACCACGGGGAGTTCTCACATCGACCCTACTTTACTCGCTGGGAGGGCTGGCAAGCTGCGATCCGAGCGGCCGGTTACGAACCGGTCGGCCGTCCAGCCGGCCAAGACCATCACAACTGGAAAGAACAGCCAGTCCACGAGTGGCGCGAGTACGGGGACAACTGGGACGAACAACGTCAGAAAGCGCTTGAACGCGACGACTACACTTGTCAAACGCCGGGCTGTGAGTGGACGCAGGAGGCACATCTCGAGACATTCACGAGAGGACTCCACGTACATCATATCCAACAGCTAAGCGCCTTCGGTGATGACGAGAGTGAGGTGGATTTTGAGCGGGCTAACCGGCTGGATAACCTCGTAACGGTGTGCGCCGAGCACCATCATCTTTGGGAGCGGGCCTCACCGCTTCGCCTCGATATACGATGAGTCTCGCAACCGCCGGCCATTTGAACGAGGAGTTGACTGAATACCGTTAGGACATACGGTGACTGGTTGATCGTTTATTGCCAGACCAGCCCAAGCCCTCCGCCCCCGGCATCCCGCTGGTCGGCCCGCGGCCACGACCGGTTACCATTTCTAGGCGGTATCGCAATGAGTGTGGATTTCTTACTCCACCCCGAAACGCTCAGAAGTCAGCGGTACGACTCCACTCAATATGACACTAGACGGAATCGAATCACTCTATGAATTTCACGAACTTCTACGGCGGGATCCAGAGTCAAATAAAACTGAGAGGCTAGAATTTCTCCGCGATTCTGAAGAATGGGACCGAATTCATAGGAGAGTCTACCTAAACCTGACTGGCTACTACATTGACACAGCGTGGGATCTTGACTATCAGGATGCAGTTGTCGAGGGTGTTAACTTAGTCCAAAAGTTCCTCAATCGCGACCTCGGCCCTCGAACTCGGACACGCGCACATTACCAGTTAGCGAATGGCGAGCAGTATCAGAACATCCTAGACCCGGAAACTCAGAATGAGCCAGCGTTCACCGATAACGAGTATATCCGGGAACAAATTGTCGCTCTGAGAAAATCCTTAGAAGAAAGTGGAATACAAGCCACTCCTGATGCAGAGGTCCGTAAGCGATTCGTGAATCTAGGAAACGCGCTTGACTCTACAGGGCGAGCAGTAGAAGCCCTCGATAAATATGAATCTGCTCTCTCACTGAACCCAAATCACCCGCAAGCTTTGGGAAACCGAGGAATGACCAAAGTGTGGTACGGCTCTGCTCTGTATAACGAAGGAGAGACAGCATTATTTCTACACTCCGCAAATCAGGATTTGGCTGCCGCACTCTCATCTGATGGGCTACATCCCGAAGCGATTCATCGGTTCCGCGAAACCAAACAGAGTGTCAAGGAATTCGATGTTGAATGGCTTGGCTTCGACAGAATCGAAGAGGAATCACTCGGAGACAAAGACGAAGAAAGAAGATATCGAGAGTGGGTACTTTCGAACCGCCTCTTCTTGAATCCGCTCAATGACATCTCTACACATACGTCCGTTGCAGAAGATACGTTCCATCTCCCATCGATCATCACCGAAATCGACGAGCAGCTCCCTTATCCTGGGCTCTATAACCAGATGAAACAGGAGTTCGTCTCGGCTAGGTACATGTTCTATGAAGGTCTACAAGCTAGTGAAGACCATTTCTCTGACCATGAAGTTACGTTGGCGAACACGTTGGACTATCCGGCCTATGGATATGGCACCGAGCAAATGAAGGCGGGTCTCCGACTTGCGTATTCAATCTTCGATAAAATCGCGTTCTTCCTAAATGATTACCTTGATCTCGGACACCACGAAGAAGCAGTCTCATTCGGAAATCTCTGGTACGAGAACACATCCTGGAGTGATGGCCTCCACGAGCGGTTCGAAGGCTCCGAAAACTGGTTGTTGAACGCACTTTACTGGTTGAAGAAGGACTTCTATGGGGGCCCATTCGAGGT
>NZ_QPLN01000006.1:0-147414 GCF_003665885.1 Haloarcula sp. Atlit-120R | reverse complement strand
TCTTGTCTCAGATACCGTCTCCAGGCTCTTGCTCTCACAACCTGTACCGATTATCGGCATGGTGGGCCGTTACCCCACCATCTACCTAATCGGCCGCAGCCACATCCTACAGCGCCGGAACGTTTCTAACTCTCGACACTCCAGTCTGAGAGTTATATCCGCTATTGGCCTCAGTTTCCCGAGGTTATCGCGGTCTGTAGGGTAGTTTGGCCACGTGTTACTGAGCTATATGCTACGAGTCTAAACTCGTGCAACTAGCATGGCTAAATCGGACTCCGATAGCAATGGCCTCCGGCAGGATCAACCGGAATGTGCTGATATACATCAGCGGCGGAAGTGGTTGCACTCCGTCGGAAGCTAACACATTGGTTCCTACGCCAATGTTGACTACTGCATGGGTCCGTGGGCTCACATCAGATTCCATCTTGACGGCGGACCGCAGGGGTAGAATCCTCATACACGAACACGAAGCCTCGGTGGCCTCGCATTCTAAGCGAGTGACCCAGGCCACCATGTTGGTGGCGTTGGGGTGTCGTTCCGAGAACGCTGCCCGGCGCGACCTTCGCATCACATCCGATGGGAGGGGAGTATATAAATGGACGGTCTCGAACCCAGCGTGTTCAGGCTCCACACAGGACATGTGTCGCATACTCACTAGAGAAGTAGCCACATTGTCTAATCCAATACAACCATCAGTTCATCCAGGTGAGATATTGAGTACATGGCTGTCGACGATGAGAAATCCTCGCGAGATCGGGTTACGCTGGCTCATCAAGATGTTGCTTTTTACGACCCGAACTACTACCAGATACAACTCATTCGAACTGCTGAGAGCGTTCTCTCGTCACATGGATTTGACCGGACGGACATCCAGCCAGATTACAGAAACTCAAGATACGACCCTGAGCGAGTGGTCATAGTACAAGAAAGAGCTACCAGTCCTGCATTACACCGTTAGTTCATGTGAAGCCAATACCGAAACACACCACTGTTTCCGGAGCTACACACCACCATTTCCGAAGCTTTTGATGAAGAGCGTGATTCAGTAATTCGAAAGATTCGCTTGCAACATATTATTGTCTTCAGCGGTTGATTGGATGATATTCGCGACTTCTTCGAATCGTGAGGTCGACAGCAAGACATCAAGGACGGCTTTGAGCGGAACATCAAGTTCGTATTCGTGATAGCGACCAGCGGAAAGACCTTCATTGCGCTCGTACACGCTGATGAGTCCGAGCATATTCATATCCGATAGATGGTCACGGACACGCCGTTCGCTGACGCTATCGGCGTCGAGCCGGTCACAAATTTTGATGTACCGGTCGTAGAGGTCACGAGAACGGATAGGAACTTCGTCAAGCGCTTGGTGATATGCAAGCGCACACAAGACAGCGTGTCCCTGTGTCGTGAGTTCTTGCATACCCTCGTAGAGCTGGTTCTTTTCGAGTTCATCCTGCGCATTCCGAACGAAATCGCCAGTCACGGTCTCAGCCTCTTCAGCCTGAGCGATTTCACCTGCTTCCCGGAGGAGACGAATCGCCTGCCTTGCTGATCCAGTGTCCTGAGCGGCAAAGGCTGCACAAAGGGGAACAACATCGTTTTCGAGCACATCGTCGTGGAACGCCTTCTCAGCCCGTGGATTGAGAATCGATCGCAACTGATTGGCGTCATATGGCGGAAACAGAATCTCTTTTTCTGCGAGTGTATCCTTGACTTTCGGTGAGAGATTCTCCCGGAACTGGAAGTCATTGCTGATTCCGACGATAACGGGACGAACACCGTCGACGTAATCATTTGACCGAGCGCGAGGCAGTCCGTAGAGAATATCGTCTGATTGCCCGATGTTGTCAATCTCGTCAAGTACAATCACGACAGTGCCACCGAGAGAATCCAATTCGTCATAGAGTAGATCGAATACCCGTTGTTGTGAATAGCCTGTCGTACTAATCCGATCTTTCCCCTGACCAAGACGGAGTTCATTCACGAGTGCAACGGCAACCTGATACGATGAGGAGAGATTCTCACAGCTGACCCAGATAGTCGATAGTTCCACATCGTCGTATGCCACTGCATCTGACTCGAGATGAGAGAGCATGAATTTCGTTGCGACAGTCTTTCCGGTACCGGTTTTTCCGTAGAGAAAAATGTTGGATGTGGGTCGGTTATCGATTATCGGTTGGAGAGCTCGTTGGTACTTTTCCAGTTCGTCATCTCGTTCCCGGATATCTTCTGGTTCGTAAGAATCATCAAGAGGGGTCGCGTCTGCAAAGATCTGCTGATCCCGTTCAAACATCCCCATGAGAGAGTAACTCTTAGCATGATATGATAAAGCCACCGGTTCCTAAGCTTCCGAAGCGTCCGGAGCTTAGAAGTATATAAAGAAGGGGCACACCACTGTTTCCTATGCTCTATTCTTTATAAAACACACAGACACCACTATTTCCGAAGCTATCGAATATCTGCATAGGCCTTCGAATTCCATCCTCTATAATGAAAGGTTTTATTACTATAGATAGTTAACCATATCCGTACTGCAATAGAAATAATAAGCAATTGGAATATAAACACTAGCAACTAACAGTTTGACAATTGGATGTTCTTGAATCTACCAATTACTGCTGGAATCTACAGCCCCCTCCACACATTGTTCCCATAGCTTCGGAAACAGTGGTGTGAGGGTCGCTCCATTTTGCAGTTGTCAAAAGCTTCGGAAACGGTGGAGGGTTCTGTAGTGACCTTGGTAGTGAAACCCTCGAACTCAGACCTCGAGCCACTCCGACTGTCCGCCTGTAGAGCTACATACGTTCACAGCGAATTCGAATCTTGATTCGATAAGGGGTTTCACACGCTCTCATGATCTGGCATCACTACAGCTGTAGTTTCTCAAACGCTCTTGTGGCGTAGATTGTTGGTGGGTTAGAGGGCCGTTTGAGGATGGTTTTGAGCGCTTCTTTTCCCGGTTTTCGATAGTTTCGATGGACACGACGACGAAGTTGGAATGCTCTGAGATACGGCATCAGTTTGTCTTTGGAGGTGCCTCGATGGGGCGAGAGCCAAGATCGCGCCAGCAAATCTGTGACAACAGATTCGTGGTCCGACGCTCCGAGACGAACGTCTTGAGTGGAATCATGCTTCGTCGGGTGGCGCGTTCGCGCCACCCTTGCCCGATACGACTTTTAGCTGCATCTGGAACCTGATCAACAATCTGCTACGCAAGAGCGTTCTCAAATCTGGCGTATTGAGAGGAATAGCTTCGGAAACAATGGTGTGTCGTTACCATGCTTGGACCACAATTTCTTTTGGGACTCAAGCCACTATTTCCACCGGCTACGGCTGGATTTCGACGTGATTGCTTCGGAAACAGTGGTGTGTATAGGAGGATGGTTTCTTCTCTATTAGCCCGTCAACTAGACGAGTAGAGTACTAGCTGAATGATCTTGATCGGGTCGAAAAGCTCCGGAAATAGTGGTGTGTGGTCCTTGGGTTGGTTCCAGCAGGAAATCAGTGTGAGGTCAGAATACTGACGGACTGAATGGCTCATAATCAAGCACTACTCACTGCATTCGCAGCCTATTAGATCGTACTCTTACGAGCGATTTTGTGCCGCCTCGGTGGCTGGAGGCTTTCCAGTATGTTGCCGACAACCGAACCACCGTTTGACCCGATCTTCGTCGATGAACCACTGCTTATCCCAAACTACAAAGAGACGATCATCAGCAAAGTCGGCTTGCCATTCTACGCCGACGTTGACCGCCCCGATGAAGCGCCCGCTGACGAGCGCGAGCGAACTATCGACCTCGCGGAGCGAATCCTGCGCGCCGGCGGCGTCCGAACCGGCTTCGGACACCACGAGGAAGTCCGGACCTCAATGGAGTCGTGGGCTCCCAATGCCGACGAGGAATGCGACGCTGACCCCGGCTACTGGCGGTCGTCAGTTCTCTTGATGTCTCCCCAAGAGATGAACTTCGGACAGCTGGACGGCGAACCCGAGGAGAGGCACGAGAAAGCCAAGACCGTGCTTGCGTGGGCCGCCGACTGTATCGACACCGACGTCCTTCAGGAGATCGAGCGGTCCCAAGCCGAGGACATCAAGCAAGCGTGGCGCGACGCCGCAGAAGCCGAACTGACCCAACGCGAAATTGAGCAGTTCGCCGAGGACCCGCCGGAAGCGCTCGATGGGTGGACGAGACTTGATGCCAACCACGACGCTGTCAAGGTCGCATACGTCGCTGACAACCACGGGACGCCATCGGTCGCGGCCGTCTTTGAGGGTGCTGACAGCGAGTTGGAGGCGCTTGAGTTCACGCTGGCGGCGTGGCAAGAGAACGACGGCAATCCTCGTCAGGCAAGGCCAAATCGGTACTGTGTCACGACTGACGGTGACGGGGCCTACGCCCAACTCCGGTCGCATCTGCTGACCTTCGAGGTTGAGCCGATGGAGGCACTCGAAGTGTAGGGCCATTCCTGCGCTGAGCATGGTCACATCCCAGGTTCACCACACCGTGTTTCGAGTGTAAACACTACTGCAGTCTGGTGGTTTGTCACCGGAAACGGTGGTGTGTGCACGCGTGAGCAGTAGTCATTTGATGATGGCAGTGCTGGATCGAATATGTCGTTCAGTGTCAACTGGCATACGCTGGTCGAGGAGGCTGATGAACTCCCATTTGATGCAGTGCTGGTGACACCGCTCTCACATACGCCATTCCGGATCAGTGAGACACAGGAACACCGAATCATCGTCGACTACGTCGAAAAGGATGAGACACGACCACTCCAGCGCGAACAGTTCGAAACGCTGTTTCGGCGGGTGCATGACGAACCAAATCAGGAGTTCACTCTTGACCGATTGCCACCCGACGCCGAACCCTTCGCTACGGTCTGGTCGCTCCATCCACGAATAGAGATTGATGAAGACGCCGGCATCATCCGACAGAGCGACCTCGAAACCACGACACAGATCGCTACGACCGGCGATGAGGATAAAGAAACCGAGCGCACTGAACCGGATCTGCAAGTGTACAGCGACGCACTTCTATTGACTGATGCGCTTGAGCGCCACGACGTCGACACGTTTGGCGATATCGAGACGGATACACTGGTGGACCTGTACACGATGCTGTCGGATGTCCAGCGGAGTGCCAACGACCTTCGGAAAGCGGTCGCTGACGTCATCCTGAGTCGGCTCCATCACGATCAGCCAGTCAGCGGGCAGTTTGGCTCCGTCCAGCGGACCGCACGCCGCCAACGCTCGCTCAAAGATGAGGAGACTGTGCTGAACGCACTGGAGGCTGCCGGGATTGACCGTGAGCGCGTGACGAGTGTTGATCGAGACAAGGTAGACGATGCTCTGGAGGTTACTGAACTGTCTGAGACAGATCTGTACGATATCGAGAGTACCGAGTACGTCCGCAAAGCCGATGTTGACGAGGAGACCAAAGAGACCCGGCTTCAGGGGCTGAAAGATCGCCTTGTCGCCAGCGATGCTGACGATGACGAAGTTCAGCAACTCCAAGACGAGATTGCGGAACTCGAAGACCGCATCGAGGAGTTGACCTCGTTTGACTCCGGGGCGTCCTATCACACGTCTTCAGCGACCGAATAAGCGCTCATCAGCTGCCTGCTTGTAGTAGTCTGTTGTCGCCTCAGGTGAGCAAATCACACTAGGTGTAGCTGTTCTATCGGTTTGAACTGTCAGCAACAAAAACTCAGGCTCAGACACACACACCAGATTTTGAGTAAGGATTATACGATTAGTGTCGTAGAAGACGAGATAACTTGATCTGGAGTGAGTTCTTTACTCCAAACTAGGTGTGTTCCTCTAGTCTAGTTGTTCTAGTAAATAGTAGTGTAGTCCGCGTAGAGACAACGAACGTGTCGCCACAATCTTCTATGTCGCTTCTCTCTGCCCCGGCCTACTTGTCCTTCTTACTCCAAACTAGGTGTGTGTCCCCCTTCATCTTACTCAAAATCTGGTGTGGGCCAGCTAAGTTTTGTGTAAGAAGGAAATCCTGATATCTGTCTTTTCACTTGGTTTCCTTGGCGTCTTACTCATAATCAGGTACCTAAGTTTTATTTCGCTGACTGCTGTCTAACTCTAATAATGGATAGCGAGGACGGGTCAGAGACACTCCATAGCGTATTTGATAGTGTCGATAAGAGCGGAGGAAGAATCTTTGAGCAACGTGAGATTCTTCAAATTGACTATGTACCCAGTGAAAAACGAATCGTCGGGCGGGATGAACAGATAGAGAAAGTTGCTGAGGAGATTGGGCCAATTGTCGTCGGGAAGCCGCCGAATTCGATCATCATCTACGGGAAAACCGGATGTGGGAAGTCACTCGTCGCAAAGCACGTCTCCAAGATTGCTCGGGAAGAAGCTGAAAACCGGGATGTGAAGCTTGCTACAGGATATATTAATTGTCAGCAGGCAAAGGGTAACTCTGACGCTCTGAGCAAATACGGTCGTGCAATCAACCCACCAGAAAGCGGTGTAAAGTTTCCGGCACGCGGGATTTCAGAGAACGAGTACTTTGAACGGGTGTGGTCGGTCCTGAACGAATTTTATGACGCTGCAATCATTGTCTTAGACGAAGTTGACAAACTCAATAACGACGATCTTCTGATGGCCTTGTCAAGAGCCGGGGAAGACGGGAGTGTTGATGTTCCAATTGGAGTGATAGCGGTATCAAACAAAATCAACTATCGGGACAAAATGAGCGAACGGACAAAGAGTTCGTTCGGTCATAACGAGTTTATTTTTGAACCCTATGATGCGGAGCAAATTCGAGAGATCCTTCAAAATCGGACCGATGCCTTCGTTGACGGCGTCCTTGACGAGGGGGTCATTCCTCGTGCTGCGGCACTGAGCGCTAAGGAACATGGAGACGCACGAAAGGCTATGCGCCTCCTCCGGTATGCTGGTGACCAAGCAAACAAGGAGAACGCTGAGCGAGTAAAAGAGTCACACCTTTCGGATGCACGCGCCTCAGCAGAGTCTGACCGGTTGCTTGAATTGATTTCTGGGCTTCCGCCACATAGCAAGCATGTTCTAGTCGCGCTAGCGAACCTCAGTCAGAACCACCCAGACCGAGAATGGTTCCGAACGATGCGAATACGCGAGATGTATCTCAATATTTGTGAGCAGAGTGGGGCAGATCCGCTTTCAACAGAACGGACCCGACAACTACTCAACGAACTCTGCTTCTTAGAGATTGCAGGGAGTCGACGAGGGACTGGAGAAGGGAAAGGGCACTATAGCCAGTACACTCTCTTGTGGGACGCAGATATCGTCCTCACACTTGAAACCTGAATTACAGTCTCTTTCTCCGGCGAGGCGAATTCTCTGGGGTTGCGCTCATTTCGTGAGACGTAACCAGAACTCGCTACGTGCCCAGTTACGCCAGCTGCTCTCACCAAAATTCTGTTTTTTGGCCCCCAGCCGGGTGCGGGGCGGTCCAGTGAGAGCGTCCCGACAGTACCCATGGCATCGAAGACCACCAACAGCGATCAGACCGGAGAACAGCACCCAGCATCCAGCGAAGCGCAGTTCCCAGACCTCACCGTCCACGCCGAGGGGACCGCAGATCGACTTCGACGAGTGAATGAACCCGGGAAGGCCGATTGTCTCGAAACAGTCGAGGTCGAGCTAGCTGTCGAGTACGATATCGCCTCCTACGACGAGTGGCGCAATCTCGTCGACCCAGACTACGCCATACACGGACGGACCGTTGAGAAGGGCACGATCATCGACGACTTGCTCGACAGACTTGAAGGCCACTACCGCCGGCAGTCGTCCTCTAGGTATGAAGCCCCGGACTGGAATCTCACGGTGACCGGCTCGGCGACTGCTTGGCGACGACTCTTGATGGGATTTTCCCAGATGCGCGGTTCAGATTCCGACCGTGCCCACAAAGGCACTCTTCGTCTCAAACGGTTGCTCGCCGCAGGCCTCGTAGACACAGGCGCAGCGCTGGCTGCCCTCGAACTCATCAACCAGTACGATCTGGACAGGGCCACGGACACGTTCATCGCAGAAGTGACAGACAGCACGGACGGCGAGTAGCCAACTCGTCCTATATCGCTCTCGGCTCTTACCGAAGACAGCAAAACACTGGTATCTGTCTCGAGATTGGTAGATCGGGCTGTGCAAGATGCACAGCGCGAGTCTTACACCAACCCCGCTCTGGATTATAGAGAATCCGAATCAGCGGCACAGAAGTGCTACTTCTTGCGTTTCTAGGGTTCTAATCCATATTCCTCTGGATCATACTCACCAAGAACGGGAACAGATAGTATCAGTGTTCCACACACAGCCAGAGAAACCCAGAACATATCTACACTGAGTGGGCCTACAGTGGCCGGACTACTGCCCGGGTTAGAGAGTACGATAGTCATTATTGCCCCGCATACACCAAGAATTGGGAGTCGGTAATGGTGGATTTTTGCCAATATTCGGAGCACGTTTCAACAGTTTCTGCAATTTCCAATCGTAATATTGTTTTTGTATACTCAAACCACACCTCGGATAGCCGGGCTAATTCAGCAGATTAGGAATAGTATGGCTGCCATCGTCGTGCTGACTGTACCCTCTGGGTCGGTCACCGCGTTTATGACAGAAATGGCAGGAGTCCGTTGAGAGACTGCTGAATAGAAGGCGCGTATCCCGCAACGGAAGTCACACCGCAGCCCGCACAGTCGAGGGAACTGATGAGAAGTAGTCACGACGGTACGAATAGCCGGAACGGACGAAAAAACCGGGCCAGAGCGCGCCGGGTGTTGTCCCTGACGAACGCCCACGCCCCGATTTTCGACTCGTCGAGGTGCCACTGACCGCCGTCCCTGTAGGCGGTGTCCGCCTGCTCGTGGTAGTCCAGTGCCTCGCGGACACGTGACTCGGTCATATCACAGGCATCAGCGAGTTCCGGGACTGTCTTCGGACCGTCCTTCAGTTCCTCGGCGACGAGGTGGCCGACCTGCATCGACAGAAACACTTCGCTGGAATCGGCTTCAGCCATCCCGTCGTCGCCCGACAGAATGCCTTCCCGGAGGCTATAGAGTGCGTCCAGCAGAAGCCAGCCACCGCCGCCGACTCCGACCGCGGCGACTGTCGCGTCTCCTTGCGCCCAATAGGCGACCCCACCGGCAGCTACGGCAACGAGACCGAGTACGAGTCGGAAATGGCGTTCATCCAGTCCGGGCAACGGACGCGCGAGTTCGGCGGATTCGCCCACGAGCACGACAGCTGCGACGATGATGGCCTGCGACCAAGTGAAACCGAACACGATACCGAACAGCGCAATCAGCCCCACAGCGTAGGCGGCACGGCGGACGGGGCTGGTGCCCAGCAGAGAGTCAGTCAGGGACATTATGTGTCAGGAAGGGACCCGATTCTTAAAACAATCGGGCCACGGTTTCATTGTCGGAACCACCAGTGCAAATGTGTCGTTGCTGTCTTCATACTCTACATCTTGCACGGCAACCAGTGACAACATCATCAGGTCGACAACTGTTTCACTGTATCAGGCAAGACTCTCGCTCTCTGTCGGTTTGTGCTTCCCTCGGGGCCGGAGTTTAAATACGATGACGAACGCAACCAAGCGTGTGACTGATCGAAATCCTGAGTACGATCCCGCTGATATCCTCGGGGCCGCGAGTTCCGATCCTGAAACGAAGGGGAACGGACGGGAACGAGTCCTCGAATCCACCGGCTATCCCGACCGTACAGAGGATGAGACTCGTACCTGTCGGACCTGTGGCCAGGATATCCCACGGGATGAACGCCAGTGTCCGTTCTGCGCTCAAACCGGCGTCCCCGAGACTTCGTCCGACGATCAGAATAGTAGTCCACTTGGGGAGTGGACGTTCGGGCGGGTAGTACTCGCGCTCGTCGAAGCGAACACTGACTTCCATGCACGAGCGCTCGGCGCTGCGGCCTTCTCCGTTTCCGACAGCATCGCGAGCGGCGAAGACACCTCCCATGGAACCGTGAAGTGTCGAGCAGCCTTCGGAACTGAGCCAGCCGCCACTCTCACGCAAGGCTGGCCCGACCTGCCGACCGAAACCACGGTCGACGCGGAACCCGGACAGGCGCTCTTGGAGACAGCCGACGAACAGACCAACTGGGACGGGGATGAGGACGACGTCCAGCCACGGATCTACCTCGAGGACGGGTCGCCGGTCACCGACCGCTCGGAGTTCCAGCAGCTCACGGATGAGTTCCGGGAGGACGACGGCACGTACTGGCTTGTTCCCGGCGTTGTGAAGCGCCATCAGGCAAGAGCCGAACCGGAGATAATCGGAATCGGGTTCCACTGTCGCCAATGTGGCGCCGTGACGGGACACGAATCTCACGGACTCGATGGCTTCGAGTGCCATTCACACCTTGACCGCATGATCTGGACCTGCAGGGAGTGTGGACAGCACCGACACGAACCCGACCAAGAGGATGACACGGAGGACGTCACGGACTACGAACATCTTCCCGACGGCGTCTCACCGGAGGATATCCACGGCGACGAGCCGGACTTCCAAGAACAAGAGTTTCAGGACCAGATCAGTGCCTATCGCGAGCGGAATGGCTTCTTCCCGTGGGAGCGGTAGTCCTCAGTTGAAATCGCAGTCAATCCGGCAGTAGTCGATCTAAAACGACACTCGTCCCGTCTTCGGTCCGGGGCACTGTATTCTCCAGCAAGTGCTCATCATTTTCGTCGACGTCGAGAATACCGGGTTCGACGAGGCGGGGACCATCCTCCCGTTCGGCGGTGAGGGTCAGGCACAGCTGGCCGTCGACCTTCCCACCGACAACCGAGATTGTCGCAACTGCGTCGGGAAACGAGACGGTCGTCCAGCCATCGGGTTTCCGGACCCGCAATTCGGTCATCAGTTCTTCTTCTCTCGGCGAAACCCATCAGCACTCTGGCTGGCATCCGAGCCATTTTGTGTCTCCCTCGGAGCCGGAGGAGAGCATGAGTACGACAGCACCTTCCTTCGAGGAGTATGACTTCGACCGCGGCGACCACGTTCGAGCCGACTGGACCGAGGGAGACGGCCCACTCGATGTAGTCGTCGGAACCGTTACAGAGATTTCGCGTTCCGGCGGTAACGTGATCGTCTCTGTCGAGGCTGACGACGACCAGTATCCCGAGCGCTCGATCTACGGCGGCACACACGATTGCGCTCCCGAGTGGGTCGAACCGCTAGAGAAATCATAGTCTGACAGCAAGGGAACTCATCCCTATTTTGTGAGCCTCCGCCGGGTGAGAGGCGTTCCAGAGAAAGCCTATCAGCCATATCCGAACAGGCAGGCGATCCAGACCAGTACCAAGACGGATCTGTCACACCTGTTGTGAACGACTGAACTGCTCTGGTCGCTCCGTTCGTGTTACGACCACTCACTACACTCCTGACAACAGGGGGTCGCTCCCGGTTCCTGCAGCTAGCAGACAGCAGCGTCGACGGCGGCAGGGCACGTACCACCGCGTCCAGCAGCGTTGGTTCAGTGTCGGTTCCGATCCTATCCGGCGTGTGTCACAGGGTCAGGGCGTGGACTCCACCACAACGGGTGTGACGCCACCTGTGGTGGCTTTGTGGTCGCTGTTCTCCAACAGATCGAGGCCGATGTAGCGTTTTTCGAGTAACCCCTCAGCTGTCTCTATATCCATCGCGAGGATCTCGGTTTGTGTCTGGGCTCGGCCGACCTGCCGGGTTTTCTCGACGACGTCGTCGCCGCCGATGTCGACCAGTGTCTCCCAGACGCGCTTGATCGTCTGGCGATGGGGCTCCTTCCCGAGTTCGGCGGTGAGGGCTGTCTCTATATCGTTTTTCGTCATGAAGACGCCGCTGCCGTCGGTTCGCTTCGTGGCAAATTCCGGCCAGCGCTTGGCGATGCTGATGGCGCGGTAGGTGTTCTGGCGGTTCGAGCGCTCGACGAACATGGTCTTGACTTTCGATTGGCGGCAGTTCGTGAAGAAATCCAGCGGCGAGGTGCTGGGTTCGATGCCCTCGGGTAGCTGCTCGGCGTCCTCTTGGCGGTCGGTGTCGGCTTCGAGTTGCTGCGCTTTGGCGATAGCGCTCTTGGCGACATCGCGAGTGGTCTCCTGTTGGGCTTCGAGGTCGTCGAGGCGCTGGTCGTTTGTTGCGGCGTCACCGACGGCTGTGGTGGCAACCTCGTGGGTCTGTTCGAGGTCGGCCTCTAGTTCGGTGACGCGTTCGTGGAGGTCATCGATAGTCGCGACCAGCGTCTCAAGAACACTCGAAACGAGGGGTGACACGTCGCCGTCGAGGTCGTTGATGAGCGATTGGAGTGCGTCGGTATCCGTCTCTGCCTGTTCGATATCCATGTCGAGGTGGTCGGCGAGGGCTTGGTCGGTGGCTGTATCGTCGTCGCTGGAGTTTGTTTGTCGTGGCATTGTGACCACAGGACCCGTGCCCGGAATCGAACCGAGCAGTGCTGACCTCAGCACGGGCTACCGGTGACGTAGCTGGCGCTCTCTAGACGCGGTGGTTGGCTCGTGGCAACCCCGCTCCGTCTAGTGGATTTGCGTCGTGGCACCGCGCCGCCGACTAGCAGTGCGTGTGTGCTGCCGTCGCCCGGACCGGCGTGGCACCGGGTTCACCGGTCGCGCTCCGCTGGTGGCAAGGGTACAGTCGTGGCTGGTACCGGAGTGGGTGCTATGGTGGGTCACGTTTCGATCACTGCTCGGCGCTCAATGGCGACATCATGAGCGTAGTCACCGCGACGGTACTGGTCATAGTAGTTCTCGATGGTGGGGAAGTCGGCCGTCCACTCGGTGTAGTGTTGAATCTCACCGACGTGGTAGCGGAGTCGCCACAAGCTGGCCTGTGCGGGCGCTGTATCGCTCTTGACAGTATCGGTGTCGGCTTTGGCCATTACCGATTCCCTCCTGTGGCCGACTCACTGCGCTGTGTGGCCAGCTGGTTACGCTGGCGGAGTTCGCCGACAGGGACACGAAACGTCATGAGGTCCTCGGCTCGGCGGATGGTCGTCGTCAGCTCCCGGCGGCGCTGGCGATTGCCGGCCGTGGCCTCAAGACGCTGGAGGGTCTCCTCGGCCAGGTCAGCCAGCAGGACGCCGGTGACATCGTCGCTGGCCGCGTCGACGGCGGTGACGAGCAGATGTGGCTCGCTGTCGAGTTCGGTCGGGGCGACCACGTCGCCGACGCTGGGGGTAGTCATGCCCACGCACCTCCTCGTGGCTGGGCGGCTGTGGACCTGAATACACAAGTATTTTCAGAAACCGCCCCACAGCGGTCGAATGGGATCCGGTCCCCGCCATCAAAGCGCCACACACGCTCTCCGATCTCCCCATCCTCCTTCCGTGGGTCCGGGCCCCAATTTTCGGGGTGCCGCGCGATGTAATCAGAATCTATAACGAGGCGAAAATTACAATTGTGGTGGCTCCTGAGTCTGATACTGCCAGCACAAGGTTGGGCACTTTGTACTGGGATCTTGTCAGAGGCACGCGATCCGGTCCGCCGTCGTGTTTGGCGGTGGACTGGCTCACGGATCGAACTGTGAACGACGACCTGACAGCAACGATTATGTAGGTGTTCTTTGATTATTACCGTAGGGTACCAGTCGGTAATCACCCGCCCAGTGATTCCGTGCCTCTGACAACATCGACCGACTGTGCCCTCCGTTTTGACTACTGAGGGACGGCGCTGCGTTGGTTGCTGGGGCATTATTGTGCACCCCCATCGGCGACGGGTCGGGACAGCTCACACAGGCCTGCGAGTGTTTCCGCCTGGCGCTGGAGCTCGTGTCTGCCAGCGTCAGTCAGCGTATACACGTTGGTGCGGGCGTCGAGTTCGTCCCGGTTGATGAGGTTCTGCTCAACGAGCTGGTCGAGATTCTGGTAGAGACGGCTGTGGTTGATCGGCTCGGCGTAGCGCTCGTCGAGGTAGTCCTTGAGTGCGAGGCCATACGGATCGCCGTCGACGGCGGCGATGGCTTCGAGCAGATCGCGCTGGAAGCCCGTCAGTTCGTGGTAGGTCGTCATCGGTCGCCTCCGGTGGTATGCGTCTGGACGGGACTGGGAGGTGACTTGGTAAAAGTCTGGGACGCGCGTGACCGGAAGTGGATTTTTGACGTCCGATTTTCGTCTCTGGCCCGCTGTAGTGTGTTCGTCGGCCGTTCAGGCGATGGCCGGAAGATGACCGGAAGTGAGCGGACGTACCGCCGTCTGGCGGTTTCCGAATGACCGGAAGTGCTGGTCGGTGGCGAGCGATGCGACTCTTCGTGGGTGGGCTGGGCTGCTGTCATGGGTTCAGTGCGACGCTGTGTGCGAGAGTAGGCGTCGCCTATCTCAGATTGTTATGCTGACCGCACTTAACCTTTGGTACGTGCATGAGGAAAAGCATGGCAGGGTTGATAACTGGTGCCCCGGTTTTGTCACGTGTGCCTCGCGGTCCTGACCCAGAGATAGAACCGATAGACATCCTTCGTCAGTTTGTCGTGTCACCAGAACCTGCATTCGTTGCGAAGGAAATCGCAGAGAGCCTTGATGTGACGAAAGAGGGGGCACGACACCAGATGGAGAGATTAGTGGAAAGGGGACTGCTAACGCGAAAAAAGCCGACTTCTCGCGTTGTCATCTATTGGATTACAGATGAAGGACGCCGACACTACGCTGACAATGCCGAGCCGTCGTGATCTGAGTCAGTCCACCATATGACTGTTCTCGATGTTGGCTTCTTTCGATAAACGTGCTTCCCGTCTTGAAGGGCTTCTAATCTCCCGCGCATGCCCTCAGCTGTCATATCGAACTTTTCGGCGATTTCAGCGGTTGTAAAGGCAGGCTCTGGTGTTTCACGCATCCACTGTACGATTTCGCTGTCTGTAACTGTCTTCTCACCTTGTGGCATCGTATCTGAACTATATTCTGCTACATGCAAAAGGTTTTATGGTGGTTGAGATATACATATAGAATAGGAACACACGCGCCGCTGGCCGATTTTGTACGAAATTGCCCCGGTGTTGGAGCACCGAGGCGCGTGGTTCCCACAAGAACCAATGGCAACTACGCAATCCAATCCACAAGAACGTACCGCACGCGAATTACTTACTCAGGGCCGCCCGCTCTTTCTGGGCGTCGACGGCGAGGGTGCCGCCCACTACTGGGATAGCTATGAGTTCGCCGTGGCTGTCGTGAAGGCTGACGGTGAGGCAGAGAAGGTTGTGCTGGCCGAGACGCCTTTCGGGACGCTTTCCGACTGGTGCGAATACACGCGTGGTGAGCGTGGCTGGGATGTTGGGCCGCACGTCGGTGGGTCGCTTGTTGGTGATCTCGTGCGAGGTGTTGAGGCATGAGCTGTACCGTGGAGGAACGGCAGCGTGTTCGGCGTGCTGCACGGGCGATTCAAGAGGAAGTGCCGACTGAGTCGGTTGATGTGCTTGCGCCAAGCGCGAGTCAGTACGGTCAATGGACGTTGGATGCCGTGCTTCGGGACTGTGAGGGAGTTCCGCCAGAGGTGTTACGTGAGTTGGCGTTGGCTGGGTTGACGCTGCAGCCGACGCCGTCGCAGGCCGAGTATCAGCACGTCGCGGCGACGGTGTAAGACAAGTTTCCAACTACTGGGACTAATTTGCCTTATTTTTCAAGTAAATGTATACTTAAACGTCTAAACAATCTATTTGTATTTTATTATTCAATCAGGTAGTAGTATCTGCCATGTCAAAGGCACTTCGGATTTTGGTATCACTGATGGTGATCCTTGCACTTACAGGTGGAACAACCGGACTTGCTGCAGCCCATACGCCAGACCCTGGAGAGCCCTGCCACTATCATATAAGTGCCTGGGATGTAGTGAATGCTGCCGCCCTATACCTTACTAATGGTGTAGGTACATTCGTAACGCCCCCTCCAGAGATTCACTGCACAAAGTACGATGCTGTAGCATAGCCTCATCGAGGCATCTCCAAAAATAAACTCACATCCTCGCTAAAAGAGTTATAGCTTCGGAAGCACCTGGCGCAAACCGGCGCTGGAGCGCTCAAAACCATCCACAAAACTGCGCTGTGGTGTCAACAATGATCCTCTGTCTACGAGCGTCAATCTACACTCTCTTACTCATCCTCAGTAATTCCCATTGCATGGATTTGCTCTTGATACCGCGTTCTAATTGTATTCTCACTCACCATTGCGACCGCAGCGACTTCCGTCTGCGTTCTAGCTTCGTTACACAGCAGAGCTGTTGCGTAAACACTGGCAGCAGCAAAAGCAGACGGAGACTTCCCACTGTGAAGGCCCTTATCCATCGTTTCCTCAAGAATTTCAATAGCCTTCTCTTCGGTTTTTTTGCTTAGATCCAGCTCATCGCAGAATCGTGGTACGAAGTCTTTCGGATCGGTAGGACCTGTGTTGAGACTTAATTCCCGTGAAATCTCGCTATACACCCGGCTTGCATGTTTTTTCCCAGTAGCGGCTGCAGAAGCTACCTCTGTGAGTGAAATTGCTCTTCTTTCAATCCGACATGAGGCATAGACCGTTGCTGTCGCCACTTCTGCGATGGTTCGGTTTTGAATAACATCTGTCTGTAGCGAGCGTCGATAAATGGCCTGTGCTACGGTTTCTATACTATCGTCGAGACTGAGTTCGGCACACAATCTGTTGATTTCGGCTTTAGCGACAGGGAGTGTTTCACTCCCTCTCTCTGCTGTTTTAATTCGTCTGTGTAAGATTTGGTCGTCGAAGTTAGTTGCTGAGTTATCATCCATTCGTCTGCTGTGTGTGTTTGAATCAGTCATTGTCGCTTACCCTCTTAAACATCATCAGGAGGAGTCCGACGAGAAGCGCGAAGGCGGCGTTGATAATTCGCTTGACGACAAATTCTAAAGAGACTAGATCGCCAATATACGCGCCACTAAGGAGACTAGTGGAAAGAACAGCAACGCAGGAGACTATAATTGGCAAGGACAGTACAGAAAAATGGTCGACCCGTAGTCCAAGAAGTTTAAGTAGGGGGGTCCGCCCTTTGTCACTATTCGAACGCCCCTTAGACAGGATTCCCGTACTGATTGGACCCGCCGCTCACAGTACGGTGAGAATCTTGGCGTCGGTGACACAATGCCACCGAACGGGTCAGGCTCATAGAATTAATTAAGTATGTTATTCGTATAAACCTAGGGTTAGTACTGTCTACTTCGTAGATACTCTGTCTAGGAAAGAGTCATCAATTCCTATTCAATACTAAACCAGAGTCGACCTACCTGAGAGTGCGGAATTCGTAGGCTATCCGCTACCGTACGCCCACCGTGGGTGTGCATGCTTAGACGCGAGTTAGCACGTCGCTCGGACGCCTGATACGATGCTTCGAGACTTGAGGTTGTTCCGCCCGAAGTCCTTCGAGAGCTGGCGTTAGCTGGGTTGACGTTGCAGCCGACGCCGTCGCAAGCCGAGTATCAGCACGTGGCGGCGACGGTGTAGGTTGGAAGAATTCTAACCAACAATGGTTGAATAGTGTCCAATCGTGGGTTAGCTATCATCAATCCATTTTCTTATCATCATTTGATGCTCTGCACCTTACCTGAAATCACGACTCAGTAAGCGTGCGCATCTAATGATACACTTCTAATAGGTAGCGGGCAAATCGAACTAAATCGAGAACAACCAGAATCGTGACTGGAGGATTACGAATATGTCAAACCCCTCGAAAAAGACAAACATGAAAATCCGGGTGGATCACGATCGGGCAACAGGCACGTTTGCTGTTTGGGTTCGTGAACACGCGGCTTCGCTATCGATTGCCCTTGTATTATTCGGGATGATCGTAAGTTCACTTGGGTTCTTCAATGTGATTCCCGGATTCTGGACTTACTCCCTGAGAATGATCCTCGGTGTGTTCACTATAGGAACGATCGTAGTAGGGTTTGAGATTGTAGCAATCGAAAGGGGAAGTGTGACAGTCCCCACATCGACGAGTGTCACTGAAACTGCACATACTTCAGATGATGAGTCTGATAAATAGCACTTAGTGGCTCTGTTGTATTGATCGTCCGTCTTACGAACTACTCACCTAGCGCCTGCTTGTTCTTGCCGTCGACAGCGACTGTGACTTACTATTGGAGGAATCCAACCTATCGTATTCAGCGGTTTACAACAAAATTATGATCTAATATATCGCCACTCACCCCGGTTATTTCAATTGGATATCAGCATCTTGTCTGGCGATTGACCCGCAATCCGTTTTACTTTCACCCCGGTCTGGACAGTATTAAGGAAAACAGAGCCCAACGAATGTACCAACATCACCGGCAAAAAATGACGACGAATATCTGTGGTCTTGGTACTCTTGAACGGGCCAACGTTCAAGAGGCTGAACTGTGCAGTCCCCTCGGTTTGCCAACGCGAGATGACATCAGCACCGTAGGACGGATGTCACTTAGTTCCGGGTCGCACAGTGAAAGTAATTTGTTTACCCCGTCGAACCGCCACACAGCGCCCTATTATCTACGGGGGAGCGGGTGGTATCCCATAGGGCAATCTGGTGGCATGCTTACCTAATAGATGGTACGACACACCATTACGACAGAATCGTTTAGCAAAAACGGCCTGTTCCCACGTCGACGACTCCACATTGCCGACAAGACCGTTGATACACCGGCCAAGGCAATTCCGGTGTCGAAGCGACGAAAAGACGACCCCGAGCTCAGCGATGAAAGTACCGGGGTCAACGAGATTTATCGGACCGTCGACGCCCAGCAACTCCGTGAAGAGCGCCAAGGCGAGAGCGACGCAATACGTTCCAGCCTTCAGCGGGCTGTCAACAAGACCAACGATGGTGAACTCAACGTTGTGTTCCTTGCGTTCGAGGAGACACGAGCACTCCAACAGGTCGAAGCGGAGTTCATCGTTGACCTCCTTGGGACCTACTCAGACGTACTGGTCACGCCGCTACAGTACAAACTCGCTCGGGCGGTCGGAACCGACGACGAAGCCGAGACAGCCCCATATCAAGAGTATCGGACTGGCGTGAACACGTTCATCGACACTGCGCGCAAGATGCACCCGGAGGCCCCGATCATGGGTACGGTTTCCCCCAGACTCAGCTGGGAGAACGTGCAGGATCTAATGGGCGTGTACGAGCGCCAAGATATCTACGCCTACTGCCTGAATATGGACCGTCTCAAGGCGACATCCAAACGGCAGGTATCGGTAATCGAGCCGATGATGCGGAATATCGCTCGGCGTGGTATCGAGGAGGACGTGCTGTTCTACGGCATCAACCTCAGCACTGGGACTAGTGATGCAGAATTGGGCATGGCTCCCGCCGCTGATTTAGCCGCGCTAGGTCTCGGTCTCGATATCATCGGAGAATGTCACGTCCCCCCTCGGATACCGGCGGAGGCCTTCGACGATGAGGAGGAAGAGACGGTGACGTTCGAACTGTTCGACGAGACATCGTTCACCCGGCGAGAGGTGCTGCTTGCAGATCTACCACAGGAGCTGCCGGCGGATTCGTCCTTTGATCCAGAGTATGTGGTGAAAGAGGGCGCACAATCCAAGCAGAAACGCCGACGGCTCGAAAAACTCGTCAATGCGGAGCTGATGGGGCAAGCTGCGACTCGCCTCCAATCGGAGATTGCGTCAGGGACAGCGTTCCAGAGTGTGACTTCGAAGCGCGGGGTCAGACCTCAGACAGCTACCGCATATCAGACCGTTCGCGACGGCTTCGACGACGGTCAGAACCAGAGCGGCCTCGACGACTTCATCTGATAGTGTTAGTCGTCATCTGAGCATTGGCCCACAGCTGCCTTTCGTTCGTGTTCAAGCGTTCTGAGGGGGTCCCCACAGTATGGGCAGAGATCATACTGTGGCTGTTGGTCTGAAAAGGAAGTTGTTACCTCAGCCAATTTCTGCCAACCATTACGAAATCCGTCAGCATCTGTTTCAGCAGTCCAGAGAAGGAGTTCCGAATCAGGACCGGGAGCAGTAATCATATAATCAGAGAGACCATCTGTGAGTTTGAGCTTCGGTCCGAAATAGGTCGAGTTGCGTTGTTGAACATGCAATGAGTCTGGTATTTTTTGAGTGGGGTCAACGACCGTGACAACACGGTCTATCGTAATTTCATCATGGCGCTCGGCCCGTAGCATAGTGATCTTGCTATCATATTCGGTGGCTGTACTCCCCTCGGGATCGTCCCGATCGGTCGCCAGATCTTTACCAGCGTGTTTCTGTGACATGGATTTGGTTTCTTGCTGAATCCACCTAGGTGTTTATATAGGCTTGCAGTACGGAACAGGTAGCTCCTCGGAACCTGTACCAACCGATTCTGTCCACACAGTTTGTTTGGGGCATCTTAATGACTAGCCAGACAGATTTCTACTGTTCTGATGACAAATCATTCTCTCATGGACGCCGCAATGTGGGTTATGCCGTCCAGTCAGGATACTCACTCCCCAACAGCCTCTTCCACAATCTCGATTTCCCTACCGGTCAGCCCGTATAGCTCGTAGACGATCTCATCAAACAGCTGAGTCTCTATGAAAGAAGCGCAGCAAGGACTCCAACAACTACCGGCACAACAAGACTTGTCCACATATTGATGTCGTGGCTGGCCGCAGTCACTACTGCAGTTAGCAGTAGCGTTGCAATAGCTGTCCAAATAAAGAACGGCCGGAGCCCACCAACTACGCTGGCTCCAAGCTCTTCCACCGGACTGGCATCTGGATTGATTGCTTCTTGGGGTTGAGCTCCAGCCATGTCTATCTAGATTCTGGCTGCCCGATAGTAATAAAAGTAAAGGTCAGGCCCCAACCTATCACTCATACCGGTGGCAATCTGTGAATAATAGATCGGTACGCGGGCTAAACCTCTATAGCTTCTATGCGATTTTGTTACCGGGGATCGCATTCACCATTGCGATTGTTCCGCTATTGCCGGTAACTTCAAATATTAACCCGCTCTTGGCAGTCATTCCGCTGGTTGCAATAGGGTTTGTCGTAGGACAGGGCCTACATACAATAGCTGTTTTAGCACAAGGCTTTGCACCACGGAATGAAATCACAACTTCCCATCGTGAATTTCTCATCGGCTTACTCACAGGCAAGACCCTTCCGTTTGACCATAATATCTCAGAAGAACTTCAGAAAAGCTGCATTCGTGTGTTCAACGCGTCTATTGAGTCATTTGACTGGAATGACTCGGACAGACTTGATACAGATCTCTCTTCGAACTCTGAACAGGAGATCTCGTTTGTATACCCGATCATTCGGAGTCAAATCCATGCAGACGGGAAGGGCCGAAGTCGCGTATTCCAGTCAACCTACGCCTTCTCTCGGTCTATCATGATTATGATTCCTCTCTTATGGTTATTGTATGTTATCTACGCTGTGCTAGATTGGGGTGATATTCCATCACAGGTGTTAGACCGGGTTGGATATGGACCTGTATCACAATCTCTCTATACACCAATCATCGATACGATTTCACTGGATCCGCCAGTTATAGTTATATCTTCAACACTTCTTACAGCAGTTGGATTTCTAACTTTCCAGAGCGCTACGAAACAGTATAAACAATACTACGTAGAGTACACGCTAGCCGATTACATTACACAGTACAATTCGAATGTGGGCGAAACCGCTAATAATGGTTCTTGTAGAGGTGGTGGTGCCAGTAATGGTGGCAATTCCACCAGTGGTGACGACGAAAATGGTGACGACAGCAGCCAATGAATGTCGAAGTAGCAGGTTTGCTTTTCGGTGTTTCGATTGACACCTACCTTGGCACACACCTCAGATTACTCGCGGCGCTGTCGCCGAGCTCATCACACACGACATTCCGGTTCGAATCCTCACACGAAGTCCGGCCGTGACTCGGGACATCGATCTCTTCCAGGCCGCCGGTGACCGCATTACGGTCGGCTCGTCGATTCCCTCATTCGATGCGACGCTCGTCAGAGCGATGGAACCGAATGCCCCGCCACCGATGACTCGCTGGCAGGCGTTAGACGAACTCCAGCAGGCCGGTGTGTCGGTGTTCGTTTCGATGTCACCCACATATCCTACCATGGACGAAGACGACTTTCACGAGCTACTCAGCTACTTTAGAGCGCTCGGTGAGGTCGTTGTCTTCCACGAACCCATCAATCCCCGTGGCGCGAATTTCCAGCAGTGCCTCAGCGCCGCCAAAGAAGCCGGCTACGACGACGTGGTCGAAGAACTCCAGCAGATGCAGGACAGCCACCAGTACTGGGTCGAGTACGCTCTTGAACAGTTGAACACGGTCCAGCAAGTCGCAACGCGCTTTGACGGGCTCGAAGTCCATTCCTGGCCAGACGATGAGTTGGTCCGCTCGACGAGTGGCCAACTGCGGTCGAAGCTCAAAGCGATGCAAGAGGCCGTCTCACCGGAGTCGTTCTCCACACATGCTACGGACGCCTCGCCTGAGCAGTCCGAATTAGCTCGGGACGGCAAATCTATAGAGCATCTCATCTAACGTGTCTATCAGGCACCGCGGCAGGGTTTGGCCGGGTTGACGTTACGGCTGTCCCGGCACATGCTGAATCTCAGCACGTTGCGGCGACGGTGTAGAAGCCGCTAACCAACAATGGCTGCCCAGAACTCACGACTGTTGGTTAGTCGAGAAGCGATTGGTTGCTGCCCGGCGTTCGTTTGTCACGAGCTCACCAGAAATATCCGCTCAGTGAGTATGCGACTGGAACTCTCAATTGGGATGAGAACAGCAGCGACAGTCGTCCCGCTATTAAGGGGACTCGCTCGTCGAGTTTGTCTCGAGGTCACAGGCCATGAGCGTCGAAACGGTGCTTGCCGTGAGGTCTCCCGTATCGTCGATCTCCGCGCGCGTCGAGGATCGGTTACAATCGAAGTTTTCGGGCGTGACCTGTTCGGTGACGGTCGTCTCGGTTTCGAGCACACCTACCGATAGGGAGTACGTATCGGGCTCGCTGAGCGTAATCAGTACAGTGCCCTCAGGTTCGACCGTGTAGACGCCGTCGAAGTGCGCTGTCGAGTCCTTCTCGACGAGGATTCGCGTCGTCCACGTCTCCTCCGATGGGTTCCGGAGCATGAGCGTGTGGCTGCCTTTCCCCGTGTCTGCGGGAATCGGGTCGTCGCCGAGCGTTTCCGACGCAGATTCACGAGCAGCAACGTGGTCGCTCACGACGCCTTGGCACGCCATCCGCGTGGAAATACCCAGCGAGTCAAGTGTCCCGTCGTCCTGGACGCTGATCGTCGTCTTGGTCACGTTACAGGTGAACTGGCTGGGTTCGACGGTAATCTTTTCCGTCGCATCCAACTCGGGGACGGACACACGAGCGGTGTACGTGTCGAGATCAGTGAGCGACGCCACAATGCTCGCGTTCGGTTCGAGTTCCACCGATTCCTTGAATACGGTTTCGTCCGCCGTCGAAACCGTCACCGTCCCCTGATGAGACTCCGCCGTCGGATTCCCGAACGCGACGTGGTGGGGAGTTCTGAGACCGCGCTCATCGAGCGACTCAGCGCCGATGGTTCGCTCGACAGTTCCATCGGCGGCGACGTGTGTACGCTCGGTCTGTTGTTCAGTGTTGGTTTGCGTGTCCTCAGAGGTTGGCGTCTCGGAATCTGTCGGCGGTGAGTCACTCGATCCAGCTTGAGTGGTGCAACCGGCGACTGCGGTTGTGAGACCAATTCCTGTGCTTGCCAGAAACGTTCGCCGTTTCATACCCTACCATTGGAAGGGGGAAGTATCGCGCTATCCCAGATTCAAATACGTCTTTGAGTCCCGGCTACTCACTCACGCCGAGTGGGCGTGATTCCGTGCTGGCCGATACGTCCCCCAGTACCAAGCAACGAAGAACAACAGAATCAGGAAGATACCAATTCCCAGCACGACTCCACCAGGCCCGGTCGCAAACGTTCCGAGCGTCTCCCACATGGTTGGGTCGGGTTGCTGAACAGGGGACGCACCAGCCCGGGGCGATGATACTGGTGTCGGTACTGACCGGCGTATATGTGCGAGTACACTGACGGCTCCGACGATACCCACTGCGCCGAAGACGCGACTCAACGCCGTCTTGAGCGACGGGCTTGTTCGTTCTGCCCCCGCGAAGAGAACGAGCGCGCTATTGGTCGGCGCGTACACGTCCATTTCGCGGCCCTGCTCGGAATACCACGTCTCGACGACCGCCACCAGGTCTGCGTCCTGGAGTCGGTCGAGATGATAGCTGATATTCTGTACCGAGGAATTGAGTTCAGTTGCGATCTCCGATGCTGTCGTTGGTTCCGCGTATATCTGGCTGAGAATGCGGCGTGCAGTTGTTGAGGAAACTGCTGAGATGATCTGTTCCGCTGATTCATCTTCGAAGTCAACGAGCTTCGGTTCCAAACTACGATCCGAAGCTGTTTGTGGGGTGGGTTTCAGGGGTAATAATGAGGACATTATTGTCTGATTCGCTTGTAGGAGTATGTGATTGGGGAAGAGTCAAAGCGGTATTTGAGTCCAATTCTTGCCGAACTATGCTACTCCGAGACGCTTTCGGAGTGGTGCGAATACACGCACTTAGAGCGCGGTTGGGAGACTGGTCCGAATGTCGGTGGGTCGCTCGTCGACGATCTTGTCCGAGGCGTTGAAGCGTGAGCTGCACTGTGGAAGAACGGAAGCGCGTTCGGCGTGCTGCGGGGCGATTCAGAAGGAAGTGCCGACTGAGTCCGTTGATGTGGTTGCACCGAGCGCGAATCCCCGCAACATTTCAACGTCGCGGGGGAGGACACACTCGATGCCCTCCATCATCGATGAAACCGTGTTCGGCGACCCCTCCAGAGGTCTCGCAGTGGTGTACCTCTGTGGCGCACTTCTGCTGGCCGGCCAGCAAGTGTACTACGTTATTGTAGAAGGGGCGACACCGTTCTATGCTGGACTGTTTCTGATCGCCGGGATGGCCCTCTCCGGCATTGCCGAGTCCCTGCCGAACCCTCGACGACGGGCAGCCGGTGCCCTGCGACTCACGGCGATTATCGTACTGGTGAGTCTCCTCGTGATCGGCTTCTTCACACCAGATCTCATTACTGGGTGAGAGATCGAGGGCCTTCGAGTCCACCGGCGTTGTGAGAACGCTGTTCTCACAAGTAGCCTGCTGGATATAGTATGCGTATATAATAGATCAACCGAGCTGTTGAGGACGTACTGCGGGCGTTCAAGCAATAGTCGTCACCAGCTCGTTCGAACGAGTCAGCGTCACGAAGGTAACTATAGCACGGATTGAATCAGCTTTGCAACCGTCTTGGCGTGTTGGATTTCCTCGTCGGTGAACTCCCGAGGTGCGGTATCACTAACGACGAGCGTCCCGTAGAACTCATCGTCCCGATAGAGGGGTACCCCGATGTACGCCTCCAGTCCGAGATTCTCATGGGCGGGAAGTCCAGCGACCCGTTCGTCTGCACCGATGTCGGGAATCATCTCTGCACGTTTCGGCCCCTCGTAGACACAGTGACAGAACGTTTCCGAGGTTTCGAATTCTGCTCCAACATCCAAACCAGTATCGAGGTGGTCATCGATACCAATGAGGGTGTACTCCTCGTCTTCAATATGGCTCGCCATCGCAATCGGTGTATCAAGTGCCGCATTAAGGAGTGCTAATGCGTCTTCGACCGTTTCGATGTCGTCAGGCGCGAATTCGGTAGAGGAGGTCATCATTCACCTGTAATGGATTGCAACTGATAAGCATCCAAGGTCCGTGTAAAGAATATACGTCCGACTTCACACCGATATCCTATTTGTCGCCAGTGACGCGAGCGTGTTACGGAGTGTGGATGCGGTCGCGGTAGTTACGTCCCCTGTACTGACCGTCCCGCTGGTGAACTACTCGCCCAGGGCTGCCCGCTCTTCCTCGGCGTCGACGGCGAGGGTGCCGCCCACTACTGGGACAGCTATGAGTTCGCCGTGGCTGTTGTGTCGGCTGATGGGGACGCTGAGAAGGTTGTGCTGGCAGAGACGCCCTTCGAGACGCTCGGAGAGTGGTGTGAATACACGCGTGGGGAGCGTGGCTGGGACGTTGGGCCGCACGTCGGCGGGTCGTTGGTCGGCGATCTCGTTCGAGGTGTTGATGCGTGAGCTGCACTGTGGAGGACCGCAAGCGGGTGCGGCGGGCCGCGCGGGCGATTCAAGAGGAAGTGCCGACCGAGTCCGTGGACGTACTCGCGCCGAGCGCAAGTCAGTACGGCGAATGGACGCTCGACGCCGTGCTTCTCGACTGTGAGGGTGTGCCGCCTGAAGTGCTGCGGGAGTTAGCGTTGGCTGGGTTGACGCTGCAGCCGACACCGTCGCAGGCTGAGTATCAACACGTGGCTGCGACAGTATAGGTCACTTTACCGGAGATAGTCCCCAGAACCGTTTGAATATGACTTAAGCGTTGTTAGCTCTTTACTAGAATTCAGTGTGCTGTCCGTGATGACAGTATCGAAATAATTGCTCCGACTTTCTACAGTATTACCCCAAATAAGCCTATCAAATAATGATATTTTCAGAAGTAATTGATGGAAATATGTCTTCCAAGTGTTTTTAATTGAATGTGTCTCCAAATATCCAATTCTCCGTATCAGATGGATCTTTCCCCTTCTCGGCCATCTTGACTGCCGTCTCATATCTCTCAACTACTTGATTCGCCATCTCATCATCTCCAGTCTCAATCGATTTGAGTCTAGTTTCAAGAGTATCTTGATCAATATACTCATATAGCCAGCTTGGGTCAAGATAGAACACTGGCCGGGACATATTCACTATAGTCAAACCACTCATTTTATGAACGAATTCCACTAGTCCCTCATCTGATTCGACGAGATCATTAATCCACTCTTGAATCTGGTCACCGTCATCAAATTTGCTCCATAGTTCCAATGGGATTCTCAAATGCGGTACTTCAATCAGTCGTCCATTTTCGGCTGCGGTGGTTATCGAATCAACTACTGCAGGTTTCAGATCCTCCACTTGTGATTCTGTAACCCACTCTGGTGCATTTGAAAGAGATTCTGAATTATTTTCCTCAATGTCTCGGAGGTATTGGTTGAGAAACTTAGAGGACATGTAGGGAGAGCTACCGTCTGAGATAGCTAATCTGAGGGATTCTATTTTATTTTGAGCCAATCCCTTGATTAAGTTCTCGACTAAAAAAACGAGGTGCCGGGTCTCATTCATTTGACTATCCAATGGCTGTTTAGAAATCAGTTCATCTCCGAAGTCAAAGATCGATCTTATAAGATTTACTTTACCCTCTATTGAGATATTATCCATCCGTTCTGGAATCCGTCTAAAAAAGGTACTTGCCTTTGTTGCCTGCTCTCTGCCTGGTTCATCCAACAACTGGCTTAGTTCACTTTTCAGTTTGTCGTAATCTGTGACTATTGAGAGAATGGTTCCAATCTCATGAGTGGCTAACTCTCCTTCAGGAATATCTAAGCGGAAGTAGACAGGGAAGCGATCTTTATGACAAATTCGTCGTTTTGCTCTTTTTTTATCCCAGTTACTATATGATGAAAATTTATCATTTATATTGTCAGACACATTTGGAAAGAGAGTAGTCAAGATTGATTGGACTGCTGACTTCTTTTCTATGGCATTAGGAAGAATGTCTTCATAGTCATCGGGCTCCTGATCCCCATATCGGGCCGTACTTCGATATCCTACAAAGCGCTGTGGAGAGGATTGAATTTCCTGATAGACATCGTTGTGGAAAACACGAAGCGCTTCAAGCCCTACTAAATCAACAAAATTGACCTCTGTTCCTATTGTGGCAGACATTACGCTCACGGTATTAGAAAGTCGAATCACATCTCGGGGAGTGTCCAACAACGGCATAAGCCCTCGATGTAGCAGTACGCTCCAGCGCTCCGTGTCAATATAGTGCTCTTCAGGGATTGAAGCGAGACTATCTTGAAATAGTGATTCTAAAGCACCATTTTTGTGTTCTGGGATGTGAAGAGGCAGTTGTACGATTTTATCTAGATATAGATAGCCGTCATGAATATTCCCCTCTTGCTCAAGAGCATCTACTACGACAGAGCGGTCAAATGCAAGAAGATAAGTCACATTGGGGAAATCTGCTACACTTTTAATAATTTGAAACATCTGAAGCGTCTCTTTAGGATTGAGGCGGTCAATATCATCAATCATCACAATAATTCTTTCATCCAAATCTTTCAAATCTGATTCAATGTCCTGCTTAATTTCGTTCACAGATCCTGGACCGTCCTCTAACAGCTGGTGCACAGATTGAACAATTTGATCAGCTGGGACACCTGATAAAACATTTAATGGGAGTGTAGAGAGTGCTCCAGTAAGTCTAGCTAAGTTTTCACGAATATCTGTCATTCCGCTTTCCGACTCTAGATCGGCACCCAACTGCGTGAGAAATTTTTCAATTAGATCAGCCTGATCAGTGAACCACCAAGGATTGAATTCTATTATTGTGGTTTCGGTTTCTCTCTCCTTGATTTCTTCTTCAACAAAGTTGAGAATTGTACTTTTACCGGATCCCCATTGACCATATATTCCAATTGTATATCCGTCCGAAGGAGCTCTTGAGGTGACTATTTCTGCTAACTGTTTTGAGAAGTCACCGTACCCAAGCTGGTCTTCGGATACTGAACCTATTGGTGAATCTGGCTGAAGTTTGTCACTATCCCTCATTATGATTTAGTGGTAAAGACAATCAGATACCACTATCGGTTATTTTCTAATCACTCTCAGGTTGCTGTTCGGGCGGTGCCGTATCCCCAGCAACGAATCAAGAAGTATTATATTAGTTACCTACTACTCAATGTAATGATATTTGTGTGGTGTTTGATTAAATCAAGTGACTCACGGAGCTTGTCGTTTCCCGCACTGAGTCAATGCAATTGTCCGTGGCCGGTTTTGTCGCAAAGACTTTCCTCGGAGAATTGGCACAAAACGGCAATAGGGGACTCTGACGGCCTTTGAATAATCGATAAAATGGAGCGGACTTCTGGTCTTTTTTAGCAGTTATGGCTCTGCGTTGGTTAGCCACAATCTAACGAACCGTTCACTCCCCAACTGCCTCTTCAAAAATCTCGATTTCCTCGTCGGTCAACCCATACAGCTCGTAGACGATCTCATCAATCAACTCGTCAGTCCGCTCGATCTTCGCCTCCAATTCGTCGGCCCGCTCGACCGTCTCTATGTAACTCGCCAGTCCATCGCGAACGTCGTCGACGGCGGGCAACGTAAGCTTCCGCAGCCGATCCACCAGCGAGTTCGTTTTCATCGCCGTTTCACGGAAGCCAGCGAAACCACCGGCCTCGTCAACGGCGACCGGGACGAACGCCTCGTTCAGGTCAACCGCTATATGTAATGACACCCAGACTCGAAGGGCTTCGTGAGCGAATCGGTGCGAGAGTCGAAGCGCAAAATCGAGTTTGAGCCGCGGTCAGACGGCAGCTTCGAACGCATCAAGACCGATTGAAATGACAGGGAAGTAATAATTGGACTGAAACTTGGCTTTGCTGTCGGGGTGTTATTATAATAGCAGTTAGACAACTACTGATGTGAGCAAAGGTCGTTCTAAACGAGACTTAGGAAAGGCCCTGTGGGTTGAGTCTAGATGGGAACGCCGATCCATCATTGCGGGAGTTCTTTTCGGAGTCGTCCTGTTAGTTCTGCCATTCCAGTATAATACGTCACAGGCTGACCGATTTCTCACTGCGCTGGTGACTACGCAAGCAAGTATTGTCGCAATTGTATTTTCTGTCAGTATTCTCGGTGTCCAACTTGTTGCCACACGTTACTCCAGCCGAATGATGACACTCATTACGTCCTCAATTGCATTTCTGCGGACACTGCTGATACTCGGCGTTTCTATCGGGATTGATCTCTTTCTGCTGCTGCAACTGCCTATTCTTTCTCCGAGCATGACGATGGCTGGTCTAGCGGTGGTGAGCGGGTTAGCGGTCGCATCTGGTGTTACGCTGGTGCAATACGTTGAAACTACATTAGAGCGGAGTACTCCAGAGGGACTGCTCACTGCCTATGCAGAGAGCATTACACCGGAAGTGTACCGGCAAAGAGCAGTTACGAGTCGGCAGAACGGTAGTAAATTACATCCAATGCATGAACTCCATTCGGCCATTATGTCAGGGTTATCGAATGGTGAGTGGGCAACCGCGGAGAATGGCCTTCTAAAATTTAAAAACGTATCTATACGAGTGATAGAATCTCTTGGGAAAGAAGGAAAACGGCGTCGAACCGATCCCGTATCAGGGTACTATTTTGAGGACCCTCTCAAGGAATATCTACCTCGCATCGCAGCACAGGCGCTTGACGACGGCGAGAGTGACACCGCACACCAGACAGTCAGATCAATGCAGGAGGTCGGAGAGGCAGGTCTTGCCCACTACTTTCCATTAGTTCTGTCACCGATAGCTAGCGGACTCAGCCGAATCATGCGAGAGGCTCCTGATGGCGACGAAGGCAACAGTATTCGGGGTGAATGTTTGGGGGTTTATTCAACACTCACCGTTCAGGCGGCTGAACAACCTGCGCCATCAAGCGTGAGAACACTACTTAGCCTCTATGCTGGTCAATTCCGGAAGTTGTTGGGTCGAGATCGTGAACCGTGGTTGTGCAGGCAGTATTTGAATGAGTTCTTCCAGAGGACCATTGCGCCCGCTCACAAGAAAACAATTGAGCAGTACGGCCAATTCATTGCTGAAAGTGATATCGATTGGGCCAGCAAGACGCAACCGAGGGATACAGAGGGAATTGCACCGTACAGGCTGTTGTTCACGTATCGCCAGTATTCAGTGGACGTCATAGGATATATTCTCGACTACTATACCCGCAATGAAGAGTGGCCGATGAATCTGCGGACGCTACAGGATGTATGGACCAGTCTGATCATCCAAACGTTTGGTACAGGAGAATATGCGCGTGCTATGTGTCGTTCATACATTGATTTGGCATACGTAGTCTGTCAGTTAGAAAAAGAACATCGGCGGGACTGGGCGACTGAGTTGGCTATTCTGCAAGATAACTACCCATCTCAAGATTGCATAGACGATGCCTTCCGCCTCGCACTTGATAAAGGAATAACACCGGCGTTTGAAGCTGAAACACAGAGAGTAACGACAGCCAATGATGAAAGATGGTTTTTTAATAAAATCATGGATTTACCTCACCCAGATATGACGGAGTACGAGGCGTGGGTGAGAGAATTTAAGAAGAGTGTTGATGAGTGCCGGCAGCCAGAAACGGGATAACTCAGCATATGCCATCCAATGATTCAGATAGAATATAGAATTATACAGCCTCGGAATTCCATTCGCTTATTTGGCTTTTATTGACTGTATCGGACCGCTATCAGGGCGTCTCGGGAGAATAGAGTTGCAGTGATAGCCAATTGATAGTCTCTTAATTCTGCTGTGTTGAATAGCGCCCCTTGAGGTACGGTAAAGCGACACTAATTTTGAGACAACTGGCAACAGCCCCTGACGAGCCGACTTAGATTTCGACTGTCCCGACCAGCACCGCTATTCAACACGGCACTTAATTCGGGTCACAGTAGGTTCTAAGTTGTGTTATATTAGTATTCAGGTTCGAATCCGCTTGGCTCGATCCCCAGCGTGCGTCATCACTGCGAACGCACAGACAAGAATTCCCGAGACCATCATTCGAAACACCGACGTAGGCTCAATATTGACGCCAGCAGTGTGGTAGGCGGCGATAGCAGTGCCAGTAACAAGACCGGCAGCGACGATATTGACCACTATCGCGGCCACGATCACTGCGATTCCGATACTGAGCTCGAACGACAATTGCCGCAGAATTGGCCGATGGATACGAGCGGCGGCCTGCTCTCCAATCGGTGCGAAGAGCCTGTCGAAGAACCGCTCAAACAGACGCTTGAATTCTGTTGGATCGGGCCGCTCAAGCCGCGTGTAGCGTGCCAACCAGTGCGCGAGTCCGTGCGAAATATAGCCCAGTCCGGACAGGATGAGTCCTCCTTTGATGATCGTGAACGCGCCTACCAGGACTGGAACGAGTTGTGCAGTGCCAAGTGTGTCTGTCATTGGTAGCCCTGTAGATTGCTATAAATAAAGTATGTCGTGGACCCTATAGCTGTTAGGCCCGAATTAGGGCCATAACCCTGTATATGAGACTGTGCCGGCATGGATTGCGGATATTGATCCAACACATTGTCAGGGTGGAGCGCCGTTTTGCCATTTCGGTATCGAGCGCGTGTGATAGCCCCCATTCATGACAAATGTACTATAATAACGCCGCAGTCCTGCGAATCAGCCTAGACCGAGTCCCAAATCGACCCGGACCGAATTCGCGTCGAACCCAAATCGGCGTGAAGAGTGTAGCCACCCCGTACAGCGGTTGAAGCCCGAAAATATGAAAGGTCAAACCCATATATACCAATGCAATCCCTGGCGATTCATGTGATGTTCAGACGAACTGAGAGAACACGCGCATCGAACGGAGGCAACTATGAGTGACGCAGGCGAAGCGGTCGAGGGAGCAATTGCATTCATCGTTGGCGGGTTCATGCTCCTGCTGATTGGCTCGGCAGTCGAATCCAGCTCGCTTCTCTATAACTTCAGCACGTTTGGCCTAGTCATGATCCTACTCGGAATCGTTCTGGCAGTCGCGCTGGTCGCATCGCTCATTGGAGGGCTCTCTGGGAGGTAATCATGGTTGTTAGAGACTATCTCGCCGACAAGAAAGAAGAGCGAATCACCGACGAGATGATTCTGAACGTGATCCGCGAAAGCGAGGCGGGGTTCGTCGGAACGACTGAGGTCAGTGATGATGAGCGAATCGGATTGAAAGAAGGCGCTGTTCGCAATCGACTGGACGATCTTGAAGACGAGGATCGTATCCACAAGAAGCGACTCGGCCATCCAGAACGTGGTAATCTGGCATGGTACTTAGCTGATGAAGAGCGTGAACGTCCTGTGTCCGCCGAGCGCTACTGGCTCGCTCGCGTGTGTGAAGAGGGACGAGCAATTTCAGGGAACATACTGCGTATCGGTGGCGTCGTTGCTCTCGCGGGCATGATGACGCTCCTACTGTCGATTAGTGCCGATGCGTCCGGCATCCAAATCGCTCTCTTGCAACCCTCGACAGCGGGTACCGTCGGCTACGCCCTGGCAGTCGCTGGCTTCGCTAACGTCGCTCTTGGCGGGGTACTCAAATTCGGGCTGAGCTTCACGGAGACAGCCATCACTCGTCAATCCGCCCCGACGAATTAGATTCGAGCTCTGGAGGGCCACGTGAGTCTCAGGAGATGGGCAAACCAACCCAAGAGTATCGTTTTAGATGAGGACAGCAACGATTTGGATGTTAAATCCAAAGACAAGGAATATCGCGCCAAATAGTCCGTCAATTGTGTCTGCAATGTTTGCTTTCAGTGCTGGTCGATGAATATTCACTTCATCTCCACCAAGCCTAGCACCGGGCTCCCGTGTATCTCGCATCAAGCCCCCTTTGCCACGGACGATCCCTAGTGCCAGTAGAACCCCACCAACCATATCAAAAACAAGCCCATAGGCCTGTAGCTGGACGGAACCGAATCGAACATTAATAACGAAGGCAGTTATGACGAGAAGAATCGCATAGGCTGGCCACTTAACATGATAATGGAATTGCTCCAAGAATACATCTCTGACTACCGGCTCTTTTTCATCATAGTCCATGATGCCTTCTTTTTCGACTTCCTCAAGTTGTGTCAGGACCAATAACAGTCTTTCTCCGACTGGGTCAGTCAGGCATCGTGGTGGTCGTGGAACAATATCTCGCAACCGCTGTTCACCTGAGAACATCTTATTCGAGATTTTGATATTTATTGAACACTTCCGATCAATTTCTGCGTCTGTTGTTTGTATTGACTAGGGTCAAACCGCAGGTTAATCGAAATGATCGCATCAATACCTTGCCGATGACCAGCTGTTATCGGTACTCGTTTCTGCTTGCTTATGTCTTCTGTCGGGAACGCCCCGCCTGCAAGGTAGAAATCGCCGCCGGCTTTCCAAAAGCCCGTTACGGCCCGGACAGATGTTTCTACACGACTGAAACTGTACGTTTCCGCACCTTTCTCAGGAATTTGCAGCGAGAATTCAATATCCTGTTTGACGTAATCCCCCTCAAATTGCATCTCCATAGCCGTACCATTCTGAGTCTCGATATTTCCCGGAATTGTGCTTGTCTTCGAAACATTGGAGACACCCATTTGTTCCATCCGATTCATCACTGGGTCTTCTACCGCTGGTCTGAGTAACCGAGTTGGTAACTGCCTGCCCTGTCCCTCGACTCGAATTCGCGTTGCAAAAAAAACGAACGCCGCCGATGAAAACTGATCCAGCGTTCGGTTCCGGAGTCGCTGTTTGAGTGGTGTATATTCCCAGACCGTTGTCCGAGCGTACCACGAAGAGAGATCCATCCCCGCAACCTCTACGGATGTCATCTCTTGGGTTGGTTGCTCATCTCGGATTTTCCAATCCTTGTCCAAGCCACTAACGGATGGTGTTGGAATTGATACGTCACTGCTACTCGACACCTCTCCAGGGCTGTAACAACCAGCAAGTGCGGCCGTGCCAGCTGTGACTATCCCCCTGAGGAAACCCCGACGCTCCATTCTCGACTGCTAGGTAGCATATCAAAGGAATAAACCTAGGGGCTTACAGGTATCCGAAAAACAACTGGTGAAAGTCCCGCTGAATCGCCAGAAAAAAGAGGTATAGCAAATGGGAGGTCCCGAACAAGACAAGTAGGTAAGGCGTAAGGTTGAGTGCGATGTCGCTAAACCCCGCCCCCCAGACGCCGAGAAAAAGTACGATGCCGACTCCAAGCGGCACAAATAATAATAGACCGTAAGGATTCAGTTCATACTCAAGTTCGTATTGCAAGCCATAAGCCAATCCCACAGCACCGCTGACGATACACAGTGGTGCTGCGTATTTTAAGATGAAATATGCGTAGATCGTAACTGACGAGAGGTTAGCTAAGAGGATATAAGAAGTCACAATTACTAGCAATAGATATCCGATAGGGACGTGCCAGTAGGCGAACTCGTAGCGCTCTTGAACAGACTCCAAGGCTGTCTCAAACAGATTGGACTCTTTTGTGTCTGACTGAGAGGCACACACGAATGAAGTGGATTAATAGTCTAGCTCAGATTAAATAAAATGAACGGTTCTGGAAAGTATATTCAGCCAATTTATTATTAAGATGTAATATTTCAGAGGGATCTCTGACTCTTCGTGTTGCTTGAATACTCGGACATAGAAGATAGTATATGACTCCCGATGAACTAGAGATCTGGCTTGAATCGGTGAACAAGTCGTCTGAATGGCGAGACAAAGTGTCGCTATATGTACAGGCCTATCCCTCTTCAGATGACTTTCCAGACAACACGCTGATTCTTGATGGGAATCCCGTTGGATCAAACTGTGAAAGAACATACCGAAAACTGCACTTTCCGACCAGTGACTCGTTTGCAGAGATACACGATTTTATTGCATATCATTTGAAACAAAACGACAGCATTCAACGATCAACAACACTCCCGCTTAGTGGTGGGACTGCCCAGAATATATGGGCCGGCAGTGGATCATCAGACCCGAATGAAATAGACGAAATTACACTTACAGCAGATGATGAGCGTATCTCATTTGGAGCACCAGGACAAATGAGTCCTACCATCCGGTATCATGAAGTAGAAACAGAGGATGGTCCACAAGACCGACGTAATGCTGAGCGTCTACTTACATTCGTTGACGAGCTTAGTTCTTCAATGACCGACAGCGAAACGGTTGATCTGCATGATGGTGAACTGGTGGACCGGTGTGTTCCACACTACGAACGGGGCGAGTACCAGGAAGCCCTCCGACTTGCGGGGCAAATTATGGAAGAGCGAATCCGTGACCTAGGCCCAGAGTCACTTGCTGAAAAGAGTGGCCACGAATTGATCACTGCAGCGTTAACGCCCGAAGATGGATCAATCACATTGGCATCACACAATGGGGAGCAGAATGGGCTAAAAATGCTATTCGATGGAGCATATCAGAGCATCCGAAACCCACTCAGTCACCGAACAGTTGACCCTGATGGAGACGCGTATCTCGACGAACTAGATGCAAAACAGGCCAGAAACGCTCTTCATTTATTTGATTACCTGATGACGACCTTGGATCGGTATCACGATACGCAGACTGAGTAGAACTATCCCGTTGTTCGCATCGCCCGGTCACTCCGTCGTCAACACCACGGAGAGATTATGAACAGTAATCAGTATGAACTCCTCGCGAATATCACGCTCATCGTCACGAAACTGCTCGGTGCTGTCGTCGTCCTGACCCAGCTGTACGACCTGCCGAAAGCCTCTCTTCTCGGGGTGCTGGTCGTCGCGACAATGGGCTTCTCGACGGTCTTGACGATGGCGTGGATGTCGCGATGATCGTTTCGTCCGAAGTACGATGTTCTGTCGATGACTCGCTGGCAGGCGTTAGATAAGCTCCAGCAGGCCGGTGTGTCGGTGTTCGTCTCGATGTCACCCACATACCCGACGATGGGCGAAGATGACTTTCACGAGCTACTCAGCTACTTCAGAGCGCTCGGTGAGGTCGTTGTCTTCCACGAACCCATCAATCCCCGTGGCGCGAATTTCCAGCAATGTCTCACCGCCGCCAAGCAAGCCGGCTACGACGACGTTGTCACCGAACTCCAGCAGATGCAAGACAGCCACCAACTGGGTCGAGTACGCTCTCAACCAACTGAACACGGTCCAGCAAGTCGCAACGCGCTTTGACGGACTCGAAGTCCATTCCTGGCCAGACGATGAGCTGGTCCGCTCGACGAGCGGCCAACTTCGGTCAAAGCTCAACGCAATGCAACAGGCCGTCTCTCCAGAGTCATTTTCTACACGTGCTACGGACGCCGAGCCTCAGCAGTCCGAGTTGTTCCGGGACGGCGAATCCATAGAGCATCTCATCTGACGACCAGTATCAGTCGACCACATCGGGTTAGAGGAAGTGTCTGCTTGGAAAGGACGTGCAACCTGGCGGTGCCCGGGGCGCCGCCTCTTGCAGTGGTCGTTCACAGAGTTTTGCGAAATGACGCTTCGCGCAGCTTGGACAGCACTTGGTGTCCGCAGGTCTGTTCCAGCGAATCAACCACTTGACGACCGGTTCTTCCGGTAGCTGTCCATCGGGCCGGACAGCAGTCGTCAGTGGTGACACTGTCGCGTCGGCGGCAGTGCGCCGCCGACAGCGACGGTCTATCCCGAAAATCATGCTCACCAGCGGTTCGAAGATGCTCCACAGCTAGTTCGGTTTGGTTCACCGTCATCAAACGGAATTACGCGGCTGTCGATGTGATCGACTGAAGATACCTCGCCTGGCGATCCCTCCAGCGAGATCAGCCAGCCGTTCAAGCGTGTCCCGGTCGACCGCGCCGTATTCCAGACCTTCGTAAACTCGCGTCGAGAGGTTCACCGAATTCAACAGAAAGTCTGAGTCGCGTAGACCTTGCCCGAATCGGTTATCTCAGAACCGAACGCTCTCAATCCTCGGTCAGAGGGTGTTATTCAACAAAATACAAAAATATCATTCTTGACATGAAAGTGATGGCCGCATCAGTTGAAAGTGAGAGTCCGCTGTAGCACTATTCATCTGAGCTAAATGTATACTTTACCGCGCTCGGCCCCTCATATTCGGCTGTCATATATGTATCAATCAGGAATTCCCCTGTATCCTTGTGGTCATTTACTGGAATACCATGATAGCCGACCCGATGTGATTCAGCGAATGCATCCAAAAGGGTCGTATTGTCATCAGCCTTTAGCCGTACTGCAGCAATGGGGGCCTCGTGCGTTGTCCCTCCTACATCTTCATAGAGCAACTTCGCTCGTAGAACAATATCTTCGACATCGAATGGAAGTGTTGCGATCGATTCTGCTAAAGTTATACTTTCCTCGTTATCGTTGGAGAACAACTTCTCAACTCGGATGCTTGCGTACAGACCACTGGACGTGTGGCTTGGGATCTGAACATCCTTGCGGTTGAAATATTGGTCTGGGATATCTTCGGTAAGCTCGAACAGTTCTGCGGTGATATGCAAGAACAGAGAAATATCATTGTATCCTCTGGGGAGATCTGGGCTGTTTACAAGTGGCTCAATCCGAAGTTGAAGATCTCTTGCGACTGTCTCACCGGTATTTGAAACCCGCGCAGCGAAAATCGAATCGCCGTCTCTCTCGACTCTCGGGCCAATTTTCATCGACTGATTAGAGTCAGATACTGCTATATCAATATCGGAAAACGAATCAACGAACTCCCAGTTACTAACCTCTACTCGGGCAGCACGCTGCTCCTCTCGCCATTCTGTCTTCCGCTCTTCCAAATCGGTCTGTCGTGACATTAGATCAGCCTGCTGGCGCTGAGTCTTGTGCTGATCATAGTATAACAGAACTAGAAGTCCAGAGAGAGCTAGCGATATGAGCTCCGTATGCTCTTGTGCCTGACCACTAATCGATTGAGAAGCCTGAAATTCGAACAAGGCCGCATCAATTCCAAGTAAAAAACCCCCGAGTAATAGATACTTGAGTACCAACGGAATGCCCCGTACTTGATTATATAACTCTAATTTAATGTGGCCATCTGAGATGGTATAGAGCATAGTTCTCGTTGCGACAAGCAAACAAAGTAGAAACCCAAGTCCGAACCCAACCAATTCGACTAGAGTTGGTATCTCAAACCATCGCCAAGTTCCAAAAAGATCAGTCAGCGTCACTAGCAGTGATCCCCCCACAGCAAATACAGCAGTGAAGGCGAGCACACCCCAACGCCGCCGCCGACTCATTGGCACATCACCAGTCACAATCTACGTTTAGAATAATTTGACTTTATTTTACTGTTGGTGTTGCTACACACTTGCGGGTTGGTCGCTTGTTCTGTCTAGGAAATTCTGTAATAGCTGCAAACTCATAGATGGGAGCAACGCCACCCACGATTCAAACGCTACTCATAGGCCCGTTGACCAATTTCAAAAACATACACAACTCTCCCCATACCTCTCCATGCTGCCGCTCGTGCTCGTCACGCTCCACCACCCCTTGCACTCACGACCGGGCGTCGGCCCACCACGCCACGCCAGAAACCGCTCGGTTGCTGCGACGGGTATCGTCAGCCGCCGATCCCAAACTGTGACTCCGTAGCCTCGCTCGACGAACACCTGCTCGTGCATCGTCGGAGATCGTCTAGGTGGCCTGTCGTCGAACTCCCTGGCCGCTCTAACCCACCGTCACAGGCATACCAGATACGTACACTGGTTTTGTTAGTATCCAGTCCGGCAGTGGCCATCCATGTCCAGCCCCACCCGAGGTGCTTCGGGAGCTGACACTGGCCGAGGTGACGATCCAGCTGATGCCCGCTCAAGCCGAACACCAACACGTCGTCACAACGGTTTAAGCGACACCTCCACTTTTTGTTGAATCGTGTGTAATTTTCACATGGGTCGCGATGGTTTCCAGACTAAGTAACTGAGCATCGAACCAACTATATATAGAAAGGTCGTTTCACTGGAGGAGCCGTCTTTTCGACTAAGCGTGTTCAGCTTACTCTTTTCAGAGAAACGGAGTTGTTTTGAGGTGAATCTAACTATTCCTAAACAGAATGAAAACACAAGGAGAATCTCACCCGGCCCGCTTTCCGCTAATACTGCAACAGCTTTCGCGTTATTTTTAATCCTCTGCTACTGAACACATTGGTTACCGACTATGGACCAGAGCCGCCGCCTTTCATAGTTGTGTCCAATGAACGCACACGTTATTAGTATTTTGGGCCTTGTCAAGTTCTGTGACTACCGAATTCCCGTTTGTCTGGATCTCTTGCCGGTCAATGACGCTGTTGTCATCCGGACTGAGCTCAACCCACCAGACACTATTTATAGAAAGATCATCTCCTGCGGTTAGTTCGAAATCTGGCGACGGCGCATTCCCTTTGATTTCGAACTCTTCATTTTCTTTAGGGAAGAACCCATTCCACCGATATGAGTAGGTGTATTCAATAGTGTCGCCTTCTGTACTTTCTTCCGGAAGATCAATTGTGAATCGTTTATGTTTCGGCTGGTCGATCTCGACCTCAATATCTAATTCATTACCTTCCTTATCCTCCGCTTGTACAACTGACTCCCAATCCGCATTGTTCTTCGAATCGTAACAGCGAACGAAATGCGTTCGTTTTTCCAGACTGTTATTCGTCTTTCGGATTTTCACGTCTCTCGTGATTCGCGTATCCCCTGCGTCATTGAGTATTTCGAATACCCATCCGTTATCGATTTCCTCAAACTTAGATGCCTGTTCACGCTTCTGCTTTTCACCTTCTTGTTTGAATTGAACAATATGGGCCTCTTCTCCACTGAGCCTGACCGTCCCACCATCTGTCGACTCTCGATGGGTAGTCTCGCAGTATATGTCAATAAGTGGAATAGAATAAGGTTCAGAAGCTATCGTCGACTTCACGTCATAGTATTCGCTGTAGAGATCTGCAGCTATATTTTCGAGTAGTTTCTTATCATGTTCATTCTCATGAAACGCGTTGAATGTGATTGTCTTTTCGCTCGGGTCGTAATAAAAATCGTTAATTAGGTGTTTGACCCGCCAGTGGGGTTCGCTCTCCTCCGGAAGAACCTGCGTCTCAGTACTAATCTCAGGCGCTCGTTCATAAATCACGTCCAATGCATCTGCAAACTGAAACAGGGCCGCTATAGCCTCTGTATGTATCTCACCACGATATTCATTTGCCCGGATAGTTTCGGAGTTGTTCAGATGCTCAATACTGACCCCTTCTCTATGGACTTTACAAACGTTTGCAACAACATTTGCGATGTGGAAATTCTCAAATCCAAGTGTATCATGTTTCTGTTTGATGAAATGCCATGACAAGATATGATGCCATTTTCGTATCAAATCGCTATTATTAATCCTTTGATCGTCGTCTGCAGTGGCCCCAATATCGGAAAACCAGTCCGGAAAGTCGTTCAATGCATCTGAGAGAATCTCCTCTGAGTTTATTTTTCGGTTGATACTCATTCCAATATCGTGTAACCATGCACAGCTCGCGAGAACGTATTTTTCTAGAGGAGTTAGTTCGTATTCTCCTTTTGATATCAAAATACAGATGTTGTTGACGATTCTGTAGCTATGTCGCGGGCCGTGATCGTCGAAGAACGGATTATGTGTTGGTACTTCTTCCAGCGCCGGTTTTACTTTCTTAACCAGAGTGTGATAGTCACTTCCGTATTGGTCAGCAAAATCATCATGAAACTCTCTGACCTCCTCTGAGACGTTTTCTACGCCGAAGTGGGGCCTAATTTTGTCAATATAATCGTTATTCGCCATGGGAATTTAACATAGTTTGTTATTATACGTTTGCTAGTACTTGACTATCATGGTTTACTGATTCCTACAGGTCTCCGTTTTAGGAATTTTCTGATATTCCGAGGGCAGTCAAGTCGATGAATTACTCCTGACGGTGTGCGACCCCGTGCCGGGACCTGCGGGGGGTCCCACAACGGCGCGAGTGCCTGAGTTGAGCCACTAGAGCAATCCTAGCCCAACGGCGCGGACTCGCCCGTATTTTGTGAGCCTCCACCGGGTGAGAGGCGTTCCAGAGAGAGCGTCTTGACCTCCAGTTATGTCAGAGGAACACGCGATCCAGACCAAGTTAGAGGGATACGTCGTCATGACTCAGAACGGGCCAGACAGCCTCGGCTTTGGCACGTACACACGCAACCATCCTACATACCTGAAAGAGCGCGGTGAGACACAGCAGTCTCCAGTAGCCGGCGTCGCGGGCAACGTCAGGCGAACTCGCCACATCGCTCGCGAGTACCACGGCTGGGATCTACCAGACGAAAGTGAGCTCCGTCACCAAGCGATGGAGGGCGAGACATGATGTCCAGTGACTCATCCAACCATATGACCTGCAGAACCGACGAGTGCGACGCGCCGATCTTCGACGCCGAGCGCATCGCGTCTGTCGACGGAGAGTACGGGCCCTGCATGGCGGGCGTCACGCCGGCGTCTGTTCTACCGGTCATCTCTCTGTCTGGGACGTCGCTGAGGCCTGAGTCCTGTCGAGTGCGTACTCGCCCGTATTTTGTGTCCCCCCGAGAGGGCGAGGGGTTTCCCGAACATGAGCACCGAACAGCAGTCCGCCGACGAACAGTCTCCAGACACCGAAGCCGGCGACCAGCAAGACGCCCTTGCCCAGCATCGACAGGCACAGGAACGCGGCGAGGTCTTTCAGGGCCGTCCCCGGGGTGACAGGTAGATGTGTTGTCCCGACTGCCGTCGGCCACAGTCGGCGTCGGCATGTGTACAGAAACGCTACCATATCGACGGGCAGGCTTTCGACCCGATTCCGTGGGGCGGGGGGAGCCAGTATCTCACGTACAAGCTACAAGTCCTCCAAAGCAACGAACGGGCCGTTACCGTCGACCCTGAGCGGTGGCGCGACCAGTCGTGTCCTGCGTGTGGTGTTGAGCACGGCGAGCTCCACCACCAGATGTGTGACTACGAGGAGTGTCCGGCGTGTGGCGAGCAGCTGCTACTGTGTTCGTGTCTTGTCGAGATCGAGATCAACGCGACGTCCAGTATCACAGGCCGCTTCAAAAGGTTGCTCGGCCTCTTCTGACAACTTAGCGTCTGTGGGTGCGGTTTGAGTTGCGGACTGAACTGACGAAAAGAAACGCTGCTATCCAGAATCCGAGCGTATACACAATATGTGATAAGACAAAGGTAGTCAACTCAACCTCAAACTGCAAATTGAAGATTTCTGCTCCAGTAATTAGGAAAATCCCACCAAACATTATTTGCGGAGGGAATCCACGCTGCATAAACCAGAACCGTGTGGATAGCCCCAAGACACTGATGATAACCGTGGCGATCGTCCAGTACAGTCGGACAGTATCCTGTATTCCCAGGTCTAGATTGCCCCAGATTATGAAGTAAATGATGGTCCACAGTGCGATCAGTAACAGAAACAGCATCAACAGGTGAGCAATGATCTTTCGTCTGAATCCACCACTTGATGGGAGCGAGCCATTCGAAACGAAGTCATAGACTTTTCGATAGAAATTGACCGCGACTGCCCCCTGCATAAACGAACCGAGTAGGATGATCCCAACAACGACGGTGTCGAATGAGGCTGTCTTTCGTGCGCCCCAGATCGTGAAACCCGTTCCGATACCGAGTATGAGCGTCCCAAAAACACCCTTCGGAGCCTCGACAGCGAAGTCGCTCTTCGGATCAACGAACGGCAGGCCCCATGTGATAAGTACAGATCCAGTAGTTACCAGAACTATTGCCAACCACGGCGGAAAGTAATCCAAAATCCACGAAACGACCATCATGCAACCTCCCGAAAGCGGTCCTGTAACGATTGAACGAGGATGTACGTGACCAAAAGCATCAAGATTAGTGGGAGTCCGGCGACGCTATCTGCAAATGAATACCCGAAGATAATCTCGCGTGTCATATTCATAGAATTTATTTGCCAGATGAGAACTGGCGGATAGACGACAGTCATCACGACCCAAAGTCCAGCAAAATTGGCCAGATCATCGGCGGCTATCAGATACGCACCCGTTGCTGCGAGATACGTTCCCAGCAACACAAGTGGTGGATAGATCTCAAATATCGATTCAAGCGGCCCGATATTTCCACCGAGGATCAGAAGCCCAGTCAGTAGCTCTCTTGTTGGCATTCGTTGTATGCGTATCTGCACTAATCAATAAGCGTTAATTGCTGGTTGAGATGACGCGCACGTCAGAGTCGCGCGCAGTTGGCGACGAGAGGGACACGACTGCACTCGCGCTGGCAGTCGGTTCCTTGCAGCGTGGGACTGACGGCCGGGCAGAGACGGGCGGCCGGCTGGTCTATCGTCTGGCCGTCGATTAACAGAGACACTCGTGGCGCACTTGGCTCGCGTTGATCAAATCTTGATGAACATCGGTGGCAAGTTCGTGCATCGCCTTTGCTTGCGATTCAGTGGCAATTCCGAGCCGGTAGTAGGTTTTTGTTCGGTTCTGGTTCCATAGTTCAGCTAATCGTTCCCCAAACGCGTCATCATAGAGTCCGATCTCTGCACCTCGCTGGTACAGTCGCCGATGACTACTGATGACTTCAGAAGCGTCCATTGCGCCGTCGTGGATGAGTCGGAACTGGATCGTCCGCTCTATCGCAACGAACGACGACTCGATGACAACTGTGTAGTAGCCACCATCAAGCAGGCGGGACGCAGCTGCCAGAAGCCGACATGCTCGGCGAAGTTGGACCAATTCGGCTTCGTCGACATCGAGCCCGTCCTCAACATTCTGTGGTGTCTGCTCGAAACTACGCTCAGCGGCTGCCAGTGCGTTAAGCACTGATTCATTCTCCATTCGCGTACACCTCCGCCCGGATATTGGATAACTGATCTGTCCCGACTAATATCAGTCCCTCATCGAACTGCTGTTGGAGCCGGTCACCAATCCGTTTCGCGCTTTCGGTCGATTCGACCAACGTTTCGAAGGTGTAGCGGTTCCCCTCAAATTTCGTCTCTTGGAGAGTGCTTACGATTGACTGAACAGTTCGGCGAGCCTGTGTCCTATCGTCTTCGACGAAGACAAGAAGATCGATATCACTTGCGCGGTCGGCTGTCCCCCGTGCCACGCTACCGAAAAGCAGGACGCCGACGAGATGGTCAATCTCTTCCTGAACAGTATCGACGAAGGCCCGGACAGGCTTGTGAAATTCCGACTGAGGGATCGACAGGACTGGATCAGATTTTGTGAGTCGGTCACGATGGATACGCACGTATTGCTTCCGGCCTTCTTTACGGGTCTGAACTGTGCCGAGTTCTTTGAGCAGTTTGACTGCCTTTGAGACCGTTGCCTGATTCCCGTCAATCATTTCCGCGAGTTGGCCGATGGTGAACTCTTCATATGGCTCCTCAATCAAGCGAGCGAGCACATCCTGCATCGCCTGATATCGAAAGACCCGGTCCTGAGGGAACGGATACTCCAGAGCAATTGTGGTCGTTCCTTTCGTAGTAGGCATACTATTCCTATTAGGAATGTATTGGTATAAAAGCCAGCTTCAGCCTGGGCAACCAATTTGGAAACTATCGATGCCCATGTCGGGGTTGAGCGATTGAAGGCGAGAGGGACATGACTGGCACTGACGCTGGCAGTCGGCCCCTCGCAGCGTGGGGCAGACGGCCGGGCGAAGCAGACGGATACCTGGTGGATAGCAGCGTGGGGCTGGCAGGCCGGCTGAGAGCGCGAGAGACGAGTGTGTGTCGGCGTGGGACTGACGGCCGGGCAGAGACGGGTGGCTGGCTGGTGTGTCGTCTGACCGCCGGGCAGCCGCCGCTGGGCGGCACGCTCGCTCTTGCCGGAGCCGGTGCGTTGACCGATGGCCGGCGGAGAGGGTACGAGTGGCGTGTGTCTCGTGTGTAGCGAGCAGGGGATTCTGGAACTGCTTGGCCTGGAGTCGAGTCGTGTGGCACTCGTGACGGTGTCGAGGGAGGCAGCACTTCGGATGGCGGGACTCGTGGGACTGCTGGCGGGACTCAGTACGCTGACGTCGGCGGTACGACTGACTGCGACGGGACTGCTGACATCGGCGGGACTGATAGCTTCGACGGCACTACTCCGAGCGACATCGCGACGGCAAACTCGGTGTCGGACCAGCACACCTTGAAAGCCCCACGCCGCTGGCGGTCGCTCAGCGACATATCCGCGCAAACCGCACGCGGATAGGGGCCGCTGACGCGACCACGGCAAGCGCCAGCGGCGTGCCCCTTTCAGTCCCACCCGACTGCTACGGCACAACACAGCAGAATCGAACGCACGCGTCGGAGTCGCGCGCGATCCGGCTGAGGAACCCTCGCGGCCGGCGCTCCCTCGCCGGAACGAGGACGCTCCTTGCAGTCGCTGTGTTCCGGGCGGCTCACTTCGTTGCGCTGCCGGGCTTTCACCCATCCGGCACTCGCTTGGCCGCGCGGGATGCTGGCTCACCGCAACCGCACACGATGGGACCGCCTGCCGGGGTGTCAACTACCTACAGTCTTTATATACTATTCTCCCTCGAAACGCGAAACACAAGACGCCGCTTAGAAACCACTCAGACACCCGAATATTGCACTTGAAACAATCCAAATGGTCCGTTATCTTTAAGTAGCTGGCACCCATGCCATTAAGTACGGAAAGACACGACGCACGCGGCGCTGGCAGGGCAGTTTCACGCCGCAGAAATCGGGTGCGGACACACCCGACAAGTGTCTTTCCGTCGGTTGGAGAAAGACAATGTACGCTAGCAATTCCAGCGGTAAGAAAGCATCGGCAAGCAACCAGACGGTTTCCCTTTCGGCCCACGTCGAGGGTGGTCCCGAGCAACTTCTAGAGGCGGTTGCAGAGACGGAGAACGGCGACGAACTCGATTTCAGGATGAATCGGGGGAGCGATAGCCGTGGCAACTTCTACGCCCGACAGGAGGAGGCATACGACTACGACTGGACGCGCTCGACCGAGGTTGGCCCGGACCGGCGCTTTGGCGAAACGCTCGCCCAGCAGGAAGAACGCCACGGACGCGAAGCCGAGCAAGCCCGACACTCCGAGGTCGCACGCGCCCACGTCGACGGTGCCGACCGCGAAGCCTCGGCTCGCCAGCTCACCGACGCGGAAACCGGACGGGCTGACGGGTTCCGCTCCCCGGCTGACCCTCGGCAGTGGATGGACCGCGACACGCTGGCGCGAGTCAACCAGCAGGCCGCGACCATCGCAGACAAGACCAGTCTGTCACGAGCGGCAGCAGGCCGCCGACTCGCGGCCCTTGTGTCCGGGCAGATGGGCGACTGTAACAGCCTGTACGACGCTTCCTTTACCGTCTTGGACGAGGCACAGAACGAACTGACAACTCCCACGCCTATCGCGGATGTCTCGCCCTACGGTTACGAGTGTACGGTCGAGGGCGAAGTAACGCATATCATCGCGGAGCCAGACGCACGGAACCAGTACCAAGTCCTCTATATCGAGGACGACGAGGGAACGAGCGCGAAGGTCACGGTCTGGGGCAAGTCCATGCACGGCGGCGAGATGGTGCGCACGCTCCGCGAGGGCGACAGAGTTCGGATTTCGGGGGGCAAGCCCGACGACTACAACGGTATCAAGACGGTGGCGGTCACGAGCGACACGCTCATGTGCATCATCGAGCGCGGCGACGGTCCCGCGCCCACCGGACACGGGGGCGGCTCGTTCGGTTCGTCCGGTGCTAGCCCGGCGGCGGCGTCGTGGGAAGCAGAGTCAGACACCCATCAGTGGGCCAACGAGCGGGATTCTGACCGCGCGGTCGCCGTGACGCTCGGGAAGGCCCGCTGTCCTGAACCCGGGTGTTCGGACCTGTTCGACACTGAGCATGGAGCCGCCACCCATCGCGGTATCGTCCACTCCGCAGACTGACGCCCGGTAGCGAGGGCGTCCCCCACTGAGCGGGGGCTTCCTCGGGCGGTGCGACGGTGCTCGCGCACGCGGCCTCGCCGCCGCCTCCGGCACAGCGGGCGGCGGCGAGCCAACCGCGCGCACGGACTGGCACGCCACCGCACCAGCGTGTCAACGTGGGTCAGTCTGGTGGGGGCTGTGAGAGAGCCGATGTTCTGGTGTGTGCGTGAGCGTGGGCCAGCCGGCCCGGGAGAATCCGGGCTGAGTGGCTGGTGGGTCGCCACAGCGCGCGACGCCACCGACAGACTCGCGATGCTCGTCTGTCGAGCCCTCGTTCGCTGTCGCTCACGAGGACGACGGGACGCTCCGCTCGGCGCTATCGCGCGCCTCGCGGCGGTCCATCGTGCCTGCGGTAGCGGGCGCGATCCCGGCCTGCCGCTGGAAGCAGAGACTGGAATCGTTTTTACTCATAGTTGGTCGACCGTCGATCAAGAGAGTCCCAGTGGACCAGCTACTGGATGCACTATCTCAAAGAGAGGCTTATCGCGATACCGTGATAGTGACCAGAACACTCTTTACTGTTTCTCTGTAAACTGTAATTAGCGTACACTATGTCACGCACCTCAAACCAAACCGATGGCGACATTGTCCGCGACTTTCTCTCGGTCGCGGATCTCCTCGAAGAGCCTCAACTGGCACAGCTGTACGCATACCTCGCTCGCGAAGACGAGGCGACTGTCCAAGACGTAATGCACGAACTCAGCCTCGCACAGGGAACTGCCTACAGCTACGTTAACCGGCTCGTTGACGCCGACGTCGTTGAGGTCACTCACGACGAGCAGCCCCGTCGATATGCAGCCCGCGAGATCAATCTGACTGTGACGACAGTCGCGGGCGACCGCGAGTACACGATCACGCCAGCGCTCATCGACGCAGTCGGCCGCCGTGAGTCCAACGATGACATCGACACCTACATCGACCGCCACAGCGTCGCCGGCCTCGCAACGGCGCTCACCTACGCAGTCGCCCGCGAACGTGGGGAAACAACCCACCGGCTGATGGCTGAGGATCTCGATATCTCGCCGCTGGCTGCGGAGATGATCCTGCAGGCGCTCCGGCCCGTCGTCCACGAGCACTACGACATCGAAGCGTCGGGCGCGTCGCTTGACGAGTTGGACACCAACGACAGCGACGCGGCTGATGACACGTGAGCAGCCTCCATATCGTCGACACCGGCCTGTTCGTCGCGATGGGGCAGCTGTCGAACAGGCGGTACAAGGCCGTCCGTCGATTTGCCCGCCAGAACGACATCACCTTCGTCCTTCCAGAGCGAGTGTACGAGGAGCTAACAGTCGACGACTCCGACGTTGAAGCGCCACCTGTCGATGCTGCGATCAACGAAGAGTGGGCTGATGTCGCAGCGCCACTTGATTTTTCCAAACCCATCGTCTCGAGGGCGATGGATGGCGTCCAGAGATACATTGCGAGCGCCGATGACCGACCCGCAGACGAGGTCGAGCGAGCCGACGCCGCGCTTGCGGCCCTAGCTGCTCAGCATCTCAGTTCGGGGACAGTACGCCAAGTGTACATCTATACAACCGATATCGCCGCCGGCGAAGGGGCTGAAACTGTGCTCACCAGTGAGGGATATGGTGACTCGGTAACGTTCGTGAACGGCTTCCGGTTCCTCGAAGATTTACTCCCGGGCGATAGCTAGTCAATTCTCAACGCCCTGTCGAGATATCCCCACTTTATATTCGACATTTTGCAAATTGCGGTACGATTGTTTCCACCGAGACGATTCAGGATCTATTCGCCTAGCACACCCGTTTTTGTCTAACCAACAAAGACAGCGGATTCTGGGGAGCTGTTGGTTAGCCGGCATCTGGGCCCGGTGTCCCGGGTAGACACCCCTCGATTTTGTGTGGCCGCAGGCGGGTGGCGGCCAGACAGGGCCGCCGGGAGGTGATTTCTCAAATGGGAGACGTCCAGTGTCCACGCTGTGAAGACGTATTCATTACCGAGTTCGATGCGGTCCGGATTCGGTCGGGGTCGTTCCACGACTCTGACCGCAACGAATCGTTTGACCAGCTCTGTGAGGACTGCTATCGCGAGGTCGTGAAGTAGCGCTGGTCAAAACTACTCCCTCATTTTTTCGACGGGGTCTTGGATACGACCAAACTCAGTTTCTAGCAAGACTTCCAGATCATCAGTTTCCGTGTCCCTCTCAGCGAAGAACCCTTCAACCACTTCGCGGTCACTGTGGTACTGGACGATAGCTTCGTATCCGTATCGGTTGTTTGCCCCGGCAGGATACCAGTGCTTGACACGGACTTTGAACTCTCTATCTTCCCACGTCCACAGGCGGACTTTGATCGGGTGTTTGAGCTTCTGCCGGGCGATGTCGATCACTTCGTCGACGACCGGCCCGATCGTTTCCATGCTCGGAATCTGACGCTGGTTGGATGGCTGTTGCTCTGGAGAAAGGTGTGGCTGTGACATGAGAACGGTACGATTCAGACTTGTCCGTCATCGCTGAAAAAGCTCTGGGTTGGGGTGGCTCCCCCAGCTGGCACACGTCGAGGTACTGGTCCCACGGAGTGCCAGATGTATCGCAAGCGTGGGTCTGCCGGCCGGGGCGCAACTGGGGCTGGATGGCTGGTGGAGTGTCCCAGCGCGCGACGCCACTGACAGACTCGCGATGCTCGTCTGTCGTGTCCTCGTTCACTCTCGCTCACTCGGACGACGGGGCGTTGCGCTCGGCGCGGTCGCGCGCCTCACGCCGGTCCAATCGTGCCTGCAGTGGCGGGCGCGATCCCCGCCGGGAATCGGACAGTTCTCCGGCTGAATGCCGCACTAAATTACGGTATTTGGAGAGTGCGAAAACAAGGCGTGTTGTACTTGTTGGGATTCGGATACAAAGCTCCGGACAAAGTGGTGTGGTCGCCGGCCAGTGGCTGCCGGGTTGTGCGCCACGAGGGCCGAAGCGAGCGAGGGTCGAGCGTCGGTCTGCCAGCACTGGCTCAGTTCAAGTGTGGTCGTGATCGGCGTGGCCCTGGACGGAGGCGACCGGCGACGTGCTTGGGGCAGTGGACTCACATGGCGCTCGGTGGGGCTGGCCCGCCGTGTCGAAGTCACGATATGGCTCCGGGGAGTGAGGCGACTTCTATCTGAAACTCAATAGGTTTCCTTGCGGGGTGAGTGTGTCAGTCTTCGCTCTGGGTAGGTTCCGCGATCCACTGTCTCTTCCTTTGTTCTATCTCTTATGTTTTTCTTCTTATGTCTCTCGCGCCTCCGCCGGGATATGCACGACAAGGTAAAGAGTGTAGTTTGTATCTGATTCTGGGCGATTCATACCCATGCCGTCCTGCGATTTGCTGATGATTCGTCGCTGTGCTTGAGTGATTCACCGTGATTCAGATTGGCAAATTACCGACGCCGTCTTGCGATTTCGCATATAGAGTAGTACGAAGAAAGTAACTTCAATAACTTTGATACAAGTCGAGTGCTACAGTCTCGACAAGACCCGGTACCAACTTGTAGAGAAGCACCACCACGTCACAGAAATGAGAAATATATAGAACGTCTTATAGTTAGAACACGGGGAAATTGATGTAGGTCACATGAACTCAGATGGCCTGCGTCGCTCTCCGCTTGCCTCAGTTTCGTCCCGTTCTTCACTCTTGTCAGTATCAGCCTCCGTGTCCGATTCATCAGGCGATTCACTCTCTTCCTTCTCAGCAGAGTCCGTCTCGTCACTGCTGGGATCTGGGACCGTCTCAGGGGAGTGGTCGCCATCGTCATCGGGCAGCTGTTGGTCCCGATCCGCGCCACCAGAGTCGCCCTCTAAATCTGATATATCTGGGTGGTCTGTATCCGGAGACGTGACGGCAGTGTTTGCTGTTGTCTGGTCGAGTGGGCCGGTCGACTCGTCGTTGCCCAACCCGTCTGTCGCGTCGACGGTCGGCTCGACTTCAGCGTCACAATCTACCCCACTCTCTTTGGACTCATCGTCGTCGTCCTCACCAAGTGACCCATAGAGCACATCGTCGAGCCGAGCCCGGGTGAACGAGAACCAACTGTCGCTCTCGATGTCGGTGTCATCGTCAGTGGGTTCCGGTTCCGAACTGCCCGGCGACTCCGCACCCTGTGCCGGGAGGCTATCGCGAACGTCAGCCAGTTCGTAGGACTGGCCGTGGACCCACGTCGTTCGTGAGACGGCAACGCACTCACCGGGCTGGAAGTCTCGAAGCAAGCCAGACGTGACCGGCGTCTTGTCTTTCTCTTTGTATGTGTCCCGAGCCTGCGTTCGCGGGTTTTCGCCGCGCCCCTGGTGACTCATCGACACCATCTCGGAGCGGTCATACTGCCGGCTCTCGCCAAGTTCGTCGAGGATGAAGTCCGTCGACTCAGTGTCACCCGGCCCGAAGTAGACTCCTTGCGGACAGTTGCCGACAATGCCAGAGATTGTACTGTACGTGTCCTTGAGTTGGCCGATTGTTTGCACGCCGACTAGTGCCCGAGCCTTGTGTTTCCGCCCTCGGGCGGTAAGGTTCGTCACCTGAGTAAGCGCCGGCAGCGCGTCAATCTCGTCGAGGATGTGGACCGTCGGATTCGAGGCGTTCATCGCGTAGCGGATCGACCAGTCTACGAGCAGTTGGTACATCGGCCCGAGCGTTTCCAGTTCCGTCGGATTGGAGTCGATGATGAGGACTCGGCCTTCCGGGTTCTCGATGTACTCTTGCAGCGAGAACTCCCCGTAGTCTCCGAAGTCGCCAGTGAAGACGGGATCGACGTTCTCCTTGATCGTTTGGTAGACGTTCTGTGCACCTTTCCCCTTGTCAGGGTCAATGTGGCCCGAGTCCAGCCGGTCGAACTCGTCAAGGGCTTTCTTGAGCGCGATATGGCCCTCGTTGAGCAGCGAGACGATATCGGCGTGACAGAGCGCATGGCGGCGACTGTTCTTTTTCGCGCTGAGATGGAGGTACATCAGCATCTCCGCGAAGGTCTGTTTGGCGGGCCGATGGAATGGGTCGTGGCCGTCGGCTTCGCCGAAGATCGCGCCGGCGACCTCGCGGAAGTCCGACTCTGAATCGGCGTCCTTGAACAGATTCCAGACTACGTCGCTGTCTTCGTGGCGGATGCGCTGAACGTCGAAGCCCAACTCCTCGTAGAATGCTTGAAAGTCCTCGCCGGTGTCGTGGGCGATGACTGCCGTGTTACTGTAGTACGGGAACTGGTAGGCCAGCAGCTTCATCATCGACGTCTTCCCACTCCCGGTTTCCCCTACGACGGCTGTAGAGACATCCTGATCGAGCGTGAACGGCATCTCAGCCTCTTCGTGTTCGTGAGAGACCTCTTCGAGTGGGACGACGGACTCTCCGTCGTCGTGGTCCCACTGGTTCATCGCGAGCATTTCCGGCGAGGTCCGGCGGAGCAGTTCCCCTGAGAACACGATACCGATTGAGATGGCATACAGGAGCACCGTGGTCGAGTACGAGACCATCGGCAGCGATAGCCCCGGCACGGTGAAGTCAGCGAATAGTGTTCCGACTGAGATGGCAGCCAGAACGTGTGCGAACGGGAACAACAGCGCTGCGCTGGGTGTCTGGACAAGCACGTCATAGAAGAACGCCGTGCTGATGAGTCCGAACCCGAGGTAGATGTAGCGCCACGCCCAGAACCGCTTCGGAAGGACCTTGTCACTATCGACGATCATCGGTGGGAAAAGCAGCATGAACCCGGCCCAGACGAACCCGACGACGTTGTCGTACTTGAGGCTATTCGGAACCTCTCCGGAGCGTTGTCCCGGTGGTGCAGAGGAACTAGAACTCACTGCCACCACCCGACTTCGCGTTCGGGTTCCTGCTCGCGTTCAAGATCAACTTCGGGTTCGCGTTCAGTTGCCGCCTGTTCTTCGGCTCTCTCCGCAGCACGTTCTGAGAGTGGCTCAGTTTGGCGCTCATCGCTCGCTTTCTCAGCCGTGGGTTGTCCGACGTCTTTCTGCTGGCTCTTCTCAGTCGCGCGCTTGAGGGCTTTTTCTGCTTCGGGGTTCAGCGACAGTTCTGCCTCGTGGTACTGCTCCCGAGCTTCTTGATCCACGACTCGGCCAATGTCCTCCGGAGAATCACTGGCGGCAGCCGCTGGGTCGCGCGTTCGGGCGGGTTCTTCAAACGCGGTTTCCGCCCGTTCACTGAGTTTCTGGATGTCTTCTAAATCCATTTCCAGCTCTGCCTGCTTCCCAGTAGCTGCGACATGTGCATGAGGAAAGTCTGTATCCCGGTGGACAGCATACACATAGTCGGTTGTCGGCTGGCGGGCAAACTCTTGGTTCATTACGTCCCGAGTGTTGGTCTGAACCTCTTGGGGAGAATACTGTCCAGTCGGATCTGGCGAAACGATCAGATGCCGCTGGAATCCGAACTCTTGACTCTTGTCGACAAATCGGTCTACTTCTGGGTCGGAGAGTTCTCGGCCGGCCGGGTTCCGTAGATCAACTGTCGCTCCGGCATCCTGATCTCGGTCACGGCGAATATAATCGACGAGGTTCCCTGCTCCGCTCTGCTGATAGTCCGTTTCTACAATCATGCGCCATCACCCGCTGCGCCGGCGGACCCCTGTCCGTCTTCGCTGCTACTGCCTTCCCCTGCAAGAATCGCTTCGGACTCAGTGTTGAGCTCCTGTCCAGTGAACCGTTCAGCAAACTTCATCGCAAGCTGTTGCTCGGCAGTAGAGTAGTCGTCTTTAATCAGCTTCCAGATCGAGATAAGATACGCTGTCCGCACTCTCTGGATGTGCCGTACTTCCTCGAGTGTTTCAGACTCAAATTGGTCCAGAGTCTCCCCCAGTTCCTCCTTGAGAGAGTCCAGAATGACTTCTATCTCAGTATCAGTTCCATACCGGCCGTACTGACGCTCCCCAGTTTCACGGTCAATGTGATCCTCAATCATCTCATGACCATACTCCGAGATTGACGTATCCTCTTCATCGGCTAGTTGTTCAAGCCACTCCCGATTTTCGTCAGTCGTATAGATCTGAATGACAGTTCTCTCACTCATTCTTGACCCTCCTTGTTACGGACGTTGTCTACCTCTTCCTGTAGTTTGTCTGTCGCTTCATCCATCGCAATAGCACGCTCCTCTGAGGAGTAGTCTGTCGAAATCAAGTCCCAGAGAGCTACTTCATAAGCCAACTCTTCAGTTGTCTCAACATCTGCTGCCTTGTTCACTTGCTCTGTCACACTCTCAGCGATCTGTTCCAACTCTGGTTCCAGACCCAGTTCCTCCGCACGCTGATCGTGCAGCTCACGGGCAATGCGTTGCTCCGTAGCTTTCAGGATATACTCCGATAGGTCTTCATCTACCTTCCGAGCCTGCCGTACTATCTGATCTCTCTCTTCTTCACTCATCCGTAGCGAGATTATGTCATTCATGTGAATTACTCCGTAGTGTCAAACTCCGCATCAGTCTCTGCCTCGATACCACCGTCAGCGACAACTGCTTCTGGCTGTGTCTGGTCAAGCGCTACAGACACCACATCCACCAACTCGTCTTCGCTGAGTCCGTTGAAGACGTGTTCAGCCTTCTCCGGGGACAATCCACGATTCGCTAGCTCTTGCTCGACTGCCTTCGAGCGTACGAACTCTTCGAAATCAGCAGCGTGAAAGTCAGCCTCGTGAGCAACAACGTCGAGCGCATCTTCCGCATCAGCGTCGAGGTCAATGATCTGCTTCTCTTCCCACGACGTCTTGATCGTCAGCGGGTAGTCTCCGTGCTCGTCGACACGAACCAGTGCTTGCGAGTAGCCCTGTCCGTCACCAAGTGACTCCTTGCCGGCTTCGGCGTGCTGGATGTAGGACTGCTGTTCATCCGTCAGTCCAGCGCTTGTTGCCGTCTCGTCGCCTAGCTCTGGCTCGCGGTGATGCACCTTGATCGGGCACATTCCTGCGATTTCCTCAGCGGCTCCCTTGTCCTCGAACTCAGAGAGCGTCTGGGACAGCATCACCAGTCGCAGTCCGGCGTGGCGCTGGTGCCGAGCAATCTGGTTCAGCGACTCCAGATTTGCGTCGTCGTTGAACAGGTAGTGAGCTTCGTCGATGATGATCTCGACCTTTTGCTGCATATTCTTGGCCTGCTGGTACAGTGTCGACAACAGCAACTGCATGATGAACGACTGCTTGCCGAGGCCACTCCCCGAGCCTTCGACCTGCTGAAGATCCAGATAGACGGCCTTGCTGCTGTCGTCGATCAGCCGCAAGTCCGACTCTTTCGAGAGGTTGCCGAACGTACTCCCCGGGCGGAACGGATGCAGTGCAATCGAGAGCTCGTTTGCGTACTGCTGGATTTTCTGCTGGGACGATTCCGTTGTCGCTCCCGGGAACATTCCCGGCTCTTCTTGGAGACGGTCGACCACTTCGAGGAAGTCACTCAGGTCCGGCGAGTTCTCCGGCGTGTGCGTCGACGGGTCCGCTGGGTCGATATCCGATTCAGTGAATATCGTGTCGATCAGGAACGTGATCAGGCCGCTGTGCATCTCCAGATCGACATCCCGCGATTGCAGGAAGTTCTCGATGACCCCGTACACTTCGTCTTTCTTTGCGGAGACGGGCTGCATATCCGGGGACTGTTCAAGGACATGCTGAGGCGTCGGATGCATCTCGCACGGGTTCAACGGCGTCTCGCCGCTGATTGTGATCGTCTTTGCATCCAGCATCTTCGCGCTGCCGTGCATATCCCCGACCGGGTCGATGTAGATCTGCTTGACGTCCGACCGCTTTTTCAGCATCCGCATCGCCCGAGCCTGCGTACCGTGGGTCTTCCCGCCGCCGGGCATTCCAGTCACCAGCTCCGAGTGGCCGGTTTCCAGTTCCCACGGGTCGATCAGCAGCGAGGAGTCGTTGTGGCCGTGCAGTCCGTACTCGATGCCGTCCTCCATCCGCAGGTAGTTCGACGAGAACGGGAACAGCGACCCGAGCGCTTCCCCGGTCATCGAAGAAAGCCGATTCTGGCCCAGTTCGTTGGCCCCGATCGGCGAGACAGTCACCAGTCCTGCTTCCTGCCGGCGGGTCGTTCGCTTGACTCCACAGTTCGATGGCGAGTCTCGCAGCAGCGTTTCGAGCCGGTTCGTTTGCTTCCGGAGGTCTTCTTCGGTCTCCGCAGTCAGCCGGATGAACGCCCCGACACGGAACAGCGACGTGTGGTTGCGCCGAACCATCTGCCGGATGTACTTTGCCTGGTTGACCTCCTGTTCGATATCCTCCGCTTCAAGCTCTCCCTTGTCGTTTTGCAGCATCTTCAGCGAGGAAATCCACTCCTTCATCACCGACACTGCTGTATCAGCGTCGTATGGGTCGATGTGGATTGAGACATCCACAGCGAGGTCCGTATCCAGCAGCAGTTGCTCTAGCATTCCACTCGTGGGATGCTCGGGATACGTCTCGATCCAGAAGCACCGGGTGTACGTCTCTTGGTCGATGAGGGCGTGGTCGGCTTCCCATTCGATATCCGTCGGCGCGACCAGTGACCGGTGGTTCTCTCCCGGTCGATGCAACTGGGAGACGAAGTCGGTCTCGTCGACCTCGTAGTCGGTCCCACCGACGTCGTCGGTGTCCATGCCCTCCGCAGCGTCGTGGGCTGCAGCGCCCTCGCCGTGCTTGATGAGTTCCCGTGCCGAGTACGTCACCGGAGAGACGGAGGCCGCCTCTTCGTACTCGCGTTCTGACCGCGTTTCACAGGCCCAGTAGTCCTCGGTCAAGTGCGCCAGCTCATGTGGGCTGACCGACCGGCTACGACACCGGAACATATTGTTGACTGCTCTGTCGACGGTTTCGAGCCGGTCGTGGAGTTTCTTCGCCTTGAACTCCTCTCGCTCGGCGTCAGTGAGCGTGTCACTGTCGAATCGAGTGAACAGCCGCCCAATGACCGGTATCCCAGTCAGGTAATCCGCGATGGAGTCGCTGTTCATTTGGAGGTCGTGAATGTCATCGTCAGTGACCCAAACGACGATGTAGTACTTGCGCTGGAGTTCAGTCTCAGTCTCAACGTTGCCGCTGTCGTCGGTGTAGCGGTTGACGAACTCCATGAGGACGCCCCGGAAGATCGAATGACTCTCTGCGTCGGGGTCGTCGAGTCGGTCGATATGCGCTTGGATGTGGGACTCGTTGTCGACTTCGGCCGTCGTGACGTGGAGTTTCGCCCGCCCAGTCAGGGATTCAGACAGGCGTGTGAGTGACTTGACGGCTTTCTCCCATTTCTCGTCGTCCTGCAGCGACATATTGGCGGGCTCGACCTCGACCGCGCCGACGTACGCTCCGTCGACGCGCTCAATGCCGTGGGGCATAACCCGCTCTAATCGCGTGACCTGCCGAGTGTCCTGATTCCCCTGGCCGTGAGTGTACTGCTTCTTTTTGACGAGCCAGAACAGTTTGACCCGCAGCCACTCAGTCAGGCGATAGTGATCTGGCCGGACTTTGTGCAGGATGTAGAGGAACACTTCCACGACTGCTGTGAGAGCCAACGTGGGGAAGAACAGCGCCGCCGGCACGAACGGCATCCCCATCGCGACGAGGAAGCCAAACGGCGGGATGAGGAACAGGATGAGTTCCCCCAGCGTGTAGTCGCCCCAGAAGTTGGTCGAATCTCCGAGAGATTCGTGGATGATGTTCGTGTTGTACTCTTCTTGTGAGTCAGCCATTAGTCGTCATCCTCCTTGTGAGGCAGGCCGTCGCGGTACACATCCGGCCCTAATACATCGTCATCAGTCGCAAACACGTCCTGCAGCGAGTCATACGACTCGGACCCGCCAGAGTCGGTATCGGTCCCGTTTTCGTCGGGTTTCCCATCCGAGAACGGCGGGTCTGAGTCAGACTCGAACACTCTGGTATCGCTGGAGTTGATCTGCGTCTGGCGCTCCATCTTGGTTTGGGGCTCCATCTTCGTCTGGCGTTCACTAATCGGGGTGTCGTCACTCTCGGAGTCGCCAGACGAGCCGGACGAACCACCGTTGGTGAACCTGCTGTTGAGGGGACTTCCACCGGACCCGCTCCCGCCGCCAGAGGGTGGTGAGCCACCAGACCCGCTGCTGCCACTGCCGCCACCAGAGGGTGGAGCGGAGCCGCCTGAGCCACCGCCGCCGGAGCCACTGTTGCCGCCACCTCCGGAGCCGTTGGGACTACTGCCGCCACCGGAACCGGTGGGGCCGCCGCTAGAACCCCTCTTCATGCCAGCGGGGTTGGCTGCCATCTGGCGGTGGACCATTTGGGCACCCGTAGCAGCACTGCCGACACGTCCTTTTGCAGCGCCTGAGGCAGCTCGAATCGTGCCACCCGTCGCCATTGCTGCGCCGGGGCCACCGACCGCGCCAGCGCCGGCTGTCGCCGCTGCACCACCAGCCGCCGCACCGATCTTGAGTGGCTTTTTGCCGCCGGCGAGTGCCTGTTCGCTGACTTGGATTGCCACGCGGCTACTGCGCTGGATGAGGACCTTCTGAGATTTTGCCGCCAAGTACAGCGTCACGAGGCTGATAAACAGCGACAGCTCAGAAGCCAGTCCCCAGTTTGTCGCCTCGAAGCTCATGCGGATCAGGATCGCAGGCGGGATACCCGCAGCGAGGACTCCGGGATATGCGCCGGCGACCTGTTTCGCCAGCCCCGAGAAGCGGTTCAGCGGCCAGACTTCGACTGCCCAGAACGTCGCAACCAGCGGCATCGAGAGGGTCAGCAGGAAGACCAGCAGCCACCGAGTGATGAAGATGAACGCCGCCTTGAGGTAGACGTACAGTCCGACAACGATGAGGACGAGGAATATCCCCAGACTGAGATCCGCAATCTGCTGGGCTGAGCTGATTAGTGCGGCGACTTCAGTCGTTGATTGACCGGATTTGTAAATCTCGCGACCGATGGCATTGAAGAACTGAGTCCCCAGTGAGGCTACCGGAAGCCAAAAGAACAGTGAGAGGAAGGCAACCCCAAGTCGGCGTAGGAGCTTCTTCCGAATGACCGGGTTCATCGACCCGTATCGAACTCCAATCATTGCCAAGACGATGAACTGCAGCCCGAGTGCCAACCCAACGATTCCATCGAAGTAGATGCCCGATATTAGCGAGTTCCACGGGGCATTACTCGCAGATTCGAACGCAATGTCAACTGGGGCCGATGAATTCGGTCCTTCGGGGGCGGGTGTCCCTACCATCGGGTCAATAAGAGCCTGAAAAACCCCCTCCAAATACTCGACTATGTCCGTTCTGAGGTCATCAAGGAAGCCACTGAGGCCGGATGCGATTGCCGATGAGAGTTGTCTAATCAGCCTCTCAGCGATTTCCTTCACGATATCCCCAGCAAATCCCGACTGCATTGCTACGTCTCCGTCTCCGTCTCTGTCTCTACTGAGGTAGCAGTGACTTCTTCAGGAGTCCCAATCAGAGTCCGCTCGCATCCAGATGAATTTTCATAGCTGATCGTCTGAGTGAATGTGACTGGATCGCTCCAAAGGAATTCAACGGTTAATTGCTCATCTCTTTTAGCGCTCTCATCAGCTTTCGGACAAGAAGAGACGGTATCTTCAATGAGGGAAAAATATCTGACGACATTGGTTTCACCAGGCTCTACCGGGACAAACACGTCCTCTTTTTCTTTCCCGTTCATTAATGCGCGGGTAGCTGCACCGGTTCGCTCACCCACATTCCTGACAACCACCACCAAGTGGCCGAGGCCTTCACGAACGTCTGGATGTTCAGTGGCAGGAACGACTTTCTCAAGTTCGAACGTAGTGCCCAATTCAAGTGGAATTTCAGTTTCGACACCATCCCCACGGAAATAGAGCGTGTGCTGGCCCCGGGGCAATGGCTCGTTGTTATCATCTCCTTCCGTTAGCAATAGGCTGGTCCGGGTTTCGCCGGAGCTGAAGTAATCGCTGGAGAACTCCCGACCGGATTCTGTGATGATACTGACCGATGACGGGTCGATGTCATCAGTTACGGCAACTTCTAAGGCCAGTTCATTATTTCTCACCACCTTAATTTTCGTCTCTTCGATGTAGTCGGACTGCTCTTCTGGCGGGCCGGCGCTTCCGTCACCTCCGTCACTGCTATCAGACAGCCCGCCACTGCAGCCTGCAAGCGCAGCAAGGCTCCCGCTAAGGAGTCCAAGCACTGTTCTGCGGTCGATACTGCTATTTCGTGGTATATCTTGCTTTGTCATGGATTATACCAACCAACAAATTTGCCTCTCGTCCAGACATCGTAGCCATACAGCGCCAGCACAGCCGGCAACAACGTCAGGAGCGTCACTACAGCGAGGTCGATGAACTCCGCAGGGTCTGGGAGATCGAGTTCATACGCGACCCGCTCTTGGGTGTCTCGTACCGGGACAGCACGCCCTTGCTCCCACCAGATCTGAGCCGGGCGATACGTGACTATCGCAGAGGAGACCTCACCCTGGTCGACGGTGACCGTAATCTCATCATCGCCAGACAGTGACCGTTCGACTCGGGACTGACCCGTTGCGACGGTAACGTTCCCTGCCGCAATCGGGAAGCCAGCCGTCGGTTCGACCCGGACCAGCACGTCTGTCGAGTTGTCGGTCGAGTTGACGACCTCCGAGGTGATATTGACCTCGCGGATTAGCGTCGGGTTCGTCGAGTCCGCTGGCTGTTCGATGCTGTTCCCGCGAACCAGTCCGTTGATCTCGAAGTTCTCTGTCCGGAGTTGTTCCGCACTCCGAATCGTAAACCGATCTGCCGTGGTGAACGTCTCCGAACGGTTGATCCGGATCTCCGGCGGGAGCGTCGTCCTGTTGGTCGCGTTCGACATCGTGTTCTCTGTCGCGTTCGCCGGATACGTCGCTTCCAGTGAGGGCACGAACCGCCAGCCGTCGGAACTATCATTTTGGACGCGGTTGACCGTGACTGCCGGGCCTTCCGTGGTTCGGACAGCATGGGTTTCGAGCGGTCGTACTGGCGTGGTCGTGTTCTCCGACCAGTTCGCCCAGCCCGGCGGTGAGCGAGTATAGAACCGCCACTTGCTCTGGACCTCGTATCCGCCATCGAACTGGACGCTCTGCCAGCTGCCGGGGATTACGGTCCCGATCCGATAGTCGTCGGTCGTGGCCCCTCTGCCGTTCGGCACGACGCCGGGTTCGACGACCATCTCCCGCTCGGAGAGGTTTTCCACCTGGACTGTCCGTGAGTCCGTGACCGTCAGTTCGTACTCGTCAATCTCGTCATCGCCAATCTCCGAGAGATTCGTCGAGATCGTCGTGACCAACTGGAGTTCCGTGGTTCCGTTGATATCGGTGTAGTTGAGCGTGGGCTGGGCGGCAGTGCTGTTGTCCATCGCAGTGCCGTTGGCGTACAGCGTCGTGTTCGTCGACGTGTTCACTACTCGGAAGTCGTCCTCGAAGAACTCCGAGATGAATACCCGGTAGTCGTGAATGGCACGCACGGTCCCGTTCGGACGGACCAGACGCTCCGTACCCGACTTTTCGTGGACGACCGTCGACGGCTCGATGCTGAAGAACGCGACATAGGCGTCACGAATCCAGATGCCAGAGCGAGTGTCCGTGACGTTTACTGGATACGAGGCGTTCTCGATGCCAGTCCGGAACGAGTCATGTTCGGGCCGGTTCCACAGTGTTGTGTTCGATGGCTCGCGAGAAACCATATCTCCCGTGCATGAGGGGAGGACGGCCAGCGTGCCGTTCTCAGCCCCGGCCCGGTCAGCCCGTGTGAGATTCGGATGATCGGGGTCGCCAGACCACAGCGCACGGAAGAACGTGTGGTTGTGGTTGTAGGACCGGTTCGGGGGCAGGACACCCGCTGTCGCGTTGTCCCCGACAGAGGCATTGGCCGGCGGGTTCGAGGCGTTCTCGTAGCACGAGACTTTCGCGCTGAGGTTCTGCCTTGCTCCGAGTTCGACGGACCTGTTCACCTCTGTCTGGTTCGCCGCTGGTCCCTGGTCGGCAGACTCGTTGCCTTCGGTTCCATTGGTTGCTGTCTCGTTGCCTGCTGGGTCTTGGACGCTGGATTCGTTGTTGTCAGTGTCGTTTGCTTCCGTTCCCTCGCCGCTGGAGCCATTCGGTGCGGTGGCGTTTTGTTGGAGTACCCCCACGCCACCGTGGCTCGCGTCGGCGAGAGCGTGTGCCGTCCCCCGCTCAATCTGGACCGGGCCGCTGCCAGCGGCGGACGCAGGCCCCGCAGCTGCGGCTGTCGAGAGCAGCGAGCAAAGGGCCGCGATCATCAGCAGTGAGCGGAATGATGGCATCGTATCTTCAGAATGGCGTCACGCAGTCCGAGAAGCCAAAGCCGACGTTGTCCCCGAACTTCGTGATAAGCTCTGGAGCCACGATTGCCAGCACGACGACGCCGAGGCCGACCAGCGAGAGGATAAGGTCCCGGCGAGCCTCGTTTTGCTGGTTCGGGTTGCCAGAAGCCCGCATATACGACAGGCCACTGCGACCGACGAACACCATCGTCGCTGGCAGGCCAAGACCAGCCAGTGCGCCAAAGACGACGTTGACGCCGTCCTCGACAGCAGTGTCACAGTAGATGTTCCCGACGTCGGTCTGGCCCATCGCCGAGCCAGCAAATAGCGTGAGGATCAGCAGCAGTTGGGTCGCCTGTCGCACGCCGGGCGTGAGCCACGCGTCAGCGAATCGCCGCTTTGCGTGCGTGTAGAGTGTTGGTTGTGTGTTCGATGCGTTCGGTGCGTTGGTTTGCGTTGACATAGATGTCTCTGGTTTTGCGGTCTTGCTTGCCCACCGATGCCCCACCGGTAATCCGCTACCGTTGTTGTGTTACCTTTCTTACACAGTTGGTGAATCCTATTCTGAATTCGCCAGCACGTATTGACAGTGGGACTATCAAAAAACTTGTGAACAAGATGAAGGGTTCTAGATTGTGATAAGTAGTCTTACTCGGCAATGCCTTAATTTTCGAACCGCATGAATCCTAATGCTAAGTGGAATACGTATTAGTACATCAACTAGTAGTCTTGTTAACTATTCGTTCAGCCTCAGAAATCCCAGATACTATGTCAGATATTACGGTAATTAAAGAGCTAATATTGACGGTGTCTGGTGGTGATATATTTAGCATAATTGGGCCAGCCAAAGATGACTGCAGTGAAGCCATAGAATCGGATCAATAGAACAGTCATTAGGTTAGTTTCATAGAAAGGCAAAAGCAGGGCAGTAAACGAGCCAGATTGAAATCAGAACTTTGGGTCGTCCATATCGTGGACCACTCCCATGTCGTCAATGTCGCCGCACACACCCCCATGTCGTCAACTCTGAGCGCCGGTAAACGATACCACAAGAGGAGTAAAACCGAGGAACTGGACCATAGTGAGTACGAAATCAAATCGGACGCGGAAGTGGCTGAAAGCCTCGGTCTGGCGCATCTCCCCGAAGCAGACCAGTCGGACAAGGAGCCAATTCCAGAGCTCGTTGACCGACGCACTGGTGAGGGCCTCGCCGGCTACGAGAAGCGTGTGGGTGAAGAAGCCGACCACGCCCGGTTGGCCAATGAGACACGAGCCATCGTGGAATCCAGCGAGACGACCACGGCGGAGGCGTCCACGGAGGAACCCACCTTCGAGACTACCAAGTACACCGCAGCGTGGGTCACGGACAACAGCCGTCCCGACGAGGTTGACGAGCGGCAGGATGAGCTTCCGGACAACGTCCCGCCGAAAGCCACAGTCACGATCAAGGAGATCAACGACAACCGCTACTATTACTGGCAGTGGCAGGAAGAGGATAAGGTAATCTCCAAATATAAAGGGCCGGTCAACCCGGACGAATAAGACGACAACTGTTGTTATTTCGTCGGATCACACCCCCCGTGTGCGAAGTGAATTCGCCGACGGAGTTGAGGTAGGGCTCCCCGTGTGCGATATGATTTTGGTCGCTTTCCGCGTGGACCCCGTGTGAGAGATGAATTGACTGATGAGTCTAGGGGAGACCCCCCGTGTGCGAAATGAAATCTTGCGTGCTGTTGTCATACATACTTAGTCATTCTAATAATACGCTCACCGAGGCCACCCCCTGTGTGCGAAACGAATTTGATGCCGCCGTCGGCGTCTCTTCGTGTTAGTTCCCATCGAAGAAATCGTCTATCTGCGCGTTGACAACAGATTTGACAAGATCTTCCTCGTGTTCAGCACCCTCAAGTCGGAAGTCAGTCTGGAGTGTCTCGGCGACCACTTCCGGATCGTCGACAAATGTGTACTCCTTGTGGACACCACTGCCGTAGCCGCGCCCACGTTTCTCAGACGTGACGAAATTATAGGTTTCAGCCTCATTCATATATCGCAAATAGGAGTCGCGCGATTTTTCAGCAGCATCTAGAATGTCGGTGAGATACTGGTACACTCGGTAGGCAACCGTACTGGGGACGGCATTCAAATTTCGCTGCGAGTAAACAGGAACAATCGCGGTGGCGTAAAGTGAGAGTTTCTTCTGCGTTGATAATCCCTGCATCTGCGTTAGCGTTCGGTCCCGTTCGGCCTCTTTCTGAGCATCGCGAACATGCGCTTCACGGACCGTATCTTCTTCAGCTCGGTCGGCGATTTCACCCGCCTTTCGGAACAGATCGATTGCTTTCCGTGCGTCACCATGATCCTGAGCAGCAAATGCGGCACTGATCGGAATAATTCCGTCCTCAAGGACGTTGTCTTGGTACGCGTCGCGACGGCGTTCGAGAATCGCCTGCAGTTGGTTCGCATCGTAGTCGGGAAAGACGACGTCCTGCGGATTGAACGAACTCTCTGCCCGGCCGTCGAGATCCTCCATGAACCGGGGGTCATTCGTAAGCGCAGCAACGGATACGTGCCCCTCGATGCGACCAAGCTGGGAGGCTCGCGACAGTTGGTAGAGCAGTTTCGAATACGCCGGCTCATCGTTCGGATCACGTTGCCGACCCACTAGGAGGTCGACCTCGTCGAGAATGATGATAACTGAGTCGAAGTTGTTGCTCAAAATCTCGTAGAATCGATCAAGCTTCTGGTCAGTCGAAATCCCACTCTCTGGGACGCCGACGTCGACGCCAGCTTCTTCAGCCGCGTTCTTCACAAGTCGATAGACAGCCCGATCGTGGGATTTGATCGTCTGGCAGTTGATTTTGATGACACCGAACCGATCTCCTTGCGAGGTCGCGAGTTCGAGAACCTGCTGACAGACCGCATTGATGATGAGTGACTTGCCGGTTCCCGACGGCCCATAGAGGAGCATATTGGGTGGTCGATTCCCCTGTAGTGCCGGTCGTAGGTAGGTGATAATGTCGTCCAGTTGGTCATCGCGACCGACAATCCGGTCCTCATCGATGACGGCATCCGGGTCGAGAAGTCCCTTATCTCGAAAGACAGAGTTCTGAACGCCCTCCTGAAGACGGCCTTTAATAGATTGTGAGAGGGATTTTTGATCGTCGCCGTCAGGCATGTTTGCGCAGTTAGGGCGAAACTATAAATAAATATTGATACCGTGTGCGAGGTTAAATCATCCGAATTCAAGAGGTAGAGTGCATTTAGGCGAGGGTAGTAGATGAGATTGGGTAACCGCGGGCGAAATCAATTGGTCGTAGTCACCCCCCGTGTGCGATATGAAATCCCGAATAATTCATCAAACAGCTGTTGATGTCAAGGCGAGTCAAAAGAACTCGGCGGAGGCACCCCCCGTGTGCAAGATGAAATATCAGACGTAGTCTCGGGCCGGATAGTACCAAGAATATCTCTCGGCTATCCTGAGTGAGATGGGATCTCGTCACTAAGCTACCCCCACACCCCGTGTGCGATATGAATTTAGCGAGAGGGGGAACGGGGATGAATCATCTGAGGAACTTGGTATTCGCCCGGAGAACCCACGAGAAGACACAGGACCGGCAAAGACCGTCAACCCACGAAAAAGCAAAGGAACAATTGAGAGTTGTTATGTCACGAGATATACTATTCCATTTCGACCGACTCTAGTACCAGTACGGATCTAGTTGACAGGGTAGCTATGTAAAGATTTCCATAAGATGTAGTCAGCTTAATATTACTGTCTTTGAGATTTCTTTTCCATGAAATCGCGGATTTCTGGTGTTTCGTTGTCTATCTCTTCGACCACCCCCTCCCACTCTCCTCCCGATTTCATATCGCACACGGGGTGTGGGGGTTCGACCTCGTGAGCCTCAAAATAACCAACAACCCACTCCGAACCACTCCGTGCTGGTTAAAGACGTAGACGCCGACGAGATTTCGTCGCGAGTCAACAACTCCGGCAACGACGATCCCCATGTCATTGAGCTGCTGGACCACGAGCAATCGGCCTTGGTGAGTTCAGTTCGGGATAGCTGTCGTGGTTCCTCGTCGCTACTCCATCCGTAAGCAACTGCCGAATCAACGAACGATCATTACGGCTTAAATAGCGTCCTCGGCTCCAGGGAGGTTGTATCATCTTCTCTGAAGTGAAGAATATTATGGACATGGCCGATAGGATTGTGTTACTCGGTTTTACGGAGTTGGCTATCGACCTCGTAGAGCCAGCCACGGTCAAGAAGCCGATCGATCACGTATACTGCATCAGTGTGCTCCTCGATATGCTCAGACTCAGCCAGAAGGAACTCATGTGCTTCACTCTTGGGGAGTTCGTCAGTGCCTGAGGCGTACGCCCTCTCCAGTGTCTGGTAGGCACTTTGGATCCAGTCTGGGAATGGGGGTTGACCTGTGTGTTTCATGGGCATAGTCAGTCAACTATATACTGTAATTGAGAGCCTGCAACTTTATTCCCCGGAGGGTTGGATAGGTAACTCTACTTTTGGGACTGAGACACTCTAAGTGTAAGATCTTGATTACAGGGATAATCATGATTAAATCCCTTTGGCAGGCTCTGTTCTCTTGGTTCCGGGAGCGAATTAATATCGTACGGGCCCTGATTCAAATCCGGGAGGCGGCATACCCTTCTCGGTTTAGATGCCCAAACGACAACCCCCCATAGTCGGGGGTCTATCAGGGGGTGGTCGGCGTGACCGATTCGGACCCCGACAGCGAGGGCACCTCTCCCGACACGAACTCCGGGGACGAGAGCCTCGAAACCACTGTTCAAGCGCTGGAGGCGCGGCTCAGCGCCCTCTCGAAGCAAATCTCTGGGCTCCGTGAGGAGCTTCACGACGAGCGCGAGGAACGTGAAGAGCTAGAGGACGAGCTGGCAGCGCGTGACGAGCGTATCGACGAACTGGAGGCGGAAGTTGCGCGCCTCGATGCGCGCACCGACATTCTGGAAGTCGTCGAGAACGCTGACAAGATGTCTGGTAAGCAGCGCGCGGTCACGCTGGTCCAGCACCTACACCGAGCGGCGAAAGCGCGTGAACGGCGTGACGAGCCGCCTGCAGCGACCGTCGACCGGGACGAGGCCGAGGAAGCGCTTCACTACCCGAACATTGACCGGACGACGATCTACCGGGATATGGAGCGCGCGGCCCGGTTGATCGATGGCGATGCGCTCCAGTACACGAACGGAGAGCTACGGCTCGATCTTGACGCCGGGAGTCTCCCCCGCAAGTACACGGCTGACCAGGAAGGCGAGAATCTGTGAAGTCCTCACAACAGATGCGATGGGGGAAGCCCCCTCCGGATTGGTCCACTCTGAGCAAAACCGTCTGAACCCTTAGAGTTTGCAGGGTAGGACGGTTGTGTAAACAACTGTCGATTAGCTGTTAGTACGCTCGCAAACCGCTCGCACCGCTCGCAGTCAAGACGAATCAACAGCCGCCGCGGCTGTTGTGAAGACTTCACAGAAATCAATGATGCCCCAAAATCACGAACTCACCGAAGAACTGATACAATTCTTCCGGGACTACTACTCGGAAGAGATCGCACAGCTCGCACAACGCTACCCCCGAGAACAGAAATCACTTCACGTCGACTACGACGACCTGTACCGGTTCGATCCGGGTATTGCCGACGACGTGCGGAACCACCCGAAGGAACTGCAGGAACATTTGGAGGAAGCACTCCGTCTGTACGACTTGCCGATAGCAGTCGAACTCAACGACGCTCACGTACGCATCTACAATCTCCCGGAGATGCACGTCTTCGACCCCTCCGGTGTGTCTCGCCACGAGAACATCGGGCAGTTACTCGACATCCGCGGACAGGTCCAGAAGGTGTCCGACGTGAAGCCACGGCTCACTGGAGCCGTGTGGGAGTGCCAACGATGTGGGACTCTGAACGAGATTCCACAGCACGGCGAGACTCTGGAGGAACCGCACGAGTGCCAAGGGTGTGAGCGACAGGGCCCCTTCTCGCTCGACGCAAGCGCCAGTAGCTGGATTGACCACCAGTATGCCCGTATCCAGCAGCCACCCGAAAAAACGAACGGCGGAGAAGCCCAGAGCGTCGACGCCCACCTCGAAGACGACCTAATCGAAGGCTTCGACGCCGGTGACAGGGTGGTTCTGACCGGGATTCTCGATATCGAAGAGCCCGGAGCCGACCAGGGACTCGACTTCGACACGAACCTCGATGCGCGTTCAGTCGTGAAAGAGGAGAGCGACTACGACGATGTCGACGTCGACGAGCATCTAGATGATATCGAAGCCATCGCCAACGGTGACCGCGGTGACCCGTACCAGCTACTCGTCGACTCAATCAACCCGAAGCACCGGGGCGACGAACACGTCAAGCTGGCCGTGGCGCTGCAGCTCTTCGGCGGCTGGGCACACGAATATCCGGACGGCAGCCGCGACCGCGGCGACTGGCACATGCTCCTCCTCGGTGATCCCGGCTGTGGGAAGTCCACGTTCCTCCGCTACGTCGACCAGATAGCACCACGGTCGACCTACGCCTCAGGGAAGGGAGCAACCGCGGCAGGCATGACTGCAGCGGCTGTCTCGGACGACTTCGGAGATACTGAGTGGGGACTGGAAGCAGGGGCGCTAGTGTTGGCCGACGGTGGAATCGCCTGCGTCGACGAGATAGACAAGATGCAGTCCGACGCGGTGTCCTCGATGCACGACGCCCTGGAGAGCCAGCAGGTCCACGTCAACAAGGCCGGGATCAACGCCACGCTGAACGCTCGCACCTCGCTGCTGGCGGCAGGGAATCCGAAGAATGGCCGCTTCGAGCGCTACCGTCCGAAGGGAGAGCAGATCAATATGGGACCGACGCTCCTCTCTCGATTTGATTTGATGTTCATGGTGTCCGACGAACCCGATCGGGAGGACGATGCGGATGTCGTTGAGCACATGGTCCAGAGCCGCCAGGCTGCAGGCCGTCACACACGGGGCGAGGAGCTGAGTGAGACGGAACAGCAGCGGGTCGAGCCCGCGATAGACCGGTCAGTGATGCGGGCCTACGTCGCTCATGCCAAGCAGACTTGTCGTCCAATCATTGAGGATGACGAAGTAGCGGAACGACTGAAGCAGTTCTTCGTTGAGTTCCGAGCTGGTGCAGGGGAGCAAGACGACGCGTCACCGATTCCCGTTACTTTCCGCAAGGTCGAGGCGATACAGCGGCTTGCCGAGTCGAGTGCGCGGGTTCGGCTTTCGGACACGGTAGAGATTGAGGACGTAGAACGGGCAATTAAGCTCGTGACGAAATCGATGAAGCAGGTCGGCTATGATCCAGAGAGTGGTGAGTTCGATGCAGACATTATCGAGACAGGAGAATCAAAGAGTCAGCGAGAGCGACGCGAAACGATTCTTACTGTGGTAGAAGAGTTAGATGGTGCGACAGCGAGAGAGGTTGCTGAGAGGGTGGAATTCGAGCAAACTGTACTGAAGCACGGGATTAAGAAGTTGAAAGAGGCAGGGAGAATCTATTCTATGGACGACGAGCTTAGAAGAGCATAGCAGTCATGGAAACTCTATGATCATAGGATTGTTTGTTGACATATTTCTTAGAGTAAACTCAGGATGAACTGAATCAATAGTCCGAGAGAGGATTAAAAGAAAAGTAATAATAAGCAATATTCTAATCAGCATAATAAGTTTGCTCCAAGCAGGTGGAACTGTTGGACTCGGTTTAGGACCTCTATATTTACTGTATCTTATACTACCGGGACTATCATTTGTCAAGCTAATGGTCATCATATACCAATCACCAGATATTTTATCCCGATATGATCGCATTGGTTACGCGCTGGCTGGAAGTGTCGCTTCAGGGATAGTATTGTTACTTATTGTGAAGTATTGCATGACAGACTATTATCCAATTAGTGGCAATAATCTTGGAAGTCTATCACTTCTAGCGATTTTATCTGGTGTAGTTATTCAAACCGGTATTGCTGGTTTCTTAGGTATCGCTTTTGGAAGTATCCGCCTCCGTGTGTCTGATCAGAAGAGAAATTTCAATGACAGACAACAGCCTTGGGATTACGCTGCCGGCGAGATTCGGGAGGAAGAAGTCCTGGTACGGACAAAAACGAATGGTTGTGTTCAAGGCATCGTAGCCCGATACGGCCAAGGGAAACAAGCAGGCGACATAGTAATCTCACCCGTAGGACCAAGGAATCGAGAAGAATTAGAAGTCGGGGATTCCGATGAAACCGATGCGCTGTACGTCCGACAGAGTTCGATCTCTGAGATTCATTTTGTTGACGATGAGCAGGAAGACGAGTATCAGTCCTTGTTGTCCGAAGGAGATATTGAATTAGAGGATGTCGAGGAAGAAAGTGATAACGAAGACCCCGATTGACGTATGAATAGCTCTGTCTAAGATAGTCCAGAGACAGTCTACAACTTACTGTTCACTGTGTAGTCTGGGAATTTGTTATAGACATATTCTAACAGTCGAGAGATAGGCATTGAGTCAAATTGAGAAATAACTCTTTGTACTACGGACCCTATCTCCCCGTCGGACACATCGCTAGTTTCGCTTAAATACTGCTCGCCCTGGTCAGTGAGCGTGTAAGTGTACTTTTTTCCTTTCGGTAGTCGAGTCACTTGCTCTTCGATGAGCCCGTCCTCTTCCATGTGATCAAGCTCATGTAGTATGTCGGCAGAGAACGGACCGTAATCGTAAGGCTCGAAATTGAATACTTCACTGTCAGACTGGTCCCACAGCTGCTGGACTAAGAAGACTAATTTCTGGAGTCGGGTCCTCCCCTCAATTTTGTGCTGCTCAGACTCTTCGAATAGCATGAGCAGCAGTTCGCGTTGTGAGGGCATAGATCAGACTCCTCTCTAGTCATATATGAATCTTGAGTCTTCAAACGTCTTTTGGTTACTATTAGACCGGTTATCAAGGCTGTTTATAGATATGCAAAGGTACAAAACGAGGCGTGCTTGGGACCGCTCTGACAGACCAGGTACATACCGGATCTTGACTAAGATTGTCTGTCGGCGGTACGGCAAAGTTGTTGAAGAAGAGAGTCAGCACGCAACAAATTCGGTAATAGCGTATTCAGGAAGTATCGGGGCTTACTTCCTGAAATCGGACCGAATATTGTTCCGGCAGATCGTCTAATCTGACGCGAATCTTGAGGACCGTAATACCAGGTTCAGAAGCTTTCTGCTGCATCAACTCAGTCTGATTACGCTCAAATGAACTGCTCCCGGTTTTAATTTCGCACCAGTACTTTCGAAGTAACTCACCAGGATACCCCTTTTCAACCTCTAACACGCAATCCGGTAACCAACTCTTGTATCGGGGACGGCCACGACCGTCGTGGTACTGAGAGTGAGCGGCGTTCTGTACCATGCTGATGTGGAGTTCTTCCTCTGGCTGATCGAGGTCTTGTTCAATGAAGTTCTTGAGCGCAGGTGGACTATTACCTGGATTTTTGATCAGCGCTTCCCCGATAGCTCCGTACTGGTTAGCTCCGACTCCGAATACCCATGTGTCCGCCTCGGAGTCTACTGGGGTCTGGACATTTCTCTCTGGTTGGGGAATGAGGTAGACATCCGCCGCAGTGGTATCCTGCTGAGCTACTTTCTGCAGTGCAACGCGTACTTCGCCCTTTTTATTGAGCTGAGCAACGTGCGTTTCTGCTTCCTGCCGAGATGGATAGTCGAGAAATTTCCCTTCTGCTTCAGCGAGTTCGGCAACAGCACCATTTGCATCGGTTGCGGAGGATTTGACTTCAACGACAAATGGCTCCTCAGTGGAACCTGAACAGTGAGAATTCGTCCCGTCGCGGTTCATGTATCTAAGCCACTTGCTATCACGTTATAACCCTTAAGACGACGGAGTTGACCAAGAAATGCGACACGGAACCCAGTATATCGGGCTATAGCTGACTCATTCGTTCTAAACTGTGGTTATTATGATTGACTTGTCATCGAGAACCATCTTTGCACATCAAGCGTAATGAGAACCACCACTCGTATGACTGCTGGCTAACGCCGGACAAGTACAAGATGTTGAAGCAGAATGCACAGAGTTACGAGGATTCCTTCATCATATAGCTCGGTACCTCCTGTCAGTAAACCGCCCTTGCCAAAGCAGTCCAGCAATTAAAATGGCCCGCGATCAGCAAACACACTTCTTGCTTTGAGCTGCCTTCTAATGCCGAGATCGATCTTCTGATTCCGTTCTTCGCGGCTCATTCCTTCAGCACAAGCAGCGGCCATATTGCCGGCAGCCTGTCGATACAGCTTGAATATCTGACTGTAGTTTCCCAGTGTGAGTGAATATGACGTTACCCTGTAGTCCTTCAGAGAATCATCGATCTGCACACTTGCCTTATTGTTCGCCCGCTGGAAGCTGCGGCCCGCAGAGTCGAAAGACGAATGTTCGAAAGCGTCGATACCACTGTTAAGCGAAAAAATCACTTTCAGGAACAGCTCTTGCATATCAGCGTGTTTCTTATATACGGTTCTCTGTCTGCTCAGCCGCGAACTGACTCTATCACGATCAGGTAAGAGTTTTTGTGTCGAGGGCGGCTGCTCACTGGGAGTGTGTGTCGCTACCGTTTTGCTAAATTTAGAAATGGATGACTCCACATTAGGAAGGTGTCTCTCTTGGTTTGATTGACCGTTGAAGTACTCACCATTCAAAGTAGCAATCTCACGACTTTCAATTTTCCCACTAAGAGACTCCCCCTCGTCCAAAGTTTGCTGCAGTTCTTGATAGTAGTCTAAAGCCTGGTTGATATTGCCAGCACCAACCGAAGGTGTCGAAGATGGAGTTTTTCCAGTCGGGTCTATCTCCTTCTCAGAGAGTGAGCTATTTACCGACTCTATCGTTGTAGCTATTGACGACTGCAGCATAGAGTTTTTCTGGGGATCTCTAAGATCAGTTGAGTCAATAGTCTGGGCCAAATTCTGTAGTTCAGACTCTTCACTGGAGAAATCGGGAGGCTCCTCATCGATCGTACTCACGAGGGTGCCGAGGACGATAGTCCCACCTAACAATCGGAAAAGGTTACGACGAGAAAGAAGTATTTCGTCGGTATCTTCGTCACCAGACATTGCATTTATTTTCACCGACAAGTATTAAATACATTTCCACTATCTAGCAGACTGTGGGCGAATTGGATACTGACCGTGTTAATTTAGCGGCAAGCCATCTCGATGGCGGACTGTACCGCCATGCGAGAGTAGAAACGCGAAAACCAGCGCTTGATTTGGCCGGTGCCCTGTCTGAGGTACACGATAGCAGCTTGGAGTTAAGCCTCGCAGAAGGTGATCGTATATTAATTCGAGCAGAGCAAGAGATCGATACCACAACACTACGCCGGCTTCGGAAGCTCACTGAGGTACTTGAGGACGACCTTGGGATTAATCTCGGGCATGGGAAGTTTGCCCGGATGGCGAGTACTGCGGCGACAGCCAGTTCGGTTGTAGCTGTGGCGATTGCTGGGTGGAATCTAGTGGAAGCTGCGGATACCTTGCGGGACGCTTCGAAGCGGGCAGAGTCACTACAAGCGGTGAAAGAGGACCGGTTCGGTACTTTCTACAGAGCAATCGGTCTATTCGTCGTAGAGTGTTTCTTGTTCACTACCCCACTCAATTACAAGACCGCTTGGAAAGGAACGCGGTATCTCAACAATCACTACCTCTATCGGTTGCGATCTACGTCGAAACTTCTCTATCGACTCACACTGAGCGAAGTACATTATGCGATTCGAGGATTCACCAAAGAAGCACTTCGTAACGCAGATCAGTTCGCTTCGTACCTTGCACAGGTAACCATCAAGAGTGTAAAGATCTTGCAGGAATATTCTGACGACGGAGTAGATGACCTCATTGAGACTGTACGACAAGAGGTAGAGGAGTTTCATGCGTTCGTCGAAAATAGCTATCAGCTTATTGTACCCGAAATTGAACTGCAATCCGTCGTTCAAGAAGTGGTCAAAGAACTTTCTACATTCATCGACCTTTCAGAACTATCCTCGAAGCAAATCATGAGCGGGATTGATATATAATAGGGAGCGATCAAGTAATTGTTCTACTCACTTTTTCACGAGCTAGCTGAAATTTCATCGAAGTTTCTGTTCCCCTCTATAGACAGCTTTGACTACAGCGATAATCACGACCAACAGTTGTTCCAGTTTGTGTTTCCCAACAAGCGAGTAGCGTGTCATAAAATGTGTCCCACGCCCTCTGCTTGGCGATTGTACAGCCCTCAATTCGCGCTGAAGCTCGTAACTTTGCCACTCATTAATTCTGTTCAGGACTGGTTGCATGAATTATATCTGTTGAGAACTATTGCATGACAGGTTCCAACAAAATGGAAGTTGGGGCTAGTCTTTCGGGACAATTCTTATCCTGAGTGGTGAGATGGGGAAAGTATGAATATGCCATAATCAGTGTAGTTTTATATCTGATGTTACCCTCGCTTGACGCGCTTGTAGATAACTCGAACAACACTCTCGAAGACGTTTACAAGACCGTCGTCCCTGAATGCGAAGAAATTCGCATTGCAACCGGCTACTTCTATTTATCTGGCTTTAACCTCTTCAAAGAAGATCTCGAGAACCTCCGCGACCCGGAGGAACTCGAACACGCCCCTTTTCGCATCCTAATGGGGCGAAAGACCGACCAACGTACCGTAGACGAAGTCAGTGAAGGCCAAACGCTACGTGAGCAGTTCGAGCAGGAGGTTAAGGAAGATGTTGAGGAACTGAACAACGCACAGATTGAACGTCTTGACCGACTGCGCGATTTCATTGCAGAGGGACTCGTTGATGTTAGGGTTCGAAATCCCGATTCAGGGTATTTTCATGCGAAAGGCGCCTGCTTTCGCGGTGCGACGGACAACCCGAGTCTACGGAATGGTGACCGCGATCAGCGAGGTGCGGTCACTATCGTTGGATCCTCGAATTTCTCACAGTCAGGGCACCGTCACAACGTTGAACTGAACCTGACCAGTCAGAACGGAAGTGACGCAGAAGCGTTTGAAGAATGGTACGACAACCAATGGGCCAACGGCGAGAAGTTCTCTGAGGAAATCATCAACATCATCGAGGAGACCGATCGCTACAAGCAGTGGAAGGAACAGCAGGACGAGGACGATGATGAAGTCGAAGATGAGGCAGATATTGGAACATATCTCGAACCGTTCGAGATGTATAAACTGCTGGCGTATGATGAGCTGAACGGCAACGTCAGTGTTCGTGATAGCCCTCTGTACTATTTCCAGACACTCGGCTACGAGAGTGCAAAGACGAAGCTGTCACAATATGATGGCTGCATAATCTCCGATTCGGTCGGTCTAGGCAAGTCGTTCATTGGAAGCGAACTCCTCTACGACTACCGAGAACAAGGTGACCGTTGTCTCCTCATCGTCCCAGCCAACCTAACCGACCAGTGGCGTGATCTCCTCCAAAACGCGACAGACGAAGACGGAGACCCGTTCTTCGGCCTCGAGGTTGATGGAAAACACTTGCAGGTCATGAGCATCAGCAAATTCCAGAACCTCACATACGAGGAGGTGAACGCTCTGGACGACCAATTTGATGTGGTGCTCATCGACGAGGCGCACCGATTCCGAAATCACGGGAAGTGGAATCCAAATCCGGTTGACGACGACGATTACACGGGGACTCGTCGACATGCGAACGCTCGCCTCCTCCGGAACAACACGATGATCATGCTGACTGCGACGCCAATCAATAACTCAGCTACCGATCTCAAGAACCTCATTGGGTTGTTCACCGACGAAAACGAACTGATGAACAAGGCATCCTTGAAATTCAGCGCCTTCGACGAGTACATCGACCTCGCAGCGGAGCGTAAGCGAATTGCTGCCGGTAAAGACAAAGCCTCTGAGAAGGAGCAGCGCCAGATGACAGAGCAGCTCAAGCGTCACTCGGACGAGATCTCCGAGATACTAAACGAGGTGATGGTGCTCCGGACTCGAAAGCACGTCAAAGAGACGCTAACCGATCAAGACGACTTCGATATGAGTTTCAAGCCTCCCGAACTCAACAAGGAGCAGTATTCCCTCCCCCCCGCCTACCAGCCCATTTATCGTATGCTCCCGGACGTGATGGATGCGCTCCACCTCCCACATATCACCATCAAGAATCCACAGGCAGGGGGAACACTGAAAGCACTCTACAAACTAAACCTGCTGAAACGTCTCGAGTCCTCCACATATGCCTTTGTCCAGTCAGTTCAGACGCTACACGAGAGTGAGCGGTCACTTCTTGGATTCCTTGATGGACTCCCCGAGGACGAAGATATTGATGTACTGCGTACAGTGGGTGATGATGCAGCAGAAACGACATTAGAGGATTTCGTTGAGGGAGCGGACGCAGCTGAAGATCTTGAGCAAACGCTCGAAGAGTTCGGATTCGACAGTGGTGCCCTTCAAGCAGATGGGGGCGATTCGGACGACGAACTAGCCGATGCCACGGTTGGAGAGGTGAAAACGTACATCCGCGAAGACCTGACGCTCCTTGCCTACTTCCTCTCCCGGTTCATCGGTCGTGTAGCTCGAGACTCCGGTTCTATCGCGGACATGGAAGTTGAACTGGAACAGTGGCTCGCTGACCACGGTGCAGCAGTTCTTCCAGACGTACCGGAAGATGACCCGAGTCCTATCCTCTACCCTCAGCACGACTTAAGCGAAGCCGACACTGCTACGCTGGACTTCTACGAAGCCGTATTCGCGCTCCGCGAGTTCCGTGATCCCAAGATTGACCGGCTGGCCGGAGTTCTGAACGGGTACGACCAGAAAGTACTCATCTTCACTCAGTACCGCGCGACCGCAGACTACGTCCACCGGACACTCGTCGACAACGAGTCGTCACCCATGACGATGGAGAACAGTGCGGTCGTAAAGGGTGGAGACGAGAACAAACAAGACATCATCAAACGGTTCGCCCCAGAGGCGTCAGGGTACCAGCAGACACTGGCCGAAAGTGACGAGACAGAGTTGCAGTACGTGGTCGCGACAGACACTCTTAGTGAAGGGGTTAACCTTCAGGACATTTCAGTGGTCGTAAATTACGACTTGCCTTGGAATCCAATGCGTATCGTCCAGCGGGTTGGTCGTATTGACCGAATTGGTTCGACGGCGGACAAGTACGTACATAATTTCTACCCTGACGGCGATATAGAGGCTGCAATCAAACTCCTAGAGCGCTTGCAGGCAAAAATCAACGACATCGCACTCATCGTCGGCAAGGAGAATAACATCCTCGATCCAAACGAAGATGCGGTGCTGGAGAGGGCGGGAGTCGAGACGGAGAAGACTATCGGGGAATTGGAGATTGAGGAGATTGAGTCGTCGATTCGAGAGTCCCGTGATGTGACCGACTATAACGATCTGGACGACACCTCCAAGAATCCACTGCTACGGAACGCTGGAAGTGACGAGAACGCGGCATTCGAGCGTGTGCTCCTCAAGGAGGAGCTGAACGAAGACTATGGACTATCTTCGGAGGACTTCGAGTTCGCAGAGGACTATTTCGAGGAACCCACCAATGAACGAGAGTTCCTCTACACGAACGCTATTGGCCACGATACCGGCCCGCGTCCAGGTGTGTTTGGTCTAGTCCATCTCTGGTTCGAGAACGATGAGACCGGAGAACCCGAAGATGCACCGCTTGGGCGTGTACGGCGAGCATTGTACTACAAACCGTTCAGTGGTGACCTGAAAGAGCGACCCGTTGGTTCACTCGCCATCGCACCGGAAACGCAGGGTGAACAACTTTCCGGGAACACCGACAGGGTAATCGCGAACAGGGAGTCGATCGAGGAGCATCTCTCCGAGCGGTTAGAGGAGATCCGTGAAGGGCAGGTCGAGGAAGTGTTTAGCGGTGGTGGTCAGTCGGCCACACAGGAGATGTTACTCGACATGATGCAGATGCGAATCCTCCCACAATACGGTGACCAGTCCGCACCTGTCGACGAGCATGACACGGTCGGGGAGTGGGCGAATGACTTGTTCGATCGGCTGGATCGAGTGAAGCTCAAACACACAGATGAAGACCGAGTGTTGCGAGAGGCCTTCCGGGAACACCCGGACTACACCTCGCTCGGTGACTGGCCAGTCGAGGAGTTCCTCGTCGAACTAGAGGCATTCCTCGAGGACAATATCGAAGCATCTGCGGAGTATCAGACCACTCTTGTGGGTGAGAGCGCCGTCCAGGCTCGGCTCATCTGCTGGGGCGTCATCGGTCAGTAGTTCACACCGTTGGTTCTTGATATCCGATTACTGCGATATCCTCAACGTGCAACACGCTCCTAATGAACTTCATACACCGCATGGCTTCGTTATAGAGATCGTTGTTCCTCTCACCCCAATTCACCGGAACAATTAGACATCCAAATTCGATTTTTTTGCGGTTGCTTCGTTGTGTCTTTCCACCCTTGATGAACTTTAGTATGTCATCGCTCACGCGTTTCTGTTGGCTCTTCTCAATCTCAATAGCAATCCGATCTCCTGGGTGATACAGATCTACGCTATGGTTGAATTTCGGTGCCCATAATTTGCACTTCGGATTCAGTCCTCTATCTGAATCCTGTTCGAAATGGTAGTCTGGGAGTGCCTGCGCCACATGACTGTCAAGATCGTTTTGACTCTTCTCGAATACACGGTTTGGTGCAGCCTTGACGGCTGAGAGAATTCGTTCAAAATCGTCCTCAGGGAACATCCTCGATTTCTTCCGTTCCCGAATGTCCTTATTCAGAAACCCCTCTTTCACGACTTCTACCATGATTTACTTCATTGATTGGTATGGTTAAGATTGTGGTTATTCTGGGTAGTTCACTGCGACATATCGCTCCGAGGCAGAGACGTGCTTACTATGCGAGTGCAGCCGATATTCCCGTAACGTTTCAGGATTTCGACGGAGACACAGCGTTCTATTCGAGGACTGGTCGCAGGTCACGCCACCTCAGATCTACCTGAGTACCTGAGGCCACCCGCACACGGTAGAGGTAGGAGTCCCGCTCGTCACCAGTGGATGCGCCCGCATCGTCCCGAAGTATCTCGATAACCTCTCCGCGCTCGCCGTGGTATTGGAAGTCCGGGTCATCTCGATTGGGGATGTCGATTTGGACACAGTCACCCGGTTCAACGCTCTTCATTACAGACTCACCAGTCAATATCGCCGACCTTCGATCGTCGGAGTTCGGACAGGCTCATTTCATGTTTGGGGTGCAGCCAGTACGGGTATCCATTGACGTTGAACTCATGACCGGTCGCTTGCTCAAGTACCTCCTGAGCCAAAGCGGTGAATGAGTACTCTGCACCGTTTTCCAGCCACTCCACGTTGTCACTCCGTCCCGTCTTCCCCGTTATCCGGCCTCGCCAGAAGTCGTCCTCCGGGTTGTACTCGCGCTCAGCATCGTCTGGTAGGCTTTCCTCGTCGAACAGGACGATATCCCCCTCTTTGACGAGTCCTGCCTCGAGCAGAACTGTGGTCCCCTTTCAGCGCGACTCGACGACCGACTCTGCTGACGTTCCTTCTGCCGGCGCTTGGCCATGTACTCCTCGGCCTCTGGGATGGGGAGCACTTGTCGGGCACTCACGAACACCTCCTCGTCACGTTGGTGGACGTCCAGTTCGATGCAGGTGATATCCATCCCGTACTCGCGTTCGAGCACATACGACTGGGGTTGTGATCTCCGGGCCGAAGCTGCCTGCGGCGAGCAAAATCCGTGGTCGGTCATCTAGGACGAAGTCCGCGTAGCCATCTTCTGTGGTGGCGACGTCCTCGCCAAGGAATTCACTGAATTGCTCGCCGACGGCTTCAGGCGTGAGTTGATCGTCTTCGTCGCGGCGATTGTTCCAGAACGCTCGGTAATCCTGTTGGAGTTCCTCTGCACTAATCGTTGAGCAGTAGCTTGCGTACTTGATAGCCTGGAGATCGGTCGTCTTGTCTGCGCTATCCCGCTTTAGTTCGATTATGACGAGCTTCCCATCGGGGTCAAGCGCCAACACGTCGGGGCGTTCAGCTGTGCGGTCAAACTTAGCGTACTGGGACGCGACCACGAGTAGGTCTTCGCCGAGTATTGATGGTGTCTCGATGATCCACTCCTCGATGTCTGCCTCGGTTAGATCGAGAGCGTCGAAGCTGGTGGGTTCGAGTGCAGTGACACCCTTGCTGTTGACGTGGTAGACCATCCTATTCCTCTGAGTTTGTGACTACTCGAAGGGCCCTTCTTCTGCCAGAACGTCGAATTTCTCGAACACTCTGTCGAAGTACTCGTCCGTCATGATGCGGGGGTTCGAGACTCGGTGGAAGTCGTCCAAGACGAACTTTACGTCACGGCGTTCCAGCCCATAGGCGTGGAATGCAGCAGCATCAATCTCGGCCTGTAGTTCGCTGCGTTCCTTCTCGTCTGTTGCGGGATCTATACCACCAAGCCGGTCGCGCATCTCTGCAAACTCCTCGCCGTAGCAGTTCAGACGGGCCGCCCGTTCACTGATATAGTGGAACCAGTCGTCGCCATCCGTGAGGTGCGGCACCTGTGATTCCTTAAATTTGTAAGTGACGACGTGAGTGTCCACCTTCGTCCGGAGTAAGTAGTCGAACGGTAGCGAGTTGATCAGGCCAACCCCGACAAACAGCTCTTCATCCGTAAACACTCTCTGGTAGAAGTCATGAAGATATTCGTTGCTGAGTCCCTCTTCGTACGGTTCTATCTTGTAATTCCGGATAGTTCGGAGTGTATTGTGACAGACCACTCCCTTCGGGATGACCGCCGAGATCAGCGTCCGCTCGTTCGTCGCATTCGTAATGTCGCGGAGCACGATACGGTACTCCGTGCAGTCAAGAAGAACATCCGCATCAGTTAGCGGCTCACCTCGGTGTTCCTCCAGCAATTCATTTACGAAACCCTTCTGTGAGCCAGTCCCGTCAAATGTCTCGTAGATCGCCGACTTGAGGTCACGGAGGGTCTTCTCACGCATTCGCTGCTTTGCGCTCCGCTTGGGGTCAGTATCCTCCTCAACACTCCAAAACTCGGGAGGAGCGATATCATCAATGAACTCCGGCGAATAACTGAACTGATAGATGTTCTTTCCTCCGTAGACCGGATATTCGCCTTCTTCCTCATCGACAAAGCGGTCGGAATCGCTCGTTCGCCGTAGCCCCTGATATGGCTCCATGTACCACCCAGAGGCATCTCTATCACCAAGTGGTGGGTTGTCGATAATCTTCTGTAGAACTTTCAACTTCTGCTTAGACTCGATATAGGGGAAGATGCCTGCCTCTGGTGAATATCGTTCTAAAACAGAACGTGGTACGCTGACGGAGTCAGACTCGAATGACTCCAGAATGTCTAGATTCCCTTCAGAGTATTTTCCTGCGACCGACTCGGTAGTGCCTCCATTCTTGAATGAGACGATACCGAACTTGTACTGTTGATGAATCTGGTCGAAGATTGAATGATTCTCAAAGATGTTCAGGACATCCACCCGCGTGTTGTCAAGCAGGTGGTTTCGCAAGTCTTTGCAAGATGCTCCGTTGAAAATAGCACCAGGCAGGATCTGTGCGACGTAGGACTCGTCTCCGGCGAGATCGAACACACGCTCGAAGAACAGCGCCGAGAGGTCGTTGGGGTTGGGCTTGATTCGACCATCAATCTCGGGACGCTGGAGGTTATATTCGGGACTGTTTTTGAAGTACTCCGAACGTTTCTCCATCTCGTCCTGATACGCTTCCCAGCCCGCCGCAATACTCTCGTCTGAGAGGAGTTCCTCCTGTTTCTGATCTTTCTCATCCGGGGGCCTGGTGCGGAATGTCTCGTCATACTTCGAGAAGTAATCGTCTCGGAGCGGCTTCAGCCGATCCCACGGCGGATTCCCGATGACTACATCGAATCCTCCGTCACGATAGACCGGTGCGAACTCCAACACCCAGTGGAAGGGGCTGAACTGTTCAACTTCTCCCGAGTCTATGTCTTCCAGACCTGCCGCGTGGAATTGATCCAAGACCTTTTCATTCAGTTCCAGACTGTGCTCGCTGATCCGCGATTCTGCCAGTTTACGGGCGTTTTGTGCCTCAGCACCGCTGGTCGCGTTCTGATGCCGTTCAATGGCCTCAATGACATCGTCGTAGAGTTCCTGAACCCCACTGCCAGTCCCACCGCCCCAATTCGTCAGCGATGCATCCCCATCGTCGGTGACCTCAATTAATTCCGTGAAGCCGATGAGAGAGTTCCCCTGTCGAATGTTGAAGTCGATGTTCGGAAGCGGCTCCACTTCACTTGGTTCGTCCTCAATGTCAGCAACCATCGAGAGCCATAAACGGAGCTTACAGATTTCTACCGCCCCGTCGTCGATGTCCACTCCATAGAGGTTGTTGAGGATAATTGAGCGCTTCGCGTACAGAGAAGCACCTCCGTGTCCCTCTCCAATCGTCTCCAGTTCCTCGACAGTGCGCTCCTCCAGTTCCCACGTTTTCCCCTCATCATCCATCTGCTGGAAGAACTCGATGCACTGCATATAGATATCCAGCAAAACTTCCTGAGCGGCAAGTAGGAAGGCCCCACTTCCAACCGCCGGATCGAGGACTCGAGTTTGCTTCAGGAAGTCATGATAAAGCGTCTCTACGTGCCGCGTCTCGACGTTTTCGGTCGGAAGCTGCGTCGTAACCGCACCACCATCGGCTAGTGCCTCCACACCGCTCTCAGTATCTGAAGCGTGGAATCCGAACACATCATCTATTTCTTCGTAGTTAGCACCAACTTCCTCATTGAGCTGGTCAAGGAGGTATGGATGAATCGTCCGCCGAGACATAAACCCGGTAATCTCCTCAGGAGTGTAGTACGCCCCCATCTCCTTCTGGTTGACCGTCTGCTCGAAAATGTGGCCGAGGATGGCTGGAGAGAGATTCTTCGGATCGACGATGTCGAGCCGCTCGTCGACGTTCCAGTTCCAATCCGAGAGGAAGTCAAGGATGTCACCGAACAGGTCGTTGGTGCGCTCGCTCGTATCCCCGAGGCGAGCGTCCTCGAACTCCTCCTCGATAGGGTTCTTCGAGAACAGCCCGCCGTTCAGGTACGGAAGTGCACCGAACTCGGTGCTCTTCTTGTTCTCGGCGAGGTAGTCGAAGAATAGCGGTTCGTAGAATTCCTCGTAGACGTTCTCGCCCTCGTCTACGCGTTGTTTGTGGTGGTCGTGGAGGTAGTTCGGGTCGCGGTCGAGCAGGCGTTTCTCTTGGATGAAGTAGAGGAAGATCATCCGGTCAAGTGTGACCTGCACGTAGCGCTGCTTGGCGTCCCCGCGGTTGTCGGGGATGCCGGCGACTTCCTGCACGAGATCGGTTCGAAGAGTCTCGAACTGCTGGTAGAACTCTTTGACGACTTGCTTAGTGTCGTAGAGGTCGTCGTAGATCGCTGCCGCCGAGCCGAACTCAAGACTATTGAGTTTCTGGAGGATGGTGTTCTTCTCACCAGTCTCGCTGGTCATCTGCTCCTTTGTGAACGAGAGCTTCTGGTGCTTGATACGCCCGTGTTGTTGTCCATCGAGCGCCCGAATCCGGGTGAGGAAGGTGAACTCCTCGTAGTCGTTGGTTGCGACGAGGTTAGTTCGTCGTCGTCGGTCGTCGGGTTTGAAGTCGGAGGCCGATTCTCCTGGCCCAGCTTCGACGAGGACGATGAACTCGCGGTCAGTGAGCTGGAGGACGAGCTCGTTGTCGTCCCCGAGGTTGTTACGGACTTTCAAACCCCGTTTTTCGAAGGTAGAAGCGACATCAGATAGTGAATCCCAGCCAGCGATGTCCTTCGCTGTAATCTGCTGGAGTGTATCCATGGGATTATCTTTTACTAGGACCTCATAAAACTACACACGATTGGAGAGTATAAGTAAAATCAGAGTCATTAGTGGGCAGCCGGGTTCTGTGTCGAGGAAGCCTTGTAGTCGTTTGTGTGGTTGTCTCAACTGTATCTTGTAAACACTCAGGCCAGAAAGTAAGAAAAGCAGAAAGGAAGTGCTTTCTGCGGCTCCTCGAAAAGATTGGACGTTTATATACCTGACCGGCGGCACACAAAGTCTCGATTGTGGTCTTTTGACCCTGTTATGGAGGTGTCTCCATAGGCTTATATCTATGGAGGTAATAACATAGGATAGCGGATGGCGTCCTACACTACCATCGAAGACTGGCGGGATGTCAAAGACGGCTACGTCGTTGCTGTGACCATCCGACAGACGGACGATGAACAGTACCCGTGTGGTTGGGATTACAGCCTCCATCTTGGGGAAGTCGGCGGAAACACGATCCTCCGATACGACAATGCCCACGAACGGACGAAAGGGCACGAGTGCCACATTCACGACGATGTTGAATACATCGAGTTTCCGGGGATGCTGACGCTTTACGACCGCTTCAAGGAGGAGGCTACCGAACTATCGCCCGTTTCGTGGAACTGGTCACCGTAGGACGCCGCCGGGAGGAACACAATGCCCACACTCAAAGTCACCGTCGGAAATAGCGATCATCTCGACCAGCGCACGCGTAGTCGACTCAAGGCCGCTCAGGAGGGTGAAGACCTTGACGACGCCCAACCGACACTGAATTTCGACTCGTACGCCGAACTCAGTCGTCTCCTCAGTCCGAAGAATCTGGAGCTGTTGGAGGCGATCTCCGAACATGAACCGGCGAGCATCCGCGAGGCTGCTGAACTGGTTGACCGAGACTACAAGCAGGTACACCGGAACCTCTCTGAACTTGCAGATATCGACGTTATCGAATTTCAGGGCGGTGGACCGGGCGAAGCAAAGAAGCCGATGTTGGCCTACGACGGTCTCGAAATCGACATTCCATTCACAGGGTCGAACGGGAACACTGGTACTGTTGCACCGTAGTTTATCGCTGAAGTTCCACTTCGGATAGAGTTCGGCCTCGGTGAACACTTGCTTGTGGCCTCCTCACCGGATGGGTTCAGGTAGGAGTGTATGGAGGGAAAGCCCCCTGTACATTCCAAGAAAAGATGTCTATCCTCTTGCTGAAAACGAAGGCGACCATACATCAAAACCGCAACGGAGGTTACGAACACTTCTACGACACGTTGGAGTATCAGCTGGATTTCCCTCTGTATTGACCGTGAGCCAGTCCAAAATTTTGTGTTCCTCTGTCGGGTGAGAGGATGACTGACCTTTCACTCGGTACGTTCGGAGACGGAGACAGCGCCGACAACGACCTCGATCCAGATGCCGCAAGCATCGCCCGATGCGCGACGACGTGTCGCGCTCCTGACCGCGACGACAGCAGTTGGGCCGCCCCGGACGAGGACTGGGGGCTGACAACGCAGCGGCCAGCGTCGTCGATCAACACGTCGACTGGTCGAGCAAGCAAACAGCAAACGCGCTGGGGCGTCGACGGGGACGTCGGAGCATATGTTGAGCAGTACGCAACTGATGTCCTGCAAATCCCAAACACGTACAGCGACTTCAGTTCAGTCGACACTCGAGTCACATTCGTCGATGGGCTTGCTGACAGCTACGGGTACGGCATTGACGCCCAAGCACTCGAAAAGGCATTGCGAGTCCTCACTGGCGGTGGCCGATACACTGCGTCGCAATATACTGCCATCCCGTGCGGGAAGCAGCCATGGATTCTGACGGGGCCAGAAGGGACGCTCTTGTGCAGCTGTATGCCCGTTGAGCGGCCGGAGAATCTATACACGAAGGACCTACGGACGCCAGAGACAACCCTGCAGATCGAGGAACAGAACCAAACAGTCCGCACGGGAGCCGCTGAGTTTGCTCACTTGCTGTCCGACGCTCTCGGTGTCGATATCGAGGGTGTAGAGTACGCAACAGTAGGCGAGAAAACCCAGCACTCGTTTGTCGGGGCGGAAGATGAATTTAAAATCGCGGCGAGAGACTTAGCACAACTGCATGGGTTGACGAATGACCCATCCGTCATCCAGGGGACAGTCAGCCGTGGAGTCCAGCCCCCCAGTGGTGGCGATCCAATCTCGGTTGAGTGGGACGGGCCGGAGCATCCGGTTGGATATCTCGACGAGGGAGATGTAGTCGCCGGCTACGAGTTTACGTGGGAACAACCCGAAGAGTCGCTGGAAGACATTGCAGTCGTTCGCGAGTATCGAATAACTCAGAACTACTCGCGCTGGACGGTTGACTACCACACCCATCGACTCGCGGCAGTCGTCCCCTGACCGACGCCGCCAACGGCATATTTTGTGTGCCCTCCGGCAAGTGGAGGGTAAGCGAAATGTCACAGTCCACAGCGACCAGTAGTACCGAAGCAGCAACCACCGACGCCGAAACGAGCGTGCCAGAGACGCCGGCGGACGGTGACGCAGAAATCGACACTGCGGACCTCCTGTCGCTCGATGCCCCACAGCACCTCCGGATCAGCGGCGAGGTCCAGTTGTTTGAGCGGATTTTCGCGGCGGCTGGCACGGTCACAGACAAGACACGGATAGGAATTACAGAGTCGGGAATCGCCATCCGGGCGGCTGACCTGCAGGGACACGCGATGGTCGACTTGCGTGTTTCTGGGAGTTCGTTCACCTCTTTCGATGCAGGGAGGGGGACGTTGGGGGTGGACGTCGGACGAGTTCGCGATGCACTCTCGGTCGGCGATGCAGGCGACCTTGCACAGTTCGTACTTGATGCAGCGAATAGCAAACTGGAAATCGATATCGACGGGATAACGCGCACTATTGATCTTGAGGCGGTTGAATCGCTCCGCTACCCTGTCGAGATGCCGGATATCAACATCCCGGCAACCGTCCATCTGAGTCCAGACGACATCTCGCTCGGTCTTGACGCAGCGGATATGCTCGCCGACCGGTTTGACCTCTCTGTTGACGCCGATGCCGGAGAAGTGCGGTTTGCCGCAGACGGCGACACTGACAGCATGACCTACCGATGGGACGACACCGATCTCATCGCCTTCGAGCCTGCGGATGTCGAAGTGAAACTGGACTCATCGCTCGTCAAATCGGCGAATGCTGGCCTGCCAGACGGCACGAATCGGGTTCTCCATATCGGAGACTCAGTCCCGCTCGTGCTGAAATCGGAGTTCCCTGATGCCGATGGAGCGATGCAGTTCGTGATCGCACCGAAGCTCCCGAACTGACTCGGTTCCCCGTGGTTTTGCGGAAACGGTGGTGTGTCTTAACCAACAGCGACCGCCATACTTCGCAGTTGTTGGTTAGCGCTAATTTTGTGTCTCCCCGGCTGGGTGAGGGATTTTCCTCTATGGACCCAACCGAAACAGTGCCAGACTACGAGCGCTTCGAGCGCGAACAGATCGCACAGGACCGTGACCGGCAGCGTCCCGATACCGTCGAGATCGACGAGCCACGGGGCCGTGAGGTCGTTACCAGTCTACTCAATGAGGGTGTGGTAGAACCGATTCCAGAACAAAACGTCTTGCAGCACGTTCCGTCCGGGCAGTGTTTTGACTCCGACATGGCGCTGGTGTACTTCCACAAGGGCTGGGAGGCTAGAGGCGAGGAGTAGCCGACTCGCAGACTAACCAACACAGTACCCCACATTCTACTCAGTGTTGGTTAGCGGCAACGTCTCTTCTCTGACGCGGCGTACTGGCACGTCCCGAGAGTTGATACCCCATCGGAATTTCCCCAAGCGTATGGACCGCACTGACTGGCCGACACCCGGCCCGAACGAGCCTGTCCCGGCATGGGACGAGTACCGACAGCTGCGCGAGGCTGTCCACGACTATCTGGATCACGAGCCAGAGGACCCAACGTGGGCGGACATTTGGAAAGCACTCGGCGCGATCATGGGCGAGTACCAGCGCGATGCGTTTGCCCAAGCCTTCGACCTCGATGCGCCTACCGAGACAGCCTGCATACGGCGTCTTATCACGGGCGACGACGAGTGCCCTCACTCGCCGCTTGACGCCGACAGCGACCCGAAGGGGCCGCCTCACAGCCCGCCAGCAGACGACCATTCGACGCTCTGGCTAGACGATGGCGAGCCGGCGTTGTACTCGATGCACGTCTATCCGGGAAATATCGAGCGATTGGATTCGCAAGAGCCGCCCCACAATCTCTGGTTCGACGTCTTCGAGTTCGCTGCCGAGTGGGGACTAGAAGTCTCTGTCCTCCCGAAATCGTGGTACAACCTTGGCTCGGCTGTCCACATCGTTTTCTACGCGCCGGAGCGGTACAGGTAGCCAGCTGCTCTCTCGCCCTGAGCCACACAGCGGATTTTCTGTCCCCCCAGTGGAGGTGCGGGGGCGTGCCCGAGAGCGCGTCCCGAAGACAGACCAATGTCAACGATACAGTCAGAGACTCCAGAGCAGTCGTCCAGCCAGCAGACCACTTGCACCTTCGACGAGTCCGACTCCCGGGACGAGGAGATGCGCGACCAACTCGATGCGTGGGTCGAGGATCTTGCCGACCTCACCGACGAAGCGCAGGCCAGCGAGCAGTTCCAGCAGTGGCTTGACGTCCAATCGAAGTTCCACGATTACTCGGCTCGGAACACGCTACTCATCAAGCTCCAGTGTCCCGAAGCAACCCGAGTTGCAGGGTACAATACGTGGCAAGACGAGTTCGACCGCTACGTCCAGCAAGGCGAGGACGCGATCTGGATCTGGGCTCCGATCATCACGAAGAAGTGCCCCGAATGCGGCAACTCGCCGTCGTATCACGAGAACACTGATTGCGAGTACGATGAGACAGAGCCCGAACAATGGCGTCGAGGGCTGGTCGGGTTCCGGCCAACGTCGGTGTTCGATATCTCCCAGACTGAGGGCGAGCCACTTCCCGAACTGGAGACAGAAGCTCACGGCGACCCGGATGGACTTGTCGAGGACCTGTTGGACGCCACCGACGAGATCGGCGTCGACGCAAGAATCGTCGCTCCCGAAGAGTGGGAGCATGGGTCTGCACGGGGTGTCTGCGAGCGTCGGAACGTCATGACAACGAATCCGATGGTCGAAGCGGTCGACCGAGACAATCGGGCCGCCCTCGCGAGTACACTGATTCACGAGTTCGCCCATGCAGAGCTTCACTTCGATGTCGAGGATGAGGCGGAGCGGTCGAAACGCGAGGTCGAAGCCGAGGCAGTTGCCTATGTCGTCAGTCGTCACTTCGGGCTGGACCCCGACAACTCGGCGTTCTACCTCGCGGCGTGGGACGGCGACGCACCAGAGACGTTGCGGGACCGGCTGGACCGTATCTCGTCGACTGCGGCGGATCTGATCGACGCCGTCGAAAGTGCCAGCTGAGAGGGAGCGGTATCTTTCCAGACGTGCTTGAGAGGAGTGTTTTGTGACTCCCCTGGTGGGCGAGGGAGTCGAATATGCGTTCCACAGCAGCGTCAGGTGGCAGTCCTGTCGGACAGTTTCTGAGTGTCTTAGCTGACTTGCGTGACCAGATCGGAGGGCCGTACTACCTCGGAGATGTCAACGGGCGGTTGGAGTGGCCCGACCGAGGAGTGTACTTCTTTTTCTCGCCAGCAAGCGACCTCCGGGCAACGACAGCGGTCGACTGGCGACTCTCCCGAATCGGCACCGTCGGCGTCAGTACCGGTTCGTCGAACACGCTCTGGAACCGGCTCCGGCAACATCGTGGGAATGTTCGCGGGAAGTACGCCGGCGGTGGCAACCATCGTGGTTCGATTTTTCGCTTGCACGTCGGACGGGCGCTAATCGAGAAGCACGGCTGGCACGACGAGTATCCTCACTGGGGCGAACCGAATCCCGATGAGGAAACAACGACTGTTCGCGAGCAGGAACACGAACTCGAACAGCGCGTATCGGAGTACATCCGGGATTTGCCGTTTCTGTGGGTTGACGTTCCGGGCGACCCCGGACCAGAGTGTGACAGAGCCGAGATTGAGTCACATACCATCGCGATGGTGTCGAGGTATCGTCGATCCGCAGGGCCATCGGACCTCGATTGGCTTGGATACCACTCGCCGAAATCTGAGGTGTATCAGTCTGGACTGTGGAACGTGCGACACGTTTCTGACTCGTTCGACCCTTCGGTCGTGGACCAGTTGTCGGCGTATATCCCGTCAACGGAAGCGCTGGACCATCAATCGCGGATCTGATGGCAGGTTCCGCAGCGAGAACTCAGTACGCTCGGTTACGACCCCGTAGGCAACCCCAGTCAGTGGCGCAACCACGGGAACCCACGCAAACGGAGTCATGAACAGTTCCGTCGAGATGGACTCCCAGAGGGCAGCGTACATCAAAACAACGCAGACGGACGCAATGGCTGTTGACAGCCGCCATCGGACTCCTGCTATAAGCCCGGCCAGCGGGAGGCCGTAGAACGCTACATTACCCGCAATTGAGGACAGGAAGTAGGTGATGCCAAGCGCACAGAGATATCCCAGAAACATCGCTGTGCCTCCGATAGATGCGACGAATAGCCGTCGCCATCCAGCACGCTCGTCGGTGTCGTCCTGGACGGACTGCTCGTCGCTTTCCTCGGTCGTCGTGGTGACTGCAAGAGGACTCTTCGACTGTGTCTGAATGTGGCTGGGCTCCGAACGAGGGCCATTGCGAGACTGCCCGTTGCCCTCCGTTTCGCCCTCGACTTCCTCGGTGATCGGGACCTCGCTCTGCAACGCAAGGACCCTGTGAGTGTCCGGGTCGGGACTGCTTGCTGGCTCTTGGTTCGCTGACTCTGGCAGGTTCAAGCGTCCCGTCTGCTTGATATCGATTTCGCAGAACGAGCACACTGTCAGCAGGTTCGTGGTCTTGTTTGTCCCGCCGTTCTCGGCGGGGATTCGTCGCACAACTTCCAAATCCTCCGCAGGGAACCGCGTCCCGCAGTTGGTGCAAGTGTTGTTGTCCAACTGCTTCCGGAAGACGATCCGGTACGCCCAGTCTGGCGGGTACTCGCCCCGGTAGTTGTCAGGGTCGTCGTACTGCGATTCGATACCTTCCTTCATTCTGCTCGACACTTCCGCCCGTCTCCGTATTTAAGCCGCGGGGTCGTTTTGTGCCGCGCCTGCCAGCTGGGCGCGCCGCTGGGCGCGCTCGGTGTTGTTCATGTCTTCTGAGGCTCGACACTCTTGGTCAGCGGCGGCTGTCGGCGATGCACAGCAGGCTGAGTACATTGGCTTCCTTCACCGGGAACCGTTCGTAATCGATGCTTACCGGCTTGGATTCGCCGTCGGCGTTCGCGAGGACTACACCTACCAGTCCTCGCTGCGGAACGTCGACGTCCCGATTGAGATTCTAGACAACGACTTCCGGAATCCTGACTTGGACCGGTACATTGAGCGCTTCGAGCAGTACGAGCCATCGGTCGGGATGCTCGGCGACGCATACGACCGGCAGGAGGCACGTCGGTACAACCAAGCCGCACGGGAGCTGAAACGGAAGTTTCCGGGCATGGAGGCTATCATCGTCCCGAAGTGCCGCGACGCAATCGACGTGATCGACGACGACATCATCTTGGGCTATCCGATGGGCTACTCCGACCAGACCGCCGACGAGTACACGGATATTGTGGACTGGCGGGGGCGGCGCGTGCATCTGCTGGGGGCAAGTCCCACGAAGCAGTATCCGGTGATCGAGGAGCTGACACAGCCGCGTGTGACCGGTGAAGAACCAGCAGATATCGTTGGCGTCGACTGGAACGGGGTTCATCTGGCGGCGCTTCACGGCGAGTACTTCTCACCACACGGCTACGGGAGTGCGGACCACCTCTCGATCCGGGAGACGGTTCGAGAGAGCCTGCGACACATCCGGTCATACTGGAAATCGCGGGGTGTGTGGCCGACCGTGAAGAAAGACCGGACCCCGCTAACAGCGGAACCGATGGACCCTGTCTGGGCTGCTGACGGTTCGAGAGCAACTGTGAGTGGCCTTGAGGATGCGATTGTCGTTGAGTACGAGAACGGACAGACGCTCGCGTACCGGAGCCAACACGAACGAGACAGGGTGGAATACCGGGCAGGACTCACTCCCACTGAGGTCCACGGCTAGAGCCGACCGGACAGCCTCAGAGAGTTTTGTGACTCCTTGGTGGGGTGAGGGAAACAGATGACTACCACTCAGACTGAGCGAACTCGTGGCCGCTTCGTACTCATCGGATGCGGCGATGCGAAAACCGACCAGCCAGTTGCAGCTCGCGATCTCTATACATCCTCGTACTTCTCGGTCAAGCGATCGTATGCCGAGGCAGCTGTCCAGTGGGCTCGAACTGCTGACCGACGAGCGAACACTTGGGCGGTTCTCTCTGCAGAACACGGGCTCTTGATGCCCCGGCAGACGGTCGCTCCGTATGATACGACCATTGAGGACCTGCGCGGCGAACCCATCGAGGGAGAAGCTAATTATCGGCTGCCGTCAGGGGAACAGGTCGAAACCCGCCTTGACCGCTGGGCGCTCCGTGTCCACTCGTCTCTCGGTGATTGGCTCCGGCGGCCTTATGCTGCCGATCAGCAGGAGTCCCCCTGCCGGGAGTTGGTCGTTCTGGCCGGCAGCGACTACGTCGACGCGCTGCGTGAGCGCGACATCTTCGACGGCCGACCAACTGCGATTCGGGCTGGGCGAGAGACGTACACTTCCCTTCCGCCGAAAGCGACAGTCCGCTTCCCCTTCCAGGAGCGTGACTTCGACGGGATGTTCGACCAGATGGACTGGCTTTCAGACCGCGTCGAAGAACTCTCGTCGGCAGCGGCTCCAGCCCGACGATCAGAACTCTCGGCCTTTGACGGGGGCTTCGAGCGCGACTCTGCTACGTGGCAAACAGGCCACAGTGGCGTCGACGTTGAGGGGACTGAGCAGGCAGGGCTGGATGCATTCGAGAACGTCCCTGAGCGGTTCCTTGCCACGAGACAAACGAGTCTTGCGACCGACGGCGGGGAGAGAGAACAGGATGGATAGCGTGCAAACCCGCGATATTGAGCGTGCAGCGGATATCCAAGTTTGGAGTCTAGACCTGGGAGGTAATCACGAGCAGACCCCTAATGGGGGATTTCACACACACACACCAGATTTGGAGTCGAGATATCTTAATATGAGTGTGCTTGAGTCCCGCGCTTACGGAAGCTGTACTTACTGTGCTGTCTCATCTTTCTCTTCCTCTCACATTCTAGTTAGACTAGACTAGAAGGAGACACCAGATTTGGAGTCCAGCCACATCCGTAAATATGCTTCGAGAGTTTGTCCCCAGCCTCTCGCGCTTCTGGACTCCAAATCCGGTGTGTGTGTTGACCGCTTCTTACCCAACTCCTAGAATAGATTTCAGATATAGACACCCAGTATCGACTCCTATCCAATCTTCCACAGAGATGTCTCATCAACAGCAGAATCTGAGGACCTTTTGACTGCGTTTTGATGGCATATGATACAACCACCCAGTACACTCCAAATCCAGTGTGTTCCGATAGATTTGGAGTCAATTGAATATCCAATAGAATTAGTGATGAGGAGCTAAAACTACTATCTTCACTCCAAACTAGGTCCATAGGTTTTTGTGCCATCAATAAGATATGCGAGATATGCCAGATGCAGGGGACCAAGGGGGCGACCCCCTTTTCGACGCTCCTGTCGTGGAGCATCGGAACGAGATTTTCAAGAACCGAGACCTCGTCGACACGGATCACGTCCCTGACGCCGACCGCATTATAGGCCGTGACGAACAAATTGAACAGGTAGCTCACGAGATTGGGGCTCTTGTTGTTGGTGAACCGGCCAGCTCGGTGCTGATCTTCGGAAAAACGGGAACAGGAAAGTCACTTGTCGCTAAACATGTAATGGGCAGGGTCGAAGCAGAGGCTGACCGTCGTGGTGTCAGTGTTGGAACTGCCTATATAAACTGTTCACAAACTGACGGTCCTGCCCGAGTCCCGCGCAATATTGGCCGTCGCATCAACCCTCCTGAAAGCGGCGTCAAATTCCCGTCCCGCGGTATTTCGACTGATGAATACTATGAGCGGCTATGGTCGATCCTTAACCAGCACTACGATGGTGTTGCCATTACGCTCGACGAAGTCGACAGACTTCGCGATGATTCCCCACTGATGATTCTTTCTCGGGCTCGAGAAAATGGTTCAATAAATATACCCATTAGTATCGTGGCAATCTCGAACAAGATCGACTACCGGAATCAGATGAACGAGCGGACAAAAAGTTCGTTCGGCCATCGAGAGTACGTGTTTGACCCATACGATGCCAACCAATTACGGGAGATTCTTAGGAACCGATCAGACGCCTTCCACGAAGGGGTGATTGAGGAGGGAGTCATCCCCCGGGTGGCAGCTCTCGCTGCGAAAGAACATGGCGACGCCCGAAAGGGCATTGAACTGTTGTTTTCACTCGGCAAATACGCCATACGAAACAGTTATGATACTATCTCAGAAGAAGATGTTCCAAAAGTACGCGAGATGGCTGAAGCCGAACGGCTTCGCGACCTTATTACGGGCTTGCCAGCCCATTCCCAGCATGTCATCGGAGCACTTGCAGCGCTTACAATTAGTAATTCTGATGAAGGGTGGTTCCGGACCTCGAAGGTATTAGATGCATATAAAAAACTCTGCAATGAGCACGCTGTCGATCCAGTCACCCATGAGCGTGTGAGACAACTTTTGGAGGAACTGTCATTTCTTGAAATCACCGAGTCACGGAACCAACACCAAGGGAGCAAAGGACAATTTAACGAGCACACGCTCAATAAACCCCCAGAGATTATCAAGCAAATCTATAGAGAGACAGCACCGTGAGCGACTGTGGCTGAACCTCTTGGGTCTCCTCAATAAGCACGCTCACTGACCGGTTGTTTCAGCCAGCTGGATGAATAAAGAAGCCGTATTCACAACGCTTAATCAACACCCCCTTAGTATCATCGGGCCTGTTGCTTAAATCCTTGAGCTGAGTGATTTTCTGTTCCTCTGGCGGGTGAGAGGATGACGGAAACTGATCCGACTCAGACGCAGGACGGACAGCCAGACCAGCAAGCCGGCTTCGACTTCAGCAAGCCCGGACAGGAGCACGAGATCGAAGTGTCGTATTCGTGGGGGTATGTCGACACCATCTACATGGACGACGACGGTGAACTCGTCCGCGCACAGGATACTGACGGTTACTACCGCAACGACGAATCGTTCGAGTGCACCTGTGGAGAGACATTCGGTTGCGAGAGCAAAGCAAAATCTCACATCCGAAGCGAGGGCTTCCGAGGCCCACCAGTGCCGGTCGCCGGCCATCCAGAAGCATTGCGTTGGGACAACGAGACAATGACCGACTTCGGGGGGAATGTGGAATTCATTCCAGACGTAACGAACACCGCCGCGAAAGTTGTCGACGGGGCTGACTACCTGATCGCAACGGCCCGGACAACACTGACGCCACCAGCGGACCACGAGTTCGACAGCTGGGACCCACTCCAATCTGGCCGCCTGTCGAACCACAACGGCGACTCACTGTTCTCGGCGCGGATCTTGTCGAAGGCTATCGCGACGCTTTCGACCGGACATCAGTACGTTCCGGACCGCTACACCCTCTACTTCAGGGGGCACACAGCACTGTACTTGGAGGGGTCGAGGGGCGGCATCATCATTGCTGAACGACTCCCCGGCCTCGACTGAGACGGCGGTTTTCTGTTCCTCTGGCGGGTGCGAGGATGACAGAACCAACCTCCAAAGCCCGTGATGGATCAGCCACGAACAGCAACGACTCGCCCGTCGACGAGCAACCAATTCCAGTCGCCAAGCCTCCCTCGCCGTTTGTCTGGCAAGATGAAGTGGTCCCCGCGCTCGATGGAGCGATCACCGTTCGCCCGGAATCTGCCCGGTATCCGATAGCCACACAGGTTGTCGACGGTGCTGAGTATCTTGTGGCAACAGCCCGAGAAACATTCACTCCCCCAGCTGACTACCAGTTCCAGTCGTGGGGGCCACTCCAGTCTGGTCGCCTTGCCCTCCGATCAGGCGACCCCCAGTTCCCGCCAGCCGACGTGAGCCGTGCAATCGCAACGCTTGCGAAACATCCTGCGTACCAGCCTGAGCGGTTCACGATCTTCTACAGGGGGTGCGAACCAGTGTATATCGAAGGTCCAGATGCCGGCATTGTGATCTCCCCGTGGTAACTCGATAGCAGTTTTCTGTTCCTCTGGCGGGTGAGAGGATGTCCACACACTCAGCATCGACGCGAACACAGTCGTTTCAGCATCGTCCGCCAGCAGACACAGGGGAGTGTTCCTGTCCGATTCACGCCAACGGCGACCCGTTCACGGCACCCCTCGGGATTCGATTTGCCGATCATGTCGGCGTGGAGCCAATCGACAGAGAAACAGCGGCCGCCGTGTACGAGGCGCACCACTCCTACATGGGGTCACTGCCGTCGGTCAATCTCGCTCACCACGGGCTGTACTTTCAGGACTCGCTAGTCGGGGCCATCACCTACCGCTACCCGCTCATCTCGAAGAAGCGAATCCGGTACGGCGTCGACGGCCAGCTCTGTCCCGAGCCCGTCGAAATCGACAGCCTTCCCACGGAGATCAGAGCAACCGCCCGGCGGGTGCTTCCGTTGACGGACACACCAGTCGTTGACAGTGAGGTGATTTCTGGGGACTCGCTCGTCGAGGCCGCGCGGATTTGCATGGGCGTTCGGATGCCAAACCTCGCGTCGGCAGCGTTAGCCCGCTCACAAGAGCGATTCTTGCAGGCTGACGACCGTGACACTCGCTTCTTGTTGACGTGGGTACGCTCGGACTACGATGGGGCGATGGTTCGGGCGCTGCAAGACAAGGGCTGGACCTGTACGGGCTACCGTGAACCAGGGCAGGCAAGCAACCGCGAGAACAAGCCGATTCGTGAGCGATACAAGTGGCGCTTTCTCTGTCCCGTGGATACTGCTCGCGAGCAGTCAACACTTGCACGGTGGTCTCAGTGACCGACGTCCAGCCCGAAGCAACGGCCGAGTGCTGTCGATTCTGTGGGGACAGAGCCGAGATCTCCGGCGAGGCGTACACGTATGTCCGGTGGCCCAACGAGGTCGACCGAGAAGACGGCGTGTTCCGATTCACGATTTGCCGGGCGTGTGCGCTTCAGGACCGCGACAACGTCGAACAGGCCGCTTCGCTCTTCCACGAGGCAGATCGAGACTATCTGCTTACCTGCGATGTCTGTGGCGCTGTTGGCTGCCAGTCTGCCAGTACTCGTCGTCCAGCAGCGGAGACGTATCGGCTCGCGAGCGTTATCTCCTGGTCGGTGAGTATCAACGGCTTCGACGGGGCAACGCACTCTTGTAGTGAATGTAGTCCTATCATCACGGTCGACTGTGTGAAATGCCCTGACCGGACATACGACGATGAAGTGCCGCGTCTCGTCGAGCCCCCGTTTGATGCAGTTGAGAAGACAGCAGACGATGCTCCGGCAGACAGTACACAGATCGAGATCGGCGGGTGGACTGGGTAGCCGACGGTAGTTCCACGAAACCGGTGGCCTAATCTGTTAATGAGCAGTACAGCAGGCTTACTGAGAAGTTGATTCACCCAAATAGTCCTGAAATCAACCACTTTGTGAATTGTTCTATGACACTCTGACCATCACTTTACTCAATCCACGATAGATTGCGAATCTACGAAGGGACGCGACTCAACCAGCCGCGTCCCTGTCCACATGCAAAAAGATCGATCATCACGATATCCAACAAATTACGTTTTAAGTATCAATAGACACTACTATCAGAACTAATGTTCGTCAGAACGAAGAAGAAAACTCCGCTGCAGAGCCTTCTGACTTTATTGAGCCCTCAATAACTATCTGAGATTGATCATTTTCCATTGATTGAATCATACCACTTGCTAATTCACTATATTTGATTATAATCTCCACTCGTTCAGTTGACTCTCCATTAGCTGGAATTGTTGGAAAAGAAGTTGATGATGTTGCAATAGACTGATCACCGATATAGACTTGGAAATCAAGGCTGGGATCTGGAACTGATCTGGAGCCGGTATTTAATAATTCAATGATTAAAATCATAGAGGCAGTTCCAATTCCCGTGCTGGGAGGTCGTACGTCGATAATATTTACATCTACTTTATCAACGGGTGGTGGGCGTAGAAAATTCAAGCAACCCGACTGCGAGAACGCGCTAATCGAGATTATTCCTGCGATTACTTTCCGCCGCGCAGCAGAGAATCCATCGTCAACGCCACTCTCTGGAACGTCACCAATCTTCATAGTGGACCACCAAACCGGCCCAATCCTAGAATATACAAGATGGCGAATATAAGTGGAAGTGCGGTAACAATCCCCAAAACACCACATCCTGCTGCATATTTCGGCTGGTTCTTTCGCCAGAATGACACGCCGCACCAGAGAGTGAGGAGCGACCCGAAAATTGGAATGACAAATGGACTACTGATGGCTATTGCAAGAGTCGTTTTCTTTCCTTCATTTCCACTTAATACAGATGGTATATATCCACCCATCAAGCCGAAAAGAACAGGTATTCCAATGCCCATGAACAGAAGTGCTTCTAGGAGATCTACGCTGTATGCGATTTCCCCGTCCCCGTACATTCCGGGAGTAGTCCCACTTGCGAGGGTAATCCCTACCAAGAGTGTAAAAACAAGTGCTCCGATCATAAATCCGGTAGCGTTCTTTATTCGATCTGCTGATGAGATTTTTAATGAAATGATTGAAGCCGTGATCAGGATCAGTGGAGCGATCAGTCGAAGAAGTCCATAAAAAAATTCACTTGAAGGAGATCCATTAACAAAAACAGTGACAAAATTGGTATGATAGAGATTCAAGGTTCCCCATGCAAGTAACGGCCAAGCGGTAGTGCCAACGGGCCCTATACTTGTTCCGATTCCCATAGATATTAGAAGGAGTACAGTATAAGCTACAATTCCAAATAGCGCCGGCTTGAATAACGTTGAACTAATAGCTGCATTGATGATTTGCTCAGTATTGGGATAGTCTTCTTCACTTCTTGACTGGACAAAATTAGAAACTCTCTTACTTGCAGTATCAAAAACGTCGTCAATTGCATTTGACACTTCATTTGTAGAGACCTCTATGTGACCTTGAGACTCTTTACTCTCCAAATCTTCTATTATTTTTAACTTATCTCCACACTCGGGGCAGTGACTTCCTGATGATTCTACCTCCAACTTGCAAGAGTCGCAATACTTTGACATATGCACGGCATATTAATGAGTATATAAAGTTATAAGCACCCTGTGGATTGTTAACATATTCATAACTACTAGAGAAAGTACGTCTAATCAATTGGGTTTTGAGAAATGTGAGATTATGTCGAATATTTTTGCATCCCACATACTTATCCAAATGGGAGTGAGTAATTCACAAACCCGGTTAGTTGAGACGCCTGATCGCGGAGGACGTGATATCTGTGCCACGTCAGAGCTTGTTACTGACGCGTATCTATATTATGCCGCCCAAATGGAGACTAGCATTGACCGACCAGCGTCGGATATGAGTTCTTCCATCACGTCACATCTGACAGCACAAACTTAATACGCAGTTTTATTGAGCAGGTAGTTCAGCCAGCACAGTAATCACAAAACCTCATCCAAAGCGGCAGCGAGTCTCAATTTTGTGTCCCTCTGGCGGGTGAGAGGATGTCTCGAAATATGTCCTGCCGGCGTTCGGAAGACCTGTCGCAGCGAACCACCTCGCAGTTCGTCGAGTCCATCGCGACGACTGTTCGGGGGCAGTCCGGCAGCGCCGATGTTGAAGCGGTTGTCCTCCGTACGGTGGCCCGGCAATCGGACAGCATCGACCTCACGGACGTACTCGAACTACGCTCGCTCTTGGACGTCGACGGCGAACAGGCAGATACGCTAGAGGAACAGGTCACGAGTATCATCAGCGCTATCGAAGCCGAACTCGCCGGCTGGGACCGCCGGGAGGTCGCTGCATGAACGCAGCAGGAACGGCCACGTTGGGTGATTTCGGCGCTGGTGGCCCACGCTCGGATGCGCTGATTGACACACAGAGCGCGGCACAGGAGGCCGCTGCCGGCGAGTGGGAATTTCTCGCCGCTGGCAACGACACGATCGGGTGGCACATCCCCGACACCGGAGCGACAGTCCTGCTGAAACGGAGCGATGCTGGCTGGACGCTCGAACGGGCGACCAAACTGGTCGGGACGCGACGGTCACTCGATGCCGGGCTGGAACTTGCCAGCTCGTACATGACAGACAGACCAGAGGGAGCCTCGACATGGCGATGATCGAGCGCGAGCAGTGGCGTCGCGAGGAACGCCAGCGAGTTGCGGCAGCACTGGCACGCGCCCGGTTCTGGCAGTCGGTTGCGCCGCACAAGGTCGGGTTCTGGGACGCCGTCGACGAGACGCTTCTGGCTCACTACCCGGGCTGTCGGTACAAACGCAGGACGACACTCGATGACTTCCGAGAGGAGGATTCATGAGCGACGCCGACTCGATTCTCGACAAACTCCCGCCAGAGCGGTTGCTGGACGCCGACCATCTCCAGCCCATCGTCGCCGGCATCAACTGCATGCACTCAATGGAGACGGTCCAGCAGTATCTCGCATACGAGAACAAGCACCAGAACCGGACGCCGATCCAGTCTCGCCTTCGAGAGCGGGCACGGGAAATCCGTCGCGATGAATCGGATGCTGAGGAGCAAGCCGTCGCATAATTTCTGTGCCCCAGCGGGGTGAGGGGCGTCCCACAGAGGACGTGCCGCCAAACCGACTATGACCGAGAATAAGACAGATGAGACGGCTGTACAGCAGTGCGACGACCTCGATATCGACCCTGATGCCGTGGATATCGGTGATGGACTGAAAACGACCGAGGGCACGTCTGCACTCGCCGTCGTCGGTGTTGACGCTGAAAAGGAGCGGGTGAAGGTGTACTCCCCGTCCGGCGAGCTGACGGTCAATCGCTGGGTGAGCATGGACCTGTTCAGCGTCCACTCCCCGAACGAGGACATCCAGACCGACGCCGACCGCGAAGCGTGGCTGAACGAGACGCTGCCGAAGAAGGCTACGCATATCGACGGCAACGTGTACCCACTCAGGTATGCCATCGACGAGAACGGGAACGTGATCGCGAAATAATCGAGGAGCCGTACCACTCTCTCTTTCGCTCACTCTCACGCTCACGGTTCCCGAGCGCAAGCGCTCGGGGGACACGCTCCACCTTGGACCGGTAGGCCGGTCCGGCGGTCCCGCTTCAGGAGGTAGGTAAGGCTCATCGCGATGAATCGGATGGCCGGGAACGAGCCGCTGTGTATTTTCTGTGCCCCAGCGGGGTGAGGGGCGTCCCACTGAGGGCGTGCCGCCGACCGATTATGAGTAAGAACAAGACAGACAAGACGGCTGCACAGCAGTACGACAACTACCCCGATCCCGACGCCATCGTTCACTTTGGCGATGTCTCGGAGGAACTGGTCGAGTTGGTCGAGGAAACGCTAGAGACGTCCGAGTTCCTGTCGACCTCTCGCGACGACCTGCCGGAAACGACGCTGCTCGTCGAGGCGGTCGAAAATGAGTGACGACCACCTGTTCATCGTTGTTGAGGGCGTCGGGCCAGCAGATTTTCCTGAGAACGAGGCGAGTTCCAACAAGCAAGACGAGGCCGTTGCTCTCGCGAACGACATACACGACTTGATCCGGGAGGAGTACGGCAAGGAGGAGATCGAGGGCGTCATCCCGGTGGTCAATCCCGACGCCCACGAGCAGATGCAGGCGACCGAACTCTGACCGGGTGAGAAGGCAGTTTCTTCGGCCATGGTGCTGGCTGCAACGCCTGCTCAGTAAGCGTTCGAATTGGTCACAACTCAGTCGTCATCTTGCGCGGACTCAAATTGGTAGATACTCCACGAAGACGGCGGTGAAATCCCTGACGAGCCAGCGGTCTTCTTCGAGGATGAAAATGTATGATCGTTCTGGGGGCCTCTACGATAGGTCCGTTAGCAGCGTTGTGAGGAACTGGACCTTCTCCTGATATTCGACCCCGTATTTGAGAAAAGACGACATATCATTGAGATCCCACTGCCCGTATTTGTCGATGTATAGGAGTAACAACCCGTCCAGTAGTAATTTCGCACCGTTCCGATGACCTTGATGAATCTCGGTCTTCAGCCCTTCATGAACGAGTTCGTGGCGTTTCTCTTCTATCTCTTCGATGGCTCGCTTCAATTCGGGACGAAGCGAGTCGTCCCTGTCGTGGTGATAGGAAAGCGCGAATTCACCACGGTCAACCATCTTGTCGAAGTCACTGGTATTCGAAAGAATTTCGATGCCCCTCCAGAAACTGAAGAAAGATTGCCGAACAGATCGTTCGGTTATCCCGTCTTGGTACGCGAGTAGCGCACTGACAATATATCCCTCGTAGGTTCCCTTGTCAGCATCATAGTCGAACGTCGGAATGTCGCTGATCTCGTCGACGTCGTCTGCGTGGTTGACATGGAACCGACCAACCGACCGCCGATAATCGAAATCCATCGGGCGATACGTAACGAAATTCCCGTCTTGGAATATGAGGTAGAACGGTGGTTCTTGATGCCGAGTCCATTTCTCGTAGGGAGCACGATCTGAACTCCCCGGTTGCGGCATACCTGCGGCCCAGAGCTGATCGAAGAAGTTTATTTCAGCGAAGCGGGATTCGACGAGTTCCGAGACCCTTTGTAGGGCGTAGAACTCGTCTCGGGCTTTCATTTCGACCATCAAGAAGGCCCACTCACGCCGTTTCAACGGGTGGTCGGAGTAGTCATTCGGAAGTTCATCCAGGAAGGAATCGAAGTTCGAATCATCGTCATTTTCGGCCACTATGAGATGATTTTCCCATTGATCTTCGTCGATTTGCTCTGCTTTCGATTCATAGAGTTCGACTTCATCTGGAAAATGCTTGCTCCGGATCATTATCGGGAATACAAGCTTGTACGTATCCGGTGGAGTCCCTAACCAATTCGAGAAAATGCCATTCTTTTTGGTCTGAAAATGACCGCTCAACTCGTCTTCGGTGAGGTCTGTTCCGTGTGTTTCGGCTATTTCGATGAGTCCTTCGTGAAATTTTTTGTAGAGACCTCTATTCGTGATTCGGTGGTGGTGGTCTCTGTCGAGTCCGAGATCCCGAATGGCTCCGAAAAGGTTCTTTTTGAATGCAGGTTCTTGTCCCATTTGGACACGTACTTCGCCGGTCCTTGGTAGCTCCCAGATTCGCTGATATGCGTCGTAGAACCGCTCGTCCATGATATAGCTCCCGTCTGGTTCTTATATTAAGTTGGTGCGGGTTCCTTATCAGTGCGTTCGGTCCCTCCGGCGAAAAACAGTGGCGAGTTGCTGCATACCTCCTCTGTACTGACCACTCCTGTCCGAGAATAGAATTACGCTTTCATAGACTCTAGTCGCCGAATTTTCTGCGCCCCAGCGGGGTGAGGGGCGTCCCACAGAGGGCGTGCCGCCTGTTATTCATGGCTACTACAGAATCCCGTAGCGACGCCAGCAGCATCGACGAGAGCGAACTGGAGGGGGCTGACCCGAGCAACCGGACCATTCGGGCGCTGACCGAAGTCATGACCGTGATGGACTCGATTGGTCGGGCACGAAACGCCGACGACCTCTTCTTGGTCAACTCTGGCTCTGGCTCAGAGTATCTTGTCGACACTCGGACAGGGAGTTGCGAATGCAAGTGGAAACAGTTCAACCCTAGCAAGGAGTGCAAGCACCAGAAGCGAGTCGCCTTCGCCACCGGCGAGCGACCTATCCCGCAGTGGGTGGATGACGACGCCCTAGACGACCAGTTCGGGTTGCACGTCGACGGCGAACCACGGAAAGCGGTCGCTGACGGCGGAGTCATGCAGGTGCGGTTTGACGACGGCGGTGTCACAGACCCCAACGAGGACCCCTTGGCTGTCACCTCCGAAGACGAGCCACGCACGAAACGAGCGAAGCGGGAAGATATCGACGTTTCCTTCCTCGCAAAGCCCGGTCGCTACGAGGTCCACTCAGCGTCAGATAGCCGGTACGAGGTCGACGTGCTCGAAGAGACGTGCAGTTGTCCCGATGTCGCCGAGCGGTGCAAGCACCGTCGCCGGGTCGAGATCGAGATCGACGCCCAGCGAGTCCCGCGCCCGGATGGAAAACTGCCAGACGCCTAACCGGGCGCCGCAGTGTGTTTTCTGCCCCTTTGGTCAGGTGAGGGGATGTCTCGAAATATGTCTTCACAAACTGTCCAGACAGCGTTGTCTACAGCTACGTCGGGTTGTCCCGAGTGTGGCGGCGAACTCGACAGCACCGGCCGAGAAACGAACTGCGAGGACTGTGGCCTGGTGACCGAGCAAGACCAGATTGACCGCAGGCCGGAGTGGCGGACGTACGACAAGGAGGAACAGAAGCGGACGGGTGCGCCCCGAACAGCCACTCGGCATGACCAAGGCCTGTCGACGAATATCGGGAGCGTCGATGGTGCAGACATCTCTCCGAGACGGCGTCGACGGCTTGCTCGCCAGCGACGACTCCATGGCCGGTCGAAGTTCACCAGCAAGCGCGACCGGAATCTCGCTCACGGGCTTGGCGAAATCCGACGCATTGCGAGTGCGCTGTCTGAGAGCAACGTGGTGAAAGAGCAGGCAGCCACGTTCTTCCGGGAGGCACAGGAAAAAGACCTCCTGATCGGACGGTCGATTGAGGGCGGTGCAGCGGCCGCTGTGTACGCCGCCTGCCGGTGCAATGGCCTCGTGACGATGGAGACGGTAGCCGATGTCGCACGGTGTTCAGACTCCCATATATGGAACTGCTACCGGACGTTCCTGACCGAACTTGACCTCCCGATTCCGGTGTCGCTCCCGGTGGACTGGGTGGCGCGGATTTGTTCGGACCTTCCATTCGACGTTTCTCCGGATATTCGTCAGCGGGCGCTCGAACTCGCAGAGCAGGCGACCGAGTCCACCGAGATCAACGGGCGACCAGATGGTATCGCAGCTGGCGCTCTGTACCTCGCCGGGAAAGAGTCAGACATCCGGCTCACGCAGGCGACGATCTGCGAGCCACTGGATGTGCATATTACCACGGCCCGTCAGTGGTTCCAAGAGATCGAGGAGCATATCGTTGCGTGAGTTCTCGCGACGGCCTGTTTTGCGTGCCCCGGCGAGGGTGCAGGGCGAGCCAGCAAGCACGTCCTGAGAGAGACATATGTCAGTTACTGATACTCCCGAATCGGCAACACAGCACGACTCTTCGAGTGTTTTTGCGTCGGTCCCAGCGCCACGGTCGCCAACGAAAGTCGCATCGTTTGTCGAACGAGTCCTTGTCGAACTTCGCCACGAAGCGGTGGCTGCTCGGTACGTGACTGATCTAGACCAAGCCGGAGCGAAGACGATCTGGTGTCGAGTCGAGCACACGCCGTTGGACATCGACGCAGAGTACGTCCAGATTCGAGACGACCCCCGGCTAGGGGTTGACGTCGAGCCGTGTTCGCAGGCGACGGTTCGAGAACGACTGTGCCAGTGTCTTGACCACGACCGGGTTGGGCGCGTCGACGTTCGACCGCTGGCCGGCGTCTCGATGAGCGACGACTGAGCTGTGCTTCAGGTCTGGTTCCGCATCGGCAGGTCGAGATCGCCGAGGGCAGCGTGCTGGCGGAGAACACAGAGATGTGGGCAGACGGTCGTCGCCTGGAAGACTTCGCAGCTGCACCAGCCGGCGTGGGTCCCGTTTGGATGCTCGGCCAGCGAGCAGTTCACAGGACAGTCGTCGTCAACAGAAACGAGAAACAGGTCCGGACGGCCGCCCTTCGTTACGTCGACACTGGCATCGAGGGCGGCGTTCCACGTTGCTGACCGGTCGTCACGAATCCGCTGGAAGTCAAGATTGCGCGTGCCACTGGGCTGGCGGGATATCCACTGGTCTGGGGGCGAACACTCGCTAGTCGTAGTGGGGGACTCGGCTGTTTTCATGATGAGTCCTCGTACTAATACACATACCCTCAAACAGCAAAAAAGTTGCTATAGAGGCGATACAGAGCGGATTTTGTGTTTCTCTAGTGGCTGAGAGAATCCAACAATGAGTAGTGGATACCGACGAGGGAACACGGGGCCGAAAAAGTTGAAGTGGCGATGGAAAGATGAGACTGACAATCGGTCGCTGCCCCAATCGTGGGCCGACAACGGGCGCACAGAATCTCCAAAGGAGAACGAAGTGCAACTGTATGCAATCCAGTGTCGGGCTGGGCTCTTACTTGAGTGGCTGGTGAATACACGAACAGGAAAGCTACTCAGAGGGCCACTGAGTGAGAAGCCAGGGATTCGTGTTCTGTACGTCACCGCTGACGGTGAGCATGCGGTCATGAAACAGTTGGAGGCCCGCGAAATTGAGGACAGTTGGAAGCCGCCCAAGCAGTTCACCAGCATCATCGCGAAGCATCTGGAGGAGGCTGATCCAGTTCCAGACTCCAGCCAGGACTACTACCGACGGGGGGTTGAGGACCTGTACGACGTGGAGTGAAAACGGCGCTCTCATACCAATATGCTCATATATGTAATATTGTAACCGCGAATATGCACGACCTGACAGCATTTCAACGAGACTTATTGTTCGTAGTTGCTGGGAAATCCAAACCCGCTGGTGTCGCAATCAAAGACGAAATTGAAGAGTATTACGAGAAGAAGGTTCATTACGGCCGACTTTATCCAAATCTGGATACGCTCATCGACAAAGGTCTTGTCGAGAAAAGGAAGAAAGACGGACGGACGAATGGCTACATAATCACCAATCGTGGGCGTCGAGAGCTTCAAGCCCGGTGCGACTGGGAGAATAGGTACTACAACTGACCAGGTTCACGACTGTCGGCAGGCCAGATTTTGTGACTCTCTGGTGGCTGAGAGAGTATGGCTTCGCCACAGATCGACGTCGACGAGATTGTTGCAACGCTTGAGCAAATTCGCCAGCGCGGGCACAGCGCGCACACGGTCTTTCGAGACTGGGTCAACCTCATGCTGTTCGCACTGCAGGACCGAGACGATCCGTATCTGGAGATTGTCGACGACTATCGCGAGCGCGGTGACATGGCCCATCCAGACGGACAGCGCTCGGTCGACCTCTTCGCGAAGGCGTTTGGCCAGCTCCAAGAACGGATGGCGGCTACCGATGCTGACGTTCTGGGTGCTGTCTACGAGGAATACGGGATGTCCAGCGATGCGTTCGGCCAGCACTTCACGCCCCACTCTGTTTGCGAGACAATGGCTGAGATCGCCGGCGTCGGAGACGAAAGCGATACCGATGATAGACAGACGGTCCTTGACCCAGCCTGTGGGAGCGGTCGGATGCTACTGGTCGCCGGTCGAAAGCAGCCAGACGCGCTGTTTGTCGGGCAAGATAAGGACCCGCTGTGTGCCCGAATGACGGCGCTGAACTGCTGTTTCCTGAATCTGGACGCCTACGTTATTCAGGGCGACTCACTGACTGTCGAGTTTCAGCGAGCGTGGCAGACCTCGTACTCTTCGCTGGGTGGGAGTGTTCAAGAACTCGACGACGAGGAGGTCGAGGAGCTTCACGAGTGGGTGACCGGCGCCTTCGAGAATACGGTTGAGGCGGAGAACCGGTCCAGTCCAGCGCAGGGGGCAGATACGGACTCGGAAGGTCGAACACCACCGGCTACGGTGTCTGTCCAGAGTGAACAGGCAAGTCTGGGTGCGTTCGAGGGCAGCGATTGACGGCTGTTTTGTGAGCCCCAGTCGGGTGCGGGGCGGTCCAGTGAGAGCGTCCCGAGAAGACCCATGTCAGAAGAATCAGACACAGAGCCGGATGCGGCTCCAGACTCAGTTGAAAAGGTCGAACGAACGGACTTTGGGTGCAGTATGGAGGCCCGGATGAAACGAGGAACCGGGACGCGAGACGAAGACAGTATGACGATCAAGTCGAAGGGTGAGACTGCCGAGGAGACGATTGCGGAGTTCTACAAGCTCTTGGAAGAGTACGAGCAGGAAATTGGTGGTCGGCTTCGGGATGTTCAGCCAAGAGAAGACGAGGCAGGCAAGGAAGACGGCGAGTAGGACTCTCCATTATACTGCCCAGCGGTTGGGTGGGTGTGATCCTGACGGCGGAGCACATATTCTGTTAATTAGCGCGAGGCAGTGGCTAAACGCTTATATCCGAGGATAGGCAATTTTTGCGTGGAAGGAACACTGTCACACGCTCCTTCCATCCCCTTTCCATGCCTGATGACACGCAGAGCCTCGGTCGCTGTCCAAACTGCGCCGAGCGTATCACAACTCCGTGGCTGCTGGTTGAATACGAGAAAGACGACGGTACGGAGGGCATCTGGGCCGAGTGTCCAATGTGTGAAGATGTCGTTGCACCGGAGTAGTCTCACAGTGGACGGAACCTCTCCTTGCACAGTTTACGAGAGAGCAATATACGTTCTTAGCTGACTTCACCATGTCCAACCACCATCGGAGATCAAGAGAACCCTAAGGTAGTTGAAGTCTTAATAAGGACATTCAGTTCAGCATCTAATTTATGACTGAGCCAGCCACCAGCTACACTTGTGACCCAGCCATCTTAGGCAGCTATCTTGCCTGAGGAGTGTCTATTTCGTTGTCACGCAAGCCCGATCAACAGTTCCAATAGTGAGAATTCTAAATAGGTTTCACAGAGTTCCTGAATCCAGTTTTATCGCCAATTACAAATATCGGAAATAAGATACGTATATCCACCGCTCCCTCGGATGGTGTATACTAATGACTGAAAAGACACGTCGTCGACTTTTGACTGGTATCGGCACTTCACTATCTCTCGCCATTGCCGGATGTAGTGGTAATTCTGGCAGAGGGAATAGTACAGGAAACAGTTCTAATGGCAACAGTGGAGAGGATGGTAGTCTTCCAGATACCGGCTCCAACGTTTTCTCCGGATTCTCTTGGGAAGATTACACGCTGAATGTGTCGCTTGAAACGACCGAAGGATATGACCAGATCGTTGCGTTTCACGACGGCGAAAAGTTTGCAGACACCAGCGTGACGCCGTCAGCCGGGAAAGTATCCCTCGATTTCACTGACTACCAGCCGGGGACCTACCGATTCGCCGCGATCAACTCTGATGATGACAGCGTCACCAACGAAATAGAGCAGGAGTTTACCCCGAACCTCCAGCTCGTTGAGTGGAAAACAGCAACCGAGACAGGCGCTCACACGCCTGAAAACGAAGTGGGTATCGCCAGCCCGGTATTGACTGTCGAAAATACTGGAACCGCGCCGGATCAACTAAACTGGGTTGGGTACGAATCCGAAACGTATACTGCAGAATGGTATTCACCTGCCGTGGAGAATAAGACCACCAGTATATCTATGCACTGGTTGCCAAAAAACCAGAAGAAGTTCCTGAACAGGCCCCCCTCATTCAATAGTGGCGCAGAGGTGCCAGTTGTACTCCAGCCGGGGGAAAGCAAGCAATTTGTTGAGACACAGGCAGTACTTGCCAGTGGGTTAGACGCTCCAAACTCCTATGATTTTCAAGATGAGGAAACGGCAGGTTGGTCAGTTCAGCAGGGGCTTGAGTATACCGTCACCGCAACAATTGCAACCGAATACAGCGGTCTAAACTCAAAGACAAAGACTGTCGTTTGGGAGCAAGTTGCTGAAGTAGAATCGCTAGAAAAGCAACCAGAAAATGCGTCAATCGTCACAAAAGACTCGAAGAATAGCAGTTCGTAACTTCTCCAAGGCTTTGGTATTTTCAAGCATACGCTGATAGAAACTGTAGGTGTTTCTTATTAGAGGGGCTAAACCTACGGAATTGGGCTAGGCAGCGGGCGTCGATGAGGATAGCGAATTGGGGCTAGATTTCATCGCCGACGGGAATCCCGCTGACGAGGCTCCTAACTGAGCTAACCAACATTTGGGGTTCTTTGCCGTTTTGTTGGTTAGTCTACTCACTGGAGATGATATCGTTTGCTTCGTCACGAGTACGTTTCGCAGCCTCCTGAGCGTAGCCTTCGTGGGTTGTCTCGATGGATTTGTGACGGAGCACGTCCTGTGCCAGCTGCGGGTTCTCGCGATAGATCTCCCGTCCCAATCCACGGCGAGCACCGTGTGGCTTCAGCGGGTCTTCGAACTCGTAGTCAGACCACTCACACAAGTCTGCCAAGATGTTCCGGGCCGACTGCGTGGTGATCGACGGCGTGGGATCAAGCGCTTTCGCAGCGTTGTCGAGTCTGGGGAAGACAGCTTCAGTCTCGTCGGGCTCTTGAAGTTGCTTCCAGCGCCGAAGCGGGCGAAGTGCATCGTCAAGGATCGGCGCAGATTCTCGGGTGCGGTTCTTTCCGAACACCTGCATTGTGCCAGCCTCTAGATCGACATGACGCCACCGGAGGCCGTTCCGTTCCTCGTCATCAGAAACAGCGACGAGCTCCGCGCTACGCGCACCGGAGTAGGAAAGGAGGAAGACGAGTGCTTGGTCACGGTAGGCCGCTGTACGGTCGATGTCGTCGCTTTCGCCGGCGTCGTCGACGCGGGCAGTCGCAGTCGCACAGATGGCGTCGCGGTCCCGTGCAGTCCAGTACTGCTGGTCTGTTTCGGTCTCATCGGTCGGGAGCGGACCTTCGGCGTGGTTGGTCTTGGCCGGGTTCGTCGGAATTAGACCCTCGTAGACAGCCCATGTGAGGAACGAGCGGACGTATGCGAAGTAGCGGCGGGCGGTCTCCGGAGAGATATCGTCTCGGTCATCAGCCCGGGCGAGATCACGAGCGTACTGCCGACAAAGGTCGTCGTCGATATCCTCGGGACTGGAGATACCGTGCTGGTCCCGGGACCAAGCTGCGAACTTCCGAAGCACGCTCGCAACGTTTGTTCGGTAGCGCCCGGAGTCGATATCGACGAGTCGTTTCTCGATGGCTGTTTCGAGGGCGTCACCCCCGGGAGTAGCGTCGTATGCAGGCGGAAGACGATCCATGCTTCCCGTACAGCGGCGGCCCGCCTAAAACTGGTGGTGCTTACTGCAATAATACAAACCTAACCCGCGAACCCGAATATCGGCGTTTCAGGCACTCTATAAGTGGATATTTGGAAATTCTGTTCCTGATAAAGTATATGTAGCTATATCAATCTACCTCAAGAAGGAGTTGAGACTGCACCGAGTTTAGCGGAGCTATAATGCGTGTATTCGGCCGATTCAGTGAACGGGAATTGACTTAGATTGCTCTCCAAACGCCCGATCTTGTTGCACTGCCACTCATGTTCGCGAATTTCGACGACCTACGACAGTGTTGCCACTCAAACGCCGCGGTATCACGGATTGGGAACCTCACTATCCGATTCCTGTCTCCTTTTTTAGCAGCGTCAGCGTATTATCTGCCGTCACCATCGGAGAGTGCTCGTACTCACCGGTCAATTCGACCTGTACGAGTAAATCGATCGCACGCCAAATCGAGTACAGCAGACACGCGAACGCGAAGTAGAAGAACCGGAGGCCAAAGTCCTTCGAGGTCGTGGCGGCCATGAATCGCTTGATCGATTTGTATCCGCTCTCAATCTCCCAGCGATACCCATACTCGGTGAGAAAGGCACTGCTGGTATTCGTCATGAACACCGAGTATTGTCGATAGTCCCCGTGCTCAGAGTCTTCTTTCCGGCGGTAGATCAGTGTCGTATCGTGCCACTCGTTCTTCCCGAGATGGAGCTTCCTGTCGGTCTCGTACCGATCCTGGCCTCGCTGCAAGAGTCGCTTTGCTTGGGCTTTCTCGCTCGTCTGCATCCGTTTCGGGACGACATACGACAGCCCTCGTTGGCTGAGCAGCTCCAGAATGTGCTGGCTGTCGAACTCCCGGTCCATCAGTACGTTATCGATGTGAACGGCGTCTTGGGCTGAATCCAGCAGATCCTCCACTATCTCTTTCCGTGATTCACCTCTTCGCACAGGACGGGCATCGAGGACAATCGGAACCGCATTGCCGACCAACTGGACCGTCGCCCACTGATAGGCGTACTCATCGGTCTTTTCCTTTGTCCCAATAATCTCGTCTTCGTGACTAGTCCGATCCCCAGTAAACGGGTCGGCTTCCGTAATATCGATAGCGACGATCCCAGCTCGAAAGAACTCCTCCGTCTCTGCGACTTCATCCAGTAATCGATTCACGGCTCGTCGGTACATCTTTCGAATCTGTTCAATCGACAGGTCGCGAATTTGCTCGCGATGGGCGTGGCCCAACGGCGTCCGATCCCGAGTCGACTCATAGACGAAACTGCGGGCACCTTCGTTAGCAGCCAACCCCTCACGAAGCCCGAGATGGGTTTGTAAGTCCCAGTAGGCGTTCTCGTGGATCTCACAGCCGTCGCCACGATTCAGTGAAAACGCTGGGAAGACGATGCGGCTGACGTGGTCTGTAATCGGTGCCGCTTCGTTGAGGATGGCTTGGTCACCAGTGTCTGGTTCTTCTTCAGCATCTTGTGATGGAAAGTTCCGTTCTGGCTCGCGCGGAACAGCAACACCCGCGTTCTGGGCTTTGATCAGAATCGTCCGCGCAGCTGTCTCGACTGTTTCACGAAGCCCTCGAGTGAATCGTTCGTGCCAGCTACGCCATAGCGTCGACTGGTCCGGGACCGTCTCTATGCCTAGTTGCTCACGGAGTCCAGGGTGGTGGGTGAGGTGGGTGACGAGTTCCGTTTCATGACTCCAACCGTGAATTTCTTTGAGTAAGAACACGCGGAACAGTTCCGCCATTTCGTACTGGGTTGCTCCAGAATACCGGTCATGTGGTCGAAACTGAAAGTATGCTACTGGATAGTGAGACACGAACTCATCGACGGAGTAGTGAGCCTGGTGGTCGAACCATGTGGACGCAACGGTCCGGATGTCTTCTTTGAGGCCACCAAGTGAACTCCGGTCGTACAGTGGTGTCGAATCATACGCTGGCCATTCAGCGTATGACTGCTGTGCAATCCGTCGAAAGACACTGCGTCGAGAGTCACAACTCGCAACCACTACGAGATGCTGACCACGACACGCCCAAAAATTCGTCTAACTGGTAATAGAGAAAACACATACCGCACTCAATGTCGCTAAGCAGCATGAGTGGACAGTAGTCAGTACACGTGAAGTGTGTATTGCGAGTTGCGTCAGGTCTAATCGCTGTTTACGGTGATTGTATTGTAGAAGTCGTTCGAGTGTGGTTCACCGATATTCTCTGAGATATTGAATCCCCATTCGTATTCGCCGGGTATTGCATCCGAAGCGACAGAAACTGGTAGAATAATATCAACAGTGGTGCTCCGATACGACTGACCGTGCGCTCCATATCCGATTCCAAGGGGGTAGTGATGCCGCCCTCAAAGGGGCCCTCACCGTACTCACTCGGGGCGAAACGCCAGAATCGCATCTCGAAGTCGTGTATCACGACCCAGCCGGTGTCCACCGGGTCACGCGACCAAAATCGCTCGAGTTCTTACGAGCAATCGTCCAGCACGACCCTGACAGTATCCGCGAGACTGCTCGCCTCGTAGAGCGAGATGTGAGTCAGGTTCACCGAAATCTGACTGAACTCGAGGAACTCCACTTGGCCGGTCTGATCGATGATGGCCATTCCAAACGACCATCGGTTTGGTAAGAGGCAATCGATATCGATCTGCCGCTCGTGATACCGGGTGTCGGGCCTGACGAAACGACGGCATAATGATTGTTCTCTGAGGGTGGTTTAGAACGGCGTCCTTCATGCACCCTGCGCGCCGCTGAGAAACTCTCTTGATGAATCACAGAACCAGTGAAATTGGCCACCTCACGCCCAACAGGGGGATTCGGTCACCAGTCGAACGAGCGCCCGCAGCACCCGTCGCCGATTTTCATAGAAGTAATTGCCAGACAGCGGCGGTCTGGATTTGCAAGTGAACGCGATAGTGTTGCTCTCGTTCGCCGCTGCGGCGGTCTCTGCTCAGTCGCTGAACGAAAGCACGCACTTACTGAAGACAACGCTGCCGGCAGTTCCGAATCGTCCGTAGACATTCGGCGAGCGTGCATAGGGCTGGGTAAACTACCTCTAATTCGCCATAGAGGTACTGTGTGAGACGCATATCTTCGAATTCACCGAACGTTTTGGCAGTCCGGTCAGCGACTAACTGCTGTCGGTTCGTCAGACGGGGATCACACTTTGTCTCCAGTTCAGCGAGCTCCGCGTCCAACGTTCCGAGAACAGGACTCTCCAGGTCCGTTTCGAGACGCGAGTGAATCTCTTGGAGCGATCCGTGGATGTTCTGTACCGCTTTCGCACAGGCAGTCATCGAGTCGTACTCTCGTCGGAGAATCCGATAGTAGCGCTTCCGATCGTGGACGGCCGTTGCGGCGGCCTGCTGGAGGCCACCGTACAACGCTGGTGTCAGGACACGTGCATTGTGCAGCCGTGTCGCCAGTTCGGCCCCGAACTCTCGAGTGAAATGTGCAGTAAAACTCTCACCGTACTGCTGCTCGAAGTCCGGTGTTGCCATCACCGTCTCCCGGTACGCACGTTCGATGCGCGCAAGCGCGTTACACTGTGCATTCGTCCCTGTCGAAACTGCTGTGGCGGCAGACGTGGCCGCCATCTCCGTCTGGACGACCTCCGTCGGTTCGATAGCGTCCAGTCGCTTCGCAAAGCGCCGGTACGCGTCACGCTCAGCCTCAACGGCGGCCTGTTCCTCTTCGACGAGCGCCACCGCCCGTTCGAGTCGTTCGCGTGGTGTGCGTGTCATCTGTTCTTGAGTTAGTTGTAATCGCGTGTCGATGGCACGGCGTTGTTCGCCGCTCGGTGCCACAGCCGCGTGGTTCTGTCAGTGTACTGGTGCTGTAGTGGTTGTATCTGGGTCCGTCGCGTGACCGTCGACAGTTTCGACGATAGTCACCTGCAGAGAGAAGGCGAGACTCGCAAAGAGCAGGGGAAATCCGATGGTCAACAGCACTGTCCCAGCGAGGATAGCGAGACTCGAGAGCCCCGTAGCGAGCGCCGGCGTCGGGTGGGCTCTGAGCCAACCGAGGCCGAACCTGAGTGCGTCGAGGGGGTCGAGACCCCGTGCCAGCGCGGTGAACGTCGGCATCAGGGCAAGCGCAACGTACAGCGCGATGTACAGTGCGACGAGCGCGATAGCTTCGCCCAGTAGCGACCCCTGTCGAAGCGACGTGGTTCCGTAGGTGACGGCGACGACACCGAACGCGACTGGCACACCGCTGAACAGAGCGCTCGCAGGGGCATTTTGTCGAAGTACGTCGACGATTCGGCCCCGGTCGATTTCGTTTCGGTCGCTACGTAAATCCTGAATCGCGACGTACGCGGCGAGCGTCGCCGGACCGATGGTCACGAGAGGAACCGACGCGATGAACCAGAGGACACTGAGCACGGTTAACCGGAGACCGTTGTGGTAGACGAACCTCGGCACGCTCCTGAGCGCCTCTCGAAACACCGCCTGGTCGCTCCTCGTCGGCATGGTGTTATCCCGTTCCCGCCTGCATCTGGACGCTGGAGATGAGCTTGTCCTGGAACAGCAGGAAGACGATGAACAGCGGCAAGGACGCCAGCGCGAGCGAGGTCATGATGACGTTCGGGGCCAGTGCGTTCACGTCCCGCAGCGTCGCGACACCGATAGGGAGCGTGTACAGTGCATCGTCGTTCAGGACTACGAGCGGCCAGAGGAACTGGTTCCAGCTCCAGATAAACACGAACAGCCCCAGAGCCGTCAGAATCGGCGTCGACAGCGGGAGGATGATGCGCGTGTATATTCGCAGGTGTGAGAACCCATCGAGACGCGCGGCTTCCTCCAGTTCCTCCGGGATGTCACGGAAGAACTGCACGAGCAGGAATACCCCAAGGGGGCCGGCCGCGAACGGCAGGATGATTGCCCAGTAGGAGTTTATTAACCCGAGGTCGTTGATAAACGTGTACAGCGGGATGATGTTGACGTAGCCCGGAATCATGAAACTCGCCATGATGATGCCGAGGATGATTTTCTGGCCGGGCCACTCCATGCGCGTAATCGAGAACGCGATCATCGAGTCGATGACCAGCACCATGAACGTCGTGATACTGGCTATTAGCAGCGTATTCAGCGCCCAGCGGTAGATAATCGGCTCCTCAATGAGATAGCGCTCCCAGATAGCGAAAGTGACCTCCGGCGGAATCCAGTTGAACCCGCCCTGTGAGAGGACACCCAGCGGCGTCACGGATAGCTGGAACATCCGCCAGTACGGAATGAAGAACACGATAGCAAGACCGTACATCACGGCATAGAGCCCGATTCTGTACAGTGTATCGCGGTCGGCCAGCCGCTCGGACAGCGATTCGACGATGTCTGCGTTACTCATTATTAGTCCCCACGAGCACGTAGTTAAGAACCGACACGCCGACCAGTATCAACAGGAGTGTGTAGCCGACGGCCGCTCCGAACCCGAGTTCCCGCGTCTGGAATCCGAGTTCGTAGAGGTAGTACACGAGCGTTTCCGTCTCACCGACGGGGCCGCCGTCGGTCATCAGGTACGGCTGGCCGAACACTTGGAACTGGAAGATGGTCGACGCGATGACGACGAACAGCAGCGCGTTCTTCATATGTGGCAGCGTGATATCGCGGAACATCCGCCACGGCCCGGCCCCGTCGAGGCGTGCGGCCTCGTAAAGGCGTTCAGGTACGTTCTGGCGGGCCGCAAGCAGCACGGCGAAGTAGAAGCCGGCTTGCCACCAAACCGTGGTGATGACGATAGCGGGCATCGACCAGAGCGTGGAGTTCAGCGGCGAGCCGTCGAACAGCCAGCCCAGATAGTGCGTGCCGACGCCGCTCTGAGCGAACATCTGTGACCAGACGATCGCGACGACAGAGACGGTCAGCACGTACGGGCTGAAGTAGATGAACTGCAGGAGACGGCTCCCCTTGAGTTCCTTGTTCAGCCCGAGTGCGAGCACGAGGCTCACGACGACGATGAGCGGCACGGTCAGCGCGACGAACTCAAGCGTGTTCCAGAGTGCGTTCCAGAACGCCGGGTCACCTATCAGGCGGGCGTAGTTGTCCATGCCGACGTACGTCGACTCGGCCGGCGAGAGGAAGTTCCAGTCGAACAGGCTCATGTAGAGCCCTTTCAGGAGTGGATACAGCAGGAACGCGGCGAACAGCACGAGATACGGGAGTGCGAAGAGCAGTCCGGTGATGAGTTCTCGCGTCGAGCGCTCGAACATCTGCTCCCACCGACTCGGGGCGCGGTTCTCTGCTGCCGATTCAATGTTGCTCATGATTAGGCGTTGTCGAGTGCACTCTGGAGTTCACTGGCGCTGCTCTGGACACCGGTCTGGACGTCGGTGTTCTGCAGGTACATGTCGAGGAACGAGCCCCAGAACCGTGAACTGTTGAGATCGACGGAGGTGCTAGGCTGGTAGCGGACCTGCTCGTTGGTGACCATCTCGTGCATCGTCGAGATGGTCCCGATGTCCTGCCAGAGTGCTGTGTTCTTGACCGCGCTCGACTCCGCGACGGACTGGGAGGCGGGGAGGTGCCCGCCGGCCGTCGCCCACTCGGCGTTGTTCTGGGTGACGAACTCGGCGAACTCGACGGCAGCCTGCTTTTCGGCTTCGTCGTGGTTCGCGTTATTGGGGAAGAACAGCGAGTTCGACTCACACCACGCGACGTTGTCGCCGTCGCCTGGGAACATGAACGGCCGTTCGAAGTTGAGCGCGAGGTCTTCGTACACCTCCCCACTCTCGTTTTTCAGGTTGTTTATCGACCACGTCCCCGCGATGAACATAGCCAGGTTCCCTGCGATGAAGTCCTCGACGCGGGCCGAGTCGCTCTGGAATGTTGGGGTGTCCCAGCCGAACTCACCAGTGATGTTGGCCATCAATTGTGCGGTCTCGAGACCGATGTCGTTGTCGTACGCCACCTGATAGTTGCCCGGGTCGCCGGTCAGCACGTTCCCGCCGGCCTGCGTGAGCGCGCTCGTGTAGGCACGGAAGGCCTCCTGCCCGGAGCGCCAGTTGAGAAACGAGAACGGACGCGCGTCGCTATCACTGACGATGGTATCACAGGCGTTCGAGAACGACTCCCAACTCGTGAAGTCCGGGTCGACGCCGGCTGATTCGAGGACGTTTTCGTTCGTGTACAGCGCTTTCCCGTGGATGTCGATGGGAAGCGCGTACGTCGAGCCACTGACTTGCAGGCTGTCCCACGCGAAGTCAAAGTACTTGTTGCTCGCTCCGGACGAGAGGTAGTCGTCGATAGGGTGGGTGATCGGTTTGAGGTACTGGCCGAACGAGCCGAAGTAGCTCGCCACGTGCGGGGAGTTGTCCGCGTTGACTGCGGTGAACAACTTGTTCAGGAACTCGCCGAACGGAACGCCCTGTTCGTTCACCTGAATCCCGTTGTCCATTTCGTTGAACTCTGTAATCAGGTTGGCCATCACGTCCCGTTCTGCCGCACCGAAGTAGAACCAGTAGTCTATCTGCGTCTCACCGTCTGCCGAACTGTCGTTGTTACTGGTACCGCCACCAGTGAGACCCGCACATCCGGAGAGGCCGGCGGCCAGCGCCGCGCCGCTGGCTCCGAGGACGCCTCTGCGAGTTAGTCGTGAACTGTTCTGTTCGCCGTTTGGGTGGTTGTGTCGGGACATGTTATTCTAGATTAACCATGTTAGTTATTAATCTTTCCTTGTATTTATGCTGTCGCGGAATGTCCGTCGGATTCCGCAGAAGCTGGGCGGTCTAGGACTAGATTCTCGCCGGTGGCCGCATCGAAGACGTGGACGTACTCCGGCGGAAGCGCAAACTCGACCTCGGTCCCGCTGTCGAATCGTGTGTGGCCGTCGACCCGGACGGTCCACTCGGTGTCGCCCTTCGAGAGGTAGAGGTAGTTGTCACTTCCCTCGTGCTCCAGGACTTCGAGCGTGGCGGTGACGCTATCACCGTCGCCGACGTCGACGCTGACGTGTTCTGGTCGGATACCGAGAATCAGATTGTCGCTTGTCCGGTTCGCCTCGACGATGCTCGCCAGTTCCTGGGGTAATTCGTACTCGAACTCGTCGTTGTGTAAGACGCCGTCCACGAGCTGTGTTTCGAAGAAGTTCATCGACGGCGAGCCGATGAAGTTCGCCACGAACCTGTTTGCCGGTTCGGCGTACACCTCCGCCGGGGTGCCGACCTGCTGTATATTGCCGTCGGAGAGAATGACGATACGGTCCGACATCGTCATCGCCTCTGTCTGGTCGTGGGTCACGTACACCGACGTGGTCTCCAACTCTTCCTGGATACGCTGCAGTTCCGTCCGCATGTGCAGGCGCAACTTCGCGTCTAAGTTACTGAGCGGTTCGTCGAACAGGAACACGTCGGGCTGGCGGACGATGGCCCTCCCCGTGGCAACCCGCTGTTGCTGGCCGCCCGAGAGGTTGTTCGGCTTCTTATCGAGCAGGTCGCCGATACCCATCATCTCGGCGGTGTCCTCAACGCGTTGGCTGATTTCCTCGCCTCCGAGGTCTGTCGTCAGTTTGAGCCCGTAGGACATGTTCTGCCGCACGCTCATGTGGGGGTAGAGCGCGTAGTTCTGGAACACCATCGCAACCCCGCGATTCTGTGGGGCGATGTTGTTGACGACCGTGCCACCGATTCGAATCTCCCCACCGGAGATGTCTTCGAGCCCCGCGATCATTCGCAGTAGCGTCGACTTTCCGGACCCGGACGGACCGACGATGGTGAGAAATTCACCGTCGTGGATGTCGAGACTCACGTCGTCGACGGCGCGGATGGTGCCGGCGTCGGAGTCGTACTCCTTACGTACATTATCTATCGTTATGTCGCTCATCTCGGTTCAACAGTTGTCCTACTAGGACCTTAAACTTTCCCAACGATAGTGAATAAAGTTTTTTCTACGTCAGTTCCCAGAGTTCGAGCGCCTCTACCGTAACTTCGCCGTCGCTGGCGTAAAGGTCGAGACCGGTGCTGTCGGACCGCGTCGGGTAAATCCGCGTCGAGAGCACCTGCGCGTCGTTGGCGAACACTTCGAGGACCGACCGGTCGAGGAATACATGCAGGGTCACTTCACCGTCATCGAGGTTTACGGGCATCGAAACGGGCGTCTTCTCGACCCTATCGCTCGCCGAGGACGCCGACCGGTCGACGACGAGTTCCCGTTTCCACGCCTTGTAGCGCAGAACTGTTCGCTCCTCCCCGTTTGGAGAGGCCCGGAGGACGATGCCGAACTCGCGGGCCGCCGTTGCGTCGAACGTCGCCCGAATCTCCAGCGCATCGCCTTCGATACCCTCCAACACGTCTGTCTCTGCCGGTGTGAGGGTGACGTCCTCCACTGCGTGGCCCGTCTCCCGCAACCGGACGAGTTCGTCGGCCGGCCCGATCTGTAGGTCACCGGCCGCTGAGAGCGAGACCTCTCGGGGGAGTGACATCGCCCCGGACCAGCCGGCGTCCCACTGTGCGGTCTGGTCCCGGGACTCCTTGAGCCAGCCGAACATCAATGTCCGTCCGTCGTCGGTCTCGAACGACTGTGGCGCGTAGAAACTGCCGTGATCGAGACGGCCACGATCAGTCGGTTGGAACCGTTTCTCGGCATCGTCGTACTCGCCGCGGAAGTACCAGACGTCGGTATAATCGCTGACGTGCAGGAGCGCTCCGTCTTCGAAGCGAAGCAGCTCCGGGCACTCCCATATCGGGCCGGTCTTGCGCCAGTCACCGGTACAGAACGGATGGCAGTACTCCCACTCGACGAGGTCGTCGGACCGGTAGAGGAACGCGGTACCGCCCTCGTCCTCGATTCCCGACCCGATTATCTGATACCAAGTCCCGTCATCACGCCACACACAGTGGTCGCGCAGTTCGGCGGACCAGTCGACGCTCGCAAAGACATCGACGCCTTCGGGGCCACCGTCCAACAGCGGGTTCTCGGCCGATTTCGTCCACGTTCGCAAGGCGTCGTCGTCGGCCCGCGCGAGACACGGGAGCTGGTCCGCACCGGCGCTGCCCGTGTACACAATCGTCGGTGTCCCATCGTCGTCGACGAAACAGCCGGAGAAACAGCCGTCGGCGTCGGGTCCGTTCGGATCCGGTTTCAGAGCAAGCGGCTCGTCCGTCCAGTTGAGTAAGTCGTCGGAGACCGCGTGGCCCCAGTGAATCGTCCCGTGGAATGGCCCGGCGGGGTTGTACTGATAGAAGAGATGGTAGCGACCGTTCCACTGGACGAGCCCGTTGGGGTCGTTGAGCCAGTTCGCCGGCGGGGTAAAGTGATACGCGGGGCGATGGTTCTCGTCAGGGACCGCTTCGCGAAGCGCGGTAAACTCCTCGCGGTCCTTTGGCCGACCGATAGACGGGGGCGGCGCCTCGTTTCCAGCAAGGTAGGTGGTGACGCGTTCGATAAGCCGTGACTGGTCCTCACTTCGACTGCCGGCCATCCCGTGGCCGATACCGACGACTCGGCCGTCGCCGTGGTGCCACTCGAAGATGGACGCGCGGGCCGGCCGGTCCGTGCCATCGAGCCGACAGGCGGCGAGCACGTCTGCGTCCCGTGGATAGGTTGATTCGTACTGTACGGCCACAGCTTCACCGGCTGGCAACGTTGGAGGGCGGAGGTCGTCGACACTGTCGAATATTGGGTGGCCAGTGTGGGCGCGCTTGAGTAAGAAACCGGCGTCGCCAGCGTCGAGCCGTCCCACCCTGTCCGGGTCGTGTGTCTCGATGCCGAGACGCGAGGCGGCTTCGACGGCCGCGTGGGTGAGTAACAGTCCGCCACCGTCATGCACGAACTGTCGCAGTGTGTCGCTCACAGCGTCGAGTTGGGTCCAAATTCGGTCGGAGATGGCTGATTCCTGGTGCCACCAGAGGACGTCGTACTCGCACAGTGTCGATGTATCGATAGCAGCGAGGGCCAGCGACGTCGTGCCCGAGTCGCTATCGTCGTCGGGCTCGATTGCCAGTCTCGCCACCCGTGGGGCTGTAGTGTGTCTGGAGCTCAAATCGATATCATCCATATTCACAACTATAGTGATTAATACTTAGAGGTTATGTTCGTCGCCACCGTCACTCCGAGACGTGTGCGTTTCACCCACCGTCTTTCAGAAAACGGCTTATTGCGGAAACGAAATAATAAAACAATGACTACCGAAGACGACGCCAAAATCGCACTCCTCCGTGAGACGATGGAGGCGAACGTCGATTTCACCACGTACGAGACGGAAGTCTACCTCGCGCTCGTCCGCGGTGGAACCCAGACAATGACGGAGATAGCGGAGACGAGCGATGTCCCGAAACAGCGGGTATACGACATCGTCGAAGATCTCCAGAATCGGGGGTTCGTCGAGGTCATTGACGATTATCCACAGAAAGCCTACGCTGTCGACCCATCGGAGGCGTTCACGTCGATACGCGACCGTCTCTCACAAGCCGAGGAATACCTCGAGGAACTCCACGACACAATCGACACGGTCGAGAGCGGGGTGGCACTGTTCAAGAGCGAGAGCACCATCCAGCGATACATCGACGACTTGCTGCAGGCCGCCGAACGAGATATCTTTCTGTTAGTTCCCGTCGGTCGACTCGACGCCGTGGCCGACCAACTTCGCGAGTGCGAGGAGACACAGGTTCGCCTCATCCTCTCGAACGTTTCCGTGGATTCGAGCGATTCGGACGATATCACCGACGCCGTTCCTGAGACGGTGACCGAACTCCGAACGGTCTCCACTCGCGAAGATTTCGTCCTCACCATCGACCGTCGGCGAGCACTCTACTGGGTACAGGACGGCCACGGTTACGCCGACACCGAGGGGCACGGCTACTACATCACCAATCCGAGCCTCACGATGGTGCTGGACCGGTTCGTCTCCGAATCTATCTGGCCTCTGGCAAAGGAGAGTTCCGGCGGTACCCAGCGCCCGACGCTGCCCAAAGAGTACATGCGAATCCGGGATTGCCTGGCCGACATCGCTATGCTGACCGATACACTCCCGGCCGACTCCTTTCACATCTCGTTCGAGGGCTACGATACGGAGACGGGCGAGCAAGTCAGTAAAGAGGGAACGCTGGCCAGCTACTACTATACGGAGTACGACATCCGCGCTTCCGTCACCCTCAACGTCGCGTCGGCCACAGACGAAGTCGAGTCCTCGCTCATAACCGTCGGCGGTGTCGGGACCCGCAATGTCGATTACGCCGCCTACAACATCGAACTCAGACAGAACGGGATCTCCCACACGGACAATCTGGACGACGAGACCAGACGCCATCTGGAGACGTGTCGGGCCGAACTCCCGACCGAGTTCGGCACGAAATCCATCGTTACGTGCTTCGACGCCTTCATCGACAAGATCCGGGAGTTCGTCGAACGGCAACCGGGCGAAGGGTACTCTCGGATTCGACAGTTCGACCAGTTCCGTGAGTCGCTGGTTCGCTTCGAGGCGAGCGAAGACGCTCCCCGGGTCGAATGGCGACAGACGGAGACCGAACCCGGTGGCCACGTCGCCCACGTCGGTGGTGTCTTCGACGAACTCGACTACGACGTCACGCTCATCGGGCAACTCGGCAACCCAATCAAGTCGGAGTTCACCCGCGAGTTTCGGAATCAGGAACTCGTCAGCCTCGGCAGCACGACGGCGACCGACTACATCCGCTTCGACGACCGGAAGTTCCTCATCACCGAGCCGAACCCTGAAACGCTCGACTGGGAACGAATTATGGAGCGTATCGACGCCGTTGAACTGGCCGAGCGACTCGACGGATCGTCTATCCTGACTATCGGGACGTGGTTTGCGACGCCCCGTCTGCCCGAAATCCTCGACGGGCTCCGCACGGAACTGTGGCCCCTGCTGAACTCGCCACCCTCGCACGTCCACATCCACCCCGGCGATATCAGTCATCTCACTGATCAAGAGATTCGAGACGGCTGTGAGTCGTTTGCCGCACTTAACGAATCAGTCCCGGTGACGGTAACGGCGAATCGGCACCAGACGCGACGATTCAGCGATGCCCTGTTGGCCACCGACAGCGACGAGACGTCGTCGACCGTCGAGCAAGTGCGTGATCAGGTCGGCGTCACCCGATACGTGATGCACTCACAGCGCGGTGCGACTCTCGCATCTCCCGACGGGGTCGTCTCGGCACGAGCCCCACAGGTCGTCAACCCCCGACAGATTCGAAACGTCGTCGCACACTTCATCAGCGGTCTTGGATTGGCCCTCGCAGAGGGGATGTCCGATGGCGCGGCGCTCGTCTTGGCGAACTCGGTCGGCAGTTACTTCATGCGCCACGATAAGCCCCCAAGCGGCCGGGAACTCCGTTCGTTCGTCGCCGAGTACGACGGGTTCTTCACCACGGAGTGACGGGAGGACTTGAAATCCCATTCCACCGCATGACGTAGGCACTGCACTCGAAGGAGTGTCGTCGAGCGCGACCTCCAGCGCTACCAGAACGAGCACAACATCGCGCCGAAAGACCCCTTTATCGATTTGAAACAGCTCGACGTCCGAGCGGTCGTCCGCCATACCGCTGCCCGAGCTGCGGAGGCGATCGGTGACACCGACTTCGAGAGAGTCTGTCTAATCGATCAACGAAGTCATTCTATGAAAGCTACCTCAGAGCTCTAAAAAATTGATGCGAAATCAGGTCTGGCTCTGATAGAGGAGAACCAGGATGGCAAGTCCGATGAAGAAGTCTGGGAGAAACACGAACGCGCCGATATTTGGGCGAGGGCGGAAGCCTAAGACATTGTGTACTAATGGATTTGATGTACCCGCGTATAGAAGGAGCGCGAGGCTTAGTACAAGCAGGCTTGCTGTGTACTTGTTCGGAAGATCGCGATAGAGCTGCACGTAGATGACTGCGAGTGCCACCAGCAACAGGAGGTTCAGCGTTGTAAAGAAAACCTCCATCCGAATGAGCAGTTCAACCTGTGAAGACAGCGCCCTTGACGGAGGGCCATGAGATGGGATTGATGTGAAAAGTGCGACTAAGAGCGCGATACCACTCGCGATGGTCGCACTCGCTACTGTCGTTCCGAGTGGACTCTCAATCCAGTTACGAATCATCATCAACTCCAGCCTGTTCTGCCACGTCTTCCATGATATCGAGATTGTTCATCATTCTGTCTGAGAGGAAGTACATCTGCCCGTAGTTGTCACCCTCCGTGGTCACAATATTGCTGTCTTCGAGGATTTCGAGGTGGTGCTGCACTGTTTTGTAGTTCAGATTCAGGTCATTCGACAATTGATTGGTGTTTCGTGGCTGGTCGTTGAGTGCGCGGAGGATACGAAGCCGATTGCGGCCTCCACGAGATCCACCAATGAGCCACCAAAGCAACTGCCGCATCTATCGATTATTCATTTGGTCGGTGCAAATACATTCTGTCTCAGTCCGAGCGACACTACTCTCCGAATTAGTCACCAATCCAGGTGATAATTCGATCTGCAATTTCGCCGTTATTGTCGTCCTGCATCATGAGATGTGTATTTCCGGATATCCCTTCGTCCGGAAGACTAAGCAGCGTCGATGCAGGATTTGTCTCTCCTGCGATATCTGCAGTTGTCTGGGTCGCTTCCTCGCGACCAGTCTGTCCGCGCTCGTCGACATAATCGCCATAGACACCCATGAACGGTGCATCACCACCCATCTCCGCCACAGTTTGCGGGTCAGTCGGCGCGCCGACCGGTTCAACTGCGACGATCCGTTCAACGAGGTCTGGCACAGTCTGTGCGACCGCGAATCCGGATCCACCACCTGCTGAATGGACGAGCAACACTGACGGACCGATACGATTGAGGAGTGCCTCTAGAGCGGCAGTCTCCTGCGGTGATGCGAACCGACTTCCGCCGCCACCTCCGGTAGTCGATCCAGTCTGGGTTCCAGCTGTGGTCTCAGTGGAATCCGCAGATGTGGAGTTCTGGTCGCCGCCACGTCCGCCCGTCTGGCCTCCGCCTTGCCTACCGCCACCACCGCCGCCGGTGCTGACGTATGCAGGAAATGACGCAACGAGTTGGTCTACCGATTCGACCGGGTATCGAACGTCCTCGTACGAGTCACCGACTTCAGGTCCGAACCCCCACGTCGGCCATGCTCGATCGATAGACCATCGCGAGAGTGACGCAGAGTCAGAGTTCTGGAGGGCACCAGTATCTAACCCGCCTGAATCAACGTTCCGAGGAGGATTGAAAACATACACTGGATGGCCAGCTTCGGCAAAGTACTCCACCCAGCCGCGTCGGCCGTCAGGTGTCGTCGTGTAAATGTACGGTGACAACCCGAGGCCGGGCACCATTACGACGGGTGACTTGTCGGTGGCCGTATCGGGCCGTGTATATACGACTTCAGCACGTCCGTCGATGATCGTACTACTGCTTGTGTTTGCGTTACCGACGTAGAAACTACCGAACGTCGGAGAGTCGTCATTCTGTTGTTCGGATTGCGGAGAGGCCTCAGGAGACGTCTGTGTATTGGTGTTTGGTTCGCTGTTGTCAGTTATGCTATTGCACCCTGCGATAGTCGCAGCAAGTGCGACTCCAGTTGTGCGAAGAAACGCTTTCCGAGAGATGCCCGATGACATACAGATCGTACTGACCGGGGAACTGACTTAGTCGATTGCCGAAATCGGCCACAGGTTAGGCACAAATTCATTCCAGTTCATGCAGAACGCCCGATATTGACAAATGATGTTAGATTGGGATAATACTGTGTCGCCCAGAGCGTATGCATTGAGACGGCAAGTCTCAACTTCTGTGAGCCTGGAAGTTGAGACTACAGTGGGTTTAGCGGGTCTGTGATGCGTGGTTTCGACCGAATTCGCGGCGAGAAACTACGTCAGATCGACTCTCAAGCGGCCTTTCCTGTCGTGCTATCAACTACATCCGTGAATTTCTGAGATCACCGGCAGCGTTGCCACTTAGAAAGTCGGCATTAGCCCGGGCTGAGCGGCTATCTACCCGATTCCGGTCTCCTTCTTCAGCAGCGTGAGCGTATTGTCGGCCGTCACGATTGGCGCATGTTCGTACTCGCCAGTCAGTTCGACCTGGACGAGCAGGTCAACAGCACGCCAGATCGAGTACAGGAGACACGCGAACGCGAAGTAGAAGAACCGAAGCACGAAATTCTTCGACGTGGTGGCAGCCATGAAGCGTTTGATCGACTTGTAGCCGCTTTCGATTTCCCACCGATAGCCGTACTCAGTGAGGTGTCCACTCCCTCTATTCGTCATGAACACCGAGTACTGCCGGTGATCGTCGTGTTCGGAGTTCTCTTTCCGACGGTAGATCAGCGTCGTCTCGTGCCATTCGTTCTTGCCCAGATGGAGCTTGCGGTCGGTTTCATACCGGTCCTGGTCGCGCTGGAGCAACCGCTTAGCCTGAGCCTTTTCGCTGGTCTGCATCCGCTTCGGAACGACGTAGGAGAGCCCGCGTTGGCTGATCATCTCCAAGACGTGCTGGCTATCGAACTCCCGGTCCATCAGCACGTTATCCACGTGAACGAGGTCCTCAGCCGAATCGAGCAAGTCTTCGACGATTTCCAGTCGTGCCTCCCCCTTTCGGACGGGGCGCGCGTCCAGCACGATTGGGACGGCATTGCCGACCAGCTGGACCGTCGCCCATTGATAGGCGTATTCGTCAGTTTGCTCTTTTGTCCCGATGATTTCGTCCTTGTGGCCCGTTCTATCGCCCGTGAAAGGGTCGGCTTCAGTAATGTCGATGGCGACGATACCGGCGCGGAAGAACTCCTCTGTCTCTGCGACCTCGTCGAGGAGGTGCCGGATCGCCTGCCGGTACATCTCTCGAATCCGTTCAATAGAGAAATCTCGAATGTGGTCGCGGTGAGCGTGCCCGAGTGGTGTTCGTTCCCGGGTTGACTCGTAGGTGAAGCTGCGAGCGCCTTCATTAGCGGCTAAGCCCTCCCGTAGACCGAGATACGTCTGTAGGCCCCAGTACGCGTTCTCATGTATCTCACAGCCCTCGCCGCGATTCAGTGAGAACGCGGGGAAGACGACGCGGCTGACGTGGTCACTGAGCTTCTCCGCCTGCTCTAAGACAGTTCTGTCGTCTGGTTCCGAGTCGTCTGAGCCGTCGTCGTGATATCGAAGCTTTCGCTCCGGTTCACGCGGAACGTCGACACCCGCGCTCTTGGCTTTGATAAGAATCGTTCGAGCCGCCGTCTCAACAGTATCACGGAGGTCAGCTGTAAACCGCTGGTTCCAACTCCGCCATACTGTCGACTGGTCCGGAATCGCCTCTAACCCTAGTTGATCGCAGAGCGAAGGATGACAGCTGAGGTATTCAACGAGCGCTGTTTCGTGGTCCCATCCATAGCATTCTTTCAGCACGAACACCCGAAAGAGGGTGGCCATCTCGTAACGGGTCGAGGAGGCGTAGTGGTTGTGGGCGTCGAATTTAAAATACGCCAACGGAAGCGAGCAGATAAAATTCTCAACCGAAGTGTGATTATCGTGTCTGAACCATCTTTGTGAGACAACCTGAACGTCCGATTCCAGTCCTGCAAGCGACGTTTGATCATACAGCGGACTCGACTCGTAAATTGGCCACTCTGCATGTGAGTGCTGGGCGATTTCTCGAAAAATGGACCGCTGTGATTCTCGAGATGGGGGCATTCAGATTAAATATAGTCCCGTCTGAACACGTGAGCAGAGATCTGACTGTATCAATGGGTCTCTCTAATTACGATTGTGGACGATATTGTCTGAGCGGTCAGTTTTCAAGAACCACTTTTCCGATTCGATCAGGATGCTCCGCACGACGATGCGCCTGTTCAACGTCGGAGAGTTCATAGACAGAGTCGATAAGGGGACTTACATCTCCGGCACTGGTGTGCTTCGAAAGATTCTTTAATCCTTCCTGAAGCCGTGAGAGTGGTTCATCAGTCAATAACGGAACAATAGTGAGAACGAGATTCAATGAGAGCGCCTTCTCGTGTAATAGGTCCGGCCGTGGAACAGAACTTGATTCAGTTGACACAACGGTTCCATATGGGGCTACAGCTTCGAACGACCGTGCCAAGTTCTCATCACCAACCGTATCGATTACAACGTCAAATCCACCCGAACTAGCATACTCTGCAGTATACGCTTGGACAGATTCCGTTTCGTAGTTCGCTGTATCTGTCGCGCCAAGATTACCTGCCTGGTCCGCTTTCTCGGCTGACGAAACGGTAGCAACTACATCAGCACCAGTTGCCGCAGCGTACTGGACAGCAAAGTGACCGACGCCACCAGTGCCACCGTGGACAAGGACTTGGTTCTCTGACTGAATAGCCGCTTCGTTGACCACCATCTCCCACGCTGTTAGCCCTGCAATTGGGAGTGCGGCGGCCGCTTCAAAATCGATATTCTCGGGGACTGAGGCAAGTAACGTCTCGTCGGTTACGGTATATTCAGCTAGAGCTCCGGGATAATCGGTAACGCCTCCTGCAAGGCCGAACACGCGGTCACCAACGTTGTATTTTGTGACCTTAGACCCGACAGCAGCTACTGTTCCGGCAACATCGCCGTGGAGAATCGCGGGGAGTAACGGAGATAGATCAGGCAGGTCGCCACGACGAATCTTCGCGTCAATCGGATTCACGCTCGTCGCCGCTACTTCGACAAGTACCTCGTCGTCGTCCGGAGAGGGCGTCTCGACAGTTCGATCTTCGAAGACGTTCGAATCCCCATATTTGTTGACGACGTAGGCCGTCATCTCCGACGGAATATCACTCATTGCATCACCTCCGAGGTCTGATCTACTCGTCCGGATACTTCGGGTAGCACCTCTTGTCCGAGTTCTTCGAGTACTTCTGGGGCCGGGCGCTCATTGTATCGGAGATTGATGGCAAGATGGTCGACGCCGAGTTCTTCCCATGTCTCGATTCGTTCAATCAGTCTATTTCGGCCGAGTTCGACGCCCTGGTGGATACGACGAGGGGGTGCGTCCGGATCGTCAGAAAGGTTAATGTGTTCAGACATCACGAACGGCTTTCGCGTAGCCTCTGAACCAGTTTGTTCTCGCACCCGCGCTCGCCAGTCGTCGATGAGCGCAGACTGTGTCTCGAACTCCTGGGTGTAGTAAAGCCACCCATCTCCATTGGCTGCGATCCAGTCTCGTTCTTGCTGGGCGTGGCCAGTTACGAGGAACGGAATTTCGCCAGTCGTTTTCGGGACGAGGTCAGCACTACCATCCAGCGTGCCAAGATCAGAGTCGATTTCGGGGAACTTTTCGCGCAGCGCTCGCTTCACGAACTGATACGACTCTCGAAATCTTTCACCGCGAGTCTCGTGGTCGACGTCGAAAGCAGGGAACTCAACCGGTCGGTCACCGCTCGCCACACCCATCACGAGACGACCGCCCGAGAGTTGGTCTACCGAGGCCGCTTGCTTTGCGACGTGAAGGGGATGACGAAGCGGGAGAATCACACTGCCGGTTGCGAGGGCGATCTCCTCTGTCTGGGCTGCAATCGTACTGAGGTAGACAAATGTGTCGTAGAGATGCCCTGCATCACCGAACGACGGGTCCCACAGGGGAACATCCCGAAACCACAGCGCATTGAAACCGTATCCTTCTGCCTGCTGAGCTAACTCAACCTGGTTTTCCATCGCTGGCTGTCCGCCATCGACGGATTCGATAGGGAAGAATAATCCAAGCGTTAGGTCGTCGTCACCGTTCACGTCTCCGAACATCTGGTCATAGCCATCATTGAATCGGTGTTCTCGCGTAGTTGGCATGCTGGCTTCAGCTTGAACCAGAACGAGGTTGTGTCTTCGTCTGGAATATTCCAAACTATGCTGAAGCCAATTTTGTGGCAGTTTTCCTGCTGTTACTGAATCGGAATCTTCCACCCGGTGAACGTCGTAGCGACATCCCGGATAGCCTGTTCGACGGCTGGAGGAACGAGTTCGTTCGGAACAGGGTTGGAACTGTCATATGTAATCGAATCAGTACAGATATCGAGTTGCACAGCAGTTGCTTTGTGGTGGGAATCGAGTGTAATCCAGTACTGGAATAGCCTTCCCGTTGCGTCACGTCCAACCAATATGAGTTCGGTAGATACGGCTACGTGGTCTGTTTTGACGTCAGACGTGATCATTCGAAGGTCTCGTGCTGGCGAAACGAGCCTTGATTCACAGTTAGGGCAGTATCCAGAATGCGGCGGCCGACCGATATATCGAAACTCGCGTTCACATTCGTAACATCGGAGGGGTGAATTAGTCAAATTGTTCTTAACCTCGGTCATAGGGTCGAACCTACGTGCTAGGGGAGTCTGAGCCTTTGTTTGGTGTATCTCGAAGCTAGATGATCGCAATCATCAACTCACTCCGTCTACTAATGTATCACGAGTGAGTTGGAATATCCCAAGCAAGGCTAAATACCGGTACCCCGAAGGGAAATAGTATGCGCGAATTCGTCTTCACCGTCGAATACGAGAAGGGAGCCAACGAGGTCATGGACGTTTTCATCGAGAACCCAGACCTCAAAGCGAGAACCATGGCCGTTCACGCGACGACGGACGCAATGTGGCGTCTCGACTATCTTACTGGCCCGACCGAGGCACTCGAGGAGTTCGACCAGATTCTCGGTAGTGTCTCGATCTGCAACGAAGTCATCGGAATGTGTGGAGCACCAGTCGTTGAGTGGGACTACGAGATACTCTCAAGCACCGCCGATAGCCGGATCGTCTACTCTTGCCGCGAGGAAGGTGAAGGTGTGCAGTCGATACCTCACGTTGCTGCGAAGCACATTGGGAACGGGCTGTTAATGCAGGCAGTGCGCCGAGGGTCACAGTATCAGTGGCGACTGCTCGTTGATGACGAGGAGACCGTCGGTACAATCTACGAAGACGTACATGATGGACTGAGCGACGGCTTGTCTCTCAGTGTCCAACGACTGAGTGAACCGAAGTGTTGGTTCGAAGACGAACTCGATGTGGATGGTGATGAGTTACCACCCGAACAGCAAGCAGCGCTCGAAGCAGCCGTGGAGTTCGGCTACTACGAGTCGCCACGCAGAAATACCGTACAGGACATCTCGAACGAACTCAGTATCCCAAATTCGACGCTTCAGTACCGACTTACGCGGGCTGAAGCGTGGCTTGCACGGCAATTTGTCTCAAATTCACTCGGAACTGAGGTTGAGGAACGGTCAGACCCGACCGAACTCGAGTTGAGTGCGTAGGGAGCGTCGGCACCCCTAGAATCTGACGGGACGGGACAAACGATCGTTAAAATAGAATTCTGCGGTATGTTGCTCTGAGGCGTGCCTCAGTCAGAGGTGACTGCCGAGGGAGTCTTCGAAGACGACTGCCGACGGTCGAGCAACCAACTGAGAACAGTCAGAGCGAGTCCACCGAGGACGAACAGCGCGCCGACCCACGGCGTATCGACGAGGCTGAGGCCGTTGCCTCCCTCAGTGACCCAGCCACCGACGTACGCACCGACGGCGATACCTACGTTGAATGCGCCGATATTGAGTCCGGAGACGACATTCACTGCTTCGGGGGCGAGGCGCTCGGCTTTATTGACGATGTACGTCTGCAGCGGCGGAACGTTTGCGAAGCCAACAACACCGAGGAGGAACACCGTGACGATGCTCCACGTCGGGTCGCTAGCGGTGAATGTAAACGCTGCGAGGACGACTGCTTGTACGGCGAACAGTCCGACGAGCGTCTGGACTGCACCGAAGCGGTCGGAGAGCTTTCCCCCACCGAGATTACCGACGAAGACACCCGCACCGTAGAGGACGAGCAGGGCACTTACTGTCGCAGGCTCGAAGCCGGATATCTCGCGGAGGATTGGTTCCAGATAGGTGAACGCGACGAACGTGCCACCGTATCCGATGGCAGTCATTGCGAGGACGAGGAGGATTTGACCCTCAACGAGAGCCGAAAGCTGGTCCGCAAACGACCCTTGTTCTTTGTTTTCTAGGTCACGCGGGAGGAGAACCCAGCTAGAAACGAAGCCGATCAGGCCGAGAAGAACGATAGCCCAGAAGGTCGTTCTCCAACCGAAGCTCTGACCGATATAAGTACCAAGCGGGACACCGGTCGCCGTTGCGACGGTCAGCCCCGCAAACATGATAGCGACAGCACTAGATTCGCGTTCTTTTCTGACGATGTCGACGGCGATAGTTGACCCGATGGCGAAGAACACACCGTGGGCTAGCCCCGTCAGGACGCGTGCGAGAACGAGTAGTTCGTACGTGGGGGCGAACGCTGCGACGACGTTCCCCGCGACGAATAGCCCCATCAAGCTCAACAGCAGTTTTCGCCTGCCGACTCGACTCGCCAAGCCAGTAATGACAGGTGCACCGAACGCGACAGCGAGCGCGTACAGGCTCACAAGGAGCCCGGCTGTCGCAACAGTGACGCCGAGGTCGGTGCCGATTGGAGTCAACAGGCCGACGATGATGAACTCGTTCGTCCCGATGGCAAAGGCGCTGATCGTGAGCGCGAGCAGTGCTGCCGGATAGGGGAAGAAGCGCGATACCGGTTCGCCCGCCGATGAGCTGTCACCGGGCGAGTCGTCGTGTGCTGGTTCGGATTGGTCGGATTGCACATTTTCCTCGATGGGAGGGACCCGATTCAGCCCTCGTTCGGAATATCTCAACTGGTGTGTGGGGCTCAGAGACTACTAATATCGCCAGTTGTGATATTCCAATTGACCGGGTCGTTTGTGTCATTTAGGGCCAGAGAGCGACAAAAAATAAGAGCAGAGCATCGTGAAACAGTAAAACAGCCGTTGAGTCTGTCTACTGCGAGAAATCACGTCACATCATCTGATTGCCATCGATATTGCCGACAGCTTGGTATTTACACGATGACCTACCAGTATCGGCTCACTGCTGCTGAGTCGTGGCTATCGAAGCAGTCTATCGAATATCCTGACGCGGAGATGAAAAGACAGACAGAAATCTGTATTCTGTCAGCGTGTGTCTACGTCGTTACCACGGGGCAAAGTCGGGGTCGACCTGCCGTTTGTTATAGCTGAGTGTGGCAATCTTCGAGAGGTCTTCATCGTCGAGCGTGAGATCTTGACTCTCCCAGTTCGCGCGGATGTGTTCTTTACTGGTGGCCTTGGGAATAGCAGCGATACCGTTTTGTCGAAGCCACGCTAGACTGACCTGAGCCTCGCTAGCCCCGTGTTTCTCGGCGATTTCGCCTAGTTCTGGCACGTCGAATACCTTCCCACGAGCGATGGGGGCGTAGGCGACTACAGCGACGCCGTTTGTCTCACAGAACTCCTGTAGTTCGGACTGCTGGAAGAGTGGGTGGAGTTCGACTTGGTTAGCAACGATTGGTGCGTCAGAACGGTCCAGCGCAGTCTCTAACTGCTCGGGGAGGAAGTTGCTGACTGCGATGCTATCGACAAGGCCCTCGTCGTACAGTTGATTGAAGGCCGGAATAGTCTTGCTTGGCTCGTAGCCACCCGCCGGCCAGTGGACATAGAGTATCTCGATACGGTCAAGCCCGAGCCGGTCGAGGCTCTCTTTAGCGCTCGCGACGACATCGTTCCCTGCGAGATCATCATTCCAGATCTTCGTGGCGACGACGACTTCTTCTCGAGGTGCGGACGATGCTTCGATTCCGGCGCCAACGGCGGCTTCGTTGTCGTATACTTGCGCGGTGTCGATATGACGATAACCGACGTCAAGCGCAGTCTTGACGCTTTCAGTGACCTGGTCTCCCTCATTCTTGTATGTCCCGAGTCCGAGTGCAGGAAGGTCGTTTGAGACGGTTGGAACGTCCATGGTAGTTTGTCGCCGAGAACATGGTTAGACCTGTGTTTGGGATATTTTAACGAGTTGCGTTACAGTCTCATGGTAAGTCTTGCAATAGAAGGCTGTCATTGACTGCTAGAGAGACTGCATCTGGGAAGCGTATGCATTGAGAGACCCAGTCTCAACTTCTGCGAATGTGTGGAAGTTGAGACTATAGCGGGTTTAGCGGGCCTATGATGCGTGGTTTCGGCTGTTTCAGTGATCGGGAACTGGCTCAGATTGCTCTCCAAACGGCTATTCCTATTGAAATTTCAACCACATGCGCGAATTTCGGCGGCTTCCGACAGCGTTGCCACTTAGACGCCGCGCTAACACGGGTAGAGCCCCCACACTATCCGATTCCCGTTTCCTTCTTCAACAGCGTCAGCGTGTTATCGGCCGTCACAATTGGCGAATGCTCGTAGTCGTCGGTCAACTCAACCTGTACCAGCAGGTCCACTGCTCGCCAAATCGAGTACAGTAGACACGCGAACGCGAAATAAAAGAACCGTAATCCGAAATCTTTTGATGTCGTTGCGGCCATGAATCGCTTAATCGACCTGTAGCCACTCTCAATCTCCCACCGGTACCCGTACTCAGTAAGGAAGCCACTACCGCGATTGGACATGAATACCGAATACTGCCGGTGATCGTCGTACTCTGAATCCTCTTTCTGTCGGTAGATCAGCGTTGTCTCGTGCCATTCATTCTTCCCGAGATGGAGCTTGCGGTCGGTCTCGTACCGGTTTTGATCACGTCGGAGCAACCGCTTTGCCCGGGCTTTCTCACTGGTTTGCATCCGCTTCGGCACGACGTACGACAGTCCACGCTGGCTGAGCATCTCCAGAATGTGCTGGCTGTCGAACTCCCGGTCCATCAATACGTTATCGACGTGAACGAGATCCTCGGCAGAGTCGAGTAGATCCTCGACAATCTCCTTGCGAGTCTGGCCTTTCCGAACCGGCCGTGCGTCTAACACGATTGGGACGGCGTTGCCGACCAACTGGACCGTAGCCCACTGATAGGCGTACTCATCGGTCTTTTTCCTTTGTCCCAATAATCTCGTCTTCGTACCCGGTTCTGTCACCTGTAAACGGGTCCGCCTCAGTGAGATCGATAGCGACGATCCCTGCTCGGAAGAACTCCTGCGTCTCTGCTGCTTCCTCCAACAGTCGATTCACAGCCTGCCGGTACATCTCTCGAATTTGCTCGATAGAGAGATCACGAATCTGATTGCGATGGGCATGGCCCAATGGAGTACGATCTCGAGTCGATTCATACACGAAACTGCGAGCCCCTTCATTGGCAGCTAGCCGCTCACGGAGTCCGAGATGCGTTTGCAAGTCCCAGTAAGCGTTCTCGTGGATCTCACAGCCATTGTCGCGATTCAGTGAGAATGCCGGGAAAACGACGTGACTGATGTGGTCCGTAATTGATGCCGCTTCGTCGAGGAGAGCCTGATTATCTGGGCCTGATTCCTCTTGTTCATCACCGGAAAATGGAAGCTGACGTTCTGGCTCGCGCGGAACAGCAACGCCCGCGTCCTGAGCTTTGATCAGAATAGTCCGAGCGGCTGCCTCGACTGTCTCACGAAGTTCGGCGGTGAACCGCTTATGCCAACTGCGCCACAGCGTCGACTGGTCTGGGACCGTCTCTATGTTTAGTTGCTCACGGAGATCAGGATGGTGAGTGAGATACGTGAGGAGTGCCGTTTCGTGGGTCCAGCCGTGAATTTCTTTGAGCAGAAACAGTCGGAACAGTTGGGCCATCTCGTACTGGGTGGCTCCCGAATACCGGTCATGTGGCCCAAACTCGACATACGCTACTGGGTAGTGAGACACGAACTCGTCGGTGGAGTGGTGTGCCTGATGGTCAAACCATGTGGAGGCAACGGTACGGATGTCTTCTTCCAAGCCGGCGAGAGAACTCCGGTCATAGAGTGGCGTCGAATCATACGCTGGCCATTCCGCGTATGACTGCTGTGCGATCCGTCGAAAGACAGTGCGTTGAGAATCACAACTCGCAACCACGCGATAGACTGGCCACGATACGCCCAAAAATTCGTCTGACTGCTAATAGAGAGAGCATATACAGCTCTCAATGTCGCTAAGCAGTTTGAGTGAGCATTAGTCAGTACAGAGAAGCAACTGACTGTGAAAGACAAGCGGGGGGAAGAATACCGAATCAGTACTAGCCGCTTCCCGTTCCCGTAGCTGTGCCCCTACGAACCGCCCGAACCTGCCTTGCTTTCGACTTCTGAAAGGTCTATGATGACCTCTGTCCTGGGATCCATCAGCTCGATAGTCATCGAATTGACCTACGGTTTCGTCGAGGCCCGCGCGTGAGAATTGATTGGACTCCTGCTTGAGACCGCCTCGGGAGCAACTGGATTCTCCGTAGGGGACCGTCGACGTGTTGGTTTACAGCGGCAACGTGGGGTGTGACCCGCTGACTGACTCGTATCTACACCTTTTCCCGATCTTTACAGCGGCAATAAGGGCTGCGTCTAGAGAAAGGGTCAACTATCTGTCTAAACCAGCTAACTTCGAGAGGTTAACCAACACCGGGTGCGGAAAGAAGGGATCGTTAGTTAAGACTTGGTGGTCGAATAAATCTGGACTTAAGTCTCCAAATCCATGAATCGACTCCCGAAGACAAGTGGTTTCGTCTAACATCACCACTTTTACATAAGACAGCCTGCTGATTCAGGAGATCCCCAATCAGGATGATAGATCTATTTGGCACTGTCTAGTTCTGGATGACCTCAGCTGGCGTTCGTCCGTCGAGTGCTTGGTTTGCTCCTTCGTGGTTGTAGTGGTGTCTAAAGCGTCTGAGCCACTGTTTCGCGCTGGATTGACTGCCCCTCCAGAAGGAGTGAAAGCGGTCGATTCGCATGGTCACAGTCTGGAACCACTTTTCGATGTGGTTCCAAATTCGGAAGTCGCGCTGACCGCTCAAATCGTGACGTGAGAGGGCAGTCAGATAGCCGCCAGCATCGACAAGAAACACTGAATCGGCAACATCATGTCTCTGAGTGAGCCGATGCAGGAACGCCGCCGCGGGGTCGGTCCCGCGACGGCTGCGCCGTCGGCGGGTCGCTCTGTTCCTCAGACAGTGTATGCACCCAATACCAGACCGCGCCGTGAGAACGATCGATACCCAGCAGGTCTAAGATAGCGATCGTCTCCCCGATCGACAGCCCCGCAGTATGGAGACGCACCCCAAACCGCCGAACGGGTGTCGGGGTGCGCTCACTCTCCCAAATGTCTTGGCTGTCCTTATTTAACGTTTCTCTGAGGAGGTCTGCGAGTTGCATAGGCACTTCTCGCTACTACCTCCTCGCTTCTCAAACTCGCTCAACTAGACAGTGCCGTACAAAATATTATGTTCTCTTGCCGTCATTTGCGCCCATGGCGGCGATTGAGGTATCGGGGCTGAGCAAACACTACGGCGACGTTCGGGCCAACGATGACCTGACGTTCACCGTTCAAGAGGGCGAGATTTTCGGCTACCTCGGGCCGAACGGCGCGGGGAAGACGACGACGATTCGCAGTTTGCTCGGCTTCCAGTCGCCGACCGAGGGAACCGCGACGGTGCTCGGCCATGACGTTCGCGACGAAGACGAACTCCTCGAAGCGAAGGCTGAAATCGGGTATCTGCCAGGCGATCCAGGCCTTGACGAACAGGTCACGGGCCGCGAGTACCTTGACTACCAATCGTCGCTCAAAGGCGGCGAGCGGCGTGAGGAGTTGCTGGAGCTGTTCGATCCGCCACTCAACCGGAAGATCCGGGAGTACTCCCGGGGCAACAAACAGATGGTCGGTATCGTTCAGGCGTTCATGCACGACCCGGAACTGGTCATTATGGACGAACCGACTTCCGGGCTGGACCCGCTGAAACAGGAGGCGTTCAACGAGTTCATCCGGGGAGAGCGATCGAAGGGCAAGACGGTGTTCTTTTCCTCACACGTCCTCGGCGAGGTCCGACGAGTCTGTGACCGGGTCGGAATCATCCGCGAGGGAAAACTCGTGACCCTCGAGGAGATTGATGCATTGCTCCGGCGCGGCGGGAAGCGTGTCCGGGTCCACACGCGGTCCGATGCCGACCTCGCCAGGCTAAGCGGTGAGGGTATCCTCGACCGAGAGACGTTCGATGACGGCGTCCAGTTCACGTTCACTGGCGATTACAACACTCTTGTGTCGGTGCTTGCTGACTACGACATCGTCGATCTCGAAATCGAGGAACCACCGCTCGAAGATGTGTTCATGCACTTCTATGGAGCGGACTGATGTTCGAAGTGACCCGTTACGAGGGCCGCCGACGGATGCGAGGGACGGCCGTCCTCACCGTCCTGCTCGCGGTCTACGCGCTGCTCATCGTCTTCCTGTATCCGTCCATCGCCGAGTCGAGCGTCGACTTCGACGAGTACGTCGAGAGCCTCCCGCCGGCATTCCAGGAGGGATTCGTCGGGTCAGCGAACTTCTCGACCGTCGAGGGGTTCCTCTCGATCGAGATGTACCAGTTCCTCTGGCTCCTGTTGCTCGGGCTGTACGTCGCGTACAGCGGGGGCGCGCTCGTTGCGGGGGATGTCGAGACCGGGCAACTAGACATGCTGCTCGCGACGCCGATCTCGCGCTCGCGGGTCGTGGTCGAGAAGTACCTCTCATTGCTGGTCCCCGTCCTCGGCGTCAACCTAGTGACGCCGTTCGTGGTCTATGTCGGCCTCCTCGCTATCGACGAGACAATCGACCCCGTGTCGCTGTTCGCGCTTCACCTGCTTTCGATCCCGTATTTGCTGATGTGTGCCGGTTTCGGCCTGCTGCTGTCTGTCCGCCTGGACCGCGCCGACATCGCCCAGCGGGGCGGGATCGGTGCGGTGTTCGGCCTGTTCTTGTTGGATACAGTAACCACCGACACCGACTTCGAATGGCTCGGGGCCCTCAGCCCGACGCGGTACTTCAGTCCTGTAGACATCCTCAGCGAGGGGACCTACGACGTGGCCGGCGCGCTGCTTCTGCTCGCGGGAGCCATCGCCTGCGTCGGCGTGAGTGTCGTCCTGTTCCAACGGCGGGACATCTGATGGCGTGACCGATGCCACCGACCGCCGATCCACCAATACCCAATGTACGATCCTACCACACTCCGCGACGGCGGAATTGCCACTGAGACGGACCGATCAATGGAGAGATCATGAGCCGACTCGCAACCGCAACGAAGCTGCTGACCGTCGTGGTCATCTGCTCGCTGCTTGCTACCGGCGTTGTCGTGGGGTTCGTCAGGGGGGCACCGGAGCTCTCCGCTTCGCTCGCCGACAACCGCGTCGCCGCTGGCGAGGAGGCGACGCTTGCGGTAACGCTCACCAATGCGGGTGAACTGGAGACCATGTCGACGACGAACCCGGAGTTGAATCAGCGGGTTCTCACGGCAACCGGCGTCAGCACCCAGCTTCGGGCGGGCGACGCGCCGCTCTCCGTCACCACTGGCCGGCAGAGCGTCGGAAGCATTGCCGACGGTGGCGAGCGGGTCGTCCCATTCAGTATCTCGGTCGATGAAGACGCCTCACCCGGATCGTATCGCCTCCCCCTGCGCGTGGCGTACACGCACACGTCGGAGATCGACGAGGGCGGCGGCTTCTCTCAATCGCGGACAGTCGAGAGGACGCTGTCCGTGACAGTCCGGGTCGTTGAGCAAGCCCAGTTCGCCGTCATCGACACCGAGGCCGACGTGGGACCGGCGAGCGTCGGCACGGTCTCTGTGACCCTCGAAAACGTCGGCAGCGAGGCGGCGAACGAGACGGCCGTCTCACTGGGTTCGCTGGATCCCGATGTCCGCGTCGGGTCGTCAGGAACGTCGAGCCACTACGCCGGCGCGTGGGATCCCGGGCAACGGCGGACGCTGACCTACGTGGTTGCAGCGACCGAGACAGCGACGAACGCGACGTACCCATTTCGGGTGACCACTGCGTTTGACGACGACCGCGGCGTCCGGCAGACCGATGAGTCCAGCGTCGTCGGCGTTGAGCCACGGACCGACCGCCAGTTCGTCGTCACTGACGTGGACAGCGACGTGGCGGCCGGCGGGTCGGGAACGCTCGGCGTCACGCTCCGGAACGACGGGGCGCGGACGAATGAAGCCACGCTCACCCTCCGGTCGGCTGGCTGGGCACTCGCCGTTGACGGAGAGGATGCGAGCACCCGGTTCGTCGGGGACTGGCCGTCTGAGGCCGAACGGACGTTCACCTTCGACGTGACCGCGCCGCCCAGCACGGAGGGCGGGACCTACACGCTTGACGCGGCCGTCGACTACCGGACCGACCGGGGTGCCGATGCGTCGGCCAGGCCCGCAAGCATCGGGGTGGCCGTCGCGCCTGAGCCCGACTTCGCCGTCCGAAATCCCGACGTCTCGCTGGCTGTCGGTGAGGAGGGGCAGGTGCGCGGGACGGTCGTCAACCGTGGTCCCACACCGACACGCAATGCCGTGGTCGTCATCTCTTCTCCATCGCCGAATGTCCGGTTCGCGGAGACGACGTACGCCCTCGGCGATATCGAGACGGGCGCCACGGCCGACTTCACGTTCGACGCAGCAGTCGCCCCGACGGCTGAGGCCGGTCCCCGGCCGCTCGACGTGACCGTCCGCTACGAGGGACCGAGTGGCGATGCCAGAGAGAGCGCGCCGCTCCGCGTCCGCGGTGATGTCGTGCCCCAGCCCGACCGCCTCGCGTTCGAGGCGGTGAACGCCAGCTACGGCATCGACACGAGCAACAGGCTCAGCGTCCGCGTCACGAACGTCGGCGACGCGCGCCTCGAAGACGTGCGAGTCAGCATCGCGACGGCCCCGCCGTTCACCAGCGAATCCTCCAGCGCGTTCGTCAGCGCGCTCGACCCCGGCGAGACCGCGACGCTCGGCTTCGAACTCTCGGTCTCGGAAGACGCAGTCGAGAGCACCCACGCCGTCGCGCTCAACGCGACCGCCGAGACGACCAACGGTGACATGATCCGGATGGAACCGTCGCTCGTAGCAGTAACCATCGCAGAACCGTCGGGTCCGGGCGGCGACACTGCCCTCGTCGTCGGCGTGGCCGTACTCGCGGCAGTCGTGATTGTGAGCGGGTGGTGGTGGCTCCGTCAGTAAGCACCGATCGTCTCGTTTCAGTCGGATCTATTCCGTCGACCATCGAATCTCCACGCTGGGTGGTATTGGTTTGCGCTTCGTCCGCCATCCAGAATTGAACGTCAAGAGAAATATTCTTACGAACCACCGGATGCTGATGAGAGGGTCCCTCGTCTGTCAAAATCGTCCAAGTCAAAGGTGACACACGAGCCGGCTTGAAATGCTGGCCCTTAGCACTACAACGAAATAATCATGGCTTGTTAATACGCAGTCGAACCTGCTCTAATATCTCAGAAAACTTTCCGTTGTTATTACCATCTGTTGTCACAACAAAATTCTAAACATCGGTTTAAGAGTATAATAGCACCACAAACAGCTATAGTAGATTTAGAAGTTATCACTCACTTTTGAAAGAGATAGCTGGTCGAGAGCGGTGTCGATTGCCGAAATCGGCCACAGGTTAGGCACAAATTCAGTCCAGTTCATGCAGAACGCCCGATATTGACAGGTGATAGTGCGTTGAGGTAACTACAGTGTCGCTCAGATCGTATGCATTGAGAGAACCAGTCTCAACTACTGCGCTCAAATTCTGACCTTTGATAAACAACACTATTGTTGTCCGCATAGGTTCATGATTCCCTTTATGCATTCTGTAGCTTCGGCCACTCCTGTACTGCAGACGGCAGACGAATCATCGCAGGGTCACGCATGAGATACCACCGGCGCTCTTCATGACACGGAGACGATTGAACTCGTCCATTGAGAGCGGCGGTCTCAACTTCTGTGGGGATGCCGAAGACCGCATTGTGTCGCAGTTTGTCGAGCAGGCACTCTAATCGGGGCAAGCGAAGGAAGGTAGTTTCATATGCATTGAGAACGCCGGTCTAAACTTCTGGTCGTGTACCCTTTCGAATAGAAATCGACATCAAAAGGGCCAGACAATCAAAATCCGGTGTCTAGAAATTCAGTCAGTCCCGAGATGAGATCTTACTCAAGTTCGGAATATATTCGCCGCTGTCAGTTGGCGATGTCACCCGTTCTAGTCCTCGTCACCGTACTACTCGTTGATTTGTCCCAGCAGCGTGTTCGAGACATGGCGGTTGGTCTCTTTCAGGTCGGTCATTTTTACGAATTGGGCTTCAGGACTTCCGACCGTCTATCACGAGTTCTGCAAGCCGGTCTGGGTTTTCCATCGCCAACTTGAGCAGTGCCTCGTGGTACTCCCGTTTCGGGATATCCCGCAAGCCAGCATCGCGGAGTTCACGTTTCACTTCGAAGTCGAGTATGTCCTCGAACTCGTCCCATGTGTCGGACCTCGGGTAGATAGCCTCCTGTGAGGCGTCGTCGTACGGGAACGCCGGTCGACGCTTCCAGTCGTTGCCGTCGTTTTCTGTAGACGGTTCCGACTGTTGGCGGTCGGTCTGATTTGTATCTGGCATAGGTTTTGATTTCGTCTCGCCCGCGTCGTCAGCGTCGTCAGCATCTTGCTGGGCCGCTGCGTCTTCAAGATCATCGAAACCCATTAGCGACGCACCTCCCCAGTCTCGACGATTTTTGCGAGTTCGTCGTAACACTGGAGTTGATCGCACCCAGGGTCGTAGTCGCGCAACGGTACGCCCTCGTCGTTCGCATTGTCGATAGCCGCTCGGTGTCGAATACCAGGAAGGTCATGGTCATACGCTCCGTTATCCACGTTCTCCCAGTCCTCGGGTGAGAGATACGCGTAGTTCGGGACGTGTTTTGCGACGGCCTCGCGGGTGGTCATTTCCCGGAGTAGCCGGCGGTCGCGCGTGTCTTGGTCAATACGGTCGCTGAGGTCTGTCGGCGTCACGGCGAGAATATCGAGATCGAAGTACTCTCGTGCTTCCATGACCAAGCGTTGGACTGTATTCGTCAACCCGGTCTCATAGCCGTTCTCTGGCCGGAGTGGGATGATAATGTTCCCGGTCGCATACATCGCATTGTCGTTAAGCTTCCCGCGATTGGCCGGACAGTCAATGACGATATAGTCGTACGCTTCGCCGAGCAGTTCGCCGACTAGTTCCTCTTTGAGACGTGTCGTCCCCATCGTAGCCTCCTTAAGCCCCGACTGGACGTCTTCTAGGTCAACGTGAGCTGGGAAAAGGTCGAGCCCATCACTAACGTTTGTTATGTAATCATGCGGGTCCGCGCCGTCAAGCAAGACATCGGCGGCGTGGTTCGTGTTCCAGCGCTCACCCCGGTACGCGTCGTCATGACCTAGAATAAGCGTCATGTGGCCGTTGTCGTCAAGATCGATCAGTAACGCGCGTTCGTTTCGATGGGCAAGCTCGCGCCCGAGGTTGATCGCTGTCGTTGTCTTTCCGAAGCCGCCTTTCAAGACGCCCACACTGACTGCGCGGGGCGTTGGTGCTTCATCACTCATAGCAGGCTTATCTACCTTAGGTGACTTAGCTGTTCTGCCTTAGGTAACTTAGATAGTGTGCCTTAGACACCTAAGGTAGCTTATTTAGATGAGGTAGATTACGTAGGTGGAATAGCTGATGTATTTGAGACCACCAAGTTATGATTCCGTTATCAAAGAGCCGCATACCAAGTTAGCAGGATCGTCACGCCTAATGGTATCGTGAAAATGACTAGCATCGCGACTAAACGTAGGTTGTTACCCTAGCTCCCTGCAAATGTTTTATTTCCCTCGATACACTCCCCAAGCACCCGTTGAAACGCGTCTTGATACCGCTTTACGGTTCCCGTATCATCTTTCAGATACGCTTCGATCGTCCTGATTTTTGGCTTCAATTCAGACGCTGCGTTTGGTGATCGGGATTAATTAATCGATACCCCGGTATCTGCTGGTCCTTCTCTACAGTGACCGTGTCGTCAGTCATAGAATCGGACGTCTGATCGTAGCTAATGACGCGAGTTTCGCAGTTTCACATACAGTCAGTCTGGCTTCAAGCTCAACAAAAAGGGCAGTCAGGCTGTGCTGTCACTCTCGAAACTCGGAGATATACCGATTCGACTCCACCGAGCCATCCCCGACGAGCGCAAACGCTTGGAGCGCGAGCAACGGAACCTCTCGCGGAAGCAACACGGGTCGAACAACTACAAGAAGCAACGGCGGCGCGTAGCGGAGTGTCATGCGGACCTCCGACGCAAGCGCCGCGACTTCTTACACAAACTCTCGAACTACTACGCTCGGAAGTATGACCTCGTGGCGGTCGAAGACCTGAACGTGAAGGGGATGATGGAATCGCCGTCGAACAGCCGCAACACGGCGTCCGCCGCGTGGCGAACGTTCCTCTCGTTGGTCGAATACAAGTGTGAGCGGGAGGGTACACACTTCGTCGCGGTCAATCCGAGTGGGACGACCAAAGAGTGTGCGTCCTGCGGCGTTTCGACCGATAGGCCGTTGTGGGTGCGCGAGCACACCTGTCCTGCCTGCGGGTTTGAGGCGGACAGGGACGCGAACGCGGCGTGGAACATTCTTTCTCGCGGTATCAAGCAGTTAGGAGTGGGTCACTCCGAAGGAACGCCTGTGGAGACTGTGCTCCCTGTGGATACACCCGTGTCTGCAAAGCGCGTCGTGGAAGCAGGAAGCCCTACCCTCAAGGAGCGAACGGCGCAAGCCGTGAGCGAGTAGGGTAGGGTAGTTCACTCCTGTAATCAACATCTCAGCCCAAAGTGTCTCAGCCTCGAAATCAGAATTGCATCCAACCGTCCGGGGAAGTAAAGTTGCAGGCTCTCAAGTATAGTGTATAGTTGACTGACTAGGGTTATGAAACGCACAGGCCAACCCCCGCTCCCAGACTGGGTTCAAAATTCCTATCAGACGCTTGAGAGAGCGTACACCTCAGGTACTGACGAACTCTCTAAGACTGAAGCACATGAGTTCCTTCTGGCTGAGTCCGAACATATTGAAGAGCACGCTGATGCAGTATACGTGGTTGACCGACTTCTTGACCGTGGATGGCTCTATGAGGTCAATGACCAACTCCGTAAAACCGAGTAACTCTCCAGTCCGTCCTGAACCTCGTCAGTGGCCAGCGGTGTGAGTTCCAGTAGCCGATCACCCATCCGGTTCGTCTGGAGAGACTGGTCAGCGGGTGCGTCCTGTTCGCTCACGGAGATCCTGAAGCCCTTCCAGAGTGATACTGTCCAACCACACGATTACCGCAAGCTAGAACTACACTGACAGATATTTTCGCATGACCGTTTCAGTCACTGATAGTTGGATGATTACCAGCGTGTCACAGACGACTCACGGAGTGCGAGAACTATCTGTTCATTGAGTGGGTCAACTGTATAAATACGGAAAGCCCACTCGGGAGAGATGCCTCTCCTGAGTGGGCTATGTAAGGTATGAATGGTGGCGGCGAACCGCGTTTCCCAGAGGCTCGCGCACTCCAGTACTCCCCGGAACGCTGGCGGGCTTATCTTCCGTGTTCGGGATGGGTACGGGAGGCAACCCCGCCGCTGTGGCCGCCTAACGCCGAGTCGTGGAATCGAACCACGAAATACCAGTCTCGGTCGGTCTTCCACCGTCTGTCCGTGCGATCCAGTTTGCGCCTGGACTCGCTCAGCGACGAGTTAATTCGTCGGTGAATGAGTCACAGTGCGTATGAATGATGGCTTTGGTCTGTTAGTGCTCGTGGGCTTAACGTCTCGTTACCTCGACGCGCACACCCCGAGTCTATCGACCGCGTCTTGTACGCGGGACCTCGGCGGTGTCTCTTTTCCAAGTGGGTTTCGAGCTTAGATGCGTTCAGCTCTTACCCCGTGTGGCGTGGCTACCCGGCACGTGCTCTCTCGAACAACCGGTACACCAGTGGCCACCAACCGTAGTTCCTCTCGTACTATACGGTCGTTCTTGTCAGACACCATAACACACCCAGTAGATAGCAGCCGACCTGTCTCACGACGGTCTAAACCCAGCTCAC
>NZ_QPLN01000005.1:0-226386 GCF_003665885.1 Haloarcula sp. Atlit-120R | reverse complement strand
ACAGTATATCCGTGAGCGGTGCTGGGGCAGTCGACTACTCGCTTGATTATACAGCCCGTACCGGAACCGAAAACCCGAGCATCGACATCAACGGCGACGGCTCCACCGATGCAAGCTACTCTGGCATTCTTCAACCAGGACAGACAGCGACGGTCAGCGCATCGAACGTCCCAACCGGCTCACACACTGCAACCATCTCACTTGACGGTGGTAAAGTCGATACAGACCTCTCGTTCACCGAGCGCACGGCGACAAAGAACCCGTCGATAGATATCAACGACGACGGGACGGCCGATGCCTCCTATGACGGCGTTCTGATGGCTGGCGAGACGGTCACGCGGTCACTGCCAGATATCCAGTCCGGGTCACAAACGGCACAGGTGGCGACCGGCCACAAGGTCGGCGTCGAAGCCGGCTCGACGATCACCACGACGACCGAGGACCCAACGCTGGATATCGACGGCGACGGGATGGCCGAAGCGGAATACCTGGGGAAGCTCAATGAGGGCGAATCCCAGACCGTCCAGATTGACCAGTTCGACTCGTCGGTCAGCAATGCCACAGTCGGCACGCAATCGGGCGCTGTCGACGTTGATATCGGCTACACGGAACGCACGGTCACCGAGGACGCTGGTGTCATTATCAACGGCCAGCCGGTGCGGATGTCCGGCACACTCAGCCAAGACGACACGACGACGCTCACGGCGAATAAGAGCTGGCTGCAGTCCGGCCAGAACAACGTCACCGTCGTCGCTGGCGACGGCGACACCGGCACTGATGCCCCAGCGCCGACCGTCGACGTTGACTACCAGCACGAGCTGACGACCCGGCGGGCGGTCACCTTCCAAGACGAGGCATTCAGCGAGCGCTACAACATCTCGCGAACGTACCTCTCCAGCCGCGAGAGTGCCACGCTGACGATACCGCACGCACAGAACATCATCTCCCTGCGGTCGCTCGAAGTGCGGGTCGGCCAGTCCGGGAGCTGGACCCAGATACCGGCGTCGGCCCGCACTATGCAGGGCACGGAACTGCAGATCGACATTGCCGAACTGACCGGCGGCACCGTCCCGAAAGGAACGACCGTCGAAGTGCGCTCGGTCGGCTCGAAGGTCGACGTTCATAACGGCGCGGTGACTGTCCTCGATGCCACGCCCGTCGGGACCGATCTCAATTCGCGGGTCCGACTGGACAGCTGGGCCAGCGATTCCTACATCAGCGTCGGGAACACGTCACAGCCCCAGCAGCTTCACTACGGCGTCAACGAGAGTTACTCGGCAGAGGGCGACTACGCCGAACTCTCGACACGCCACGCCCAGCAGGTTCACTTCCCGGAAGCCACTGCAGGCAGCGAGGTCGGTGTCCGAACCGCACCCGTCCAACTCTCGCCGGTCAATGGCACTATCCGGGCGAGCGTGCCAGAACAACAGACGAACGCCACCAGCCCGGCGTTTACCGTCGCTCCAGGACAGCGCTCGGGTGAGTCGTTCACCGTCGAGTATCTGGGCGCGACCGAAGGCTCGTGGTACGGCGTCTATGAGGTTGACACGACCAAGCGATTCGACCGCGTGCAAGGCCGTGAGCCGATGACGGTGCCAAAAGACAACATCGATTCGGTGATTCGAGTCAAGACAGCGCCCGCACCGACGGCCAACCCGGACGGGGCGTCGACAATCTTCGGCGCGGCCGACCAGGGCAACCTCGTCGGGCTGGTCGCACTGTTCGGCTCGATTGCGATGCTGTTCGTGATCGGCCGGCGGCCCGAGCGCTCCCGTAACGTGGTTGACTCGCTTGCGTCCGGCGCTGGGTCGGCGGCCGGACAGCTGCCCCGCGTCGGCGGGCTCGTCGAGGACGGTGTCGCCAGCGGCATCGAAGCGCTCGGCGATGCGATTGTCACGCTGGGAGAGAACACCATATTAACGAGCGCCGTCGGCGCGGCGGCACTGGTGGCAGCCATTCAGTCGGGCTACATCGATATCGGGCCGGAACTGGGCGCGATGCTGGCCGTCGCCGGTCTCGCTATCGGATCGCTCGTATTCCTGCAGCGGATCGGCGAGTTCACGACGGCGCGATGGGTCGTTATTGTCGGTGTCCTCGGCGTTTTGGCGCTGCAATGGCTTGGTGAGGGCGACCTGCTGACGGCACTGGTGAACTCCGATGCGTTCGTGATCGTGCTGGTCATCGCCGGCTACGCCGTGGTTCAGCTCGTGCGGGAGTACCGCGCGAACAACTCGCCGGACGACGACCAACCGCAGGTGAACATCATCGCTCGTCGCAGTGGCGGCAACGGAGGGAGTGACGACTGATGTTCGCCGACGCCTCGGCCGTGCAAGTGCTGGACGCCAACGAGCGAAGCGATTACCGAACCGGCGAAGACCTCGAACGACTGGCCGGCGAGGATACGGTGGTGGTCTTGAACGACGACGCCCCGAGTCGGCTGGACCAGTGGCTACCGTGGCGAGACACGCGGCCGATGGCTGAGTGGGCACCAGTCGTCGTGATGCGTTCCGACCGTGCGCCCGATCCCGGCGAGCGGGTCGACTGGGAGCTGTGTCAGACACCAGTCGAGGGCGTGTTCGTCCGGGAGTTCCGTGGGGGTAACGACTGATGTTCGACTGGTTCGGTGCGCTGGTTGCACAGTTCGGGAAAGAGGTCGCGCTGGTCACTGCTGTCGTGTACGGCGGCTACAAGTTCCGGCGTATCAAGAGTATCATCGGCGGGCTGGTGGCGGCCGTCGGCACAGTCGCGACGTTCGGCGCGCTCACCGTCGGGGCGCTCGTGCTGGGGATGGCGACGGGCTGGATTAGCGTCGACGTGGGCCAGATGATCGGTGATATCGTCTCTGGGGCTGGCACCGCGTGGGACGTGGCTGGGAAAGGGGCCGTCGACTGGCTCACAACGGAGGTGCTGTAATGGCGGACCTCGATGGCGTCGAGGACGACCCGGACTGGGCGGCCTTCGAGAACCTCTCGCCGGTCGCACAGACCTGTCTGTTGCTGGTCGAAGCCCACGACGGCGATGGGTGGCGCGGACTCATCACGCAGAAAGCACAGGAGGGACTCGACACCAGCGAGCGTCATGTGCGGCGCACGCTTGCAGACTTGGAGTCGGCGGGGCTGGTCGAAGCGTCTGGACCGAACAAGCGACGAGAAACGTACTCGGTGACCGAGGACGGCCACGAGGTGCTGGCCGGGATGCGGGACAGTCTTGACCGGGCGCTGGGGGGAGACTCGTGATTGTGCCCGAGGGCTCGTGGGTCGAAGAGGCGCGCGGCCACCCACGGAAGCTCGGTGCGCTGGTCGTCGGGCTGGGGCTCGTGGGGATCGGCGGCCCGATGCTGTGGTGGCTGGGGCTCGCGCTGTCGAGTCTTGCTGTCGGGCAGTTAGTAGCCTACTGGGGCGACGAAACTAACCCGGCCGTCGACCGGAGGGCAATCTGAAATAGTATGATACAAGCATTCACAACACTGTTTTCGACTGTTGCACAGCAGACTGCTGAACTGACCGGTTTTGAGTCAGGACTGGCGACTATAGCAGCTATCACCGCGGTAGGGTTAGTCGGCTTGCTGGTGTTGATCCAGACCTTCACCAGTCGAAATATCTGGAACTATCTTTCGCGGGTTAATGGAATCGGTGTCGTCGCCATCGGCACGTCGCTATCGGTGCTGTACGCGGTCGACACACAGAACACCGAGTTGCTACGGGTGTATGGGACACCGATTGCCGGCCTCCTGATCCTCGTAATCGGTATCATGTCCGAGCGAGTGTCAGGGCCTGCGGGGCTGTTAGAGTGGCTGACACTGGATGATGCACTGCGGTCAATCATCGTTGCAGCCTCTGGTACAACGCTGATCGGCGTATTCACCCCTGAATCCGTGGCGGTGTCTGATTACCTAGCCGGGTTTCCGGCAGCAGGTCTGCTGATTCTTGGAGTGATTGTAATAGTCCCGGCAAAGAAACTGAAAGAACCAGACGATTAGCGCTCGATTAATTCACCAGTCTTGATCAGTGCTAGCGGGTCGTACCCGTCCCGATAGACCGTATAGAGATAGTACGCAAATGTGAGGAAGACAAGCCCCGACACGATAACAAACCCCTGCATTCCGGAGTTCATATCTGATATTACGAACATTCTGAAAATATATGTTTGGGTCACTCAGCGGCTTCGGGATGGTCGACGAGTGAACTGTAGACGGCAGGTTCTCTGCCTTTCCCGCCCTGTTTGGATAACACGCCCGACTCGTGCATCGTTTCGAGGCAGTCCCTCGCTGTGCGCTCGCTGACGCCGATTGCGTGGGCGAATGCTTCAGGCCGAATCTCGTCGGTTTTCTTGAGTGCGGTGTTCCATATCTTATCTCGGCTTGTCCACTTGGTCATACAGAAGATATCTTCAACACGGGATTGTAAAGCTTTGCTATAATCTGGCGATTGGGGGTTTGTAGATAGCTAAGACAAGCGATAGAATATATCTTCTACACAACCGATGGCGGAGCGGTGCGGTGTGTATTTTTGCGCCCCGCAGGGGCGTGGCCTTAGCCACACCCGCTAAGGGGGTTTGCCCGCCGGGCGGGAACGCGGCCAGCGCCGAACTGCTGACGGACGCAACACCAGACCAGAAGCGACTCGATGCGAGACCGTGGCCCGTGGTCAAACGCGGGACCACTTATAAAGGAACGGGCCGCAGAACAGTGATGCCTCTCAGCTGTCGGGCGTTACCGGAGGGTCCGAACCGGGCGCTCAGACCGCGAACCGTCGATGCTGACATCGACAGTTGCGTCCAGCAGTGTCTCTGGGTCGCGACCGTCCTTCCGCCATGCACGCATCATTTCGGTGATGACCTTACCGACGAGCGGCTTATCCGTTGACCGCAGCTCGGACAGCACCGTGTCGATGCGGACGACGGGTCGCTGTCCGTCGTGATCGGGGGCATCGAACTCAGCTCCGTACTTAGCGAGCCAGCGGTCGAACGCGCTCGACACCGACTGTCGCACATCCATATCGACGATGCGCGCCGCCCGGTCGGCAGCAGAGTCTATCGCGTGCTCGACGGACTCAACGAGCCCACGAACCTCCTGCCGGAGCTTCTCGGAGACGAATCGAACGTGACCATTGTCACTGGTGACGACTCCCTCTAACCGCTGCAGCATTCGATAGACAGTCGAGAGAGATGTGTCCGTGGCGTCGGCAAGGTCCTCCGCGGGCATCCCACCGTCGGTGGCAAGCGTCTCAGTCAGGTTCTTATCTGACGGCGTCATGTCGCGCAGGACAGACATCAGGATATGTTCTTGCTGTGCCTCCAGGCGTGGCAGCGGGTCCTCGTGGATCGGAACCGGAGAGTCTGCGGGGGCTGCCTCGAAGTGATCGTCGGCGACGAACGTGGTTCCGCCAGCCTCGGTCGGCACGTCTGCCCACGACAGCAGCGACAGCAGACGTTCATCGAGTTCCTGAACCACGTCGTGGCGGTCGGCCCACGAGACCGAGCCCGTCGACGTGCGCCCCGAGCCGAACTTCACACCAAGCTTCGGGTGGTATAGCGGATCGTCGGGTGTGAAGTTCTCTGGATTCTCTGGCAGGTAGCTCTTGATTTGCCCGCCAAGACGGTGGTTCGGAACCAGTTCGCGGGCGCTGACAGACCCGTGCTTGAGTCTGTGGAGATGGCCGCGCTCTTCCTCGTTGTCCCACTTCAACTCGCCGACAGTGCCATCCGCATCGGACAGCAGCATCGTCAGCCGGTCGAAAACACCGCCGGTCCCGATGAGTTTCTCGTTCATTGAGCGGGTGAGTCGAATGTACCGCTCAACAGCGTTGACGTGACCGTCAAAGGGCGCGTCGAAGTATCCGTGGTAAAGACCAATGCCAGCGTCGTTGGCCAGCTCGAATATCGCCCGCGCCAACAGGCTCGGGAGTTCGTCGAGGTCGATGTTCGATGGCTGGGCGTGCACACTCACTCCGGAGTCAGCAGAACTGTGGTGGAACGGGAACGTCAGCGCTTCGCCGTCCGGTTTCCGCATCTCCGGGAAGCGGGGCGAGACGTTGAAATTGCACTTACGTTCACCTTCACCGTCGACGTGGATGTCGAACTCGTACAGCGTGTCTCTGTCGACGGGATCAGTCAGCCGTGGCGCGATGCCCGAACCCGAGTAGTTCAGTCGGAGGTCGCACACTTCGCCGTCGATGACGACCTCGGAGACCTCGGTGTAGCCGTCGCACTCGTTGATAAGCAAGTCGGCGAGTGCCCAGTATGGGTCGAGACCGTCGTAATCGTCGGCTTTGCTGTTCCCGTCGGTGACCGGGCCATAGTACAGCCACGCATCGGCCTCGTGGATGTGTGGCTCGACGTGCGTCACTGCGGTTCACCCCCGTCGGTCGCGAACGCTCCAAGCGTCGACGCTTCCGTTTCCGGACTCGTCTCGCTCGTATCGACGCCGTCAGCCTGGTAGCTCTCGACGAGGCGCTGGGCGGCAGCTTCGTCACGCTCCCGGAGATCCTCGGGCGTGACCTCCGACTCCCCGTCGCAACAGTCACAAGGGCGACGTGGGCCACACGGCAGCCGGTCTGGTCTCTCGCCGTGGAGTTCAAGCCACTTCTCGCGCTGTTCCAGACGCTGCATGATCTTCGCCCGCGGTTTTTCGAGCGGGTTTCGCGCTTTCTCGGCAACACGGTCACTCGCGAGTTTTCGCTCAGTACCTCGCCAAGCACGAATCCGCTCGATACTGTCGATGCCGTCGATGAGCGAGAAGACCAGTTTGCGGCGATCCGGGTGCGACAGCAGGTCCTGATCCAGCCAGCGGGCAGGGTCCTCGCCGATATCCTCGACAAGCCTGGGACAGCGCAGCCGCTCGCGGCGGTCTCCTGCCTGGTTCTCCGACGGCATTACGCACCGTCACCTCCGAGTACCCTTGCTAACACGTGAGGCCAGCCGAGCTTCGCGAGTGTTCCCTCGCGACGGTCAGTATCGCGCCATCGACCGCGGAGATGCTCATCGAGTAGTGTCGCAGGGATAATCGCGATAGCGAGGAGTCGTCGCTCGTCGTCGGGCGTCGTCTCGTAGACTGTCAGGGCGTATATAGCGGCGCTGTCCAATAGCGTAGCATGCTGGCCTGCATCGCGACCTTTCAGGACCCACCGTCCTCGAACGTCACCGGAACCGTTGCTCGTCCAACGCTTCGCGGCCTTGATTTCGACAAGCGTTCCAGCTTCAACGAGCGGTGTACCGGCGAAGACGACAGGGACACGGGCATCCAGTGAGGAGGGTTCCAGCAGCCCAGCGGTAACGGCGTCGTGATGCGCATCGTCATTATCAGCTGCATCAAGGACACCGAGGGCGTTGACGACCAGTGTCTCGATGTCCGTCCCGATCGCCTTCGGCTGGGCGAACGCGTCGGTGCTCATCAGGCGACCCTCCAGAACCGCGAGAAGTGCTCGCGACGAGTCCAGGGCTTGACGCTCACGCCGCCGCTGCTGTATGCCCAGACGGTTGCGCCCAGCAGGTGCTCGCGGGTGATGCTACGCACCGTCATCACCTCCTGTGAGGTCCGCGTCAGCACGGAACAGTCGCGACGAATCCTTCCCCGTTGAGCAGCGCGGGCAGAGTTCGTCGGTGACGGGCTCGCCCTCGTCGTCGGGCTGGTTGGGACGGAGGTAGCGGTAGCGCTTGTCCGTCGGCGTCTCCTCACCACACCCGTCGCAGTCGAACGTGGCGCTCACCGCGACCCCTCCTGGTCGGTGGCCGTGCGTAGTGATCCCCCACCGTCGGTAGCAACGTAGTGCTGGATGTCCGCCTGCCCGGGTGGATGGTAGCTGTCGATTTCCTCGCGGAGCCAGCTCTGTTGATCGCCGATCCCTTCAATATCATCCCCACGGAACGGAAATGCAACGTGTCGGTGACGATCAAGTTCGTCCTCGATGTGCTGGTGGCCGACGTAGTCCTCTCCAGCGAGCACGACGTAGCGAGTGTACGGTATCTTCATCGAGGTCCAGACAGAGAGCGATTGAGCGGTCTCGACAGCCCACACGCCGGCCTCGTAGTCGCCGATATAGCTGTCTGACCGAGGGTTCAGCGAGGCGTCGTAGCTCTCGATTTCCGTCTCGGGATCGAGGAGACCGTGCTTCGCCGAAAGGATTTTCCACTCATCACAGCATTCCTCGGCGTACTCACGCTTCAGCGAAAAGTACGGTGAGGTGTAGAGGTCCTTTGCTGGGACAGTCTCGCCCTCGTCGAGATCCTGCTTTGCAGAGCCACACGCGACGAACGCGACTCGCGGCGTATCGACGCACTCGTGGCAGTACTGGCCGTCCTCGCGAGCGAACGCGCTGTCGATACCTCCACCCGGTGGAAGCCGGCTATCACAGTCGAGACAGCGGTCAGTACCATCCATAGGCTGCCCACCGTCGGTCATCGGCTCGCCGCCGTCGGGGCGGGCACGGCTCTTTCGGTTCGCTTTCGCGCGAACGCGGTTGGCCTGTCGGGGCTGAGATTCACAGAACCACCGCCAAATGTACGTCCAGCGCCGTTCGCAGGGTCCGCACATCTCGCGGGCCTCACCATCGGGCCACCGCATTCGACAGGTCCGACCGACGGCGCCGCAGGAGTCACACTCGTCGTCGTGGGTGACCATCTACGCATCACCTCCCTGCTTGTCCCACTCGAACTCGTGATCAAGCGAGGTAGAGGGATCGGCGAGCTGGGCGGCAAGGGTCTCTTCGGGATAGTCGTGGTCGCCGAACTCACTCGTATCGGCGTCGTCGCCGGTATCGATGCTCCGGTGAAGCTTCGACCCGTTTTTCGGGGTGACCAGAAACGTCTCGATATCCTTCTCGTCGACGGTTCTCTCGCCGTCGGGGAAGCACTGACTACAGAAGTCGAAGTCGGCGACGCGCGTCGAGTCTACGGCGGCCCGCTGCCAGCGCCCGTTCGCCAGGCACGGCGTTTCCAGCGTGGGTTCGGGCGTCACGCGGACTCACCTCGATTTCGCTTTTCGTTCTCAGCCCGCTCTAAGCCGTGTATTTGACTGTGCTCTGCATGGGACACCGGCTCCAAATTCTCGGGTCTGTTGTCCCATGGGATTGAGTTCTTGTGGTGGACATCCTTACCAACAACCTGGTCGAATCCATACTCAGCAACAGCTACAAGACGATGGACACGAACTGACTCTCGCTCACCACGGTAGCGATGCAGCCACCGCTCGTAGCTCGTTGTGTGAGTTCTGAACGGAACCGCGTCGTGCCTGATAGAATGTGCCTGATGCTGGTCGCGAGATTCGATCCCGTGTTTTTTGAGCCATCGGCAGACGGTCCGGGCGCTACATCCGAGCCGCTCACCGATTTCTTCCATCGAAAGCTTCTGGTCGATGTAGAGGGACTGAAGAACCCTCTTTTCGCGCCAGCGCATTAGGGACGACACCTCCGGCCGTCGTCGGTGGCTGGACAGCGCTGGTCGTCGTCCTCGATAACCTCGCCGCAGAATTCGCAGATGAGGGGAAGCCCCTCAGTGGAGCGGCGGTCGAGGCTCATGCGGACCACCTCGTGCTAACCGCTCTGGAGTGGTGAAGCGAAAGCGGCGAAATAAACCGCTTTACTTTTATACGGAGTGGGGTCGGAGGGATTTGAACCCCCGATCGGCTGATATCTCCGTCCTGCGCCTCGGAACTCCAGAGGGTCATCGTCGCGAACCGGTGATCAGCCGGCCGCTCAGTATATCAGCCCTCGAAGTGTCGTCCCAGGCGCGTGGCCTCTGGAGTCAGCCGCCTTCCCGGACTAGGCCACGACCCCGCACTCCGGCGTAAGCCGACTCGCATTAAAGGGATTTCGATTGGCAGACGGCGATCAGTCGCGGTCGGTGTCGGCCCAGTCGCACTCCTGGCACTTGTATCCAGTAACAAATTCCAGTGCAGAGGGCATGTAACCTACAGAGATGACGTTTTCACCACATTCCGGACAGTCGGAATCGGCGTCTTCGATCGGTTCTGCGTCCATGACGTCCTCGCCTTCGATGAGTTCGGCTAGGCTCTCAGGGGTCTGCATCCGTCCCTGGACCACGCGATTGTCGCTCATACCGGACAGCCGGGCCTGATGGGCCTAAAAGTTCTCCCTCGTCATAGCCACGGGGCGCGTTCTTGCTCGGGTTCGTACTCGACCGCAGCTCCTTCGTCGGTCTGTTCGTCGGCGGCGACGCCCTGTGACGCGCCGCCGTCGGCGAAGGCAGCGGTGAGGTCCACGGCGTCAGGTCGGTATTCCGTGTGGCGCGTGCGGGCGTTTTCCGGGTCGAACGACAGCAGCGCCGTGACGGCGAGCACAGCCAGTGCCACTGGCGCGTCGGTCGGCATCACGCCGAGAACAGAAAGGGCGAGGACGCCGAGCGCGACAGCGCTACCGAAGCGGAACCGGTCGATGTCGACGGCGTTGCGGAGCCACGGACTCGCCAGCGCGACAGCCAAGGCGAAGCCGATACCGACGCCGGTGGTAGCGGCGGCGCGGAGCAAGACGCCGGGTTCGATGGCGGTGACCAGCTTTGCGCCCGCGGGGTCGAGGCTGGCTAGCAGGCCGAGCATGACGATAACGGCCGGCCGCGGGAGGTACTCGCCGATGCGGGCGCTTGCGGTCTGTGCGGCGATTGCGAGGATGACGAGGCCGGCGAAGCGTTCGAGGGTCGCCAGTTTGACGATCCCGGCGATCGTCGGCGCAAGGGCTGCTTCAACGAGCGCAATCGGCATCAACACAGCGCCGATGATGAGGACCGAGCGCGCCTGCTGTCGGGGGCCGCCTTCGAGTTCGGCTAACACGACGGCAACAGTGGCCGATCCGCCGAAGACGAGCAAGCCCACTTCAAGGACGCCCATCCAGGTCGAAAGTGCCCCTGCAAGGACGAGTACCGGGAAAATGCCGTCGACGAGGGGGAGACCCATGACAGTCGCCAGTAGCCGACCACCGCGGCCGACCTGCTGCTCGATGTCGAGAGCAATCGGGTGTCTGGAGATACTCATGTCGTGTTACGGTCGAGCGTAACCCAACTCTCGTCGGGAAGTTCTCACTCGGTCCTGACGAACACGACAGGCTTGCCAGAACTTGTTACCGAACCACGTGAACGTTGTGTTGCCCGACGCTGTGGACGTCATCTGACGGGCAGTACCGTTCCGTGCGGGTTCGGTGAGTCGCATGTTTTTAATTATCCTTCATTCGCACATAATCGTTGCGTGAGAACTGCGCACATGCGCCACCGTTTTTCCGGAATACCCCGTCGTTTGTGGACGGATGTCTCACCTTCAACAGCAGGGTGTGACAAATGAGTGGTCAGGAGCGGATTTCTGGAATGCTGCCGAGGACAGGTGTGGCATCGAACCCCACGTAGCGCCGAGTCTCGCAACGCTTTTGCCGGGCCGTCGTGGACGATTTACATGGCGAACGATTCCGAGCCTTTCTCAGAGAAGCTCCGAGTACCGGAGGCGCTGACGTTCGACGACGTACTCCTCAGACCCAAGGAGTCTCGCGTCGAACCAGACGAGGCAGACACGACGACGCGGGTCTCGAAGTCGGTCGAACTGACCGTCCCTGTCCTCTCCGCGGCGATGGACACCGTCACCGAGAGTGACATGGCGATCGCGATGGCGCGGCAGGGCGGTATCGGTGTCCTCCACCGCAACATGAACGCCGACCAGATGGCGACCGAAATCGAGCGGGTCAAACGCGCCGACGAACTCATTATCCGCGACGTCGTGACAGCCAGCCCGAACCAGACCGTGCGCGAGGTCGACGAGATGATGGAACGGGAGGGCGTTTCTGGCGCGCCGGTCGTCGACGACGACAGCGGCGAAGTGCTTGGCATAATCTCCGGGACTGACATCCGCCCGTACCTCGAAGTCGGGGAGGACGACGCCGTCACGGACGCGATGACCGACGAAGTCGTCACCGCCCCCGAAGACGTGACGCCCCGCGAAGCGCTGGAGCTGATGTACGACCACAAGATCGAGCGCGTCCCCATCGTCGACGGCGAGAACCGACTCGTCGGGCTGGTCACGATGCAGGGCATCCTCCAGCGTCGCGAGTACGACCAGGCCGCCCGCGATCACGACGGCTCGCTCCGCTGTGGCGCGGCTGTCGGCCCCTTCGAGATGGACCGCGCGCAGGTCGCGGACGAGGCTGGCGCCGATATCCTGTTCATCGACTGTGCGCACGCCCACAACGCGAACGTCATCGAGAGCGCCCGCGAGATTAAGGCCGAAGTCGACGCCGACGTGGTCGTCGGCAATATCGGGACCCGGGAGGCCGCCGAGGCCGTCGTCGACTTCGCCGACGGCGTCAAGGTGGGAATCGGTCCCGGTTCTATCTGTACGACTCGCGTGGTCACGGGTTCGGGAATGCCTCAGATCACTGCCGTCGCGCAGGTCGCCGACGTGGCGAGCCAGCACGACGTGCCGGTCATCGCCGACGGCGGCATCCGCTACTCCGGGGACGCCATCAAGGCCATCGCCGCCGGCGCGGACGCGGTCATGCTCGGCTCGTACTTCGCCGGCACCGACGAGGCCCCGGGCCGCGTCATCACGATGAACGGCAAGAAGTACAAGCAGTACCGCGGGATGGGCAGCGTCGGCGCGATGAACGAAGGCGGCGGCGACCGCTATCTCAAGGACGACGAGGAGGGCGAAGAGTTCGTCCCCGAGGGTGTCGAGGCCGCGACGCCGTACAAGGGCTCGCTGGCCTCCGAACTCCACCAGCTCGTCGGCGGGATGCAGTCCGGGATGGGCTATGTCGGGGCCGAGACGATTCCCGAGTTCAAGCAACGTGCCGAGTTCGTGCGGGTCTCTGCCGCGGGACAGCAGGAGAGTCACCCACACGACGTGATGATTACGGACGAAGCACCCAACTACAGCCCCGACAGCTAAGGAAAAGCCCGCAGTCGACTACGACGCGGTTTCGCAGACCGGACTACACGCTTCTTTCTGTGCCGCATTCGCGTCGGGGTACGCTTTGAACGACTCACCACAACTCGAACACTCGAACGTATCGAAGTCGGACATAGCGACCCGCTGTACTCGCGCCGCGGAAAAAATTATTTCGGGATTGGCGGTCAGTCGTAGTAGTCTTCGTCCAGCGGCAGCTCCGTCCCGGACGACGTGACTTTGTCGACGGTCGTCTCCAGACGGAGTGTCTCGCTGCACTCGGGGCAGATGACCGCCACGTCGACCTGTAGAGCGTCATCGGCGTCGTAGATTCCCAGGACCTCCGCGTCAGAGGCGTACAGATACTCCGCCGACAGTTCGTGCTCGTGGTCACGAGCGTAGTCGTACGTCATGCATGCCCGCTACACCCGGGTCTGTGTTGATGGTTTCGGCGGTTCTCAGTAACAGCACATACAGGGGACCCGCTCGAACCTGCGGCCATGAGTGACTTAGAAGTCGAGGTCGGCACCTGGGAGACATTCGCAGATGCAGCAACTGCCGTTCGAAAGGCGGTGTTCGTCGAGGAACAGGGTGTTTCTGAGGCGGAAGAACTCGACGGGAACGACTCGGACGCCGTTCAGTTTCTGGCCTGTGACGGCGAGTATCCAGTCGGCACTGCCCGGCTCCGGTTTCCTGAACCCACGGTCGGCAAGGTCGAGCGGGTCGCGGTCCGCGAGCCCTATCGGGACGATGGCGTCGGGACAGCACTGATGCGAGCCGTCGAAGACGCCGCGCGTGACGACGGCGCAACAGTGCTCAAGCTTCACGCACAGACTCGTGTCGAGCCGTTTTATGCACAACTCGGCTACGAGACAGTTAGTGACGAATTCGAGGAAGCAGGCATTCCACACGTCAAGATGCGAAAGCGGCTGAATGGCTGACGTGCCCGTCTGACAGGCCGGAAGGGATTTGAACCACCTGCACGTCGCTCATTGACACTCGCTCGTGCCGTCATTCAAATCCCTCCGTGGACGCTTCGCTCGTCGGGTCTATTCCTCGCAGAAGCGGGCCGGAAGGGATTTGAACCCTCGACCGACGGCTTAAGAGGCCGTCGCTCTGCCAGACTGAGCTACCGGCCCAGTGCACTCATTGCTCTGGACGGCCTGGTAAAATAGGTTTTCATTCGGACGCCTCGTGTCGGTCGGTCTCACGCTTCTTGCACACAACACTCGGCTAGCGGCGATTGACTGTGGTAAGAACCGGGGCACTCCTGTGACGGTTCTGAACGACGGTTGACGGCCTCTCAGACCAGCCTGTCTGGTGGACGTTCCCAGTTATTGGGGAAATAGCTGGCATTAAAGAGGCTTGACGCCAAGCGATACAGACACTAATGAGCACAGCCAGCGGCATCACGATGGCCTCTATGTCGACCTACGCCATCCTCGGGTGTGGGAGTGTTGGCCACGCCGTGGCGGAAGAACTCGTCGAGGAGGGGAAAGACGTACTCATCCTCGACGCGGACGAGGGGCGAGTCGAGGCGCTCCGTGATCAGGACCTCAACGCACAGCAAGCCGACATCTGCGAGACTGACGTCGCTCAAACAGTTGCCGACCGCGACGTGGTTCTCATCATGTCCCCGGACGTGAACGCCAACGCCGAAGCAGTCCAAAACATCCGCGAGTCCGGCGGCGAACAGTTCATCGTCGCTCGCGCCGACGACCCGGTGTCGGCCGACGACCTTACTGAACTTGGTGCCGATATAGTCATCAACCCTTCCGCGGTCATCGCGGACTCTGCGCTCCGGGCGCTCGAAACGGGCGAACTTGAGTACAAGGCCTCACAGCTGGGCGATGTCATCGACGGGACCGAAGAGCGTATGGCGATTCTGATTCACCGGTCGCCGGACCCGGACTCCATCGCCTCGGCCGCCGCGTTGCGGGCCATCGCCGCGAGCCGCGATGTCGAGGCCGACATCATCTACGAGGGAGAAATCGGTCACCAGGAGAACCGCGCGTTCGTCAATCTCCTCGGTATCGAACTGACATCGAACGAGGATGTGGACCTCGACGAGTACGATACGTTCGCACTGGTGGACGTTGCCAAGGGCGGCGAACCGGCTATCGACTCGGTCGACATCGTCGTCGACCACTACGAGCACGAACACGAACTGGAACACGACGCCACCTTCTCCGACATCCGGCCGAACATCTCGGCCACGTCGACGATTCTGACGAAGTATATCCAGGAGCTGGACCTCAATCTCGACCAGAGTGTCGCCACGGCGCTGCTGTACGGAATCCGCGCCGAAACGTTGGATTTCAAGCGGGACACGACGCCGGCGGACCTGACCGCCGCGGCGTACCTGTACCCGTTCGCCGACCACGACACCCTCGAACAGGTCGAGTCGCCGTCGATGAGTCCGGAAACCCTCGACGTGCTCGCCGAAGCGATCCGGAACCGCGAGGTCCAGGGGAGCCACCTCGTTTCCAACGCCGGGTTCATCCGGGACCGCGACGCGCTAGCGCAGGCAGCCCAGCACCTCCTGAATCTGGAAGGCATCACGACCACAGCGGTGTTCGCCATCGCCGACGACACCATCTACCTCGCCGCGCGCTCGAAGGACATCCGGATGAACATCGGGAAGGTGCTGTCGGACGCGTTCGGCGGGATGGGCGAGACTGCGGGCCACTCCACCGACGCCAGCGTCGAGATACCGCTGGGCATCTTCACCGGCTTAGATACGAGCGACGACAATAGAGACACACTGCTGGAACTCACCGAAGAAGCCGTCAAACGGAAACTGTTCGAAGCGATGGGTGTCGATAGTTCCAGTAGCGAGAGTTCGAACGGCAACTAGGCGGGAACTTCTTCTTCTTCGTCGCCGGCCTCGGGCTGACGGAGCCGTTCGACGATATCGCTGACGATGATGACATCGCCGACGGCCTGGACCCACCGGTACGGAATAATGACGCCGCGTGCCGCGTTCACTTCTTCGTCAAATAGCTCCGTGTTAAGCTGGTGGAGTGCCAGCCCTGTCACTTCCTTGCGGTCGAGTTCCAGCCGGAGGTCTTCGACTTCGCCGACAAACACGCCGTTTTTCGAATACACCTCGCGACCCACGAGGGCTGTAATCTCCTGTGGCAGATTCTCCATTCCCATACGACGGTGGTTGGTCGGACGGGTTATAAAGCTTCTTTGCGACTGAAACATCCGTCATGCGGGGCGTCACTCACACGCAGTCCGTTCGAAACCCGACCGTCGGGCTGCTCCCATCGCGCCGATAGCGCTGCCTCCACACGGGGAGCGGTCGCTTGGTCAGGCCACGGAACTTTTGGCCCGCACTCCCGTTCGCTCAGTATGCTCTCGCCCGGTGACCCTGCCCCCGATTTCGATCTGCAAGGGACCGCTGACAGGGGTGTTGGTGCCTATCGACTGTCGGCTGCGACGAACCGCGCGCCGGCGGTTGTGGCGTTCGTTCCCAGTGACGACCCCGATTCACAGACTCTCCTCACCGAGTTATCCCAGACAGACTGGGCGAGCGTAGCGGATGCCGTGGCTGTCTTCGGCGTTCTCGCGGCAGATATCGACGACTGCCGGTCGCTCGCGGCATCGCTATCGCTTCCCTATCCGTTACTGGCCGACACCCACGGCGTCGCTGCTCAGTTCGGTGTCCGAATGCAGGACGGCCACGGGCAGCGAGCGGTGTTCGTTGTCGACCAGCGATGTCGTGTTCAGGCGGCGACTGTGGTCGACGACACCGACGGGGCCGGGTCGGCTCTCGACACGGTCCTGCGTGGCCTTGCCGAGCTGTAGCTACGCATCGCGGTTCAGTTCGTCTTCTAACAGACCGTAGAGGTACACGTCTTCGTAGCGGCCGTCGCGGAACCAGTGGTCCCGCATCGTCCCCTCTCGCTGGAACCCGGTCTTTTCGAGCACGCGCTGGGAGCCTTCGTTGCCGGCGAAGACCTTCGCGTACACCCGATGAAACCGCCGCTCCTGAAAGGCGTACTCGGTGATCGTCCGGGCGGCGTCGGTCGCGTAGCCGTTGCCCCACGCGTCGGGCGTGAGCCAGTAGCCGAGTTCGGCCATTCCGATCCGGTCTGTAACGTCGTTCAGCCCGATGATGCCGACCGCCTCGCCGTCGACACAGACGAGCAGATGCACGTCATCAGTCTCGCCGCTGGCGACGGATTCGACCCACTCGCGTTCTGCCTGTTCGGAGATCGGCTCTGTGGCCGAGAGGCCGTGTCTGACATCCGGGTCGTTGACCGTCTCTTGCAGGAACTCGACATCTTCGTCTTCGACCGTTCGGAGCGCTACTGTTTCGCCCCGGAGGAATGTTGGTCCGGGCATACACGAACCGATGAGGGGGTACTGAAAGAAGCTTCGGTAGGTGTGTGAGTGTATTTCAGGCCGTCCACTCGTCAGCGAGCAGGCCATACTCCAGCAAGTCGACGTACTCGCCGTCAACGAAGGCGTGGTCGCGCCGTCGTCCCTCCTGCTGGAACCCCACCTTTTCGAGCACACGCGCGGAAGCCGGGTTGGTGGCGTAGCAGTCCGCACCGAGTTTGTTCAACCGCAGTTCTTGAAACGCATACTGTGCGAGACAGTCGACAGCATCGGTGGCGTAGCCGTTGCCCCAGTGATCCGGACGGATCGAGTACCCGAGTATACCAACCCCCCACTGATGGCGGTCTTCGTGAAGCAGACACGACCCGACCGGCTCATCGTCTACACAGACAACAAAGTGCGTATCGGCATCGCGACTATCGAAATCTTCGGCGGCAGACTCGGAAAGTGGCTCGTAGAACCCGATGTTCTGCCGAACCTGCGGCTCGTTGAATAGGCGCTGGAGCAGGTCGCTGTCGGTTGCTTGCTGTGGATGAAGCGTCACCCGGTCGCCGTGGAGAAACACTGGACCTGGCATGTGTGACTCCACTCGCAACTGATACAAGGGTGTTACCGTAGTCTGTGAGGCGACACCATACAAATACGACCCGGCGGAAAGCGACACGGAGAAGGGGGCCCAGCACTGCCCTGCGGTATGGGAACGCCGCTGGAGTCACGCGAGGAACAGGCAACGGAGGTCGTCGACCGTCTCCACGAGGAATACCCCGATTCAGCTATCTCGCTGAACTACAGCAATCGGCTGGAACTGCTGATTGCCGTCGTCCTCTCGGCACAGTGCACTGACGAACGAGTCAACGAAGTCACAGCGGACCTGTTCGAGAAGTACCAGAGCGCCGAAGACTACGCCGCGGCCTCCGAGGAGCAACTCGCCGAGGACATCTACGGCATCACGTTCCACAACAACAAGGGCGGCTATCTTCAGGGAATCGGAGAACTTCTGACAGACGAACACGGCGGCGAGGTCCCGGACACGATGTCCGCCCTCACTGACCTCCCGGGCGTGGGCCGCAAGACGGCGAATGTCGTCCTCCAGCACGGCCACGACATCGTCGAGGGAATCGTCGTCGACACGCACGTCCAACGCCTGTCACGACGGCTGGGCCTTACGGATCAAGAGCGCCCGGAAACTATCGAGCAGGATCTGCTCGACGTGGTACCCGAAGACGAGTGGCAGCAGTTCACACACCTGCTCATCGACCACGGGCGAGCGGTGTGTGGGGCGCGTTCGGCGGACTGCGATGCGTGCGTACTCGCGGATGTCTGTCCCTCTGAAAAGGGCGACAGCGAGGTCGACCTTGCCACCGGCGAGGCGTGGTAGCCGCGTGCCGAACGGCTCAGTTTTCGCCGTCACCGAGACGTGCAGTGAGCACAGGCACGTCGGACGTTCGAACAACCTTTTCAGCGACGCTGCCGAGTAGATACCGCTCGATTCCCGTCCGGCCGTGGGTCCCCATCACGATGAGGTCGATGTCGTTCTCGGAGGCGTAGTCGAGGATCGCGCTGTGCGGTGGGCCGCGTTCGACAGTGGTGACGGTATCGACGCCGTCGACCTCGTCCGCCGCAGCCTCGACGATTGCCTGCGCTCGCTCCTGCAGTGACGATTCGATGTTGTGCTCTTCGCCGACCATCCCCGGCTCCGACGCGTCGTGTTCCTCCGCAATCATGCCGGTCGTCGCTCCCTCCGGCCCGGCGGAGGTCATCCCGATGTGTGGCGACGACGTATCGAGCACGGTCATGATGTGTAACGTCGCGTCGTGCGTCTCGGCGAGATTCCGTGCGTGTGCCAGCGCGGCTGCTGCTCCGTCACTCCCGTCTGTCGGAAAGAGAATGTGTTCGTACATTGGAACCACAGCTAGCGATGGACATGCCATGCTAATGAAACATCTAGCCTGTTCGCAGAGGCCGAGAATGAGGCCCGCTGTCAGCGACACTTACGCGACGTACCGGAGAGCGAACCGGACGATGCCGACCAGATACGCCAGCAGCCAGAAGATCACGTAGCCGAACACGCCGATACGGAGCCGTGAGCGCCAGTGGCTGAACGTCTCGTCACCGATTTCGTCCAGTAACAGGTCTTCATCGTACTCGTTGTAGAGGTCATGTTCCCGCTTTGCACGGAAGATGCGGACGATGCCCGTTCCACCGAAGGCAAGCAACGCGTAGGCTTGGAGCCCGAGCATCGCGTGAACAGCGGACAGCCCACCGAGCTGATCCGGCAGGCGCGGGATCATCCAGACCACCATCGGGACGGTGGTCAACACCAGCCCCGTCGTGACGAACTTCAGATGATGCACGAGCACGTCCCAGGTGACTGGCTCTGTCTCGATGATGTAGTACGCGCCGTACAGGAAACAGGGGAGGCTGAGGCTTACCGACAGTAACACGACTGTGGCCACGAGGCCGTCCGACACCATGAGTCGACCTAGGGACAGTGCTCGCTAAAGACTGCCGGATGCAGAAGGTCAGAACTTGTAAGCCGTCGCGGTCCGTACACCCGAGCAATGGCCGACCCGGACTCGACGTCTCCCACGGAGGACGAGCGCGGGAACACCCCTGCGGACGCAGTAACTGCCGAGCCAGAACCCGGCGAGCCCGGGGCCGAGGGCGACGGCGGTGAGACGGCCGAAGACGGCGAGTCGGGTGACGACAGTGAGCCGGACGAAGAGCTCGACACGGAGGCGCTCCGAAAGCAGGTCGAAAAAAAGTACGACTTCGACAACTTCGGCCCGGCGGATATGGCCGAGATGACCGCCGAGGAGTGGGACGTTGCCTTCGACGAAGACTCCTGGATCACCGGCGACGAACTCCTCGACCGGGTCGCTCGGGACCTGCGAAACCGCGTCGCAAACCGCGACGTGTTCGCCCGTATCGAACGCCACCGGGACCCACCGCGAGTGCTTGCGTACTCTGATGAGGGCTACGCGGTCGTCTATCCCGATGGAAGTCTCGAAGGCGAGGGGACCGTCATGCGTGACGTAAAGCCCACAGTCGCCCTGTGTTCCATGGATTCCTACGACGTACCTGAGAACGTCCCCGACCGGCCCCTTCCCCAGCCGGACGAGGTCCCCGAAGGTGGCGGCGAACTCGGGAACTGGATGCTGCAGGCGATTGCTGGGGCACAGTTTTTGGCCGGGATTGCACTCCTGGGGGGCGCAGTACTCGCGACCGCTGGCGTCATCGGCAACAGAGGAACCAGTATCGCGCTGTTGGTCGTGGCTGGTGTCGCTTTCATCGGCGTTTCGCTCGTCCTCTTTTTCACCGTCGCAAACGCACGACTCTCCGATACCTTCCGCTCCGAGGAGTACAGAGACAGACTGCGTGCCATCGGGCTTGAGGACGGCGAACGACCGGAGTTCGTCCCGGAGCTTGACCCGCAGAATTCGGGGTCTGAAGCGGGGGCTGACGAAACTGACGAAGCCGGGTAATGACGGTTCCTGCGGGTGGTATTCGGTGGGTTTATACAAACTCAGTCCTGATTCTACAGTGTATATGAACAGACGGGAGTTCGTCCGGACAGCAGGGGGGGCCGCCGGTGCTGCGGCGACCCTCAGCGCCACCGGCGCTGCCGCCGCACAGGAGGAAGGCGGTGACGGTGCGAAAACCGTCCCGGACTACGGCGGTTTCCTGGATTCGGTCGGGAACTTCGACGGGTCGACCGTCGATGCGACCGGGCAGGACACAGTAACTGTCGAGGTCGGCGTGCAGGCCAACGGCGGCGCGTACGGGTTCGGTCCGCCAGCTGTCCACGTGGACAACGGCGCAACCGTCCAGTTCGAATGGACGGGCAACGGCGGCGGCCACAACGTCGTCTCGGACGGCGACGGACCACTGGACTCCGGAAGTACGACGTCCAGCGCCGGCGTCAACTACGAGCATACCTTCGAAGAGGACGGCATTTACCCGTACCTCTGTGTCCCCCACGAGGGACTCAACATGAAGGGCGCAATCGTCGTCGGCGAAGAGTACCCGACACAGACAATCGGTGGCGGTGGTCCGGTCGAAGTCGACCCGCACTACGCCGGCGTCCCGATCCAGCCCCACTTCGTCGGATTTGGCGCTGGACTCGCAGTTATCATCCCGCTGATATTCACCTTCTTCCAGTTGAAGTACGGCGAATCGCCCCACACTAGTGGAGGGAACAACTAATGGCATCCGAAGGTTCCACCTACGGCGACATTCACCGCTACGAGCCGCCGCGTGAGAGCACAGCGGCGGCCGTTGGTATCGTCCTCCTGACGATCATTCAGGTCGCCCTTGTCGGGCTGTTCACGTACGGCATGATTGCCGGATGGGCGTCCGGTATCGGGACAACGCTGACCGTCCGCCTCATTGAGGCCAATATGTTCATGGGCGGCGTGTTGACAGCGATATTCATCGATCTGGCGTTCATCATGTTGCTGTACCGCAAAGAGTTCCTCCCAGACGTGATGATCGTCAAGAAGCGCCGTCGCAAGTGGGAAGACCTCTATATCCGTCAGGAAGACGTCGACGGCACGACGATGGCGGACGGCGACAAGCTTGCAGAGACATTCAAACGCGCAGTGTACCCATACTACAAGAAATAATATGCCACTTGATGAAGACAAATATCCGGCTGAAACAGGCCGTCGTCGCTTCGTAAAGGGCGTCGTCGGGAGTGCAGCACTCTCCAGCGTCGGTGTCGGTGGCGCCGCAGCCGTCGACGCGACGACAGACGCCGCCGGCGAAGGTGGCGGGACGACCCCGTTCGTCGCCGTCGAGAACACCGCCGGACCGGCCCCGCGAGGGATGCCGATCATCCCTATCGAGATCAACGGTGGCGAGATCAGTGGCCTCTGGCCGGAGTACGACGAGAAAGCCGGCGCAGCCGTCGCACCGGACTTCGGCGGGAGCGGCATCGACTACTCCTCGCAGTGGTTCCAGTACTGTGGTATCCAAAGCACCGCAGCCATCTATCCGCAATCCGACCGGAACAGTACGTTCCTCAACGACACCGGGACCTTCTCTTGGCAAGGGGAGTACGAATCCGGCAAACCACTCACGGTCGACATGTTCGACGACTACAAGGAATGGGGCAACGGCATCGGTGACCCCGGTGTCGGAAAGCCTGCGAGCGTCGTCTGGCGGACCAACAGCGACGGAAAGAACGGCGCTCCGGTGCAGATAATCAGGTCCGTCGAAGTCGAAAAGATGGCAAACGGTGAGGGCGAGTACGCGGAGCTTCCCAGCAGCGTCCAGTCGTTCGTCTCCGAGGCGACTGACCAGGGCTTCATCGCCTGGCTGAACAAATGCACGCACTTCTGTTGCGTGCCAGGGTTCAAAACGCAGAGCGGGAGCGCTAACTTTGCCGCAGCCAACGATATCTACTGTCAGTGCCACCAGTCCGTGTACGACCCGTTCAGTCCCGTGCAATCGACGTTCGTGGCGCTGCCACGCCCACCACAGACGGAGTAATCAATGAGTCTCGAACGCAAAGACGAACACGATCACAAAGGCTGGATGGAATCGCGCGAGCTGACGCCGATCGAATCGGTGTACCTGACCGTGCTTATCTGGCTCGACCGACGGCTGCGCGTCGTTGACTATCTTGAGATCCTCGAAGATCTCTACTACAAGGTCAACATGCAGATGCCGAAGAGCCACACGGAGCAGTACAACCTCGACAACAAGTTCTGGTACTGGTACCCGCTGTACGCACTCGGGTCGTTCTCGACAGTTGCGTACATCGTTGCCGCGATATCCGGCGCGCTACTTGGCTTCTACTACGCCCCGGCCGCCGCGGCTGCCGACGGGTCACCGACGGTCGCGTACGACTCGGTGATGCTCATCATGGGCCAGCTCAACCTCGGCTACTTCCTGCGCTCGGTCCACCGCTGGGCCGCCCAGATTATGGTCGCTGCCGTGTTCCTCCACATGCTTCGTGTGTACTTCACCGGGGCATACAAGGAACCGCGCGAACTGAACTGGCTCATCGGCATCGTCCTCATCTCGCTGACGCTGGTGTTCGGATACACCGGCTACCTGCTGCCGTGGAGCCAGCTCTCGTTCTGGGCCGGCCAGATCGGCGTCGAGATGTCCCTTTCCATCCCGCTCATCGGTGAGTGGGTCGCACAGCTGATGTTCGGCGGGTTCACGCTTTCGCAGGCCACGCTACAGCGGATGTACATCCTGCACGTGTTCTTCCTGCCGTTCATCACGACTGCCATCATCGCGGTCCACATCGGCATCGTCTGGATGCAGGGGATCGCTGAACCACACTAATACTATGAGCGACAACGACACAGACGACGTTCGCACGGACGGTTCCGGCACCGGTATCGTTTCGCCGGACGACGAGACTCCCGCATGGTCCGAGCGAAAGGAACGGACACAGGGGCTCTCCCGGCTGACGTACGAGTACTTCGAACGGGCACGCCGCGAGGACCAGGACCTCCGCCAGCAGTCGGACTACGTCGAGCGTGACGTGCTCGCGTTCCCGGCCTGGCCCCACGAGATGATGCGCAACATCGCGCTGACGTCCTTCTTCGTGGGCATGATCCTGTTCGTCTCGGCGACGCTGCCCCCGGAGATGCCAAACCCTGCTAACTCCAGTGTGACGCCGGCGATTATCCTGCCGGACTGGTATCTCTACTGGTCCTTTGGCCTGCTCAAGCTCGGTCCGCTGAACCCCGACCTGAGCATCCTCGGCGGCTCGAAGCTCATGGCCGACCGAACCTACGGTGTGTTGGCAAACGTCGTGGTCGTCGGCTTCGTCGCCATCGTCCCCTTCCTGAACAAGGGGTCCGCGCGCCGTCCCGTCGAGCAGCCCTTCTGGGCCGCGGTCGGGATGTCCGGCGTCATCTTCAGCCTGACCATCGCCGCACTGTCCATCAAGAACCTCGTTCCGATGGACTCGCACCTGCTGTTTGACCTGACGTTCCTCGTCCCCATCGTCAGCGCGACGATCACCTACGCGGTGCTCAAGACGATGCGCGAGGGCTACATGTTCGACCTCAACCGTCGGTACTACCGGCTGCGACCGCCGAAGTAACCGACTCGGCCAGTTTCTCCGTCGTTTCTTTGCATCCGCAGCTCAGTTCCACCGCAAGCGTAGTGACTTCGTCTCGCCGCAGTAAAGTGGCTCCCGTCCGTAGTAGTAGCGATGACAGAGGACCAGCCAGCGGGGACTGAAGACGGTTCGGACCGGCGGGATGTCGTGGTCCCGCTGCGCGTGTACAAGGCTGTGACGGTGTTCTCGACGCTGTTTGCGGTGATAAGCGTCGTCGCCGGATTCATCCTCGTCGACGTGGCGACACAGCGGGCCTCAGCGCCGGCCTCGGAGATTGACGTGCCGGTCGGCATCGCCGGAATCGCGTGCATTCTCGCTGGCACAGTCGTGTACGCGTTCTCGACGCGGTTCCGTACCGAGGAAATGGGAAAGTCTAAAGACGACGCTACCTAACGTTCGGATAATGGCTGACGAGTTCATGAAGGGGTTCGCGTGCCTCATGGTCGGCGGACTGGGTTGGATGACCATCAAGGGATGGTACAACACGCCGAGTTTCGAAGGGGCACAGCTCACTGGCGAACTTACTATCGAGGAACCGACCACGTTCGACCAGATCGCCCTGTTCATGGGCGACGCGTTCTTCTGGTTCGCAGTGCTGGGCGCACTGACCTTCTGGGTCGTGCTCCCGCTGATCAGCGAATTCCAGGCGTACCTCAACGAGCGGTCGGCATAACAGGACGCAGTCGTTATGTCTTTCTAATCGGGGCCGACGCCGCCCTCAGTTTGCAGTCCGATCCACCGGCGTGTGGTCTTCGTCGCGTACCTGAATCCCGCGGGACCGAAGCGCCGTGGCGAACTTGCTCGGTGACACCCCGCTGTACGTCGCTGCTTCTTCGAGTGTGAATGTTTCCCCGCGGTACAGCGTCAGCGCCGTTGTGAGGGACCTGTGTGACATCTTCCTCTACACCGACACAACGTTGTGGTGGTATTAAACTATTTCGCCAGGTTTTCGTCTGTTCATACAGTGTGCGCGAGTACAATTACACACTCAAATAGTATTTCAAACTAAAACCACACATACGGGGTTGTGTAGTTGTGTGGTGATTGCCGGCCGCACGCGCAGCGCTATCGATAGACGCGGCTGGGAAGCGACAGGTAGACGAAGTCGGTAAAACGAGAATCTGTCTTCAGACGATGGCGCTCCACGGGCCCTTGATGAGCCAGAACAGGCTCTGGTAGCCCGCATACATGAACACCACAAGAGCGGCGACGATGGCCCCTTTTGGCCGTTCCAGCGGGATGTCACGGCGGGCTTCGACCTTGCGGGACTCGAACTCGAAGAAGTCAGTGATGACTGCGCCGAGAACGAGTACGGACAGGACCATCCCACCGTGATGGTGGAGCGTCATGTAGAAAAACGACAACACGACCAGTGCGATGTTGCTGAACGTGTGTGCCGGGTGACGGCTGATCGCCTCTGCGCCATCGTTTTTATATTGCTTGACGTGGCTTCTATGGGCGAGCTGCCGCGTGAGGAAGTTGACAATTACCACTCCGAAGATGATGTATTCGATGAGGAGCGCACCGCCGACTGTGGGACTCCCCAGAATGGTATCCAGTGGCCCAAAGAACGTTACGGATGGCTGCATATGCAAAGCTCTGTCCACCGTCCATTAGTGTCTTTCCAATCTCACTCGAATCTGGACCGACTCTCGTCAACGACGGCGGTTCGAACGGGGGACCCGAGCGAGATCGTGATACGCTCCTGATAGCTGACGGGCCGCGATATGTGGTCATCGACGAGTAGCTTGACGGTCGCCTCGTCGCGTTCAACCAAGGCATTGAGGCCATCGGCCGGCAAGACCCAGTGATCCGGATCAGTCGCAAACGGTGCGATCGGTGCCACCACCGCCTGCTCCGACGGTGCCAGAATTGGGCCGCCGACGCGATGGGCGTAGCCCGGCGAGCCAGCGGCCGTTGCGATCACGACGCCGTCGGCCCGGAACTGTCCGATGCGGTCGGCCGTCGACGTGACAGTAAACTCGGAGATACGGGCGGCGTCTGCGGTAACGAGGGTCACGTCCCAGAACGCCTGTTCGACCGTCCCGTCAGGCATCGTCACGCGGAGAACTGGATGTCTTTCGACCCGTGCTTCAGCAAGTCCCGACACGGCAGCGACAGCGTCGTCCCGGGGTACTGACCGGACGCCGCGACCCGCCGCGACCGGTAACACCAGCGGGTCACCCACAGCCCGTGCCACGGCAGCAACGGCGTCCTCGCCGACAGCGACGACCCGGTTGGTCTTCGGAACAGCGCCGTCACGACCCCGTTCAACAGCCATGCCGGCGTCTCGAAGCACGTCTGCTAGGGCGTTGTCACCGACCACACCAATGGGGGTTCCCATCACCTGAATCTCCGGGCCGGCGGAAAAAAACCTGCCGCACTTCTCGCGGTCACGTCAAATATCGAGGCGGCGGCGGGCGTATTCGACGAGAATCGGCATGTCCGAGAGATGGGTGAGCTTCGCAATCGCCCGACGGTCGCCGCCGTTGATTTGCCTGAGTGTGTCCTGTCCGGTACTCCGGAGGTCGTCCATCAACTGATCGTACCGCTCGTTCGGAGCGAGATACAGCAGTTCCGTCATCATCAGGCGGGCGTTGTGTTTCGGGGCCACCTCGCTGTGCCAGAGCTGGTCGTAGACAGAGAGGTTCTCCGCCGAGGTGTCGGGTTCGTCAGGCTTGAGCGCCGAGTCGGCCGTTGCGGCGGCGGCACGGGCCGACTTCATGCCCTTGTGAATGCCCTCACCCCACAACGGGTCAACAGTCGGGACAGTGTCGCCGATAGCCATGAAGCTGTCCGTGCTCATCGAGTCAGGAGGCTGGATGTGGGCCGACCCGCGGTGGGCTTGCGTACCCTCGATCTTTTCGGCGTCGTCGAATCTGGGGTCCGAATCGAGCCAGTACTCCAGATAGTCGTCGATGCCCATCCCGTCTTTCGCGTACTTCTGGTGAGAGCCGTTCTGGATGTAACAGAGGCCGACCTTCGCTGTGTCTTCACCGGTGTGGAAAATCCAGGAGTAGCCACCCGGGGCGAGGTCGTGATCCAGGCGGAGCATCATCGCATCCCGGAGGTCGGCGTAGTCATCGTGATCCATTTCAACGCCCTCGAACTCGTACTCAACGCCGATTGCCTGATGGTCCCGCTTGAGGTCACACACGTCAAGTTCCTTCGCCAGCGGCGCGGCGGGGCCGGTGGCGTCGATGACGATGTCCGCGTACACCTCCTCGTCGCCGTCGTAGCGGACGCCGACGATTTCCCCGTTCTCCATGATGGGGGCCGAGACGCGGGCGTCAAAGCGGTAGGTCGCTCCCTTATTCCGTCCCTCAGAGACAAGCCACTGTTTGAACTCCGCGAACTCTAGGACGGCCCCAGTCTGATTACGGACGTAGTGGTCGTTGGGGGACTCAAGCACGACGTTGTCCGTGTAGTTCATCACCACGTCATCGGGAATCGCAAAGCCCGTCATCGCCGACATGAACGTCCCGGCGGTGGACTTGTTGCTCTGACGCGGGAACTCGTCTTCGGACTCGGTTTCGAGAACGAGCACCTCGTAGTTTCGCTCCGCTAGATCACGGGCACACTGCGCCCCGGCGGGCCCGGCTCCGGCTATCACCACGTCAAAGCGCTCGCGCATGGTTGTGGGTGTTGCCTGTCGGTAATCAGTCTTTCCGAATACACCGAGGGCGGTCTCGAAAGGGTAAAGACGGCCCCACTACCATGACGGGAACACCCGGGGCGACATACAATGGTTCTCAAGACAGGCGCGGGCGTGCTCGCGGACAGGCGGCGGCTGCCCACGGCGCTACGGGCGGTGCTGGGATACTACGCGGACACCGGCGTGTTCGATGCCGGCAGCCTCTCACTGAAATCCGAGATTGACGACCGGACCGAAGCGATGGTTGACGACGTGACCGACCGCATTGAGGCTGCCCTCGAAGACGAGTTCGGCTGTCCGGTCGAGTTCTCATACGATACGAAGCTCATTCTCCCCGCACAGCTGACGCTGGGCTACGTCTACCGTAACGCCCGTCAGCAGGCCCCCGGCGACCCTGTCATCGATACAATCGCCGACGGCGTTCCGACCGTCGATGAGACGGCGCTGGAACAGGGGCCAGCACAGGACCTTGCACCCCGTGAGATGGTCGTGCGCGCCGAGCAGATGACTCGCCTCTCCATCGAGGCGCTCATCGACGGGGACATGCGCGACGCTATCAATGATGACGAGTTCGAAGATTTCGAGGTTGACTTTGACGCGAGTGAAGCGGACCGCCGCCGCGTCGCCGAGGTCGCCCAATCCGCGCTGCAGTCCCACCTCGACGGCCTGTTGGAGGATATGCCTCCCGTCGTCGAGAACGCCTACCAGTGGGCTGTCGACTACAGCGAGGCCCATCAGGACCGCGACGACTACTTCCGGGAACTGATGACCGCGGCTGAGGACGGTGACGCCGATGCGCTGACCGATATCCGGGAAGCGTACAAGTTCGCCGAGTACGACGAGGCGCCAGCGACGCTCACCGAGACGGAGAAGAAACTTCCCTACAGCAAAACCCAGTACGCCCGCGTCGGTGTCCTCTACGACGGGATGCTCGACCTCTACCGACTCGCTGGCCTCGACATCGACGACGAGTTCGCCAAGGCCATCGTTCTCGCCATTATCGGCGCACAGGTGTGGCTCGACGACGTGGACGACTACGAGGATGATCGAGCGGAGGGCCAACTGACGCCCGTCACCGCCGAGTACCTGCTCGCGCCCGACGACGAAGCCGCCTATCGACGAGTCGTCGACGTGACCGAACAGTATCTCGACCTCGCGAAGTCGTACGCAACGGCCGCCGACTCGCCGCTGACCGGCGTCGCTGTTGAGTACATCTACCGCTCCGGAAATCCGGATGTCCTGCCCGGCAAGTCTGAGTAGGCCCACGAGCGACACCGGCCCGGCCCAAGCACCAGAGTTTATATCTCGCCGCCCGCACCGAGATTTGAATGCTTCATTCGCGGGTGGGCAGGGTCGCAGCTGTCTGTGGACTGCTGGCCATCTTATTCGCACTCATGATCGGATTCGGTATGGCCACGCCGGCCCCCGAACTGGGCGACTATCCCGATGGAAACGCGCTGGCCCAGCATCCTGACAGCCACGTCGGTGAGGCCGTTCAGGTGACCGGCAGTGTCATCGGAACCGAGCCAGTCGAAATCGCCGTCGAATACGAGTACACTGCCAGCGGCGAGTACCACAGCGGCACGCTCACGGTTACAGTCCGGAATGTCGACATAGCCGTCGACGAAGGCGAGTCGCTGCAGGTGTACGGCACGTTCGGTCCAGACCGGACCATCACCGCGGAGAACAGCGTGCGCGTGCCGGCAGTGAACTACATGGCGATGTATATCGTTTCTGCCCTCGCCGGCCTGTGGACGCTGTGGCGACTGGTCTGTGAGTGGCGGCTGAACTGGCAGACAGGGGGACTGTGCCGGCGTGAGGAGCCACTTCGGCCGATACAGGCGCTTCACAAGAGAGTACAAGAGGTGCGTGCCTGATGCCGGACCTGCTCTCGCACGCCTTCATCGCGTTCACCATCTGTACCCTCCTGTCACTACGGTACAACTGGCTCACTGGCGAGTACGTCACCGTGGGGATGGCCGGCGCGTTCATCCCGGACATGGCGAAGATCAAGCTTCTCGTGGACGCTGCAGCGGTCGAGGCAGCGCTGGGGATCCCGTTCAACTGGCTGGGTATCCACACACTCGGCGGCGCGTTCGTTGCAGTCCTCGTAGGGACGGTCGTCGTGAACCGCGCCGACCGACGGCGCGTGTTCATGCTGCTGTCGCTCGGGGCTGTAAGTCACCTGCTCGCCGATTCGCTTTTGTTGAAGGCCTCTGGGCGGTCGTACGAAGTGCTGTGGCCACTGACACAGTACCACCCGCCCACGCCGGGGCTGTACCTGAGCACGGACATCTGGCTCACGGGCGTCACCGGTTCTGTTGCAGTGGCGGTTTATTTCCTCGTGCAGTACAGGGCATAGTGCCACTGTCTTTCCCCTCCCTCAGCGTTTCCCTAACGCCGTCTCAAACACGCGCTGTGCTCGCTCGTAGGCGGCGTTTCGGTCGACGATTGGATGATAGTAATCCGGAGCCAGTTCCTCGCGTTCGCCGTCAGAGAGCGTCGGCCAGTCGACGATCTTGTTCGCCGGAACATCACGAAGCTCCGGCACGTATTCCGTGACGTAGTCCGCCCCGCTGTCGTACTTGCTCATCTGTGCGACCGGGTCGAAGATACGCACGTCCACGGAGTCGGTCCCGGTAGACGCCGTCCACTGCCAGCTTGCGGCGTTGTTAGCGGGGTCGTGGTCGACCAGTCGCTTCCTGAAGTGCCGTGCGCCTTCGCGCCAGTCGACCAGTAGATGTTTCGTGAGGAAGGACGCGACGTTCTGGCGCGGCCGGTTGTGGATGTATCCTTCCCGTTCGAGCTGGCGCATCCCGGCGTCAACGAACGGATACCCCGTCTCGCCGCGCTTCCAGGCCTCGAAGTTGTCCCCGTCGTTTTCCCACTCGATACGGTTCGGGAACGACTTGTAGTTCGCTGACAGCAGCGTGGGGTTGTGGTACAGCAGGTGATAGCTCTGCTCGCGCCACGAGAGTTCGTAGCGGTACTTCTGGATGTTCCGCTGGGCGTCACCGGTGGCTTCGGTGTGGCGGTCGGACGCATCTCGCCATATCTCGCGGATACCAATCATCCCTGCCGCGAGGTACGGCGACATACGCGAGACGGCACTGGTCGGCCGCTCGACGGCTGCCTGCATGTCATCACGGGTCTCGTTGTACGTCTCGATGCCACCGGTGAGGAAGTCGTCGTACCGCTGCCGTGCCCCCTCGTAGCCGGGGGTTGGCAGGTCCATATCCGACTCGATGCTCGGAGCCGTCGTCGGGTCCGACACGTCGGCAAACGAGTCCGCTTCGGGCGGGTCGACCGGCGGGAGCTTGTGGTGGGCCTGCCAGTCGTCGTAGAAGCGGCTGTGGTTCTCGTACCGGCTGTCGAGCCCGGCCGGATCGACGAGGACGAGGTCGGTCAGGGACTTCGTCGGCACGGCCTCATCGACACGGCGCTGTCGGTTCCGGCGCGCCGGCCGGTAGTGGTCGTTGTAGTACACCCGGTCGGCGTCGTACTCCTCGACGACGGTTGAGAGCACATCGGCAGCGGCCCCCTTCCTGACGAGCAGGTCACCGTCGCGGTCCCGATACGCCGCTTTCAGCGCTCTGACACCGGCCAGCAGGAATGCTCGCTGCCGCTTCCCGACCTTCGACAGCAGGTCCGTATCGAGAACGTACACCGGCAGTACCTCGTCGTCTGCGGCAGCGGCAGTCAACCCGCGGTTGTCCGGTATCCGGAGATCCCGCTGATGCCAGAAGATGTGCATACCTTCCGTTAGAGATACCGACATATGGGTCCGAACCCGATTCTATTGTGTGTGTGACAGAAGGGCATGATATCCGGCGCATCGGCTCCCATATATCGCCGACCTACCGTGACTCCGGTTTGCGAACGAGATAGCAATGTTGCGTGAAGCTGACGAACGTCTCTCCGCGAGCGTCCTTTCTTGTAGGTCCTCCGCCTAGGCCTGTGCCACTTCTCGCCCAACAGCTTCATCGTCGGCTAAGTGGTCCTCGATGAACTGCATGAGATGATACATGCGTCAGTTAGAAGCGTCCCTGAATGATGTCTTTCACCCGCTGCCGGTCGAACAGTTGCTTGTCGTCGGCCACCTCGGGAAACCGTTCGGGTTCGAACTCGCCAAACTCCTCAGGATAGAGCTGCTGGGCGACCATCTCAGTCTGGAGCAGGTTCACCAGTGGGCCCTGTGACCCGAACGCACCGGGGTATATATTGCCCGCCTCAACCGCTGTCAGCTGGCTGCCGACCGGATCGGTCTCCATCGGCTCGACGAACTGCTTGTGGAACGCTGACAGCGAGAAGCTATCAGTGTTGCCGGTGGTTTTGATTCCCCAGTGGACGACGATGATCTCGGGGTCGACTTCAAGCAGCTGTTCGTAGTCGATGGTTCCATTCTCGACCAGCTCAGGGGTGAACGAGCTTTCGATGCCGAGATCCTGGTATGGTTTCATTTCGATACCTTCGGCATCCGTATTCATCGGATAGAACGTCCCTTCGCTCGGATTAGTGGCGCTGTTGACGAGACCAATCGTTGGCTGGTTGCCATCCGACGGGAGCCGCGATTGGATCTCCCTCTGAAGATCGTCGTGAACAGACGCCATCGCCTCGTAGCGCTCGCGTTCCTGGAACAACTCAGCGAGCCGCTCGAAGGCCCCGTACAGCGAGTAGAGTTTGTAGTCGTGGAAATCGCGTCGGCGCAGGATGTTGTTCCCGAAGAAGGGAGCAACGTTTTCGCTGATTTCCCGGGTATCTGACTCGTCCCATGAGTCGTCCCAGCCGGTGCCATGCATGTAGTGAGGGTCCATCAAAATCACATCGGGCTCGCGTTCGTAGAAGATCTCCTTGTCCCAGCTAATCGCCGACATCGACTCCGTCTCCGAGCGCGGCGGTACGTCCAGCCCGAACGGCTCGAAGAGAAATCCGGGTATCATGTTCGTCGACGTCAGGAACCCGTCGCGTTGACCCAGCGCAAAGGCCATATCGGCCCACTCGCCGTTGTTGACGATGTAGGTCTCAGGTACCGACTCGAAAGTCTGACACCCTACTGGCTCGATACAGGCCTCGTAGCTGTCTGCCTGTTCTGTCCGAGTCGACTCATTTGAGTTTTCCGTGTCGTCTGACTCGGTCATCGACGCACAGCCGGCCAGTGCCGCGCCGACTGTGAGACCGGTCCCTGCGAGTAACTGGCGTCGTGTTGACTGACTACCATATTCCATATTTTTAGGCTGACCTAATAATATGTAAAGATTGTTGTTTCTGTTTATCAGAACCTTCCGGCCACTGAGAACCACGCCAGCAGCCAGAGGGACCCACGGATCAAGCGAGAGCCCCTCATCAACGACAGTCCATCCGGCGTACACCAGTCAACGGTGTAGTCACGCCGACTGTGGATTCACGCACGAGGACAACCGCGACGGCGACGAGTTTGCCTGCCAGAAGTGCGGCAAAGAGCTACACAGCGACTACAACGCGGCACGCAACATCGCACACAGGTACGTCCAGAATCGGCTCAAGTCTGGTTCTGGACGGGCGACCAATCACCTCGCCCTCAAGTCGGGGACGTTGAACGGGAACGGCGACTACTCGCCTTCCACGGTATAGTGGATAGACCGGGAGTCCACCGACAAACCTCGGCGTGAACGCCGAGGTAGGTGATCACGCGCCGAAGAGATATCTGGCGCCATAGAGTATAGCACAGTGGGCGAGTGTCGGTCCGTCTTCAACGCCGGGAACGTGTTCTCCAGCGATGGTGCTCCCATCGGCCGCAATCGTCGAGTTCGCACAGATGATTTCCGCGTCTGGATTCGTGTGCCGGACGCTTGCTTTGCCCCGTGAATTCAGGCCACGTCGGCGGTGGTCCCCCTGTTGATGAGGACGTAATCCGCTAACCAGAGATGGGTTTTTCCCGGCTAGGATCGAGGTTCTGACCCGCCACGGTGATTACCTGCCACGAAGACGTGCCGGCGGCTCCCCGTGTTATGCTCAAAGCGCCCCTCGAACTGCCCGCCGAGTTCAATATCGACGTGCAGGAACTGCTCCAACGGGGCGGGGAGATCAGAAACAGAAACGGCTGGTCTAGTAGAACTCGCGGACGAGGTCCATCGCGCCCTCGGGCGCGCCGTCGGGAATCTCGGCCATCGAACCCTCGACGCCCTCGCGTTCCTCGAACGGGACCGAATCCTCGTCCTGGTAGAGGACGCCCATGTACTCCTTCTCGCTTTCGAGAATCTTGTCCTTGGCCTGGTCGCGGTCCGACGGGTCGTGGTCGGTTTCGTCGAGGTCCACGATGGCGTCGCGGAAGTAGTCGTAAGTGTCCACGTCGTTGAACGTCACACACGGCGAGTAGACGTTGACGAAGCCGAACCCGTCGTGCTCGACGGCTTTCTGGACGATCTCGGCGTGGCGCTGTGCGTTCGAGGAGAACGACTGCGCGATGAACGTCGCGCCGGAGGCCAAGGCGAGCGCCTTGGGGTTGACCGGCGGCTGGTTCGGGCCGTCCGGCGAGGTTGAGGTCTCGAAGTCCTCGCGCGAGGTTGGCGAGGCCTGACCCTTTGTCAGCCCGTAAATCCGGTTGTCCATTACGACGTAGCTCATGTCTACGTTGCGGCGGACAGCGTGGATGAAGTGGCCAGCCCCGATGGAGTAGCCGTCGCCGTCACCACCCGAAACCATCACTTCGAGGTCCGGGTTGGCCATCTTCACGCCGATTCCCACGGGCAGGGCGCGGCCGTGGACGCCGTGGAGCGCGTAGCTGTGCATGTACGTCCCGATCTTGCCGGAACAGCCGATACCGGCGACGATGAAGGTGTTATCGGGGTCGTTGCCCGTCTCCGCCAGCGCCTTCATCATGCCGTTCATCGTCCCGAAGTCACCGCAGCCGGGACACCAGGTCGGTTGCTTGTCGGATTTGAAGTCTGTGAAGCGAACGTCGGAACTCATTGTGTTGCCTCCGCGGGTGTGTCAAGCGTCTGCTTTATCTCTGTCGCCAGTTCGTCTGCCTTGAACCGAACGCCGTTGTACTTGTTGATGCGCTGGACCCGTTCGAGGACATCGTGTTCGATGACATCCGCGAACTGGCCGGTAGCGTTGCACTCGACGACGATGACGTCCTCGGCCGCCTCGATCTCCTCGGTGAGGTCCGGTCGGGGGAAGATGTACGGGACCGAGAGGAACCGGATGTCGTAGCCGTCCTCCTCCAGCAGTGTCAGCCCCTCGCGGAGCGCGCCCTCGTTGGAGCCCCAGGAGATGACTAGCGTGTCCGCGTCGGGGTCGCCGAACTCGCGGTAGTCGAAGTCCTCCTGCTCGCGGGCGGTCTCGACTTTCCGCTGGCGCTTGTCGACCTGCTCGATGCGGATGTCCGTGTCTTCGGTCCGCCGACCGAGTTCGTCGTGTTCGAGGCCGGTCGTCATGTGCGCGCCGTCGGTCGTCCCGGGGAACGCACGCGGCGAGATGCCGTCGGCGGCGGCGAAGTGGGCCTGGAAGCGGCCCTTCTCGTCGAGCCAGGCGTCGATGTCGTTCTCGTCGACGACCTTGCCGCGGTCGATTTCGACCTCGTCCATGTCGAACGTCTCGGGGGAGAAGGTCTGCTCCGTCACGGCCATCGCGAGGTCCGAAACGAGGAAGACCGGGGTCTGGTACTTCTCGGCGAGGTTGAACGCCTCGACGGTCTTCCAGAAGCACTCCGAAACCGTGGTCGGCGCGACGACGAACCGCGGAATCTCGCCGTGGCCGCCGTACAGCGTCATGTTGAGGTCGCCCTGCTCCTGCTTGGTCGGCATCCCGGTCGAGGGACCGGAGCGCATCACATCACAGATAACCAGCGGCGTCTCGCTGGTGGCGACCAGCCCGAACGTCTCGGTCATCAGGTCGATGCCCGGGCCGGACGTGGCGGTCATGGCTCGGGCACCGGCGCGGGCCGCACCGAGGGCCATGTTGATTGCGGAGAGTTCGTCCTCGGCCTGGACGACCTTCCCGCCGAACTGGTCGACGCGGCCGGTCATGTACTCCATCACGTCCGTCGCCGGTGTGATTGGATAGCCGGCGTAGAAGCGACAGCCGGCGGCGATAGCGCCCATGCCGATGGCCTCGTCCCCGTTGAGGAGCACGTAGTCCTCGTCGGTGGTCTCCATGTCGTAGTCGAACTCGCCGTACTCCTCCTGCACGTAGTCCTGTCCCTTCCGGGCGGCTTCCTTGTTGTTCTCGACGATGGCCTCGCCCTTGTCGCCGAAGCGCTTTTCGAGGCTTTCGTCGAGGTTCTCGATGGGGAAGCCGGTAACCTCACACGCCGCACCGAGGGCGACGACGTTGAGCATGATGGCCCCACCCGCGTCCTCGGCGAGCCGTTTCAGCGGTACTTCGAGTGCCGTCGCGTCGCCGGGCACTTCCACGTCCTGCATCGTCGAACGCTCGCCGTCATAGATGATGACGGAGTCCTCGTGGAGTTCGTCCTCGTTCTCGTGGATCGTGCGCTCGGTGAGTGCGATCAGGATGTCGAGGCGGTCGACGACACTCTCAACGCGGTCGACTGACGTCCGTACCTTGTAGGCGGTGTACCCGCCGCGGATGCGGGAGGCGAAGTCCTTTGAGGTGAAGACGTGTCGACCAGCCCGGGAGAGTGCCTGCGCGAAAATCTTCCCGGTGGAGTCGATTCCATCGCCGGCTTCGCCGCCGATGGCCCAGTTCAGGTCCTCTGGCATTATATCCCTCGGGTAGCCAGCGTGGTAGGAAAAGCCTTCCGTAAGCGCCCGCGCGCGTACTACTCGCTTTTGAGTGAATTTTGGTATGGTCTCGAGCAAAAACCGGCATAATCACCCGTATGTAGGAAAAAACCGGCAATACGATCCGACTAGGCTGAAACTCCGCGACCGTAACCCCCTTGCCCAGTCACGGTAACTCTGGGATATGGATGAACGAGTCCTCGACGTGGTTGCCGTCCGAGATGTCGGACCAGACACCGTGGCGATTGACTTTGAGACACCGGATGCCTTCGACGCACAGCCGGGTCAGTTCGTCAAACTGACATTGACCGTCGACGGAGAGAATATCTCGCGGTTCTACACTATCTCTTCGCCGACGGTCGACGAGGCGTTCGAGATCACCGTCGGTATCGACCCCGACGGCGAACTGGCACCGAAACTCGGTGCGCTCGAAGCGGGCGACGGCGTCCGTATCGCCGGGCCGTTCGGGTCGGATTACTACGAGGGCGAGAGCCGCGTCGTCGTGTTGGCCGGCGGCCCCGGCGTCGGTCCGGCGGTCGGTATCGCCGAGCGTGCACTGGACGATGGTAACGAGGCCGCAGTCGTGTATCAGGACGACGCGCCGGTCCACGGGGACCGACTAGACGCGCTCGCCGAGGCCGGGGCGCTCGTCTCGGTCATCGATGGCGAGGCGTCCCTGACCGAGCCAGTCGCCGATGCCGTTGAGGACGGTGGGCAAGTGTTCATTTACGGCTTCGCGGACTTCCTCGATGCCGCCACGGAGGCGCTGGAGGCCGCTGGCATTAGCACTGATGATGCCAAAGTCGAGAACTTCGGATAGCTCGTCCCACCGCCATTCGAGCGTCGTCCCGCCTGCTAACTCACCGTTTGACCGGTGGTAGCGGTGTTAGCTCTCGTCACTGGCGCTTGGTGCTCGAACGGTCAGCACCGGTACCGGCGACGTTCGGACCAGCTTTTCCGCGACGCTACCCAGGAGGTAGCGGTCGACACCGGTGCGGCCGTGAGTGCCGATGACGACGAGGTCGGCGTCAGTATCCTCGATAGCGTCGAGGATGGCCCGATACGGGACGCCGTGAGTGATAGCTGTCTCGACAGTCTCGACTCCCAGCTCGGAGAGCCGGTCGGACGCCCCCCCGACAGCATCCGTCGCGACCGACTCCAGTTCGTCGACGATGACAGTCGATCCGACGTCGATACCGAGCGACCGCGTGTCCACGACCGAAACGAGATGGGTAGTGGCATCGGTTGCGCTTGCGAGCGCGCCTGCCGGTTCAATAGCCGCCTCTGCACCGCTGCTGCCATCGGTCGGGAGTAGAATGTCGTCGAACGAGACGGTCCCCGGCTCAGCGTCGGCTTTGACCGAGAGGACCGGCACATCGGCGAGGCGAACGACCTTTTCGGTGACACTGCCCAGAAGGAACCGTCGGACACCGGTCCGACCATGGGTTCCCATGACGATGAGGTCGATATCGTTCTCGTCGGCGTAGTCGAGAATCGCGTCGTGGACGACTCCCTCGCGGACGGCGGGGGTGACGGACAGACCCTCGGTGTCGACGTGGTCGGTCTGGGATTCGACGAAGGCATCCGCCGGGGAGCCGTCGTCGTAGTCCCAGTCGTCGTCCGTGGGCCCGTGCTCGTCGACGACCGAGAGCACATGGACCGCTGCATCGTGAGTGCCGGCAAGCGTCGCAGCGACCTCGAACGCGCGCTCGGAACCGGGGCTGCCGTCGGTCGGAACGAGGATTCTATCGAACATTGGGTGTCGCTATTCACCGCCGTCGGTGATAAAGTATCGTGGCTGAGACAGGACTACCGAGAGAGTCACTGCGGGGCTCCGAGAACAGAACAAAGCCTATAACAGTCGGATGCGAACTTCTCCCATGCGCGAGGCAAGTCGGACGACGCGCCAGCGCATCGCTGACCAACTACGCGACGAAGCGATGGCTGCAGGGACAATCGCGAACGAGTTCGAGATACAGACCAGCGACGCGCTCACGCACGTAGAGCATATCTCCAAGTCCCTGGAATCGACCGACGAACAGCTCCTCGTCGCGCCGCCGGAGTGCGAGGAGTGCGGCTTCACGGACTTCGACGACCTGACAAACCGACCGAGTCGGTGTCCGGAGTGCAAATGCGAAGCGGTCTCGGAGCCGGCGTACCGGATCAGCTAACCCGTAACGAATCCCGGAGACGCCGATTCCAGCCGTTCAGTTCCCCGAGAAGCCGATGCGACCGCGCGAAGAGAGGTCGTGGTCGCCCGACGGCCCCTGATTTTCGAACTCGTAGCGCTCGTCGGTCAGGTAGACGTCACCGTCCTCGGTGGTGATAGAGACTTCCTCCAGAACCGCTCCCTCGCAAGGGCCGTAGTTACACAGCCCCGAATCGGATTCGAACGTCGCCCCGTGTTTCTCACACACCAGTTGCCCGTTGCGAACTGTCGCCCCACTGCCCTTGTCGAGTCGGACATCTGTCCAGTGTGGACAGTAGTTCTCGAACGCGACGACCGCGTCGGACAACTCGACGATAATCGCCTCCTTCGTGTCGAAGCCGTCGCGAACAGTGAACAGAAACGTTCCGTCATCGGGCACCTCGTCCAGCGCGACGATACGGCTGTCCTCGTCCATACTATGCATCCGTAAGTACGTAAGCCGTTTCAAACCGCCGGTTCCGGCCCTATTCACGTACTGAAGCGATGACCCACAAAACGAAGCCCATCTCAGTAGTGCCGCTCCTCGATTCGCTCGTCGAACAACCGCTGAAGGAGCTTCGTCATCGGCCCGCTCCCGACGGAGATGCCGTCGACGGTCGCAATCGGGCGGATCTCCCACGTCGAGTTCGTGAGAAACGCCTCGTCAGCATCACGCAGGGCATCGAGCGAGTAGTGGCCGGTCTCGACGGGGAAGTCCTCGCCGCGGGCGATGTCCATTACCACGTCGCGGGTGACCCCCGGCAGTAGGTCCAGATCCGTACTCGGCGTCCGGAGGCCGTTGTCCGTGACGAAAAAGAGGTTGCTCGTCGCTCCCTCGGCCAGATTACCGTCCATGTCTCGGATGAGACATTCGTCGGCGGGCTCGCCGCCAGCGGCGGCCTTTCGAAGTTCGAGCCGGCCGAGAATCCCGTTGAGGTAGTTGTGCGTCTTTGCGTCCGCCGGGACGGCCTCGCTCGGAATCCGCCGGGTCCGGACCGTCTGGACCGACGCCGGCTCGTCCCAGACGCGCTCGCCGTTGAGCCCGCCCCTCGGGAGCCCCTTGCAGATGACGACGACAGTGGGGTCGACATCCTGTCCCGGAGTGAGCTTCCCGGGCTGGACACCCCGTGTGACAGACAGCCGGACGTACGCCTCGTCGAGGTCGTTGGCCGCGAGCGTCTCGTCAACGCGCTCACGGAGGTCATCGGGCACGGCGTCGGCGAAGCCCAGCGTCTCGGCCGTCCGCTGGAGGCGCTCGCGGTGGGCGTGCCACTGGAACGGCTCGCCGCCGTAGGCCCGGAGCGTCTCGAACGCCGCATCGCCGTACATGAACCCGCGGTCGCGCACTGACACCGTCGCCTCGCCTTCGGGGACGAGCGCCCCGTTTACGTGGTATTGCATAGCAGGCAGAAGTTCTCGATCATGGTCTTGCCGTGGTCGGTCAGGATGCTCTCGGGATGGAACTGGACGCCGATGTGCGGGCGGTCGTCGTGGCGCACGCCCATGACGACTCGTGACTCGTCGGTACCGCCTTGGCCGACGTCGGTCGGTTCGGAGCTGTCGTCGCCCGTTGCGTCACCGTCGGTGACGGTGTAGGCCGTCTCAGTTAGCACGTCGGGGAGGGTCTCGCGGTCGACCGCAAGCGAGTGGTACCGGCCGACATCGAACGGGTCCGGGATGTCTTCGAACACCCCTGTGCTGTCGTGGGTAACCGACGAGGATTTACCGTGGACGACCGCTTCGGCGTGGCCGACGGGCGCGCCGTTGGCCGCACATAGCGCCTGATGTCCGAGACAGACACCCAGCGTGGGGTATTCCAACGCCTCGAATATCGGCATCGAGACGCCCGCCTCCTCGGGCGTCCCCGGCCCCGGTGAGACGACGATACCGTCGGGGCCCATCGCTCGGATGTCTTCGATGTCGATGGCGTCGTTGCGCCGGACGATGACATCGTCCTCACTCCCGCCGAGGCGGAGGACTACTTCGCCGACGTACTGGACGAGGTTGTACGCGAAGGAATCGTAGTTGTCGACGACCAGTACGGTCGGAGCCAGCGAGTCTGTCGCTGGACTACCTCCGGCGTTGTTGCCGCTGGTGGCCCCGCCGTCGCCGCTATCGCCGCTCCCCCCGCTGCCACGGTGGCCGCTCATCCCTCGTCCTCCATCGCCAAGTCGACGCGCTTCCCGAGCGCCTCGTCGACGGCGTTGACGAGGGCGCGGCCCTTGTCCAGCGTCTCCTGATACTCGCTGTCCGGGTCTGAATCGTGAACCACGCCGGCACCGACACGGAGGTGGTACTCCTCGGCGTACCGGACCAGCGTTCTGATGACAATATTCAGGGTCGCTCGGTCGTCGAAGCCGAACAGGCCGATGGAACCGGTGTACGGTCCCCGTCGCGTGGCTTCGACCTCATCGATAATTTCCATCGTCCGGGGTTTGGGCGCGCCGGTGATGGTGCCGCCGGGGAACACCGCGGCGATGGCGTCCTGCAGGGACGCGCCGTCACGGAGTCGCCCCTCAACGACCGAGACCAGATGCATCACCTCCGAGTAGCGGTCGACGCGCCGGTAGTCCGGTACCTCGACGCTGCCAAATTTGCTTACTTTCCCGAGGTCGTTGCGCTCTAGGTCGACGAGCATCGCGTGTTCGGCCCGTTCCTTCCCGTCGTCGAGCAGGTCCGCCTCTAGGCGGTCGTCGGCCTCGCGCGTCTCGCCCCGTGGCCGGGTTCCGGCAATAGGTTCGGTCTCGATTCGGTCGCCGTCGCGGTGCAAGAGCAGTTCCGGGCTAGCGCTGACGAGGTCGACGCCGGGGAACTCAAGCAGGGCGGAGTACGGTGCCGGATTCACGCTTCGCAGCGCGTCGAAGGCTTCGACCGGGTGGACCGCCGCGGGGGCACGGAGCCGCTGGGAGACGTTCGCCTGGAACGTGTCGCCGTCGCGGATGTACTGCTTGACCGTTCGGACCCGGTCAGCAAATGACTCGCGCGTGCAGTCGCTCTCGAAGGTCGCTTCGTCGGTCTCGACTGGCGGCTCCTTGACAGCGGGGTCTCCCTGTACGGCCGCCCGAGCCAGGTCCAGCGCGTGCTGTTTGCCGAACTCGTAGGCCAATTCTGGCGTCTCGAAGTCACCGACCCGCGGACAGGCCGTCACGCGCAAGGTCACCGACTCACCGCGGGGTTCCTCCCAGGCGGCGAAGCGGTCATAGCGAGCTATCTGTAGGTTCGGGAGCGCGCGGTCGGCGTCGGCGCTGTCGGGCAGTGACTCCAGTTCCCGCGCCACATCGTAGGAGAGCCATCCAACGGCTCCGCAGGGATACGGCACGTCACAGTCAGCGCGGACCAGGCGCTCGCCGTCGAGGAACTCGGTCAGTGCAGCGAGAGTCCGGCCCGCTCCGGGGTCGACCTCGCGGAAGTCCGCCGGAGCGGTCCCGAAGTAGCCCCACCCCGACTGGCCGCCGGTAGTCGCCAGATACACGCCGCCAGTTTCGTCGCGCGCCCGGCGATAGGCGAGAAACGGGTCAGCAACGTCCACCCGAACCTCGACAGGGACGCGCGCCACTGAGGGTGCGTCGGCCGCACGGTCGGTGAACGTCGTCCGGTCGGTTTCGACCGATTGCATTACCGAACGAAAACAGTGCGGCGACTAATTCCCTTGCGGTTCAGAAATGGACTGCCAGCTGTCTCAGAACTCTTCCGCCCGCTCGATCCAGCCCGAAACGCGGCTCTCCGAGAGGTCGGTGTCCGCGGCGATGGCCGCTGCGTCCGCAGTGGCAAGCTCGCCTACGGTCTCGATGCCGATACCGGCGAGTCGGTCGGCGTACGCGGGACCGATACCTTTGATCTCCGTCACTGGGGCAGTGTTTTCCCCGTCATCGGTCTCACCCGCGTCCCCAGCAGCAGCCTCGGCCGACTCCTCGTCAGCGGTGGTCTCCGAGTCGCCGGCTTCGTCGTCGAGCGCTGTTTCTTGCTCGGACGCCGCGGAAGACGCATCGGTCACAGATTCTGTTTCGTCGTCAGTGGGAGTTGGTGACACAGCAGGCTCTGACCCGTCCGTCTGCGTGGCTGTTCCACTCCCATCCCCTGATTCGGTCCCGGCCCCGTCCGCAGTATCGGATGTGTGGGTCTCGGTAGTCGCAGCGGTGTTCGTCCCCTTCACAGCGTCTTCGTCTTCAGTAGAGGGCTCTCGCTCGACGGTCACGTCCACGTCGCGGTTCGTTCCCGACGTGGCTGACCCAGTCCCGTCAAGCCCGAGGGCGGATTTCAATTTCTGAAGCAGACCCATACATGAACGTATTTATCCCCCACACAAATCTCTTGCTGGTGACCGGTCCGCTACAGGCGCTCGCGCAACTGGCTGTTCATCCTATCCACGGGCGCGTCCTCGCCAGTCCAGCGTTCGAACGCTTCGACCCCCTGATACAGGAGCATCCACGCGCCGTCAACTGTCGTTGCGCCCGCGGCCGCCGCGTCCTGTAGCAGACGGGTCTCAATCGGCGTGTACACCGCATCGAGCACCGCGAGGTCGCCGTGCAATGCGTCGGCGGGGACCGGCGTCGCATCTTCATCCATGCCGACGCTGGTGCAGTTGACGAGGATGTCGGCGTCCGCAAGCAGGTCGGGAAGCGAGTCGAGTCCATGGCCGGAGGCGTCCGGGACCTCATCGGCGAGTCCGTCGGCTTTGGACTCGGTGCGATTCGCAATCCGAACCGACAGTCCCGCATCGGCGAGCCCGAACGCGACCGCTCGGCCCGCACCGCCGGCCCCGACGACGACAGCTGTGCCCGACAGCGCCACGTCGTGATGACGCAACGCTCTGACCGCACCGACCGCGTCGGTGTTGTAGCCCGTGGGCGTTTCACCGGTGAAATCGACGGTGTTGACCGCGCCGATGCGCTCGGCGAGCGGCGCGGGGTCGACAGCGTCTAGCACGTCCTGCTTGAACGGAATCGTGACGTTGAGGCCGTCTATTCCGAGCGTCTTCGCCGCGTCGATGGCGTCGGCACCAGAGTCGGCCGCTGGTTCGAACGTGACGTAGCGTGCATCCAGTCCCAGTGCTTCGTAGCCCGCCTCGTGCATCGGCGGCGACAGCGAGTGCCCGACCGGGTTTCCGATGAGTCCGTAAACGTCCATACCAACGTCAGCGCGCCCCGGTCGTATCAACGCCACGCTCTGCGAGTCACAGCTTCCTGCCGACACTTTCGCAAGCTTTTCAGCCGGACCTAGCCACATGTCCGACAGTGAGTCGTCTACGTCACCCACTGCTGCAGGTTGCCGTCGCGATGGCCCTGACTGTCGGCTGGATTTACCTCTTTACTTCCGGCATTGACGTCGGGACCCTGACCACCGTCGCGGTCAGTGGGTTCGCCGTTCTCGGGGCGTCGTTCCTGCTGGCCTGGGGCGCTGAAACCGCCGAAAAAGACGTGCCGAGGGCCTTCGCTATCGCCGTCCTCGCAATTCTCGCAGTGGCTCCCGAGTACGCAGTCGACGCGCTGTACGCCTGGAACGCCGGGGCAGGCGGCGCGACGACAGAAGCCTGCCGGCAGTTCACGGCGGCAGAAATCGAGTCCGCGACCGGGGGGCTCGCTCGCGCCTGTCACGACGCGAATCTCGCCATCGCGAACATGACCGGCGCGAACCGTATTCTCATCGGCATCGGCTGGGCCGGCATCGCCGTGTTCACCGTCTGGCGGGCCGCGAAAACGCGAGACCCCGCAGTCACGAAACGCGACGGCTTCCTGACCGACGCCGTCCAGCTGGACACCGACATCGCGACCGAGATCACCTTCCTCTTTCTGGCGACGATGTGGGCGTTTCTCGTCCCCCTCGGCGGCGGCATCGGTATCCTCGATACGCTGTTTCTGGTCGGCCTCTACGTCGGGTACATCGGTCTCGTGCTCAAGTCCGACATCGAACACAGCGAGCACACCGTTGGCGTGCCGAAGTACTTCCAGGAGTGGTCGCTGCCGTGGCGGCCGCTCGTCGTCCTGGCGCTGTTTGGCTACTCGGGTGCGATGATTTTCACTGCGGTCGAGCCGTTCGCCCACGGGCTGGAGGAGATTGGTGTCGCGAACGGCATCCCCGAGTTCTTCATGATCCAGTGGGTCGCCCCGCTGGCCAGCGAGTCGCCCGAACTCATCGTCGTCGCCGTGCTGGTCAACAAGGCCCGGTCGACGGCGGGGTTCAACGCCCTCATCTCGTCCAAACTCAATCAGTGGACACTGCTCATCGGGACCATCGCAGTGGTGTACTCCATCGCGCTCGGCGGGTACAGCGTGCTGCCGTTCGACGCCAGACAGGGCGCAGAGATCTGGATTACGGCGGCCCAGTCCTTCTTTGCGCTCGCCATTCTGGTCAACTTCGAGATCAGCATCCGCGAAGCAATCGGGCTGTTCGTGCTGTTCATCTCGCAGGTGGTTCTTGAGTTCGCTATCATCAGAGACCTCGTCGCTGTGCCAATATCGAGTCACGACCTCCTGCTGGCGTACACGGGGCTGTACGTCATTATCGGGACCGGACTGTTTGTCCAGCGCCGCGAGGCGCTGAAACACCTGTTCGGGCTGGCCGGAGACGCCGTCCGGACCGCGATAGGCCGTGACCCAGCTACTCTGGAGAACGCGGACTGATGCTCGGCATCGTTATTTCACACGCCGACGTGGCGTCGACTCACATTGGGGAGCACCTGCGCTCGCTCCGAGAGTGGGAGACAAGCGTCGACGAGACGCGGCCCGGCAGCGAGGGCGGCGGCACGGTGTACCGAACTGACGGCGTGGAACTCCGCGAGTTCGAGGCGTTGCATCTGGACATCGAACGCGTCGGGGCGGCGTTCGACAGCCCGGACCTGCTGGTGTTTGCCTCGAAACACGCCGGCGAGACGGATGAACTCCTGACAGCCCACCACACCGGGAACTTTGGCATCGCGGAGTACGGCGGCGAAGACGGCCGGTTCGCCCGGGCCTGTCCTGGTGCACACACGGCAGTGGTTTCGGCGCTCCAGCGCTACGCCCCGCCTGACTACGAGGTCGGCATGGAGTGTACGCACCACGGCCCGACAGCGGTGGGCGTCCCGTCGATGTTTGTCGAGGTCGGCAGCGCGGAACCACAGTGGAAGGACCCGGATGCCGCTGCGGCCGCCGCCAGAGCCATACTGGACCTCGCCGACGAACCGGCCGACAAGCCGCGGGAGAACGGGACGCGCCGCCATCTCCTCGGTGTCGGCGGCGGCCACTACGCCCCGCGGTTCGAGCGCGTTGTCCGCGAGACGGACTGGGCGGTCGGTCACATCGCCGCTGACTGGTCACTGGATGCGCTGACGGAGTGGGCCGACAGCGACGAGGAGCGCGACGCCGTTCTCGAACGCGCCCTCCAGGCCAGTGCGGCCGACTACGCCCTCATGGAGGGCGACCGGCCGGACCTACAGGCGGCTATCGAATCGCTGGGCTACCGCGTCGTCAGCGAGACGTTCGTTCAGGAGACGACCGGCGTCAACTTGGCCCTCGTCGAGGCGCTCGAAGACACTGTCTGCCCAGTCGACGATGGCCTGAGGTTCGGTGAGCTTGCGCCCGGATACGACGGCGAGTGGACCGTGCTCGAACTCCCCACTGAACTTATCTCGGACGTACGCGGGGTCGATAACGAAGCGCTGCGCGAGACCATCGAACGGCAGTCCATCGCGTACGTGACCGAGCAAAACGGGACGGTGTTCACCGGGCCGATCATCTGTCCGGCGGGGACGGACCTGCGAGCGGTCGTCGACCCGCTCGTCGAAATCCTCGAACGACGCTTCGACAGTGTCGAGTGGGCCGCGGACGAACTCATCGCCCGCGAGACAGCGTTCGATCCTGACCTCGCGCGAACGGCTGGCATCCCTGAAGGACCGAAATTCGGGAAGCTCGCCTCGGGCGAGTCAGTCGAAATCGATGGGGAGGAGATCGGACCGGAGCGCTTCCAGCGCGAGCGTATACGTCGATATACGCTGTGAACACTGGCGCGTTAGCCGCCGAAACTGGGGATCAACACGTCAGACGAGCGTCAGACAGAGGGGGAAAACTAATAACTATTCGTCTGCAAGGACGCTTTAAATTATGGATTCGATAATTGACGACGCTATCGACGAGGCAGAACAAGACGGGGAGGACGCGGACGGAGGAACTGTCAACGAAACCACATCATCGCCGTCACAGGACATGTCGACGTCGGGGACGATGTCCGACGAGGAACTGGCAAGCGTCGTCAAGGACCTGGAGACGAAGATCACGGTTGTCGGCTGTGGCGGTGCCGGCGGGAACACGGTCACCCGGATGATGGAGGAAGGCATCCACGGGGCCAAGCTCGTCGCCGCAAACACCGACGCACAGCACCTCGCCGACGAGGTGTCTGCTGACACGAAGATTCTCATCGGCCGCAAGCGAACCGGCGGCCGCGGGGCCGGTTCAGTCCCGAAGATCGGTGAGGAGGCCGCACAGGAGGATATCGAGGATATCCAGCAGTCTATCGACGGCTCGGATATGGTGTTTGTCACCGCCGGTCTCGGTGGCGGCACCGGGACTGGCGCGGCCCCGGTGGTCGCACAGGCCGCACAGGAAGCCGGCGCACTCACCATCTCCATCGTCACGATTCCGTTCACCGCGGAAGGTGAGCGCCGCCGTGCCAACGCTGACGCCGGCCTCGAACGCCTCCGCTCCGTCTCTGATACGGTCATCGTCGTCCCGAACGACCGTCTGCTCGACTACGCACCCAGCATGCCGCTGCAGGACGCGTTCAAGATCTGCGACCGTGTGCTGATGCGCTCGGTCAAGGGGATGACCGAACTGATCACCAAGCCCGGCCTCGTCAACGTGGACTTCGCCGACGTTCGGACCATCATGGAGAACGGCGGCGTCGCCATGATCGGCCTCGGCGAATCCGACTCCGAAAACAAGGCCCAGGACTCCATCCGCTCTGCCTTGCGCTCGCCGCTGCTCGACGTGGAGTTCGACGGCGCGAACTCCGCGCTAGTCAACGTGGTCGGTGGTCCCGACATGAGCATCGAGGAAGCCGAGGGCGTCGTCGAGGAGATTTACGACCGCATCGACCCCGACGCTCGCATTATCTGGGGCGCGTCGGTCAACAATGAGTTCGAGGGCAAGATGGAGACGATGATTGTCGTCACCGGCGTCGAGAGTCCACAGATCTACGGTCAGAGCGAGGCCGAACAGGAGAAGGCCGCCCAGCAACTCGGCGAAGACATCGACTACGTCGACTAATCTGCCTCGCCGCCTCGGTTTTATTTTCCTCTAATCGCCGTTACGTGCCGCTCTATCTACATTTTTGCTATCATAAATGATACTCCCGCCGAAAAGCGTTTATCCGGAAATTCAGATTCTCTGTTCATGTACTCGGATTCGAGGCGTGGTGTACTCAAAAAATGTCTGGCAGCCGGGGGTTTGGGCATCTCATCTGGCTGCCTTGGGTCCCTGAACGGGAGCGGTGGCACTGTGCAGTTCGGCGCGCTCCTCCCGCTCAGTGGTGCGCTCGCCCCACTCGGGCAACACGGCAAGCGCATGGTTGAGCAGGCAGCAAGCGATGTCAACGCGGCCGGTGGTATCCGCGGGAATGATGTCGAAGTGACCATCCTTGACACTGAAGCGAACGCCGAAACCGCTGTCGAGCAGTACGGGACACTCGTCGACCGAGGTGTCATTGGTTTCGTCGGTGGCCTCGTCAGTGACGCGTCGCTCGCTCTCGCACCGGAGGCGGCCAGCGACGAGATTATGGAGGTCAGCCCGGCCAGTACTGCCCCGCAGCTATCGACTGCCGGTCGAGCCAACGGGCGGAAATACTTCGGCCGAACGGTGCCAAGCGACGGGACGCAAGCGGTGGTGATGGCGAAGGTCGTCGACGACCCGCTGTACATCAACGCTGATTCCGTCGCATTACTGAGCATCGACAACTCGTTCGGTGCTGGACTGGCAGCGGCACAGCGTGAGGCGCTGGACGCCGAGGTCGTCGCCGATGTGCGGTACGACCCGTCGTCGGAGTCGTTCGACGACACGCTTGCGGACGTGTTCCAGAACGACCCTGATGCCGTCACTTTCACCAGCGTCTCCGGGCAGGAGCGGGGTATCCTTGACGCATACAGCCAGTCGGAGCACGATGTTCCGTGGGTGTTGTCTGCAGGGATGTTCGGTGGCGACCTCCCGTCGTACTACGACGGGTTCTACAGCGCGTCGCTGTCCTCTGCACGGACGCAAGCGTACTTCGAACTCGTCCGTCGGCTCTCAGATATCGACCAGCCCAGAGCGTACTCGGTCAACGCGTATGACGCGCTGTTTTTGATGGCGTGTGCCGCCGAACAGGCCGGTGAAGCCAGCGGCCCGGCAATCGCCGAGACCATTCAGTCGGTTTCCGGCGGGTCTGGACACACTGTTTCAGTCGGCGACTTCGGTCGTGTTCGGTCACTCACCGAGGCAGGTCGAGCGGTGAACTATCAGGGCGCGTCCGGAAGCGTTGACCTGACGGCGAACCTCGAACCGCTGAGTTCGTACCTGATCGAACGGGTCACGAACGGGTCGGTCGAGTCGCTGGAGCTACTGCAGTCACGGTTCTTCAAATCAGGAGGCAATCAATGAGTTCACTCCCCAGCCGGCTGGTACAGGCGACGGAACGTGCGCTCCCTGACGCTATTCGGCGGCGCTACGCCGCGAAGTTCGGCGTCCTGTTGCTCGGTGTGGTCGTCATCCTCGCCCTCGGCGGCGCGGCGATCCACCTCGACACGGGCTCACTGGTCGAGTCACAGACTGAGGAGCAGATCCTCGGCGTTGCGGAGTCTCAGTCCAGTTCCGTGTCGAGCTGGGTCTCGAACAAGCAATCGACAGCGGCGTTCCTCGCGGCGTCTATCAGTGACCAGTCCGAGTCAACCACGGATACAGAACACCAGCGGTGGCTCGAACAGAAGCTCATCGGGCTTCCCGGAGACGTCCGGGCGCTGCATTACGTCGACGCTGCTGACGGCACAGTCACCGCCAGCACTGACGACGACCTGAACGGCGTCGCACTGAGCGACGTTGACGACCCGTGGACGGACGCGAGTGGTGCAGTCGTCTCGTCAGGACCGACGGACACGTCCGAAGCATACCAGAGCGGTAATGAATCAGTCATCGCGTTCGTTCAGCCCGTCTCCGGTAGCGACGAATACGTCGTACTGACAGCGTCGCTTGAGGCGCGCTCTCATGAGTTCACGTCACCGTTTGCGACGGGCGACGTGAAAGTCGTCGGGTCAGGTGGCCAGATCATACTCGACAACCGGAAAAGCTCGATTCTCGAAGAGTACGCGGCAACCGGAGACGCGACCGATACGAGCGTTGAGGCGGCGCTGAACGGCGAAACCGGTTACAAATCCGTCTCTGCCAGAACGGGCATGGAAGACGGAAAGTACGTGATGGCGTACACGCCGGTGACCGGCACTGAATGGGCGTTGCTGTATCACGTGCCCCAGGACCGCGCGTTCGCACTGCAGTCGGCTGTCTCCCAGAACATTGCGCTTCTGCTTGCGCTTGCCGTCGGGGCGCTGTTCGTCGTCGGCGTGACAATCGGACGCGGAACCGCGAACGCACTCGCCCGTGTCGCTGAAAGCGCAGAGGATATCGCCGCAGGTGAGATCAACAGCACCCTCCCGGAGACTACTCGCGTCGACGAGATGGGACAGCTGTACGACTCCTTCGCATCGATGCAGGCGTATCTGACGACCGCCGCAGACCAGGCCGACGCGCTCGCTGCAAAGCGGTTCGACGACCCGGCGCTGGACGAGAGCATCCCCGGCGAGTTCGGTGCGGCGCTAGAGGAGATGGGCGAGGACATCCAGGCGTTGATTACCGACGTCGAGGCTGCCAGAGATGAGGCGGAGGCGGCAAAAGAAGACGCCGAGTCGATGGCAGCCGCCCTCGAAGCCAAGGCGGCCGAGTTCAGCAAAGTGATGGACAAGTCGGCAGACGGGGACCTCACCCAGCGGATGGCCACCGATAGCGACTACGACGCGATGGTCGACATCGCGGAAAGTTTCAACGAGATGATTGCGGAACTCGAACGGACAGTCAACCGCATCGAAGGGTTCGCCGGCACTGTCGACAGCTCGACGGAGACGATCTCCGCGAGCGCACAGGAAGTGCGGTCGGCCAGCGAGTCGGTGAGTGAGTCGGTGCAACAGATCGCCGAAGGCGCTGACGAGCAAAACCGGAACATCCAGCAGGTGAGCGACGAGATGACCGACCTGTCGGCGACCGTCGAGGAAATCACCTCGTCGACCGACGAAGTCGCGTCGAAGTCCCAGCAGGCCGTCAACGACGGCGAGTCCGGCCGCGAATACGCCGAGCAGGCCGCCGCCGAAATCGAGGCGCTCGAACGGAAGTCCACCGAAGCTATCGAACAGGTGGAGTCCCTCGCAGAGGAGATGGAGCGCATCGGCGAGGTTACGACGCTTATCGACGAAATCGCTGAACAGACGAATATGCTCGCGCTCAACGCGAACATCGAAGCTGCGCGGGCGGGTGAGGCGGGCGAAGGGTTCGCCGTCGTGGCCCGCGAGATCAAGACGCTCGCCGAGGAAACGCAGGAAGCGACGACTGATATCGAGTCGATGATCGACGACATCCGGTCCCGGACGGACACCACCGTCGAGGACATGCAGGAGATGGGTGAGAGCGTCGACACCGGGAAAGAGACGGTCGAGAACGCGACCGACGCGCTGACCAGTATCGTCCAGCAGGTCAACGAGGCCAACGACGGTGTGCAGGCTATCAGCGACGCGACTGACGAACAGGCCGCCTCGATGGAAGAAGTCGTCTCGATGGCCGAGGAAGTCGGCTCGATCAGCGAGGAGACATCTGCCGAGGCAGAAAACGTCGCTGCGTCCGCCGAGGAACAGACGGCGTCGATCACGGAGGTCACCGAGAAGATACAGTCGCTATCCAGTCAGGCGACTGACCTCAAGGAGCTTATCGACCAGTTCGAAACCGACGATGCCGGTGACGGGGGCGACCTGGGGACCCACGGAGCGGGCGGAACTGCGCTGACTGACGACTGACCGAACGGGTTCTGTACGCCCGTTCCGGGGTGTCGGCCCTTCTGTCGACTACGCTTTTCAGCGACGCGATACGCTGTGAGCGGTTCGAGTCGTCGCCGCGCACCACAATATAGAAAAGCCACCAGTGGGTACGACCCGCTATGGACGTTCCATACGATCTCACCTCCTACATCCGCGTACTCAAACTGGCGAGTACGCCGTCGTGGGAGGAGTTCTCCCAGATCGCGAAAATCGCCGGCGCGGGCATCGCGCTGGTCGGACTGCTCGGGTTCATCATCTTCGCCGTGATGACCTTCGTACCAGGCAGCAAGCCGGTGTAAACCGATGGGTATCTACGCAGTCAAAACCACGGCCAGCCAGGAACGCACCGTCGCGGACATGATCATCTCCCGGGAAGAAGACGAGATTCACGCCGCGCTCGCGCCGGACTCGCTGACGAGTTACGTGATGGTGGAAGCCGACGACGCTGCGGTGTTCGACCGTATCCTCGACGAGATTCCCCACGCTAACGGCGTCGTGCAGGGCGAGTCCTCGATGGCGGAAGTCGAGCACTTCCTCTCCCCGAAACCGGACGTGGAAGGGATCGCAGAGGGCGACATCGTCGAACTCATCGCCGGCCCGTTCAAGGGCGAGAAGGCACAGGTCCAGCGCATCGACGAGGGCAATGACCAGGTCACCGTCGAACTGTACGAGGCGACGGTCCCGATTCCGGTTACCGTGCGTGGTGACCAGATTCGGGTTCTTGACTCCGAAGAGCGATAGCTCTCCGTTCAACCCGAATCGGAGCGGTGTACGCCGCGGAAAAGCGATCACATAGCGGTTTCAAACTGGTTTCCAGTCACCACTGTGCAGGTCAGGCGACGCGGTAACACAACGGCAGTCGCTACGCTTCGCCGCCTTCCAGTCGGTCGATGACTTCGCTCATGTTGGCGGCGGCCTCGACGGACTCCTTGATCTGTTCGCGGCGGCGGACCTCGGCGGCGGAGGCGTCGTAGGCGCGAACGTACTCCGCGCGGGAGTGTTCGTCGAACGCGTGCTTGATAGCGAAGTAGCCGTCGGGGACAACGGCACCACAGACCTTGCACTCGATGCGGTCGTGTTCGACCGACTGGTGGATGATGAGCTCCTCGACGCGGTCGAACTGTCTGTCGTCCCCTTCGATGTCGCACTCCCAGCGTGGCATTTGCTCAGTGGCAGGCGACGCGGGGTTAAAAACGTTGGCTGCCACCTGTCAGCCGTCTGTCTCGCAGACTGCCGAAACGGAAACCCCTAATGGCAGTACGGAGTTAGCGTCGACCGTGCAACCCGAGGGGTACGCCGTTGATCTCCACGTGAAAGTACTCGACGACCGGGTCGTCGAGCGCGCGAAGGCACGTGGCCTCGACGGGCTGGTGTACGCGCCGCATTTCACGCGGCTCCCGGAGATACGGCAGCAAGCAGAGGCGTTTTCCGACGAAGAGCTGACAGTGTTTCCAGCCAGAGAGATCTTTACTGGCACCTGGCAACAGCGCCGGCACGTACTGGCCATCGGTCTCGAAGAGCCGATTCCAGATTTCATTACCTTCGACGGCGCGATGCGAGAGCTGGACCGCCAAGACGCCGCCGTCCTCGTCCCCCATCCCGGCTTTCTCAACGTCAGTCTCGGACTGGATGATATTGAAGCGTATGAGGACAGTATCGACGCGCTGGAGGTGTACAACCCCAAACAACTGGCCCACCACCGGGACCGCGCGCAGTCGTTCACGTCGGAAACCGGTCACGAGCCGTTCGTCTCGTCGTATGCCCACGTCCGTGGGACCGTCGGTGAGGCGTACGTGACCTTTGCCGAGGCGTTCGACGACGTGGCGGCGCTCAGTACGGCGCTGAAAAACGACGTTGAGCGGTCACTGTTCCATCGCGACGGGCTCTCACACGACCTCCGGCGGGCGGTCGAGTGGGCACATCTGGGGCTAGAAAACACGTGGGGCAAGTTCGACCGGCTGATGCTGCAGGGGACTGAGCCGACGCACCCCGACCACGTCGCGTACGACGGTCGGTTCAACGAGGTGAAGGTGTACTAAACCAGAAATGCGCTGTTGTCGACGACGAAGGTTCTGACCACCGGCGGCAGGTACTGCGGGAGGACGTGGACGAGCAGGGCGACCGCGAGTAGTTCGAAGACGGTAATCACGACAGTAACGACTTCGGCGCGGTCGCTGGACGTTGTCACGCCCGTCGGTGAGCCGTACTCCGTGTCCGAGATGGGGTAAAACAGCGCGATGCCCCGACGGGAGCCGAAGTAGTCCAGCACGTAATGCGTGAGGACACCGAGCCACACCCACTGGAGATTGCCGCCGTGATACAGTGGGTGGGCCAGGAATATGATGAGGACGGGAATGTTGTGCAGCGTCTTGCGGTGCTTGCCGAAGGCCGTATCGACATCGGGGAACAGTGCGCCCAGGACGATGGGAAGAAACACTTCCGCGATTGTCGCGAAAGTTGTCACGTCGCCCGAAGGGTCGAGAACGTACCCCAGTCCGATGCTCAGGAGGACGGCGTTCAGGACGTGCCCACGTTTGTTCATCTACCTGACCGTCTGTGTCCCGACTGAAAGGGCTTACTACTCCTGTAAGGCGGTTTCCAGGTCCCGGAGCGCCTGTGTCGCGATGGCCGCCTTGACCTCGCGACGGGTGCCGTCGAACTCGTAGCGGGACACCGTCACGCCGGACTCGTTTGTCCCCCACGGCGCGGCCTCGGCGACGGCGATGTAGACCGTCCCGACGGGCGTCTCCGGTGTGCCACCGTCGGGGCCGGCGACGCCGGTCGTGGCGACGCCCCAGTCGGTTCGGGCGGTGTCGCGAACGCCCTGAGCCATCTCCGCTGCGACCGGTTCTGACACTGCACCGTGAGCATCCAGTGATTCCCGCGAGACGGCCAGCAGTTCCCGCTTGGCCTCGTAGGAGTAGGTGACCAGCGAGCGGTCGAAGTAGTCGCTTGAGCCGGGGATGTCCGTTATTTTTGAGCCAACAAGGCCACCGGTACAGGACTCCGCGGTAGCGACTGTAGCATCAGCTTCTCGGAGACGCTTGCCGACGCGCTTCTCGACTGGGTTCGCTGTGTCGTCTGCCATTGGCGGTAGTTGTCGTGACGGGCGAATAAGCGTTCATGGCAGGCCGGGGTATTTCAGTTCGGAGACACAACTGCGGGTATGAGCTATCAGACGACGCTTGGCTGGTCACTCGTTACGTCGGGCCTCGTGACGCTGTTCCTCTGGGTCCTGCCGGGGTCGGACCTCCTGTGGGGACTGCTGTTGCTGGCGGCTGGCGGGCTGACGCTGTACGTCCGCCAATAGACAGAAAAACAGACGGGGCCGGCGGCCACAGAACCCGTATGGACTACACGGAACCCCAGTTCTTCCGGGTCATGCAGTACGCGGCCCGGGCCGACCGGGACGTGGTGGACATGGTGTCAGGCAATCCCGACTGGGACCCGCCGGAGGGCCTTCGGGACGGGCTCAGGGACTACGCCGAGGCCCCAGCCGACGACTACCAGTATCCGCCCAGCGTCGGGCTGACGCCGCTCCGCGACGAAATCGCCGCTCGGCGGGGCGTGGACCGGAACCGCGTCCTCGTCACCAACGGCGCGGGCGAGGCGAACCACCTCGCGATGACCGGCGGGCTCCACTACTTCGATGGCAACGAGATTCTCCTGACTGACCCCGTTTACCCCTACTACGCCGGCCGGGCGAACTTCATCGGCGCGGACATCTCGTTCGTCCCGGTCGACGACCACAACCGACTCGCTCCCTCGGACCTGCGGGCGGCCGCGAGCGAGGAGACGGCCGTCATCGTCGTCAATTCGCCGAACAACCCCACCGGCGCGGTGTACGACGCCGACGCGATAGCCGAGTTCGCGGCCATCGCCGAGGAGTACGACGCCCTGCTGCTCAGCGACGAGGTGTACGACCACTTCGACTACGCGGGCCGGTTCAGTTCGGCGCTGCACGCCGACTCCGACCACGTCGTCGCCACCAACTCCCTCTCGAAGACGATGGCAATAACGGGATTCAGGGTCGGCTACGCGATCTTCCCACCGGAAGACGGTCCCACGGGCTCGCTTCTGGAGCGTGCTCGCACCCAGCACATGCTCACGAACGTCACCGGGAGTCGGCCGGCCCAGTACGCCGTCCTGCGGGCGCTGAAGACGACGAGCCCGGACTACTACGCCGCCTGCCGACGCCGTCTCGAAGGCCGGGTCGACGCCTTCTGTGACGCGCTGGCGGCGGCCGGAGCCGAGTACAACCGCCCAGAAGGCGGCTTCTACGTGATGGCGCGGTTCCCCGACTTCCCTGGGTCGTTCGAGAACGTGTACGAACTCATCGATGAGGCCGGCGTCGCCGGGATGCCCGGCGAAGCGTTCGGCGAGTCCAGAAGCGACTGGGTCAGGTTTGCGCTGGTGACACCACGGGTCGACGAGGCAGCCCAACGGCTGGCGAACTATTTCGAATAAAAAGCTGTTGCTGACTTAGCCGAAGATAAGCTCCACGTCCCTCGCTCGTGCCAGCAGGTCGTCATCGTAGTACTCCTCGGTCTGGGGGGGATGGGTCTCGTCGATAGCTCTGACAGTTTTGACGGTGTTTGCGAAGTTCTTGTAGGTCGCTTCGTCAACCATCTGGCCGTCGACGACGACCGCGCCAGTCCCCTCCCGTTTGGCCTCGTTGAACGACTCTATCTTGTGGAGGTCCCGCTCCAGTTCCTTGGTCGTGGGCATGTGGATGCGGTTGGCCTGCTCGGTCTGCTTGGGATGGAGCGACCACGAGCCGTCGATGCCGATGGTCGCCTCGTGTTCGACCTGGTCGGCGTAGCCCTCGGCGTTGTAGTAGGTGACGCCGGCCCGTTCGTGAAACAGCTGGTCGAAGGGGCCGCCGATGGCGACGATGTCGGCCGCGCTCGTCTCGTTCGAGAGCGCCTCCAGCAGGCCGTCCCAGCGGGGCCGCTCGCCGTCGAGCGCGCGGCCGCCGAGTTCCGCCGTGTAGTCGACCGGCCCGAACACGAGCCCGGAGAGCCGGGATTCGGCGGCGTACTGGCAGATTTCCCGGAGGTCCGAGCGGCCGGGGGCCGTTTCGAGAATGATTGCCATTTCCAGCGTCCCTTCAGCAAGCCCGGCGTCGCGCTCGGCGTCGGCGACGACCCCCGCGGCGTCACGCACGTCGTCGAGCCGACCGGTTTTCGGGAAGACAAAGCCGTCGAGTTCCTCGCCGACCGCCTCAGCCAGACGAGTCACCTGCTCGATGCCGCGTTCGCGGGCGTCGGCGTCGTCGTAGGCCCACTCCACGCGCGGGAGGATGTCCCCAGCGAACTCGTCGGCGTGGTCGGGGACGTGCTCGACGATGTTGTCGACGGCTTCCCCTTTCATTGACGGGGCGGTGCCGTCCTCGATGTCGGGGACGAGCCAGTCGGGGGCCTGGAACCCCTCGCTGGTGAGCCCCGAAACGAGGAACTTCGCGCTGTTGTCGTTCGGTATCGCGGCCGGTGCGGTCTGGAAGGTGCGGCAGAGTCGTGTCATGTGTCTCGCTGGATGAGTGCGGTTCGCCGGCCCGAGTAGACCGGGGTCTGGTCCTGGTTGAACGCGACGTGTTCGAAGGTGACCGCGCCGGCCCGCTCCGGCCCGGCCTCGGGGTCACAGTCGAGGACGCGCGTGAAGCCGTAGACGGTGTCGCCGAGCGTGACGAAGTCGTGGAACCGCTCGTCAGCGAACCGCTGCTCGCGGTATGTCGCTTCGTCGGAGCGGGCGTGGGCCAGCGCAATCGAGCGAGTCACGTCGCCGTACGCGACGATGTCACCCGACGGCGAGTCCGCCATCTCGTCGCGGTTGTGGTGCTGGCGCGCGGTGTTGAGCGTCGCCAGCGGCAGGCCGGCGACCAACTGGTCGTCCATCGTCCGCCCGCGCTCGTGGCGGTAGGCGACGGCGGCGTTCTCTGCGTCGGCGCGGTCGAGGGCTGCCTGAAAGTCCTCGAAACGTTCGCCGTCAGGCGTGAGGAGCGTGTCGGGGAGCGTCGGACCGCCCTCGTCTTGCTCGCCGACCGCGCCGCCGTCGGTCGCCGCCGGCTCGCGGCGCGGAATCATGTTCGTTCGCCGGTAGGACACCAGCGTTTCGCCCGTCTCGCGGTTCCGGCCCGCTGTCTCCCACGTCACGATGCCGTACTTCGGCCGGGACGAGGACGTACGTGTGTCGACGACGGTCGAGGTGACCGACAGCGGCGTGCCTGCCGTTGCCGGTCTGTGAAATTCCACGTCGTCGCGCCCCAGGAAGTAGCCGCCCTTCTCCGAGAGGTCCTCGACGGTGACGCCCATCACGCACGCCAGCAGGTAGTCCGGGTGGACCGGGCGCTTCTCGAAGCCGCGCTCCGCTGCGGTGTCGGCCCGCCAGTACGCCGGGTCGTGGTTGAGCGTCTGGCCCATCCACTGCTCGCTGCCGTGGTGGGAGAGACGCAGGCCGGGGTCGTGAGCGAGTTCGTCGCCCTCCGAGAAGAACTCGAAGAAGTGGCCCTTCTCCCGGGTGTCGGCGCGGTCAAGCAGCGCGTCGAACGTCTCGCCGTCCGAGAGGTCCATGGCGTCGGGGTCGGACCACTCAGTCATCGGCCGGCACCTCCCGGGCGGCGTCTCGTCTGGCAAGCGCCCGGCGCATCTCGTTGGTGACCACCATGAAGCCCTCGTCGAAGCCCATCCCGGGCTTTGCGAGCACTTGCGCGGCGTCGGTCGCCAGCGCGACGTGGGCGCAGGCCCGCGCCGAGGTGACCGTCTCGTTGCAGGTCCCGCCGACGTAGGCGCGGGTGTCCGTCCCGTCGCAGTACAGCACCGCTTTGGCCGAGCGCTGGATGCCGCCCAGATCCGGCGTCTTCACCTGGACCAAGTCGGCCGCCTCCGCGTCGACGAACGCCTGCACGTCCTCGAAGGTGTTACACCACTCGTCGGCGACGATGTCCACGTCGACGCCGGCATCGGCCAGTCCCTCGCGGAGTTCGGCCATTCGGGATATCTGCTCCGCCCGCCCGCCGGCGTCCATCGGGCCCTCCACTTGTAGGGGATACGGCGCGGCTGCCTCCCGAAGCGTCTCGAAGTAGTCTATCACCTCGGTCCGGTCGTACGGCGGGCCCAGCACCTTGCCGAGGATGCCGTACACGTCGACGTGGAAGCGCGGCGAGTACGGCTCCGGCCCGAGCGTCGTCGCCCGGTCAGAGAGCCACGCGAGATAGTCTCGCAGCCCTTCGCCGTCCTCTCCGACCTTCTCGACACTGTTGAACAGGCCGTGTGGCAGCACCGGAACGCCCTTGATGAGCATCTTTTCGGCGTTGATACGCCGCTCGTCGCCCGACTGGCCGAACACCGGGACCGGAGAGGTCGCCGGCTCGGTCTCGTAGGTGTCTGCAAGTACGTCCGTCGGCGTCACGCCCCGCGCTTGCGCGGCGGCGTTCAGCAGCGCCTGCGACACACCGTAGCGGACCGCCGTGTGCAGCTGGTCGCCGCCCGAGCGCTGGGCGCTCATCTCTTCCAGCATCGTCGCGTTGGCCCCGAACTCCGTCGAATCCTGCCCGCGGAGGGCGTCGGCGACGGGCCCCTCGACGACCGGGCGGTAGGCCTCGGCCCGGAACAGCGGGTCGCGGCCGCCTGCACCGGAGTACTGGACCGCGGCGCAGTCGCCGGTCGCGACCGTGCCGTCCGCGAGTTCGAGTTCGACGATGAGCGCCTCGCCGGCCTCGCGGATGCGGTCGAACCCCTCGGTCACGGGCTGGCCGTCGTAGGCGAACCCGGACTGTGTCGCGCCGTCCTTGATGGCCCGCTGGTCGTCGAAGAAAAAGCCCGACAGACCCGGGACTGTTCGAACGTCCTCAATCCGCATCGCTGGCCCCCCCTGCGGGCTTGCTGTCACCCGTTGGACGCCCGATGAGCTTCCCGTCGCTGATGGCGTCCACGTCGTCGGCGACCATCCGGAACGACTGGTCGCGGCCCTCGGTCTCGGCCCGCTCGCCGAGCCGGGCGGCGTGAATCTCCTTGATCTCGTCAGGGAGCGCGAGGTCCGCGAACTCGAAAATGCGGACCCGGCCGTCGTCGTCTCTGGCCGGCAATACCGCCCCCTTGGCGGCGTCGCTCGGCGCGAACGGCACGTCCAGCGCGCCGCTGTCGAAGGCGTTGATGACCCCCTGTGCCACGTCGCCGTCGCCGGCTTCGTAGATAGCGTCCATCAGGTGGCGCGTCTCCCGTTCGATGAGCGCCTGTTCCTCTTCGATACCCCCGAGGTCGATGTCCTGTTCTATCATCATGTCGATGAGCTGTCTCGTCGTTCGCAGTCCGGCCGCGTTGGCTTCCTTCGTCGGCACGCCCTGGAATTCCTGGGCGGACTTCGTGATGACTTTGTCCGGCTGGGCGACGGCCGCCGTCGCGCCGCCGAGGCTGATGACGCCGTTAGCGCGGGCCTCGTCCGGCGGGAAGCCGCCCATCCACTCGTGGAAGACGGTCGTAACTGTCACCTCGTCACGGAGGTACTCGTTGCCGAGCTTCCGCAGGGCGCGCAGCGCCGCCACGTCCTGCACGAGGTTTCCGACCTGTCCGTAGCCCAGCGTGAGCGACCGGACGCCCTGTGTCGCAGCGAGTTCCCCCTCGACGAGCATCACCGCGATGGCAATGCTCGGCGGGACGAGCGTGCCCGTCAGCGGGCCGAACGGTTCGCGGTTGATGGTGACGCCGCGCTCGGTGTAGGCCCCACAGAGCCGGTCGACGAACTGCCAGTGCTCGATGGTCGTCGCGAGGTCGTGCCGTTTCGTGTACGGAATGTTGTAGGATATCGGCCCGCCCTCGAAACTCTGGAAGCCGCCGGCGAGCGTGACCATCGCCAGCAGTCGGGCGTCCGGCGTGCCGTGCCGGACCTCGACTGGTGCGTCGAGCGCACGGATGAGCCGGCGGCAGTCCTCCACACCGTGGTTGACCGCCGGGAACCCGTTCAGTTCGTTCTCGTCGCTGCCGCGGGAGGCGGCCAGTCCCTCCTCGGCCTTCTCGTACTCGTTGTCCCGCGTGTACGAGTCGATGGTCGTCGGCAGGAGGTCCGCGCCACCCTCGTCCTGCAGGTACCGCAGCAGATCGATCTGTTCTTCGAGGCAGGGAACGCCCGCCCGTGGCTGGAGGAGCGGCTGGTCGGCGGATTCCAGCACTTTGGCGAACTGTTTCGAGGCCGGCAGTGACTCGTGGAAGGCAATAGCCTCCTCGAAGTCGACTTCGCGGCCCGTGTGCCAGTTGTCTCTGAGGTCGTTTGCGATGCGCTGTAGCTGGTCGTCGCTGAGTCGCTCGTCAGTTGGCATAGTCACCCGTCAACCCTGATCTGCTCCGTCTCTGTTGTCGTCAGTTGCAGGTCTTCGCGGAGCATTTCGATTGCCTCCTCCGGGTCCGTCTCCGCGTCGAAGACGCGGTCGAAACCCATCTGTCGGAAGGTCGCCTGCGTCTCCTCGAAGTCGGACTGTCCAACGGCGAGGTTCCCGCCGACGTAGGTGAGCACGTCGAGTCCAGCGTCGTCGAACTTGTCGTGCAGCCCCTCGCAGTCCTGGCGGGCGTGCCCGTATAGCGAGGATACCAGTACCGCCTCGGCGTCGTGAGATTTCGCGGCGGAGACGAACTCGTCCTGTGCGGTCTGGACGCCGAGGTTGATGACCTCGAAGCCAGCGGCCGAGAGCGCCTGCTCTAGAATCGTGATGCCGACGACGTGCGCGTCGGAGCCAATCACGCCGAGGATAACGGTCCGGGGCATGTACTACGTCGTCGTCGTCGGGCAGTGATAAACCTAATGGTCTTTCATGATAATATGGCCTTAAAGAATTTATAACGGACGTTCAAGAAGGTTTATGCGGCCGCCCCGTCGTGGTTTTTGCATGGGTGCGCTTGACGACTTGCGTGTGCTCGACCTGACACAGGTCCTCGCCGGACCGTACTGCACGATGTTGCTCGCGGACATGGGCGCGGACGTGGTAAAGGTCGAACGCCCCGGCGGCGACCTCATCAGGTCGAACCCACCGTTCGTGAACGACGGCGATGAAGAGGCTTACGGCGGGTATTTCCAGAGCGTCAACCGTGGAAAACGCTCGCTCGAACTCGATCTGGAGGCCGATGAAGACCGCGAGGCGTTCCTTTCGCTCGTCGAGCGCGCAGACGTGGTGGTCGAGAACTTCAAGGCCGGCACGATGGAGAAGTTCGACTGCGGCTACGAGACGCTGCGAGAACACAACCCAGACCTCATCTACTCCTCGATCCGGGGCTTTGGCGACCCGCGGACGGGCGAAACTCACCGGCAGGGCCAGCCTTCGTTCGACCTCATTGCACAGGCGCTGGGCGGCGTCATGGAAATCACCGGCCAGTCGGATGGCCCGCCGACGAAGGTCGGCCCCGGCGTCGGCGACCTCTTCACCGCCGTGCTGAACGCCGTCGGCATCCTCGCGGCCGTCCATCACCGCGAGCGTACTGGTGAAGGGCAATACGTCGATACAGCGATGTACGACTCGATGGTGTCACTATGTGAGCGGACGGTGTACCAGTACTCCTGTGACGGCGAGTCACCGACCCGGCAGGGGAACTCCCACCCAACGCTGTTCCCGTACGACTCCTTCGAGGCTGCCGATGGCCACGTCGTCATCGCGGCGTTCGCCGACGGCCACTGGGAGGCACTGTGTGAGGCGATGGAGCGCCCGGACCTCGCCGCGGACTACCCCGACGCCGGCAGCCGGCTCGCAAACCGGGAGTCCTTGCGCCGCGAGATCGCTGACTGGACCGCCACCATCGACTCGGAGACGCTCCTCGGTCTGCTCGAAGGGCGTGTGCCGGCCGCGCCAGTCCAGAACACCGCGGACATCTTCGAAGACCCCCACATCCACGACCGGGAGATGCTCGCCGAGGTGGAGCAACCCGGCGCGGAGAGCCAGATGACCATCGCTGGCAGTCCGATAAAGATGACCGAGACGATGCCCTCACCTAGTGGTCGCGCACCGCTGCTAGACGAGCACAGGACGGAACTGCTCGACGAAGCCGGGGTCGGGACAGAAACGAATCGCGTCGAAGGCGACGACTAATCGACAACTGCCGGCAATTTTCACCACAACAGGGCAGGACCATTATCTATCATGAGCCGTAGAATAGGCTATGGTCGAAGTTCCAGACGCGCTCAGTACATTGTTCAGTGCCCAAATAGAGACTGACGGGGACCGATATATTGTCGAAGTTCCGAAAAGTGAAGTCTCCCACGGCGCAGTTTCACCGGGCGAGACCTACCGTGTCGGCCTGCTTTCGCAGGTCGACGCCGGCTCATCGACGGCAACCCCGACACAGACGGCCAAACAGGAGACCGACCCGGGCCGGGTCGACACTGGCGTCCCGCAGCCGCCGGTCGACGAGGGCGAAATCCGAAACGTGACCATCGAATCGCTCGGCGATCAGGGCGACGGCATTGCCAAGGTCGAACGCGGATACGTCGTCATCGTCCCCGACGGCGAACCGGGCGACTCACCGACCGTCGAAATCGAGACCGTACAGGAAAACGTCGCGTTCGCGAGCGTCGTCGACAACGACGGTCGGACCGTATAGCGCTACAGGTTCGTTTTTAGCGGCCCAGTGACGGCCGGGCCGGCAGCCTGAAGGGCAGGAATACCCGGCCAACGCAGAAGCGCTCAACCGACAGACACCTACTTGAATGGAATCTGTCGGACGTGGTAGAGGTCGAAGAACGACTAGTAATCACAGCATCACAAACGTTTATATGATTTAAATCCGGTATTTAAAACACTATATGGTCGACCCAAAAGAGAGCATTGACATCGAAAATGTCGTTGCTTCGACCGGTATCGGACAAGAACTCGACCTTGAGAGCGTCGCGATGGACCTGGAAGGCGCCGACTACGACCCCGAGCAGTTCCCGGGCCTCGTCTATCGGACACAGGACCCGAAATCCGCCGCGCTCATCTTCCGGTCGGGCAAGATCGTCTGCACGGGTGCGAAATCCACGGACGATGTCCACCAGAGCCTGCGCATCGTCTTCGATAAGCTCCGTGACCTGAACATCCAGGTCGACGATGACCCGGAAATCGTCGTCCAGAACATTGTCAGTTCCGCGGACCTCGGGAGTTCGCTCAACCTCAACGCCATCGCCATCGGGCTCGGGCTGGAGAACATCGAGTACGAGCCCGAGCAGTTCCCGGGTCTCGTCTACCGGCTCGACGAACCCGACGTGGTCGCGCTGCTGTTCGGTTCGGGGAAGCTCGTCGTCACTGGTGGCAAGCGAAAGGAAGACGCCGAAGAAGCCGTCGATACTATCGTCGAGCGGCTCAGCGACCTCGGTCTGCTGGACTAACGGCTCGGTGCCGGTGACTGGACGACGGCGGTCAGTCACAGCCCGTTTTTCGGTTCACTGCGGCTCTGACGCGATTCGCACTGAGCAACTGCGACGGCGAGGAACCCTGCGGTTCAAATACGAAGGCGACTAACCCCGGTTCAATGGCAGACCCCGCCTCGACGGGCACGGAGTCCTGGCGCACGTATTTCGGCTTCGACGAGCCGTACGAGAACCAGGCCGACGCCGTCGAGCGAGCCATCGAGGCGGGCAAGGCACGCGGCTTTCTCGCAATGGAAGGGCCATGCGGGACCGGCAAGACGATGGCCGCGCTCACCGCCGGCGCGACGCTGGTTCGCGATACGGACCTGTACGAGCGGATGGTCGTCGTCACGCCGGTCAAACAGCAACTCCAGCAGTTTGTCGACGACCTGCGAGCGCTCAACGCCGGTATCGAGGAGCCTTTCGACGGCATCTCGCTGGTCGGCAAACGCGACCTCTGCCCGTACGGTCGTGAGGGTCAGTTCCCGGACGATGTAGGTACGCACGACCGGTGTGAGGACCTCAGGGAGACGACAGCGCGGTTAGTCGAAGACGATGGGCGCTCGGACGGCGCGGCTGTCGCAGACGCCGCAATCGACGCTGAGGCCGACGACGACCAGTGGTGGGACCCACGGAAAGGACAGGACCTTGCCGCGGCCGCGCGCCCCGACGCGGCCGAGCAGTCGACCCTCGGTGACGACACGCTCTCGACCGCGGGCGCGGCCTCACCGTACCGGCGGGCCCAGCCAACGGCCCCGGAGTCGCTGGCAGAGGGATCAGACCCGCCGCTATACTGTCCGTTCGAGGCGGACTGGTACGCCCGCAACAAGGGTTCGCCCGTCGATTTCTCCGCCGGGGAGGGGCACGTCGTGACGATGGACGACTACCTCCCAGCGGCGACGGAACGAGGGACCTGTCCCCACCGGGTAATGAGCGTGCTGCTGAACGAGGCCGATGTTATCGTCGGGAACTACAATCACCTGTTCGACCCGGGCTCTCGCCCGCTCCTGTCGGACGTGCTCGACGACCAGACGTTCGTCATCGTCGACGAGGCCCATCGGCTCGAAGAGCGCGTGCGGGACCTCCTGTCGGACCGCATCGGCCGCCAGACCATCGTGCAGGCGCGCAACGACTGTAACATGCTGATTCAGCGCGCCCAGCAGAGCGCCGACCACAAGGCGCAGGTGCGCGAGGTGCTGTCCGCTCGGGAGGTCCCGCTGGACGCGGTCGACCAAGCCCGGAAGTTCTACGACGACCTCGTGCGGTGGCTCGACGACCGCATCGAGTCGTTCCTTGACACCGAACACGAGGGCTGGCGCGCGGACCCGTCGACCCTGCCGGAACACGATAGGGAGATTCCGCTCCGGGACCCCGACACGGTTGAGCAGGACGAACTGACCGAGTGGGCCGAGCGCAAGGGCTACGACGGGTCGCTCTGGCGCTCGCTGTCGAAAGTTGGGGCCGCGGTCGAGGACGCAATCGACCAACTGGGCCTGACCCGCCAGCCGGTGTGTGCCGCCGTTGGCGTGCTGGCCGGGCAATGGTGGGAGCGCGACCACGCGACGTTCCTCCGAGAGATTGAACTGGAGCACTCACCGAACCACGGACAGGGTCTCGATGTCGACTACCAGACCGTGTACACGCCGGGTCTAGTGTGTTACAACTGTATGCCAGCGACGGCCCTGCGGAACGTCTTCGACGAACTCGGGGGCGGTATTCTGATGAGTGCGACGCTGGAGCCGCTGGACGTGTTTACTCGCGTGTCGGGACTGGACTCGATGGCCGAGACAGGGTCAACTGCTCCGGACGAGCAATCCGGCGACGGACGGCCGGTCCGGTCGACGACCTACGATTTGCCGTTCCCGGCGGAAAACCGGGCATCGTACCTCGTCGACGCGACGCCGTTTACCGCCCGCAACCGCGGCGACCCCGAAACGATGCGACCGCTCGGGGAGAACTGGAACCCGACGCGCGACGAGTACGCACAGGCGCTGCGCGCGCTGGCCCGCTCACCCGGAAATGTGATGGTGGCGATGCCGAACTATCGGGAGGCACGCTGGGCCGGCGCATACCTGCAGGAGGCCGTCGAGAAGCCGGTCCTCGTCGACGAGTCTTCGAGCAATGAGGAGACCGAGCGGCTGAAACGCGAGTTCTTCAGCGGCGACGGGAAGGTGATGGTCACGTCGACGCGCGGGACGCTGACTGAGGGTGTCGACTACGACGGGGAGAAGCTCTCGACCTGTGTGGTCGTCGGCATCCCGCTCGTGAACATCGGCTCGCCCCGCGTCCGAGGTGTCCAGCGAGCATACGGCGACGCTTTCGGCGAGGACAACGCCTTCGAGTACGCCCTGACAGTGCCGGCTGTGCGGCGCGCGCGCCAGGCTATCGGCCGCGTCATCCGCGGCATCGACGAAGTCGGCGTGCGGGCACTGGTCGGCCGTCGGTACACACCGGACGCACGACATTCAGTGTATCCGTACCTGCCGGCGGGCGAGCGCGAGGAGTTCACTCGAATGACGCCGGACTTCCTTGCGAGCCAACTGGACTCATTCTGGGCCGACCACCGGTAACGCCGCCTGCGTATCAACCGGAAGAAATCGTTGGCAGCGGAAGGCATATACATCGTGGAACGAGTGTACCTATAGATGCCCGAGTGTCAGAACTGCGGCGAGTTCGTAACCGAGCAGTACGTACGGGTTTTCACACCAGAAGCCGTCGAGGGTCACGGTCCTCGGGTCTGTCCGAACTGTGAGGACAAACTCCGTGACGGCGCCGATGTCCGTGAAGCGCGGTCTTCGAGACAGTAGGACAACTCCTTTTCGGGAAGTACTCAAGGCCGGACGAGCGTAGCTTCTGGCATGAGCGAACTCGACGTCGAGGCGGTCGACGATATCGACGCACCCGCGGGAATCGACGCGGCGGAGTACGTTCTCTACGGCGGGAAAGGCGGCGTCGGCAAGACGACGTGTGCCGCAGCCACGGCGCTGGCCTCCGCGCGAGATAACACGGCGACGCTCGTCGTCTCCACAGACCCTGCCCACTCCCTGTCAGACACGCTGGATGCGGATATCCCGGCGACACCGACGCGCATCCGGGAGGATATTCCCCTCTACGCCGCAGAGATCGATCCGGAGGCCGCCGTGGGCGAGGGGCCCTTGGGCGTCGAGGAGGACGCACTGGGCGGTGTGGGCGAACTCCTCGGCGGCGGTGGGATGTTCGGTGGGGGTGCGGGCGGTGCGGCAGGTCCAAGCCAGGCCGAGGACCCCATCGGCGGCGAGGACGGACTGCTCGGTGGTTCGATGCCCGGAGCCGACGAAGCCGCGGCGCTCCGACTCCTGCTGGACTACGTCGACGACGACCGCTTTGACCGCGTCGTCATCGACACCGCGCCGACCGGCCACACGCTCCGACTGCTGGAACTCCCCGAGACGATGGATTCGATGGTCGGGAAGATTCTGCAACTCCGCGAGCGATTCTCGGGGATGATGGACAACCTCACTGGGATGTTCGGTGGCGATGACGACGAGGTCGACGCCGAAGCCGGCATCGAGGATCTTCAGGAGCTGTCGGACAGAATCGAGCACCTGCGGTCGATTCTGCAGGACCCCCGGAAGACGGACTTCCGCATCGTGATGGTGCCCGAGGAACTGTCTGTTGTCGAATCCGAGCGCTTGCTCGCTCAACTCGACGAGTTTAATATTCCGGTCAGCACCGTCGTCGTCAATCGGGTGATGCAGGACCCGAGCGAGGTGCTCGGCAAGGACGTGGACATCGCCGGTCCGAACCACGCCGACTGCGAGTTTTGCGCGCGGCGCTGGCAAGTCCAGCAAGACGCGCTGGCCCGATCACAGGACATGTTCCGCGGCCACGACGTGCGCCGAGTCCCGCTGTTCGCCGAAGAAGTGCGCGGCGAGCGCCTGTTGTCGGTTGTCGCGGCCTGTCTGGACTGAGAGAGGCGACAGCCGCGGCTTAGCTGGTCAGTTTCCGGATAACGCCGAACGCCGCGTCACGCCACCGCGCCGGCAGGTAATCGAGCATGAGCAGCAGTTGCGCGCCCTGCCCAACGGGATACCGCGGTTCGGGATCGCTGGCGTTGGCGGCATCGCGGATGGTCAGCGCGACTGTCCCGGGCGTGACCGAGAGCGCGTCCTGAATGCCGACGAGGCTCGAATCCGCGTGGGCCTGATACAGCCAGTCGTACGCGCCGGACGTTTCCAGGTTGTCGAGTTCCTCGTCAGCGCGGTCGCTGAAGTTGGTTTCGACCGGCCCGGGTTCGACCAGCACCACGTCGATGCCGAACTCCTCGACTTCCATCCGGAGGGCGTCGCTGAGGCCCTCCAGCGCGAACTTCGAGGCGGCGTAGCTCCCCTGGTTCGGGAACGCGATTCGGCCTGCAACGCTTGAGACGTTGACGATAGTGCCGTTCTCGCGGGCCCGCATGTGCGGGAGGGCCTCGCGGATGAGTCGATGCGGCCCGTAAAGATTCACGTCAAACTGCTCGTGGAGCGCCGCCGTCGACACGTCCTCTACTGCGCCGAACTGCGGATACCCGGCATTGTTCACGAGGCAGTCCAGCCGTCCCTCGGCGTCGACGAGCGCCTCGACGACCCGCTCGCACTCGCGGGGGTTCGTCACGTCGATTTCGGCGGTCTGACAGCCGTTTTCGGCGAGATCGCCGATGTCCGATTCCTCGCGAGCGGTCGCCCAGACAGTCCAGTCGTCGGCCAGGAACGCCTCGGCACTCGCCCGCCCGATACCCGAGGACGCTCCGGTAATCAGCACCGTCTTCGCCATGTGTTGGCCGGGAGAACACACCCCGGGAAGTTATACTGTCGGTTATCCGACGCAGATACCGTAGCATCACTCCACGGACGCCTTTGCCCCATCGGCGTAGCTGTCGGCCAGTCGGGTCGGCTCGGGGAGCTTGTAGCCGTCGGTGGTAGCGTCGACGATATCCGCCGCCGTGGATGCACTGACGCGATGGCCGGGGCTGACGATGAGCGGATTGATATACCGGTTCGGTGAATCGTACTGACGCGTCTGGAGCGCGTGACCGATAACCGTTCCACCAGGGCAGGTCTCAACGCTGTCGTCGGCAGTAATCGGAATCCGCGCCCCTTCCGGGTATGTCTCCTCGAGCGACTGCTCCGGCGTGCCACAGAGGAGATTCTTGGCGACGCCGACAGCTGGCACGTCCAGTGTGACGCCGATGTGTGTCGCCAGCCCGGCTTCCCGGAAATGAATGCGGCCGCTGCCGTCGACCAGCACTACGTCGGGGTCAATCTCCAACTCCGCAAACGCGGCCAGGATTGCGCCGCCTTCACGGAACGACAGCAGGCCGGGAATGTACGGAATCTCGGTCTGCTCGACAGCGCTGACCCGCTCAACGACCTCGCCGCCACGCAGGACGACGATGGCCGAGATGGCCTTGTCGTCGACGAAGGCCTGGTCAACGCCGGCGACGAGCGGTGGGTCAGCGGCCCCGTCGCCAGTCCGCAGCGTCGTCTGGTCGTCGACCGGTGCATCCCCAGCGGACGCGATGGTTTCGGGGGAGAAGTCCAGGTCGTCTTCGAACCGCGCATCCTCGGCGATGTCGCGTTGCAGCGCCTCCATCTCGGCCTGCGAGAGCGACGGGTCGGGGACCAACTCGGGGCGAACCAGCTGCATCGTCACGGACGACGCCGGCCGGGACCGCCGGGACCGCCCGGTCCACCGGGGCCGCCGCCACCGCCGAACTGTATCTGGCCGGGGATCCGGGCCTGTCCCTTTATTTTCTGGCCGTACCAGAGTCCGATGACGAGGCCGATGAGGTGGGCGAGGTGCGCGATGTTACCGCCGAGCAGGCCGGCCCCCATCGGATTGAGCGATCCGAAGATGCTCAACAGGAAGTAAAAGCCGGTGATGGCCCAGATCGGAACGGGAATCAAGAAGTACAGGTATACGCGGAGGTCAGGTTTCAAGACGGTCAGAAACGCCATAATCGCCAGCGCCGCGCCGCTGGCTCCGAGCACGCCGGCGGAAGTGCCCTGCACCATTTGAATTGCGATCTGTCCGAGGCCGGCCAGCGCGCCGGAAGCGAGGAAGAAGACCGCGAATTTCTTCGACCCAATCTGCTGCTCAACGATCCGGCCGAAGAAGTAGATAATAATCCCGTTGCCGAGGATGTGATAGAACCCGAAGGGAGCGTGTGAGAACACCGACGTGACCCAGGTCCAGACGTACTCGGGATTGTTCGGATGGAGGACGAACAGCGTCTGAAACGCGTCGCTGCCCAGAGAGAGAATGACAACGTGTTCGAGGATGAACACGATACCCATAATCGCCAAGAACAGGTACGTGACGTTCCCCCGGAAGTACGCCAGCGGCCCGCCGGGCCCGGTGTCGATACCGAGCCGGTCGGCGACGCCACCGGAGGTCTGACCGGTGTTTACACTCTCGTCGAACCCGCTGTCGAACACGCCGCCCGGATCGCTCCAGTTGTCAAGTCCGGGGCAATCGTGGGCCTCTGGCAGTCTGTGTTCCGCACAGTAGGTCCCACCACAGTGCCCGCACTGATACGGCATGTTCTCCTGCTTCCCACAGGCATCGCACTCCGACATTATACTACGGTAGGAGTGGGCCGTGGAAAGGGATTGTGCTTATACTGGGCCAGTCACCGGCAGACTACGATGATACTGCGATGTCTGAGTCGGAAAAGCAAAGGGCTGTACGCAGCAGCCAAACAGCGACTTACTCGCCAGTACCGGGATTGCTTTTGACGTCTCGGAGCACGCCTATCCACGCCGGGTCGCCGTCGTACTCAATCGACCCGCCGGATACTTCGATGTGACGCGTTTCACCGTCGGCCTGTCGCCCCTCAAACTCCGAGTGGAACGTATCGAGCTCGTCTGACTCTGCTGTTCGGAGTGACTCAGGTAGTCTGTCGCCGTCGCCTTCCGCCGTGAGGAGGGCCGGAGACTCGTTGATGAGTTCACTCTGGTCATAGCCGAAAATATCAGCTAGCTTTTGGTTCACGTAGACAAACGCCCCGTCTTGAATGATACAGACGCCCGCAAGCTCCTGTTCAACGAGCCGCTGATACCACGAGAGGGCGTTCCAGAACCGCTGTTCGGTGCGATGTTGTTCGACAGCATTCTCGATTCGGTTGGCCAGGACATCGTACGTGTCTGACCTCCCTCCTTTTTGCATATAGTCCGTGACGCCCGACGCGATTGCCTCGCTGGCTATCTCCTCACTACCCTTGCCGGTAAACAGAATAAATGGGATGTCTTGATACTGCTCACGGACGAGTTCCAGAAACTCCAGTCCATCGGTGTTTGGCATATCGTAATCGCTGACAATACAGTCGACCTGCTCGCTCCGGAGGACGTCAAGCGCAGCGACGGCGCTGGTCTTGGTAACGACGTCGAACTTGTCGTTGATGCGTTCGAGATACATCTCGACCAGCTCACCGACCTGCGGATCATCATCGACGTGCAACACCGTACACTCCTGAGGCTGCTCGACTTTCGCAAGTGGAACCGGAACCTCTGTCCGCAGCTCGTCGCGTCGGTCCACTGATTCCGTCCGGAGAAGCGGTGTATGGCGCGTTGCCGCGCGGCGGCTGCCGCTGGTGACCGCACTGGACAGCTCAACTGTCTTGTCTCCGAGCCGCCACTGCTCCTCAGAAGTCATCCTTCCTCCGGGTGGTGTCGACAAAGCCGCCAGCAAGCAGCCATTCCATCAAACTGGTAGCGATTGCCGCATACATCCGCCCTGCGTCCGACCCCCGGAGCGAACCAGCAGGACGTGTATCTCTCAGATAGTTATCAGCTATTTTCCATTCATACATTAATACTAGACCCTGATTATCAATTACATACTTGGCTACTAAACGCTACTGATGGGGGGGTATCGCTGGTTCCCTCTCATGTGTACGCACGACCGGTTCGTGCGCTACTCTCCTCTAAACGTGCGGTTCCAGTCTTGTGGATGTTAGTTTCTGGATTTGACTGTTAATTCTATGCTTAATACAATATATAATATGTAGGTACTTTTCAAATAAATTTAATTATCTCCCCACCATCATCGAAGTTGTATCATGTCAGATACCACCATGCGCGAATACCTCGCAGAGCACCCAAAAATGACCGGCGCGCTGTTCACCCTCCTGCTGCTACTGTCACAGGCGGGGACTGCGGCAGCTAATAACAGTGCTTACCCCGGGCCATAGACACTAGAACTAATAAACTCAGTTGAATAATTCCCTTCACAGTGGATGCATTGCTGGCTAGTTGAAACGCTCAATTTATAGAATCTATATCTACTGAGTCACTCCAATGCAGTTCGCCTTTATATCGGACCGGTATCTGTTGCATCTCTAGAAAATCTATTAATTCCTCGCAATTTACACTGAAACTGTCAATTTTGCCCGGAACTAAATAATGTTCTTCAGACTTATTGATATGCGGGTACATAATAGCGCCTAACGCATTTCCGTCCGTCGAGTATACATTCATTTCTACAGTATAACCGGTTTCAGTAGTTTGTAATTCAAGCAGGTTTGGCATCCCACCATCTGTCTGTGCAACTGTCACTCCCCCATCACCAACCACGATATACTGACCACCGAGGACGCTCTCACCGCGTGCGATGGTAAGCGCCGCGCGAAGGGGGAAGCCGCAGTTCAGCAGCCGTGCGACCGTCTCACCGATGCGAACTGCGCCGTCGTTCAGAACTTCGTTGAGCGTGACGATGCCAGCGATTGCACCCTTTTCGACGAGCGCCAATCCCTGATTGTAGGAGTTGCAGGCGTTCAGCAGGAACGTGTCGATGCCGACCGAGTCGACCGTTGTCACGTCCAGTTTGCCATCGCTACAGACGAAGCCGTCATGTTCGGTGTGGCCGATATAGTGGAAGAACTCCGCGTCGGTCGTGAGAACGGTTCTGAGCTCCGCCGTCGTCAGGTCGTCGTGGACCGTGACATCGAACGGCAGGTCGTCGCGGGTGCCATACACGTCGTCGACGAGCTGTCGTTCCTCATCCATCCGGGCGTCGTTCTGGACGACGCGAATCGTGATGTCCTCGGCGTTCGTGTCGCGGTCAAGCCGGTGTTCGAACGCTGCTTTGGTTAGCTTGCTCGCACCGATTGGGATACTGTCCCCAATCCAGGCCTGTTCCAGTGAGTCCTCGGCCTGCGGTTCGACGTAGTCCGTCTCGGTTGCGGCGGTGGCAGTGTCGGAACTCGCAGCGCGGGTGATGACATCATCACGGGTGAACTCGGCCTCGACCTCCGCCGGAACGCTCGCCTGGTTCAGCCGCTGTTGCTGGTGTGTCCGGACGATGGCGAGGTCGTCGACGACATACGGGAGCTGTTCCGCGTTCGCCGGCACCGGGTCGATGTGGGTCGTCAGTCGCCACTTCGGAATGTGGTCCTCGATAACGTCGTACGGGACCTGCAGATAGGTGGCGACCTGCTCCGCTAGCGGCTGCTGATACAGCGATTGGAAGTCGAGGTCGACGTACGGTTCGATGGCCGCCCGTTCGTGCAGGTCTATCTGATGGAATCCTTCCGTGCGCGTGACACAGTCGAAGAAAAACAGGCGTTTGAGCGTGCGTCCGACCTCGGATTCGAAGCCCCGTGCTGTGTCGAGCGAGTAGGTAAATCCGGTGTCGGTCGTCAGCCGCGGTTCGGATGCGGGGACGAGCGAGGCTCCGAGGTAGTACGAGAGCGGTGCGGCGACGAAAACCGACGCGAGATTGGGCGGAAGTTCGAGCGTGACACCGGTGTCCGGACTGTCGATAGCCGCCGGGATGTCCAGCGTTTCACCGATCTCAAGCGCGGGGGGGTGGCCGCGAAGCGTTGGATAGGAGCGCTCGGGGTCGTAGGCCTTGAGCGCCGACCCGAAGGTCTCGACAGCGGCCATCATGTCGGTCGGGTCCTTGGTCGTCGTGACCGCGGCCGCGGGCCGGTCGTGCTGGGACCGAGCGCCGATGAGCACGTCCGTCGGGGAATCGAACTCGATTCGGGTCCGGTCCGAGTCGACGGTGACGGCAATCTGGGCGTCCTCGACCCGCATATATGTCTTTATCTGCGTCAGCGGGTCCAGTACGTAATCGTCCGACGGCAGCGTCTCCGACTCGAACTGTGCGACCTCAGCGGCTATCGCCCCGTCGTCGTCACGGACGTACACCATAACGACCGTCGGGAGTTCGATGGCCTGGGTCCGTATCCGGACGGCGTCCCCGACGGGATACTGGAACACGTCGGTCGCGGCGTCCCTGAGCGCGATGGGAGCGGGCGTGTGTATCCGGTAGCGCTGGCGCTCTATCTGGTCGATGACCGCGAGTCCCGGACGGTCGTCAAGCGGTTCGAAGGTTAGAGTCATATAATAACCGAGAGGGACGGTGTTATTCTCGTATCATACGAACGATAGAGATGATCAAAAAGATATCGCCGACCTCGGTCGAGACCGCTCACAGAGTTCGCTTGAGATATTAACTAGGCACACGCGAGTGTAGCAAATGGGCAACGCTGTGCTACCCTCGATAGAACACGGGCGAAGCGGGTAAGGGCACCCCGGCCTAACAGCCGGTAGTGAAAGAGTTCGAGCGCAAACAGTTGCTGGAGCGCATCGAACGCGACAGCGCGACTGTCGGTGCGGACATTCCCGATGAAATCACCATCCAGGGTGAGAAGATCGAACTTCGGTCGTTCGTCTTCGAAATCAAACGTCGGGAGACAGTTCCGCGGGGCGAGCGCGAGCGCGTCGAGCAAGCGAAAAAGAACCTGCGGCGCGAGCGCCTCCAGCGAAAGCAACGAATCGAGGACAACGACGTGAGCTACGAGCGCGGCGAAGAGCTCGCCACGGCCATCATCGGCATCGACCGGGCGCTCAACGCCCTCGAACAGCTCGGTGCGGCGGATATCGAGCAGGAAGCGCAGGCACAGGAGGCGGCTGACAGAAAACGCTGGATGAAATTCCTGCAGAAAGCGCTGGGACACGAGGACGCGGACTCCGGCACGGGCCGTGCCGGGCGGAGCTACTGACATGAGCCGGAACGACGAAATCGCGACACTGCTCGAAGAGTTCGCCGACCTGCTGGACGCGAAGGGCGTCGAGTACAAGCCCCGGGCCTACCGCCGGGCGGCCGAGAATATCAGGGACTACCCCGGAGCTGTCGAGGGCCTCGCAGCGGAAGGCGAGGACAGCGTTAGCGAGATTGACGGCGTCGGCGACGCCATCTCCGCGAAGGTGGTCGAGTACTTCGAGACCGGCGAAATCGAGGAGCTGACCGAACTGCGCGAGGAACTCCCCGTCGAGATGGACGCCCTCACGGCGGTCGAGGGCGTTGGGCCGAAATCCGTCGGCTCGCTGTACGATGCACTGGGCATCACCACCCTCGACGAACTGGAGGCCGCGGCCGAGGCCGGCGAGATACAGGAGGTCTCCGGCTTCGGCGCGAAGACCGAGCAGAACATCCTCGACAACATCGACTTCGCCCGCGAGGCCCACGAACGGTCGCTGCTGGGCGAGGCCAGACCACAGGGCGACCGGATTCGGGAGTACATGGCCGCTGGTGACGCCGTCGAGGAGTGTGCGCTCGGGGGCTCGATTCGGCGCTGGCGGCCGACCATCGGCGACGTGGACGTGCTCGTCGGGAGCACCGACGCCGACGCCGTCGTCGAGCGGTTCGCCGACTGGGACGGGCTCGACCGCGTCATCGAGTCCGGCGAGACGAAGGCGAGCGCCTACGCGGACGACGTGCGGGTCGACCTGCGGGTGGTCGACCCCGCCGAGTTCGGCGCGGCGCTGCAGTATTTCACCGGGAGCAAGGACCACAACGTGGCGGTCCGCAATCGCGCCATAGAGCGGGACCTGAAGGTAAACGAGTACGGGGTCTTCGATGTCGAGGGCGTCGAGGACGACGACCAGCGGGCCGGCGAACTGGTTGCCAGCGAGACCGAAGACGCGGTGTACGACGCGCTGGGAATGGACTGGGTCCCGCCGGAACTCCGTGAGAACCGCGGCGAGGTCGAGGCCGCCGCCGACGGGACGCTGCCGAACCTGCTGGCCGAAGGCGAGGTCCGTGGCGACGTCCACACCCATACGAACTGGTCGGACGGCAGAAACACTATCGCGGAGATGGTCGCGGGCGCGGCCGACTTCGGTCACGACTACCTCGCCGTCACCGACCACGCGACCGGGCCGGGGATGGTCGGTGGCGTCGGGGTCTCCGACGAGAAGCTCCGCGAGCAGATAGCCGAGGTCGAATCGGTCGCGGCCGAGGCCGACATCGACGTGTTCACCGGCGTCGAGGCTAATATCGCTGAAGACGGCACTGTCTCGGTCGCTGACGACTTGCTGGCGGAACTGGACGTGGTCGTCGCTTCACCCCACGCCGCGCTCGACGGCGACGGCACGGACCGCCTCGTCGCAGCCGCAGAACATCCCGACGTGAACGTCATCGGCCACCCGACAGGCCGCTATCTCAACCGCCGGGAGGGACTGGACGCGGATGTGGAGCGGCTCGCGGCCGTCGCCGCCGACAACGACACGGCCCTGGAAATAAACGCCAACCCGGCGCGGCTGGACCTCGGCGGCGGCGCGGTAAAGCAGGCTATCGAGGCCGGCGCGACAATCGCCATCAACACGGACGCCCACAGCCCGGGCGACCTCGACCTCCTGCGCTACGGCGTCCACACGGCGCGGCGGGGATGGGCCGAGACGGCGGACGTGCTGAACACCCGCGACGCCGAGGGGGTCCGCGAGTTCCTCGATGTCTGAGGAGACCCCGCGCGACCGGCTCGCCCTCGATGCGATGCTCGGCAAGCTCGCCACCTATCTCCGGATGTGTGGCTACGACACGGCCTACGCGCTGGACCGGGCCGCCGAGGCCGACGACGATCTCCTCGCTGTAGCGGCACGTGAGGACCGGCTGGTGATAACTCGGGACAGCGACCTCGCCGCCCGCGCATCCGAGAGCGTGCTCCTCACCGAACGGGCGGTCGAGGACCAGTTGCGGGAACTCGCCGACGCCGGCTTCCGACTCTCGCTCGCCGACGAGCCGGCCCACTGTGGCGTCTGTAACGGGCCGGTCGAGCAGGTCGACCCGGTCGAACCCACGCCGGAGTACGCACCGACCGCGGACGACGAACGGGTCTGGCGCTGTACGGACTGCGGGCAACACTTCTGGAAAGGGAGCCACTGGGAAGCAGTCAAGAGAACGCTGGAAGAGCTATAGAATACAGACAGTTAGCGGGCGTCGCTACAGTTCTTCAGCGGCGGCGACGGCCTCGTCGGTCGTCCCCTCGACGACCACGCCAGTCGTGACAGCGTCTTCGGTCCAGTAGACGACAGCCCTGTCGTCGCGCTCGATTGCGGTCGCGTTCTGGCCGTTCACCTGTACTGCCGTCCCGTTCTCCACGTCCTCCAAGTACCTCAACGCGCCAGTGGCGCTCAGGACGGTCACGTTCTCGCTGTCAGCGTCGTACTGCTGGACCACGGCCGTACTCTCCGGCCGGCTGATATATCGCGCTTCCTCGAAAGTCCCGTTCTCGTACTCTGGCAGGTCCATATCCGTCGCCGACTGAGCCGCGTCGTAGGTGTCGTACGTTTCGACGGTCGTGACGGCGACCCGGTCAGCCGGCGGGGCGAACTGACTGTCGTCGATGCTGACGTTGAAATTCGTCTCCTCGACGGTGAGCTCCGTCCGGTTCGTTCCGTCGTCAGTGGTCATCTTGTGAACGCGGTAGTCCTCGGTATCGACCCACAGCGTCGTGTTCGGCGCGTCGATGCTCTCGTTGGTCGGTTCGAGGTCGAGAACGTACGTCGATTCGCCGTTGACCTCTGAAGTCCCGCGGAGCGTGGCTGTGACGTTCTCCTCGGGAACCGGGTCGGTCGAGTCGTTCATCGCCACGGACTCCGCAGTCAGTTCGCGGGCATACGACCGGTTCTCGCCGACCGCCCAGACGACAGTCCCGTTCGTCCCCATCTCGTACGACCGGGTCTCGCTCGTGACGGCGGCCCACGTTTTGTTCGGCTCAGCGGCGGCATATTCGACCGTTGCAGTCTTCGACGCCGAGTCGTTCATGACAGTCACAGTCGCGATTCCGGTAATCGTCTCGGCTGCGTCGTAGCGCTGCTCGGTCTGGTCCAGCACCTCGTCGCCGGACGGTTGCCCCATCTCGCTGAGGCCGGACACACCAGCGACCGCCCCAGCAGCCAGCAGTCCGATAGTGACAAACACAGCGACGATAGCCAGTCTCCGTCCGGTATTGGCTGTCATTGGCCTGCCTTAGGACTGGAGTGGTAAGTGGGTTGCTCCTATCACAGCACCGGAACTTTCGTCGGGGCTGACAACGGTCGAACCCCTCATTGCTGTCCAGTCCGTACGCGGGGCCGTGAGCGAGCCAGCGAACACGACCGTCCGCGTCGAGGGCGTCAGCAAGCAGTACGACCTCGGCGGGACGGTGACGGCGCTTGACGACGTGAGCCTGGACCTGGCGGCCGGGTCGTACACGGCGGTGATGGGTCCGAGCGGTTCCGGCAAGAGCACGCTGTTGAACCTCATCGGCGGGCTGGACACGCCGTCGTCGGGGCAGGTCGTGGTCAACGGACAGGACGTTTCGGCGGCCAGCGAGGCCGAGCGGGCCGACATCCGCGGGACAGAGGTCGGGTTCGTCTTCCAGACGTTCAATCTCATGCCGCGACTCTCCGCGGTGGAAAACGTCGCTCTGCCACTGGTCTTCGACGGTTGGGACCGCGCCCGTCGCCGCGAGCGGGCGAGGTCGCTCCTCTCTGAGGTTGGACTCGGCGACCGCACCGACCACGTCCCCGCGGAACTCAGCGGCGGCCAGCGCCAGCGGGTCGCCATCGCCCGTGCGCTGTCGACCGACCCGGCGCTGATTCTCGCCGACGAGCCCACCGGCAACGTCGACACGGACACCGGCGCGCAAATCTTGGACCTGTTCGACGACCTGCACGCGGCGGGCAACACGTTCCTGCTCGTGACTCACGAGCGCCACGTCGCCGAGCGGGCCGAGCGCATCGTCCACGTCGAGGACGGCCACATCCAGTCCGTCGAGGACGTCTCCGGGGGCAAACAGTGATGGACGCCGGCGAGAGCGTCCGCATCACGCTCCGGTCTATCAGGGCCCACAAACTCCGGTCGGCGCTGACGGTCGTCGGCGTCATCATCGGCATCGCGTCGGTCATCGCCTTCGCCACGTTCGGGGCCAGCGTCGAGGCCGAAATCGTCGGCGACATCGAGACTTCGAACGCGGGCAACATCTACGTGTTCGGGACGCCCGCCGGCGACGACGACTTCGACCGGACGCTCCAGCCGGTGTTTACCGAGTACGACGTACAGCAGTTGGAGGGGATTCCGGGCGTACAGGCGGCGCTTCCGCGCGGTATCGTCCGGACCCAGTCGATACGACACGGAAACCGGACGCTGGCCAGACAGCAGGTCACGGCAGTGCGACCGGCCAGCATCGGCGACGGCGTCCTTGTCGAGGGCCGGTCCTTCGGGGCCGAGGAGTCGGCGGTCGTCGTCAACGAGCGCATGGCCGGGTCGTTCGCCGAGAACCTCACGGCCGGCGAGCGGCTCACGATGACGATGCCTGACGGGAGCGAGCGGAACGTTACTGTCGTCGGCGTCGTCAACGGGACTCGCGGGGAAGTCCCGGTTAGCGACTTCGCCCGCCAGCCGCGGGTGTACGTCCCCATCGACCCGTTCTACGACTCCGTCGTCGAGAGCCCGGCGGCGGGCGTGCGACAGCGCGCGTACCCGCAGGTGACGCTCGTCGTCGACCCGCGGGCGATTCCGGAGACCCAGTCGGCGATTCAGGGCTACATCTCCGGCGACGCGGACGCGCGGTCGCTGTCGGCCGACGACACGGAACTGGTCGCGCGGTCGGGCAACGACTTCGTTGAGGAGATTAGCGACGTTATCGAGCGCATCACGCGCTTCGTGACAGGTATCGCCGTCATCGCGCTGGTCGTCGGCGCTATCGGCATCGCCAACGTGATGCTCGTCAGCGTCACCGAGCGCACCCGTGAAATCGGCATCATGAAAGCCGTCGGGGCGCGCAACCGAGACGTGATGCAGGTGTTCCTCGTCGAGGCCGCACTGCTCGGGACGATCGGCTCGCTGCTCGGCGTCCCGCTGGGACTCCTCGTCGGCTACGGCGCGACTCGGTACGCTGAAGTGACGTTCTCGCTCGCGCCGCTGTGGATGGCGCTGGCTGTTGGCGTCGGCGTCCTTGTCGGCGTCGTCGCCGGTCTCTACCCGGCATGGCGGGCGGCACGGGTCGACCCGATCGACGCACTCAGACACGAGTGAGCCTTACCCGGATTCAGAACACCGAAATACGTGGTCGTCGTACCGACGGGCCATGACCCTCTCGGAGGAGGCCCGCGAGCGACTCGCCGACATCGTCGAGCTCCAGCCGACGAAAAACGGCGAGTTGCAGGAGCGCTGGGACATGGACAGCGGAAGCGAGGTCCACCAGTACCTCGAAGCCGAACTCAAGGAGTACTACTACCGCAACGACAACAGCCTCATCTGTGCGACGCCGGAGGCGACGACGCTCATCGACGGGGAAGACTCCGAGCGGATTCAGACAGTGACGGTCACCCCGCTCCAGCAGGCTATCGTCGACGTAATCGCTGGACCGGACGAGGAGAGCCAGAGTGTCGTCGCCGTGTTACACGCCCTCCGCGAGGTCGGCGAGGACCGCGACACCGACGAGGTTCGCTCTGCGCTTCGCAGCCTCGCGGACAAGGGTATCGTGGAGACCGTTGAGAAGACCGTGCCGACGTTCAGGCTGGCCGTTCCGCGTGACGAACTAGATATCGAGCTGTCCGAGGAATGAGACCGGACCGCGGTATCGGTCGGTTACTCTGACAGCCCCGGCCGCTGGCGGCGTCGTCGCCGCGCTAACAACCGCTTTATTGCCTTGCCCGGCCCGCCATCGAGCGGCCAATCCATCGACCGCCACGCCGGCGGCTCCGGCTCGTAGGACGGGCACTGGCCCCGACACTCCGCCGCTGTCGGCAGACACTTCTTCGCCGCACAGTAGGGGAATACACCGGTTTCGTCGGCACTGAGCTGGAAGTGCCGGCAGTCGGGGCGCATCGTGTTGGCGTAGGCGCGCCACCCACGAGCGTACGCTCGCTCCGCGATGGTGAGTCGCCGCTCCTGCTTCCAGTCGGGGTCTACGTACTCGAAGCGGGCCGCGCTGGTGTCGTCGGTCGGGCGGTCGAGAATGCGCGTTCCGGGGTCGTCGACCGACAGCGACCGCGGTTGCCAGACCGCCTCGGCCGTACCGGCTTCTGGGTCGACTGTCAACACACCGGCGGCAGCGGGCAGGTCCGCTAGCAGAATCGGCTCCACGCGCTCGTCGGTCGCCGCCGTCGCGACCCACACCTCGTCGGCAAGCGACAGCGCGATGTCCCGCTGTAGTTGCGGAACGAGGTTCCTGGCGGCGCTGGCAGTCAGGTCGGGCTTGTTCTCTATGGCGACGACCCGCCGGAGCCAGTCCGGATAGGGGCGTACCCGACGGATTTCGATGCGATTGCCGCGCTTGCGGGTCTCGACGGCACCCCGGTCGGCCGCCTCGTGAATCGACTCCCGGACGTACCGCCACGGATAGCCCGGGTCAGGCAGCGCGTCGCGGTAGTACGTCCAGTCGGCCGGCGCGTTCTGTAGAACGTGCAGGAGGTCCGAGTCGAACGCGTCTCCGCCGAACGTCGCTCGCTCGCGGAGTCCATCGGGGTCACACTCCAGTACAATCGTGTCCCAGCGGCGGTGTTTCGTCCCGAACTGTCTGGCGACCAGCACCGCCGCGTCGTCGGCCGGCGACCACGCTCGCTCGGCCCACTGGCAGACAGACAACTCGAAGGCGAACTCGGAGTCAGGAGCCACGAGCAGTCGTTGTCGGCTTCGGACCAAAACCCTTCGTTCCGATGCCGGAGCCCTGTCCGGGCCGGCGTCCCTGGCAATCGTTTCGTTCGGTGACACAACCCGATTATTTATGTGATAGCTTCAGAAACAAACCGTCGGTTACGAATGACACACCAGAAGCCTGGAGACAGTCCAGCCGCGATTGCCCTCAACACAGCGCCCCAGCCGACAGGCGACGCCGCGTTCAGTGCCCTCAGTGGAGGGACAGTATGAGTTCCGCCGCCCGCGGCGACGGGATATTCGACCAGTACACGACGATACAGTGGATTGCGGCGGGCATCGTCGCGTTGCTGACCTTCCCCATCGGAATCGCCGTGCCGGCCTACTTCTACATCAAGACCTCGAACGGCACCGCCAGTGAGCAGGGGGCCTGGGAGGCGTGGGCGGTCATCCTCGTCGGTATCCTCGGCATCGTCGCGGTCGAACTCGGCGGCGAGACGGGCGCGAAAATCGCCATCGCGGTCGCGCTGCTGGGGATTCCGGTCCTGCTGCTCCTCTTTGCCGCCGTCGTCGGGAGCTTCGTCATCGGTATGGGTAACGCGACGGCAGTGGCGCTGCTGGCCGGCGTCGCGCTCTGAGAACCGGGTTCACGACTCCGGTTACTCTTCCTCGTCGTCGCGCTCGTCGAGGAACTCGTGTGCCTCTTCGAGTATCTCGCGCGGGCCGTCCTGCGTGACCGTGTTGATGGCCTGTTCGTAGTCGCGCCACTGCAGGTCGCGGTGTTCTGTGGACAGTTCGGCTGACGCTTCGAACGATTTCGCGACGAACAGGTGGACCGTCTTGTGGATGGTGTTGCCGTTCGCCTCGAACACGTAGTCGTAGTCTTCGCGGAACCCGTCTAAAAGCCGGAAATCGCCGATACCGGCCTCCTCTTTCACTTCGCGTATGGCGGTCTGCTGGAGCTCTTCCTCGCCCTCGACGCCGCCCTTGGGGAACTCCCAATCGCCGGGTCGGCTCTTGAGCAGGAGGTACTCCCGCCGGCCACGCGTATCGCGAAAGAGGATGGCTCCCGCGCTCGTGGCCTCTATCATTATCGGATTTTATGACACCGCTACTTAAGAGAATATCGGAGACACAACGGAAACAGATGGTCTTTTGTCACTCGCGGCTGAGTGTTCGTCTACAGATGCCCTTTGTCACGACGCTTACTTTCACCAGTGGGGACCGACACCGACTCGACGACGTCGTCACGGAGATCAAGGAAAACGCCGAGCAGAAGGGGGTCGAACTGAAAGGCCCCCATCCGAAACAGCCACAGGAGCTACGCATCCCGCAGTCGAAGTCGCTGGGGCCGGGCGGCGGCCGCTTCGAGTCCTGGACTCACACCGTCTACACCCGGACCATAGAGATAGTCGGCTACGAGGAGTTCGCTCGGACAGTCACTCAGCGGACGTTCCCGGACGCCATCCACGTCGAGGCCGGCGTCGAACAGCGCACGCAGGTCGGCAGCGGGTCGTAGGCCCGCCGCCGTTCCCGTGGATTATTATAAGTGAGTGTGCCCCGTTTCGCCGGCATGAACGAGTCCCAGCAGGAGCGGCTCCGGTCCCTCCGGCGTGACCTGCACAGCTATCCCGAACCCGCGTGGCGGGAGTTCTACACCACCAGTCGCATCGTCGACGAACTGGAACGCATCGGCGTCGACCAGTTGCATCTCGGGCGGGATGTCGTCGACGCCGACGCGCGGATGGCGGTCCCCGACGACGACGAGCTCGACGCCTGGCGGACGAAGGCCCGCGAGGCCGGTGCCCGGGAGGACGTGCTGGAGGCCGCCAACGGAGGGTTCACCGGTGCGCTGGCCGTCGTCGAACAGGGCGAGGGACCGACCGTCGCGCTCCGGGTCGACATCGACGCGCTCCCGATACGGGAGGCCGACAGCGCCGCACACGCCCCGGCGGCCGCGGGGTTCCGCTCGGGGAACGAGGGGTACATGCACGCCTGCGGCCACGACGCCCACGCGACAATCGGCCTCGGCGTGCTGGAGGCGGTGAAAGAGAGTGATTTCCGCGGCACGTTCAAAGTCGTCTTCCAGCCCGCCGAGGAGGTCATCGGCGGCGGGAAGGCCGTCGCCGAAAGCGGTCATCTGGACGATGTGGACCACCTGCTGGCGATACACGTCGGTCTCGACCATCCGACTGGAGAGATTGTCGCCGGCGTCGGCGGCTTCCTCGCCGTTCGGCAGTTCGAGGCGACGTTCAGCGGTGGGACAGCCCACGCAGGAGGACATCCAGCACAGGGACGGGACGCTGTACAGGCCCTTGCGACCGCCGTACAGAACCTCCATGCGATTCGCCGCCACGGTGACGGCGCGACACGGGTCAACGCTGGCGTCGTCGAGGGCGGCACAGCGACGAACATCGTCCCCGGGGAGGCGACGCTGGAAGGGGAAGTCCGCGGCGAAACGACCCCGCTCAAGGAGTACATGAGCGGGCGGGCAGACACCGTCATGTCGTCGGCTGCAGAGATGCACGACTGCGAGGTCGCCATCGAGACGACGGCGGAAGCACCGAGCGCGGTCAGCGACGACACGCTTGCAGACGTGGTGTATAAAATGGCCGACACAGTTCCCGGCGTCACCAGCCGCCTTCGAACCGACGATCTCGGCGGCAGCGAGGACGCCACCTATCTGATGGACCGCGTCCAGAATCACGGCGGGACGGCGACGTTTGTCGGTATCGGGACCGACCATCCGGGCGGCCACCACACCCCCACATTCGATGTCGACGAAGACTCGCTGGCTATCGGCGTCGATGTCGTCACCGGGGCAGTCCGCCGGCTGAGCGAGTGACTACGCTACGGCGCTTCCCAGCTGGCGAGTCGGATCGATTTGCCGCTATCCGGCGACTTCCAGTTCAGTGTGACTGTCGCGTCAGAAAGGTCCGATGCCCCGGAAAACGTCACCCGTGACCCGGCCGTGATTTCCGAACCAGCCGACAGCGCGCCGCTGAGACTCGAGAAATCGTGCTGTCCGTTGGCTCCTGAAGCCCCGCTAACAGTGATGTACAGATTTCCGGCCCGAATCGAGTCGCCGCTTCGGTGTTCGATTGTCAGGGTGTCGGGACTCCCGGCATCGTAATCAAATGAGAACGCCGCCTGTGGCGCGCTCTGGCCGATGTTCCCTGAGCCGAAGTCGAGGAAGAACGTCGCTGCTGTCGCCGCTAACAGTACTGTTACTGCAACCATTAGGATGACACCCACAACTGGCGAGACTGCACTGTCGTCAGATTTGAATCTACGTGCTAGCATGATTGACCCCCACTCGGCGACGGTCGACACGCTGTCACCATCTCGGTGACCCCCCGGTCAACCGACGCCGGTGCGACTTCATTTTGTTATCATGTTGTCGAATAATAAAACTTGTCGTTCAGAATTTCAGTTCATATAGTAATTAATTACTATCGAGATAACATTCAAAGCCAGACACTTGACACTGACAGACGTCTATCAGAGAGTTAGATGTAGCCGAAAGCCGCAACGAACCGCTGAATCAGTACTTGGGGTCTGCGCCAGTGACGTCGTAGATATCGTCCATAATCGAATCGCGCTCGCGTTGCCAGGCTTCGAAGCCGCTCCGGTCGCTCGGGTAGGATTCGTAATGGTCCAGTAGCCGGTCGGCAGCCTTTTTTGTCTGGTAGAGGTCCCTGATCGTCCCAAGGTGGCCGATGCTCTTGACGGCCATCTTGAGTTTGAGTCCGAGTCCGATGCTGGTCGAACCGCCGTACAGTGCCTCTGCGAGCTTCTCGCCGGGCAACGCGGCCAGCAGGGCCATCAGGTCGTCGACGTCGTAGGCGGTGGTGAATATGTTGTACACGTCAAGCGCCGCATACCGTGCGCCGAAGTGGTCCATCACGCGCTCGTTGTACTCCCAGAGCGCGGCTTCGTCGTCCGTCCGGCCAGATTCGATGGCTTCGATAGCCTGTTCAGCGGCGTAGGTCCCGGCGTAGGCTGCACCGGCGATACCGCCGCCGGTCGTCGGATTGACGTGTCCGGCGGCGTCGCCGACGGCCATGAACCCGGGCGCGACGGCGGAATCGTACGGCCGGCGTGTCGGCAGCGCAGCGCCGAGTTTATCCTGTACCTTCGCGCCCTCGAACTCGCTTCGACCCTGGAGGTCGCGCTTGAGGTCGTCGACTAGCTCCATCGGCTCCTCGTTCATCTGGAAGCCAAGGCCGGCGTTGATCTCCGTGTCCGTGCGCGGGAAATACCAGAGATAGCCGGCAGAGCGCTCGGTCGGCTTGAACACGAGCGCGTCGTCCCACTCGACCGGCTCGTCGACTTCGATTATCTCACGGTATGCCGAACAGAACTGCGAGTACTGGACGTTCGTGTCGAAGGTCGCGTCTTCGAGGTCCGTCTTGTCCTGCAGAATAGACAGTGCGCCGGCCCCGTCGATGACCATGTCACCCTCGTACGTGACGGGGTCGCCTTTCCGCATGGCTTTTACGCCGGTCACACGGCCGCTGTCGTCCTGTAGCACGTCCTGAACGACCGTGTCGTAGTGGAACTCCACGCCGCTGTTGTTTGCCCCTTCAATGAGACAACGACCGTACTCCCAGCGGTCGATGACGGCGAGTTCGCCCGGGACGGGGATCTCGAGAACAGTGTCTTCCTGCGGAATCTCGAAGCGGCCGTGGTCGACATCTGTGTTGGTAAAGGCCGGTTCGAGCTGTGACTTCGGAATCGCATCGGGGAAGTCGCTGGCTCCCTTCAGTGCGTCTCCGCAGGCGATGTGGCCGGCTTCGGTCTCGTCTTTGCGCTCTACGACGACGACATCGTAGCCCGCGTCCGCGACAGTCGCGGCGGCGTAACAGCCGGATGTCCCGGCCCCGACGACGACAACGTCCACGGAAACGGTCCGTGCCGTCGCCGACGCTCCGTCGGCGTTGCCGTCCTGGTGTGTGGTCATGCACTCTCGTCCTGCCCGGAGAGAGAAAATTATTCCGCTACGGGTTTCAGCGGACGACTGGAACCATTCTTCGCAATGAGCGGTCCGTTGCGGGTGTTTGGTGTGGCGTCGACGGTAACAGTCCGTTTCACTCCGGGGCAGCGGTGATAAAGAGTTTTGCTGGGGGGTATCAAATGGCCGATCATGACCGAGCATACGGTGACATTTGTGGGGACTGGCGAGGAGATTACTGTCTCCGAGAAGGAGACGATTCTCTCGCGGTGTATCGAGGAGGGTATCGCACAGGAGTACTCCTGCCGCGTGGGGATGTGCCTGGCTTGTTCGGCGGAAATTGTCGAGGGGTCGGTTACCCAGCCTGCCGCCCGTGGACTGACCGACCGGGAACGGGAGAACTACGCACTGACCTGCATGGCACGACCGCAGTCGGACCTGAAACTCGACCGCGGGAAGTACCCGCCCAGTATTGAAGGGGATGTGACCCCGGAAGACGGCGACCCCACACCAGCGGACGACTAGTAGGCACTGGATACTACTAGCATATGGCCTACTAGAAGGTCTGTAAATACCTTTAACATACGCCTGATAGATTGCCTGATATAGAGCGGTGCAACCGCGAATGAAGGACAGGTCATATAAGCAAGTGGCCCCTATGGTGTAGTGACTACAGCGTCAGCGGACGGCCTTCGACGACTGATACACGCTTCCCCAACCATGACCAGCCGCGTATACAGACTTCACTCGACACTTGAACTGCCACTGGAAGACGCATACGATTTCTTCGAGGATCCGGATCTTCCACCTGAAATCGCTGACATCGATATCACCCGTCGAAACAATACGCTCATCGTCAGCGCCGTCGCCAAAGACGACTCTATGAGCAAGTACACTCCGACGGCCCAACTCAAGGCGAGCGTCACGGAGAATCGGGTGTACGAGGAGGACCCCGACGAAATGGGGCCGCCCGGAGCCGCGAGTACTGGAAGCTCCGGAGGTGGCCCCCAGTGGGGCGCACTCGAAGAGGAGGAGGAAGAGATCGAGTCTGAACTCGTCGAGTACGCCTGTTTCAAAGGCGACCGCGAGACCGTACTCCAGAACACTGCACTCCAGTACGCGATGTTCGAAGTCCTGTGTGACGTCGCGAAAGTCGCAGAGAAGGGAACGCTGACGGCAATTGCGGCGGTCGACGAGGAACTCGAAGCTGTCCGCATCGTCGATGGGGAAGAGCGGCCCGCTGCAATCAACGTTGCAGAGGAACCCCGCGACGGCGAGGAAGAAGAGGGCGTCAACTGGCGCGACAACGAGTTTATCTCGTAACGCGGCCCCGTCCCGGTCACGGATTCAGTTTTGCCGAGCTGTAGCTCAACACCGTTACCGGGCGGTCTATGCCGCTATGCCGGCGCAATGCCTGAGAGGTCAGCGTCGGTAAATCGCGACGCGATTTCGATGGTGAGATTCGCTTCGATGTAGGCCGCAATCACGATGAACACGGCGGCCGTCGCAAGCAGCCATCCGGCCTCCCGGATATCCTGTCGAGTGGCCAGTTCGTTCGTCCGGCCGCGAATGTACTGAATCGTGCGCCAGCCGAACCGGAGTCCGACGGCGGCGACGATGAGCAGTGCGGGAATCTCGATAAGGCCGTGTGGGACGATGAGTGCGGCGACGACGACAGGCGAAACCTGCTTGAGTGCGATACCGACGACGACTCCGATGAGCAATCCGTTCAAGACGAGTGAGAGGACCGTCATCGAACCGAGCGAAATCGCGCCGAGCAACATCACGAGCAACGCACCGAGGTTGTTGACCGTCAGCGAGAGGGTCGTTAACTCAGCCGGCATAAAGGGGTTTTCGCCGGTCGTTCCGGGGGTCTGAAGCCATTCGGTGGGGATCTGGCTGCCGAGTCCGTACCCGACCAGCGCGCTGGCAAACAGTATCAGCGCGGCGGCGGGGACGTAGCGTAACAGCCAGCGGTGGAAGAGACGGGCCGGGAGGCTTGGGCGGTCGTCCATATCACGTCTTTTGCGCGGGCCGCAAAAAACCGAGTGACCGTGTGCACGCGACCGTCAGCCATTTGCCACTGTCTCACACACCTGTCGGTCATCCAAAAAGTACTTGGCATTCGTAATTATATCTCATTACACTATGTCCGAATCAGCAGAGTTCCCGGACTATCTGGACGTTGATTACACTGACGGGGAAGGCGAAGACCCCGAAGAGTACCCGACTGTCAACCACAAGATCGAGAAGGCTATCGAGGTTACGAAGACTGGCCTCGAAGAGTACAAGAACCCTGTCGTGATGTGGACCGGCGGCAAGGACTCGACGCTGACGCTGTACTTCGTCAAGGAAGTCGCCGAGCGGTTCGACCTCGAAGTCCCACCGGTCGTCTTCATCGACCACTACCAGCACTTCGACGAGCTCATCGACTTCGTCGAGCACTGGGCCGACGAGTGGGACCTCGACGTCATCTGGGCGCGCAACGAGGACGTGGGCAACTACGTCGACGAGAACGGTCTCGAACCGGGTGACGACATCCCTGTCGACGAACTCTCCGAGCACAACCAGCACCACATCCGGAACATCCTCGAATACGAGGAGGACACGTTCCCGTTCCTGCTCGACACCTACGTCGGCAACCACCTCCTGAAGACGGTGGCGCTCAACGACACTATCGAGGAACACGACGTCGACGGCATCCTGTCGGGCATCCGCTGGGACGAGCAGGAGTCTCGCGCCGACGAGACGTTCTTCTCGCCGCGTCACGACCCGGACATCTACCCGCCGCACGACCGCATCCAGTCGATTCTCCAGTTCGCGGAGGCTGACGTGTGGGAAGCCTTCTGGAACTTCGTCGTCCCAGACACAGTCGAGGGGTACCCGGACGACGGCTACGTCCCGCAGGGCCAAGACGACCTGCCCGAGGGCATCGAGAAGGAAGACGTACCGGTCTCGCCGAAGTACTTCGCTGGATTCCGTTCGCTCGGGAGCGAGGTCAGCACCGACAAGTCCGCGGAAGAGCCTGCCTGGCTGCAGGACATGGCGAACACGACCGAGCGCGCCGGCCGCGCCCAGGACAAGGAAGACCTGATGGAGCGCCTGCGCGACCTCGGCTACATGTAAACGGGCGCAAGCCTCGCCGTTTCTGCGTCGTTCTTTTTTTGATAGGAACACCTATGTCACTGCCCTCGATGAGTCGTTCACATCTGTCCCCACACCCCCACGAGGTGACGTATCAATCGGTAAGGTGGTTGTTGAACTCGGAGCCGACAGCCGGCACTGAATGGTGGCGTGATAGTACTTCGACGCGAGTCGATGTCGTCCGCGCCTGTCCCGGTCTCAGGACATGTGGAACTGCGCAGTTCACTCCAACAGAGTGTGCGTTTCTTCCAGTTTCTACAGAGGAACAGCCATACATGTCGACCAGCGATTCTATGTTGTGACTTGTTCACTGTAATTGAACAGTGTGAATATCCGCCATACCAGCAGGCCGCCTCGGATTTGAGGGCGTCTACTCCCTGAAATCATGCGTAAGATGAGCTATGTACAATTGTCGAGAAAAGGTTTAGGTACTGTCGAACACTACAGGTAAGCGAATGAGTTCAGACCAGTACAACTGTCCGAACTGCGGGGCGGAATTGAGCTACCAGACGACGAAGCACAACGGCTGTTCGAACTGCGGTTTCGTTCCGCCCCACAGTGCCGAGTAACGCGGATTGGGACGAGTAACCGGACGTGCTGTTCTGTCGTCGGTGGTTATCGAGTTCCACGAGGAGAGTCCCATACTCGGGTCCGACATCTATTTTTCTCGGCTCGCTGTATCCGTTGTCTGTGACCGACCGCACAGACCGGGGCGTTCTCGCGGGCGTTATCTTTGCCGTGTTGCTGGCGCAGGTCCTGCTGTATCCGGGTGTCGACAGACTCGTCCGGAGGCTGGGTGCGACCACGGACCTGAATGCGAGCATGTGGTTCCTCGCCGCTGAGTTCGGGGCTTTCGTCGTTTTCGCTGGCGTGTGGGGCGTGCTCAGCGACGCCACCGGACGGCGAACGCCATACATCGCCGGCGGGGCGGGCGCGGGCGCAGTGCTGTACGCCCTCATCGCGTGGCTTCCCGAGGCAGTCTCGCTTCCATTTGTCGGCGTGCTGGTCTTGCGGGTGCTGCAGGGTGGAGCGACAATCGCCGCGTTCTCCCTGGCGATGACGATGCTGATGGACCTCGGCGGCGGCCACGGCAAGAATATGGGTGCGGCAGGCATTGCGATCGGCAGTGGCACAGCGCTCGGAGCGCCACTCGGCGGCCAACTGTACGAAATTCAGACGACGCTTCCGCTGTACGTGGCGAGCACGCTGTCACTCGTCGTCGCAGTGGCTGCCTTGCTTGTCACCGACCGCGCACCGTCGGACGGGCGGTCGGGCCTTTCTGCGACCGTGTCCGGGCTCAAACAGCGGCCGACGCTCGGCGTGCCGTACGCCTTCGGGTTCATTGACCGCCTCACCGCGGGCTTTTTCGCGCTCGTCGGCACCCTGTATTTCAGAGAGACGTTCGAGCTTGGACCCGGCGAAACCGGCGTCATGCTGGCGCTTTTTTTCGCCCCGTTCGCCCTCTTGCAGTATCCCTTCGGCATCCTCTCTGACCGCATCGGCCGAACCGGTCCGATTGTTGTCGGGTCGGTGCTGTACGGACTCACTGTTGTCGGCGTCGGGCAAGCGCCGACGGTCACCATCGCCGGCGCAGGGATGGTACTGACCGGCGTTATCGGCGCGCTGATGGCCCCGGCGACGATGGCGCTCGTGTCGGACCTCGCCAGCGAAACGGAGCGCGGCACCGCTATGGCCGGGTTCAACATTTTCGGCAGCGTTGGCTTCCTCGCTGGCATCCTCGTCGGTGGCACCGTCGCTGGCGCTTTCGGCTACCCCGCCGCGTTCCTCGTCGCCGGCGGGACGGAAGTCGTCCTCGCGGTGCTCGCACTGCCCGGACTGCTACGGCTGGAGCAGCCGACCGAGGATGCCGTCAGGGGCTGATTACGACGCGTCGCGGACCTCGTCAAGCGCCTCTGGGTTCTCGATGCTGGACATATCACCCAGGTCCTCCCCGCGGTAGACGCCAGCAATTGCTCGGCGGATTATTTTCCCGCTCTGCGTCTTGGGGAACTCGTCGACAAACAGTACCTCGCGGGGCCGGAACGGCTTACCGAGTTCCTCGCCGACGGCGGCGCGAATATCGTCGCGGAGGTCGGCCGAGGGTTCGTAGCCGGGCTCGAGCACGGTGTAGAGAACGACGGCAGTGCCGGTGGTGTCGTCCGGGGCACCGACGGCGGCAGCCTGATTAACGGCGTCGTGTTCCATCGCCGCGCCTTCGACTTCCGCCGGTCCGACCTTCCGTCCAGCGACGTTGAGCACGTCGTCGGCCCGGCCGTGGAGGAACCAGAGGCCGTCCTCGTCCTTCTGTGCCCAGTCACCGTGGTCCCAGACGTCGTCCCACGTCGACCAGTACTCGTTCAGGTAGCGTTCGTCGCCGCTCCACAGCGACCTCGTCATCGACGGACAGGAGTCCCGAGCGACCAGATAGCCGCGCTCGTGCGTGTCAGCGATGGATTCGCCGGCGGAGTCGACAATGTCGATGTTCATCCCCAGCCCCGGACCGCCCAGCGTGCAGGGCTTGAGCGACTGAATCGGCATCGGCATCAGGAAACACCCCATGATCTCGGTCCCGCCGGAGATATTGATGATTGGACAGTCCTCGTTGCCCACGTTCTCGTAGAACCACTGCCAGCTCTCGGGGTCCCAGGGTTCGCCGGTCGACCCCAACAGCCGCAAGCTTGAGAGGTCGTGCCCGTCCAGCCACTCGTCGCCCTTCTTGCGGAGCGCCCGAATCGCGGTCGGCGAGACACCGAAGGTGGTGATGTCGTGCCGGTCGATCATCTCCCAGAAGCGGTCCGGTTCCGGGTGGTCCGGCGCGCCCTCGTACATGAAGACAGTCCCGCCGAAGGCGTGGTTCCCCAGCAGCGTCCATGGCCCCATCATCCAGCCGATGTCGCTCACCCAGAAGAAGCGGTCGCTGGGCTTGTGGTCGAAGCCGAAGTATATCTCTTTGGCCGCCTGCATGAGCGCGCCGGCGTGCGTGTGGACGATACCCTTCGGCTTGCCGGTCGTTCCAGAGGAGTACAGCAGCATCGACTCCTGATTGCTCGGAAGCTCTGTGGCCGCGTACTCGTCGTCGGCGGTCTCGATAGCCTCGTCCCACCACTCATCGCGGCGGGTCCAGCGGATCGTCTCGTCGGGGTCGTCCGCGACGCCGAGGCGGTCGTAGACGACAGTGTGTTCGACCGGCGTCGTCCCCAGTTCTTCGCCGGCCTGCTTGATGGCCTCGTCCGCGCTGCCCTTGAGGTGGACACCGGAACCGCGGCGGTAGAAGCCGTCGCCGGTGAACAGGACGGAACACTCGGCGTCGGCGATACGGGTCGCCGTCGCGTCGACGCCGAACCCGGAGAAGATGGGGACGGCGATTGCGCCGACCTTGAGACAGCCGTACAGTATCGACGCGACTTCGGGAACCATCGGCATATACAGGCCGACGGTGTCGCCGGTGCCGACGCCGACGGACTCCAGGTAGTTCGCTACTTTACTGGCCTGCCGATTCAGTTCGTGGTACGTGACTTCCCGCACGTCGCCGGGTTCGCCCTCCCAGATGAGCGCGACTGTGTTTCGGGTCGGGCTGTCCCGCGCTGCGTGGCGGTCCAAGACGTTGTGGGCGGCGTTGATTGTCCCGCCGGTGTACCAGTCGGTGAACTGTGGCCCCGCACTATTGTCCCGGACCTGATCGTAGTCTTCGAAGAACTCGATGTCGAGGTACTCCGGGAGCAGGTCCCAGAACCACTCGACGCCCGAGTCGGGTTCCTCGGGTAGGTCTGTGGTCGTTCGCTCGATGAGTTCGTCGTAGTTGTCGATGTCGTACGCCTGCATGAATTTCCAGACGTTCGTCGATTCGACGAACGCGTGGCTCGGTTCGTGGACGATGGAGTCGACGTGGTTTTGTTCGCTCATTGCGTCAGTATTCCGTAGTGTTTGGTCGTCTGGTATAAACTGGTACCGCCGCCCGGCACGCGTTACTGGGCCGGTCGGGTAGTCCGGTTCCGCACCGCCCGTGTGACACAGGGGCCGGTCAGCTACTCACGTCATTGTCTCACTCGTACGTCTTTGTCATGCCGCCGTCGAACAGCAGGTCCCCGCCGCTGAGATGGTCGGCGTGGGTCGAGAAGCCAAACACGAAGAGGTTCGCCACGTCGATGGGGTCCATCATCTCCTTGACCCGGGCCTGTCCCAGCATCACGTCGTCGATGACCTCGTCGACGCTGATTCCTCGTTGCTCGGCAGTGTCGGGGATCTGGTCGACGACCAGCGGCGTCTTGACGTAGCCGGTGCTGATAGAGAACCCGCGGAGCCCGTCACCGCCCTCGGCGGCGATTGACTGTGTCAGCCCCCGCAGGCCGAACTTCGAGACGTTGTAGGCCACCTTATCCGAGGTCACGTAGTGTCCGTGAACAGACGCCATGTTCCCGATGGCACCGACGCCGTCGTCGGTCCGGCGGATGTGAGGGATGACGCGTTTCGACAGCGCGAGCGGGGCGCGCAACATCACGTCGTGCATCTGGTCGTACTTCTCCATCGGGAAGTCCTCGATGGCGTCGATATGCTGGAGGCCGGCGATATTGGCGAGGTAGCGAACCGTGCCGTGAGAAGCCGCAGTCTCGACGATGGCCTCGATGTCCGCATCATTCGCGAGGTCGCCGGTCACTGTCTCGACGGTCCCATCGAGGTCGAGGGCCGCCGCTGTGTCCGCGACTTCGCCGAGGCCGTCCGCGTCGATGTCCGTCGCGACGGCGGTCACCCCGTTGGCGGCCATCGCCAGCGCCGTCGCCCGCCCGATGCCCGACCCGCCGCCGGTCACCAGACAGACGGTGTCGCTCGTGTAGTGGTCGTCGTCGACGAACAGGATCGAGGACTCGTCGATCGGCTCGACTTCGAGCCGTTCGTGAGAGGTGCTGGATGCCATTCGGTCACACGTTCTCCAGACACGTCCGAATAGGGGCGGGTTGACATGTATACCCGACTGGCTGCTGTGGCGGACCCGCAGTCCGGCGCGAGAACGCCGTGCCGCTGTCTCGCCGGCTACCGTGGTTTACGTGTAAACCTCTCGTTATTCGGGGGTTACGTCGGAATCAACAGCTATCCCTGTGAGCGTGGCACACACTGCGTGACCAGCTTCCCCGGACTCGTCCGGGGCGTATTGGGACACACCTATGAAACGAACGACAACGGACCATGACAGCGAAGGTATCGGCAGGCGACAACTGCTCTCCGCGATTGGCGGCTCGGCCGTCGCCGCAGCGCTCGCTGGCTGCTCGACGTTGCTGAGCGACAGCGACACGGCGGACCAGGGCGGGCAGTCCGGCGGCGGCATCTCCGAGGAACCGATACAGGCCGGGCTGTTGACGTTCACCCGTGGCGCACCGGGCGTCCTCGGGATTCAGGCCCAGCGCGGGGCCGAGCTCGCAGTCCAGCGCATCAACGAGGCGGGCGGCATCGGCGGGCAACGAGAAATCGAACTGGACGTGGTCAACGAGGGGTCAAATCCCCTTGACAGCTACAACCAGTTCATTGAGGAAGGGAAAGAGGTCACCTTCGGTCCCATCTCCAGTGGCACGCACAGTCAGATCGCCCCCGAAGTCGAGAAAAACGAGGTCATCAACGTCGGGACCGACGGGACGGTGACGACGCTCTACGAGGAGACGGTCACCGACCCGACCTACTCCTTCCGCTTCCAGAACTACGACATCATGGAGGTGGTGACGATGGCCCGCGAGGCCGTCGAGCGCATCGGCGCTGACAACATCTCGACCGTCGCCGGTGTCAACCCCGGTTACTCCTTCGGCGAGGACGAGATGCGGGTGTTCACACAGGCCATTCAGAAGCTCACGGACGCCGAAATCGTCTACGAGGGGTTCCCGGAACTCGGGGCCAGTGACATGTCGAATCACATCACCTCGATCAACAACGAAGAGCCGGACGTGACCTTCTCTAGCCTCTGGGGCGGCGACGTGACGACGTTCGTCCGGCAGGCCAACGCCAACGACATGTTCGAGAACACGACGGTGTTCGGCACGACGCTGTACAGCGCGGCCGGCGACGTGCCGGGCGATGCACTGGCCGGGACGGACATCTACTCCGGGTCGCGCAACTACTACTGGGGCCTGCCGGCGCTCGGGAACTGGCAGCCCGGCCGCGAACTGTTCGACGCCGCGACACAGCAGGATGGCGTGACGGTCCCGACGGCTCACTACATGAGCGGGTACGGGGCGGTCACCGCCTGGGCGACGGCCGTCGAGAAGGCCATCGACCTGCTGGGCACCTACCCGAGTCAGGAGCAGATCGCGCAGGTTCTGGAGGGCCACGGCTTCTTCACACCGGCCGGCTACCACAACATCGCCGAGGACCATCAGGGCGCGTCGAACTCCTTCGCCGGGCAGATGGTGTACGACGACGATCTCGGCGCGGCCAGGCTCGAAGACGTGAACACCTACGCCGCCACCGAGACAGCGCCGCCGCCGGGCGTTACCGGGAGCGACTGGCTGGACAGCTGGAGCGCCTGATACCGAGCCATGGCCGTAACACCCACAGCCGCGCTCGTCCAGACGCTCAACGGCATCCAGTTCGGGTTCATCCTGTTCATGATCGCCTCAGGACTGACCGTCATCCTGGGGATTCTGGATGTCCTGAACCTCGCCCACGGAGAACTGTTCTCGCTGGGCGCGTACACCGCCATCGGCGTGTTCGGGTTTCTTATCGGTATCGTCGGCCCGCCGGGCGGTGGCGTCGTCGGCACCGCCGTGTTCATACTCGCGGTCCTCGCCGCCGTGCTGGTGACGGCGGCCATCCTCCTCCCCGTCGGCACCCTCTTTGAAGCGGTGTTCCTGCGCCAGATCTACGACCGCGACCAGGTGTACCAGCTGGTTCTGACCTTCGCTCTCTTGCTTATCCTCCTCGACGTGAAGAAGTTCATCTGGGGGGACAGCTCGATACGGACCGACGCCGTCTACAGCGCTATCAACACAATCCCGACGAGCGAACTCGTCGGGCTGAACTACCCGACCTACAACGTGTTCGTCATCTTCGTCGGCACGGCCGTCGTTGCGGGACTGTTCTGGTTCTTCGAACGCACGAAGACCGGGCGCATCATCAGAGCTACGGCCATCGACCGCGAGATGGCGACTGCCATCGGCGTCAGCACCGACCGCGTGTTCACGCTCGTGTTCGCTCTCGGAGCCTTCCTCGCGGGGTTCGCTGGCGCGATGGCCGTCCCGCCGACGGCGGCGACGCTTGAGATGGGCACCAATCCGCTCGTGCTTTCCTTCGTCGTCATCGTCATCGGCGGCCTCGGAAGCCTCCGCGGCGCGTTCGTCGGCGCACTCCTCGTCGGTGTCATCCGGAGCTGGATGATTACGCTGTACCCGCCCGGCGAAATCGCGGCCCCGTTCGCGATCATGGCGCTCATCCTGCTGGTCAAGCCAGAGGGCCTGTTCGGAACGTGGGGTGAGACAGCGTGATGCCTGAGCGCATCGACCGCGACGGAACGCCAGCGTACCGCTTCCTCGGAGTTGAGGTGACCCGTCGGGAAGCAGCCTTTCTCGTCCTCGGGGTCGTGTTCCTGTTCCTCATCCCCGACATCGCGAGCCTCTCAGATAGCCTCCAGCTCAGCGTCATCCATCAGGGGCTGTTGTTCGGCTTCGCGGCAGTCGGGCTGAATCTCCTGCTTCGGCACACGAAGCTTACCTCGTTCGGCCACGCGGCCTTCTTCGGCACCGGCGCGTACGCGACCGCAGTCCTCGCACGCTATGCCGGCGTCCAGAGCGTCGGCCTGCTGTTGCTCGGGGCCATCGCGGCCGCGACAGTGATGGCTGCCATCATCGGGGTCCTGTCGCTGCGACACACGGGGTTGTACTTCGCGCTCCTGACGCTGGCCTTCGGACAGCTCCTCTACGCAATCGCGCTCGGACAGAGCGCCCTCGGCGGGAGCGACGGACTTCCGATTCGGCCGGGGCCGGCGAACCAGCCGCTTCTGTTCGGGACTGCGTTCAGCCCCGATGTGTACCAGATTCTGACGTACTACCTGACAGTGGTCGTCATCCTCGTCGGCCTGTTCGTGATGTACCGCATCACGCAGTCGCCGTTCCGGAACGCCTTAGACGCCATCGGGCAGGAGCGGACCCGGGCGCGGTTCATCGGCCTGCCGGTCAGACGGTACGTCTGGGCCGCGTTCGTCATCTCGGGCCTCTACGGCGGCGTGGCGGGCGGGCTGTACGCCGTCGTCCGCCAGTACGTCCGCCCGGAGGGGACGCTGTTTTTCCTCCGGTCGGGCGACATCCTGTTCATGGCAATTCTGGGCGGGTTCCGGACGCTGGTCGGCCCGCTCATCGGCGGTGTCGTCCTCATATTCCTGCAGGACGTGGGGCAGGACATCACCCAGTACTACGAGTTCCTGACCGGCGTGGTGCTCCTGATACTGGTGTATGGGTTCCCACGGGGCATCGTCGGGTCCCTCCGGTCCGGCGGTGTCGTCAACGCGCGGCTCAGTGAACTGCGCCGGGAACCGTCCATCCTGTCGACGTGGGGCCGGAGCGCCGCGCAGTCGATAGAACGGAAGGTGACAGCGGCACTGACCAGCCTGCGGATAATCCTCTTTGGAGTCGATTGAGATGCTCGAAGCACGCAATCTGCGGAAGTCCTTCGGTGAACTGGTCGCAACGGACGATATCACGCTCGAATTCGGCAAGGAGGAAGGCGAACTCGTCTTCATCGTCGGCCCGAACGGGGCCGGGAAGACGACGTTCATCAACCTCCTCACCGGCTTCCTCTCACCGGATGAGGGCTCCATCGTCCTCGACGGCGACGACATCACCGGGATGTCGGCGAACGGGCGCGTCGACGCCGGTATCGCCCGGAGCTTTCAGGTCGTCAAGGTGTTTGAGGAGATGACGGTCCGGGAGAACCTCCGAACAGTCGTGCTGACCGAACGGGACAAGACCTGGAGCCTGTTCTCGATGGCCGACGGTCACGAGGAGGTCGAGGCACAGGTCGAGGAACTGCTCGAGAAGTTCCGCCTAGAAGACGCGGCCGACACCGTCGCTGAAGAGCTCCCCCACGGCGACCGAAAACTGCTCGACGTGGCGATGTCGTTCGGCCTCGACCCGGATTACCTCCTGCTCGACGAGCCGACCTCCGGGGTGTCGACCCGTGAGAAGGAGTACGTCATCGAGACCATTGTCGAGGTCGGCCGGGCCGAGGGCGTCACGACGGTCACCATCGAGCACGACATGGACATCGTCACGGAGTACGCCGACCGCGTCGTCGCGCTCCATCAGGGCGCAGTCCACGGGGTCGGCCCGCCGACGATGCTCGAAACCGACGACGAACTCCGGCGGCTCCTCCTTGGGGTGGGTGAGGATGAGTAGCGACTCGCTGCTGTCCGTTCGCGGCCTCAACGCCGCCGTCGAGGGGTTCCAGGTGACCGAGGACATCGACCTCGACGTGAACGCCGGCGAGGCGGTCGGGCTCGTTGGCCGCAACGGAGCCGGTAAGACGAGTACCTTCCGCGGTATCATGGGTCTGACACCGGTCTGGAGCGGCTCAGTCAAATTTCGCGGCGAGGAGCTGACCAGCATCCGCTCGGAGCTGATTCCCAAGCGAGGCATCGGCTATCAGCCCGAAGACCGGAAGCTGTTTACCGGGATGACTGTCGACGAGAACTTCCGGCTCCCGATATGGACCAGCGGGGAGGCCCGCGCCATCGACGACGAGGACGCAGTTATCGAGAGCGTCTACGACGTGCTCACCGAACTCGATGACCGCCGGAACGCGAAGGTCCAGAACCTCAGTGGCGGCCAGGCGAAAATGGTCGCTATCGGCCGGGCGCTGGCGCTCCAGCCTGATTTGCTCATCCTCGACGAACCACTGGAGGGATTAGCTCCGGTCGTCGTCGAGAGCCTCAAGCGCTACATCCGGGCTATCAACGACCGAGGCATCGCGGTTCTCATCGCGGAGTCCAACGTCACGCACGTCCCAGAAGTCGTGGACCGCCTGTACGTCATCGAGCGCGGAGATATCATCGCCAGCGGCGACCCCGAAGAGCTAGCGGCCGACGAAGACATCCAGAAACTGATGCAGGGGAGCGGGGCGGAGTAGCGGCAAATATCAACTACCTTCACTCCGTCACGTCGTTCATCGCCGTCGTGACGCGGTCGAGTATCTTCCGCTGACTCCGCCGGAGGTTCTTTGAGATGGCCATCTTTGAGACGCCGAACTCCTCGGCGAGCGACGACAGGGTGGCGTCTCGGGGCGTGTCGAAGTAGCCGCCTTCGACGGCTTTCTCCAGCGTATCTCGTTCTACGTCCGATAGTTCCCGACAGCCATCGACCAGCCGCTTCGCTGAATCGATGTTCTGTAGCAAGTCGTAGTAATCTTCGAGGTCGACTGACTCGCGGGACCGGATCGTGTAGTCGTTGTCCCGGTCCAGTTCCGACAGGGTCCCCTCGGCGACGCGCTCGGTATCGAAGCCGACGTGCCAGATCTCCGACCCATCCCGGATGCGGAACGGCCCGGTGATGTAGCCGCTGTGGTCGCGGATGACGCTCATCGCGTTCGTCTCATCGATGCGCGAGCGGATGAGCGCCAGATCGCCCTTCCGGCGGAGCAGCTGATAGGACTCCATGTGGTCGTGTGCTTCGAGCGCGTTCAGCCCCCGGTCCAGCTCTTCCCGGTCCGCCCCATTGACCATGATCCGGGTCTCAAGCTCTCGCTCGACAGGGTGAAAATCCCACTGTTTGGCCAGAAACGACACCTCGTAGTCCCGTGTCGTGTCGATGTACGGACAGTCGTACTGGACCATGTCCATCTCGAGCGATATCATGGGCAATCAATCATGTTGGATTGCCTTAGTGATTGCCTCTCCGCCACCTCGTTAGCCCATGTCAGCCACGCCGCAAACCCTTTTGACTGCGGCAGTTAACTTTCAGGTATGTACGTCCGGGATGCGAAAAACCGCGAGGAAGTCTGGTTGCTCGACCGTATCGAGGAGATGGGGCTGGACGAGACGGCTTTCAGATCCCGGGACTACGTTGTCGCTATCGACGAGGAGAGCCACGAGAAGGCGGGCTTTGGCCGCATCCGTATCCACAAGGGCGGCGACGAACCGGTTTGTGAACTGACCAGCATCGGTGTCCTGCCCGAATGGCGCAATCAGGGCGTCGGTGCCCACGTCATCGAGCGGCTAGTCGAGTACGCGGGCGATGAAGGGTTCGACACCGTCTACTCGCTGACGAACGCCTCGGAGTTCCTCGCGCAGTTCGGCTTCGAGCGCCTCGAGCCGGCGCAACTCCCTGACTCGCTTCGGGACCGGCTCGCGACCAAACAGGAGAACATCCAGCCGGACGCGGTACCGCTCCGGGTGGCCGTCGACCGATTCGAGGTACCCGGCCACCTCCGCACGCGGTTCAAGCAGGCTAGTGCCGGGGAATCCGAGGAGGCCGAGCCGGAGGAGGGTCCCGAAGACTTCGGCATCGACCCCGACGAAGCGACCTATAAGTACGACACGGGCGATTGATCGGCTACCCACGACGAACGGCTTATCTGACGTCGACGATTTCGATGTCGAACACGAGTGTCTTGCCGGCCAACTCGTGGTTAAAGTCCACCTCGACGACGTCGTCTCGGACAGCAGTCACGTCTCCGTGAAGCCCGTTTTCGGCCTCGACATGGATTCCGACGTCGGGCTCTTTTCCCACCATGCCCTCGAACGTGTCGGGGTCGTACTCGCGGACGCGGTCGGGCTGAAACTCACCGTAGGCCTTCTCCGGGGGGACTGTGACAGTTGCTTCCTCGCCCGCAGCCATGCCGACGAGCGCCTCGTCGATCCCCTCGATGATCTCTCCTGCACCGACAGTGAATGAAAGCGGTGCGTACTCGCTCGCGTCGACGCCCTGTGCCTCGATAAGGCCGTGCTCTCTGGCGACTTCGGGACGTGACGTATCGAAGACGGCCCCGTCCTCGAAGCGGCCGACGTATTCGATGGTGACACCGTCACCCGGTTCGATTGGCATACGTCCTCGGTAGATGACGACGATATAAACCCACCTCGGAACACCCCGCCGTGGATCGCCGCAGGAGATGTATTACAAACCGTGAAGGATTTAAGAACCCTTAAGCCTCCGCCGTCCGACAGTCCGCCCATGTTTGACCCCGACGAGCTGGCGGAGATACGGGAGTCGAAGGCTCAGTGGGAAGAAGACGACGTCCAGCCCACCGTCGACCGCTTTGGCGAACGTAAGGAGACGTTCACCACGGACACCGAGGGACACGAAGTAGACCGCCTGTACACCCCCGAAGATATCTCCGATGTCGACTACGAGGAGGACATCGGCTTCCCCGGCCAGGAGCCATACACTCGCGGCGTGTATCCGACCGGCTATCGGGGCCGACTCTGGACGATGCGCCAGTACGCTGGGATGGGGACCGCGACGGAGACCAACGAACGGTTCAACTACCTGCTCGATCAGGGCCAGACCGGGCTGTCGATGGCGTTTGACCTGCCGACGCAGATGGGCTACGACTCCGACCACGCGATGGCCGCCGGCGAGGTGGGCAAGACCGGCGTCGCTATCGACTCACTCGACGACATGGAGACCGTGTTCGACGGCATCCCGCTGGACGAGGTGTCGACGAGCATGACCATCAACGCTCCCGCATCGGTGCTTTTGGCGATGTACATCGCTGTCGGCGACAAGCAGGGCGTCGACCGCGAGGAACTTCGCGGGACCATCCAGAACGACGTCCTCAAGGAATACATCGCCCGGAACACGTTCATCTACCCGCCGGAGCCGTCGATGCGGCTCATCACCGACATCTTCGAGTTCTGCGCCGCCGAGACGCCGAAGTTCAACACAATCTCCATCTCGGGCTATCACATCCGCGAGGCCGGCTCCACGGCCGCGCAGGAGATCGCGTTCACCCTCGGCGACGGCATCGAGTACGTCGAAGCCGCCATCGACGCCGGCCTCGATGTGGACGAGTTCGCGCCCCAGCTATCGTTCTTCTTTGCCTCCTACAACAACATCTTCGAGGAGGTGGCGAAGTTCCGGGCGGCGCGTCGCCTCTGGGCGAGAATCATGGACGAGCGCTTCGACGCCCAGAACCCGAAGTCCAAACAGTTGAAGTTCCACACTCAGACCGCCGGATCAACGCTGACCGCCCAGCAGATCGAGAATAACGTCGTTCGGGTCTCCTACCAGGCGCTCGCGGCCGTCCTCGGGGGGACCCAGAGCCTCCACACCAACGGCAAAGACGAGGCTATCGGCCTGCCGACCGAGGAGTCCGTCCGAACGGCGTTGCGGACCCAGCAGATTCTCGCCCACGAGTCCGGCGCGGCGGACACCATCGACCCGCTCGCCGGGAGCTACTACGTCGAGTCGCTGACCGACGAACTCGAAGCGGAGGCCCGCGAACTCATCGAAGAGGTCGACGAGCGCGGCGGCATGCGCCGCTCCATCGAGGAGCAGTGGGTCCAGCGCCAGATTCAGGACGTGGCCTTCGAGCGCCAGCGCGAACAGGAGGAGGGCGAGCGCATCATCGTCGGCGTCAACGAGTATCAGGTCGAGGAAGAGGGCGAGCAAGACATCGAGGAGGTCGACGAGGCCGTCGAGCAGGCCCAGCAGGACAACGTCGCCACAGTTCGGGAGGAACGCGACGAGGAGGCCGTCGAAGCGAAACTCGATGCGCTCCGACAGGCCGCCGAGGGCGACGAGAACGTCATGCCCTACATCATCGACGCCGTGAAGGTGTACGCCACGACCGGCGAGGTGTGTGACGTGCTCCGGGACGTGTTCGGCGAGTACCAGCCCGGCTCGTCGATGTGAGATCGGTCGAAACGTAAATTGCAGCCTGTTTTCCGGCCCACCATGCTCCCAGAATTATAAGCTATCCCGGTGTACGGCCGTCCATGCAATTCGACCACGCCGGCATCGCGACGGATGACGCCGACCCGCTCGCAGAACTGTTCGCTGACGCCTTCGGGACACCGGTCGTCCACGAGGAGACGTTTGATGGCCTCCACGTGACGTTTCTGGAAATGGACAACGGCTACTTCGAACTGCTAGAGCCGCTGCCGGACGCCGACGGCGCGATTCCCAGATACCTCGACAGCAACGGTCCAGGCATCCACCACGTGGCGCTAGCGACAGACGACATTGCTGCCGCGCTGGAGACTGTCAGTGACTGTGGTATCGACCGAATCGACGAGGAGCCGCGACCTGGCGCGTGGGGCCACGACGTGGCGTTCCTCCATCCGAAGTCGACCGGCGGCGTGCTCGTGGAACTGGTCGAGCACTGACCGCCTGCGATACTCACTTGTCGTCGAGGAGGGCCGCAAACCGTTCCTCGGCTCCCGGCGTCAGGCGCTCGGGTGGCTCCGCGAACCACGCCGCGCCGACGAGTTCCGACTCGTCCACGTCGAGGCTCCCCTTCTTGTACTCCGCTTCGAGGTAGATATCGAGCGTATGTACCGACCCCTGTGCATCGGTGTTCGGATAGTACTTGGAGTGGACGACCTCCGCGACTCCAGTGACCGTACAGCGGATGCCTGTCTGTTCGTTGACACGGCGCATGGCTGTCCCTTGCACTGACTCGTACTCATCGCCCTTGCCGCCGCCCGGGAGTGCCCACATGTCAGCGCCGCGCCCCAGCACCAGCAGCACCCGGTCGCGGGTGTCGCCGGCAGCCTGCTCGGGTATCTGCTGGCTTAGGTCCGGAAAATTGGAGCCGTCTCGGGTGACGAACACGACGCTGTTCCCGGAGTACCCAGTGCCACGTGTCGCAGTAAACACGTCGGCATATTCGTCAGGTGATAGCTCGAAGGTCTTCTCGGTGACCGGAACCTCGTCGTAGGCCGCCTCCAGACTGGAAATGCGCTCGTCGACGTTCGTCTGGTTGATCTTTTCCGTGAGGTTCGCATCCGCAGTCCCCTGCCCGTCGGCGTCGTCAGTCATACGGGGTTGTACTCCGGGGCACCGATAAGTGCCGCGGTCCAGCCGATGAAAAAGAACTTGTATTCTGCTTGTCTCTTTTCGAACATGAAAGCGATTGTCCTTGCAGGCGGGTATGCCACCCGACTCTGGCCTGTCACCAAGCACCGGCCCAAGATGCTGCTTCCTGTCGGTGAGACGACTGTCATCGACCGGATTCTCGGCGAGTTAGAGGCGGACGATCGCATTACCGACGTGTTTGTCAGCACGAACCAGCGGTTTGCCGACGACTTCCGGGACCACATCGCCGCGAGCAACTTCGAGAAGCCGTCCCTGACCGTCGAGGAAACCGCCGAGGAGGACGAGAAGTTCGGCGTCGTCGGCGCACTCGCCCAACTGGTCGACCGGGAAGGACTCGGCGATGAAGCCCTGCTGGTCATTGCCGGCGACAACCTCATTAGCTTCGACATCGCGGAGTTCGTCGATTACTTCGAGCAGTACGACGACCCCACGCTCGCCGCCTACGATGTCGGATCCCTAGAAAAGGCCAGCTCTTACGGTCTCATCGAACTCGACGGCGAGGAAGTTACGGAGTTCCAGGAGAAGCCCGACGACCCCACCAGTACCCTCGTCTCGATTGCCTGCTACGCCTTTCCGCCCGGTGCGATTCGTTTCGACGAGTACCTCGACGACGGGAACAACCCTGACGAACCCGGCTGGTTCATCCAGTGGCTCGTCGAGGACGGGCCAGTCCGTGCGTTCACCTTCGACGACGCCTGGTACGACATCGGGACGCCCGAAAGCTATCTGGAGGCCGTCGCGTGGGAACTCGACGGGGACAGCGTTGTCGCGGAGGACGCGACCATCGAGAACACTACGCTCGGAGCGAACGTCCACGTCCTCTCGGGAGCCGAGGTCGTCAACTCAAGCCTCGACAACACCATCGTGTTCCCGGACACGATGATCCTCGATTCGGATATCCGCCAGTCGATTATCGACCGTGAGACACAGGTCGAGAGTTTAGACCTCGCCGGCGCACTCATCGGTGCACACACGCAGCTGACGGACGGGAGCTAACAGCCACCGATGTTGCAGGCGCTGTGAGTTACGCCAGCCACGCGTCTTCGATTTTGAGCGTCCCCCGACTGCCGTCCCACTCCGTCTCGTACGCCAGTTCGATTCGCCGGTCCATGTGCGGGCCGTCGGTGACCAGCGTCTCGAACTCGCCGCCCTCCCCGAGGATGTGGACACCGTACTCGTCGTTGAGCGATTCCAGTTCGTCGAGCGCGTCGGCGTCGAGCGTGCGACCCAGCCAGGACTCGTCGAGGCCGTAGGCGGCCACGCGGATAATCTGTATTTCGAAGCCGGCATCCAGCATCGCGTCGGCGAGGTCGCGTGGGTTCTCTTGCCACAGCGGCGCGAACACGTTGGCTTCGAGTCGTTCGGCCATCGATTCGATGCGGGTCGTCTGGTACTCGCTCTCGACAGCCCCGGCGGTGACACCGGTGATGCCGCCGTCCAGTTCATCGTCGAGTTCGCGCAGTGCTGCTTCCAGCGGTTCGAGTTCGGCGTCGCCCTGCTCGCCCGAGTCGGACACGTCCTCGGCCTCGAAATCGGCAGGCTCGACCTCGACCAGTGGGATGCCGATACTCTCGGCAGCCAGGCGGGCTAACCGGGTCGCCGGCACGTGATACATGTACGAGTCGCCGTCCGGGTGGACCGTCACCAGGCGTTCGAGGGGATGGCCTCGTTCCAGTGCCCGGTACAGCGCCCACGAGGAGTCTTTGCCGCCGGAGAACAGCGAAACCCACGCGCCGTCTGTCATGGCCGCCGGTAGCCGTCGGCGGCGTAAATCGCTGTCTATTCCACCAGTTCGTCTTCGATATCGGTGTGGCTGACGTAGGTCGCCACTCGGACGCCAACGAGACTGATGAGGATACCCGCGAGGATGAATAGCGCGAGACGGGTGCCAGCCTCCAGCAAGAACCCCTGAATCTGTACGATGCCGAGGTTCGTCTCCGGAACCTGAAACGGCTCGAACACGCCACCGCGTTCGAGGAAGTACGCAGAAAAACCACGAACGACGAGGCCGACTGCGACCGCACCGAACGGGAGATTCACGTACGCGCTCCGAACCCCCTCTTGCTGGATGAGTTCGTCCAGCAGGCGACCGAGCGAGGCGGCCAGCGCCGCGCCGGTCAGCCACGGGACGGACGCGAAGGCGAAACGGTTCGCAAGCAAGAACGGACTGATGTCACCGACCGCGGAGACGCCCAGCACGCCGGCGAAGACCCCGACGAGCGAGAGCCCGGCGGCGACGACGTAGGTCACGAGCGATACCTGTCCCGAATACAGCGCTTCCCGGATCTGGCCGGGAAGCCGCGACAGGTACGCGTCGATACCCAGTCCCTTGTAGATGAGGAACACGCCGACGGCGGCCGCGATAGCGCCGACGGCGATGGTCGGGCTGGTGACGACGAGCAACAGCGGGAACGCGAGCATGATGATTCCCACGGGGACCAGCACTGTCTTTCGCAGTTCCTCGTCGGCCAGGAACTGCTTGAGCAGGTAGTACGTCGACTCGATGTCGCGGGCCTGACGGACGACGACGCGGTCGACGGCGTCGACCTGAACGCGGCTCTCGATGATTGGAACCAGCCGCTCGTCGTCGGCGCTGTCGACGACGACGACCGCGGAGTCGGGGTCGTGCTCGGCGACCAGACTCTCTATCTGGCTAGCTATCTCCCGGTCCGAGCCGACGCTGTCGCTCCCGCCACCGACGACGGCGAGGACCGGCGAGGACCCCTCGGCTTCGAGTTCATCGGTGACTGCGAGCCCTTCGAGGAGGCAGTTGACCCGGCTGTCTTCCGGGTCAACGACGCCCGTCTGGGTGATGAGTGACTCGACGGCGTCGCGGCCGACGACGGGACACGCCGCTGCAGCCGGACTGTCTCTGTCGATACACACCACCAGCGTAGTCACACTACGGCGAAGGCGGTCCCCGAATAAAAAACCTCCCGAGCTATCGCCGGAAGGAGAGGCCTTCGATATCGCCGTCGGCGACGCCGGCGATACCCGCACCGAGGGCGAAGGCGACCTGCTGTGCGCCCCCGCGGAGTTTCCCTGCAAGTCCGCGTTCAGGCTCGTACTCCTTGATCGTCACAGCCTCGCCCAGCCGTTGTTCCAGACTCGCCTCGACATCGTCTCGCGTGCCGAGTCGGTCGACGAGTCCACGCTCGTCCGCTTCCTCGCCGAGGAAGATACGCGCCTCGGTGGCTTTGAGCGTCTCGGTGTCCATCTCGCGGCCCTCGGCCACGGTGTCGATGAACTGGTCGTAATAATCGTCAACGATACCCTGCAGGTACTCGCGCTCGTCCTCGGACATCTCCTTCAGCGGCACGCCGGCGTCCTTGTACTCACCGGCGGTGAACTGCTCGTAAGAGAGGCCCAACCGGTCGGCCAGTTCCTTGGCGTTGACCCGCGATCCGACGACGCCGATTGACCCGACGATAGAGCCCTCTCGCGCCCACAGCTCGTCACAGCCGGCGGCGATGTCGTAGCCGCCGCTTGCACACACGTCCGTCGCGTAAGCGATGGTCGGGCCGTCGAACTCCTCGGCGGCGATGCGGATGTCCTCGCTGGGGACGATTTCGCCTCCCGGCGTGTTGAGCTTCAGGAGCAGTGCCTTCGAGCCGCGGTCCTCGTCGGCCCGTTCGATCTGTTCGACGATGTCGTCAGCCGACGCACCGACCGGCGGGCTGGTGATGCCGCTACCGCCGTCACGGCTGATCGGCCCTTCGACAGCGACCTCCGCGACGTTGTGTACCGGGAGGAGGGAGCTGGCGATGTTGCTGCCGATACGGGCTGTGGCGACGGCGACAGCGACGACCAGCAGGACGCCGAGCAACTGGGCGAGGTTGTCAGGTGTTCTGACAAACAGCACCCATCCCAGAACCGTGCCGATAGCGACGACGATTACGACCAGTAGCCCACGAACGATGTCATCTGCGCCCGCCATTACTGATACATCCCGAGCGGTCGCGCGCTCGTACTCTCCTCTTGATTCTCCTGTAGTTGCTGTGCCAGCTGTGCCTTGGCGCGCCCGATTTCTTCAGCCTGCTCGACCAGCGCCTCGGTGTCGATTTCGAAGTCAGCTAGCGGACTGAGGCCCGTCTGGAGCAGCGCCCGCGCCGCTTCCGGGTCGGGGAACTGCTGGTCGGCTTCGACGATGAGTCCGACACTCGTCAGGCCGATTCGCTGTGACTCGTGGACCAGCGCGCCGGTCGGCCCAGTGATCGCGCCGTTCTCAGAGGGCGGAGTTACCTCCGCCTCGGCGAGCAGCCTCGCCCCGTCGCCCGTCGAGATGCCGTACACGCCCGGAACCCCGTCTTTCTCGGCCGGACGGCCGCTGAGATAGACCGGCGTCGCGTCGTTAGCCTCGAACCAGCTGACCATACAGCCGGCGAACTCCTTCGCGCCGGACGGGGACACCGGGGCGTCGCTCTGAAGAACGAGCAGGTCACGGTCCTCGTCCGCGTACAGTCGGACCGGCGGGCGAACGTCCGGGTCGTCCGTTCCGTACACGGCGATTTCTGGCAGCCCTTCGCAGTGAGCCGACGCGTAGTACTCCATGTCGTATAGGTCGACAAGGTGGTCAGCGGCTATCTTGCCGACGAGTCCAACACCCGGGAGCCCCTCGACCAGCGTCGGGGAGTCAAGGGCGATATCGTCGCGGTGGACCTGTATGTGTGCCATATCTCGAATGTCGGCCGCCGACGGCTTGAAAGCCATGGGCCACTGCCGTTCGAAACCCACAAACCGACCGCCAGCGAACGCCGGACAATGGAACCTCTCGACCGCTACCGTCCCATCGTCGACGACTTCGAGGCGTTCATCGACGCGTGTGAACGCCCGCTGCCGTCGGCCGTTCGGGTCAACACCATCAAAGCAACCGTCGAGCGGGTCCGGACGGCGCTCGCCGACACGGACATCGCCCACGACCCCGTCGACTGGCACGACGGCCTGTTCGTCCTGCCCGATGACTCTCCCGGCGCGAACTGGCCGTACTTCCACGGCTGGATTCACGGCCAGGAAGAGGTGTCGGCGATTCCGGCGACCGTACTGGACCCGCAGCCCGGCGACCGGGTCTGGGACGCCTGTGCCGCGCCGGGCAGCAAGACGACCCAGCTCGCCGCGCTGATGGACGACACCGGCGAGGTCGTCGCGACCGACAACAACCTCGGGCGCATCTCGGCGCTGCGGACGAACACCGAGCGGCTGGGCGCGACGACGGTCGCCGTCACCCACGAGGACGGCCGCAACCACTCGCTCAAGCCCTTCGGCGGCGAGGGGTACGACCGCGCGCTCGTCGACGTGCCCTGCTCCTGTGAGGGGACCATCCGAAAGAACCCCGACACGCTGGCGGACTGGTCGCTCTCGCACGTCGAAGGCATCTCCGGTGTTCAGAAAGGCATCCTCAAGCGGGCCGTCGAGGTGACCAAGCCGGGCGGCACCGTCGTCTACTCCACCTGCACGTTCGCTCCGGAGGAAAACGAGGCCGTGCTGGACTACGTGCTCGACGAGGTGGCCTGTGAAATCGTCGAGTACGACCTCCCACTGGACCACGCTCCGGGCATCACCGAGTGGCAGGACGAGCGCTTCGACCCCCGCGTGGCAAACGCCAAGCGCATCTATCCGCATCACAACGATACGGGCGGGTTCTTCTGTGCGAAACTGGAGGTGCGAGCGGAATGAGCGACCAGAGCACGGAGTTCACACGGCTCCCAGAGGCAGACGACGAGCGCGAGGACCCCGACCGGGCGACCCGCGACGAAGTGCTTGAGTTCTGGCAGGACCGCTTTGGCGTCCCGGCGGAGACCTTCGAGGGGTACTCCTTCTGGGAACGCGGCGCTGGCAAACTGTGGCTGTATCGGGGTCGCCCGCCGTCACCGGTGGACATCGAGGGGCTTGGGATGACGTTCCTGCGGACGCGCCAGGAACACTGGAAACCGACGCTGGAGGCCGTCCAGCGGTTCGGCGACCGCGCCTCGAAGAACGTCATCCACCTCGATGAGGACGCCGCCCGAGCGTTCGTGGCCGGCGAGGACCGGGAACTCGACTGGGACGGCGACTGGGGGTATCTCGTCGTCACCCACGACCTCGCCGGCGAGGCCGAACCGGCCGGCGTCGGCCTGTACGTCTACGGCGAACTCAGGTCACAGGTGCCGAAAGGGCGCCGTCGAGAGGTCTGATCTGGTGGCCCACCCGTCCCAGTGAGCGCCGCTCAACCGCTTGAAGACTGTGTGGCTGGCGTTCCCTGCATCGCGTACAGCTCCGCGTACGTCCCGCCGTCGTCGAGTAGTTCGGCGTGGCTGCCCTGTTCTGTGACCTGCCCGTCCGCGACGGTGTAGATTCGGTCGGCGTTCGAGACGGTCGAGAGCCGGTGGGCGATTGCGATCACGGTCTGGTCCCCGTCAAGCGTCTCGACAGTACGGTGGATTTGCCGTTCCAGATTCGAGTCGAGGTCGCTGGTTGCCTCATCGAGTACGAGTATCTCTGCATCCGTCAGCAGCGCGCGGGCCAGTGCGACGCGCTGGCGTTGCCCGCCGGAGAGTTTCACGCCGTCGTCGCCCAGCACCGTGTCGAGCCCTTGCGGGAGGTCCTCGAGAAATTCGAGAACGAGGGCCTTCTCTGCGACCTCGTACAGCGTCTCGTCGGAAATATCCCTGCCGATGGTGAGGTTGTACCGCAAGGAGTCGTTGAAGATATGCGGGTCCTGTCGGACCATCGCAACAGCGTCACGCCATTCGTCGAGGGCATATGTCGAAATCGGCGTCCCGTTTGCCAGGATGTCACCACTGTCCGGCTCGTAGAGCCGAGCGAGCAACGAGACGACTGTTGATTTACCGCCGCCGGATTCGCCGACGATGCCAACGAACTCCCCCCGCTCGACAGCCATCGAGAAGTCCGCAAGCACTGGCTCGTCCTCGTAGGCGAACGAGACGTTCTCGAACGCGAGGGCCTCGATTCGGGCCGGAACCGACTGCCCGTTAGTTGGCTCCTGCTGGGCCTCAAGGCGGTCGATAAACTGGTGGGTTCGGACCAGATGTGGGAGCTCCCCCTCGATAGCGTAGATGGTAGAGTTGAGCGAGCTCAGCCGGGGGGCGAGTCGGAGCATCGCGAACAGGAACACGCCGAGTTCCGCGATAGACAGCGCCCGAAAACTGATGGCGACGTAGACGAGCCCAAACAGGAGCAGCGAGACTGAGAGCCGATAGAGGCTTCCGATTGCGACCTGGTTCCGGCGAACGGCGACACTGGTTGCAGTGTATCGGTCGAGTGTATCCCGGAACTCAGCAAGCAGTCCGTCGCGCATACCAAACAGCTTCACGTCACGGATCCCCTGCGTCCCCGCCTGTGTTGTCTCCTGCAGTTGTTCGTTTGCCGTCGCCACACGGTCGCCGACAGCGTAGCCGGGCTCGATGCCGTATCTGATAATCGCCGTGACGCCGCCGAGGGCGACAGCCGCACCGACTGCCAGCACCGGTGCGATAGCCAGTGCGATTCCGATATACACCAGGCAGAGGATTCCCTGCTGGAAGAACTGGATGATCCGACCGATGACACGGCCAGCGTACCGGGTCTGTGTCAGAATCGTGTTCATGATGTCGTCGGACCCCTTGTCGTCGTAGTAGGCAACCGACGCGCCCATCGCCAGTTCGTAGGCCCTGTTCTTGAGATCGCGTTCGTACGTCTGTGTAAGCTTCGCTGCGAGCCATTTCACCGCAAACGATGCCGTGTATCGGATAACCATCACGCACGCGAGGCCGACCAACATGAATTCGAGCGTGAGCGGCAGTCCTGCAGCGGCGTACGCCGAAAGGAACTGACCGGTGACGCCGTCCGCCTGAAGCGGGAGACCCTGCCCGGCCTGTGCGGCGTCGAGTATCGGAAACAGGAACGAGAGGCCAACACCCTCCAGTAGCATCACGAAGAGGCTGGCTGCGACGATACTCCCTGTCAACGCCGGACGGTACAGTGCCACGCGGCGCAACGATGCGTATTTTTCACTGACGGAGGGAGTAGCAGCCACCATTGTTCCCGATGCGGTTTCTATGCGGCATAGTTACCGACTTACTACGGTCGGTTCCTACGGGCGCGAAGGGCACGTCTTACGGTGATCAGAATTGCCACGGGGGTGAAAAGGGGCCATAACAAATAGTGCGAGTATCGCCGATATCCACATGGTCGCAATAGATTCCGGATCGACTGTCGTCGCAACTGACGACTGTGTCACCACAACTATCGACGGCGAGATCGTGCTGCTCAACAACGAGACGGGGCAGTATCAGGGCCTGACAGGGGTTGGCCCGGATATCTGGGATCGGGTTCAGGAACCGACGGAACCAGCGGACATCGTCTCGGCGCTGGTCAGAGAGTACGATATCGACAGAGACCGAGCAGTAAATGACGTGGAACGTTTTCTGGAAACGCTTGCCGCGGAGCAACTCATCAAGGTCGATGAGAGCCCGGCTCCGTGATTTCAGAGCGTTGTCATGGGCGCAGAAGCTATTCCTCTGTGAAGCAGTGGTACTGATCGTTACGAGCAAAGTACTGCTTACAGTCGCTGGGCTGGAAGACGCAGAGCGCTGTTTCGGCACGGTCTCTCAGTTTCTCCCGTGTCATCGTCAGTCTGGATCACCAGAAGTGGTACGCTGGGCGGTTTTGACAGCAGGGTCACATCTTCCGGGCACCTACGACTGTCTTGATCGAGCACTGACTGGTAGCACACTGCTGGAGGCGAGCGACTTGCCACACTGTCTCCGCTTCGGCGTGGATACGCAATCCAACACTTTCGAGGCCCACGCCTGGATCGAGTCGAACGGTGAGGTCCTCATTGGGGATGTCGACAACTTTGGGCGTTTCCAAATACTCACTGAACACGAAGTGCGTGGCTAACGGATAGTAAATACCCTATTCTCTCGAAATTTAGCAGTAATAGATTATATAACAAATACAAAAACATCTGAAAGCAGAGGTGGGGGTAACCCATGAAGGAATACGAAACGCCGTCGGTAGAAACGTACGGAACTGTCGAAGAAAAGACGAACTGGTGGGACCACGACGACGGATACGGGAAGTGGGACTAGCGTCCACAGCCGGTTCACATATCTAACAGTTTCCTTTTTATCGGCACTCGACATTGGCACCGTTCAGTGGATACATCGCGACGGTTTTGTGCCTGTGTGCTGGGAGTAGAGAGTCCATTCTTATCCACCACAGCAGTCAAGCGGTCTGGTATGAATCAGGGGCGCCGTCGATGGGGTGTATTTCAGCATGGATGGAACCAATGGACAGCCACGCAGGGAGGCAACTAGCAGGATGGCAACGGCAAAGACAGCCACGTACGAAGCCTTTGGACTGACAGTCCGCTCTGCTTTCGACGTACCGGAGCTTCCGCTCGCTGAGCCAGCGCCCGACGGGCAGGCTGACGTCACCATCACTGACGAATGTATTCCTCGCCCACTGGCTGCAGACCCCCGGTCGACCTTTCACGCGGTAGACGAGCGCGAATACTATCTGCTATACGACGCCGCAACGGTCAGAATTCTCGACGGGAAATCCATCGCTGTAGACCCGGCCTCGGACGTGCCAAGCGAAGTCCTCCGCCACGTACTGGTTGGCCCGGCGTTGAACCATCTGCTGGATCAGCGCGGCTACTTCGTGCTGCATGCCAGTACCGTCAGCATCGACGGGCGTGCAGTGGCGTTCGTCGGAGAGTCGGGGGTCGGAAAAACGACAACTGCGATGGCCTGCCTGCTCGATGGACACCGTGTCCTCAGCGACGACGTGGCTGCGATAGCGCTGGACGATGAAGGACCGATTGTCCGGAGCGGCTACCCATCGATGAAACTCGACCCGGAGGCGGTCGAGATGTTTGACCCCCCGGTCGAACCGCCGGAACAGGTCCACAGCGGACGCCCTCGACATTTCTACGGACTCAGGCACGACCAGCCCGCGACTCCGGTGCCGCTAGAACGGATTTATTTGCTCGAAGACGGCGAGACAATCGAGGTGGACGCAGTCAGGCCGGACAAACAGGTCATGGCGCTCGTAGATAACACGTATACGCTGGGCGCGCTGGAAGCCGACGGCCAGGCTGTATCCAATTTCAACGCCTGTGGTGAGATTGTCGATGTGACAGATATAAAACGGCTCCGCCGGCCGCGTCATCTCGATGCGATCCCGGATGTCGCAGCCCGGATTCAATCTGATCTCCAGAGTGACTCATGCTGACGGAGGCTGAACCCGAACTCCGACTGGTACTCAATTGTACTCGTACCGCAACTATCACCGGCGCTTCCCCCGAGCCTCCCACGAGGGATGGCACGCCGGACTGGGACCGCGTCGTTGAACTCGCCCGGTACCACGGCGTCGTGCAACTCCTCTATGAGGGGCTGGAAGCGATGGCACGCAAGTGTGGTGATGACTTCACCGTGCCGGAGGCCGTGTTGACACGACTTAGCAGCATCGTACAGGGAAAGCAGATGCGAAATCTCGCGTTCACGACCGAGCTGCAGCAGATACTGAAACGTTTCGAGGCACGCGGGGTGCGCGCGATACCGTTCAAGGGGCCGGCGCTGTCAGCCGCTGCCTACGATGACGCAACGGTGCGTGAGTACAACGACTTGGATCTGCTCGTCCATCCGGAAGATATCCCCGTCGCTGCGGATATTCTGGAAGAGAGGGGATACGAATGGCACGGGGGCACGCCGCGGCTGGACGACGCCGCGCTGTTAGGTGGTCCTGTGACGAAAGCTATCGTTCACGAGTACGAGATGCGAGGTCCAGATTTCGACGTGGAGCTTCGCTGGCGTGTTGGCGATGCCGAGCGACCGTTCTCCATACCGTTCAGTGAACTCTGGGATCACCGCGACACCGTATCGGTCGGCGGTCAACCGCTTCCAGCGCTTGCACAGCCAGACCGACTGCTCGTGCTGGCTTTCCACGGAACCAAGCACCGCTGGTATCTCCTGAAGTGGCTCTGTGATTTCGTTGCGGCACTGGAGTCGACAGAAGCCGACTGGCCACACGTCCTTGCTCGGGCGCGGGAAACCGGCGTTGAGCGGAATCTACTGCTCGGGGCCGCACTCGCCCATTCTGTCTTCGGATATTCCCTCCCAGCGCCGATACTGGACCGCCTTCGCACGGATAGCCGCGTCTCCGAATTAGTCGAGGACGTCGTCGAGTCGCTGGCTGCCGGGACGCCAGAGGCGCCCACGAAGTTCGAAGCCGCTCGGTTTTACCTGACTGCCAGCGATTCGATGACTGCGCTGGTTCCGTTCTTGCTGTTGTATTCGCCACTTCACCCGACCTACTCGGAGTATCAGTTTTACCCGCTTCCTGGTCCATTGCATCCGCTGTACTACGTTATCTGGCCGCTCCGACTCCTCCTCGAAACGCCACAGTGGCGGCGACAGTCTTCTGAGAAGCAACTTGACGAGCCGACCTGAGCGACGGTGGCTCCATTCATTGCGGTGTGGATCTGCTGTATTTGAGAGCGGGTTCCCCGCCGTTTCTCACAGCCCATTCACTCCCGTGGCTGGATTGTCCCCTCACCAAGTCCTTTCCAGACGACGCGATAGCCAAGGCGTGCGAGCGCAGCGCTGTCGTCCTTGATACCGTAGTCGGCCAGCCGGTCGGTCGCCGCCTCGTATGCCATCCCGGGTTCAATTTCATCAGCCAGTTCGTCCAGCACAGTGGGATCGATGAGCGTGCGGCCGACGCGCTCGTGAGCCGGAAAGGCCACGTTTTCTAGCGCATCCTCGCTGACACCGTACTCCGCGGCGAGGTCGGCGAGCGAGATAACGCTGGCATCCGGACGCAGTTTGTCGGGTATCTCCGCAGCGCTCTCACGCACGAGTCGCTCCTCGTAGGGTCGCAGGGCGTCCCGCACGTCTTTCACGCTGACTGTCCCGGCATACGGGATTGCCCGGTTGTCTGTCGCTTCGATTTCCTCCCCGACGCCGAGCGATTCGTCGACGGCGACCAGCATCTCCACGTCCTCCAAGGCGTCGAGGCGGGCGAGTTTTTTCTCGACGTACTCCGGCGTCCAGAAGCCCATAATCTCGAAGAAGACGCGGAAGGGGGCGTCCTCACCGGCAGTCCCGTCAGCCCTGTCCGAATCTCTGCCGCGCCCGGTGTCCCGAACCCCGGTGTCGGCCCCGGGTCGCCACTCGAAGGCGAAGTCCGGGATGACGACGTGTTCGCCCGCGGCCAGGGGCTCCGGCTCGCGGACGAGGTCCCAGTCGAGATCCAGCGCGGCGAATCGGCCCGCGAAGTCCGCTTCGACCCCGCTGTCGTAGCTGACCTCCGTTACGGGCTCGACACCGGGCACGGAGATGTCTCCGTCTGAGACGGTGAGTTCCCGCTCAGTACCCCGGTCGTCGATGGTCGCCGTCAGCTCCCACTCGCTCGCAGCCGCGACCGTGCGCAGGAGGCGGGCGAACCGGGTCCCGTACCGGCGCGTGTTCGAGAACAGTGCGTCCGGCCCCGTGACGACCACTTCGCGGCCGGTCTCCGTCCGGCGAATCTCGTACATCAGCCGGAGGCGTTTGACCGCCGAGACGAGTGCCTTCGGGTCCGAAGAGCGGACCCGAAGTTCCGTTGCGTCGAACAGCGCCGTCTGCGCCAGCGAGAGGTTGTACTGGGTCCGCAGTTCGGCCGGCCCCCAGCGGGAATCGACATCGGTGAGAATCTGTCGTGAGTCCCGGTCGGCGTACAGCGCGTCGGCCAGCGCGGCGGCGTCCGTGTCGAAGTGGTCGGCGGCCTCTGCGAGTGCCTGTTCGCGCTCGGCCTCGCTCACGACGCCGACGCCCGCGGCGGCTTCGAACACCCGGCGACGGGCTCGGACAGGGTCGACCGGTGCTCGCGTCTCGAAGGTGGCCTCTCGCTCGACGAGCTTCGCCAGCCCGCGGACCAGCTTGAAATCGTCGGCTTCACGCTCTACGTCCACAAGTGCCGCCTCCAGCGTCTCGCGGGACTCGCCGACGTGGCCCTGGTAGATCCCGAGCACGCGGGCCGCCAGCCGCTCCGCGTCGGCGTCGGCGAACTGCAAATGATAGCCGCCGCCGGCCCGCGAGACGCGCAGGAGGTCTTTCGTCAGCACACGCGTGCCTCCGCCGTGGAGCGACAAAAACGCTGTCGACAGCCGCCGCGGTGCGGAACGACGGCGCGCTACCGCCGCCGCCTGGCGACCCGCTCTTCCGCGGTCTCTTCGGTCACGAGTTCGTACAGTAGTGCCCGTCCGCTGTCGGCTTTCGGCCGGAGAATCCGGCCGAGTCGCTGGGTAAACTCCCGCTCTGAACCGCTCCCCGAGAGGACTACGGCGACGTTCGCGTCGGGCACGTCAACACCCTCGTCGAGGACGTTCGCCGTCACGACCCGCGAGTACGTCCCGTCGCGGAACCGCTCCAGAATCTCCCGGCGCTCGCTCGCCCCAGTTTCGTGCGTTATCGCCGGAATCAGGAACTGCTCGGAGAGCCGATACACGAGGTCGGTGTGGGCGGTGAAGACGATGATTCGGTCCCCGCGGTGGCGGTCCAGAATCGTCGCCAGCCGGTCGACCTTCCGCTGGGCGTTCATCATCACCTCGCGGGCGCGCTGTTTCGCCAGCAGCGCCTCGCGGGCCGCCGGGTCGTTACCGGACCGCTTCACGAGTTCCTGGTAATCGCTACCCGACCGGAGCTGGATGTTTGACTGCTTGAGGTAGTCGGTGAAGATTCCCTGCTGTTCCTCGTAGCGCTCTCGTTCGTCCGGCGTGAGCGAAACCTCGATCCGCTTGATGTCGTAGTCCGCGAGATGCTCACCCGCCAGGTCGTCGACGCTGACTCGCCGGACGAGCGGCCCGACGAGTTCTTCGATGACCTCGTGGGCTCCGTCCGCCCGCTCGAACGTCGCCGTCAGTCCCAGTCTAGCCGGGGCAGCGAACAGGCGGGCGATGTCGCGGTATCCCTCGCCGCCGAGGTGGTGGACCTCGTCGAAGACCACGAGCCCGAACCGGTCGCCGAGTTCGTCGGCCCGCAGGTACGCGGAATCATACGTCGAAACCGTGATATCCTCGATTCGCTGTTCGCCCCCGCCCATGCGGCCGACCGGCTGGTCGAACTCTCGCTGTAGCTCGCGTTGCCACTGCTCCAGCAGGTCGATGGTCGGAACCACGATCAGGGCTGGCGTCCCCAGCGCGACCAGTGCTGCGATGCCGATAACGGTCTTGCCACTCCCCGTCGGTAATTCGAGACACCCCCTGTCGTCGGCTTCGCGCCAGGCGTCTAGAGCCGCCTGCTGGTAGTCTCTGAGGTCGTACGCCGTCGAGAGCGACAGGGACGGGAGAGAGCAGACGCAGTCCTCGTATGCTAGCCCACGCTCATCGAGTTCGGCTGCGAGTTCGGCGTACCGGTAGGCCGGCGCTCGCCCTGTCTGTGAACGCCGGTCGTACTCGACAGCGGGCAGGTCCGACGGCGGGTCCCCTGACACGCGGATTGTTCCCGACTCGTACCTCAGCTCCAGCACATCCGGTGATTCGCCGGTCCGGCCGATAACGCTTTCGCGGGCTGCGCCGCCACGTGCGTCGCCGGTACTTCCAGCTTTACTGCAGTGTACTGCCGGCGACGAGTAAACGAACACTACGGTTTACATCTATTCGCGCCCTATCATCCCAACTATGAGACGTACGCGTACGAGGCTACGTGCTATCCTGTTGTCGATACTGCTGACACTGGCTGTCATGCCAGCCAGCGTAGCTGGGTCCCAGACAGCAGCGGAGACATTGACCGTCGACAAATCCGGGAGTGCCGATTACCGGTCGATACAGGCCGCCGTGGATGCCGCCGATAGCGGCGACACTGTCGAGGTCAGGCCGGGCACCTACCGTGAGGAGATCCGGATCAACGAAAGTATCACTCTCGTCGCCCCTGACCGGGCGATACTGGACGGGTCGCGCTTCGTCAACGGGACCGGCATCACGGTGGCCGGCACAGCTGAAGCGAACGTCACCGGATTCACCGTACGGAACTACCGCTTCGGTCTCGCGGCCAACGGAACCAGCGGCGACTGGACGGTCACTGATACGACAGTTATCGCTACCGATGTCGGCGTCTACGCGCCCAACACGACTGGAAACTGGACTATCGAGGACGCCGCCGTCGCCAGCACGACCTACAGCGGCGTGTTCGCCCGCGGCACCAGCGGCGACTGGACGATTCGCGATACCCGCTTCGTCGAAGTCGGCGGTGACGGCGTCGACGTCCGCAAGTCCGCCGGTGACTGGACGGTCGCCGCGGTCGTCGTTGACCGGTCCGGCGCAGACGGCGTCGACGCATCCGGAACGACTGGCGACTGGACGGTCCAGAACACGGAGGTCCGTCGTAGCGATACTGGCGTCAAAGCTATCGACAGCGACGGCGACTGGACGGTGACCGACCTGACGGTCACTCAGAGCGACACCGGCCTTGTGACTGCCTTTTCGACTGGCGCGTGGGCACTCGAAGATACCACGCTCGAAACCCGAGATATTGGGGTCTTCACTGCTCGCACGACCGGTGCGTGGACCATCCAGAACACGACTATCGAGAGCCGACTGCAGGGAATCCACGCCGTCAAGACGAACGCCTCATGGACTGTCTCTGACTCGACAATCTCCGTGACCGCAGGGCAAAATGCCATCGGTGTCGATGCCCGGTCTGCGACCGACGGCTGGTCGCTTACCGACGTCACCATCGAAAGCCCCGGTATCGAAGTCGCCGAGTGACCGGCCGCTCCGCCACTGCTCTTCCCCGTCACGGGCTGGCACTCTCGTCATCAAAGCGAAGCTCTTAATTAAAACACCCACCTCTCCCAGAGTGCGGGACCGTGGGGTAGCGGTATCCTCGGCGCATGGGGTGCGTCGGACCTGAGTTCGAATCTCGGCGGTCCCACTTCAACTTCTCTAAAGCTATCTCAGATAGCAACAGCGACACTCGACTAAGTCGACTTCTAACCTATAATCAGGGAGTAACAGGCATCAGCGTAGCAAGGGCGGTGAGCTGAGCGCAGGGCTGTGAGGCAAAGTGAGTGTCGTGTAGCCGTGGCAGTGTGAAACCGATTTCCTCTACACTTTTGTGACGCCACTAGCAAGCGGGGGTATGGGAAAGGCAAACGACGTAGACTACGCTGACCTGCACGACCCGAACGCAGAGTACACAATGCGGGAGCTCTCTGCGGAGACGATGGGCGTCACCGCAAAGCGCGGTGGTGGCCGCGACGTGGAGATCACCGACGTACAGACGACGATGGTCGACGGGAACTTCCCGTGGACGCTCGTCCGAATCTACACTGACGCAGGCATCGTCGGCACGGGCGAGGCCTACTGGGGCGCTGGCGTCCCGGAACTCATCGAGCGGATGAAGCCGTTCGTCGTCGGCGAGAACCCACTGGACATCGACCGCCTGTACGAACACCTGATCCAGAAGATGAGCGGCGAGGGGTCCGTCGAGGGCGTGACCGTCACGGCCATCGCCGGTATCGAAGTGGCGCTACATGACCTCGCGGGCAAGATTCTCGAAGTGCCAGCCTACCAGCTCTTGGGTGGCAAATACCGCGACGAGATGCGCGTGTATTGCGACTGTCACACCGAGGAAGAGGCCGACCCCGAGGCCTGCGCCGAGGAGGCGCGCCGCGTCGTCGACGAACTGGGCTACGACGCCCTGAAGTTCGACCTCGACGTGCCAAGCGGCCTGGAGAAGGACCGCGCGAACCGCCACCTCCGTCCGGGCGAAATTCGACACAAGGCCGAGATCGTCGAGAAAGTCACCGAAGAGGTCAAAGACGAGGCTGACGTGGCCTTCGACTGTCACTGGACGTTCTCGGGTAGCTCCGGGAAGCGCCTCGCAGAGGCTATCGAAGAGTACGATGTCTGGTGGCTGGAAGACCCCGTTCCGCCGGAGAACCTCGAGGTACAGGAGGAAGTCACCAAGTCCACGACCACGCCGATCACCGTCGGCGAGAACCGCTATCGTGTCACTGAGGAGCGGCGGCTTATCGAAAACCAGGCTGTCGACATGATCGCGCCGGACATGCCGAAGGTCGGTGGCATGCGCGAGACGCGGAAGGTCGCCGACGTGGCGAACCAGTACTACATCCCGGTCGCGATGCACAACGTTTCCTCACCGATTGCGACGATGGCGAGCGCCCACGTCGGGGCCGCGGTCCCGAACTCGCTGGCTGTCGAGTACCACTCCTACGAACTCGGCTGGTGGGAGGACCTCGTCGAGGAGACGGTCATCGAGGACGGCTATATCGAGATTCCGGAAGAGCCGGGGCTCGGAGTCACACTCGACCTCGACGCCGTCGAAGAGCACGTCGTCGAGGGCGACACCGTCTTCGACGAAGCGTAAGGTTCAGCCCCCATCTGTTGGTGTTGACTGGGACGGCACCGGGTGACGTGGTGGTCACCCGAGAGTACTCACGGCGGTACAGTTACGCCGTCTCGAACTCGACGCCGGTGACCTCGAAGCGAGCACCGCCGGCGTCGCTTTCCGTGACCGTTATCGACCAGCCGTGGGTACCGACGATCTCACTGACGATTCGGAGGCCGAACCCGGGACCCGAAGCCAGCGAGTAGCCGCCCTCGAACACGTCTTCACGCTCGTCAACCGGAATCCCGACGCCGTCGTCCGCGACGTAGAACCCGCCGTCCAGTTCGCCGATAGTTATCGTCAGGCCGGCGGTTGCTCCCTCCGACTGTGATACCGAGGCCGTCCCCAACTGCCCGGCGGCGTCATTCTGTCTCTGGGTAGGCGGCGTCTGTCCATGCTCCACGCTGTTACGGAGCAGGTTCTCGAACAGTTGCCGGAGGCGGCTTGGGTCCGCCCGGACCACGGCCGAGGTCCGTAGCTCCAGCGTTGCATCGCCAGTCTCGACGGTTTGCCAGCACTGCTCGACGACTGTCTGGAGCGGCACCGGCTCGCTGTCGAGTGCGGCCTCGCCGTTCCGGGCCAGTGTCAGGAGGTCCTCGATGAGCTGTCCGATACGGTCGTGGGCTCGCTCGACTGCGTCGAGGTGCTCGCTGTCGTGTTCCAGCTGTGCGAGCTCTAGCTGGCCCCGGGCAACGTCAAGCGGGTTCCGGAGGTCGTGACTGACGACGCTGGCAAACTCGTCGAGGCGCTCGTTTTGCCGTTCAAGAGCCTGTTGACGGCTGCCGCGGGGAGCGGTCTGCCGTCCGATACCGGCCACGCCGAGCGTCGAGCCGTCAGCAGCTGATATTCGGCCACCGGTGAATTCGTACGGGACTGCCGTTCCGTCGGCAGTCAACAGCTCAGCTTCGAACGACGACTCACCGGTCGCAAGAGCCGTCTCGATACCTCGGCGAACACGTTCACGGTCAGATGGGGCGAAGAGGGCTGGTAGCGCCATCGACGGGAGATCAGCGTCCCCGTATCCAGTGGCTGCCGCCAGTGCATCATTCCAGCGAACGAGATCACCGCTTTCGTCGAGTGCATAGAACAGATCCGGGACTGCATCGACCGGCGCGTCGAGGCTATCCAGTTCCGCGGCGCGTTCGGACTCGCGTCGCTTCCGCTCGGTGATGTCACGCGAGGCGCCGACGATTCTGGCGACAGTGCCATCCTCGATAATTGGTTGGGCCGTGGCCCGTACCCAGCGCTGTTCGCCCTCCGGTCTAGTGATTCGGAATTCGATATCGGCAGAGTCGCCGGCTGAAACGCGCTGCATCGCCTGCATGACACTGTCCTGGTCTGTGGGATGAATCGCCGTCATGAACTCCGCGGGACTGGCCTGCAAGGACTCGACGGAGCGGCCGTAGATGGTTTCGTATGCCGAATTGACGAACTGTATCTCGGACCAGTCCCCGGAAAACACCCATAGCAGTTCGTTCGACTGTTCTGCCAGCTCTGTGAGTTGCTGTCTGGTCCGGCTGGCGAGTTCCGCCGACTGGTGATGTTCGGCGAGCAGCCGAATCCGATTGGCGAGGAGGTCACTACGGCCAGCAGCTGTGTCTCTGCTGAAAACGTCGGTGACACCGTTCGAGAGGACGTCGCTGGCGACGGAGTCCGACTCGGTCAGCAATAGCACCGGGACAGTGCTGTCCCGCTCGCGGACCGCGTCAGCGAACGCACAGCCGGACCGGTCCGGGAGGTCATCCGCGACGACGATGCCATCAATAGCGGTACCTTCGAGGCGTTCGAGCGCTCTGTCTGCCCGGTCGGTTGTGGTCAGCGTAAGCGAGTCCTGGTTTCGACTATCCGGGAAATCGACAGGCTCGTCGAGTAGCGGCGTGTCGTCTACCTGCAACACGTGCATCGAATCTGCGGTCGCATATGTGTCAACCATATTGTGTAAATAGAACTGCATCACCCCTCTTGAAGCTACGCCTGGATTGACGGATTACGACCCAAAGCGGTCCGAGATTGCACCCCGGTCAATCTTGTCCGGGCCGCTGGTCGGCATCGCCTCGAGGAACGCAACCTCGCGGGGGTGTTTGTACCGGGCTAGTCGGTCGTCAAGGAACGTCCGGAGGCCGTCAAGTGTCAGCGGCCGGTCGTCGGCCCCGCCCGTCGTGCTATCGGTCGCAGGTTCGATGACGGCCTTCCCGACCTGTCCCCACCTGTCGTCGGGGACCGGAATCACGACGACTTCACTGACCGAGGGATGGTCGGCGATAGCGTCCTCGACCTCTGCTGGATAGACGTTCTCGCCGCCGCTGACGAACATATGCTTGGTACGACCCTCGATATAGTAGTAGCCGTCCGCGTCGACACGGGCGAGGTCGCCGGTCGACACCCAGCCGTCGCCGAACGTCTCGGCGGTGGCGTCGGGGTTGGCAAGGTAGCCCGTCGCGGCGTGGGGCGAGCGCAACTCGAGTTCGCCGACGGTGCCGGGGTCGACTGGCTCTCGCTGGTCGGGTTGCTTGTCACCATCGCCCGCATCGTCAGGCGCGACGACTCTGGCGTCGACGTGCATCACCGGCTTGCCGACCGAATCGGCCTTCTCACGGGGCCAGCCCTCGGGCATCGCGAAGTTGTTGGGACCGCACTCGGTGAGGCCGTACCCCTGTGAGAGGTCGACGCCGCGGTCCCACCACGTCTCCATCACGCTCTTGCGGCAGGGGCCGCCGCCGGACTTGGCGAAGCGGAGCGTCGAGAGGTCCGTCTCTGCCCAGCGGTCGTGGTCCGTCATCATCCGCAGTACAGCCGGGACGGCGACGAGGACGGTCCCGCCCTCCGCGTCGATGGTCTCCAGTACGTCGCCGGGGTCGAACTCGCGGGCGATGACGACTGTTCCGCCCATGTGCCACAGCGGGACGGTGAGGACGTTCCAGCCGCCGGTGTGGAACATCGGGAACACCATCGGCGTTACGTCGTCCTCGCGCAGCCCCCAGGCCGTGATCGTGTTCAGGGAGTTCCAGACGATACCGCGGTGGGTGATTTTCGTCTCTTTCGGCGTCCCCGTCGACCCGCCGGTGTGGAGGAGGAGGTGCGTGTCGCCGGGGGCCGGAGTGGCGGTTTCGACGGGCCCGTCGTCCTCGGGGAGGGCCGAAGCGTAGGGCGTGCTGTCGAGCGTGGAATCCGAGGACGCGCCGTCGGCGGTTTCGAGATGGATGAGTTCGGGGGCCGTCGCGTCGGCTGTCTCCAGTGCGGTCGAGACAGTCTCGGCGAAGGGGACTTCGACGACGAGGAGGTCGGGGTCTACGCGGTCGAGCAGTTCGGCGAGTTCAGGAGGTGCGAGCCGGTGAGACAGCGGAGCCAGTCGGCTCCCGGTCTTGCCGGTCGCGAAGAAGAGGTCCACGACGGCGGGGCGGTTCCGCGAGACGACCGCAACACTCGATTCATCGCCGACGACGTACTGCCGGAGCAGGCGAGCGGTCCGGTTCGCGCGCCGGTCCAGTTCGGCGTACGTGAACCGCTCGCCGGTCGTCGCGTCCACCAGTCCCTCGCGGTCCGGCGTGAGCGCGGCCCGGCGCTCGCTCCAGGCACTGACCCACTCCTGTGGGGTGCCGGGACCGATTTCAGACATCGTCGATGAACTCCCGAATCTGTGTGTTGACGCGCTCGTACTCCTCGATGAACAGCAGGTGCGGGCCGCCGTGGACGGTGACGAAGTCGGCGTTTGGCAGTCCGCGGGCCAGCAGTTCCCCGTTCTCGTATGGCACCACCTCGTCGGCGGTCCCGTGGATGACTAGGCACGGCTCCGTGATTTCCCTGAGGCGGTCCGACGCGTCGAACGCCTGGACCGCCGCGCCTTGCCACTCCAGTGCCCGGTCGCTCGCGTCGCTGTCGATGCGCCAGTCGACGATGCGTTCGATGAGGTCCTCGTGGGCGTCCATGAACGACTCCGAGAGCGCCGGTTGCATCTTGTACCGCCGGAGTTCCCGCTCGTCGAGGTCGTCGGGGACGGCGAACATCCGCTGCTGTGTCTCCTCGGGCACCGGCCTGGCCTCCGGCCCGCCCGGTGAGGTACACATGAGCGTCAGCGACTGCGCCCGGTCGTACTCTAGGGCGTACTGCTGGGCTATCATCCCGCCCATGCTGGCCCCGACGACGTGGGCCTGTTCGATGCCGGCGTCGTCGAGGACGGCCTCCAGGTCCCCGGCCATCTGGCCCATCGTGTACGGCCCCTCTGGTTCGTCCGAGTCCCCGGTGCCGCGGTTATCCCACACGATGGTCTGGTACTCGTCGACGAGCGCCTCCTGTTGCCACAGCCACATCCAGCGGCCGTAGCCGATACCCTCGACAAAGACGACGGTCTCGGCGTCCGGCGGCCCCTCACGTTCGTAGGCGATGTCGACGCCGTCGTTGGTCGCGTATTGCATAGTGGTCGGTTCTGGTTGGAAATCCTTCAAGTGGTCCGGTTCCTGACTCATCGTGGTTCTGCCTCCGGTTTCGGTCGGTCGGGCTGTCGGGCGGTCGGTCCGGCGGTCGGGTGTCCGGCGTCGGTCATTCCGAGTCACCCCATAGCTTTGCGGGCAGTGCCTCGGCGAACGTGCCGCCGAGCCGGGCGCGAAGCGTGCCCAGCAGGCCGTCGGGGACGTAGAGGACGAACAGCACGAACACGAGGCCGACGTAGAGGCTAGCATGCCCGTTCAACAGCAGGTCGATAAGGCCGCCGATGGTCGTCCCGCCGACCAGCGTCGTGTCCAGCGTCCCCTGGCCCAGCAGCGCGCGGAGGTAGGGCAACAGGCCGCCGCCCTGCCCGGCCTTCGAGAGGAACTCTCGCACCGTTTCGTCGAACAGATGGCCGTACAGCGAGCCGGCGAGCGTGCCGAAGCCACCGATGATGCTCGCCAGCAGCGCGTCGCCGGTCACCAGGAAGTAAAACGAGTTCTCCGGGCTGGCCGAGCGCTTGAACCCGGCGAACAGCCCGCCGGCGACGGCGGCGAAGAACCCGCTGATGGCGAAGGCCCCGAGCTTGTACAGGTAGGTGTTGTAGCCGACGGCGATTGCCCGCTCCTCGTTTTCCCGGATGGCGAGTAACACCCGGCCGAAGGGGGAGTGGATGACCCGCTGCATGGCGAAGTAACACGCGAGGACGACCAGCCCGACCATGTAGTAGGACACTTCCGTCCCGGACAGCGTGGCCCCGAGCAGGGCCACCTCGTCGCCAGTGAGGACGCCGATAGACAGCGACAATTGGTCGATTCCGGGGACTCCGATCTGGAAGCCCTCGGCGTGGCTTGGTCCGACGGCGGGGCCATCCCGGGGGTTGGTCGCCACGTAGTCCCAGCCGCGGACGAACACGTAGAACACCTGCGCGAAGCCGAGCGTGATCATCGCGAAGTACACGCCCGAGAGGCGGAACGACACCAGCCCGACGAGTATCGCCAGCACGATGGCGATGAGACCGCCGACCAGCAACGACAGCATGAACGGCGTCCCGGGACCAAGCAGCGGCACCTTTCCGTTGGCGATGAGGATGACCGTGTACGCGCCGGTGCCGTAGAACACCGCGTGGCCGAAGGAGAGGTAGCCGGTGTAGCCGCTGATGAAGTCAAACGAGATGGCAAAGAGGCCGAAATAGAGGACGCCGACCATCGTCTCCACCGTCGGCAGGAGCATCTGCGTCTCGGCGCTGACCGGCGAGCTCAACAGGGTGTGGTACACCGGCGGATACAGCGCCAGCAGGGCGATGACGAGGATGTGGGCGGTGTGGTCCCGCAGGTACTCTCGGGGCCACCCCGTCTCGACGGTCGTCTCCGGTGGCTCGGACGCCGCCTCGGCGTCGGCCTCGGTCTCGGCGCTAATGGCCCCCCACCTCCTCGACGCCGAACAGGCCCTGCGGGCGGACGATGAGCGTCACCACGAGCACGAGGAACAGCACCAGTTCCGGCAGGCCGGTGAACTCGATGACGTTCTGGAACCACCAGGTCGTCACCGCGTCGGCCATCCCCACTACGAGGGCGGCCACGACGGTGCCCCGAAACGTGCCGAGGCCGCCGACGATGACGACGATGAACGCGGGCAGCAGCGTCTCGGCCGCAAGCGGCACACTCGCGCCCCACGTCGGGTCCCACATCAGGAGCGTTCCGGCCGCGCCGGCCAGGCCGATACCCAGCGCGAACACGACAGTGAACACCTGGCGCACGTCGATGCCCAGCGCCGCCGCCATCTCCGCGTCCTCGCTCCCGGCCCGGATGTACAGGCCGTACCGGGTCTTCGTAAGGAACGCCCAGATGCCGACGACGGTAATCGCCCCCAGGAGTATCTGGAACAGCGACATCCAGCCGGCGCTGACGGGACCGAGAGCGACCGGTTCCCGGAGGAACTGCGGCTTGGTCGCCAGCGCGGCCTGCCAGTCAGACAGCGGCTGGAGGCCGTAGACCCCCAGCACGATGCGGGTCAGCTCCTCGATGACAAGCGTCAGGCCGAACGTCAGCAGAATCTGGTATATCGGCGGGCGGTCGTACAGCGGCCGGATGATGGTCGTCTCGATGGCCCCGCCGAGCGCCGTCAGCAGGGCGAAGGCGACGACGATGGCGACGAAGAACAGGCCGAGGCGAGTCAGCGGCGCTGTCCCGCCGGTGACCGTCACCACCATCAGGAGGCCGCCGAGGTACGCCCCAACCATCGTCAGCGAGCCGTGGGCGAAGTTCAACACGCCCATCAGGCCGAAGATGAGTGTGAGGCCGCTTGCGATCATGACGTACAGCGCCGACTTGGCGAGACCGTTGACGATGACGCCGCCGAGTTCGCCCAGCGTCAGAAACTCCGCGAGAGCTTCCAGTATCATGCCGACAGATACCTCCTGAACCGTTCGTCGTCGGCCGTGACCGCCGCTGTCTCGCCGTCGTCGACGACCCGTCCTTTGTCGAGGATGTAGAACCGGTCGGCCAGGTCCAGCGCCAGCGGGAGGTTCTGCTCGACCAGCAACATCGTCACGTCCTCGCTCGCCGTCGACAGCGCCTCGGCCACGTCCGTGACGATTTGGGGGGCCAGCCCCTCGCTCGGCTCGTCGACCAGCAGGAGGTCGTTGTCGCCGACCAGCCCGCGGGCGATGGCGAGCATCTGCTGTTGCCCGCCCGACAGCGTGCCGGCGTCCTGACCGCGTCGCTCTTCGAGGATGGGGAACGAGTCGAAGGCCAGCCGGAGGCCGTCGCCCACGTCGTCCGGGTCCGGTATCGCTGCACGGAGGTTTTCCTCGACCGTGAGCTGACCGAATATCCGGCGGTCCTCCGGAATCCAGCCGAGGCCGCGGCCGGCGACCTCGTGGGTCTCCAGGCCGACCAGCGACTCGTCCCGGAAGGTAATCGACCCCTCGCGGGGCGGCGTCAACTGCAGAACCGTCCGGAGCGTGGTGGTCTTGCCGACGCCGTTACGGCCGGCGAGCGCGACCACCTCTCCCTCCTCGACCGAGAGGTCGACGCCTTCGAGGATGTGGCTGTCGCCGTAGTAGGTCTGGACGCCGGCGAGTTCGAGCAGGCTCACGCCGTCCCCTCCCCCGAGTCCGGGTCTGACTCGGCCGCTGTCGACTCATCATTCAGACTCCCCGGTTCGTAGCCGCCGAGATACGCCGACTGTACGTCGGGGTTAGCCTGTACCTCTGCTGGCGGTCCGTCTGCGATGACCGCGCCCTGATGCAGGACGACCACGCGGTCGGAGACCCCCATCACGATGTCCATATTGTGCTCGATCAGCAGCACCGGGTAGTCCTCCGCTACCGCTTCGATGAGGTCCCGGATTTCCTCGACGCTCTCCGAGGAGACGCCGGCGTTTGGCTCGTCGAGCAGGAGGACCGCGGGGTCGCCGGCCAGCGCGATGGCGACTTCGAGCTTGCGCTTCGCGCCGTGGCTCAGCGTGCTCGCGATATCTTGCGCCCGGTGGGCGAGCCCCACCCGGTCGAGAAGCTCGTGGGCGCGCTCGGTGAACTCGTCGTAGTGGTCGACGTTACGCCAGAACGTCGTGGCGTCGTCGCTGTGGGCCTGTTCGGCGACCCGGACGTTCTCCAAGACCGTGCTGTTGGGGAAGACATTCGTCACCTGATAGGAGCGGTGGAGGCCCTTGCTGGCTGTCTCGTGGGGTGACGCGTCGGTGATGTTTTCCCACCGTCCGTCACGCTGGAGTTCGACCGTCCCCTCAGTGGGCGAGAGGGTCCCGGTCAGCAGATTGAAGAACGTCGTCTTCCCGGCCCCGTTCGGACCGATGAGCGAGCAGAGTTCGGTGTCGAGTTCGAAGTCGACGCTGTCGACGGCAGTGAGTCCCCCGAACTCTCTGGTCAGTCCCTGTGTTCTGAGCATACCTACAGTGAACAGCCCATCTGATCGCTGTCCTGCGGGATGGTCGTCTCGTCGTCGCTGATGCGGGCGAGCGGTTCACCGGGCATGATGGCTGCGCCCCAGTTGTCGGCCCACTCGTCGGTCGTCGGAATCGGGTTCGCGACGGTCATCGCCGACCGCGCCTGGTTGTTGTACGACTGGAAAGTGTAGCCGTTCTCGCCTTTCGGCGTGTCGGTGACAGTCAGCCCCTTCAGGGAAGTGGCGATGTCTGCACCGTCGGTCGACCCGCTCTCCTGAATGGCCTGATGAATCGCCGACGCGCCCGTGAACGTCCCCGCCGAGAACAGGTCCGGGACGACGCCGTAAGCGTCGGTGTAGCTCTCGACGAACGCGTCGTTGATGGGATTGTCGTACTGATTCCAGTGGTAGCGAGTCGTGAATGGCCCCAGCTGTGAGTTCCGTATCTTCTCCTCGGTCAGGGGTTCGCCGAGTACGCTCTGCATCGTCCCGCCGACAACGCTGTTGGTGATTCGGGTTGCGAACCCGCCGAACACGCGGTAGGAATACTCGCCCGAGAGGAACGCATTGAACATCGCCGGGAGCGTCGCGACCGTGAAGCCGCCGACGACCCCCTCAGCTCCGGCCTCCTCGGCGTTGTCCAGCAAACCGTCCCACTCGGCGTAGCCCTGTTCGACAAAGCGCTCACCGACGATGTCGACGCCCTCGGCTTCGAGTACGTCTCGGTAGTTGTTGACGACTGCGCGGCCGAAGCTGTAGTCCGCGCCGAACAGGTAGACGCTCGATACGTCCGTCTCTCTGGCGACGTACTTCCCGCCCGATCGCGCGTCCATCGCGGTGTTCTCGCTGGCCCGATAGACGAGGTCGCTACAGGTAGCCGAGTTAGACGTGATGTCGGCCGACGCCGCCGGCCCGAGCATGATGGGGACCTGTGCCTGATTGACGACCGTCGTGACGACCCGGCTGGCCGCCGCCGAGGACGTACAGCCCGCGAGCAGGTCCACGCTCTCGTTCTCGACGAGGTTCGTCGCCGCCGTCTGGGCCGTGTCCGCCGAGAACTCCGTGTCCCGTATCAGCAGCCGGTACTCCGTGTCATCAGCAGTGACCGTTATTTCGCCGCTCCCGGCGTCTGTCGGCGGTTCCGTCCCGCCCTTGTACGCCAGCCCGGAGAGGAAGCCCCACAGCGCCTGGTCGCCGTAGTACTTCAGGTCGCCGGCTCGGGGCTGGAGCACCCCGATGGTAACTGTCTGTGCCGAGCCACTGCCGCCCGATTCACCGTTCGTGCCGCTGTCCGTCGCACCGCCGTCCGAATCGTCCTGTTCAGTCATGGATGAGTCGTCACTGACACAGCCGCTGAGTCCGACAACACCGGCACCGAGCGCGCCGAGAACGCGCCTCCGTGTAGCCGTATTCTGCATAACAGATTATCGTAGACTCGCCGGCCACATAGTGTGCTGAGTTAACATGTTAACGCGGCGGGGCCGTCGGGCCTGCAGCGGCCCTAACCTTCGAGTGTGGGGCGGACGGAACGCAATCGATGCCGGGACGAGAGCAACTGTCGCGCTGGCTGCTGGTACTCCTGCTGGGCCAGCTCTCGGTTCGCGCGCTCGTCGGGGGCGCGGCGCTGCTTACCGCTCCCGCCGGCACGCTCGTCGGACTACCGCCGGGGCCGCTCGACAACACGCCGTTCGATACCTTCCTCGTCCCCGGCCTGGTGCTGTTCGTGGTGTTCGGGCTGACAGCCGCGGTCGTCTGTTACGGGGCCTACGCGACTCGCCGGTGGGCACGGCCGGCGGCCGTCGGCGTCGCCGTGGCACTCCTGGCGTGGGTTGCCGTCGAGGTGAGCGTCGGCTTCTCCCGGCCGACGGTCCTACTGAACGTCGGGACCGGAATCGGCGTGCTGGGACTGGTCGCGTTACAGCGGCGGCAGTGAGTCCCGTGTCAGTCCTCGATCTCGTCCAGTGCGTCGACGACGCGCTCGATCATCTTCCGCTCGCCGCGTCGGAGATTCTTCGAGACGGCGGGTTTGGACACGCCGAAGTCCTCGGCCAGCGACCCCAGCGTCGCGTCCCGGGGCGACTCGAAGTAGCCCTCGGAGACGGCGGTCTCCAGCGTCTCGCGTTCGGTGTCCGAGAGGTCCCGACAGCCGTCGACGAGCGTCATCGCCGCGCCGGCGTTCTGGACAAGGTCCTGAAGCTGTGGGAGCGTCGTCGACGTGCGTTCGACCACGTCGTACTCGTTGTCGCGGTCCAGTTCCGAGAGCGTCGTGTCGGCGTCCCGGCCGCGGTCGAAGCCGACGTGCCAGGTTTCGCTGCCCGCCTCGATATGGAACGGGCCGGTGATGTACCCGCCGTTGTCCCTGATGGTCTGCATCGCCGCTGTTTCTTCGATCGTCGTCCGGATGTGCGCGGCGTTTTCTTCGCGGCGTAACAGCACACAGTCGTTCATGTTCTCGTGAGCCTGCAAGCTGTCAAGCCCCGTATCGAGTATCCCCGCGTCCTCGGCTTCAACGACCATCCGCGTTTCCAACTCCCGCGCACGCTGATCGAAGTCCCAGTGTACTGCTGCAAAGGCGACACTGTGGTCTGCCGTCGTGTCGATGAAGGGGCAGTCGTACTGCTCCATGTCCAGAGCGATGTCTATCATTGGCAGTCCACTGTCTCGTATGTGGTTCGTGTGATACGGTAAAGAACCCCACGATTAATAATAGCTGTTTTCCGCAAACGGGTTCTTCACGAACGTCTATCCCTGATACACCGTTTCAATAGTGTTTTAGGGCTCGGTTCTGGATGAAGTGGTATGACTTTGCACGCCAGAGAGATAAACCAGGACGTACGGGAGCTGGGTGCGCTCCTGGGCGAAGTGCTGGAGGCACAGACCTCGACCGAAGCGTTCGAAACGGTAGAAACGATTCGGAACTCGTGTATCGACTACCGGCGCGGGGACGCCGAGACGCGGGACGAGGTCCACCGGGCACTGAACCGGCTGAATCCGGAGACGCAGGACATTGTCGCACGCGCGTTTACTACCTACTTCGAACTTATCAATCTCGCCGAGGAACGCGAACGGGTCCGGGAAATCCGAGAAGGCAGTCAGGAAGGCGTGCTGGCAGACAGCGTCGAGGAAGCCGTCCGGGACCTGGCCGAACGCGGCGCGGACCCGGAGGAGTTCGAGCAGGTCCTCGAAGACGTGCTCATCCAGCCGACGTTCACGGCCCACCCGACCGAAGCCCGCCGGAAGACAGTGAAGGCGAAGCTCCGGTCAGTGGCCCGTGACATCGAACGACTCGACGAGCGGCGACTCACCGAACGCGAACAGAATCGTATCGAGCGGGATCTCGACGCCGAAGTGACAAGCCTCTGGCAGACCCCGCAGGTACGGGACCGCCGGCCGGAGGTCACCGACGAGGCACTGAACGTGCAGTGGTACCTCGAAAACGTCCTGTTCGATGTCATCGACGAGGTGTACGACGAACTCGAACACACGCTCGAAGACGTGTACGACGAGGACATCGATATCGACACCCTCTACGAGTTCCGCTCGTGGGCCGGCTCGGACCGTGACGGCAACCCGTTTGTCACCACCGAGGTGACCGAGGAGACCCTAGAGCGCCAGCGCGATACCGTCCTGCCGCTGTACCGCAACAAGCTCAAGGAACTCTCCGGCGTGCTCAGTCAGGACGCCTCGAACATCGCGACCGACGCGCTGTTCAACGAGCGACTGGACCGGCACAAGTCCAGGCTCCCCGGCATCGCCGCGGAGGCTGAGGAACGCTATCCGGACGAGCCCTACCGCCAGAAGCTCCGGCTGATGCGCGAATCCGTCATCCGGGTCAGCGACGTTCGTCAGGGCGGCTACGAGAACGAGGAGGAACTGCTGACCGACCTCCGCGTCATCGCCGACAGTCTTCGGGAGAACGACGCCGAAGTCATCGCAGAGGCTCACGTCGACCCGCTGATCCGCAAAGTCGAGACATTCGGCTTCACCCTCGCTAGCCTCGATCTGCGCGACCACCGGAAGATGCACACCGACGCCATCGCCGAGGCTGTCGACCGGCAAGGCATCGATTACGCGGCGATGGACGAGGACGAGCGCGTCGAGTTCCTGACCGAAGCGATTCTGCAGGACAACCCCGTCATCGACATGGAAGACACCGAGGGGCTCTCGGAGGATGCTACCCGCGTCCTCGACCGCTTCCGCGCCACCGCCGACTGGCAAAACGAGTTCGGCATCGACGCTATCGACACCTACGCCATTTCGTGGTGTGAGGAGCCCAGCCACGCGCTTGAAGTTCTGTTCCTCGCTGACCAGGTCGACATCGTCGACTTGCCCGGTTACTGCGGGTTCGACGTGGTGCCGCTGCTGGAATCGGAGTACGCCCTCTCGGGCGCGCGCCGCATCATGGGCACGCTGTTCGAGAACGAAGCCTACTCTCAGGCACTGGAGGCCCGGGACAACATTCAGGAAATCATGCTGGGCTACTCCGACTCGAACAAGGAGAACGGCTTCCTCGCCGCCAACTGGTCGCTGTACAACAACCAGAAGCGTCTGGCGGACATCACGGACGACTACGACGTGGAGATGCGTCTGTTCCACGGCCGCGGCGGCTCTATCTCTCGCGGTGGCGGTCCGATGAACGACGCCATGCTGGCCCTGCCAAACGAGACGGTGACCGGCCAGATCAAGTTCACCGAGCAGGGCGAGGCCATCGCCGAGAAGTACGCCAACCACGACATCGCCGAGCGCAACCTCGAACAGATGCTCAACGCCCAGATTCGGGCGCGGAAAAACGCCATCGAGGAGCCGGTCGAGGAGATCCCCGACGAGTGGGAGGACGCAATGGAGACGGCGGCCGATGCTGCCCGCGACGAGTATCAGGACCTGCTTGAGACCGACGGCTTCGTCGAGTTCTTCGAGCAGGCGACGCCCATCACCGTCATCGAGAACCTCAACATGGGCTCGCGACCGGCCTCCCGCAGCGAGGACCGCAGCGTCGAGGACCTCCGTGCCATCCCGTGGGTGTTCTCCTGGACGCAGGCCCGCTGTATCATCCCCGGCTGGTACTCCATCTCGACCGGGCTGGACGCATACCTAGAAAACGGCGGCGATATGGAAACGCTACAGGAGATGTACGAGAACTGGCCGTTCTTCCGGACGAAACTCGACAACGCGTCGCTGGCACTCGCCCGTACCGACCTCGGAATCGCCGAGGAGTACGCCGACCTCGCCGACCCCGAACTCCGCGAGCGTATCTACCCGCGAATCGTCGAGGAGTACGAGGACACTGTCGAGAAGGTGCTCGAAATCACTGGGCAGGACGGGCTCCTCTCGCGGGACTGGCTCAAGGAGAACCTTGAGCGCCGGAACCCGTACGTCGACCCGCTGAACCTGTTGCAGGTCCGCCTGCTCAAGCAGTCCCACCGGACCGAAACCGAGCGCCGGACCCTGCGGCTGACCGTCCAGGGCATCGCGGCCGGAATGAAAAACACTGGGTGAGCCACTGAGCGTCACCGGCTGCGGCATAGCTGGAATAACTTACTACGAAAGTAGTACCCATCGAAGGATTTAGGCGTCTGCCCCCGGAGTAGCCGGTATGGCACTCGAAACCGTTCTTCTCGCAGTCGGACCGAACGACGCCGACCGAATCGACGAACTCGCTGACGCCGTGCTTGATATCGCGAGTCCGGCCGGCGCGACGGTCATCGTTGCACACGTATTCACCGACGACCAGTACGACGGCGTTGTCGACAGGCTCGAATTCGAATCGACCGGCGAAGCCGACCCCGACGAAGTCGCCGACCGCCACACAACCGTCCGGGAACTTGTCTCACGGTTCGACGACGCCGGTCTGTCGACGCAGGTCCGGGGTGCCGTGGGCAACCACGGCGAACAGATCGTCAGCCTCGCAGAGGTGACGGAGTCGGACCTCGTCGTCGTCGGCGGCCGCAAGCGCTCGCCGACCGGCAAGGCCGTCTTCGGCTCCACCGCACAGGAAGTCATGCTGAACGCGCCGTGCCCAGTCACGTTCGTCCGCGGCGAAGAGTAGGAGGTACTTACTCGACCAGCGCGGCTTCAAGGAGTTCGAGCGGGTGGCGGATCTCGTATCCGCTCCCGTGTTCCATCTGCATCGCACAGGTCGGGCACTCGGTCATACCGGTATCGCCTTCGGCGTGTTCCATGTGCTCGAACATCTCCTCGCCGATTTCCATCGACTTCTCGTATTTTTCCTCTTTCCAGCCGTAGGTTCCCGAGATGCCGGAACAGGAGTCGCCCACGTCCTCAACTTCAGCGCCGTCGAGGTCGCGGAACAGTTCGACGGCCTGGCGATCAAGCCCCTGGTTGCGTGAGTGACACGGGGCGTGGTAGGCGAACTCTTCGGCCAGCTCGCCGTCCACGTCAGCCGCCTGCACTTCGCCCTTGAGGTCCTCGTGGATGCGGAGGTACTCGACGGCTTCGAACGTGTTCTCCGCCACTTTGTCGATGCCGTCGATGTCGAACAGTTCGGGGTACTCCTGTCGGAGCGCCATCGAACAGGAGGTACAGGAGGCGATGGCGTGGTAGCCCTCGTCGACGAGTTCTGACATCGACGAGACGTTGGTCTCGGCGTGGCGGCGGGCGTCGTCGAGCATCCCGTTGGCGAACATCGGCGTCCCAGAGCACTTCTGTTCTGGCGCGACGACCTCGTAGCCGAACTCCTCGTACACCCGGACCATGGCCTTGCCGACCTCCGGCGTGTTGTAATTGGAGTAACAGCCGTGGAAATACGCGACCTTCTTGTCGGCGTCCTCGGGGAGTCCGCGGCGCTCGCGCGCTTCCCTCGCGTTCTCACGCGAGGCCGCCTGACCGCCGCGGTCGGCCCACCACTCGCGGAAGGTCTGCCGTGCAAACTCGGGGAAGTCGCGCTCGCTGGTGACGCCAAGTGTCTTCTCCATGACCCAGCGGGCCGGGCCGAAGTTCATGGCGAAGTTGGCCAACCGCGGGACCTTGCTCGCAAAGAACGCGGAGGTGCGGTAGTTCGCCAGAATGCGGTTGCGGATGTACTCGACGGAGAGTTTGTCCATCTGCTCGCTGACATACTCCCCGCGAGCGGTGTTGTGCATCTGGCTGAGCGGGACGCCAGACGGACAGGCGTTGTCACAGCGCATGCAGTTCGAGCAGTCCATCACCGAGTCGTCGACGGTGTAGTCGTCGTCGGACTGCTTGAGCCGCCACTGTTCGGGACCCTGGAACTTCGGGCCGGGGAAGTCGTCGTCGACCTCCGCGACAGGGCAGTTCGTGTCGCAGGTCGAGCATTTATAACAGGAGTCCGCGCCGGGACGGAGGTCGAAGTCGTCGCTGTCGGGGAAGACATCAACTGGTTCGAACTCTTCGCCTGTATTCGGTGCTACCGGGTCAAACTCTGTCTCTGGTGGGGTTTCAGCGTCACTCATCGTGCCTCCTGTGCGGCGCGCTGGCCCGCCGCGTAGCCTGTTGCAATCGAGACCCCGCTACCGGACTTCTCGGCGGCGAAGTCGTACCCGCCAAGCACGGAGCCGGCGGCCCGCAGGTTCTCGAACTCGCTGTGCTCACTCGCGTCGAGGGGGCGCAGGTCGTCGTCGGTCGCCACGCCGTAGCGGGCGAACTCGTGGTCGCCAAACAGTTGGCCCTCGAACCAGTCGTAACGGTCCTCGGCGTGGGGGACGTGGCAATCGAAGATAGGTTCGTACACACCCTCGCGGTCGGACTCGACGCCCTTGCCGACGAAGCCGCCGGTCGCGAGGACGTACTGGTCGGCGCTGTTGGGAATCTTCGCACCGTTCTTCTCGATGAATACCTTCTCGATGCGGTCCTCGCCCTCGAAGTCGACGACGGGGTTGCCGGTCTCGATGCTGGCCCCGGCCTCGTCAAGCGCCGCAAACAGCGCGTCCTCAAGGCGGAGGCCGGGCAGCGACGGCGGCCCCATCGGGACTTCGAACACGTCGACGCCGAGGCGGTCGCCCAGTGCGTCGCGGATCGCGCCGGGATTGTCGTCGCCGAGAATTGCCGGGAACCCGACCCGATCCTCGTCCTCCAGCAACGGGTTCACGCGCTGTGCCAGCGCCTCGCGGGCCGGGACCATGCGCCCGCGGACCGCCACCTCGCTGTTGGTATCGAGCAGTTTGGCGTATCGGGTGACCTTCGCGTCCGCGCGCAGGTCGCCCGGGAATCGGATCGTCTCGCCGCGGACATCGAACGGGACGCCCGTCGCGTCGAGATGGGCAGCGACGTGGGGGGCGTCGAAGTCGACCATCTCCTCGATGCCGACAAGCAGCGTGTCGCGGGTGTCGCTGGCGAGGCCGGCGCTGGCTCCAGCCGGGTAGCGGGCGGTCGGCTTGATACTCCCGCCGTGGGTCGGCAAGAGCGCGTTCGTCTCCGTGTGTTCGCCTTCGTAGGTCGGGACCGCGTCGTCAAACAGCGACAGCGCGTCACGGACCGTCTGGACGCCGACTTTCCGGTACGGGTGGCTCTCCGGGAGCGACGGAATCGCCTCGTACGGGTTGGTCAGTGGGCCGTCGCCGTCTGGCGTGTAGCCGAGCACGTCAACCAGGCCAGACGCCTGGCGAAGCGTGCTCTGCTTGTAGGAAACCAGTCGCACGTCGGCTCCTTCTCGGGCGGCCGCCAGCGCACTGGTCAGTCCGCCGAGGCCGCCGCCGATGACGAGTACCTCTGACTCAATAGCCATCTGTCCCTCCGTCGGCGGCCACGTCCGCGCTGTCGACGCCGCCCGCCTGACTGTGGCCGGTGTCGAACGCCGAGAAGTCGACCGGCTCGCCGTCCGCCGGGTCCTGATCGCGGTTCTGTGTCGTTGCGTGCAACGCGTAGTTCAACGCCGCCTGCGAGAGCTGTTCGCCCCAGAGGGCGTGGCGCTGGCCCTTCCAGCGCTCCTGGAGCAGTTCATCCCAGGCCTCGCGGACGATGCTCTCGTCGTACTCCGAGTGGAGTTCGCTCGCCATCCGGTGGGAACAGAAGCCGCCCTGGCAGTTGCCCATCGACGCGCGGGTGCGGATGCGGACGGCGTTGAGGTCCGAGCCGGACCCTTCGATAGCGTCCTGAATCTCGGCGCGGGTGACGCCTTCACATTCGCAGACGGTCGGGTTCGGGCCGTCCGTTTTGAGTACCTCGTCGGCCCGGGAGCCGAGTCGCTCGACGCTCCGCCGACCGATGGGCGAGCGCAGCCCGAACTCGTCCATGTAGTCTCGGAGCACCGAGAAGTCCTCGCTGCCCGGAAGTGGCTCGTCGGCGGTCCGGCAGTCGGCGTCGATGCCGAACTTCCCGCAGACGTGGTCGCTTATCTGCTCGCCCATCATCCGGTAGGTCGTGAACTTCCCGCCGACAATGCTGGTCATGCCGGGGAGGTCGTCGCGCTCGTCGTGATCGAGCAGGAAGAAGTCCCGCGTGATGTCGGTCGGGTCGTCACTGCCGACGTCCGGCGGTTCGTACAGCGGGCGAACGCCCCAGAACGAGCGAATGGTCCGCGCCTCGTCGAGCATCGGAACCAACTCCGAGAGGGTGTCGATCATCATGTCGACCTCCCACTGCTCCTCGGGGTAGTCTTCGGGGTCCTCGACCTCCTCGTCAGTCGTCCCCAGAATCGCAGTCGTCTCGTGGGGAACGACGATGTCCGCGTCGCCCTTCGGTCGACAGCGGTTGATGACGGTGTCGACCTGACGGATGTTCATGATGGTCATGACACCCTTGGAGGGGCGAACTTCGATATCCAGCCCGGCCATGTCACCGATGCGGCCGGCCCAGGCACCAGTTGCATTCACGACGTAATCAGCGCGGATCTGTTCGGTTCCGCCCTCCGTGCCGTGGACGCGCTTGCCGGGGCCGGAGTCGTGTTCGACCTCGATGCCGACGACCTCGCCGCTCTCGACGAGGAGGTCGGTCACTTTGGAGTGGGTCTCGATGCGCGCGCCGTGTTCCTGTGCGCTCGCGGCGTTCGCGACGACCAGCCGGAACGGGTCGATGGCCCCGTCAGGAACGCTGATTGCCTTGTCGATGTCCTTCGCCAGGTGTGGCTCCATCGCGCGGGCTTCTTCGCCCGAGACGACTTCGGCGGGGATGCCGCACTCCTCACAGCCGCTGAGCTTCTTCTGGAAATACTCCTCGGAGTCCTCAGGTCGCTTGACGAACAGGCCACCGGTCATTTCGACACAGTGGCTTGCGATGTCACGCAGTACCCGGTTTTCCTCGATACACTCGGTCGCGCTGGCCTGGTCCGAGACGGCGTATCGCCCGCCGCTATGGAGCAGCCCGTGCATTCGACCGGTGGTCCCGTGGGTTAGATTCCCCTGTTCTACGAGGGTCACGTCGAGCCCGCGCATCGCGAGGTCCCGCGCGATGCCCGCCCCAGTCGAGCCGCCACCGATGACGGCGATGTGTGGTGTCGGTCCCATCTATCTTTCCGTGATTTTGGAGCGCACACACTTCACTTTACCGTTGCTGGTGCTTGGACAGTAAATTTTCTATGTAATCATGAGGAATACCGTGACACCTACTGTTAATTGTGAACGCACAGCATATTATTTTTCGCTGATTGGCCAGGTAGTGGTTGACCACATTCTCTCAAATTCGAGAGATAACTCCATATTTTCAAATACTGGCGTACTAGAGACGACGTTGTAGAATGGAAACCGCGCTCGCGTATTAATTATCACTCCTACCGTTTCGACAGTAACTATTATATATTTTGATAGTGGACTATTCCCGAGAGCGTGTTGGTCGTTCGGCCAACGGGAGCGACAATGAGTAAATGGAACCCACTTGATTCAGAAGACGGCCCGCCTGACAGGGAGCACACCGACGGCGGCGTCACAGAGGGGCGGGATGGAAACGAGTCTGAGACTGAACCGCCGTCAGCAGAAGCCCTCCAGAAGGACGCAGAGACCGAAAACGACCCTGAACGGGCGGAACTGGAAGCACGATGTGAGCAACTGGCGGCGGAACTCGAACAGGAGCGGGCAGACCGCCAGGCGCTCGAAACCACTGTCGACCGTCTCACGTCTGTTGCCAAGGCGAACGCTAACGGCGACCTGACCGCAAAACCCGGACAGCCACCAGCTGAGGCGGCTGAGCCGCTGTACGACGCATACGAGGAACTGCTCCGGGAATGGACTGACACTGTCGATCGGATGGCGTCGTTCAGCGAACAGGTGACCGCCGCAACGGAACAGGTCGACACCCGTCTCGGATCGGTCAAGTCCGCCAGCCGGGATGTGAGCGGTGCTGTCGGCGAGATTTCGGCTGGTTCGGACGAGCAGCGCGACGAGATACAGTCGATTTCCGACGAGATGCGGAACCTCTCGGCGACGATTGAGGAGATAGCGAGCGCCGCAAACGAGGTTGCGGACACGTCAAGCGAAGCCAGCGCTCGGGGCGAATCCGCACTAGAGTCGGCGTCCTCGGCGATGACGACGCTCGACCGATTGACTGACAACGCCGAAGCGACCGTCGACAAGGTCGAACAACTGAACGACCTGCTGTCTGACATCGAGGAGATTGTGGGCTTCATCACGGACGTCGCGGACCAGACCAATATGTTGGCACTGAACGCCAACATCGAAGCGGCCCGAGCAGGGGAATCCGGCGACGGGTTCGCCGTCGTGGCTGAGGAGGTCAAATCGCTCGCAACAGAGACGAAGGAAGCGACTGACGAGATTGCAGCGTCTATCCAGGAGGTTCACGAACAGGCTGACGCGACGGTTTCGGAGATGTACGATACCCGGAAGAGTGTCGAAGACACCCGCTCGTCAGTCGCCAGTGCGCTTGATGAACTGGATTCCGTCGTCTCGATGGTCGAGGAGGTCGATTCGAGCGTCCAGGAGATTGACGATGCGACGGATACGCAGGCCGACTCCACACAAGAAGTCGTGTCGATGGTCGACGATGTCGAGGATATCAGCGCCCGGACAGCCGAAGAGGCAGCTGTCGCCGCCGACGCCGCAGCGGACCAGACAACGGAACTTGCAGAGGTCTCGACGCGAGTTTCCACGCTTACCGAGCGGGCTGAATCGCTTGAAGCGTCGCTGGGGTCCTTCGAACTGGCGACCGGTTCGGCGGCGGCGACCACGGACGGAACTGTCGTCGAATTCTGGCACGCGATGGGCGGCGAGAAGGCGTTACTGCTGGAAGACCTCGTCCGCGAGTTCGAATCACAGACCGACGGGATCAGTCTCGCGCTGCGGTCGAAAGGGAGCTATCGCGGGACTCTCGATGCGACGCTGAACGCCGCTGAAAACGGTGACCCACCGGCGATCGCACAGATATTCGAGATTGGCACCACGCGTGCGCGCGATAGCGGTCATTTCATCCCGGTCGAAGAACTGCTCCCGAGCGCTCACATCGACGCGCTGCTCGATCCAGTGACGAACTACTACCGTTTCGACGGGACGCTCCACTCGCTGCCGTTCAATGCGTCGAACCCGGTGATGGCGTACAACCGGGACGCGTTCAGACAGGCTGGGCTCGATCCCAGTTCGCCGCCGGAAACCCTCGCTGACGTTCGGAGCGCAGCTGAGACGCTCGTCGACCGGGGTGGCGTGGACACTGGTATCACGTTCGCGAACTACTCGTGGTTCGTCGAACAGTGGTTTGCCGAAGCTGACCAGCTCCTCGTAGACGAGAACAACGGACGGTCCGGGTCGCCGACAGAGAGCTATCTTGACGGGGAGTTCGCCCACGACTTATTCGAATGGTGGCAGACCCTCGAAGCGGACGGACTGTACCACGACCCCGGAATCGAAGCCAGAGGGGCGGCTCGGACCCACTTTGCCGAGGAGAACGCCGCGATGCTCATCGGCTCGACGTCGTCGCTGAACAGTATCGAACGTAGCGCCGACTTCGATGTCGGAACCAGCCAGCTCCCAGTGCTCGACGACCGGACCGGTGTACTCGTCGGCGGCGCATCCCTCTGGGTCGGCGATGCAGTTTCCGGGGCCGTACACGACGCTGTCGGGGAGTTCCTCACCTGGCTTACCGAACCAGCCCAGCAGCGACGGTGGCACCAGGAAACCGGGTACTTCCCGGTCCACGAGGAGACGATTCCACGGCTCCGGGCCGACAACTGGTTTGACCGGAACCCCCACTACAGAACGGCGTTCGACCAGCTCATGGAGACGCGCGATACCACTGCAACGCGGGGCGCGCAGATCGGACCGTTCGATACGGTTCGAACAATCATCGAAGATGCCGTCGACAGTATGGATGGGCCTGATTCGGTTCCGTCTGCACTTGACCGCCTCGACACACAGGTCACAAAGCAGCTTGAGCGGTACAATTCCGGACGGTAGCGCCGTCCCGGCCTTTCTTTACTCCCCAAACATCACCATTAGTAATCTTTATAATGGTTCACTATGTTGTTTACTGGCAAGGTGGTAGCTTTCATAAATAAGCTACCTCCACCACGGAGAACACAACAATGGCAGACACATACGTTGGCGCGATCGACCAGGGAACGACCGGTACCCGCTTCATGGTATTCGACCACAGCGGCCAGGTCGTTGCGAACGCCTACGAGAAGCACGAACAGATTTATCCGGAGCCCGGCTGGGTTGAGCACGACCCCGTCGAAATCTGGGAAAACACGCAGGAAGTCGTGACGAAAGGGCTGGCGGACGCAGGTGTCGGTGCCGAACAGCTCGAGGCGCTCGGCATCACGAACCAGCGCGAGACGACGATCGTCTGGGACAAGGAGACCGGCAAACCGGTCCACAACGCGCTGGTCTGGCAGGACCGCCGAACCACCGACCGGGTCGAGGAAATCCAGGAAGAGGACAAGGTCGAGTGGATCCGGGGGAAGACCGGGCTGGAATGTGACGCCTACTTCTCGGCGACAAAGACTGAGTGGATCCTCGACAACGCGGAACCGCTCAAGATGCAGAGCTCGCGCGGCGCTGACCTCCGCGAACGGGCCGAAGACGGCGAGCTCCTGATGGGGACCATCGACGCGTGGCTCATCTACAAGCTCACCGGCAACCACATCACGGACGTCTCGAACGCATCGCGGACGATGCTTTACAACATCCACGACATGGAGTGGGACGACGAACTCCTCGAAGAGTTCGGCGTTCCGAAGTCCATGGTTCCGGAAGTCCGCCCGTCTTCCGACGAGAGTCTGTACGGCCACACCGACGCGGACGGCTTCCTCGAAGAGGAAGTCCCCGTTGCGGGCGCGCTGGGTGACCAGCAGGCCGCACTGTTCGGCCAGACGTGCTTCGATAAGGGTGATGCGAAGAACACGTACGGGACCGGCGCGTTCTACCTGATGAACACCGGCTCCGAAGCAGTCGCCTCGGACAACGGCCTGCTGACGACCGTCGGCTTCCAGATGTCCGGTGAACCCGTTCAGTACGCGCTGGAAGGCTCCATCTTCATCGCCGGCGCGGCCATCGAGTGGCTCGAAGACGTCGACCTCATCAACAACGCCGCCCAGACCGCAGAACTGGCCCGCTCGGTTGACTCAACCGACGGTGTCTACATGGTTCCGGCCTTCACTGGTCTCGGCGCTCCGCACTGGGACGGGCGCGCTCGCGGGACCATTGTCGGGATGACTCGCGGCACGCGAAAGGAGCACATCGTGCGTGCGACTCTAGAGTCTATCGCGTACCAGACCCGCGACCTCGCGGAAGCGATGGAAGAAGACTCCGGCGTCGAGATGACGACGCTGCGAGTCGACGGTGGTGCCGTCAAGAACAACTTCCTCTGTCAGCTCCAGTCCGACATCATCCAGACGGACATCGCTCGGCCGCAGGTTGACGAGACCACTGCCCTCGGGTCAGCATACGCCGCCGGCCTCGCTGTTGGGTACTGGGACACTGTCGACGAACTCCGGGACAACTGGCAGATCGACGAGGAATTCTCGCCCGAGATGGATTCCGGGAAGGCAGACAAGATGTACGCTCGCTGGGACGACGCCGTCGACCGTTCCCGCGACTGGGCACAGGAGGAGTAATCCATGATAGAGACCCTTCCGCTCCAAATTCCCGTTTTCGGTATGGGAGTTCCGGATCTCCTACTGCTGATAATCGCCGCCTTCGCGGGCGGTGCCTTCGGCGCAGCAGTCGGCGCGCTCCCGGCGTTCTGTTTCACCGGCTTCATGGTCATCGCCGGGCAGGCAGTCGCAATTCTCCGAGGCAGCCTCGTCGGCCAACTCGGAGAACTCGGCGCTGATGGGCTGGCGACCGGCGTGACCGGCGCTATCGCGTTCGGTCCCGTCTTCGGCCCACACATCTCCTTCGCGGGCGGTGCCGCAGCGGCCGCGTACGCCGCAAAGAGCGATGGGATGTACGAGCCGGACGACGGCGACTACCACCCCGCAAAGGACATCGCCTACGCGCTCGGGACGCGACCGGACATCCTCGCAGTCGGTGGCCTGTTCGGTATCTTCGGGATGGTTGTCCAACAACTGTCCAGTGGACTTTTGCTCCCGTGGGACCCGATTGCGCTGGGCGTCGTTCTGTCGGCTGTCGCCCACCGCATCGCGTTTGGCTACCCGCTGATCGGTGCTGGCAGTCGGAACATTCTCGATATGTCGCCGTTCGAGAACGGCGAGAAGCGGATGGCGACGGACGGTGGCAGTGCCGAAGCGACTGACGGCGGCGTGGCAGAATCGTACCGCCTTGCGGTCGAGCCGTGGCTGCCCCACCAGTACCGGTGGGCGAACGTCGCGATGATCGGCCTCGTCGCCGGCCTGCTTGGTGGCTGGATCGCTATCCAGACCGGCAGTGCGTTCCTCGGCTTCGGTATCTCCGCAGCGAGCCTAACATTCCTCAACCTCGGCGTTGAGAAGATTCCGGTGACCCACCACATGACCTTGCCCGCAAGCACGGCCGCGCTGGCCGTCTTCGGCGGTGCGCCAGAGCTGGGTACGATGGCCGCCGTCATCGCCATCCTCGTTGCCGGCGTGTTCGGTGCCTACGGCGCACTCATCGGTGAGGTCGTCCAGCGCGTGTTCTACGCACACTCGGACACCCACTTTGACCCGCCCGCAGCGGCAATCGTTGTCGCGACGTTGACCGTCTTTATCCTCGCTGTCGTGGGCGTCTTTGGCGGCACCTCCTGGGTCCCGGCCCTGGGTATGCTCTAAAGCGGTACCTCTATATTCCCGTCCCAAACGCTATAACACATATCTCTCTGAACGATGGACATTGAAGCGAGAATCAAGCGTCGACAACGCCGGAACGGTGAGCCACGGCTCATTCAGGATTACGAGTCCATCTCACCGGTCGTCCACATCGAGGAGCCGGCCGACCGAGGTCCGGTCCTCGAACGGCTCCTCGACCACCTCGACCCGGTGTTCGATGGCCAGCTTCCGCCCAACGCGTACGTGTACGGCCCCCACGGTTCAGGGAAGTCCGCGGTTATCACGGCGCTGTTCGCCAACTTAGAACAGCTCCCGACGGAGCAACAGGCGATCATCCACACGACGACCCGTGCACAGCCACCGACCTCTCCGTCGTTCGTCTATGTGAACGCCAGAGAGACCGCAAGCGAGTTTGCGTTCTACCACGCAATCTTGGACGCACTCGTTGACGAATCGGTGCCGGAACACGGAATTGGGACGGAGACGCTCAAATCACGGCTCCACGACCTCGTCCGAGAGCAACGCACGGGGATCGTCATTGCAGTCGACCACATCAGCGAACCGGAGAGTATCCAGGCACCGGACCTCGTTGACCTGTTTGCTGGCTTACCGAGCAACGTCAGCTGGCTGGCTATCGGTCGCGACGACCCGTCGGCGACTGAACTGACACGGTACACCGCGGAGTCGATCAGTATCGACCGCTATCAACGGCAGATGCTCGTCGACGTGTTGATGACCAGAGCTTCGAACGGGCTGGCTCAGCAGGGGCTCGACCACAGTCTGGCGAGGCATATCGCCGACTGGGCAGACGGAAACGCCCACGATGCCCTTGCCGCGCTGTTTATTGCTGCAGAGTTAGCCGAGGAGCGGGGTCAGGACCGCATCACACAGGCCAACGTCGACGCGGCTATCGGGGAAGTTCCCGACCCCTGTGTGTCGCTGGGCATCGTCCTCTCTCTGCCGACGAACCGGCAGGCGGTCCTCAGAGAACTCATCGACTTAGAGGAGGGCGAACGCTCTTCGGTAACGGCGACGACTGAGGCGATTGCGTCGGCAGAATCAGTCGAGCTCTCCGCCGGGACCGTCAAGCGGTTCCTCTATGAAATGGCGGAATCCGGCGTCGTCGACCGTGTCGAGGCGACAGTCACCAACGGGCAGGGACGTCCGCCGAGCCGTGTCGAGCCGCGGTTCCCTCCGACGGCCTTCCGGCGGCTGTACGACCTGCAACAGTAACGCGACGGTGCGGTTTTGTCGACGCTTTTCAGACGCGCTGTGACGGGTCGCCTGTGCCGCCAGTCAGCGCGGACGCCAGTGCGCCGCGAACCACGACATCGTCGCCAAACTGCGTCAACTGGATATCCGGAATGTTCGACATCACCATGTCATCAAGTCGGTCCCGGATGGGGTCTAGCACCTGCTCAGGGTTATTGAGCGCAACGGCCCCGCCAACGTAAACCACGAGGGGCGCGTACGCGTGGACAATGTTAGCAACGCCGATTGCGTTCCAGTGACAGATCTGATCGAGAACGTGTGAGGCGAACTCGTCTTCGCCGGCGTACTCGAAGATATCCGCCGCAGAAAACTCCTCTGTCTCGATTGGGAGTGCCGTCTCGACAGGGTCCTCTCGGTGGAGCTGTGTGGCATACCGCGGGATGTTCTCGCCCGAGCAGTACGCTTCCCAGTGGCCGTCGTGTCCGCAGCCACAGGTCATGAACCCGTGCGGGTCAATCGTCAAGTGGCCGACTTCCCCGGCGTTGCCGTCCCAGCCTGAGAGGATGTTCCCGTCGACAGCGACTCCAGCGCCGACTCCGGAGGAGATAGTGAGATACACCATGTCATCGGGGCTTCGGTCCGAATAAAACCGTTCGCCAATGACGCCGGCGTTGGCGTCGTTGTGCAACGAGACCCGCTCGCTGCCGATGAGGTTCTCGACCGGCCCGGTCAGCGGAATCCGGTCGATGGTGTCTGGAAGGTTTGCTGGGTTTTCCACGACGCCTTCAGCCAGATCCATCGGACCGAAGGACCCGATACCGGCGGCAATCACGTCTGTCGGGGCGATATCAGCAGCGTCGCAGGCCTGCCGAATCGCGTCGAGGACCGCTTCCGTGACCGCGATACCTGCCGGTCCACGCGGTGTCTCAGTTTTGTGTGACTCGACTATCGAGCCCGTCTCGTCACCGATAACAGCCCGAATATGTGTCGCTCCGAGGTCGACCCCTGCGTAAGCGCCCATGCTGGTCGAAGGGTTGCCCCACCGATACTTAACTACACAGATTCTACTGCGATTAGTAGTCTCGCTCTCTGCCCGAGATGTCCTCTCGTCCAACGGCCTCTTCGTAGACGACGCCGCGTTCGGAATCCAGTGTGACAGTCGCCCCGTCGGAGACCGTATCAGGCAGGTCCGCGTTCGATATCATCGGAATCGAAAGCTCACGGGCAACGATGGCCGCGTAGCTCGTGACACCCTCGTGGCCGTCGATGATGCCGCCGATGTGGCTGGTGTCGCCGACGAATTCGCCGTCGAATCCCTCCGGAACAGCCAAGATCGCCCCGTCGGGGACGTTTGAGAGATCGCCCGGCGACTCCCGGGGCGGTGCTGTCGAAATCCGATGGACAGGACCGGTCACTAACCCGTCGACGATGGAGCGACCGCTGGTGACCGTTTCGGCCGCGACGTGGACTTTCAGCATATTCGCCGTGTTCATCCCCTCCAGTTCGGTCATCATTCCAGAGAGGACGACGACCGTGTCACCGCTGTCCGCGGCCTCGGTGTCGAGGGCCGCCTGAACTGCCGTCTGGATGACGGCGTCAGCGCCCTCGGTAGTGTACTCGGTCGTTACGGGCGTGATACCCCACGAAAGCGCGAGCTTCCGGCGGACGCGCTCGCTCGGCGTCGACGCGACGATGGGGATCGACGGCCGGTACTTCGCCGATTTCAGCGCGGTGTAGCCGGACTCGGACGCCGCGACAATCGCCGACGCGCCGATGTCGCGGGCGAGGAACCGACCGGAGCGCGCGAGCGCGTCCGTTCGGGTATCACCGGCGTTTGGCACGCGCTGTTCGCGGGACTCGGCGTACTCCTCGCTGCCCTCGACATCACGGATGATCCGGTCCATGGTCTCGACGACGCGGGTCGGATGGTCGCCGATGGCCGTCTCGCCAGAGAGCATCACTGCATCCGTGCCGTCAAGAACTGCGTTTGCCACGTCCGATGCCTCTGCACGGGTCGGCCGCCGGGAGTGGACCATCGAGTCAAGCATCTCGGTGGCCGTGATGACGGGAACACCAGCCTCGTGACACCGGCGGATGATGCGCTTTTGAATGATCGGGACATCCTCGAGCGGGCACTCCACACCGAGGTCACCGCGGGCGACCATCACGCCATAGGCCTCGTCGATGATCGAATCGAGGTTCTCGACGGCCCCGGCTCGTTCGATCTTGGCGATGATGGGGATGTCGACGCCGCGCTCTTCGAGGGCCTGGCTGATCTCGTAGATGTCCTCGCCGTCGCGGACGAACGACGCGGCCACGAAGTCGGGTTCTTTCTCGGCGGCCACGTCGAGTTCCTGTCTGTCGTTCTCCGTGATGGTCGGCAGGTCGAGTTCGACACCGGGAACGTTGACGCCTTTGCGGGCGGACAGCTTGCCGCCGTTCTCAACGGTCGCAAACACTGTATCATCATCGACGCGCTCGACAGTCGTTTCGATGCGTCCGTCATCAAGCAGCACGCGATCACCCGGCTCGACTGCGGTAATCGACTGCGAGAGACCGACCTCCTCCGGCGTCGCGTCGTCACCGACGACGTACCGGATGGTAGACCCTTCCGTGAGCTGAATCGGTTCGTCGATCTCTGCGGTGCGGACCTCCGGTCCTGGCATATCAAGCATGGCCGCGACCGGCTCCTCGACCGCTTCGTCTACCTCACGGATTCGATCAATCATCTCACGGCGGTGTTCCGGCGAACCGTGGCTCGCGTTCAGTCTGGCAACGGACATCCCGGCTTTTGCAAGTGACGCGATGTCGTCGACTGAATCCGACGCGGGACCGAGAGTACAGACGATCTTCGCGCTACGCATTGTGACCTCCGTCTCCGGGGAGCCACAGTTTACAGCGTTCATAGTTAATCATATCCTGCCGTTCCCCGCGAAGGGATAAGAAGCTTGCTGGACGGCGTAGCTACCGCGAAATCGCTTCCGTGTCGCCGCTGAGAATCGAGCGGATTTCGTCGGGGGACACAACGGCAATGTCGCCCGGAATCGTCCGTTTGAGTGCGGCCGTCGCGGCCCCCCAGGCAAGCCCGTCTGCAACGGAGCCACCGGAGAGGTACTGCGAGAGGAAGCCGCCGACAAAGGAATCGCCAGTGCCGACCGGATGTGCATCGGTCGACTCGAAGGTCGGCTGCTCCGTTACGGTCCCGTCAGCGAGCGCGAGCGCCCCGTCGCTGCCGCGGGTAATCACTGTCGCTTCGAACCCGTACTCGGCAGCAAGGTCCCGAGCAATCGTTTCCGGGTCGCCAGTCCGTTCCAGCACGACGTTCGCGTCCCGTTCTGCGACGACGAGCACGTCGACAGACGGGAATAGCTCAGTCAGGACTGAACGGGCTTCGGCTGGCGTCCAGAGCTTCGAGCGGTAGTTCAGGTCGAAGCTCGTGGTCGTACCCGCGTCCTGTGCGAGCGAGAGGAGGTCAGCAGTAGTCGATTTGAGCGTCTCCGACAGCGCCGGTGTGATACCCGAGGTATGGAACCCCGCGGCGTCTGCGATAGTCTCGGTTGGAAGCTCCGCCGGTGTGGCGGTTGTGACACTGGCGTTTTGACGGTCGTAGATGACATCGTTCCCACGCGGTGGACTACCCTGTTCTAGATAGTAGGTTCCCTGTCGGGCGCTGTCCGCGTCGTCCCAAGCGATATCGACCGACACGCCGTGGTGCTTGAGTTCTCCTGTGACTCGTCGACCGACCGGCGAATCGGGGAGTTTTGAGGCCCACAGTGCATCGAGTCCAAGCCGCTGCGCAGCGACCGCAACGTTTGACTCTGCGCCGGCTGCTCTGACAGTGTACTGGTCTGCGGTCTCCAGTCGCTCGTCGTCGGGTGGCGACAACCGCAACATTGTCTCACCGAACGTAACTAACTCCGTCATATCCGACGTTGCTCACTGACTGGGTATAAATCCCGGAGAACCAGCCGCCAGACGGCTTTGTTAGTCTCTCCTTACTGCAGTGGAGCGCGTAAGCTCGTATTTTTCGCCACAGCTTATAGGCAGTATAAGTTTTCTCCAAAAGTTTATGTGCTATACTAATTAAGACACGGCAGTATGGATTCAGGGAGAGATGGAGGTGGACCGTCGGTCTCTAGGCGGAACCTACTCCGTTCGATTGGTGCGGCCGGGCTGGCCGGACTTGCAGGCTGTGGTGGCAGCGAGGCCGGAACAGATGGAGATGGGACACCGACCCCAACAGCGGTTGGAAACTTTCCGGTGTCCGGGGATTCGGTGACATTTGGTTTCAACATCGCTTCCTCTGGGGCGTACTCAACTGCCGGCAAGCAGGAACTCCGGGGGTTCAAACTCGCTGTCAAGCACATTAACAACGGCGGTGGGTGGGTAACGAGCGAGAAGTACGAGTCGCCTCTTGACGGTGACGGTCTTCTCGATAAGGATGTCGAATTCGCTGTCGAAGACACGGGTGGCAATTCAGATACCGCTCGGCGTAACGCACAGCGGCTTGTTGATAGCGAGGAAGTGATTATGCTTGCTGGCGGTACGTCCAGCAGTTCCGGCCTGGCTAATCAGAAGGTAGCCGCGAAGAACCAAGTCGTGTACATGGCGACGATGGCCAACACAAACTCGCTGACGGGGGCCGACTGTAACCGGTACTCCTTCCGCGAGATATTCAACAACCGCATGGCGGCAAAGGCGCTGGCCCCGGCACTCAGTACCGAGTTCGGAGACGACGTCAATTACGTCAAAATCTTTCAGGACAGCGACTGGGGACAGACGCTCCGGGATGATATGGATGCAGCCCTCGGAGATATCGGCTGGGCACCTGTCTGGGACACGACCGCACAGGTCGGGACAAGCGACTACTCCCAGTACGCAGCAGACATCAAATCGGTCGATTTCGACGTGATTGTGCTTGGACTCGGGGGCCTTGACGCAGTAAACGCACTCCGGGCGTTCCGAGATGAGTTCCCGGAGTCGAATATCGTTCTTCCGATGGCTTCGAAGGATATTGCCCAGACCGCAGGCGATGCGATAGAGGGCGTTATCGGAACTGTCGCCTGGAGTCCGGCAATCAACTCGCCGCTGTCCAATACCTTCCGAGAGGCGTTCCGTAAGGAGTACGGCAGTTCGACTGGTTCCTCGAAATCAGCCACTCCATCAGGGCCAGCACATATCGCATATACGCAAACGTTGCAATACGCCAGCGCAGTCGAGCGCGCGGGAACGTTCAACCCGATCGATGTCATCAGAGCGCTCGAAGGGTACGAGTACGACGCCGGCCTCGGACCGCAGACGCTTCGAGCTTGTGATCATCAGGCGATGCGTCAGGTGCCGGTTGTGAGAGGAAAGTCGGAGATACAGCAATCCTATGGTACCTACTACGAGCTGGTCGGGGAACCAGCGGACGTACAGTACGCGTGCGATAGCGACCCAGCGGCGAACTGTTCGCTTGGAGGAAACTAACTATGAGTTCAGGAGACACACAGATACCAGACAGTTCAGAGACCGATTCGAACGCCTCCGGTGGGATTTTGGCGACAGTTGTCCCGGATTTCATCCGGCGGAACTTCGCACTCAAATTCGGCATCGTTCTCTTCATCATGGCGCTGTCGGTTGGGCTCATCGGCCTTGCCGCGACAGAACAAGTCAGAGATTACACTGAACAACAGGTTCTGAGTGACTACCAGAACGCCGCCGCACAGGAAGCGGACATCCTGTCACAGTGGGTAGACCGAAACCGTCTATCGACTCAATTCGTCTCCTCAGATGACATCTGGGCCAGTAGCGATGCCGACGATATCAATATCGAACTCAACAATCGGAAAGCCGCCTTGTCGGCAGACGCTGCTGATATCCATCTGATCGAACGAAACGCCGCCCAGTCTCAAGTTGTCGCCAGCACATCTAACTCACAGGTACTGACCAACTCACCCCTCGAATCGACGAGCAGGGAGTGGCTTGCCGGTACCGACTTCGAGACGGCAAGTGATGTCGTCGTCTCCGATGTGTATCAGACAAACTCCGGCCCAGTCGTTGGCTTTGTCAGCCCTGTCGATGCCTCGCAAAACCGGTATATACTCATCGAATACTCACTCGACGAGATTGCGAACTCGCTACAGGGGAACAACAGGGCCGAAGGTGGATTTACGCAAGTCGTCAACGGGTCGGCGGTCGTCATGATCGACGAGCCCAGAGACGGGAGCCGTGGCCTCGGGGAGAATATGCTGCAGTCGTACAGCGAGAACAGCCGCGCTACCGCGCCGATCAGCGAGGCAAACGACCTCCGGTCCTCGGAACAGCAATCCGGCGTCACCGCTGACATGCCGGCGGCCGACGTCCTCAGCGAACGCTACACCGTCGGCTACGCACCGATACAGGGAACGGACTGGGTCGTCCTCGTGCACGCGCCCAACTCTGCGGTATTTGGGTTCGTCCAGAACGTCCAACAGTACGGGCTCATCGGGACGGCACTGATGGTGTTGCTCATTGCGGGTGTCGGTGCGATACTCGGATACAACACGGCGACGTCGATTGACCGCCTGACCCGAAAAACGGACCAGATGCGACAGGGGAACCTCGACGTCGATATCGCTACCAGCCGCATCGACAACGTGGGCCGCCTGTACAGCGGGTTCGCTGATATGCGTGACGCGCTCAAACAGCAGATCAACGAGGCCGAGCGTGCACAGAAAGAGGCGGAAGTTTCCCGGGCCGAAGCCCTCGAAGTTAACAAGTATCTCCAGAAGAAGGCCGAGGAGTTCTCCGACGTGATGGAGGAGACGGCCGCTGGAAACCTCACCGAGCGGATGGCCACCGACGGCGAGAACGAATCGATGGATCGTATCGCCAGCGAGTTCAACGGTATGGTCGACGAACTCGAAAAGACAATCGGCCAGCTCAACAGCTTCGCCGATGAAGTCGCGGAATCCGGGGATGTCGTTCTGTCCAGTGCAGAGTCCGTCCGTGACGCGTCCGAGCAGGTCGCCGAATCGACACAGAAAATCTCCGACGACGCCTACGATCAGAAGGATCGTCTCGCTACCATCTCGGAGGACCTCGACACCCTCGTGGACACGCTAGAAGAACTGGACGCGGACAATCCGGACATCGATCTGGGTGACTCACTTGACCGGTTCCGAACGGTTGCAACGACACTGCAGTCGGCCGCTGAAACGAGTGACCAGATGATGGCCGAGACTCAGACCGTCGCTGGCGCAGCCGAAGAGCAGGCCGCAGAGCTCAACGAGGTGTCTTCGCGGGCCGAACAGCTCAAACGCTACGCGAAGCCACTCGGTGACATCCTGAACCGCTTCGAAACCGAGGCCGAACACGAGTTCGTCTTCTCGGGTGGTCCGTCACAGAGTCTCGGTGAAGAGGAAGAAGAGTAACCCGCGTCGCCGCTTTCACCGAAACCGACTTTCGCGCTGGCGACGTACCGCATTCAATGAGCGACGACGTAGGCGATATTTCACGGGCTGAACTCGCCGAGTACTGTCGAACACAGGCTGCGATTCTTGCGGGTCACATAGATCGACAGAGCGCGGTGCTCTCCGATTTGCTCGAAGAAATCGAACAGGACACTGCCAACGCTCGCGCGACATTGACCGAGAGTTCCGAGCGCCCCGACAGTGATACGGAAGCTACTATCGGCGAAATCGAGGCTAAGCAGGAGCGAGCGCAATCGAAACAGGCAACAATAGAGGAATACCGGACACTCGCTGAGGGATATACAGATCTTGCAGAGCAATTCGCCGAAGACTCTGGCGATCTCGAAACCGTTCTTGAATTCGAAATCGAAACCGACGCGCCGGCGTATTTCGACGCTGAGACGACGGTTCTGGGCGTAGCGACCGGAAGAATCCGAGACTGACAGGTGTTCTAGCGGAAGTCCGGATCGGTCGACCATACATCGCTGGTTTCGGTTGACAGCCATCGTTTTCACGGGAGCCTAACGCTGAATTCGAGTGGCTCGTGAGAAGAGATATCCTCGCCACGAGGATGAACTATCCCGGCTCGGTCCGTTCAGATCGCTGCCGACATGCTACACCAGATGTCTTCTACTGGGGGGGCGGATCTCCAATCTGAATACGGACTCACAGATTCTGAGGGTAGGGGTAATAACAGACAAACAGGGAGAGAAGCCGGGATTCGAGCTACTAGCTGCAGAAACAATTGCTCGCCAGCACAATCGATACAGAGAACTACGATTTACAGAAGAATGACCGTAAAAACAGGTCGAAATACCGGACGTGTTACTACCGATTTCGGATGAACCCGGAACTTACGCGGTCGCGTCTAGTGGGTCGAAATGATAAATTTGAGCTCACTGTCATCCACAATGTCCTCCACTCGCCTCTGGTGGATAATATTGATACACCGTCAGCGGTTGTTCCCAAGCTCATTCCAAGGACCACTCTTTTGATGAAATCACTTCACACAATAACGCATCACCAGCACAAATCTGGTATGCAACCGCTATCGCATCGGGGAACCCACCACCTTGCGACAACCGCTCGGGTAATCCCGAACAGGAGGCCAACGGTGCCATAACCGATATAAGTTCTTGCACGGAAGATGCGCTTGCTACCTCAGCTGATGTATTAGGAATCTAGAAAACATACTTTATTCATTCCAGACAGGCTACAAAATGGGTTCACCAGCAGGATTTCGATTCAGCGGCCGGGCTCTCAGTATAATTGGAGTAGCAGCACTCGTCATATCTGGCCTACTCCTTTTTGTTGCCCCCGATACGGGAACCCAAGTTCTCGTCACGGAGGTGGATGAATCGGTTGTCTCTCCCGATGATGAGGTGCTCAGGTACAGTGACCTTTCAGAGGGGGGCCAAGAGTTGTTTGACCAAGGACTTCGTGCTGATGAATTTATTCGGGTGTATCAGTCACCACCAGATTTCGAGTATCCAACTGGAGACACATCGGCCACTGCCCTTGTGGAAAAAAACGGGACGGTATACAGTATAATCACCGCCTCAAGATGCAAACTCTGTGGCCTCGTGGATGCACTCGGCTACGGGGCTGGGCTCGCTGGGATAGTCCTATTAGTGCTCGGAGTGTATCGCTTGGTGAATGAGGAAGCCGACCCAACGGCTGACAATCGGTAGTGTATCCTTTTGACGCCTTTAGTTTCAACCCCGAAGTGGGTCTCGGCCAACCTGTGACATTTGTGGCCTTTGAGTTACAATCATTGTATTGACTGGAACGGGACAGGAGTGTGTTACCCAACGAGGATTTCACAGGGCATATTATTTAAGAAACTGGCATTAGTTGACGCTGTTTGTTTGCTGATCTACAGCCTTGGGGCGCTTCAATAACTCATGAGGTATTAACTCCCTATAATAAATATTAGAAATATCTCGGTTTGTAGGTTCCACGTTCCGAACCTGTGCAGGACTGATTGTCCCTTAATTCATATAGTCATATGCAGTTTACTTGTTCTGAGTACATCACCGGGGCGTCCATCGGAATTACTGATAGTAATTAAAGTGTCAGCTAGTTAGAGCGCTTTGGTGAGCCACGCTTACGAATTGAACGTGCGCTCGACGAGATACTTAACCAGATAGAACCCACCAATAAGGGTCACAATCATGACTACCAGAACGATCGCAATCATGAACAAAAGAACAAGTGCGTCGTTAGCCACCGGACTCACCCACCTGAGCGGACGCGTGTCGTCGGGAACGCATATCGCTAGTTTCAGTCTCGACACGCTAATGCAGGAGGGTTTCGGTTCGGTACTCTATAGCCCGATGTTGCGTCCCAGCGATCGGACGCTTGGTGGTACTATACAGGAGCGGACAGAGTCGTACAGACCGCCCCAAGACAGTGCGATGTTTTTTCGATGGCCTGCTACTCAATAGGTGACACGGAACAGCGACACGTGGCACGAATACTTGAAGACGAAGAAAGTCTTCCAGACGGAGGACATCGGTTGCAGAACACCTACCGGATTTCCGTTGCAACGAGGGCAACGGGCGTGTACGCAAGGGCAGCATTCGCAGCATATCGTAGAGCGATAAAAGAGATTGGCAGTCCCGAGGGCCTGAGATGCTGATCGGAAGTTCACTGTGAGCAGACAACCACAGGATGTTTCCAGTTCTACATCGCTGCTAACCCGAAGTAGCTCGACAACACGGGATAGAGTCGTTGGGTTGTGGTACGAAACACCGGGTGCCTCTTCCGAGCTTACTGATGACTGCTTCTGGCGGAGGACACGCAACTGCCCGACGACACGGCCGCTCAGGGAGTGGCAAGGCAGCTACACCATCACGACAGGCAAACAGGTCTGTACAAAAGTCATGAGATGGTCAGTGACGCAATGAAATGACGCGAAAATACAGCGACTATCTGAGAAACGAAGCCTTCCGGAACCGCTGAAGGTGGAGTTTTCCGGACGATTTCCGGGAGGATCGAGACAGTCGTAAGCGTTTCTAGCGACTGTGCTGGAAGCGAGCCCGGGAACCGCGCAGTCACGAGGAAAAGCAGTACGTCGTGCCTGCTGGAATTGCTATACGGAGATGGTGTGGACAGTGGATGTTGATGGCAAGTCGGAGCGTGGCCGACTAAGACTCTCTGCGTGTGGCGGGACAGGCCGGACAACACCGTAGCAGGACCGTCTGCAGTGCGATTCCGCCAGCCGCACGGTGTCGGAAACGAGTCTGAAACGCCAGTAAAACATGCAAATAGATGCATAGCTTTGGATAGGACGACCACGACTGTTGGAATCGCAGCGTCTCAGAGAGTAGTGCAAGAGATGGTGTCGCCCAGCATACTAGAATAGTCTGCCAAGAGCTCAGTGACCGGTTGGGGTGTCTACGGAGAGGACCGAACTGTTTCACCGTAGGATGCCAACAGCGGCAGCACATGTGTCATTGGGGCCGCGGATGTTTGTGCGTGAGACGGCCAAAGAAGCAACCGCGCAGGGCAGCCAGGTCATTCGGAGTACCGTATCGACCCTTCACGGCGTGCCAGATCAACCCCCGTCTGGGCGAACCAACAAATGGGGCCAGCTTTCTGGCATTTGTTATATTTGTGAGTGTATGCTTATATTTCCGCAAAGTTATAGAATATCTGCCACATATGCGGCGAAATAGGGTATCATATACCCAAATAAAGGCTTTTATCTCTGAGTGTGGGACTACATTGAAGTTCCCGGCGTCCGAGGGGAAACTGTGTCCAGTGACAGTGAGCGAACGACGGTTCGAACGTACATTCCGGCCTATCAGAAGGAACAGTGGCAGGCCCACGCCGAGGAGTTGGATATGAGTCAAAGCGAGTTCGTCCGGACGATGGTACAGGCAGGCCGAAGCGGTTTCGAGCCAGCAGTGTCCGAGACGGCTGAATCGGACGCCATAGAGAGCGATAGCGAGAAGCCCCGTTCTCCGGGCGCTACCCCCGGGGGTGACGGGCTGAAAGACCGGGTGCGAGACATCCTGGCTGACGGGGAGTATTACGAGTGGGATGACCTGCTCGCCGAGTTGACCGACGATATCGAGGAACGACTCGAAGACACGCTGCAGGAACTGCAGTCCAACAACGAAGTGCAGTACAGCGGGCGACATGGAGGGTACGTTCGAGACGAATGAGCACGGATACAGCCACACCAGACGCCGAATCGGACCCGATCGGCTATTTCCTCGATGACATCAGGTACCACGGAAAGAGCGACCGGACTCGTGCCTCCTATGAGCGCGTCCTGCGAGACTTCGAGTCCTATCTGTCGGATAGCAGCCAGCCCCTTCCTGTTCAGGAGGCTTCCCACCGCGACTGTATGGCATACGTCCACAGTATCCGTGGAGATGCCGAGGAAAGCACTGTCGCAACGTATGCATCCTATCTGCACCGGTTTTTTGCGTACATGACTCAGGTCGGCGTCTTCGATTCGAACCCGATGACGTTAGTCATGGAGGAGATGGACGAATCGATCAACACCGACCCGACCCGTCGGGAGGTAGACCTCCAATCGATGCGTGCGTTCGTTGATAGCATTTCACACCCACTTGAGCGAGCTATCACAGTGACACTGTTGAAAACGGGAATGCGGGCCGGCGAACTGTGTAACCTCGACATCCGGGACCTCAACCTCGACACCCCCGGCCCCAGACCAGATATTCCGGTCCGACCGGAGCTTGATGGGCGTCCGGACTCATTGTTCATCGCGGCAGACCCGACTCGTGGTGAGGCTAGTAACGGCGAAGAGCGGACCGCATCCAACAAGCGCAAGCGCGAGACAACGATTCCAGTCGACGCAGAGCTAGGCGCAGTGTTGCGACGCTGGCTCGCGATTCGACCGGACACGCAGTCCCCCGCAGCGCCGCTGTTTGTGTCCACAAGCGACAGCTGGGGAGAGCGACTCACGCCGAACATGGTACACCACATCGTCGAATCCCACGCTCGCGAGTTCGGGTGGTACACGGACGGTGGGGGGGCCGAAGAAAACGTGACACCGCACTACTTTCGACACTTCTTCACGACACATCTCCGGGATCGGACTGGCGACCGCGGTGTCGTCAAGTACCTCAGAGGCGACGTGGCACAGGATGTCATCGACACGTACACCCACGAATGGGGGACTCGGGTCAGGGATGTGTACGAGGCTGAAATCTACTCGCTGCTGTGACTGATTTGTTATTTCTATCATGCTTTAGCCGTAGCCGAGATGGTGGGTGCTGGACTTGTAAATCACATACCGCTATATCGAATTAAGCAGATACTGCCTGGCAACTGCACTGGCTCAGCGGACGATTTCAGTTGTCTCAAGCGAGCCAGGCTATCACGGGCTCGTACGAGCTGCCCCGCAAGAAACTGCAGGTGCCATGACTACAGCCGTCTCAGGAAAATCCATCCGAAGAAAGCGCCACTGATAGGGCTACTCGGGATCCAGAAGTTTCGACTCGGCAGTTCGGAGGTGCTCGAGGAGCGTCGTCTTCGAGATATCCATCTGTGCGGCGAGTTCGCGAACCGAGATCCCGCGCGGCCACTGATAGTAGCCCGCTTCGCGGGCCGCTTCGAAGGCTCGTCGCTGCGCCGGCGTCAGCGAGTCAGTTCGTAGCCTACCCACCGACCGGTCAGAATCGCTGTCAGGCGTGACAATGGATTCGACCGACACGTCAGCGTCGGCGTCAGCTTCGACGGAATCGAGTGCTGACTGAATTTCGGGCCGCTCGCCGGTGAAACTCACTTGCCAGCGTTCGCGACCGTCTTCGATACGAACAGGCGCACTGTGGACGAACCCGTGTTCAAGGAGCGTCGGGCAGACTAGTTCGTCTGGATCGTACTCTAGCAGAAACTGTCTGACGACGGTGCCGGGTGCATCGCGCTTGTGTCCGATCCGTGCTTGGAGTTCCTGTATCTCTCCGGCGTGGGGTGAGGCACGGACTGCGTCGAGGCAGTCTTCGACAGCCGACTTCGTAGCTCCATACACTGTAAACACACCGTTGACCGATACTGTCGACGACTGAACGGTCTGTTGGACCGTGTGCGCCAGAATGCCGCCGTCCGTGCGGTCGGTCGCCTCGATAGCCCAGCAGTTCGGGTGCCACAGGTCGAGTGTGAGCCGTGCTCCGGCGCTATCAGCGTGACTCATAGGATGTGTTATAATAGTTGATCGGAGGCCCCAAGAGGGTAATCATTGTCTCGTGTGTCCGACACCGGCGGTTGCAGTGTGCGATTCGACGCGGTCCATCAATGCCGATGCCGACACGACAAGGGCCAAGTACAGTATCGCCACCAGCACGAAGAGTTCCGTATACTGGTACGTTTCGTTCGCGATAGTACTTGTTCTGCCGTACAGCTCCTGTACAGTGATGAAACTCGCCAGTGAGGAGTACTTAATGAGATACACGAGTTCGTTCGTCCAACTGGGCAGCGCGAGCCGAAGGCCCTGGGGAACAACGACGTACCGTATTCCCTCGAGCTTTGAGAGTCCGATGGCGCGTGCGGCAGTCAACTGACCGCCGTCGACTGATTCCAGCGACGCACGCAGGTATTCGGACTGGTAGGCAGCGCTGTTCAGCGTGAAACTGATCACGGCCACCCAGAACGCCTGCGCCGGAACGAAGCCGACACCAACCCCCGGGACACCTCTGAGAACCTGCGTGAGTGAGGTCGCGAAGTAAAGCACGAACAACTGGGCGAGCAGCGGCGTCCCGCGGATGAGTTCAGTGTACGACAGCGCGAGCCAGCGAGCCCACCGTCCACCGTACACGCGAACGACGCTAAGCGGAAGCGCCAGCGTGAATCCGAGACAGACGCTGAAGACCGTGAGTAGAACCGTCGTCCAGATGCCCTGGGCCAGCGCCGGCAGGTACGCCGTCGCGTCGGCGGCGAACCGGAGCGTGTCAGCGACCCACGCGAGTGGCGCTCCGGCCGCACCGAGTGACGCGGCGAGCGAGCTGATAGTGTCCGCTGTTGTCAGAAACGGAGCTGCCGGGATGAACGGTGTGCCGCGGTCGAGCCCGAGTAGCCCTGCGAGGACGAAATCGGTGGTCCAGCGAGCGAGAACCCAGACCCAGAACAGCGCTAGACCCACGGTAAGTGGGCGGATAGTGAACACTGTGCCGACGCGGTCACGGAGTCCCGGGTTCGGTGATGTCGTCGATTCGGCCGTGCTCATGGCGTCGCCTCGTGTGCGTGCAATCTGCTCAGGAACTGTTCGGTTCGGTCCGCTGTGGGGTTCCGGAACAGTTGCTCCGGCGGGCCGTGTTCGACGATTTCACCGTCGTCGAGGAACACGATGTCAGATGCGGCCGACCGGGCGAAGTCCATCTCGTGGCTGACGACGAGCATGGTGATGCCCTCGGCGGCGAGGTCACGCATTACCTCGACGACTTCGCCGACGAGTTCGGGGTCGAGTGCGCTGGTCGGCTCGTCGAACAGCAGCAGCTCTGGGTCCATTGCGAGTGCGCGTGCGATGCCGACGCGCTGTTTCTGTCCGCCGGAGAGTTCAGCGGGGTACGAGTCCGCCTGTTCCAGTAATCCGACCTGTTCGAGGTGGTCCCGTCCGGCCGCCTCGGCGTCAGCAGCGTCCATGCCGAGCACTTTTTTCGGGCCGAGCGTGACGTTTTCGAGCGCCGTCAGGTGCGCAAAGAGGTTGAAATCCTGAAACACCATGCCGACTTGCTTTCGCAGTTCGTTGACATCGGTGTCGGCCCCGGTCACGTCCCGCCCATCGAGAACAATTTGACCACTGTTGATCTCGGTCAGGCGGTTCACACACCGGAGCAGCGTTGACTTCCCTGAGCCGCTCGGGCCGATGAGAACCGTCACGTCTCCCTGATCCATATCGAGGCCAACGCCTTCCAGTACTTCTTCGCTCCCGTAGGACTTGTGCAGGTCGTCGATTGAGAGTAATGGCTGTGTCATGTCGTTCCCTCCGGTACTGCGTAGTAGTCACTGAGTCTATCGAGCGACCGGTTCGTCGCGAACGTCAGCACGAAATAAACGAGGCTGACGGCGAGGAATATCTCCAGCGCCGCGGTCGACTGTCCGCCTTCGTAGAGGTTCTGACCCGTCGTCAGCAGTTCGCCGATGCCGATGACGATGGCGATGCTCGTGTCCTTGAGGACGATAGTGAACTCGTTCTGGAATCCCGGCACACTCCGGCGGAGCGCCTGCGGGACGACGACGTACCGGATCGCTTCGAACCGGGACATAGCGACGGCGCGGGCCGCTTCCAGTTGCCCGTCGTCGACGCTCTGGAGCGCACCGCGGAAAGTCTGTGACTGGTAAGCGGCACTCCGGAGTCCGAGCGCGATAGTCGCCGTGACAAATGCGCTGCTGGAAACGGACAGGCCGAAGTACAGGATCATAATGATGACCAACAGCGGGGTGCCGCGAAGGACAACCCCGACCTGTTCGACCAGCCGACTGGCCCTTTCCGAGCCGTACACCTCTATCGCACCGGCCGGGAATCCGATGGCGAATCCAAGGAGAATACTGGCGACAGTGAGCGCGATGGTGACAGCTGTCCCGCCGAGCAACAGGCCCAGATTGTCGATGACGAACAGCCAGTCAGCGGTCTGGAGTAGGATTGCTGCCATGGCCTCACTTCTGTCCGAACCACTTCTCGGTCAGGTCCCGGTACGTCCCGTCGTCCTCAACTGTGGTCAGCCCGCTGTTGAGCGCGCCCGCGAGTTCGTCGTCACCGGACTGAATCCCGAAGCCGAACTGCTCGCCAGTCTCGTGGACGAACGCAGACTTGATGGGGCGATCTGCCACGAACGAGTTCGCCACGGGGACGTCGATGATGATGACATCGACGTTTTCGTTCAGCAGGTCCTCGACGGCGAGCACGTAGTTGCCGTACGCGTTGTACTGAGACGCCTGAATCGTCCCGGCTTCGATGAGCTGGTCTTTGATCACGGATTCACCGGTCGTCCCTTTCTGTGCCCCGACCGTCGCCCCGGAGAGGTCAGCCAGCGACGACGGCGAGAACGACCCGCTCTCCCGGACGATGATGGCCTGATTCGAGCTGTAGTATGGGTCAGAGAAGTCGATTGCCTCGTCGCGGTCATCGTTTATCGTCATGCCAGCCGCGACGACGTCGACGTTGCCGTTGTTCAACGCGGGAATAAGTGATTTGAACTCCAGTTCCTCCCAGCCGCTCAGCTCGTACTCCGTCGCCGCGACAACGGCTTCCAGTAGCTCGACGTCGAAGCCGACGAGTTCGCCGTCCTGTTTCATCTCAAACGGCGGAAAGCCCGGCGCCGTTCCCGCAGTGAGCGTCTGTGAGTCACCGCTGCCCGATTGACAGCCGGCGACTGACAGGGTCGCGACAGTGCCACCGATTGCCTGCAGATACCTCCGTCTGTCTACGCGTGCCTCTCGTGGCATAGTGCCACAGTCGAATCAATCATATTTTAACATTTCGGTTACCGCAGAAGTAGCGAGAGTCAGGCCGACGCGACAGCGTCTGCAACCTCGGTAAAGACCGAATCGAGGATGTCGACACAGAGTTCCAGCTCGCGCTCGGTGACATCAAGCGGCGGGAGCAGTCGGAGGGATTTCTGGCCACAGCCGAGCGTGAGGAGACCGTGCTGGAGCGCTGTTTCCATCACGGCATCGCGTCGGTCAGCCGTATCGAACTCCACCGCGGTCATAAGGCCGAGGCCGCGAACGTCTTCGACCAGCGGACGGTCTGCCGAGATATCGCGGAGTCGGTCCATGAAGTACGTCCCTTTCTCGGCGGCGTTGTCCAGCAGGTCGTGGTCCTCGATAGCGGCGAGGGTCAGCGCGCCACGCATCGAGCCGAGGATGTCGCCAGCCCCCCACGTTGAGGAGAGCCGCGACGTTTCGGACGGGAAGATGTCCGACCGGGAGATGGTCGCGCCGACCCGGAGCGCTTTGGCGCTCGTGATGACATCCGGTTCGATGTCGTAGTGGTCGACGGCCCACATCTCGCCAGTGCGGCCGGCTCCCGACTGGATTTCGTCGGCGATGATCGGAATGTCGTGTTCCCGGCAGAGGTCGTCGACGGCCGAGAGGAACTCGGGGCTCGGGACGCGGTAGCCGCCTTCGCCCTGTATCGGCTCCAGAATGAGGAACGCGACTTCTTCGGGCGGGATATGGCCGGTATCTGCGTCGAGTTTCGAACGGAGGCGCTCGACGCCGGCCTCTGAGTACTCCACGTCGTGAATCCCGCTGAGTTCGGGGAATTTCTGGCGGTAGACGGACTTCGAACGGTTCAGTGAAAGCGCTCCGAGGGTCCGTCCGTGGAACGCGCCGTCGAAGGTAATGCCGTACTTCGGCGTCTCGCAGTTATCGTAACAGATCTTCATTGCGTTTTCGACGGCCTCAGCGCCGGAGTTCGAGAGGAAGACGGTGTCGAAGTCGTAGTGGCTGGTAATATCGGTCAGCCGATCCATCAGGTGGGCAGGGCCCGGCAGCGACGTTTCGTCGGGCGACCCACCGGTACTGACGTAGAAGTCCTGACCGGCGATTTTCAGCGGGTCGACCATGTCAAACTCGTCGGCCCGGTCGAGCACTTTCGGGTTATTGTAGCCGAGCGGCGACGCGGCGACGTGGCAGGTGAAATCGAGCAGGACGTTGCCGTCCGCGTCTGTGCAGAACGGACCGATTGCGTCTTCGGTGATGTCCCAGACGAAATCGTACACGTACGTGCTCGGCGCGGCGGTCTCGTGGTGGTACTCGACCCACTCGCTGCTCTGTGGGCCAGGAAGGCTATCGACACGCGGCTCTGCAGTATTGCGGTCCATGTTATCACAGTAGCAATCATTGGTAATAAATCACTGTGTTCCGGGCCAGCGTGCGGCCACACGACCGGGTACCTGCCGCGGTTCGAAAAGAGCTACAGAATCCGCTTGCCGAACGCGCTGGCGGCGAGTTCGGCCGCTCGTTCGCCCGTCGTGTTGCGCTGGTCGAGGATGGGATTGACTTCGACGACATCGAGCGAGCGCAGCACCGACTCGGCGGCGTCGCGGTCGGCGACCCGTTCCATCGCCGTATGCGCCTCCCGGTAGGTGACGCCACCGGGTACCGGTGTCCCGACTCCCGGTGCGTCCTCCGGGTCAAGCCAGTCGAGGTCGAGGCTGACGTGGATGTCGTCGACGCCGTCAGTCGCGATGTCGAGTGCCTCGTCGGTGACTGGCCCGATACCCCGTTTATCGATATCTGCCATCGTAAAGACGGAGATATCACTCTCACGGAGGACCGCTCGTTCGTCAGCGTCGAGGCTCCGCGCGCCGACGATGACGGTGTTCTCCTCGGCGACGCTCGGGGCGGTGGCCCACGGCATCTCTGCGAAGTCGCCGTAGCCGTGGGCGGCCGCGAGCGGCATGCCGTGGACGTTGCCGCTGGGCGACGTAGTCGGGGTGTTGTAATCGCCGTGCGCGTCGAACCAGATGACGCCGAGTTCAGACGTCTGGGCTGCACCGCGCATAGTGCCCATGGCGATAGAGTGGTCGCCACCTAACACCAGCGGCACGCTCCCGTCGGCTATCTCGGTCGCCACCCGGTCGGCAAGGGTGTCGGTCATTTCGGCGATCGCATCGAGGTACTTCGCACTGTCGTCGGGAGTCGCTGACTGCGACTGTAGCGTCGGCAGTGCTAGATCCCCGGCGTCAGTGTATTCGATGCCGGCCGTATCGAGCGCGGTACTGAGGCCGCCGTAGCGAATCGCCGACGGTCCCATGTCGACGCCACGCCGGTCAGCGCCGAGCGCGAAGGGGACACCGAGCACCGCGACAGGTGACACGGAACGACTGTGGTCTCGCGAGTGGGTAGACTGAAGCGACATCCGTTGCTACGGCCATAGCCCGCGGGCGTTCATAGCGTCACCGATTCGCGAGAGCGCAACGATGTAGGCCGCCGTTCGCCACGTGACATCGCGGTCCTCGACTTCGGTCTGGAGCGCCTCCCATGCATCGAGCATTTCGGCTTCGAGTTCTTCGTTGACCTCCTCGCGGGACCAGCTCCGCCGGTTAATGTGCTGGAGCCATTCGAAGTAGCTCGCAGTGACGCCACCGGCGTTGGCGAGGATGTCTGGGATAACTGGGATGTCGCGCTCTTTGAACACAGCGTCGGCTGCTGTCGTTGTCGGCCCGTTCGCACCTTCGACGATAATGCTTGCCTGCACGTCCGCAGCGTTTTGTTTGGTCAATACGTTTCCGACCGCCGCGGGAATCAAGACATCGACATCGAGTTCCAGCAACTCGGCGTTGGATAGCTGACGCGGTGCGTCAACGTCCCCCAGCTGGCCGTGTTCGTCGCCGTCAGCGGGGGTTGATTCGACATCGAGGCCGGATTCATCGTAGATACCGCCGTCGACGTCGCTGACAGCGACGACGGATGCGCCCCAGGAATCGAGCAGACGTGCGGCGTTCGCGCCGACAGCACCGAAGCCCTGTACAGCGACGGTGGCACCGTCGACATTTCCGTCATAGTAGTCGAGCGCTTCGCGGGCGACGATGGCGACGCTTCGGCCGGGTGCCTCTTCACGGCCGTGTGTGCCGCCGACCGCTGTTGGTTTGCCGGTCACAATGCCGGGGACTGTCTCGCCTTCTTGCATCGAATACGCGTCCATGAACCAGGCGACGGTCTGCTCGTCGGTCCCCATGTCAGGTGCGGGGATGTCTTTCGTCGGCCCGACGACTTCGCGTAGTTCCTCAGCGAACCGGCGGGTCAGTTGCTCGGTTTCCTGTGCAGTGAGCGTCGACGGGTCGACGACGATTCCGCCCTTCGCACCGCCGAAGGGAAGGTCCATCACCGCACACTTCCACGTCATCAACATCGCCAGCGCCGTACACTCCTCTGCGGAGACGCTCGGGTGGTATCGCATACCGCCCTTGTACGGGCCTCTAACCTCGAAATGCTGGACGCGATACCCGTTAAACACCTCGACACTCCCGTCGGCTCGGCGGATCGGGACAGATACCTCGACGGTTTTCGATGGATGGCGGAGCTGCTCAAGCAGCCCCTCGGAAAGGTCGAGGTGTTCGGCCGCCCGCTCCAGTTGGCGGCGGGCAGTCGCGATTGGCGATTCGTCCTCATCTGGCGCTTGCTCTGGTGGCTCCGTCTGTGTGCTCATGAGTGTTTGTGGGTTCGGCGGTGCGTACGCCCACTCGATTCGGGACCAACGGGGCGAGTACGCTGCGTTGTTCAGCTGCCGGTTCCGTCCTGACTGTCAGCATCCAATGGCTGGAGTGAGACAGTGTATCGGCATCAATACCGGTATTGTTAATAAATATTTGGGAGTGTCTCCGGAGCAAACTATTTGAAAATAGCAAAACCAATCGAAGACTCTCGTGAGAAGTGCTTGCGGGATTATGGGCCAAACTCTCGCTGTCTATGCGGAAGATTTCGCAAAATCGAACTTGGTATATTCAATAGAAAAAGCGACACTGAGCCGATAAAAGTGGACATGACCGCGAAGATATCGACGCGTGTGTGCTGTGATCTAATCTACGTACCGAAGAGAGGGTGGATAGACTTTTTGACCAAATCAAAAATAAACAGAGCACGGCGGTGGCAGACTCCCGTCCATGAGCATACCACCTAGATTCCCCTGTGAGACGCCGGAGACAGCCTGTAGGCCTGCTGTCGGGCTGGAGACGCCCATCCAAGGGTCTTCCTAACGGTGGTACGACTGTTATTGTGGTTCAGTCACCGGGAGAATCGCTCCGTTCCGCAGTCACAGTCGGACAGCAGAGATTTGAGGTATCCAAATCCCGGAGACTGAACGCCGTTGTTGGGTAGCGGTCGTCGCCGACACAGAGCGACAGGTGTCAGACACCGCGATTATGTGCCGCGGTCGAACGACGTCATTTCGAGATTGACTTCGATGAGGTTCGCAGCTTCCATCACCATCTCGGGGATCTCAGTGTCGAAGCGGGCTCCTTTCAGACGGCTGGTCGGTGCAGTCACACTGACCGCGCCGACGACGGTCCCATCGTTGTCCAGTATCGGCGCACCGACTGCCCGGAGACCGCGGATTTCTTCCTCGTCGTTCGTCGCGTATCCCCGCTCCCGGATGGTCTCTAGCTCGTCGCAGAGCGTCTCTCGGTCCGTAATCGTGTGCTGTGTCTGTCGTGAGAGCCCTTCTCGGTCGATAATTCTCTTGACACGCTCGTCTGGGAGACACGAGAGGATCGCCTTCCCAGACGCGCTGTCGTGGAGATGCTGTGGTGCTTCCCGCAGCTGGAGGTGATAGTCCATCCCGACGGCATGCTCCCCTCGCCGCTCGTAGATGGCGACTTCGCGCCCGTCGTTCTCAACGACCAGATGGACGTACTCGCCGGATTTGTCCGCCAGCTTGTCCACTTCCTCTTGGCCGGCGGTATAGAGTTCCGTCTCGTTTCGGACGTGTTCACCCATCGTGACGAACCGAAAGCCAAGCTGGTACGTGTCGTCGTCCTTCGAGAGAAAGCCGCAGTCGGTCAGCGTCGCAAGATACGTGTGAAGCGTTCCCTGGGAGAGTTCGATTCGCTCGCTCAACTCCTGCAACGTCGCGCTATGTGACTCCTGAACAGCTTCAATAATCTCACAGGCGTTCTCCACGGACTGTATCCGTCGGCCCGTGTTTTGTGTGTCGGCGTCGTCGGTCATTACCCGAGTAGAGTTGCCGTCATTATTTAAAAACCCGGATGTGAGCGATGTGCGGCCAGAGCAATCGCTCAGCCGCTACCAACTGACTGGACGACAGGACCGGAATGTATCGAAATGTGTATCCCTGGGAATATGGATCTAAATGAGATTTTTCTATCTTATTATGCCGAGTTTATATAGATATAATTCAATACCACTAACGAATACAGCATTACTATTTCAAAAATCCGTGTTACGGATTTACTGGTGCATATTTGGTCGTATATGGACGTACTCAGATATACCTGCCGGAAAACTAGATAACTCATGCCAGTTCACCGAGGCGCCTGGTATTCTATGAGGATTGAAAATACCAATATATCGAAACCGCACGATGGCCCCGGCAACGACGCCAGGACTATATAAATAGCCGTCCGGAACAGAGCGGTGTTGTCCGGTAACTAAAACACTTATTGTTGTTACCAGACGATACACTAGCATGGCAACGACGCCTGCGCAGGACGGCGCGCAGTGGTTCCTGCACACATGGCGAGACCACATCCTCGAGCCGGTAGAGACGGCTCTCACTGTGCTTGACGAGGAGCATACTGAACTTGCCGCCGAGCAGGCTGGTCTCGAAGAATTCCTGCAGCGCCTCCGCGCCCTCGACCCCGTTGAACAGCCCTCCTCCCCCGTCGGTCCGCGAAGCCGACAACCCGAACCCGACCCCGTCAAAGCGCTACGAGACGCTTACACCGACACGGTGCTAGCTGTCGACCACTACGAGTCAGTGTACGATGAATCGCTGGTCGAAAACGTCGCGATCGAGTTTGGACAGGACTACGCAGCACTATTTCACCCTGAGACGAACGTCGGATTTTCCCCGCCGCTCAAACGGTCACTCGTAGCTGCGGCTGAGCAAGCAATCGACGAACGGACGTCGCTGGACCGCGCTGTCAAAATCGAACAAGAATCGATACAGGAGTACCACGGCAGTCTGCAGGAGATTATTGAGACACTCGACAGTACGGTCGTGCCCGAGTGGTATCGTGAAACGTTCCAGAGCGACATTGCTGCGATTTTACAGGATCGGCAGGATCAACTCCACTCTAGCGTTCACCGGTTCGAAACACACGAGTTCTGCACGTATATGTACGAAGACCAACTCTGGACGTATCCGGTGTTGACCAGTCTCGCACGGCTACAAGAGTCTGTGGACAGTTGAACGAAGGCGGTGCCTACAGCAGACCGTGTCACCGAAGCGCGGTGCATCCGACGCCGGCACCCACCACCCACCCCGGAGAGTACGGAGACGATTGCACAGTTGTTGTACTCTGCGGCGATGTTCGCGAGTAGTCACCATTCACTATTTACCGACGAACATATTCGCCCCACTTCCTGCGAAATGAGAGTGCGGGTCCCTATATATACAGGTAGGTCTTCGAGTTGCAGCCGTGAGCTACCATGGAAACACGTAGAACATTCGTTCGCGGTCTGGCTCTCGCGGCTGGAGTCACACTAGCTGGCTGTTCATCGGGCGGCGGGTCCGACAGTGGCAGTGACGGCGACTCGGGTAGCGGCGGTGACGGCGCAGACGGCGGTGAGACCGAGTCCGGCGACGGCGGGAGCGGCTCCGAGTGGGCCGAGACAAGTACTGTCGAAATGACGGACGGACTGGCATACGAGCCAAAGAAAATCAAGGTCGAGGCAGGGACGACAGTCACGTTCGAGAACGTCGGTAGCATCGGCCACACGGTGACGGCCTATGAGGACAAGATTCCCGATGGCGCGGATTACTTCGCCTCCGGTGGGTTCGACTCCCTGCAGGCCGCGAAGGACGGCTACAGCAACGGGCAGAAAGGAAATATCCCGAAAGGCGAGAGCTACGAGGTCACGCTGGAGACGACCGGAACGTACGAGTACTACTGCATCCCCCACGAGATGAACGGGATGGTCGGCACAATCAAGGTGGTCTGATATGAGTGAAAACGAGACTCCCCGCGACCCGAACGAAGTCCTCGAAGAATACGAAGAAACGCTCGACTCGGTACTGGCTGATGTCGAGTCCCCGGATGAAACGACTGCGGACGACGACATCTCACTGGGACTACCCGGCCTCTCACTCGGCCGCCGGGACTTCATGAAGGCCGGCGTGGCCGCTGGCGCGATGGGCTCCGTCGCCGGCTGTTCGGCGCTGACTGGCGGCGGCGGCAGCGCCGGCAGCCAGTCGACGCCCTCTGGCAGCGGCGCGAGCCACACGGTCGAACCGGGCGAACACGACGAATACTACGGCTTCTGGTCCGGCGGCCACTCCGGCGAACTGCGGGTCATCGGCATCCCGTCGATGCGCGAACTCACCCGCATTCCGGTGTTTAACACCGACTGTGCGTCGGGCTATGGTTTCACCGATGATACCAAGGAACTGCTCGAAGAGAGCGGCGGCTACTCCTGGGGTGACAACCACCACCCGAACCTCTCGGAGACAGACGGGGACTACGACGGCGAGTACCTGTACGTCAACGACAAGGCGAACGGTCGCATCGCCCGCGTGAACCTCACGTACTTCGAGACGGACGCCATCACGGACGTGCCGAACATGCAGGCCATCCACGGCTGCTGTGTCCTCTCGCCGGACACGAAGTACGTGCTCGGCAACGGCGAGTTCCGCGCGCCGCTGCCCAACGACGGGACCGACGCCAAGAACCCGGACAACTACACGTCGCTGTTCGTCGCCGTCGACCCCGAGTCGATGGAGACCCAGTGGCAGGTCAAGGTCGACGGCAACCTCGACATCGTCGACACCGGCAAAGAGGGTCGGTGGGCCATCTCCTCGGCGTACAACAGCGAGGAGGCCACCGACATTCAGGGCATGACGAAGGACGACCGGGACAACGTCAAGGCCTTCGACATCCCGGCCATCGAGCAGGCCGTCGAGAACGGCAACTACGAGGAGGTAAACGGCATCCCGGTCGTCGACGGAACCCAGAGCAGTTCGCTCAATCAGGGCGACCGCCCAATCGTGAAGTACATCCCGACGCCGAAAAGCCCCCACTGCGTCGAGGTCGGACCCAACGGCGACTACGCCTTCGTCGCGGGGAAGCTCTCGCCGACGGTGACGATGATCGACTTGGAGGCACTGGCCGATTCCTCCGACCCGGAGGACGTCGTCGCCGGGCGACCGCGCGTCGGACTCGGCCCGCTGCACACTACTTTCGACGGCAACGGCCACGCCTACACGTCGCTGTTCATCGACTCGCAGGCCGTCAAGTGGGATATTCAGGCCGCCGTCGAGGCCGAGGAGGGGTCAGAAGACCCCATCATCGAGAAACAGGATGTCCACTACAACCCGGGCCACATCCAGGCGCTGGAGGCGATGACGACCGATCCCGACGGCGAGTGGCTCGTCAGTCTCAACAAGCTCTCGAAAGACCGGTTCCTTCCGGTCGGCCCGATTATGCCCGACAACGACCAGCTCATCCACATCGGGCAGGGCGAGGCGGAGATGGAACTGGTCGCGGACCACCCGGCCTACCCCGAGCCACACGACTGCGTCTTCGCCCACAAGGACAAGATAGACGCGAAGAAGGTCTACGACAAGGCCGACTACGAAGAGACCTACATCACCGAGGAGGACTCCGGCGTCGAGCGCACGGGCGAGAACAGCGTCCACGTCAAGATGACGACCAAGCGCTCGGAGTTCGGCCTGCCGGACTTCACGGTCCAGGAGGGCGACGAGGTGAAACTGTCCACGACCAACATCGAGGGCGTGCAGGACATCATCCACGGCGTCGCCATCCCCGAACACGACATCAACTACGCCGTGGCCCCACAGGACACCCGCGAGGTCACGTTCACGGCTGACGACCCTGGCGTGTACTGGATCTACTGCACGTACTTCTGTAGCGCCCTGCACTTAGAGATGCGCAGCCGGATGATCGTCGAACCGGCGGAGGGGTAAGTCACGATTCACCTCGGAGGTGTCCAGCCATGCAACGACCCACCCTTGACGACTTCCGCGAGATCAGGCGGGGCCTCCCCGTGGTAGCGGCGCTGCTGTTCGTCGCGGCGCTCGCGTTCCCGATGTGGCGCATCAGCGTTGATGCGGTGCAGTACCCGAGCACGACGCTCCGCGTCTCTCTGTACGCCTACCCGCACCTGGCCGGGGATTTCACCGAGATGGCGCGACTGAACCACTACGTCGGGTTCTACTTCCCCGACCCGGTGTTAGTCGAGCCCAACTTCCCCGTTGAGGAGAACGCCATCGACGTGCCCGAGTGGGCGCTGGGTCCGGTGGCGTTCATTGGCGTGTCGCTGCTGTCGGTGTTCGTCGCTGTCGCACCGACTACCGAGAAACTCAAACGCGGCCTGAAATACCAGTTCGGCGGCACCGTGTTGGTGTTCACCGTGATGCTGGCCGATATCCAGTACCGCCTCTGGCAGGCTGGTCACACGCTCGACCCCGGAGCGCCGGTGATGGGCGTCGACGGCTTCACGCCGCCACTGTGGGGGCAGTACCAGGTCGCCAATATCACCAGCGTCTCCCGGTTCGGCCTCGGCGCATACATGGCCGCCACAGCTGTTGGACTGCTTGCGGTTTCGTACTACTACCGCGATCAGGCCGCGACGTTCAGCGAACTCCCGGCCCGATTCCGTAGCGGGCTCACCGGGCTTCCCGACGCCGTTCGGGACCGTGACGGCGACACCGACGACGAGGGAGACGCCCCGCACCGCCCGACGACCACTGCGGCTGAACCAAACCACCCGGAAACACACTCATGATCCCACTGTCCCACGATTCCGAGCGTGTGTTCGCCATCGGGACCGCAGCCCTGCTCGTGCTGTCGGTCGTCGCTGTCGGGATGGCCAGCGCCGGCGAAGCCGACAGCGCCCGCGACAGCCTCAACTTCGACCCCGACGTGCCTGACACCGACTCGTTCACCGCCCCATCGGCCGAGGGGACCGCGATGGTCGACGGCGAGACCTACGACAGCGCGCAGGCGGCGGTCGATGCCGCGAGCCCCGGCGATACCGTCACGCTCGACGGTCGCTTTGACGAGACGCTCGTCGTGACAACGCCGAACGTCACGCTGGCCGGGAGCGGTCCCGGATCGGCGCTGCTACACGGCGACGGCGACGGCGATGTGCTCGCCGTCGAAGCACGGGGCGTCTCCGTGACGGGCCTCTGGGTCCGAAACAGCGGCTACAGTACCGCCGACAACGACGCCGCGATATTCGTCAACGCAAGCGAGGTCTCCGTCCGCGACAGCCGCGTGACCGACATGACCTTCGGTATCTGGCTCAACGGCGTCGACGACACCGAGATACGGAGCAACACCATCGTCGGCCGCGAGGAGATACGGCAGTTGACCAAGCGTGGCAACGGTATCCAGATATGGAAGACCGAGGACAGCGTCATCCGGAACAACGACATCACCACCGTCCGGGACGGACTCTACTTCAACTGGGCGAAAGACGTCAACGCCAGCGAGAACACGATGTGGGACCTCCGGTACGGGGTCCACTACATGTACTCGGACGACTCGAACCTGCGGAACAACACCGCCTTCGACAACGACGTCGGGTACGCGCTGATGGTGTCGAAACACCTCGTCATCAAGGACAACGTGGCGGTGAACAACAGCGGGCAGTCCGGCCACGGGATCCTCGTCAAGAGCATCGACGACACGGACATCCGCGGCAACCACCTCGTCAACAACGAGAACGGGCTGTTTGTCTACAACTCCGTCAGCAACCGCATCGTCGATAACCTCGTCGTCGGTAACGATATCGGCGTCCATATCGCCGCAGGGAGTACCGACGGCACCGTGACCGAGAACAGTTTTATCCGCAACGACAGGCCGGTCCTTGCGGTCATGAGCGACCAGGTCCACTGGAACGAGAGCGTCGGGAACTACTGGTCCCAGGCGAACCCGACCGACATCGACGACGACGGCGTCGGCGACACGCGCTACCAGCCAGCCGGGACCGTCCAGCAGGTCACCGCCGAGAAGCCCGCCGCGCGAGTGTTCGCAAGCAGTCCGGCCTTTGATGCCGTTCGGCTGGCCGAGTCGTCCGTGCCGGTCGTCCAGTCGCCCGGCGTGGTCGACGCCCGTCCGCTCACCGAACCGCCCCACGAGGACTGGAGGAAATACTATGAACGTGATTGAAGTCGACGACGTATCGAAAGCCTACGGCGACGTGCAGGCGCTCGACGGACTGAATCTCTCGGTCGAACAGGGGACGACCCTCGGCGTGTTCGGCACGAACGGTGCCGGCAAGACGACGCTGTTCAAGCTACTCGTCGGGCTGAACCGGCCTGACGATGGCAGCGTCTCCGTCGCCGGCGCGGACCCGACCGGCGGTACCACCGTCCGCGAGCGGGTGCGCTACCTGCCGGAACACGCCGGCTTCCCGCCGAGCCTGACCGGACGCGAGATACTCCGCTTCCACGCCCGGATGCGCTCGGTACCACGGGAAGACCGGAGCCACCACGTCGAGCGCATCCTGCACACCGTGGGACTCGCAGACGCCGCGGACCGCCGCGTCGGCGGCTACTCCAACGGGATGAACCGACGGCTCGGCCTCGGCACTGCGCTCGTCGGCGAGCCGGCCGTGCTGATCCTCGACGAACCGACCGCGGGACTCGACCCCGACGGTATCCGGGCGTTCCACGAGGTTGTGGAGTCGCTGGCGGCGGAGACCGACGTGACTATCGTCTTCTCCTCGCACGCGCTCGGGGAGATTCAGCGGCTCTGCTCGGAGGCGGTCATCATCGCGGACGGACAGGTAGCGACTGCGGGGCCGGTCGAAGAGCTTCGCCGCGCCGCCGCCGACGAGGTGACAGTGTCGCTGTCGCTCACGTCTGAGGCGGCTGCGAGCGACGTGGCAGGCATGCTTCGAGACTACGAGGGTGCGTCGAGTGTCAGCCGCGGCGGCGTCGACCTGACTGTCACCACCGCCCCCACCGACGCCTACGACCTCCTGACGGCCGTCGGCGACAAGTACGATATCGACCGTTTCGAGGTCCGCGAACCGGGTCTCGAAGCCGCATTCCACGAGGTCGTCGGGGCGGCCGACGGCGACGAGCGCACCGGTTCCGACAGCACTGCGGCTGCGGCCGCCGAGGACTCGGGAGGCGAGCCGGCATGATGGGAGACGACTCCTCGACAGATCCGACACCCGACGGCGGCGTCGTCGCGGCCGACGCTCCGGGTACCCGGCTGCACGATGGCGGTACCGAGGGAAGCACGACCACAGACGCTGCCGACGAATCGGCGTTCGCCCGACTTGCCGACAGCAGCCTGTTCACCATCGCGCGCCGTGAGTACCGGCTGGCCGTCCGGAGCCGATGGGCGCTCGGCGTGGCGCTACTGTTCGGCCTCTTTACCACCGCCGTCGTCCAGTTCGGGGCGAGTTCAGTCGGCCCGGGTCGCTTCGACGCGGTCATTGCGACCATCGCGGAACTCGGCGTCTACCTCGTCCCCCTGGCCGCGCTGGCGGTCGGTTACGACGCCATCGTCGGGGCCGACGAGCGCGGCTCGCTCGAACTCCTGCTCGCGCTCCCGGTGACGAAAGGCCGTGTCGTCGTCGGCACTGCCATCGGCCGGGCGGCGGTGCTGTCCGGCGCGATGTTGCTCGGCTTCGTTCCCGGCGCACTGTTGACCGTTCGCTATCTCGGTCTCGCCAGCGTCGGCCAGTACGCGGCCGTCGCCCTCGCCGCGGTCCTGACCGCCTGCGCGATGCTCGGCGTCGCGGTACTGGTCTCGACGGTCGCACGGACGAAAACACACGCACTCGGTGCCGCGCTGGCCATCTGGCTGTGGGTCGCGCTGTTGCACGACCTGGTCGCGCTGGGGGCCGTCGCTGGGTTCGACCTCGGGTCCGGCGCTATCGCCGCGGCGATACTGCTCAACCCGGTGGACTGCTTCCGCGTGCTCGCGCTCTCGCAGGTGGACGTGGTCGCCGGCGGCTTCGGCAGCGTGCTTGCACAGGCCGGGCTGACTACGCCGATGGTCGCCGCGGGGCTCCTAGCGTGGGTCGTCGTGCCCGTCGGCGTCGCGGCAAAACTCATCGAGCGGCGGCGTCTCTGAGACGACGGCGTCTCAGACCGATTGCAGCGCCGTCTCTTCGGGGTCTTCGAACAGACTGGCGACCTGTTCCGTCGTCTCGGTACGCTCGTGGGCGTTCTCCAGCAGCACGGTCTCACTGGGGAACAGCCGCTCGCCGAGTTCGAGGCCGTGATCGCGTGCAGTCGACCCCGTGACAGTAAGGTAGACACCGATACCAGTCGCCGCAATGTCTTCTTCTTCCTCGCCGCCTTCGGTGGGATACGTAAAGGAGACACCATCGAGTGCGCTCGTCCCGAGGACGGCTTCGACGAGCCGTTCGTACCGCGGTGAGATACACAGGTCGCCCTCGTAGTTGGTGACGAAGGCCCGGTCGAGAGGACCGTCCTGTGCATCGATGACATCCGGCGTCGCAAGCAGCGTGTGGTACACTGTATCGCCCAGCCCGGTTACGACCCGTACGTCCGTATCAAGCGGGTCGATACGGTCGTTGATTTCGTGGATGGCGGTCAGCGGGTCGTCCCGAAGCTGGACGACTTCTTCGAGTACGAGGTCGGCGCTGTCGAATCCGAGCGCGAATTCATGAGTCCGGAGCGCCCGGAACGGCTCCTCGCGGCCGACCAGTTGGACATCACCGTACGCTGTCGGAATTGTGACGCTGTCGAAGACGATCCGTCGAGGCATCCCGTCGCGGTCGTCACGGAGCAGCGTGTACTCCGGCCTGTATGGCTCATCAAGCGAGGAGTAGTCGCTGATGCGATGGTACACGTCGGCGACCGCGTCTTGGTTGCCCTTGGTGACAGCCTTCTCGTAGCGAAGCGTCGAGATGATATCGTCGACCAGCTCGGTCGTCCCTGTGCGCCCGGCGAGTCGCTCCAGCACTGCTTCGAGGGGCCGGCCTTTGCGCGGCACAGCCACTCTCGTCGTCGTCATTATGCAGGCACAGACGGGGGACCGGTAAAACGAGTTCGGTTAATCGCCGCCGCCGATAACCGACGACAGCTGTTCGCGCCACTGTTTGAGTTCCTCTATTTCCGATTCGGTTTCGTCGATCCGGTCGGCGAGGTCACCGTCGTCGATTTCCGCGCGGACGGTTTCGATGTCGTCTTCGAGGTCGTCGAGCTGCCCTTCGACACTCTCGACTTCCTCGGAGAGGTCGTCGACCTGATCGGAGGCAGACGTGGCTGTCTTCGTCGCCGACTGGACTTCGTCCTGGAAATCCTCAAGAGCCGCTTCGAAGGAGTCGAGACGCTCGCCGAACTCCTGGATCATGTCCTCGCCGGTACCGTTCTCTTCGAGGAACTCTTCGAGCGCGTCGGTGTACGCACGGAGGTCCGCGACGTCGCTCTGGATGCGCTGGATCCGGGCGTCGTTGACGCCGCCGGTGTTACCGTCGTCTTCATCTTCGGAGACGGCGTCAAGCGCACGCTTGAGTAGCTTCACGTCTTCCGGGGAGACGTTCTGATCCCGGATTTCCTGTGCCATCGTCGCGACAACAGCGCCGGATTGGACCTCGGAGTCTGCCGGTGCAGCGTTGCTCGCTTCGGGGGCTTCGACGCCTGAATCCGGGTTGTTCGGGTCCGAGAGGTCGAGGGTCTCGATGTCTTCGTCGTCATCGTCTTCGAGGCCGGGAACGCTGTCGGCGTCACCGGCGATGACGTCCCGAACAGCCTCGTCGCCGCCACCGACGAGGTCTTCCTCGTCCTCGTCTAGAGGCGGATTCACACGCTCGATGTCGGGTTCTGTCAGGAACTTCTCGACGTCGTCAGTTCCCGTCGCACGAATACCGTAGACGGTCGTGTAGTCGGCTTCCGGTTCGAGTTCCTTTTCGAAGGCGATCCGGTCTTCGTTGATGTCCCAGTACTCACTGCCGTACTCGGGGTGAAAGCCCAGGTCTTCGACGGCGACATCCGCCGGCACGGTGTCGACCAGCCTGACTGTCACCGGAACGGACCGTCGCGACGTGAGATTAAATGCTATGGCGGGCACGGGAAACTCGTCCGCCTCGAACCGCTTGGTCACTGTCACGCCATCTGCGGCGACAGTGACTTCATCGTAGGCTTGCGAATTGCTCATGGTCTGTATGGTCTCAGCAATAGTATTAAAGGTACGTACCTGACCAACATTTACGCCTTTTTTCTACAACCTATCAGTTAATATAATCTATATACATACGTTCAGGAACATGAACAGGGCGTGATCCTGGAAGTCAGGGCAGGCCGTCCGTGTGCCACTGGCAGGCCGCTCTCAGTCGAGATCGTACCGGTCGCCGATTTCAACTATTGAAAGCGCCGATGGATATGCGAAGCTGTTGGCGTGGTTGTGCAAGACGGTCGGCTCCGTGGTCATCCCCTTCCACATATCCCAGTGGGTCGGGACAAGGGTGTCAAGCTGGAGTTCGTTCGCGGCTTCGATGATCATGTTCTCATCGTTATACCACTGTGTTCGCGTGGGTTCGCCGGTTTCCTTGTCGTCGATCATCCCGACCGTTCCGAACGCGAGGACGCCGACATCGATGTCGTAGCGCTCGCCGATAGCTTCGAATTCGCCGGGACGGGCGTCGCCGCCGTGGAAGAACGTCCCGGAGTCATGTTCGAACACGTACGACACCGGATGCTCGGCGTCGGGGTCGTTGGCCGGTTCGACGTGGACGGTCACGTCACCGATATCGAGCGTGTCGCCCTCCGTGACCTCGTGGAGTTGATCGTCAGTAACGCTGTAGTTCTCCAGCCACGCCTCCTCGCGGATGACGTCGTGACCGCTGTCAGTGGTGTAGTAGTCCGCGCCCGTCCCGGCGAGAATCGGGGCCTGAGACGGCCCGTGAACGTGGTCGGTGTGTTCGTGGGTGCCCAGAACGGCGTCACACTCAGTGATGTCCTCAGGGTTGAACGGCACTGGAACCATCCGGACGGTTCGCGGCGGGTCGCCCGTACCGAGGTACGGGTCAATGAAGACGGTCGTCCCGCCGCTCGATTTCACGATGAAGCCGTTGCAGCCAAGATACCAGATCGCCAGCCCGTCAGGCGTCGCCGACTCCACCGCACGCGGGAGCCAGTCGTCCCAATCAGATTCGACTGTCATGCCGGGAGATGCCACGCCCGGTCGCTAAGGTGTTTCGAAGACGCTGTGCCGGGGCCGCTGGATGCTGTACGGATGGTTCGGCCTGACATCCGGACCCAGTTCCACGATGGTCGTAGTGTCTCCCGCTGTCTGAGAACGGAGCCCTCAGTTTATTTCCCACCTGAGAGAAATGTGACCTGTATGTACGATCACATCCTCCTCGCATCGGATGGGACAGCAGCGTCAACCAATGCCGAATCCCACGCAATTGCCCTCGCAGCGGAACACGATGCGGACCTCCACGTGCTGTATGTCGTCGACGAAGACGTGTACACGGCCTACAGCGGCGACGAGTACGTCGACGAGTCGGAAGGACCGGAACACGGCCTCGAAGAGACGGGTCAGGAGACGCTGGCCCGGATACAGGCCGACGCGGAGTCGGCCGGCGTCGACGCAACGACGACCCTGAAACACGGACGGCCAGCCGAGTCCATCATCGAAACCGCCGACGAAGCGGACGTCGATCTGCTCGTACTCGGGACGAAGCGGCGGCCGGCGGAGTACCGGAGCCTTCTCGGCAGCATCACAGACAAAGTGCTCAGGCTGAGCGAACGACCGGCGGTCGTAGTGAAAACTGAAGTCGAGGAGTAACCGCCCAGTCGGTCGAGTGGACCGCTGACTGGCGATAGCTGGCGGCGGTATCGCCGCTTCTGACCAGCTGCCTCAGGGTCAGCAGAACCGCGACCGCAAAAATCCCGGTGTTCAGTCCTCGCAGCAACCGCCGGCTTTCTGCCCGAAGTCAACGGCCAGTTCCTCAGAGACAATCTCGTTGAGTTCCTGCAGGCGCAGTTCGAGTTCGTTCTGGGCCTCCAGATAGTCGCTCATTACCGGGATGTCGTGGAGTTCCTCCTGCTTTTGCTGGACTTTCCGGAGGTCTTCCTGCGAAGCGTTCCCGGTCTGACGGGCGAGCATGAATTCCTCTCGGATCTGCTCGAACTCCTTGATAGCCGCCTGCGCCTCGTCGTGGTTCTCGACGGCGTCTTTCGTCTCCTTGAATCGCTGGTACACCGGCAGCTCGGCGATTGCCTCGCCGAACTCTGTAGCGAGCGCTTCGACGTGGTCACCGTCGATATCAGCGGCGGTATCGGTCTCGATGCTCATCATCGTCGTGTATGGGCTCGGGCGGTATAGGCCTGCCGAAACCGGGTTGTTCCGGCCAGGACCGTCGCTATACTGATCGGGCTGTAGCTTCACCCGCGGGAAAGGCGACCCAATCCAGTTATCAACTCGCATAATCGGTCGAAAACGGTATATCCGTTTCCGAGATATCACCCACAATGGCGGAAACTGCACCTGAAAGCGGTCTACTACCAGAGTCAATGGACAACAGCGGAGAGTTCTGGCTCCATGCGTTCGAGTCGCTTGTCGCGGATTTACCCGAGCCGGCGTTCGTGGTTGATGCGGACGGCGATATCACACACTGGAATCAAGCAGTGGCAAACATTCTCGGCCTTCCGGCGAGTGAGGCGGTCGGGATGAACGCCTACGATGTGTTTGGCACAGAAGGTCAAGACGAGACGCTCGCTCAGGAGGTCATCAGGACAGGGGAGCCAGTCCGCGAGGACGAGTTCCGCTCCGCCGAGCGGCCCGACGGGACGATGGCCCACGCGCGGGCGGTTGCTGTCCCACTCATGGGTCCCGGCGGGGAGGCTATCGGAGCACTGGAGTTACTGATCGATTTCAGCGATATCGTTGAACAGCGCGAAGCGCTCCAGAACCTCCAGTCACAGATGGCGACAGACGTCGAGTCGGCGGTCAGCGAAATCAGCGACTCCGCCGCAGCCGTTACCGAGCAGTCCGACGAGATCAAGGAGATGGCCGGAGAGCAGTCCGACAATCTCGACGAGGTCCAGTCCGAGGTCTCCGGATTCAGCGCCACCGTCGAGGAAATCGCCTCCAGCGCCGAGGAAGTGAGCAGCCAGAGCGGTGAGGCCAGGGAACTCGCCGAGGAATCCGTCGAAACAGCCGAGGAAACCATCGAACGCGTCGAGGATGCGACTGAGTCCGCCGAACAGGTCGCGTCGGACTCGGCGGAGCTCCGGGGCCACATCGAAGAAATCGACGAGTTTGTCGAGGTCATCAACGACATCGCGGACCAGACGAACATGCTGGCACTGAACGCCAACATCGAAGCTGCGCGGAGCAACAGCGACAGCGACGGGTTCGCGGTCGTCGCCGACGAGATCAAGGAACTGGCCGACGAGTCCAAGCAGCACGCCGACGAGGTCGAGCGTATCGTGGGGGAGGTCCGCGAAATGGCCGACGACACTGCCGAAAACGTCGAGGAAACGACTGACGCGATCCAGCAGGCGCTTACTGATCTTGAGACGGTGCTGGACAATCAGGAGGCCATTCTCGACGCCGCGTCGGAAACCGAACAGGGCATCGGCGAGGTTGCGGCGGCGACTGACGACCAGGCCGCGAGCGCCGAGGAAATCGCCAGCATGATCGACGAAATCGCACAGCGTGCCGCCGAGGTGTCTGCGTCCATCGACGAGCTGGCTGACGAAAACGAAACCCAACATCAGATGGCCCGGGACTTAGAGGAAAACGTCGAGCGTGTCGAGCGCCGACTCGCCGAGATCATGAGGTGACTGCCCGCTCATCGAAACACGGGGGTTATGACGCTCGAACGGGTACAGGGTTTCAATGAGTCAAGAGCGGACTGACGGCGACCTCCGGAACACCGGACTGTCGCTCAAACACGACCGCGAGTGGGATTACGAGCTCGACCGAATCATCGAAGCTGTCGAGGAGCGCGACGCAGAGAAGGTGGGCCTGCAGTTCCCCGAGGGACTGAAACGCCGCGGCCCGGCCGTGGCCGACGACCTCCGCGAGGAACTGCCTGACGACGTGACGGTGTTGCTCTCGGGCCAGCCCTGTTATGGGGCCTGTGACCTCGATACGTACATGATGCGCCGGACGGACGTGTTCGTCCACTTCGGTCACTCACCGATGAAGGAGTCTGACAAGATTATCTACGTGCCGCTGTTCTCCAACGTCGACGTCTTCCCCATCATGGAGCAGGCCCGTGAGGAGCAACTCGCCGACCCCGAAGAGGACCCCGACGTGGGGCTGGTGACGACGGCCCAGCACATGAACAAGTTCGAGGAGATGCGCGAGTGGCTAGAGGAGCGCGGCTACACGGTCCACACGCGCCGCGGCGACGAGCGGCTGACCCACGAGGGGCAGGTGCTTGGCTGTAACTACGCCAGCGCCGACGTGGACGCCGACCAGATGCTGTACGTCGGTGGCGGGAAGTTCCACCCGCTCGGGCTGGCGATGGAACACCCTGAGAAGCACGTCGTCATCGCGGACCCGGTCAACAACGTCGTTACCGTCGCTGACACGGAGAAGTTCATGAAGCAGCGCTACGGCGCGGTCCACCGCGCGATGGACGCCGAGTCTTGGGGGGTTATCTTCTGTACCAAAATCGGGCAGGGCCGCTGGGACAAGGCCCAGGAAATCGTCGAGAACAACGAGAACGCATACCTCATCACCATGGATGAGGTGACACCGGACCGGCTGACGAACTTCGGGATGGACGCCTACGTCAACACCGGCTGTCCGCGCATCACGACCGACGACGGCCCGCAGTTCAAGAAGCCGATGCTCACCCCCGGAGAGTACGAGATTGCCATCGGCGAGAAGCCGCTAGAATCCCTGGAGTTCGACACCTTCCACGGCACCTGGTAGCGTTCTCAGACCTGAGAACGGCGGGAATACAGTCTTATATTCCGCCAGCCGAATCTCTGTATGGCTTCTACGGAGGACACTACTCTTTTCCGCGACGTTTTCGAGGTGAACCCGGACCCGATTATGATCCACGACGCCGACACTGGGACTGTTGTCAGGGCTAACGAGGCAGCGGGCGCGTTGCTCGGGTGTCCCCCGGCGGATGTCGTCGGGATGCACGTCGGCGAGTTCAGCCCGCCGGGGTTCTCGACGGCGGACGCAAACGCCCTGATTGCGGAGGCAGCCACGTCGGGGTCGACACAGGTCGAGTGGACGACAGAGGGTCCGGATGGGGAGAGCCGGCGGGTCGAAGTGTCGCTCGAGCGCGCCGTTATCGACGACGTAACTCGTGTTGTGGCGTTCATTCACGATGTGACCGAAATCCGGCGACAGGAACGCAAACATACTGAACGGAGCCAGCAACTCCAGACACTGATCGAGAACCTTCCGGTCGTTGTGTTCACTCTCGACTCCGATGGCGTCTTCACCTACTCGGCCGGGAAGGGACTGGCCGAACTCGGTTTAGAACCCGGCGAACTCGAAGGCGTCTCGGTGTTCGAGGCGTACGGCCAGTATCCGGACATCGTCGCCGCTGTCGAGCAAGCGCTGGACGGCGAAGAGGTCCGCGTGACACAGAAAGTGGATGGCCTCGTCTTCGAGACGTGGTATCGGCCAGTGTTCGGCGATGACGGAGAACTGACGCAGGTCGTCAGCGTCGCCCGCGACATCACTGACCTCAAACAGCGTGAGGCGCGCATCGAAACACTCAGCGAAGCGACGAATGAACTGCTGTACACCCGCACGGAGCAGGCGGTCGCGGACACGGTGACACAGATCGCACAGCGCATCATCGACCAGCCACTGGCAGCGATGTGGTCCTACGACAGTGACGACGACACCCTCTATCCGATTGGTGCGACGGACGAAGCGGTCGACTTCGCGGCGGTGGAGGCAGCGTCGGATCTCCCACCGATGGGTCCCGAAAGCGACGAGAACCGCCTGTTCCACGATGGTAGTCCGACCGTCGTCGAGGACTATCAGGCGCTATCGAACCCGTCATCGCCACAGGCATCGTTGCGGACGGTGCTGTTTCTCCCGCTCGAGGACTACGGGATGCTGTGTATCGGCTCGCCGACTGTCGAATCCTTCGACAGCCACGACCGGTTCTTGCTCGATATTCTTGCGAGTACTGGGGCCGCAGCGCTTGACCGGGTCGAACGGGAGACGCGGCTCAAATCAAAGCAGACGGAACTCGAACGGTCGAACGAGGCGCTCCAGCAGTTCGCCTACATCGCCTCACACGACCTGCAGGAGCCCCTCCGGATGGTATCAAGCTACGTGGACCTGCTGGACAGCGAATACGGCGACGAGCTTGATGACGAGGCCGCCGAGTACATGGCCTTTGCCATCGACGGGGCTCGCCGAATGCAGGAGATGGTCAATGCCCTGCTCCGGTACTCGCGGGTCGAGACAACCTCGGGCGAGTTCGAGGAGACGGACCCGGAGGCGGTGATCGACCGGACGCTGGACGCCTTACAGATGCGAATAGAAGAGGTAGACGCGACCATCACAGTGGGGGCACTGCCACCCGTCGAAGCCGATCCGAACCAGGTCGGGCAGGTATTCCAGAATCTACTGGAAAACGCTATCGAGTACGCCGTGGAAGCCGGCATGGAGCCACGTATCGAGGTCAGCGCAGACAGAGATGACGACGATGTTGTGTTCACCGTCTCGGACAACGGGCCGGGGATTCCGGCGGCGGACCGCGAGGAGGTGTTCGACATCTTCCACCGGGCCGGAGCCCACGACACGGAAGGAACCGGCATCGGGCTAGCCGTCTGCCAGCGAATTGTCCTGCGCCACGACGGACGCATCTGGGTCGAACCGTCGGACGACGGCGCGACGTTCAAGTTTACGTTGCCCGCGGTAACGGAGGTGTGCGGCGATGACTGAATCCAGCGAGGGACGGCCGGTGGAGATTCTACTGGCGGAGGACAATCCCGGCGATGTCAAGCTGACCGAGAAAGCGCTGGAGAAGGGCAAGGTGCTGAACAACCTGCACGTCGTCAACAACGGTGTCGAGGCACTGGCGTTCCTCCGTCAGGAAGGCGAGTACGACGACGCACCGCGGCCTGATCTGTTGTTACTCGACCTCAATATGCCACGTAAAGGAGGGCAAGAGGTCCTCGAAGAGATGAAAGACGACGAGTCGCTTCGGCGGATTCCGGTCGTCGTGTTGACCAGTTCTGAGGCGGAGGAAGACATCATCGAATCGTACGACCTCCACGCGAACGCCTATCTGACGAAGCCAGTCGACTTCGACGGCTTCGTCGACATCGTGAGCAGCGTCGAGGAGTTCTTCCTCACGGTAGTCAAGCGGCCACCGAAATGACGATGACTGAGACGATACACCTCAACGTGCTCCTCGTCGAAGACAATCCGGGCGACGCTCAGCTCGTCGAGCATCACCTGAACTCGCCAGCCGTAGCGCACTTCGTCGATGACGTGACGATTTCCCACGTCGAGTCCTTGGCGCCGGTCGGTGAACAGCCGGACACAGCCTACGACGTGGTGCTGCTGGACCTCGGACTCCCCGAGTCAACAGGGCTCGCGACACTCGACCGGGCAACCGAGATGGTCAGGGGAGTGCCGATCATCGTTCTCACGGGCATGCAGGACCGGGAGATGGCTATCGAAGCGATCAACCGCGGCGCACAGGACTATCTGCCGAAAGCGGATCTGGACGGTGACCGACTCGTGAGGGCACTCCGGTACGCAGTCGTCAGGAGCCGCCAGCAGCGTGCGATTCAGCGCCAGACAGACCAGATGGACTTCTTCAACAGCATCCTGCAACACGATATCCTCAACGGGATGAACGTCATTCGGGCACGCGGCGAACTCCTCGAAGACACGCTCGACAGCCAGGAACGCGAGTACGCGTCGACCATCGTCCAGTGGAGCGACGACCTGATCGACCTCACGGAGAAGGTCCGGTCAGTGCTGGAGACGGTCACCGACGAGGACGGGCGAAGCCACGAACACCGGGAGCTACAGGCCGTCCTCACGGCCGCGGCGGAGCGCGCCCGGTCGGTCGGTGACGACTGTACTGTCACCGTCGAATCGGAGGCCGTTACCGTCGTCGCCGACGAACTGCTCGACGACGTGTTCGCGAACCTCTTTCTCAACGCAGTCGAACACGGTGGTGCCGATGTGACCATCGATGTGACGACGAGGGTCGAGGACGGGGTTGTCACAGTCTGTCTCGCCGACGACGGGGACGGCATTCCGAGCAGCGAGGCCCGGCGCATCTTCGAGCGCGGCGAGAAGGGCTCTGAGTCCGGCGGCACCGGCTTCGGGCTCTACTTCGTGGACACGATGGTCCGGAGCTACGGTGGCGATGTCTGGGTCGAGGACAGCGACCTTGGTGGCGCAGCGTTTTATATCGAACTCCCACACGCGACTCCGTAGAGGGAATCGATTGCCACACTGTTACCGGTCAGCCGCATTTCAGCTTCTGAGAAACGGGGCCGAATGTTCAATTCCGGGGAGGTCGAGTCTCCGGCTATGAATGATCCGCTGGACGGTGCCGAGGGTAGCGACCCGGAAGAACAGGATCGCTATCTTGCGGCTATGCAGGACCTCACTGCGGCGATGGCGGCCAGCGGAACCTCGTTTCGGGAGCGCGTCGAGCCAGTTTTGGCCGTCGGTCGAGAACACCTCGGGTTTCCGAACGGACACATCGCAGTGATCGCTGGCGACAGCCACGAAATCGTCGCCAGTAGCGGTCTACAATCCACGATTACGGCGGGTGACGAGACACCACGTTCCGAGACGTACTGTAGACACACCCTCAGCGAATCCGGGATGTACATAGTCACCAACGCAAGTGAGGAAATGGCGACTGACCCTGCCTACGAGCGGTTCGGACTAGAGGCCTACGTCGGCGCGACGTTGCGGGCGGACGGGGCGGAGTACGGAACGCTGTGTTTCGTCAACGACAGCGAGTCGATTTCGGAGTTCTCGGACTGGCAGCAGACGCTGTTCGAACATCTCACGCAGTGGGTCGAAGCAGAGATCGAACGCGAGCTAGCTGTTGATACACGCGAGCAGAGCCAGCGACTGCTGGAAGCGACGTTCAACTCACCGGAGACGTTCATCGGTATTCTCAACGCTGACGGAAACCTTCTCAGGGCGAACACAACAGCCCTCGGATTCATCGACGCCGATGACGACGCCGTCCTCGGGGAACTGTTCTGGGAAACGCCCTGGTGGAACCACAGTGACGAAGTAGCGTGCCGTTGCCAGAACGCTGTTGAGCGGGCGAGTGAGGGCGAGATGGTCAGGTTCGAGGCCGAGCATGTCGGTGCAGACGGCCAGCGTATCTCGACCGCCGTCGTGGCCCGGCCGGTAATGGTCGACGGGACCGTCCAGAAGGTAATCGTCGAGGGGACGGACATCACGGATCTCAAGCGCCGCGAAGAGCAAATGGAGTTTTTCAACAGTATTCTCAGGCACGACATCCTCAACGGGATGACAGTCATCGAGGCGCGCGCAGAAACGCTGGCAGATGCACTTACTGGGACACAGGCGGCCTACGCCGAGACGATTCTGGACTGGAGTCAGGACATCGTCGACCTCACACAGAAGGTCCGGAGCGTCCTGAGCACGATGTCAGACGATGAGCTGACCGAGGCAGAGACGATAGAATTAGGGCCGGTCGTCGAAGGGGCAACGAAAAAAGCGGTTTCAATGGCTGAAGACTGTACGCTCAGAACAGACATCCATGGCGATACCGTGGTCGTGGCTGACGACCTCCTCGACGATGTCGTCGGAAATATCTTGACGAACGCTGTCGAGCACGGCGGTCCAGGCACCACAATCGAGGTGACGACGGACCGCGTCGGCTCGATGGTCCATCTTCGCATCGCTGACGACGGACCCGGGATACCGCCCGCAGAGCGTGAGGCAATCTTCGAGAAGGGAGAGCGTGGACCCGAGTCGACGGGGACAGGGTTCGGATTGTACTTCGTGTCGGTGATGGTCAACAACTACGGCGGCGACATCTGGGTCGAAGACAGCGACCTCGGCGGCAGCGAGTTCGTCGTTACGCTCCCGGTAGCATAACCAGTGGGCATTTCCAAACGTTTTTGAATGATTTCTGCGTATTTCAGGTAATGCCGACAAAGAGTGCGCTCGCCCAGCAACTCGCCGTTGTCGCCGGATTCGACAATCCGCGGGCCAGTCTCGAACAGTACCGGACTCCGCCGAATCTGGCGGCCCATCTGGTCCATACTGCGGATCTTCAAGGCGACATTCAGGGACGGATGGTCGTCGATCTGGGCTGTGGCACCGGGATGTTGGCGCTGGGTGCAGCGTTGCGGTCGCCGGCGCGGGTTGTGGGGCTGGACATCGACCCCGCGCCGCTGTCGACGGCGCGCAAAAACGAGCGGAAGGTCGGTTCGACGACCCCAGTGTCGTGGGTTCGGGCAGATGCCACCACCGCTCCGCTGTCCCCGCCTGTCGAGGAAACGACCGTCGTGATGAACCCGCCCTTCGGCGCGCAGTCGGACAACGAACACGCCGACCGACGGTTCCTCGAAACTGCTGCGTCCATCGCAGCCGTGTCGTACTCGATTCACAACGACGGAAGCCAGTCGTTCGTCGAATCCTTCGCCGGGGACAACGGCGGCGAAGTGACCCATGCCTTCGAGACGGAGTTCGACCTGCCGCGACAGTTCGAGTTCCACGAATCGGACCGTCAGGCGATTACCGCAGAAGTGTACCGCATCGACTGGACCTAGGCCGCTTGCTGGCGGCGCTCCGCAATCTTCACACGAGTCCCATCTGTCCCCGCGTACAGCCGCGAGCGGTTCCGCTCGAAGGTCAGCCCGCCGATTCGCGTCCGCGTCATGTTCGCCGGAAGCGGTGCTTGCCCGACCGTTTCATTCCCCCGTGTTACGACCACGTCGAATCCGTTCTGCCGGGCCGCCACGGTCACGTTCCGCCCGTCGAGTATCACGTCCGCCGTCGATGGCTCCGAGGTGTACGCGGTCCGAGACTGGCCCCTCTCGCGCCTGAGCTGAACCCGGTAGACGCTGGCATTGCCAAGCACCGACCAGTCCGTCCGGTTCGCGTACACCGATTCACGCCAGGTCGAGCCACCGACCGTGACACGCTCCTTGCCGTTAACTGCGAGCTGACCCGGCTGGACGGCGGCGATCCAGACCTCCCGCTCTGCACTAGCGACGATGACGCCGCTGGCGTTGACGGTTGTCTCCGCTTGCTGCGTAGGCACCCAGATACTCTCGAAGTACGCGTTCGGAACGTTCTCGTCATAGGCCACCACGTAGTCTCTGACCTCGATGCCGTCTTCGGGGAGCTGGTCCGCTTGCAGGTCGACGACGTTCGTCGGGACGGCAGCGAGACTCAGTGCACCGAGGACGACGAGCAGCACTATCACTGCGAGTGATGCCGGGTGGCGGTCGAACGACGGGCGAAGGCGCCGGTCAGAGCCGACGGTCGCGGCGGCGACGACGAGCGCGAGGAGAAACACCAGTGCCGTCCCAGCCCAGCGGAACAACCGAAACCGGCCGCTGCCGAGCGGGATGTACACCGCCCAGAGGCCCTGTGCGACGGCGAACACGAGCGTCGCAAAGAACACCCGCAACATGTCCGGGTGTTCGTCCCGGCTCCGAAGCAACGCGAGCGCCACGACGACGCCTGCGAGTATGCCGATAGCGTGCCCCTGGATAGCGATGTTCGACCACCACGGCGTCACAAACCGGGTCTGGCCAGCGGCCGTCGACACCGGATATCGGAGTGCCGAATACAGGAGGTCGAGCACGCGGGTTCCGAGAAATGCACCGAGAAACAGCGTCGGCCGCGTCACGAGCGCGAACCCGGCAATGGCAAACACCACGCCGGAAAAGCCCACAATCGGCCCGATAGCGAACACCGCGGAGAACACACCCACGACGAACATGGCGACGGGAACAACCAGAATCCTGGCAAACGGGTTCGTCCGAAGCGACGTGAAGGTCTGGACACCCCGCTTGCGAGGGTAGTGGCCCCAGACGTACTCCGCGACCGTTCCGTACACCAGTGTGCCCATGAGGTTGCCCGTGATGTGGCCCTGACTGCCGTGAGTGAACGCCCCCGTGAGCATCCCGAACGGGTAGAAGTACGACCACGTCCGGAACGGGGTCACAAGCGGGTCCCGCGGGTGCCACCATGCGCCCTGCAGGAACAGGTACACCGCCGTGACACCCGCAATTGTCACCAGCGTCCCCCACGGGACCCCAAGCAGGAGTCGCGCCCGTACACCATCGCCCAGTCGTACACCCGAGAGTCGGCGGACGGCAAGAAGGATGACAAGCACCACGACGAGGACGACCGCTTCCTGCCATGGGAGCCACGCGGGCATGGCCGGCGTCGGCAGCGACTGCATCATTCACGCACAGTTCGGGTACGCGACGGCTTATGGATGGCGACAGGTGTCACTCGCCAACAGTGACTGATGGTGCTGGGCGAAGGCAACCGACTGTGGTAGACGCGGGACCTCAGAACATAGACAGGCCGACGCTGTACGGCCACGACGTACCAGCTACCGCAAGCAGCGACAGCGCGCCGCCGGCGAGGGCGATGTTCTTGAGGAACTGCGTCATCTCGTCCTGTACCTGCTCGTCCGGGACCGCCCAGAAGTTGTGCATCATGACGGCGGAAGCGACGAGGAACGTCGCCAGCGCCCCGGCCGCGATGACGGGGTACGCGCCGAGGATGACGAGGACGCCGCTGACGAGGAGCAATCCGCCGCTCCCGTAGACCGACGCCGCGGGTGCCGGGAGCCCTTTTGCCGCCGCGTAGGGCGTCATCTGGCCGGCGTTCTGGAAGTGGTTCAGGCCCATGAAGGCAAGCACCCCACCGAACAGGAGTCGGCCCAGCAAGAACAGCTCGCCCGCTCCGGCGGACTCAAACGCCATCAGGCGCTCACCTCCATGGCCGGAGTCGTTTCGCTACGAGACTGTCGAACCGCGATTAGTGGTTTCATTACGTTACTTGGTTCGTATCCGAACCTATTTGTACGTTCCCGGACAATGGGGATACCAGGTAGCACTGATGTCATCTGAAGTATTCACTGCCGCGGACGAGGAAGAGGAGAGCGGGCCGTGTGCCGTCATCGAGTCACTGGAACAGATCGGGTCGCGCTGGCGACTGGTCGTGCTCCACGAACTCCAGAACGGCGAACAGCGGTTCAACGAACTCAAACGGGCCACCGATGCCAGTTCTCGTACCCTCTCGCGGGTCCTCGATGATCTCCAGGAGATGGACTTTGTCGACCGACGGCTCGAAGAAGACGCGCCAGTCGCGACGTACTACCGACTCACGTCAAAGGGTGAATCCCTCTGTCCGGTGTTCGACGAAATCGAGGACTGGGCTGAGGAGTGGCTGGCCGGGTGCAAGAACTGACTGGACAACGCAGACTTTTCTATCCCCCGGCCCCATCGCTTTACCAATGGGAGTACGGCCACCAGCCGATAACAGCGACGAGCCAGACGTCATCGAGTTCGGTATCGCGGCACTCGACGCCCGCCTGTCGGACGTGGACATCGAGTATCCCGCGACCGCGAGGGAGGTCCGGGACGCCGCCGGCCACATCACGGTCCCGTTCGACGCGTCGGGCCACTCGATGACCGTCGCCGAGGCGCTTGACGAGACGAACGCCACGGAATTCGACAACGAGCAGGAGCTACTCAACGATCTCCATCCGATATTCGAGCGCAAACGGGAAGCAACCAGAAACAGTCTGCTCTCCCAGCTCCGCGCGCTGGTCCCGTTCTAAACTACTCGTCGGGCTGGTGCGGAGAGACCGCTGGCGTTGTCTCTGTATCACTCTCTCCGGTGCCCTCCGCGTCACCGACCGGCTGGTCGTTGAACACGTCCGCCGGCTGATCGCGGGTCTCGTGTGTGAGCTGGACAGCAATGTCCTCTAGACGGCGTGTCTGTTCGCGGTTTACCGCCACGAGCATATCAGACAGGACGCCGAACATGAGGAGCTGAATCCCCAGCAGAATGGCGAACGAGCCGACAACTGCGATCACCTCGTGTGAGATGCTGTTGACGACCCAGTCATAGGCCACGTACGCGCCGAGGAGGAACCCGACCACAGTGCTCCCGAGGCCAACGCTCCCAAAATAAAACAGTGGATTGTTGGTCTTTGCCATCTGGTACAGCGTCAGGATGATTGTCGCGCCGTCCCGGAACGGACGGAGGTTCGTGTCGGACTCGTCGGGCCGGGGCTGGTAGGTGATCGGCACCACCGTCGTCGAGATATTGTGTTTGACACACTCGACGGCCATCTCCGTCTCGATACCGAAGCCAGAAGCCGTCAGCGAGCTCCGCTGGAAGGACTGGCGCGTAAAGGCTCGATACCCGGAGAGGATATCGGTGAGGTCCCGTCCGTGAATCGTTTCGAAGGCACTGTTAATGATGCGGTTGCCGATCTGATTCAGTTTCGTCATCGCGCCGGGTCGCATATCCGCAAACCGGTTTCCGATGACGTGGGCGGCCTGGCCTGACAACAGCGGTTCGAGTAGCCTGTCCGCCTCGTCGGGCCGATAGGTCGCGTCGCCGTCGGCCATCAGGACGTACGGCTGCTCGATGTGACGCGTCACCGCCTCTCTGACGGCCTGCCCCTTCCCCGAGCCGGACTGTTCGACGACTCGCGCGCCGGCTGACTCGGCAGCCTCCTGTGTTCCGTCGGTCGAGCCGCCGTCAATGACGAGAACGTTGGTAAAGCCCTGCTCACGAAACCCGGACACGACCGACTCGATGGTCTCTGCCTCGTTGAACGTCGGCAACAGTATACAGACGTCGTCTCGGTCGGCCATTGACTCAACGTCATCCACGCGAAGACAAATAAATGCGGGTCTGCCCGCGTGCGGGTTTTCGGTCAGATTCTCGCAGTCGCCGATAAAAAAGCGGTGACTGCCAGGAAGCGCTGACAACAGCCGTGTCAGTCGTTGCGCTGCTCGCTCATGTGCTCCCAGACCTCCGCACAGCCACAGCCGTCTTCGATGTCTGCCAGGTGATCGTCTTCCTCTGTCTGGGATGTCGCAGTCATGTTACTCACTCTGCGAGTAACTACTCGCCGCCACCCACTAATAGATTTGGGCGGCGGGCGACGCGTTTTACATTCCCTGCCACACATGAGCGTGTATGAGCGACCCTGCGGACGTGTTCGACCTAGTCGGGCTGACCGAATACGAGGCGACAGCGCTGGAACAGCTGCTCTCGCTCGGCCGAACGACGGCCCCGAATCTCGCGGAAGCGAGCAGCATCCCCAAGGCCCGCGTCTACGGCGTGCTGGAGTCGCTCTCCGACCGCGGATTCATCAAGGTGATTCCCGGCCGTCCCAAAGAGTACCAGCCGAAATCGCCTGGCGAAATCCTCGACCGGGCCGTCGAGAACCGCAGGCAATCATACGAATCGTTTGCCACAGACATCGACTCCTACCGCGAAGCCTTCCTCGCCGAGTACGAACCACGGTTTGAACGGGCAAGCGAAGACATCTCGCCGACGGCAGAACTGTTCCACGTCGTCGACGTGGGCGAACCAAGCGAACGCGAGACCCGCCGGCTGTATGATGACGCCGAAGCGACGCTTCGTGTCATCACCAATAGCTTCGCCTACCTCGATAGCGTCGAACGCGCACTGGCGGAGACACTCGACCGTGGAGTCGAGGTCAGCGTTCTCTTCTTGCATCCCGACGAGCTACCAGCGGAGAAGGCTGCTGTTCAGGCCGACATCGTCGACCAACTGGCCTCGGAGTACCCTGCTGTCGACCTGCGATTCAGCACGGAGAAACTCCCCTGGCGCGGGACGCTCGTCGATCCGAGCATGGACTACGACAGCGGTGAGGCGATTCTACTGGTCGAGGAGCCGGACGTTCCCAACCACATGCGGCAGGCCGCACTCACGGACAACGGCTCGTTCGTCGCTGGGATGCAGCGCTACTTCGATCTGATCTGGGAGTATGAGAGCGTCGACACGGCCCGTCAGACGTAGCCAAGGTCCTCCAGTCGCTGGTATGTCCTGTCGTCGAGGTCGTCGAAGTCCTCGCCCGCCGTCTTGACGTCGCGTTCCTTTATCGACTCGAACGCACGGTCGACGTGTTCCGCACCGTCGTCGGAAACCTTGTAGGACGTCTGGGCGTCGCGGCTGACAACTGTGGCGGCGTGGTCGCGGCTAGTACAGTACTTGACAACGCCCTCGCTATCGTCTTCGAACACCGCTCGCGACGTGGCAGTCCACGGCGACAGGTCGTCGACGTACGCACCGGCACGCTCCTGCAGCGGTTCGTCGAGGCCGACCGCAGTGGCGAGGACCGGCCCGTCAGGACAGAAGCCGGCCGGCTGCCGGTCTCCGTCTCGAAGCCGATTCACGACCCGCGGAAATTCGACCAGCGACGCGGGACCGTCGACCCGTTGGGGTTCGGTCTGGCCCGGATGGCGCACGATGAGCGGGACGTGGAGCACGCTGTCGTGAATCGTGACGCCGTGCTCTGCGACCCGGACGCCCGGCCGCACGTCGCTCCGTTCGCCGAATCCTTCACCGTGGTCGCTCGTGATGACGAGGAGGGTGTTTTCGAGTTCGCCACGCTGTTCCAGTGCCGAAACCAACCGTTCGAGCTCCGCGTCCATCTGGCGAATCGCCCCATCGTACAACGACTCCACCGCCTTCTTTTGCCACCACGGCCGGTGGCCGCCGTTGAAGTCCCACTTCTGGTCCTCGAAGGAGGCCTGCAGCGACGACGCCTCCGAGCCGCCCCACTGGTCGTATTCGGGCATCGGTTCGTACGGAATGTGTGCGTCCATCAGGTTGAGACACGCCGCCCACGGCCCCTCCTGCCGGTCGCTCCAGTCCAGCAGCGAATCCACGTAGACGTCCGCCGGCGTCGACGCTCTGACGCTGTCCGGGAGGAGCCGCTTGTAATCGGACTGGAGTTTCGTCGCCACACCGTTTGCCAGCGACCGGAGCGGCGCGTCGTCTGTTAGCGCGAGTTTGACGAACTCCGCGTACTGGCCCCGCCCCTCGTTCGAGACGAACTCGTGGGGATTGACTGCGCCCGGGAACGGGACGTTCCGTGCACCGACGACCTCGTCGAACCCGTCCCGGAGTCCGACATCGACGGCCGTCAGCCAGTCGTTCTCGGTGAACACGCCCGTTTCGTAGCCGTCCTCGCGCAACTGCGAGAATACCGACGCCGAGGGGTCCAGCCGGTGGCCCGCCGAGACGACGCCGTGTTCTTCGACGTGTAGACCGGAGAAGATGCTCGCGTGGCTCGTGACGCTCCGCGCACCGGGGGCCCGGGCCTGCTCGTACAGTGTCGCCCGCTCCGCGGCAAAGGAGTCCAGAAACGGCGTCGTCTCGTTGACGTGGCCGTAGGCGCTGAGGTTCTGTGCCCGGGCGCTGTCGAGGATGACCAGCAAGACGTTTGGATCGTCCGACATAGCTACATATACCCGAGGTCTTCGAGATGCTCCTTGACTTCCTCCCCTGACCGGTCGCCGTCGTGCGACGCCGTCACCTGCGGCGTCGACGTGTGGTCGGTCCCGTCGAGTTCTGCTTCGATGGCCGCACGGACGTCGACGACGCTCTCGATCGCGTCGACCATGGCCGCGTCGGTCCCCGCAATCATCGCCTCGTCGGTGTGGACCCCGTCCTGCAGACCGTGGTCGCTGACGAGCAGTAGCTCGTCGTTGTCACCGAGGTCGTCACGGACCTCGCCGACGAACTCGTCGAGTTCCTCGTAGGCGCGGTCCTGCAGCGATGGCTGTTCGTACGCGACGTGGCCGACGAGGTCGAGCCCGCTCGTGTATGCAAACACCAGTTCGTGTCGGCCGCCTCTGAGCGCCCGTCGTGCGCGAGCGAGGCGAACCATCGACATTTCGAGGCACTGCTCGTAGAACAGCGCCGGGTCCGTCGACGAGTGCCCGCCTTTCGCTTCGAGGTCGCGCTCGAAGAGGTCGCCGAGGTTTCGCCGAAGGCTGTGCTCGCGGTCCTCGGTGTCCGGGTCGATCACGTAGTTCGGGATGCCGATTGGTGCCGCCTCTCGGCCGTCGAACACTGTCGACAGGCCGTTCTCCTCGTAATACGTCGCCGGGATCCGAAACGCGTCCTGTTCGGTGTTATTCAGTAGCCACGCCCCGAGACGCGTCTGCAGCCCCGACGGGAGGAGGTAATCCGCGGCAGCGCTCCCGAATCGGAGGGCAGGGTTCTCCCAGGCGACGCCGTTGTCGAGCGTGATCCCGTGTTCCGGTGGCCTGAGGCCGGTAATGATCGTCGGCCAGAGTTCGTGCGTGCTGGGGCCGCCCTCGACGCTCCTGATCGTCTCGATAGCGTGGTGATCAGCGAGCGTCAAATTCGGATGTGCCGTCGAGTCTACTAGTTCCGGGTCGAGTGCATCGATACCCAGCACTACGAGGACCATATTTACCTCGAACGTCTCAGTCGACGGCTTAAGACCTTTCGATGCACGCGATAGACGTCGGTGCGACCTTAGCCAGACAGCGAACGGTACAGGTCGAGGTACTCCTCCGCGATTTTCTGCCAGTCGTACTTCTCCTCAACACGGTCTCGTGCCTGTCTGGCTATATGTTTCGTGAGTTCGTAATCGGAGAGCAAGGTGGTGACGGCGTCTGCGATTGGTTCCGGTGACTCTGTCGGAACGACAAAGCCCTCCTCCCCGTCGCGGACCATCTCGCGCGCCCCGGATATATCGGTGACGACCACCGGACAGCCGGTTGACATCGCTTCCAGACGGACGAGGGAGAAGCTCTCCGACCGGGACGGGTGGATGAAGGCACGCGCCTGCGACAGGTGTTCCCGGACGATTGACTGGTCGACGTACCCGTGGAACGTGACGTTCTCCTCCAGATCGAGGTGCTCAACCTGCTCGTGCAGTTCGTCTTCCAGCGGCCCATCACCGAAGATGTTGAGATGGACATCTGGATGCTCCTGTCGGATTATGTCAAGTGCATCGAACAGGATATCGTAGCCCTTCCGTTCCCTGAGACTCCCGATAGCCACGAGCACCTTGGAGTCGGCAGGCTCGCTGTACTCGAAGAGATCCGGATCCACGCCGAGCGGGATCGTCCGGAGCTTTGACTCGTCGACCAACTCGGCGTACACGTCCCGAGCTTCCTCGTGGACGACGACGACCCGGTCAGCGGCTTCCAGCGTTCGCTCGAATAGTTCCATCCGGGGCGGGTCCAGAACCGCGTCACGCGTTGCGTCGACAGCCGCGTGTAGCGGGTCCGTAAGTGGACGCGGCAGATCCGACCCCACCCACGAGGAGACCATGCGGTTGAACTCCTCAGCCATAATCGCGTGTCCCGCCTGACATGGTCCGATGACGATCGGGACGTCTCCCTGAAGGCCCGAAACCAGAAGCGGATTGAACCACCGATAGCTAAGGTTCATATGGTGGTATATGTCTACAGGACCAGTGCGTAAATCTCCCAGAAGCGTCCGGTACAACTTCACGTAGTACGCGATCCGGTTAGCGCCACCGAGCGGGTACACAGTGACGTTTTCGGGGTCAAGCCGGTCGGAGACCGTCCGCGTGTACGTGTCGACAGTAAAGTCGTCGTCGTAGAGATTATTCAAGAGATTGTAGCTCTTCCCGTATTCGTCGTTGGACATATCCGCCTTGGTCGGCCCGACGAGAACCCGCGGCATGAGTGGTGGTGGAGCAGTGGTGGAGTTAACCGTTATATCTGGCGTTTTGGCATTGATCACGCTCGGTATTTTACGCGCCGCAGTTCACGAAAGACATATTATTGCCACTCCGGTCACTCAACACAATGGATCCGCCGAACGTTCTCCTCGTCATTCTCGATAGCGTCCGGGCGAAAAACATGAGTCTCTACGGGTACGGTGCCCGGACGACGCCGTTTCTCGAACGGTTCGCCGACGAGGCAGAGGTGTACGAACAGGCGCGTGCGCCGAGTATTCACAGCGTTGCGAGCCACGCGAGCATTTTTACCGGTTATCACGTCCCTGAGCACGGCGTGACCAAGCACGAATCGGAACTGGACCCGGAGAGCACGATCTGGCGCGAGCTCGCGGACGACTACGGCTATGAGACGGGTGTCTTCACCCCAAACGTCGTCGTCAGCGTCTCCTCGAACCTCGTCGAACCGTTCCAGACTGTCGACGGGCCGCGACAGGACCCGGGTCACCGCTACTTTGAGGAGGGAATCGCACCCTCAGATGTCGAAGGGCATCAGACGAACCGCGAGTACCTCACTCGGTGTTTCAACAGCGATGCGCCGCTGCGGTCGGTGATCAACGGGCTGTACTTCCAGTATTACGACGGCGGAACCGAGGCGGAAGACGAGTCAGCCACTGAATACATCGATTCGTTTCTGGACTGGTCAGGGTCCCGGAACGGGCCATGGGCGGCGTGTCTCAACCTGATGGGCGCACACTACCCGTACGAGCCGGGCGCGGAGTACGATCAGTGGGGTGGCGACGAGTTACAGGCCCTCCACGATTCCCTGCCGGCCCCACCGTCACGAGAGATTGCCACCGACGGGGACTGGTGGAAGCTCCGGGCGGTGGAGAGTCTCTACGACGGGTGTATCAGGCAACTCGATGCCGCGATGGAGTCCCTCACAGCGGCGCTCAGGGACCGAGGCGATCTAGACGAAACACTGCTGGTCATCACAAGCGACCATGGCGAGGGATTCGGCGAGCGAAGTCGTATCGACCCCAGTGTTCAGGTCGCGGACCACAGCTGGGGGATCAGCGAGGTACAGACGCACGTCCCGCTCGTCGTTAGCCGGCCGGGCGAGTCAGACGGCGTCGTCGAGAACCGGATCGCGAGCCTCACCCGGTTCCCCGACGTAGTCAGAAACGAGATCGACGGCGAGCGTGGATCGTTCACCGTCGACGATCATGCGATTGCCATGACCCACCGTCTCGAACAGCCGGAACGAGTGTTACCGGCAGCGTGTCAGGACCGGTCGAAATACGGCGGCCCGTGGCGAGCGGTCTATCGACAGGACGGCGACCGCGTCAGAAAGGTCGCCGACCACGGATCGACGGCGCGAACGATACTGATAGAGAACGCTCAGGTGTCCTATCCGCGAGACGACGAGGAATCGTCTCTGGGAGCCGTTTACGACAGCTTCGAAACTAAGGGCGTTCGGAAGGATCAGAAGGACGGACAGGCGCTTGATGATGATGTCGAAAAACAGCTGGAAGAGCTGGGCTATCTCCGGTAATCAGCTTCACCGGTTATCGCAGTGAAGCGACTTGCGGGATGTTGTCGAGGACTACAGTCCGGAACTGAGACGAGATAGACACTAACACTGCGAAATAGGTGGCCGCCCCAAGGATGATAAGTGCGGTCGTCGCGACCTCGTTGGGGAACGGTTCGTTCGCCCGCGTTAGCACACCGTTGAGAACGGTGACGAGTATCCCCATCGCTACCGTCGCACCAATCTGTCGCAAGATTTCGGTGACTGGAACACTGAAGTCGAGATGTCTGCCAAGGATGAGATAGCCACCGATCAGGCTCAGGAGCGAAGACAGCGCGGACGCCAGCGCAGCCCCGGTCATACCGATGGTATAGACAAGCGCCGCGTTCAGTGTCACGTTCGAGGCGATCAGTATCCCGTTTACCTTGAACGCCGCCTTCGGTTGGTCGATCCCCCCGAGCGCGTTCGTGAACTGCTTCTGGTAGCCGTAGAACAACACAGAGAGAATAAGCAGCCCGAGGACCTGTGCCCCCTGTACGAACTCGTCACCGTAGATTCGAAGGATGCGATTGGACAACAACAGCCCGCCGACGAGACCGGGTATCGTCACCAACCCGGTGTACGAGAGCGCATCCTCTACGAGGGATGCGACCTGTTGGTCTCGATCGTCTACCGACAGCTTGCTCAGTTCTGGAAACAGCGCGCCACTGATCGACGTACTGAAGATAATGAGGAAGTTCGCGATGTTCCAGGTGATCCCATAGACGCCGACGAGCGAACTCGGCACGAACAGCCCGAGAATGATAACGTCGGCTTGCTGGAACGTTTTCCCTTCGAGCCGCCCCATCCAAGCGTACTTCGCGTAGTCGACGAGACGCTCGAAGTGTTTCTTCTCCGGAAGGTTGTACGGTCCACCGAGAACGTAGAGCCCGGCGACCACGAGGACGAGGCCACCCAGCGCATACCCCATGACGAGCGCAGTCAATCCGAAGCTGAGAAGTACACCTCCGACCTGCAGGACCGTCCTGGCGATTCGTCGTGCAACCTTGAGCACCGCCGCGACGTGGACCATGTGGGCCCCGTTGAGCATCGCATCGACGTACGACCCGAGTAGTCCAACCGCGAGAAGGATAATTACGAACCCGATATGGTCGACATCAAAGCTGCTGGTGACGACGTCCTGAAACAGCAACAGACCGACAATGATTACGCCACCGATGGCTGCAATTGTGAGCCCCCCCGCAAGCTTGTACTCCCCTATGTCCGTCCCCTCGCTGACCCGTTTCGTAATCGCGCTGCCGATTCCGATAGATCCCAGAAGCGAGAGCCACGCAACGATAGAGAGCAAGAGATAGTATCTCCCGAGGACTTCCGCACCGAGTAATCGTGCGAACAGGATCGTGGCGATGAAGCCGGCCGCAGAAGAGAGCCCCTTCGAAACGAAAGAGATGAACGATGTTTGTCCGATTCGCATCCGTATGCATCAGGAGATGGACAAGACGTTATTAGAACTTGTTGATATCTCTGTGAGTGGGTGTGTAAATCAGCGTATACCGTGGTAACGCGCCTAATCAGCCTGTGAGGCGATAGGTGACGTGCCGACTATCGGAACGCTGGCCAATCAGCAAGATAGCACACCTACAGCCGCTTGAGTATCGACCTGTACCGCTCACAGGCCGCCTCAAAGCTGTACTCAGTCTCGATTCGGTTGCGTCCGTTCTCGCTGATGTTGTCAAGATCGTCTCGGTCCAGACTATCGAGTATAGTCTGTCGAAGCGCCGGCGGCTCCCGTGAATCAAGCAGGAAGCCGGTTTCGCCCTCGCGGACAACGTCTGGAACGCCCGAAACCGGTGAGGCCAGTACCGGCGTTCCGCAGGCCAGCGCTTCCAGTATTGTCGTCGGTAGTCCCTCCGTCGGCTGTGACGGCAACACGAGCAGCGAGAGATCGTTGAGTTGGTCGGGCACATCGTCGTGATCCACCCAGCCGGTGAGTTCGACTGCGCCGCGCTCGATTTCAGACGCGAGTTCGGTTTCCAGCCACTCCCGGAGGTCACCGTCGCCGATGAACCGGAAGGTCACGTCGTCGGGTAGCTCTGTGGCGACAGCAGCGAGTTCGCGGACGTTCTTTTCTTCGTCAAGCCGACCGAGGAACCCGACGATGCGGTCGCGGTCGGCGTAGGGCTGCTGGACGCGAAATTCATCCGTCCGGACGTAGCGCGCCCCCGTCGGATACACGGTCGGGGATTCCGGATGCAGGTCCAGTTGGCGGGCCATCTCGGGCGTGTATGTGATGACCCCGTGAGCCGCGGCGAAGCCGGCTCGTTCAAGTGCACGGACGGCACTGGCGAGCCCGGCAGCCACCGGGTCCGGCAACTGCTGTTCCCAGTTCAGCCGGAGCGTCAGCGGCACATCACCGCGGGGTTCGACGAGAACCGTTTTACCGAGCAACCGAGCCGCGATAATGGGAAGCAGGTACGACGTTGCGCCGAAAAACAGGACTACGTCTTCGTCACGGTCGGCGATGACGCGGCACATCCGGAGCTGGTTCAACAGGAACCGGACGGCGGCGGTGACGACGGAGTCGCCCGCGCCTTTCTGCGTGAGCTCGACGAGTTCGTGCCGGTCGCGAATCTCGGAATCAGCCGGCAGATCAGCCGTCACGAGCGCGACCGATGTCACAGCCGACAGGATGTCGAGCAGGCTTCGTGTGGCGTTCTCGCCAGCAGCGGCGAGGGGATGGGTCACGACGCAGACACTCGGGAGTGATTCGTCAGTCATAGAATCCACTTTCGTTCGGTGTCACGGGTGATTCGCTGGCTACTCTGTAGTGTCTGTGGGCGGAGAGAACGGGTCCCGGGGAGTGATTTCGACATATAGTTGTCATTAGCAAGCCGGTTCATCGTCTATCCGCTTTAGCACGACGATAGTCGGGTTTCCGTCTTCGGGGAACGACGAAAGTCCGGCGCTGTCTCTGAACTTTCGCTCCGCGCTGAGTTCGGTGTCCACCGGCGGACCGAACGTCCGGACGATTTCGTAGTCCTCCTCGGCAAACAGCGCCGACATGCGTTCAGTCACACCCGGGTACACGGACGGATCCTTGAAAAAGCGGAAGTAGTGGTAACTGGAGAGCACGACGTACTCGGGCGCGTTACAGTCCAGTCGTTCAAGCCCCGGCTGCCACTCCTCGCGAGGGAACGTCGAATGAATGACGTACCGGTTCACGGTCGCTTCTTCGGGGAACTCCGGGAGGTACACGCGCTGGGAATACACGTCGACAGTATCAGCGCTATCCAGATTCGCGTGTGTCCACTCAGTTGCCTCCTGCCGGGACTGGCTGACATCGGCGACACCGGCGACAGTGTGTACGCCCGAAAAGACGACGACGAGCGTGAGAAATCCGATGCCGACCACGCGCATTGAGCGATCGGATCGGGTCAGATCGGACCCGGCGACGCCGGCGAGGACCGCGAGAACCGGGAATAACGGCATCACACGCGGGAACTGTGTCATGTTCCCCTGAGTGATGACTGCGAAGTACGGGATAGCATAGAGAAGCAACAACCAGACCGCACTGTCAAGGGTGCCTCGCAAGAGGAAAGCGATGACGAGTAGTACGGACAGTATCGAAAACAGGAACAGTACGATGCCCTGTCCTTCGGCGAGGTGTGCAAGCTGAATGAGCCACCCGGGGTCAGACCAGTTGTACGAGACGGAGTCGCTCGTACTGCGGACGACGTACCGAGAAATCTCATCGGCCCACGACACTGGATGGAAAAAGATTGACGGGGTCGTGGCGATGTAACCGAGTATAGTTAGCGTCGGGTACCTCCAAACCGCTTTGATGAACTCACCGACGGTCCCCGATTCGTCCCAGTGGCGTTCGATGATGACGATAGCAATAGGCAAGACGAGGAGCCCGGCGGTTGCCTTCGTCGACGCTGCTAAACCAGCGACCAGTGCGGCAGCCAACAACGTTCTGGTCTCTCTCGAATGAAACGCACGAACCGTTAGCAGGAATCCGAGCATGAGGAAGAACGTCATCGGGACGTCCTCAGTAGCGTAGTGGGCGGTGAGGACATACCCGACAGAAGTCGTGAGAAAAACGGACGCGAGGATTCCGGCACGGCGGTCCAGTAGTTCTCTACCAAGGTAATAGAGGACGACAACAGTCCCGACACCGAACAAGACAGATACAAGCCGACCGGCGAACAGCACGTCGTAGAAGGCTGTGAGAAGGTCGGGAGACACACCCCAGCTCGGCGAGCTTCCGACGCTGGCTGCGCCCGACATGATGTCGCCGAACTGTCCGGTCACAAGCCAGTACAGCGTCACCGGGACGAAAGAGAGCGCCAGAAGGTAGAGGTGGAGGTTCCCGCCTTTCCGGAAGTTATCGATGAAGGGGTTCTGCTCGTATCCCATCCTGAGAGCGAGTTCGATAGCGCCGGTTTCGTCCGGAAACGTCAGATGCGGCCGCAGTCGCCAGGTACCGAAGACCATCAGCAGGAACGCAGCGAGCGCGATGAGCGGCACAAACGGCTCACGTCGGACCGACTTGCTGATTCTGTTCCACAGGATAGAGGGCATTTCCTCGTGATTGACCACTGACTGTAATAGTCTGTACGGTTCCGGGAGACAGCACCCCGATTACAGGCATGCGTGTTGATTTTGTATACGTCTCTTCATCAGGGGAGTGTCAGCCTGAAAACCACTCTAAAGGACTAATGATCGGGATGTTCGCGGTATCGGCATAATTTGAGCAGGTAGCAAATGGCAACTGTTAATAAATGCGCATCTTGTAGCACATACAGACCCTCAGAATGGCAAAAACAGGGAGTCTACCGGACGGGTCGGCCGTATCAGCGACAGATACCGACAGTGACGTCCAAACGTCTATTGTGCTTCCTGCATATAACGAGTCCGAGAATCTGGAGCCGCTAGTCGACGAGATCCAGTCTACGTTCCGTGAGAATACGACGTACGGCCCATACGAGATAGTTGTCGTTGACGATGGGAGTACGGACGGGACGGCCGAGACGATACAGCAGATCGCGACGGACCGTGACGAAGTGACAGGAGTCTTACTTCGACGTAACTTCGGGCAAAGTGCGGCCCTGGCTGCCGGAATCGACTACTCGATAGGGGAATACATCGTGACGATGGACGCCGACCGGCAGAACAATCCGGCAGACATCCCGAAGCTCCTCACGAAACTCGAAGAGGGGTACGACTGCGTCAGCGGTTGGCGGCGCGACCGCGACGACCCGCTCTCGAAAACTATTCCGTCGGCAATACAGACACGGTTGGCGAAGCTGACAGGGCCGGACATTCACGACTTCGGATGCACGCTGACCGCCTACCGAGCTGCGGGGCTGAAGGAGATAGACCTCTACGGCGAGGGCCACCGGTACATCCCGGCGAAGCTCCACAAGCGAGGGTACAAAATAACGGAACTGCCCGTCGACCACCGGCCGCGAACCGCCGGGGAGACGAAGTACGGGATGAAGCGGCTGGTCAAGGGGTTCGTCGACCTCCTGTTTCACGTCTTCTGGAACCGGTTTTCCACCCGGCCGTCGCATTTCTTCGGCGGTATCGGGCTCGTCCTGATGACGGCCGGCGGCCTCATCGGGTCACACATGGTGTTTCTCAAGTACGCCTTCGGACAGTCGCTGGCACCGCACGTCCCGCGGCTCATCCTGACCGTCGCGCTGGTCCTGTTCGGCGTCCAGCTGGTGATGTTCGGGTTCCTCGCGGAGATGATAGTGAAACAGCAGTACCGGGACGAGCGACCGTACCGCGTCAACGCCATCATCGGTGAGGACTGACAATGCAAGATTTCGACTCACACGCTATCGAGAACGTACTGCTCGTCAGCATCGACTGTCTCCGGGAAGACTGGCTCCAGCGGGGCATCTCGGAGGGCATCGTCCCGACGCTCGAACGGCTGGCGACCGAGGGGTTGTACTTCGACCGGGCGTTCACCGTGGCAAACACCACCGACCCGAGCCTCACGTCGTTCATGACCGCCTCGTACCCCCACACCCACGGCGTCCAGGAGAACGGCTGGGGGCTCGACGAGTCTATCCCCGTCCTCGCGGAGTCGGTACAGGACGCGGGCCACGACACGTTCGGCGTCGTCAGCGTCGACCACCTCAGCGACGAGCACTCGGGGCTGGGCCGGGGCTTCGACGAGTACTGTGACGGCGGCGGCTCCTACGATACGCTGTACCCGATTCTGAGCCGGATATACGACACGAAGACGTTCAACACGGTGTTCGGTGCGGTGAAAGACGTCGGGACCGAGCAGTGGAACCTCAAGTCGCTCCTGCGACAGACGGGACTCATCAGACTGCACTGTCGGACGGCAAAGAGCGTGACACAGGACGCCGTCGAGCAGCTAGACCGCGTCGACGGCCCCTTCTTCGGCTGGGTCCACTACTTCGACATGCACGAACCGCGGAACTACGACCGCGGCGACCTCGACACGCACGACGAGTACACGGCCGCGATGAAGCTCGTCGACGGGTACGTCCAGCAGGTACTCGACGAACTCGAAGCGCGGGACCTCCGCGAGGAGACGCTCGTGATTCTCACGGCCGACCACGGGGAGGCGCTGGACGACCACGGCTACACGGGCCACGGCCGCCAGCTCTACGACGAGGAACTGCACGTCCCGCTCGCGTTCCACCACCCGGACATCGACGCGGAGACCGTCTCCGACCAGGTCCGGACAATCGACATCGCGCCGACGGTGCTCGACCTGCTGGACGTCGAGGTCCCGGACGCGTTCGAGGGGCGGAGCCTCCGCGTGAACGACGACGGGACGCCGCCGGGAGACCGAGACGCGTTCCTGACCGCCTATCCGGAGTTCGCGGAGTCCATCGGCCTCCGCACGCCGGGGTGGAAGCTCATTCGCGAGGGGACCGAGCACGAACTGTACGACCTCTCGGCGGACCCCGAGGAGACGAACGACCTCGTCGCCGCCGGCGCGACGGACGGGACGCCGTACGACGACCTCCGCGAGAAGCTCCAGGCGTGGGACAGCGCCGGCAGCGACGTCAGCGACCAGGACATCGATGCCGACACGCAAGAGATGCTGAAAGACCTCGGCTACGTGGACTGACCGTAGGACTCAAGTGTTTCTCAATCGGTGCTGGTAGCAATGAGGGATGTCATCTTCGTTACTGCGGACTCCGTCCGTCACGATTTCCTAGACGCGATGGAGTTCGTTTCTACGTTCTCGAACCACCGGGGCGTGACCGGGGCCCACTACACGCGACCGAGCCTCGCCAGTATTCTGACCGCCTCGTACCAGGGGGCTATCGAGTCCCGCGCGATGTCCCCGACAGTCGCCGAAGCCTTCTCCCAGGCCGGATACACGACGATTGGCCTCTCCTCGTCTCCCCACACTGACCCGCGGTTCGGGTTCGACGCGGGATTTGACGTCTACGAGAACTACTGCGAGGCGGGCAACCGCGGCAACCCGCTCCGACAGTTCGCCTCACAGTTCGACCTCATCCGGAAGGTCTACCACCGCTTCCGGCCGCCCCACGCGAAGCTATCGAACCGGCTCCCGGACGACGAACTCATCGACAACGCCATCGCGGCGTTCAACGACGAGTCGGGCCCGCGGTTCATGTGGCTCCACATGATGGGCACCCACCGCCCGTACGGCCTCGGCGACGACGCCGTGCCCAAGGAGATAGACCGGAAGGCGCTGTTCGCCCCTGAGAAGCTCACTGCCGACGAGAAGGAGACGATTACGCGGAAGTACCGCCAGACCCTCTCTCGGGCGGACGCCGAGATAGAGCGCCTCGTCGACTCGGTGGATTCGTCGGAGCCGCTCGTGGTGTTCAGTTCGGACCATGGCGACGAGTTCGGCGAGGACGGACACTACTTCCACCAGCCACAGCGGCGGCGGGTGGTCGACGCGCTGACCACCGTGCCCGTGGCGACGAACGACCTCTCGCTGTGTGAGCCACTCAGCGTCCTCGACATCGCCCCGTCGCTGCTTGCCGAAGTCGGCGGCGAGATCCCGTCCGAGTGGCACGGGAAAGACGTCCGCGAGACGCCCCGAGACCAGACGCTCACCATCGCCCCGTGGCACGGCACGACGACCGTCGCGTGGCAGGACTTCGAGACGAAAATCGTGAGCCGCGACGCCGACGTGTCGATGGTGCGGAACGGCGAGACGGTCGACGTCGAGCGCGAGGACGTCGACGAGGACCTCAAACAGCAGATGCGCGACCTCGGTTACGTCGAGTGATGGCCGATGACGACAGCATCCTGAAAGGCTACCTCTCGGTGTTTACCGGCGACCTCGGCCGACTCCTGACCTTCGCCGTCTTCATCCCGTTGCTGGTCCGTACCGTCGGCGAAGGCGGGTTCGGGACCTACGCGCTCGTGATGGCGATTTTCCTCCCGAGCCGGAAGATACTGAACCTCGGGCTGTTCGAGGCGACCAAGACCTACGCCTCGCGGGAGCGCGGCGAGGAGCGAGCAAGCGTTGTCACCACGTCCTTCGCACTCCACGTCGGGAGCCTCCTCGTCGGGATTCCGGCGCTGGTCGGGCTCATAACCTGGCTTACCGACGGGACGCTCCAGACGGCGCTGTACCTGATGCTCGGTGCGGTCGTCGGGGAGCAGCTGTACTACTTTGGGCGCGGCGTGCTCCACGCCTACAAGCGGGAGGAACTCGCCGAACCGCTCGTCCCGGCCCGGTCGGTCATCCTTGCCGTCGTGGGGCTCGGGCTGGCCGGGGCCGGGTACGGCGTGCCGGGTGTCTTCGCCGGGTTCGCGACCGGGTTCCTGCTCACCGGCCTGCTCTCGACGGCACTTGCGTTCCGCGAGGCCGGCGTACTCCCGTCGATACGTAGCCTGGCTCTCCGGACCTACGCGCGGCCGCTCGTTCGGTTCGGGGCCCAGTCGATGGTACTCACGCTCCTCCTGACAAGCATGTACAAGGTCGACATCCTGCTTGTCAGTCACTTCTGGGACGCAACGACAACCGGTCACTACCGGGCGGCACTGCAGGTCTCTGAGTTCATGTGGGTCGTCTCGGTGGCGATGGAGATGGTGATGATTCAGTCGACGGCGGACCTCTGGGCCGACGGGCGGATAGACCGCCTCACGTCGCTGCTGTCGCGGCTCCTCCGGTACGTCGTCGTCCTCACGGTGTTGCTCGTCGCCGGCGTGTTCGTCCTGGGCGAGCAGTTCCTCACCGTGTACTTCGGCGAACCGTATGAGGCGAGCGTCCGACCGCTCCAGGTTCTCCTGCCGGGCGTGCTCGGCTTCGCCATTGCGCGGGTCATCTGGCCGGTGCTACAGGCTGGGGGACACCTGCGGCAGTTGCTGCTCGCGACCGGCGCGTCGGTGGTGGTGAACGTCGTCCTGAACCTAGCGCTGATACCGCGAATCGGCATCGTCGGCGCGGCTATCGGCACCTCAACCGCATACGGGCTCATGGCGGTGACTCACGTGGTAGCGGCGCGTAACGTCGGTCTCAAGCCACTCACCGGGTTCCCGGCAGTCCGGGTGCTCGCTCTCGGCCTCGGCACGACGCTGTTGTTGCTCGCGCTGGAACCATACGGGCCGTGGTTCATCGACCTGAGCATCCTCCCGCTCGTGGGCCTCGGCGTCTACGCGCTCGGTAGCCACGTCTCCGGCGTCCTGACGTTCGACGAGGCCACCGAGGTACTGGACTCGGTGCTGAACTGAGTCAGTGGGGCGCGGCTGAGGCTACCGCCAGACGTACATCCCATAGAGGTAGCCGACGCCGACGCTCCCCGTGAGCAGAAAGAGGAAGAGGAACTGCAGGACGGCCCCGAGCGACGGGGACGTGACGATATCGCGGAGACGCGACGGGGCGAACCGGAACAGGAGGTCCCCCAGGAAGTCCGACTCCGCGCCGGTCGATTCAGGGACGAACACCTCCATCCCGCGCTTGGAGTAGCCCTGCCAGAACGCGCGGTCCACGAGCCACCCCGGGTCGGTCCGGTAGTCGAATATCTTGTGTGCGACCAGCGCGTCGGGGGTGTAGTACACCCCTTTGTCGTATTCGCTACGCAGGCGCGCACAGAGTTCCGTCTCGCCGCCCTGGAGGTTCTTCTCGCCCTGTCGGCCGCCGATGTCGTCCTCAAAGCCGCCCAGTTCAAGGAACACGTCCCGTTTGAAGGAGATGTTCGAGCCGAAGGTATTGCGGACGACGCCGGATTCGTCGGGGTCGCCGTTCGGTCCAAATCCGCGGTGGGTCACACCGATAAGCCAGTAGAACTCCGCAGGCAGAAAGCTGGGTTTGCCGGCGACCCACGCTGGCGTCATTCGGCCGCCGACCGCGAGCGCGTTCTCCTGTTGGTAGGCATCGACTAGCGCCATGACCCACTTCTCGTCAGCGATGGCGTCGTCATCGATGAATGCGACAACGTCCCCGGTGGCGACTTCGGCCCCATTGTTCCGGCTCTCTAGCAGTCCGACGTTCTCGTCGTTACAGTGTATCAGGACATCGTCTCGGTTGCCGAAGTCGGATTCGTACTGTTCGTACACGTCCCGGTTCCCATCCGAAACCAGTACGAGTTCCACGTCGTCGTAGGTCTGGGCTAAGACGCTCTCGGCCGCCGCTCGACAGTCGTCGTATCGCTCCATCGTGTGCGTACAGAGCACGACCGAGACTCGCATGGTCGGTGGTGTGCCACCGGTACTGTTAGGCGTTTCCATCCTGCGCCCGCATAGAGGTCAAAAGGCTTATGCGCGCCTTGGCAGTTTTTCCGTGCAATGAGTCAATCACGGGGCTATCTTGACGACAACCCCGAACTCGAGTCCGCCCTAGAGTGGGCCGAGCGCTGGTACCACATTCCGGTCCTCCTGGTACTGCTCGGGTTCATGCTGTGGAATCGCGTCCGGAGCTGGGAGAACTTCATTGTTGACGGCGAAGTTCTCTTCAGCGGGAACGATGCCTGGTATCACTACCGTTCGACCCAGTACGTCGTACAAAACTGGCCCTCGACGATGCCGTTCGATCCGTGGACAGCGTTCCCATACGGGACCAGTAACGGGCAGTTCGGGACGCTTTTCGACCAGATCATCGCGACAGTGGCCCTGATTATCGGCCTGGGTTCCCCCAGTGACCAGACAGTCGCGATGACGGTTCTGTTCGCGCCGGCCGTGTTCGGGACGCTAGTTGCCATTCCGACGTATCTTATCGGACGGCGACTCGGCGGCCGCCTCGGCGGCGTAACTGCGGTTACTGTGATGGCATTCTCGACCGGGTGGCTCTTGCAGCGGAGCCTCGTCGGTTTCTCTGACCACCACGTCGCCGAAGCGCTCTTTCAGGTACTCGGTGTCCTCGGTGTCATGGTGGCGGTCAGCGTCGCCGCACGTGACAAACCGATTTACGAGCAGTTCACCGAGCGAGACATAGACGCACTCCGGGACACCATCAGCTGGTCCATGCTGGCCGGTGTGGCAATTGCGATGTATCTCTGGGTCTGGCCCCCGGGTGTGCTCCTTCTCGGGATACTCGGTGTCTTCTTCCTGCTCCGACTGTGTCTGGAGTACGTTCACGACAGCAGCCCAGAACACACAGCTATCGCGGGCGCAATCACGATGGCGACTGCCGCCGTGGTGAGTGCATCGAGAATCAACGTCCTAGAGATCACAGCGACCGCCCAGTCGCTGCTCCAGCCGGGGCTGGCGTTGGCCGTTTGCTTCGGTTGTGTGTTCATGGCGTGGCTAGCCCGCTTCATGGAGCAGCGCAAATACGGCCGGTACGTGTATCCAGCGGTCGTGTTTGGAATCCTCGCGTCCGGGGCTGTTCTGATGGCATTGCTGACTCCCAGCCTGTGGGACTTCTTCACGCGAAACGTAACGAGAGTCATCGGGTTCACGATCAGTGAAACGGCCGGAACCGTCGGCGAGGCCGCGCCGCTACGGGGCGCTGGGGTCCTGTTCGAGGCACACGGGTTTGCTGTCATCGTTGCGGCTATCGGTGGAATCTTTCTGCTCGCAAAACAGTTCCTCTCCGACGATGCGCCCGCTGAAGAACTGCTCGTCGTCGTCTGGGCACTGTTCATTCTACTTGCCGCGTTTACACAGCAGCGGTTCGCGTATTATCTGGCCGCGCCGATTGCAGTGCTATCGGGAATGGTCGTCGGCCAATTCATCCACTGGTTCGATTTCAGCGCCGACGACGGGATCGAATACTATCAGGTCATGACGATTCTCACGGTACTTCTCGTCATCGTCGTCCCACTATTCGCGTTCGGCACAGCGCCGGTCGAAGCCGGTTCGACCGGTCCCGGGCCGAGTATTCAGGGCTGGGACGAGAGCCTACAGTGGATGGAAGGGAACACGCCCGCGGAGGGCGCGTACGGCACCGGTGGTGACGCGACTCTCGATTACTACGGCACCTATCAGAAACAGGACGACTTCGACTACCAGCAGGGGCAGTACGGCGTCCTGTCGTGGTGGGACTACGGGCACTGGATTACGACGCGAGGCGAACGGGTGCCGAACGCGAACCCCTTCCAGCAGGGAACGGATACGGCCGCACCGTTCCTGATCGCACAGAACGAGACGCGGGCCAACAGTATCCTCAATAGCACAGACGAAGACGACGCGAAGACGCGGTACGTTGCCGTCGACTGGAAGATGGCTGAGACCAACGGAAACCTCGGTGGCAAGTTCTTTGCACCACCGGCATTCGTTGACGGAGTACAGACTAGTGATTACTACAGTCGGCTGTACATCCAGTCCCAAGCCGGTGGGGTCCGCCAGGTGACGTTCCAGCACCAGGCCTACTACGAGACGATGGTCACTCGGCTGTACCGTTTCCACGGAAGTGCCGCCGAGCCTCAGCCGATTGTCATCGACTGGGAGAACAAACAGACGAGCCAAGGCGTGCAGTACCGTGGTGCACCGACGAACGAACAGGAGCCGGAGGGCCAACAGCAGGGCCAGGTCATCCGCCAGTTCCAGTCACTTGAACTGGCCCGTCAGTACGTCGAACAGGATGCGACCTCGCAACTCGGCGGCTACGGCGACGCACCTGGCGAGCGTGTACCGGCGATGGAGCACTACCGTCTGGTCGGTTCCAGTGAGACTGAGGCGTTCCCGAACAGTCCGCAATACCAGCACTCCGCCTGGACGAAAATATTCGAGCGCGTCCCCGGTGCGACGATTGAAGGGACCGGACCGGCCAACACGACAGTCCAGACCGCCGTCCAGATGCGCAACCCAGCCACGAACAAGACGTTCATCTACCGCCAGCGGACCCAGACAGATCAGAACGGGAACTTCGAGATGACCGTGCCCTACTCGACGACCGGCTACGACGACTGGGGAACTGACGAGGGCTACACGAACGTGAGTGTCCGTGCCGAGACCCAGTACCAGTTCAGCGCAGTCGGTACTAACAACGGTAACAGGACCGGCTTTACTGGCACGACCGAGGTCACCGAGGGACAGGTTATCGGTGAGGACGACTCCGCCGCGACCGTCGAGCTGGAACCGGTAACGATTCAGCAGGGCAACGAGACCAGCGGTGAATCACGCGCACCAGTGACCGAAGGCGTGGCTGAAGCGGGGGCATAGCTGCGTCCCGGCGGTTGGTCACTGGCGGAGCCTGTGCGGCCTACCCGAGACTTTTTGTTGGATTCTGTCGGCTGACTCCGTTCTAACAGTGACAGGCCTGCCGGTCGAAAAGTCGGGAGCAGCGGGCGGCGAACTCACTCGGCCAGCGGATTGAACGTGCCGTTGATATCCCACTCGTGGAGACAGTGTGGGTCGCCAGATTGCTTGGTGCCGTCGTCAGTGACGATACGCCAGCTGTGTTGGTCCGGGTCCCACTCGTCGACCCGCCCACACCGCTCACACTCGCGTTTGCGTGGGGTGACGATTTCAGCCATATCTGGTCCAAGCGCGTGGGTCGTTATCAGGCTGCCGGTCCCTGACCGGTCTTCGGGACGAGTCAGAGCCGACAGCGTTGGAGTGCCACACCGGCACTGACGACAGCAACCGCTACCGCGCTCAAAAGTCCGGGAGGTCGTCCGCGCTGACTTCTTCCGCTTCCCAGTCGATGTACTCGTCGGCCAGCACCTCACAGACGACCTGTCCGAACTCGGTCAGTCCGGCGTTGATACCCGAGACCGTCCCCCAGGAGTCGATGCCCGGATGGATCTCCCGCTCGCGCCAGTCCTCGGGCAAGCCCGGTGCGTGGTAGCCGACGCGACCTGCGAAGGAGTCCCAGAAGAAATCGAACTCCTCGATGAGTCCCAGGTCGGTGACGATTTGCCACTGGTCGGCATCGAGCGACGCGTCCGCGGCCCATTCTTCGAACGCGTCGGCCCACGCGCCGTCGTCAAGGGCCTCGGCGAGTTCCTCGCGCCGGTATTCGTCGCCCTGTACGTCCGCATCGTCGTACTCATCGGCAGCGACGCCGGTAGACAGCGCCGGCCGCTCCGGCGTCTCAACATCGAGTGTCATAGTCGTGGTACGTGGCGGAGCCGAATAAAGCTCATACTGTTGGCTGTCCCGTCGTGACGGTACGGTAGTCGTCGCTCCGAGGTGACAGTGTGGTAATTGCAGCAGACAGTATCAGCGGTTCGCTTCCCCGTCGAGGGCGCGCTGTCGCAGTTGTTCACCACGGTCAGTCTCGGTCGCCACGTCGGGTACGGGAACCGGGTTCCGGTCCTCGTCGACCGCGACATACACCGAGTACGACTCAGCGGTCGATTCAGTCTCGCCGGTTCTGATGTTCTCTCGGGCGGCCCGGAGCCGAACTTTGACACTCGTCTCGCCAGCGTCGTAGACAAACGCCTCAATAAGAGCCGTGTCACCGACAGGGATGGGTCGCTTGAAGTTTACCTGGTCCATCCGCGCGGTGACACAGGTTTCACCGGCAAAGCGCATCGCCGACATCGCCCCGAGTTCGTCCATCCATTTCAGGACGTTTCCCCCGTGGGTTGAACCCAGATGATTCGAGTGGTTGGGCTGGACCATCCAGCGGTTCTCGATATAGGTTTCCAGTACCGTTGGCATGGCCCGAGGTTGGCCAGCACTTGGGTTGAGTCTGTCGAACGGGCTTCGAAAACGTGGCTACGCCGAAACGTACTGTGCTTCCCACTCTTTCCGGGCGTCAAGTTCGCGCTGGCCGCGCTTGGTCAGCGTGTAAAAGTTCGTTCGGCGGTCGCGTTCGCCCTTCTCGATGAGTGCCTTCTCGACGAGCGTGTCAAGGTTCGGATACAGCCGGCCGTGGTTGACCTCGCTTTCGTAGTAGTTTTCGAGCTCTTCCTTGATTGCTAACCCGTGGGGCTCGTCAAGGCCTGCAATGACGTACAGCAGGTCCCGCTGGAATCCAGTCAGGTCATACATCGTATATCCGATACAGTTTGACTCTATACATATCAGTCTTTTGAATCAGCAAATCTATTACGTATTTACAGATGCCGTCACCGTCCAGTAGTTACCACGGCATCTCTGGCTGTATTAACACGAGAGTCGGTAATAGCTTCGCCCCGTGGCGGGAACATACAATGCCACAAACATGATTTCGGTCGGTGTTTCAGCGTAGTCACCTGGACCCGACAAGGGTAAGGGAAGCGAATGTGTAACGCGGGTGATGACCGAACACGCGGAGTCGGCGGCAGACGAGTTCCCGGAACCGTCGGGGGCGGGACGCGTCGATGTCGTCGGAACCGCTCACGTTTCCGAGCACAGCGTCAGGGAAGTGGAATCAGCGATTGAGGACTCCGAGCCCGATATCGTCGCCGTCGAACTCGACGAGGGTCGGTATCGCCAGATCAAAGGCGAAACGCCTGACGACCTCGATGCGAGCGACCTCCTGCGCGGGAACACCGTCTTTCAGTTCCTCGCGTACTGGATGCTGTCGTACATCCAGACCAGACTTGGCGACCGGTTCGACATCGAGCCGGGTGCGGACATGAAAGCGGGCATCGACACCGCCGAACGGCTCGGCCTCGGCGTCGCACTCGTCGACCGGGATATTCAGACGACCGTCCAGCGGTTCTGGGCGCGGCTGACGGCCGTCGAGAAGCTCAAGCTCGTCGGCAGTCTCGCGGCCGAGATGGGGCCGCCGTTGACCGTCGGGCTGACTGTCGGCGCTGTCTTCGGCGGGCTGTTTGCGGTCGTCGCCGGGGCCTTCGGCGGTCCGTTTATTGTCCCGAGTGGGGCGCTCTCGGGGGTTCTGCCGGGCGGTCTCGGCGGGACCGTCGAGGGCTTGCTCGATACGCTGTTGCTCATCTGTGTTGCCGCGGCCGGTTTCGGAATCCCTATCGCCGCACTGCTGGTCCAGTTCCGCGGCGAGGCCGACGTTGAGGAGTTCGACATGGAGAAACTGACGGATACCGACGTGGTCAGCGCGATGATGGAGGAGTTCCGTCAGTTTTCTCCCGGCGGCGCGGAGGCGCTCATCGACGAACGCGATGCGTTCATTGCACACAGACTTATCGCCCTCCGCGAGGCCGGCTATCACGTCCTCGCCGTTGTGGGTGCTGGCCACCGTGAGGGCATCGAGAACTATCTCGACAATCCGGAGACGCTCCCGCCGATGGAGTCGCTCACCGGCACCGAGGGGGGCCGTCGTGTGTCGCTGTACAAGCTCGTCGGCTACGGCTTCGGGGTCGTCTTTCTCGTCTTCTTTGGCCTGCTCATCCTCGGCGGCGCGAGCCAGGCGGTACTGCTGGAGCTTTTCGTCGCCTTGGTCGCCGTCAACGCCGTGCTGGCCGGCGGGCTGGCGAAGGTGGCCGGCGCACACTGGTCGAGTGCGGCCGCCGCCGGTGCCTTCGGCTGGCTGACCAGCCTGTTCCCGCTGCTCGCGGCCGGCTGGTTCGCGGGCTACGTCGAACTCCGGTACATCTCCGTCAACATCAGCGACATCGCGACGCTCAACGAGATACTCAACGACCAGGAGTCGCCGGTCATGGACCTCGTCAGCCGGATGCGTGCGGTGCCACTGTTCCGGCTGATTCTTGTCGTCGCGCTGACGAACGTCGGCAGCGCCATCGCGTCGTACGTCGTTTTCCCGGTGTTGATCCCGTACATCTCGTCGGACATCGGCGGAATGCAGGGCGTCTCGCGCCTGCTCTGGCAGGGCGTCCGCGAAGGAACGCAGATACTCGTGGGGGTCCTCTGATGGCGGGTCGACGACGGCGAACCGCTGCGGGTCGGACCATCGGCGGCCTCAGCTTCAGCCAGCGCGAACTCCGGGACCTTCTCGTCGCCTGGCTCGCGCTCGGGCTGGCGTTCACGTTCTTCCTTGAACGGGAGTTCCGGCGCATCGTCTTCGGCCAGTTCGGCGGCCTCTCGGGTGCCGAAATCGCCAGCACGTTCGCAGTCAGTCTGCTCACCGTCGGTGTCGGCTTCCTGCTACACGAACTGGCTCACAAGGTTGTCGCCGTCCGCTTCGGCCAGATAGCCGCGTTCAAGGCCGACTACCGGATGCTCGGGTTCGCGGTCCTGGGCGGCCTCGTCGGCTTCCTGTTTGCCGCGCCGGGTGCGGTCGTCCACCGCGGCCGCCTGACGGCCAAGCAACACGGCCTCATCGCCGTCGCCGGGCCGGTGACGAACCTCGCGCTCGCCGCCGTCTTCCTCGTCCCGTTCGTCGCGGCGCTACTGTCGGGCACGGGCGGTTTCCTCTGGGAAGTCGCGCAGATGGGCCTGCAGATCAATCTCCTGCTCGCCGGCTTCAACATGCTGCCCTTCGGCCCGCTCGACGGCCGAACGGTCCGAGAATGGAGCACGCCGGTGTTTCTCGTCGTGGCGATTCCGTCGATTCTGCTCGGTGTCGGCGCGCTGTTTGTCCTCTAAGCCGCCTCCGCCGGAACGACGCTCTTTTGCCCGCGCCACGCGCGCTCTCGGGTATGACCGACAGCGAGTCCGCGGACGACACCGAGGGCGAGGAGGGACTGACCTACGCAGAAACCGGTGTGGACATCGACGCCAGCGAGGCAGCGACGAAGGCGCTCATCGGCGCGGCCGGCGAGTTCGAGGGCGACTACGCCGGGCTGGTCGACATCGGCGACCAGTACCTCGCGCTCGCGACGGACGGCGTCGGCACGAAACTCCTCGTCGCCGAGGCCATCGACGACTACTCGACTATCGGCATCGACTGCATCGCGATGAACGCCAACGACCTCATCGCGGCCGGCGTCGAGCCGGTGGCGTTCGTCGACTACCTCGCGGTCGAGACGCCGGACGAGGAGACGAGCGAGGACATCGGCGCGGGGCTCCGAACAGGGGCCGAGCGGGCCGACGTGGCGCTCGTGGGTGGCGAAACTGCCGTGATGCCGGACGTGATTAAGGGGCTGGACATCGCCGGGACCTGCGCCGGACTGGCACCGAAAAACGCCGTCTTCCCCGGCGAGGCCGAGCCCGGCGACGCCATCGTCGGCTGGCCCTCCTCGGGCATCCACTCCAACGGGCTCACGCTGGCGCGCGAGGCGGTCACGCGCGACCACGAGTACGACGACCCGTTCCCGCCGAACCCCGACAGGACCATCGCCGAGGAACTGCTGACGCCAACACGGATCTACAGCGAGGTGCTGGCCCCGCTCCGGGCCAGCGAGACCCATGCGGCCGCACACGTCACCGGCGGCGGCTGGACGAACCTCACGCGGATGGGGAGCTACCGGTACGAGATTACGGATCCCTTCGAGGCCCAGCCCGTCTTCGAGTTCGTTCAAGCGGAAGGCGAGGTCTCTGACGAGGAGATGCACCGGACGTTCAACATGGGGACCGGGTTCGTCGCCGCAGTGTCCGAGGCCGATGCTGCGGCAATCGTCAACGACAGCGAGGACGCGCGCGTCATCGGCAAAGTGACTGACGGGGACGAGGCGGTCTCGATTCGCGGCCTCGGACTTACCGAGTGAGCGGCGCGACGGATGCCCATCGGGCGCGTTCAGGCTGACAGGATGTCTTTGCCGGCGGTCTCCTCCGCAATCCGAATCTGGAGTGCTTGGCGGATATGGTATCTGGCCGCTTCAGTTTCGGCGGTTTCGAGTGCCTTTTCGAGTTCGGCGTACAGTGGGTCGCTGGGATTGGCCATGTGAGTACGTCTATCGTTGGTGAGAATAGACATATACCCCTGACACTGTTTTCGGTAGTAAGCCCCTCCTACGGGGAGTACGGCCCCACTATCCCTATTCGCGTTTGTGAGAATCAGAGTTAGCTGACCGTACGCGCGATGTCTGCTTCGGTTATGACACCGATAGTTTCTCCACCTTCAACGACCATCACAGCCGCATTATGGTTCAAGTAAGCGTCGACTTCGTCGATGGGTGCGTCTGGCTCAACGGTTGCGATAGATTCGTTCATCACTTCAGCCACTGGAAGGTCGCCGACGTTCTCCTCGGGCCGCTGACGGATATCGGAGTTGCCGATGAGGCCCTGCGGGGCCCCGTCCCGGATGACGGGGACCTGTGAGTACCCCTTCTCGTCCATCACGTCTTTCGTCTGGTGGACGGAATCGTCGGGCGCAACGCCAACGACAGGCGAGTTCATCAGGTCGCGGGCTTTGATAATGCCGCCCTCGGCCTCTTCGAGAGCAGTCACGATGCGACGGAGTGTCGACAGCCGCGGGTCCACGTCACCACCTTCGATACGAGCGATAAGGGGTTGGGAGACGTCAGCCCGCTCCGCCAGTTCACTCTGGGTCAGCCCGAGTTCGTTGCGGCGTTCCCGCAGGTCCTGTGGCGTCGGTAAGTCCATATCCGCTAATTACCAGAGGTAATATAAAAAGCCCACGGCTACCGCGGCAAGCGAATCAAGGTGGGTTTAGTTATGCCTCGGCTTCGGCTTCGTCCTCGTCGGCCTCGGTCTCAAATACCTCAACGACTTTCAGCGGGACATCCCGGAGTGCACCGCCGATTTCGCTTTTGGCGATCCGCTGTGCGTGTTCCGGGGATTCGGCGTTGAACACATCCATCTCGAGTACCAGTCCGACGAGCGCCGTGTCGGCCGCAATGAACGCCGAGTCGAACGGTTCGCCACAGGCCGGGCAGCCGGTCGCGCCGACCTCGACCTCGACGTAGTCCATCTCGGCCTCGTTGAGCCGCTTCCCCGCTTCGCTCACTGCGACACCGATAGCGTCGTCGATGTCGTCTACATCACGAACCAGCCAGGCTGCTTCCATCGCCACGAGGTAGTTCATACATTAGCTCTCGTGGCCCGACTATTCGATAGTTTTGATTCGCTTCTGTTGCGCACGTCACCGTTACTATCTCTATAACTTATGCAAACCAGCCGTCTGACTCATCCCCCCATTATATCTGTTCAGAGAGTTGTCCAGTCGGTTGCTCGTCTTCTCGGGCGTTTGAGTAAACCGCAGGACCGCGGCCCATCAGTTCTTCATAATCGATAATTCTTGACTGAAATGTGGCAGCAAGACTTATATACAAGTCTCTCTCTGAAACGACCGAGGAAGATGGTAGCTCGACTGTACACCGCAACGCTGTTCGCACTGTATCAACTTACCCTGCTCCTGGGCATCGTGCTGCTACCGGTAGCGATGCTCACGGAGCGGTTCGGACTCCGACTGCCGATGGACCGGGCCGTGTCAGGACTCAACGAGGCCTACGATCAGGCGAGCGCGTAAGACGGGACAGCCGACTGAGCCTACCGACGGTTGCGGTCAGGCTCATCAGGAAAAGAGGTTTTATCAGCGCCCGACTAGTACCCCACAGTAATGCGAGATATGACTCCGGGGCCGGATCTTTCTGGACCCCAGGCTGCTGACGAGTTCCAGAGCGACCCGTACGCACCCGAAGTCGGCGAGCTCCCCGCACAGTCCACACAGGATTCAGAGAAGGTGAACAAGACCGGAACGACCACTATCGGTATCAGCACGTCCGAGGGCGTCGTCATCGCGACGGACATGCGCGCCTCGCTTGGCGGTCGCTTCGTCTCGAACAAGAACGTCCAGAAAGTCGAACAGATTCACCCTACGGCGGCGCTGACCCTCGTTGGGAGCGTCGGCGGCGCACAGTCGTTCATCCGGACGCTTCGCGCGGAGGTCAATCTCTATGAGGCACGCCGCGGTGAGGATATCAGCATGAAGGCGCTTTCGACGCTGGCAGGTAACTTCGCCCGCGGCGGCCCCTTCTTCGCTATCAACCCTATCCTCGGCGGCGTCGACGACGACGGCAACCACGTCTACTCCATCGACCCGGCCGGCGGCGTCATGAAGGACGACTACACTGTCACCGGCTCCGGGCTCACCGTCGCGTACGGGACACTCGAAGACCGCTACGAGGAAGAGATGACAAACGAAGAGGCAAAAGAAGTCGCTGCCGCCTCGATCAACGCCGCCGCCGAGCGTGACACCGGCTCTGGTAACGGTATTTACCTCGCCGATGTCACTGCCGACGGCGTCGACATCAACGGCTACGATTTCGACGAACTGCTGTAATCGGCTTTTCCCAGTCTCTTTTCGACCGCTTGTCTCCGACGCTAACCACAGTTCTCGACCAGCCGTCCACGGGGCGTCTCTGAACTGACGTGCGAACGAGAGAATTATACGGTCGGCTTCCGCATCGCCGGTATGGAACTGTTCGGGACCGCGGGGATCCGCGGTGATGTTGTATCGAAGGTGACGCCGGACCTTGCACTGCGAGTCGGACAGGCGACTGGGCAGGACGGCGAGACGTTCGTGCTTGGGTACGACGGGCGCGTGACCTCGCCAGCGCTCGCTGATGCGACGGCCGCGGGACTGCAAAGCGCCGGCGCGCGAGTCGTCAGAATCGGCCGCGTGCCGACGCCGGCGCTGGCCTACGCCTCGCAGGGCCGCCACGGGGTGATGATCACCGCGAGCCACAACCCGCCGACGGACAACGGCATCAAGGTGTTCGCCGACGGCACCGAGTACGGCGACGACGACGAGACGCGAATCGAAGGGCGAATCGAGGATGGTTCGACGCCGACGGCCTGGCGCGACTGGGGCGACACAGAGTCGGTCGACTACCTCGACGAGTATCGAAGCGCTGTCGCCGACTACGCTGAATCGCTCGGCGGTGACCCGTCTGGACTGACAGTCGCCGTCGACTGCGGGAACGGGATGGCCAGCGTGGCGACGCCGCAGGTGCTCCGGGAGCTGGGGGCCGACGTGCTGGCGACGGAGGCAAACGTTGACGGAACCTTCCCCGGCCGCGAGAGCAAACCCACGCCGGAGACGCTGGCCGATTTCCGCGAGTTCGTCGCCGAATCCGACGCCGACTTCGGGTTCGGTCACGACGGCGACGCCGACCGTATCGTCGTCGTCGATGCCGACGGCGATGTCATCCACGAGGACACGATACTCGCGATGCTGGCCGAACACTACACGCGTGCCGCGGACGTTTCTGACCCAGTCGTCGTGACGACGCCCAACGCCTCCGGCCGCATCGACGAACGGGTCGAGGCTGCCGGCGGCCGCGTCGAACGCATCCACCTTGGTTCCCTCCACGTCGGAATCGCTGACGTTCGCGCGGACGCGACCGATGAAACCGAAGTCGTCTTCGCCGCAGAACCATGGAAACACATTCACACCGCCTTCGGTGGCTGGATAGACGGCGTGGCCAGTGCGGCCGTGCTGACGCGTCTGTTCGCCGAACAGAGCGTCGCTGACAGGCGAGCCGTCATCTCTGAACGGCCGTACGAGAAGGTGAGCGTTGAGTGTCCCGACGATGCCAAGGTCGAGACGATGGCCCGACTCGAATCCAGCCTGCCGGACGCGTTCCCCGAAGCGGATGTCTCGACCGAGTACGGCGTCCGGCTCTCCTTCGACGACGGGTCGTGGACGCTCGTCCGCCCGAGCGGCACCGAGCCGTACGTCCGGGTGTACGCAGAGAGCGACGACATCGACGCGCTGGTCGCCGACACCACACAGGCGGTCCGCGACGCCGTCGAGGCCGTCAGCGCCGCCGACGCCTGACACCACCGACCGCTATAGAGACCGACAGAATTTCTACACGGCCCTGCGACGCCCAGTGCATGGAGGATCTCCTCGACGCAGCGAGAGATGCTATCGACGAGGCGTACGCGCCGTACTCGGAGTACACCGTCGGCGCAGCGCTGGAAACGAGTGACGGTAGCGTCTACACCGGCTGTAACATCGAGAACGCGAACTACAGTAACAGCTTACATGCCGAAGAAGTAGCCATCGGCGCGGCTGTCAGCGACGGGCACCAGTCGTTCGAGCGTGTTGCCGTCACCTCGGGCAAACGCGACGGCGTCACTCCCTGTGGGATGTGCCGCCAGACGTTCAGCGAGTTCTGTGACGAGTCGTTCGAGATCATCACCGACGGCGACGAGCCGACGGTGTACGAACTCGGGGAGCTCCTGCCGACGACAATCACCAGCGACCATCTCGACAAATGACAAGCGATAGTGAAGACCCGAACGACGACGTACAGTACCATCTGGAAGTGAGCGAGGCCGACGTGGCCGACAGCGTCCTACTGCCGGGGAACCCCGAGCGCGTGGAAAAGGTCGTCGACTACTGGGACGACCACGACATCGTGGCTGAACACCGCGAGTACCGCACGGCCACGGGCACCCACGACGGCACGCCCATCTCGGTAACTTCGACCGGTATCGGCGGCCCGTCGGCCGCAATCGCGCTCGAAGAACTTGCCCGTGTCGGCGCGGACTCGTTCATCCGGGTCGGCTCCTGCGGGGCCATCCAGGAGGACGCCAGCATCGGCGACCTCGTCATCACCACCGGCGCGGTGCGACAGGAGGGGACCAGCAAGGAGTACGTCCGCGAGGATTACCCCGCCAGCGCCGACCATCGAATCGTCTCGGCGCTCGTCGCCGCCGCCGAGGAGCTCGGCTACGACTACCACCTCGGCGTCACCTGCTCGACAGACAGTTTTTACGCCGGGCAGTCACGCCCCGGCTTCAAGGACTTCGAGGCCAGCGGCAGCGACGAGCGCATCGCGGCGCTGCAAGAGGCCGGCGTCCTCAACTTCGAGATGGAGGCCGCGACGATTCTCACGCTCGCGAACCTGTACGGACTGCGGGCCGGCGCTGTCTGTACGGTGTACGCCAACCGAGTCACCGGCGAGTTCCGAACCGAAGGCGAGCGCAAAGCGGCGAAATGCGCCAGCCTCGCCGTGTCGTATCTGGCCGAGATGGACGCCGCTGTCGAGGAAGCCGATGCCGACAGCTGGCACGCCGGTCTGTCTATTGACCGCTAGTCCGATTTCCAATCGCTGCTAATCGGGACTGGATGCTATTGCAGAAACAGTGCGGCAGCGGCAAATGCTGTGTAGTAGCGGTGCAGTCCGGCAGAAACAGCATACCGCGCGAGCGGAACGAAGCGCGGTTTCCCCGGACTCGCCACCTCGCGGCGAGTCCGGCCTTGTTCGCCCACGTTTTTCAAGGAGTGGTTCGCGCTATCAGCGCGAACCCGACGCTGAAAAAGGTGGTCTCACATGTCGGGCCAGGCCTTGGCGGCCCGACCAACGCCGGTCACGTCGTTGATCCAGCGGGCGGCAATCGCCTTTTTCAGCAGTTTCGCCGGCAGCCCGCCAAACGTCTCAACTGGGACGTTCACCACGTCGTGGGCAACGGCTTTCTCGCCGACCGAAACAACCGTCCCTTTGTCCTTGTGGGTCCAGGTCTTTAGCGGCTGACCCCGTGCCGCCCGGGCGAGGTTCTCGCCGGCCACCTCGGCGGCCTGCCAGGCGGCCTGAGCGGTCGGTGGCGCGGGCTGGTCGCCCGGCTGGTCGATCAGCGCCGAGTCGCCGATGGCGAAGACCCGCTCGTCCTCCGTCTGGAAGTTCCCCTCAGCGTGGACGCGGTGGTTGCGCTCGTCCTTGTCCAGATCCA
>NZ_QPLN01000004.1:0-427029 GCF_003665885.1 Haloarcula sp. Atlit-120R | reverse complement strand
CACCAGTCCCGTCGTCAGCCGGGCCGGGCGGCCTTTGAACCACTTGATCGGGTAGGCTGTCTTTGTCAGCACCGACGTGTACTCGCCGATCACGTAGAACACCATCCCGATGATGGCCCAGCCGGTCGCCGTTGCCGTCGTCACTTCTGGCATCGGCTCACCTCCACGCTGTCCGCCGTTCTTGCTCGATACGTCCGCTTGATGTGTTCGTTCTGAGTCATGAGTTTAGCCGTCCGTTCGTTTGTCAATCTGTTCGCGAGCTTTCAGCAGCAGTTTCAGCAACAACAGCGCCGCCAGCCCAGCGACGAACTTCGATGCCGTCGCCTGCGTGATCGGCAGGACCGGCGCGGAGCTTACCAACAACGTCGCTCCGTAGAACAACTGCCCGAGGTTCGCCCAGCCCCACTGCAGCAGCACCGCAATCACGTCGAGCTGGAACGCACCGAACAGTGTCGTCGCTGTTGCCGTTGCCGCACTTGCTGGGTGGGTGAGGAACTCTTTGAGCGACATCAGTTGATAAAGGCACCTCCGCCGGGGATGAAGTCCAGCGCACTCTCGATGGCTGTCCGCAGGTACGTCGAGTACGCGACCACGACAATCGCGAACACAATCGCCGCGCCCAGCAGCCCCGCCGGTCCCGTCCAGTCGAAAAAGTCAATCAGCAACTGGACACCAGAACCGATGACACTGAGCACTGGCTCACCGATTGCGGACCCAGCGTCAATGAGCGTCGTCGCGATGACGGCCGGGACATCCACGAGCCCGAGGTCACCAACTGTTGACGACCGAGAATGGCCGAAAAACACGTAGTTGATTGCCCAGAGGACTTTCTCAACGACGCCCTCGACGCCATTCAGCAGCGGCGTCAAGATCAGCCCCAGAATAAACCCGGTCGGAGAGGACGCGAAATCACTTAGGAGGGTAGCCCTCTCAGTGCCGAAAAAGTCCGTGACGGGGCCAGTGTCGTCAGCCATACTACTCGCCCCCAGCGAGCCGTTGGGCTCCCTCTCGAAGGCCGCGCACGACGACGAACAGCGTCACCAGAGTGAACCCCACCGCAACGAGGTAGCCCCAGAGTCCGAACTGTTCGACGCTACTGGCCCAAAGGTCCTGTTGGTACCACTGCAGAATCGGGACGAACAGCTCACCAAGCACGCCCGATCCCGTCGGTGTCTCGCCGGTCGACACTTCCCCGACGAACGACGTTGCGCCCTCGATGAGCCGCTCGGGGATACCGATTAGCTCGTCGATGTACCTCCGAAGGCCGATGTACACCGTCGCGACTGTCGACAGAAGTATCGACGCGCCGACGCGAGTCCAGTTGACCGGGTTCGCCGTGTCGACAATCTGGTATCCCGAAGACGACTCCGAGCTATTGATAAAGCTCGTCAGCCCCGAGTCATCAGCCATCGGCAGTGACCTCCGAGTTGTGGGGCTGGCGAGCCGTCATTTGTTGACCGTCTCCTCCTCGGTTAGGCGGGCTGCCAGCCACTCTGGCACCGACATCGGCGGCATGGGCGGACCAGACCGCTCTAATCGGATAAACGAGGCAATCAACCAAGCGCTGCTGGCAGCAGCGACGGTGCCTGCCGACAGCACAGGATTCGTCGCGAATGGACGAACGAAGAGGGTTGCAATGGCGGCACTGAAATCGGCAGTCGGGACCACCACAACGAACCCAAACAGCAATACAACCACTCCCAGCAAGTCAAGCTGGCGAGCCGTCATTCGTCTATCGTGTCCTCCTCTTCGACGCCGAAGATATCCGTTGGCACGTCGATAGGCAGGCCCGGCAGCACATCGCCAGTCTCGTCCTCACGGAGATAGCGCACGACTGCGTACAGCCCGATCATCACCAGCCCGACAGTCACTGGGAACGCGAACAGTCCGGCCAACGTCTCGCCCAGAATCGAACGCAGGACGGTTTCCGAGACATCCGCACCAGCAATCAGCAGATTCCCGGGAGCCTCGAAGAGCCCCGTTAGGAGCGACCCAATCGCATCGCCCGCGTTGTTGAACGGCTGGGCAAAGAAGTTCGCCACCGCGTTCACCACGTCGATGACTGCGACGACTGGCGACACAATCAGGCCGATAATCGACGCAGACAGCACCTTACCCGCGTCACCACCCTCCTGCAGGAAGTTTGTCACACCACTCAGTGACTCCTGCCCGCTGCCATCGCCGAGGTCCAGACTCGGGTCCGATGACATCCCGTCTCACCCCGCTATCCGGCGCTTGATCGGGTCGAACAGCCCCAGCACGAACGCCGCCGCCCCCAGCAGCGCCGCGATGAGGATGTTCATCGGCGTCAGTAGGCCATCGCCGCCACCGCCGAAGATGGCCCCGCCCGATTCCTGCTGGACGATCTCGCCGATCTCGATGGACTCCGCAGATTCGGAGTCGCTGTCCGTGCCGTCCTCCTCGACGACAATCCGGTAGCTGTCGTACTCCGACGAGTCAACGGCGAATGTCTTCTCCGTGGTCTCGCCGTCGGCTGCCGACACCTGCCCAGAGTCAACCTGCGTAGTGATGCCGTCAGACACGCCATAGACCGTGTAATCGACGCTCTGTCCGCTGGTGTTCGTCACTTCGAGGTAGACCTGCTGGGTCTGGTTGTCGACGGCGACGGTCTTGTCTGCCAGCGTGTCCGAGGTCGAAGTTTCGGTCGGTGTGGCGGTCTCAGTCGTCGCTGCGGCCGCGCCGCCAACGCCAGCGACGGCCATGCTGGCACAGATAAGGCCAGCCAGCAGCAGCGCAAGTGGTCGTGAACTGTTCGTGTCAGTCGAGAATGGTCCTATCATAGGTCTGAATCCCCGGTTTCGGGCTGGGGAACGCCCTGGTTGTCTGTCTGTTCGGTGCCGCCGTCGGTGGCCGCCAGCCGGGCAGCTGCAGTCGAGTCGTCAACCCTCGACGGGCTCTGCAGCCGCCGTCGGTCAGCATCGGCATCAGCGCAATCGCCAGAACAGTAGTAGAAAGCCGCTTGCCGTCGGAGCATCACCACTGACAGCGGCCCGAGTCGGCCCCGCCGCGGGCCCGAACTGCAGTGGACGACGGTATGCTCGTCAAAGCTGTCCCGGCCGGAGTGGTTGACAATCCGGTCGCCACAGTGGTCGCACGAGCCATCTACCTCCGGCGTGGCAACCTCATAGGCCACATAGCCGCCCAGCAGGGCAGCACCGACGCCGACGACCAGTCCGTCGACGATGCCGCCACCGACGGTCGCTGCGGTCATCAGCGTCCAGCCGGCGTAGGCCAGCCCAGTGGCGGAGAGACCGACACCGAGCCAGCCCACCACCGAGAGGTCCGACCGGCGGGCGTTGTCGACTTCGATGACGCTCACACGCCACCTCCGACCAGTTCGGCGGTGGGGAGATCGCGGCTCGCGCCGGCGGCTTCGTGCCGGGTTCGCTCGCGGCGGCGCTCGTCGATGTTGTGCCAGTCGATTCGATACGGTCGATGCGCGGTCTCGCCCGCGCTATCCGGCGGATTCCGGCCGCCGGCCGTGTTGTCGTCCATGGGTAGGGGTACTCCCCCGCGGCTGTGCCGCGGGTTGGCCGGCGATGTGGCTATCAGGTCATATACCCGCCGTTGAGCTACAGAATATGGTGACAAACGTTACACGGAACTCACATAGAAGCAACACATAATAGCCAAGAACATGCCACTCTGCTTATGCAGAAATTACAGCATCGAAGCGGGTCCGGACTGGTGACGATTCCGAAGCAGTTCCTCGAACGCGACGGCCTGGTCGACGAAGGTGGGGAGCCAAGTGACGCGCATCTGACCGTGGACCGACTGGGTGAGCGTGCCTACGTCGTTCGGGTGTGTGACGGTGACGTTCCCGAGTTGTCCGAGTGTGAGGCTGTCCGCCGGCTGGCCGCCGAGCGAATCGTCGACGAGGATGTGTACGGGCAGCAGCAGGGCGAGTAGCGCTACAGACCTATTTCTGCGAACGCGTCGTCGATCACGTCCTCGCTGGGGGCGTTCAGGTACGGCTCGATAGCGGCGAAGCTGTCCCAGCCGCCGACGGCCATCACCACGCGCGGGTTCACCTGCTCGTCGACCAGGAGACGCTGAGCGAAGCGGCGGCGGAGATCGTGCGTGCTGACCTTCTCGAAGTCGTCGTCGCCGGTCGTCTCGGCAGCTCGGGCAGCGGTGCGGCGGACGACCGCGCGGACGCTGGGTTGTTTCAAATCGATAAAAGGGTCTTTCGGCGCGATGTTGTGCTCGTTCTGGTAGCGCTGGAGGTCGCGCTCGACGTTGTCGGAGAGATAGGCGTCCCGTGGCTTCCCGCCGTTGCCCGATGTGTCCTTCCCGGCGCGAACGCGGAGGCGGTACTGTCCGCTGTCGGTCGCCTTCACGTCGACGGGGCGGACTTGCGGAATCTCGAAGGCGCGCAGGCCGACGAACGCGCCCAGTTGGATGATGAGGTCGTCGCGCTGGCTGTTCGTGGCTCGGCGGAGGTCCTCGATCTCGCTGTCGGTGAGCCAGACCTTGTGTTCGTTCCCGTCGGTGGCTTCGATTCGCATTACGATTACTTTAGTTTCCGTTAGGATAGTGGTTGCGGACGGCGTGATCGGCGCGGGGACACACCGGGTTTCGAGTGAAAATCGCGGTGTCTGTTACGACTTGTATAAGAAGCCGTTACTGTCGACAATCGGCCTGATCTCGTGATCAAAAATGTATTCCAAGTGTCTACGCCAACTGCGACCCGACAAATGAGGATACCGCACCTACAATTGTCGTCGGAACCCCTGCCGCGAGCACGGGCTGGAGAATATTACTGGCGCTTCCTGTAGACGAACCGCCGCCACCACCCGATCCGAAGTCTGCCGCCATCACCATGATATAAACGCCCAGAACGACCATCACGTAGAATCCAAGGAGCGTTCCAGCACTGGTTCCAATTGTACTGGAAATTTGGTCTTGTCCGACAATTCCGTTCAGAAGACCGGCAGATGATGCGACGACTGGCCCAAGCAGGAACATTGTGAAACCACTCTGTAACATAATTATGCCCACGAACACCTGTCCAAAGCCACTCCCGTCACCACTACCGATGAACTGTTGCTGGGCAGCACCGACGCTGAGATAGCCTGAGAGGCCCAGACCAACGCCAACGGTAGCGAAAACGAGTATTGCGACACCTGCCTGTTTACCAACTTCCCTTGTATCAACCATTTTTTCTCACTCTGGCGTACCGTCTTAGCTACATCTAATTAGCTTTTTGCGTATTAGATGCTATATGATTACTTTCACTTTCACTTTCACTCCGGACATGGCTCGCCCTTTTACTGGTCTCCGTTGACCATCCGGAGTGCAATGATTACCGACGCCAGAGCGCTTCGGCACGAGTTCGTACCGCGCGACCTCTACCATCGTGAGGGCCAGATCGACCATCTCTCGTCACAACTCACGCCGTCGAAGCTAGATCGCGGCGACCATGCCTTCATATTCGGGCCGAGCGGAGCCGGCAAGACGACCGTCGCGAAGTACACGCTCGGCCAGCTCGAAGCCGAACACCTCGGCGTCCGCTGGGCCTACGTCAACGGCATGAGCGACAACACCGACGCCGCAGTGATGCACAAGGCCGTCCGCGACATGGGGCTCGGAGCTGATCTACGGCGCGAGGGGACCCCGACCTCGGTGGCCGTCGACCGCCTCCGCGAGTGTGACGATCAGGTTATCATCATCCTCGACGAGGTCTCCGTGATGGACGAGCGGCCGCTGTATGTGCTCCACGAGATCCCCGGTGTTTCGTTTATTTGTATCACGACCGACGAGGACGAGTGGCTAGCCGACTTGGACGAGCGAGTGTACTCCCGGCTAAGCGCTGCCCCAGTCATCCGCTTGGAGAAGTACAGCCACGCGGAACTGATCGATATTCTCGATGCCCGTGTGACTCATGGCCTGGTGCCGTCTCGTGTCGACGACACCGCGGTCGAGTTCATCGCGGACATCGCGGCGGGGAACGCTCGCGAGGCTATTGCCCTGTTGCGCCGGGCCGCTGCCCACGTTGAGGACAACGAGATGCGCGAGTTGACACCGGCGGTGGTCGACGAGATCGCCGACGACGCACAGCGTGAGGTCAAACAGCGGAAAATCCGTGCGCTCGGGACGCACCAGCGGCTCCTGTTCCGGATCATTCGGCAGGCTGGTGAAGTCGACGCCGGGACATTGCATGCTCGCTACGAGGACCAGATAGATTCGCCGAAGGCCCGACCGACGCGACGGCGCTACCTCCGGTCCCTGAAACAGTACGACCTCATCGACGACGAAGGGAACGGCCGCGGGAAGTCGTACCGCTCACTGGTCTGATTTCCGTTCATTTTAGAATCGCCAGACGGCGGCCTTTCCGTTCACTTCCGTTCATCTTCCGTTCATCGGCTATTTTTGAGATTCTCGTGGGTGTGAGACGTTTTTCTCTCGTCTGAATTTTGGTGAAAACTGTTTCCGGTCACCCGCGCCCCAGTCCTTTTACGTACCATCTCGTCGCCGCAAATATGCCGCGTACTCAGACACCAGATCGAATCAAGCGCGAGAAGGTCGAAGGCATCGAGACGAAAGCGCTCATCTACCACAGCGACCCCGAATACAGCAGCCGCATCGAGGTCGAACGCGAGGAACGCTGGGAATTCGGTATCGACGGCGAAGCCGTCGCGACGCTTCTCTCGACCAGTGTGGTTGCGGACGACCTGCTCAGCGAGCCCGAGATGCCCGAGTGGCTGGTCGAGTCGCTGCTGGGACTGGGCATTGAGGAGATTGAGGCATGAGCACGGTCGAGAATCGGCCGTCGACGGAGTGGGGTTCTGGGGGGTGGCAAATCCGTCGACGGCCCACATCAACGGGAGCGGCTGGATGTAAAAAACGTAGCGAAGCAGGCCCGTCGTTGGGACAAATCCTACTCACTCAAGTAGTCGCGCCCGTCCTCCGAGATGATATAATAGGGTCTCGTACCCGCTTCTGCCTCAACCAGTCTACCTTCATCAAGAGGTTCCTTTTTCACCATAAGGACCAGACCCTCCTCTGCAAATTCATCAAGGTAGTTCCGGACGCTGTCAACTGTGAATGTAACGTCCTTGTGAAGTTTCAAATTTCTATAAATAAGCAACGGGGGAAGCGCCAACGGATGCTCCTTCATAAATTCGAGCAACTGCTGGCGTCTGTCCTCCTTTGTCATGTCGTCCCCATCTGGTCGAAGGGGCATATTTACACCGAAAATCTCAGATTTCACACAACTATTAGGTTCTTCCTTATTCTCTCGCATATTTCCTATAACTATGGGAAACTACTAAGTACTGTTGGAAATGACAGTACTGGTAAGACCGACGCGGCGCTCACGGTGGTAGTCTGTTCCTCGGAAAACGGGGAGCGGCCCCCTGCTGATGACAGAGAGGCCGCGTCGGTCGGGTATCCAACCGTGATGAAGGCAACACACGGGGGCGACAAAAGCCTCCCGCACGATTCAGACCGTTACGAACAGGCTACTAAGTGGAAAGCAAACGTTACCTGTCCGTTCTGTGGCACGCCCGTCGACGGGCTTGCCGCGGACGACCGGACGACCATCGACCCCTGCGGCCACAGCGCGGCCGCACTGACGACTGAGCGCGTTCTGGAGCAAGCATGAGTGAAACTACCGACAGCGACGACCGTACCGACTCGACGACCGTCCGAGCCGTCTTCCTGACCTACGAAGACGACGCGGACCTCGAATACGACGACGAGGGCCACATTACGAACCACGACGAGGTGGTCGACGCCGGACAGGCCTACCGCGAGATCCGGTGGCTCGACCGCGACACGGTTGAGGACTTCGAGATGACCGTCGTCGACGAGGACCATCCGCTGTGGTGTGACGCCGTCGCGAACCTCGAACGAGGCGATAGTCTCCGGGTCGACGGACTCCGGGAGGGTGACGATGCCTAACGCCGCCGAGAAAGATATCCAGAACATCGGCGTCGCCGACGGCGAGTCTTGGGCTGAGACCGCCGAACGACTCCGCGGTCGTGACGACGACTGCTGGCACTACTGCGTCTGTGGCGCGCGGTACCGCTCGCGCGGCCCGGCGCTCAAGTGCTGTAGTGACCGGTTCGCGGAGCGGATCACCGATGGTGGCACGCAGACGGCCACGGAGACTGAGCATTACGCTGACGGGTCGTTCGTTACCTGCCCCGATTGCGGTGGCGACCTGAACTACCAGAATCAAGAGGTCGTTCTCTGTACAGATTGCGACGCCGAGTTCAGCCACTTCTACGCCGACAACGGGACGAACGAACTGTGCCGAGCGCCCGACATGGAGCGGGTCACGACGGTTTACGACCCGGCTGACGACCAGCGCGACGACGAGGAGCTCGTCACCGACGGTGGGCAAGACCAGACGCCGCTGGACCGCCTCTTCATCGAGGACGCCGCCGACCGGCCCGACGAGATTGTCGTCGAGAACCTGACGACGCTGGATGCCGACGAGTTCGTCGCCCGGCTGGAGTCGCTGGCCGAAGCCGCTGAGACGGTTTCGGAACTGACCGCTGACCTCGAACGGCTCCGACAGACCGGCCTGTCCGACGACGACGCGCGAGACCTCATCTACGGGCGAAACGCTGGCGTGGCGAAGCGAGACATCGAGGCGCTGTTCGACGCTGTCGACCAGCTGAAGGACGGCCGGACAAAGCGCGACCCTTCCCAGCGCCTTCTGGCGGAGGTGTCCGGACTCTCGCTTTCGGACACGTCGGAACTGATGGACGAACTTGACCGCCTGCGGCATCGCTACGGAGGAATCAACGATGACGCGTAACGTCACTCGCTACCGAGCCGGTGGAGATTACCCATCCGTGTCCTACGGGCCGGCGAACGACGAGGAGTGGGTGCTGGCGGTCACGACCGAAGAATCGGGGCGCGTCGTACTCGAATTCAACGAAGAGATGATGTACAAGTTGTGGACCGAGGTGCAGAACGTTCCGTGGCCCAACGCTCACCACCATACTGAGGAACGGGGTCGGTTGGTCCGGCAGCTCGTCCACGCGGCGAACGGTGCCGATGAGGCGATGCTTCGGGACGCACTCGACGCGCTGGAGGTGCGCCGCTGATGCCGACCTGCCGGGGTTGCGGGTCGACGGTCACGGACCAGTACGCCCGCGTGTTCACACCCGACGGCGTCGATCAGCCCCGAGTCTGCCCGTTCTGTGAGGAGCGGATTCGAGACGGCGCGGAGGTGCGCGAGGCGCGGTCGACGCGTCACAACAACGGTACGGAGCCGACGCGGTACGACCCTGAGAAGGCGGAAGGCGGCGGAGAGTAGCGACTCGGCGGTTTCAGCGATTCAGGCCCACAGGTGGAAGCTCGGTTCGAGTCCGAGCGGGTCTCTCGACAGCGAGCGCGTGTCAGCTTGGTACCCTGGCCGCGCTCGCTGTCACCTCAGAGACCCATGCAGGAACTCATAGAGCATACAGTTGGTTGTTTCGACCGTCGAGTACCGGGAGGTGTCGCGCGGTGAGTCAGCCACCGGTCGAGGATCCCGGCGAGTTGTCGGTTCGGGAGATCTACGAGATGTTCCTCGACGCGCGGCAGCTGGACTACACTGCCGAGACGCTTCGCGACTACGAGACGAGACTTCGTCAGTTCGTCGAGTGGGCGGAAGACCGCGACGATATCGAGTGTATCGGCGACGTGACGGGCTGGCACTTGGAGCAGTTCAAGCTGTTCAGGCAGGGCCAGGACCTCGCTCCGACGACGATCAAGGGCCAGATGACGGCGTTGAAGGTCTGGCTGGAGTACGCGGCCGGCATCGAGGCCGTCGACGAGATGTTGCCGTACAAGGTCAACATCCCGGTTCTCAGCCAGACCGACGAGACCGACGACACGCTGTTAGAGGCCGAGGACGCGCAGGCCCTCATTCAGCATTATCGGGAGTCTCGCGTCGAGTACGCCAGCGTGAACCATGTCGCGCTCGAACTCGCGTGGTTCACTGGGGCGCGGCTTGGGGCGCTTCGGTCGCTCGATGTGTCGGACTATCAGCCCGACGACCAGCTCGTCTGGTTCCGCCACCATCCGGACACGACGCCGCTGAAAAAGAAGGTCGACGGCGAGCGCCCTGTTGGGCTGCCGGCCGAGACCTGCGAGGTGTTGGACGTGTGGATTGAGCAGGTTCGTCAGGAGCGGCGTGACGAGGATGGGCGTCGGCCGTTGCTGGTCGGACGACAGGGCCGACCTGCGACCTCGACGGTTCAGAATTGGATTTATCAGGCGACGCTGCCGTGCGTCGCGGGTCCGTGTCCGCATGGGAAGTCCCGGCGGACCTGTGAGTGGACTGAGCGCAACACCGCGAGCCAGTGCCCGTCGTCGCGATCTCCCCATCAAGTGCGGACGGGCTCGATCACGTGGCAGTTGAACTCGGGCCTGTCCTACGAGGCCGTTGGCGAGCGCGTGAACAGCGACCCGGATACGCTTCGGCGATATTACGACAAGGCCAGCGATGTGGAGAAACTGGAAGAGCGGCGTCGCACCTTCGTCGATAAACTGGATTTCTCAGATTCCGATGATAGTTAGACCAACCTACAGCAGTACGACCAGCCGAATCGAAGATAAATACACCAGTACCTCGAAAGGTGCTAACCCTCCGACCCCATTCCTTATAAAAACAAAGCAGTGGATTCCGCTGCTTTCGCTTCACTATTCCAGAGCGGGCAGTAGTTCCGGCATTACTAGCGGGTGAGCCGCGAGTCCCGACCACCGCTTACCACGGGGCTGTCCGTGAGGTCTGTGTTCGGGTCATCGGGGACAGCGACCAGTGATGCCCTACCCGACGACAGCCGGGGTATCAAACATGACACCGGGAATCACGCCGAAGATTGCGCCGAGACATGGTTCGGCAGGTGATCGATTGGGTCTCTATGTGTGTGAGGGGAGGGCGTTCATGAGTCGGTCTGCCCTCTGAGTTGGAGTTTCAGGGGTCTTCGCCGGATTTGATGACGTATTCCGAAACGACGAAACTGGTGCCGTCCGTTCCGTACCAGATGATCTGAACCGGATCATCTATCTCGGGCTCGTGAGTTTCACTGTCGTCATCGACATCTGCTCCATCCCGTTCAACGTCGATATCGCCACCGCCGCGTTCTCCCGTAATAACGAATGTGTCACCGGCCCTAACGGACAATCCTCCGTCAGACTGGTTCGCCCAGTCCCCTCTGGCAATGAGGAAGTCGTTCTGTCCCGTTTCGTCTTCGTCTCGGATGACGACTTCAAGGCGTTCGGTGTTCGATTGGTCGAACACGTCCCCAGCCTCATGCCTGATCGTCAGCGTTCGCGTCGATTTCTCCCAGTCGAAGTCGAAACTCGCCTGTGGTGCGGGGGCATCCAGATCCTCAGCGATTCCCAATGTGAAGATGCTGAGGACACTCCCCAGAATAACGACGACACCGACGAGGAGAATCGTCGCAATGACGGAAGAAACACCACGGGGTTCCATACATCAGTTACGGTAATCCATATAAAAAGTGTGCCGGAGCTTTGAAAATCATGGATGTTAGAACCCACAGATGCCGATTGAGCCGGTTCAGTTCGCGTCGTGTCGTTTCACTGCCCGAGTCCAATGAGTTTACTTGGTGGCGGCTATCTGCCCACGCATGAGCCAGTTATTACGCGATTTACTTGCCGGAAACGCCGACCACGCGGCGGAGTTCCGGGACCGGTTCGATCAGGTCCAGAACTCCCAGACGCCCGATGCTGTCGCGGTCTGTTGCTCCGATTCGCGGGTGCTTCAGGACCATATGTGGGGCAACAGCGAGCCGGGATATCTCTTTACGTGTAGCAACATCGGAAACCGAGTCATCCAGCGGACCGAGTCCGGCGAGGCGGTGTCCGGCGACGTGCTGTATCCGATCGAACACACGATGACCGAAACGGCTGTCGTCGTCGGCCATACCGGCTGCGGAGCGGTGACGGCGACGTACGATGATCTGACCAACGGGCTGGACGAACCGGCGGGTATTGAGCACTGTCTCAACGTCCTCAAGCCGCACCTCGAACCGGCGCTGGAGCACCTCCCTACGGACATCGAGCGGGCGGCAGCCATCAACCGACTCGTTGAGTACAACGTCGACAGACAGGTCGAGTTTCTCCGAAACAGCGACGACGTGCACGACACCGTCGACGTGTTCGGGGTCGTCTACGACTTTCAGGACGTGTACGGCGGCCGACGGGGAGAAGTCCACGTTATCAATATCGACGGAAAAACCGATGTCGACGCGCTTCGGGCGGCCAATCCCGATATTGCCTCACAGATCAACCGCCTCTGGGAGTACTAGTCCTGCTACCGACTCTCTCGCTGTTCGACCTTGTTCAGTTCGATCAGGAGCCTGAAAATCGCTTTCACGAGGTTCTCGTCGACGTCGAACTGTTCTGCGTTGTCGCCGGCTCGGTCCATCACGGCCTGCTCCTGTTGCTCGTCAGTCGTCGGCAGCCCCTTCTCGTCTTTGACCTGTGCGATGGTGTCGGCCACGTAGGTTCGCTGTGCGATCTTCTCGACGATTTCGCGGTCGATCGTCCGGATTTCGTCGCGCAGTTCGTCTAGCGACATGTCCTCTGGGTTCGGATTCGTGCTCATACTGTGTGTGTCCCTTCTGTTTGTGTCGTCGTCAGCCAGGTCTGTCCGGGTCGGTTATCCCAGGCGTCCTGTACGGCTTCGAGTGCCGCCCGCTCGCCGACGGCGGTGAATGACGGCCCCGTCCCCGACAGTGAGACGCCTTCGACGTGCTGGAGCGCGTCGAGTACCGGGTCCGTCTCGAAATCCAGTGCAGCCGAGAACGCGAGACCGTTGACCGTCATCGCTCGTTGGTAGTCGCCGTCGAGCGCGAGGTCCTCGACGAGACGGGCCATCGGCGCGACCTGTCGGCATCGCTCGACATCCGCGTCAGCACTGAAGGACTGTTCCGGCGGCGTCCAGACGAGCACGTCCCAGTCGATTTCCTCGCGGGCCAGGAGCGCGTCGTCCTCGTTGTCGGTGACGGTGACGCCGCCAAGCATCGACGCCGACGCGTCGTCGAAGGCCCCGGTGACGGTGACGCCCACGTCGCGGGCAGCCATGACCCCGAGGCGGGCCATGTCCTCGCGGCTCATCCGCTCAGTCGCGTCGAGTGCGTCGAGCGTCGCCATGACAGTCGCGTTTGCGGCTGCACTGGAGCTTTTGAGCCCCGACGCCATCGGGACCTCGCTCTCTGTGCGGACAGTCCCGCCGGAGACCGCCGGGACGCCCACGTTCTGTGGGCCGCCGTGGGCGTCGATGACGTACTCGACACAGCGTTCGATAAGCCGCGTGTCGGCGTCCGGCGCACCGCCGACCTCGCCGGTGACGCCGTCGGTCTCGGTCGTGAGCGTGACGGTCGCTGTCGTGTACTCGTCGATAGCAAACGCCGCGCCGCGGCCGGTCGCGAGCGCGTTAAGTACCGTCCCCGCTGCGGGCGCTGCTGCCTTCCCTTCCATCGACCTGTACTCCCGCGCGGACCTATTTACTAACTGCGATACCCCTGCATCGGGCACGGTGGCCCCAGCACCCGAAGCGACCGTTCGCAGTAACACGAGTAACACTATATCGACCAGTTCAAAGGAAACAGCAACGAGGAATGAGTATCAGGAACGCGCTCCGCGGCCTCACAGCAGGTATCGCGGTCCTTGGCTATGTTACCCTATTTGTGCTGTTGCAGGTCCGTGTGGTCCCAGTGTCGGCGCTGGCGGGGATTGCAGTACTCGCCACTGTTGCACTCGCCGTCGCAGGCGGATGACCCGCAGTTCGCCGCCTTCTGGTTCGCGGGTCGTCAGCTCAGGCGGACACGCCCGAATGGTGGCTCGCTCGTCTCGAACCCGCTGTCGAAGACGCCTGGAACGCGTATGCGGACCTAGTGCTGACAGTCGGACTGTTGGTCATCAGTGTCGGGTCCTTCGGCGGACTCATAACGTATCCGGGCGACGACCCGCCGTTTGGCCTCGCTATTGCCGGGTTCCTGTCGATGGTCTGTGGCCTCATCTCGCTCGGGTTTCTCATCGATTCGAGATACGAGTAAACGTGAGCGGTACGAGTTTGGCTCAGGCCGGGAACAGGAGGTACGGCAGAATAAACAGCAACAGGAACATGAACAGGAGAATGATGCCATAGCCGGCGAGCGTCCCGGCGGCTGTCAGCCACGCCGGATGGTCGAACTGCCCGGGGAGATGTGCCATACCGTGGAATTCAGTCGGGGACAGTATAGTGGTTTGGGAACGGGACGTAACCGAGGGACGGCACTGTCCGCCCTGTGCCTGCGAACGGTAGGCTTTCAACTGTCGGTTCAGTACACTGGCAAAAATGTATCTCGTCATCGTCGGTGCCGGCGATATCGGGTCGCCGTTGCTTGAAATTGCGACGGCAGGCGGCAACGAGGTCGTCGTCATCGAACGCAACGAGGAGCGAGCGGAACGCGCGTCGAGACAGTACGATTGTCTTGTGATTAACGATGATGCAACCGCAAAGGATACGCTAGAGGACGCCGGTGCTGACCGTGCTGACGCGCTCATCTCGACAACCGATCAGGACGCGACCAACATCATGGTCTGTCTGCTGGCACAGGAACTTTCGGTGCCGGACATCGTCTCAGTCGTCCACAACCCCGAGCATATGAACGTGTTCCGCCAGATCGGCGTCAACACGATGCAGAACCCACAGCGGCTGATCGCCGAATATCTCTATCGAGCGGTTAAGCGACCGTCTATCGTCGATTTCATGCGCATCGGCGATCAGGCGGAAGTGTTCGAAATAACGGTCCAGCCCGGGGCTCCGATTGCGGGCAAAACACTGCAGGAAGCCAACACAGCGGGTCTCATCGGCGGGCAGACGCTCATCGTGGCAATTGAGCGAAACGGCGACAGCGACCCGATAACACCCCGCGGTGATACGCGCATCGAAGCGGATGACCTCCTCACGGTCTACTCGGGGGACGGTGCGACGCCGGAGGTGACCGACATCTTCGGTCATTCCGAGGACCACAGCTGATATGTCGCGACGGAACGGCGGGCTGTTCCCGGCGGACCTGAAGACAATTGCCCGCGATATCGGCTCGCTTCTGCTGATGGAAGCTGGACTGATGACGATCACGGCCGCGATTGCGCTGGGCTTTCAGGAGGCCTACGCCGCTTTCGGGTTCGTCACTGCGGCCGGGATGACTGCCGCTGTCGGCGGCCTTGCGACTCGCGGGTTCGCCGATGCCCCAGCCCCACAGATGAAACATGGTATGGTTATTGCTGCCGGCGGGTGGCTGCTGGTCGCTGCGTTCGGGTCACTCCCGCTCCTGTTGACCGCGTGGTTCACGCCCCCTGCCGTCATGGACACGTTCGTTCCGGCCGAGATGGCCACGAGTACGTGGGAGCCGATCAGGGTCGGCGGAACGACAACGCTCTCCAGCCTGGCGTACTTCCGAAACCCACTCCACGCCTTCTTCGAGAGCATGAGCGGGTGGACAGGGAGCGGCCTGACGATGGCGATTCACGAGCCCTCGTTGCCCCGCGCAGTCCAGTGGTGGCGGTCGTTCATCCAGTACGTCGGCGGCGTCGGCGTCATCGTCCTGACCGTGTCTATCCTTTCACGGCCCGGCAGCGGCAGTTACGCGCTCTATCAGAGCGAGGCCCGCGAGGAAAAGATCCATCCAAGCGTCGTTTCCACCGTCCGAACGGTCTGGAAACTCGTCGCCGGCTACACGGTGCTTTCCTTCGCATTGCTGTTCGGTGCAATCCTCGCCAGTGACAGCGAGTACGCGGAGTCGCTGCCGCTGTGGAAGGTCGCGTGGCAGGCGCTTAATCATGCTATGACCGGCCTCACGACTGGTGGATTCTCGGTCACTGACAATTCGATTGCGACGTACAACTCGCCGCTCGTCGAAGCCGTCCTGTTGCCGATTATGATTCTCGGCGCGATTGCGTTCCCGGTCCACTACGTCGTCCTGCATGACAGGCAGATTCGCAAACTGGTGTCGGACCTGCAGACCCGCTGGCTGTTCATCCTGCTTGCAGTCGGTGTCGTCGCTCTCTCGACACAAAACGCGTGGTCAGTCTCCGAGACCACCGGCGCGTTCGCCACACAGTCGTTCCTGCCGTTTTCGGTCCCGATGCTTGACGCCCCACAGCTCGATGCAGTTCGGGACTCAGCGTTCCAGTGGGTCAGCGCCCTCAGCTGTACCGGCTTCCAGTCGGCACCGATCGGTCGCTGGCGCGCCGGCGGCAAGGTGCTCGTGGCCGGCGCGATGGTGCTTGGTGGTGCTGCGGGGTCCACTGTCGGCGGCATCAAACTCATCCGAGGGTACACCATCGTTCGCGGCATCGTCTGGCAGTTCTCGCGGGTGTTTCTCCCGACAAACGCAGTGGTTACGGTCCGCATCGGCGACCGAACGCTCGACCGCGAGTCGATGGAGCGGGAGTTCAGCGAAGCGGCCATCGTGACGCTGCTGTGGCTCATCATTCTCGTCACCAGCAGTGTTGTCCTCACCAACGTCGCAGGACCCGCGTTTGGCTACGCCGATGCCCTGTTCGAAGTGGCCAGCGCGCAGGGGAACGTCGGCCTTTCGACAGGTATCACCGGCCCGTCGATGTCTCCGGTCGCAGAGGCGATGTTCGTGCTGAACATGTGGGTCGGCCGTCTGGAGATAATACCGATACTCGTGTTCATCCGCGCTGGACTGTACGGGCTGGACCCGTGACTCGCCGGTCATCCCTCCGGCCGTCCTTTACTCTCGGTCAGGGTACACCTCGCCGAGAAACAGCCAGCGGGCTTTTGTGCCGCCTTCGGGTCTGGTCTCCTCCTCGACGTGGTAAAGCGCGAAGGATTTCTTCGCTGGGACCCCGCTCCACCGGCGATTGCGTCTCGTCATGGAATCGCAGGAGTTCCTGCGCGTAGATGATTGTATTGCGGAGTTCGTCAGGCGTCAACTGTGGCAGTTCCGTCGGAACCCGATCCGGAACTCCCTCAGGCGGTGTCGGTTCGTTTTCAGGACTGAACATACCGCCATCTCTGTCTGGGAGGCATATACCGAACTGGCAGCTACAGATAGGGAGAAAGCTTCCCCGGACTCACTCGTTCCAGAACGCACCAGTAAAGAGCACGAACACTGGAATTATCTCTAACCGACCGATCCACATCAGGAAGACCATCAGCAGTTTGCTGGTCCCCGGGAAGAGTTCGTAGGTCCCGAACGGCCCCAGAAACCCGAACCCGGGACCGATGTTTCCGATAGTCGCTAAGCTTGCGCTGAAGGCTTCAAGCACAGTTAGTTCGAGCCCGACGCGGCCCGCATCGAGGAGGAGGAACACCGTCGCGATACCGAGCGTGAGCAAGTACAATAGGGTGAACCCGTATATCGCGTTGATAACGCTCTCGTCGATGACCTGCCCGCCGAGCCGGACTGGTTTGACGGCGCTGGGATGGGCTGTCGTGAATAGCTGGCGTCGGATACTCTTGAACACGACGAGCCATCGGACGATCTTGATACCGCCACCGGTCGACCCTGCCGAGCCGCCGATAAACATCGCGAACAGCAGGACACCCTGTGCGGTGCTGCCCCACTCGGCAAAGTTGCTCGTCGCATACCCGGTCGAGTTCAGCAGCGAAGCGACCTGAAATGTGGCCTGCCGGAGCGAGTTTTCAAGCGCTCCCTGCGTGATACCACCGAGTTCAAGTGGCGGCGCGGACCCGGTGAACAGCAGCCCCCAGAGGATGACGGCCACGCCGGCGTTCGCACCGAGGTACGCCTGTAGTTCGCGGTCCTTGAGGAAGGCAGCGTAGTCGTCCTGCAACAGGAGGTAAAACAGCGCGAAGTTCATCCCGGCGATGAGCATGAACGGAACGACGACCCACTGGACGGCCGGCGAAAAGTAGGCGATGCTCTCAGCCTGTGGCGAGAAGCCGCCGGTCGGCAGCGTCGTGAACCCGTGGGCAACGGCATTGTAGGCGTCCATGTTCGGGGCCATCGATGTCTGGCCGAGGCCAAACAGGATGAGGACGAGCAGGACAGTAAAGCCCAGATAGAACAGCCAGAGGAGTCGGGCGGTCTCGGCTATCTTCGGCGTCAGCTTCTGGAGTTCGGGGCCGGGCGCTTCCGATTCGATCAACTGTGCCCCGTTGACGGCTGCCTCCGGAAGAATGGCGACCATCAGGACGATGATACCCATCCCGCCAAGCCACTGGGTGAGCTGTCGCCACATCAACAGCGCGTGTGAGTGGCGAGTGAACGATATTTCGTCGGTGGCGGTCGCGCCAGTGGTCGTAAACCCGGACATCGACTCGAACAGCGCGTTCACGGGCTCACCGAGCGCTGATTCAGTGCCATACCCCGCGATAACGTAGGGGATCGCGCCGATAACCGCGACGGCACCCCAGGAGAGACTGACGAACAGTAGCGCCTCGCGTGGTCCGAGTTCGTGAGTGTCGCTGACTTGCTCCAGCACCACACCGACCGTGATAGCGACCGCGATAGAAATCAGGAAGGCAGCGGTATCGTCTCCATACAGCAACGCAATCCCGAGCGGGACCAGCATTGCGACGGCGAGATATTTAATCACAGTGCCGGTCAAGGCAATACTCTGTCGCCAGTCGACACGAATCGACATCACTGATCACCGACCATTATCTGACGCTCACACACCCGCTATCAAAAAGCCCCGCGTTCTAACAGCGCTGCTTCCGGCGACACTCCTCGTTCTCAGCGTCGCTTCGGTGGGTTTCTGTTCCGTCCTGACAGCGTACCGACCGCGTATGCAGTAGCCTCGTCCGCTGTCAATTCGCCGTTGAAACTGCTAGCGACGCTGAACTGACGACTTAGACGTGGCCGTGTTCTTTTGCCCCCTCCCGGATCTTCTTTGACCGCTTTCGGACGCGTGAGACGTACCGTTCGATTTTTTCCGGCTTCTCACCGTAAAAGGACGCGGCCCAGTGGACGTCGACACCCTCTTGGGTGAGGAAGTAGGCGACAAGCGTGTCCCGGCCGGCCTGGATAACCGTCGGCGGCACGCCGCGCTCGCCGGTTCCGGCTTCCTGAAAGCCGTTCACGTCGAAGTACACGTCGGCGTACAGCGTCGCCATCTCGGAGTCATCGAAGGCGATCCCCTCGTGGTCCGGGGCCTCGAATCGGTACCGTGTGTCACCCTCGCCTGTCGTTCGTTCGACGATACGCACATCGAGGATGTACTCGCGGTAGGTGGAACTGTCCGTCGCTGCAGCAGCGGTGTCTGATTTTGGCATGGATAGGTCGGTTTGGTGTTACGGTTGCCGGCTTGTTCTGGCCGCAAGCGCTGCCACCGCGGCGAGTGAAGCGAGAACCAGCGCTATCGGGAGTGACCCGTTCGCGCCGGTCGTCGACTGCTCGCCGCCTGGCGCTGTGGTCCCTGCGGTACTCGGGGTACTGGCTGACCCGGCTGTGGACTCGCTGTCGGGTGACGACGCGTCGGTCATGCCGGCCACTGTCTCCGTCGTCGCGCCCGGTGACACTGCGAGCGCTGTCGGCGCAGTCGTTGGCTCGACCGCGCCGCCCCCGTCGGCATCGATTTGGCTCGACGTGACGGTCAGCTGCGTCTCGCCGCCGTCGACGCCAGCGAGCTGGACCGTCGCGAGCGTCACGTCGCTGGCACCGGGCTCGATCTGCCCGTCGAGATCAGCCGCCTCAAGCGTGATTGTCCCGCCGTCTGAACTAATGACGGGTTCAGTCGTGAGACCGAGGCTGGCCGGGTAACTCGCGTTTTCGAACTGGGCGACCGCGGGGTCGTCAACTGTGAGTTCGAGCTGGTAGCCGGCCAGTCCGTTCGGCGCGCTGGTGAGGACGACCGGTGCGGCCATCGTTTCACCGGCAGGGACGGAGTCGGTCTCGATGCTGATTGTCGGCGTGCTCTGCCCTGCAGCGAGCGCGGGGACCGCCCCTGCGAGGCAGACGAGCGCGACGAGTGCGAGCGGGATGCCAGCGGCTCGGACGCAACCGCGTATGGAATAAGTGGTGTCGTCGGTCATTGTGTTGCTGTATCGAAAGATGGGGGAATCTCGGTTGCGGCCGTTAGTTGACCTCTTCGTAGAGCGCCGTCACGTCCGCGAAGTCGAGTTTGCCGTTCTCGTTGAAGTCGTACGCGCCGGTGTTCAGCTGGACGCTGTCGGAGTCCATGTTCGAGAACAGCACCTGCACGTCCTCGTAGTCGAGGCGGCCGTTGCCGTTGAGGTCCTCGAAATGCCCGTCGCCGTCCGGATCAGTCGGCGCGGCGTCGCCGACGACCGTCTGCGGGCCGCCCACGACGATACCGTTCCGAGCTTCTGCCTCGATGGCGTTGCCGCTCTCGTCGTCCATCTGCTCGATAGAGACAGTCAGGTCTGTCGTGCCGCCGCCGTTGGCGCGGACGTCGAGCGTCGCGAGTTCCACGTCCATCGCGCCCGACTGGACGTTCGTGTTGACGTCGGCAACCCGGATTGTCGCCGACGAGCCGTCGTCGCTGATGGAACTCTCGGTGAGTCCGAGTGCGTCGGGGAATGAGACGCCGGTGATAGACGCGATTTCGGGGTTCGAGACGCTGACGGTAAGCCGAGCGCCGGAGAAGCCAGCGGGGAGCGACGAGGCAGTCAGCGAGACGGTGCCTGTCGACCCGCTGCCGACCGCGGCGGAGTTGGCGCTGACGACGACGTTGGGCTGGTAGACGTAGAGGCCGTCGTTCGGGTACGAGCGAGCGGGGCCGCCAAAGCCGTCCTCACAGCAGAGCACGCGACCGTCCCGCATTGTGTAGACGTTGTCGATATTCCGGAGCGCGTCGTTCGCGTCTTCCGGAGAGTCGGTGAAGTCGGGGCCGGTGATGACCGGTTCGAGCGTCGAGACGTTGTAGTCCGATTCCAGCACACCGCGGTAGACGACGCCGCCGTCGACGCGGTCCATCTGGATGTCGCCCTCGTCGTCCGCGAGCGCGTCGTTAAACTCCGAGATGCCGAAGTAGATGAAATCGCCGGGCTGGGAGTCGTCGACGCTGTCGACGCCCTCGGCCTTGTTGAACTCGATTGACGCGCCGATTTCTTTGGCGGCCGCGCGGGTCTCCAGGAACGGGACACGCCGGAGTTCTTCGTCGACGCCGTCAGGCCCATTTGCCTCGTACTGCTCGGCCCACTCGATGATTTCCTCGTTCGAAATGTAGTTCTGGTTCCCGTTCTCGATGACTGCGAGGTCGGCCTGCTTGATCGTCTCCGCGGTGACCTCGTCGCCGTCCTCCCAGTCAGCGTGGGCGCTGAGGTAGTCGGCCTGGGTCACGTTGTCGTACTCGCTGACCCAGGACTCGACCTCGGCGTTGGTGGCGTGGCCGAGTTCGATCCATTCGATTTCCAGCGGGGTCTGTGCAGGGGAGTTCCGCTGGCCGGCCTCTGCGGCGTTGGCCGCGTCGTTGGTAATCTTGGGCGCGTACAGCGTTCCGGCGACATCCATCGGGTCGTCGTACTCCGGAATCGGCTCGTCGGCGACGAACTTGTAGATGCCCTTGCTGTCGCCGTCGGAACAGCCGTAGACGGTCCGCTGGTCGCCTTCGATGTCGGGTGCCTCCCACGAAGCCCGCCCCATCACGTAGTACTTGACCGCCTCGGGTTCGTCGGCGGTCGGCTCACGGAAGTCGACGAAGTACCCGTACCGGTACGGGTTCGGGTACACGTCGTCAAGCAGCGTCGTCGCGAGGTTCTCGCCGTCGCCCTGGTCGTCGCGCTCCGCCCCGAGGTAGTACGCGAGGAACTCGACGCCGGTGAGCGCCCATGAGCCCTGTGCATAGAAGTTCTCGTCGAGGTCGCCGCTCTCGGCGTAGGACTCGATTGCGCCGGAAATCTCACTTGGGTTCGGCCGGTTCCAGAACTGACACCCGCCAATGAGTCCTTCGCCTGTCCCAGCCTCGACGATGTCGCTCACCGTCGCCGTCAGACTGACGCGGGGATGTGCGTAGTTCTCCTCGGCGGAAATCATCGTCCCCCACGGACTGAGGTCACCGTAACAGTTGATCCGCGTCCCGCCGTGTTCGCGGAGTGATTCAGTGTTCGTGAGGTTCATCGCGTTCTCGGTGTCCGCGCTCCACTCGCCGTTCTCGTCCTGGCTGAGCGGGACCCGCGAGACGCATCCGGGGCTGTTCTCCCAGTTGGTGAACAGGTACCCCTCGGTCCCCTCGTCGTTGCTCGGGACGAACTGATTGCAGTCGGGGTTCGTCGCCGCGCCGCCGTACTGTGTGCCCGCGAAGTTCTCCTGTGTGATGTCTGTCCCGTCGGGCGTCTGGACCACGCCGAGGCGCGCCTCGCCGCCGTTGATAGGTTCGCGGCCCTGGACGAGGATTTCGTAGTCGCCGGCCGCGGACCGGACCTGTCGCTGTTTCTCCTCGGTGTCCGGAATCCCCACTTCCGGGAAGTCGTCGTTGCTCCCGTCGAACTCGAACTGGAAGCCGCTGAAATAGCCCACTGCGGCTCGTCCGAACGGTTCGGGATTCTCCCCTTCCGGGTGCTGGAGGCTGTAGAGGAGCGAGCCGTCTTCGAAGACGAACGGCCCGGTCACCTCCGCGCCAAACGCTGTCGTCGAGAATCGCTTGAGACTCCCGGCGACGCTCGGAGCGCCCGGTGTGTCTGTTTCTTCGACCTCTTCCCCGCTTGCCACGCCGATGACGCTGGCCCCAAGTGCAGCAGCCACCGATTGTGAAAGTACCTGCCGTCGAGTGAAATCGACCATGCGAGTGAGGAGTAGCAGTGATTATTAAAGCAAGTTTATAATATTTGTATGATGTTTCTGGAGTAATCTTGTGATACCTGTCCGACACATACCTCTATTCTGACGGACATATCACAAATACTGCTATTTTTGCGGGATGTGTACCGAATGGTTCCGATGACGGTCCCTCACGAGTCGATTCGTAATCACCTACTTACCAGTGAGCAAACTGAATAGTCGACGCGTGCATTATTTCACACTGTCAGGTTACAAGTAATACGGGCAGTCGCCGTAGCCCGCGGCTACATTCCCATGTCGGCGGCCGGGTCGGGAATCGGCAGCGCGTTCGGCGACACGCCGAGCAGTTCCGCCGCGTGGTCGAGCGCCATGTCGAAGCCGTAGTACCGCTCCAGTTCGTCGCCGTCGGCGGTCGGCCGGACCTTCAGCATCGCGTACCCCTCGATATTCTGTGCGACCGCGGCGCTCCCGGAGTCGCTTTCGAAGGTCAACAGCCGTTCCTCGTCTGTCTCTCGATATGTGGCCGTGATGCCGTCGGCCGACGCCTCGACGGGGAGTTCGGAGTCGGTCATCGCCGGTCCTATGGCGTGGAGGTATGCGAACCTGGCGGTTCGAAACCGCAAACGCGAAGCGAGCGGGCCGCCAGGGACACCCATGGCGAAGTGGCTCCAGAGCGGCCGCCGGCGCGACATGTGTGTCCTGCTGGCCGCCGCAGCGGACGGGGAACTCTCCGGCCAACGGCTGAAGACGCGGCTCGAACGCCGCTACGACACGCGAATCGAACCCAAGAGCTTCTACGGCGCGCTCGAAGCGCTGGAGTCGGCCGGGTTCGTCGACCACCGCGAGGACGGCATCGCCGACAAGTACTCGCTGACCGACGCCGGCGAGCGGCGGCTTCGGGACCAGTTCGAATGGATGCAGGCGGCGCTCGGCGAGGACAGTTGATGCCGCTGCTCGTCGGCTCCCGACGACTTTCGCTACGCCGGCACTGATCGATGGGGTATCCTTTTGTGAGCGGTCCCATAGAACACGGATATGTCCCTGTCCCGCTCGCTCTTCCTGGCAGGTCTGGACGCCCTCCCGTTTGCGGCACTCGCCAGCATCGCAACGTACGTCTTCGCACGCACAGCTATCCAGCCGTCAGCAGTCGTCGGGATGCTCGCCGCAACGGTCGGCGTGGCGGTACTCCTCGCGCTGGGAACCATCAGCGCGAATCGGTATCGTGCGAACGGAAAATCGTTCTACTTCACGCGCGCGGTCGTCGTCGAAGGACTCCTCTCGATTCCCTAATCGAGAAGTTCGCTGGCAATGGTATTGCGGAGGACCTCGCTGGTCCCCTCGTAGATCTCGTTGAGTTTGGCGTCGCGGTAGAACCGCTCGGCCGGGAAGTCCTTCGTGTAGCCGTAGCCGCCGTGGACCTGAATGCCCTCGTTGGCCACTTCCCGGGACACCTCTGAGGCGTACAGTTTGGCTTGGGCGGCCTCCTTGACGAACGACTCGCCGGCCATCTTCTTATCAGCCGCCTGGTGCATCAACAGGCGGGCCGCTTGCGTCTTCGTGTCCATGTCTGCGAGCTTGTGCTGGATAGCCTGGAAGTCGCTGATCGGCTGGTCGAACTGTTCACGGTCCTGGGCGTATTTCAACGCCTCGTCCAGCGCAGCCTGTGCGATGCCGACGCCGCGGGCCGCGATGGTGATGCGCCCGCCGTTGAGCGTCTTGAGCGCGTGGACGAACCCACGGCCCTCCTCGCCGAGTCGGCGGTCGGCGGGGATTCGCATGTCGTCGAACCGCAGTTCGGCGGTCGGACAGCCCTTGTCGCCGAGTTTGTGCTCGGTCCCTTCGACGATGAAGCCGTCGTCCTCCTCGGGGCGAACGATGAACGAGGAGATGCCCTTGTTGCCGGCCTCGGGGTCGGTCTTTGCGAACAGGACCACGGTGTCGGCAACGGAGCCGTTGGAAATCCAGAGTTTGCCGCCGTTGACCAGATAGGCGTCACCGCCGTCGACCGGTTCGGCGGTGGTGTCCATCGCCGGCACGTCACTGCCCGCACCCGCTTCGGACAGGGCGAACGCGCCGATTTCCTCGCCCGCTGCCAGCGGCGTGAGGTAGGTCTCTTTCTGGGCCTCGTTCCCGAACTCGTAGATCATATTGCAGGCCAGCGAGATGTGTGCGGCGACGATTGTGCCCAGTCCGCCGCTCCCCCGCGAGATCTCTTCGAGGGCCATGGCGTAGCTGTGGTAGTCCAGTTCGGCCCCGCCGTATGCCTCCGGAATCGGCATCCCCATCAGGCCGAGGTCGGCCATTTCGTCGACGAGGTCCCACGGGAACTCATCGGTTTCGTCAATCTCCGCTGCCCGCGGCTTGACTTCCTCGTCGACGAAGTCCGCGACCATGTCCTGTATCTGGCGTTGTTCCTGTGTGGGGCTAAAGTCCATGATAGATTCTAACGCTGGTTGGGTCTTTACTGTTGGCCAACGCGCGGCCCGTTGCCGGGTATTGTACTCTGTCGGTATTTGTCACCGCGGGTCTGTCAGTCGTAGTCGTAGAAGCCCCTGCCGGACTTTTTCCCGAGGTCGCCGGCCGCGACTTTGCGTTTGAGCAGGTAGGCTGGCTTGTAGCGGTCACCCAGCTCCTCGTACAGCGTTTCAGAGGCGTCGAGGACCACGTCGAGGCCGATGTGGTCGGCCAGTTCGAGCGGCCCCATCGGAACATTCGTCCCCAGCGTCAGCCCGCGGTCGATGTCTGCCTTATCGGCGACCCCCTCGTCGTAGGCCCGGATGCCCTCGTTTATCCAGGGCATCAACACGCGGTTGACGACGAAGCCGGGCTTGTCGTCGGCTTCCCAGGTCTCCTTGCCGATGTCGTGAGCGAACTCCCGACCGAGCGTCACCGTCTCGTCGCTGGTGTGCTCGCCGACGACGAGTTCGACGCCTTTCATCACCGGGACGGGGTTCATGAAGTGTAGTCCAAGGACCTGTTCGGGCCGGTCGGTGGCGCTGGCGATGGTCGTAATCGAGAGCGTACTCGTGTTGCTGGCAAGCACCGTGTCCGGTCCGCAGATCTCGTCGAGGTCCTCGAACACAGACTGCTTGATGTCCATATCTTCCGTGACAGCCTCGACGACGAGGTCGGCGTCCGCGAGGACGTCCATCTCAGTGGTGCCGGTGATGCGGGCTGTCGCCGCCTCCGCCTCCTGTTCTGTCACTGTATCGCGCGCAACGAGTGTCTCAAAGCTCGACTGAATCTCCTCGAACCCGGCGGCGACTAGTTCTTCTGTCACATCGCGCATGACGACATCGTAGCCGGCCGTCGCGGCGACCTGAGCGATGCCGTTACCCATCGTTCCAGCGCCGACGACGCCGACGGTGTCGACTGTTTCGAGATGCATACCCGCGCCTTCGGCCGGCGGTCGTGTAAGTCTGCCGACGGTATCACCTCATCACGAGACCGGAAATCTACCGAGGGAATCAGTCACAGACTTAGCGGCAAGCACTGCCTCGCGGCGGAATATTCACTCGAAATGTAGTAAATGTCAGCAAAAAGATACTTATGATGTGCCAGAGAACGAACTTGTGATGAGAGACCCTGCGGGCAGCAGGCTCGGAGAAAAATTCGACTGGTCACCGGATGGCCAGTCTCTGCCCCTACATCTGACAAATGAGTAAGTCACTCGACATCTCGACCACCGAAGCCGAGCAGACTGTCACGGAAGTCATCGACACCATCGCCGCGACGACACCGGACGTCCGCCGCGCTGTTGCCGACTACCGTGGCCAGAGCAACTCCGTCAACCCCACCGGCGACGACCAGCTCGCGGCTGACCTGCGCGCCGACGAACTGTTCGAGCAGCGGGTGCTGGGCATCGACGGCGTCGCCTCTTACGCCAGCGAAGAACGCGCGGACGTGAAAACGACAGACGGTCGCCTCCACGTCGCGATGGACCCCCTCGACGGGTCGAGCAACCTCGAACCCAACAGCGGGATGGGGACGATCTTCGGCGTCTACAGCGAGCAGCCGCCGACGGTCGGCACCAATCTGCTCGCCGCCGGGTTCGTCATCTACGGCCCCATCACCTCGATGGTCGTCGCTCGGGACGGCAGCGTCCGCGAGTACATCCTCGAAGACGGCGACAAGCGGGTCGTCGACGACGACGTGACGGTTCCGGAGGACCCCACGGTCTTCGGGTTCGGCGGCGGCGTCGACGCCTGGACCGACGAATTTGAATCCTACGCCGAGGACATCCGCCACGAACTGAAACTCCGCTACGGCGGGGCGATGGTCGCGGATATCAATCAGGTGCTCACCTACGGCGGCATCTTCTCGTATCCCGCACTGGAGTCACGCCCCGAGGGGAAACTTCGAGTCCAGTTCGAGGGCCACCCGATGGCCTACATCCTTGAGTCGGCCGGCGGGCGGTCTTCCGACGGCGACCAGTCACTGCTCGAAATCGAACCCGACGAGCTACACGAGCGGACGCCGCTGTATCTCGGAAACGACGACCTGATCGACCGGCTCGAAGCGAATATCGACTGACGCCCTGTCAGTCAGTAGCCGAGGTATATCGCCAGCGCTTTCAGAACGCTGTACAGTCCGATAGCAACGCCCAGTAGCCCGCCGAGAACGGTTCCGACGATGCCGTCGGGCCACAGCGAGAGCGGGTTCGGAATCCCGACCGACGGGAGCGCTGGAATCGGGAGGCCACCGCTGTCAGCCGTTACGTTCCCGACACGTAGCCCGTCGACAGTCAAGTTTCCAGTGGTGTTGTCCGGCATCGAGCGGGCAAACTCCGTCGTTCGCGTCTCGCCGGCGGGGACCGTGACTGTCCGCGTTGTCAGTATCGAGGTGTTGAGCGCGACGATCACGTTGTGGTCGCCGCTCGCAGTCCCCCGGTTTTCAAGCTCGACGGCGATGACGGTTCGCTCGCCGGGGCCGAGTTCCGATGGAACTGCCGTGGCGTTCGTGACCAGGATATCCGGCTGTCCGGGTTCTTCTGTCTGTGTCTCGGTCGTCTCGGGTTCGGCCGTCGACGTTTCCGAGTTGGTTGTCGCCGCCTCCGCATCCACGTCTGTCGCTGCCGTCCGTTCGACTCCGACGACGAACGTCGAAAGTCCCGGAGAGTCAGCCCGGTAGACGATGTGTGACTCGCTCCGGCCGGCAATAGCAGTCGCTAAGGGCGTCCACCCGCCGTCCTTCCGGAACAGCGTCACAGCCTCGGGTTCCGCACCGACTGCCGCCAGTGTGTCACGGTCAACAGTAAACGTGAACGTCGCGCCCTCAGCCGGAACGGACCCGTGGTCGATATCGAACCGGCTGACGCCAGTGTGACCGGTGGCAGTCACGAACGCTGGCGTGGGCTGGCGGGAGCGGACGGTGAGTGTGGCGGATTCGTTACCCGGGAACGACGCGGCAAGCCGTTCCAGCGTTCCGTTCTCACCGGTGACGAGTGGCCCCTCCGGAGACCGAATTTGCTGTGTCTGGCCGGACCCGTTCACCGAGACGTTCGCCGTAGTCGCGTTCGGCTGTCGCACAGTTACGTTCCCGGCGGACCCGTTCCCAACGACGGACACGACTCTGGTCACACTATCCGTGTTCCCGAGCGGGTCAGCGACTGTCACGGTTACCTCGTGACTGCCGGGTGAGGCGAAGGCTACGGTGATATTCTCGCCGGTGAGGATGGTATCACTCCCGACTTGCCACCGGACCGAATCGACGCCCTGATTGTCTGTCGTCTCCGCTGCGGAGAAGGTCACTGACTCGCCGACAGTTGCGTTCTCCGGCCCAGCGACACTGACGTTCGGCGCGGAGTCGTCATAGAGGAACGTCTGCTGTCGTCCAAAAGAGTTCTCGTTTCCGTTCTCGTCGGTCACCGACATCAGCAGCAACGAGTACTCGCCTTCTTCGGGGAACGTGTACGTCCGCGTGTACGTGTTCACGTTACCGGTGCGTTCGGTGAATCCCGAGATGTTGAGTGTGTCTATCGACGGGCCACCGACGGAGACTCGAAGCTGTTGTATCGGTTCGTGAATGCCGACAGAGATACGGGCGGTGGAGCTATTGACGCGGCTTACCTCGAACGACTGATACTTCGGCACGACGGAGTCCATCCCGCTGACGGTGACTGACTTGTGCGGAAGCTCGTTCCCCGCTTCGTCGGTGATGCTGGCGGCGTCACGGAGACTGACGGTGACGTTGTCTGTGTCGACCTTTTTTTCCAACAGGAGGGAGACGCGCACCCCCGTCCTGTTTGTTCCGGAAGCGTCGATTGATGTGACCGAGACGTTTTCTACTCGGCCCGCAGTTAGCTCGAAATCCGCTGCCTGAATCGTACTCGTGTCTAACGACCCGCCGTCGTCGAACAGGGTTACCTCGATAGTCGTAGCGTTGCCCCGCGTCGCATTGCCCCACTCCGGCGACTCGGTGTCGTCAGCCGCAGCGGTGCCAGAAGCAACAGTACCGAGCAGCGTGAGCAACAGAAGGGCAACGAGCAGCGGAAGCCACCAGCGACGACGCCCGGTCGACAGCGCTGTCTCGCGAGGGTCACTGGTGGCACTCATAGTACATGGGTAGCCCGGCACCCGATATCAATGGTGCGCCACCATTATGAGAGGTGATAATCGCGTGTGGGGACTATCTGCAATCTATATCGGGGTACCGAACCCGTCGTTGACAGTCGCCCCGCTGGCATCGCGTTTCCAGGGAGTATACAGTCCCTACCAGTTCGGTTTCAATAGTAAACAGTGTGTATTTAATATACCGGATGACAACAGGATAACAGACCACGTGGGGGCGTGGTTGCGGAGGGTGACGTGTTCACAACGGACCGAACGGTCCCGATAGGGACCATCGACGGGTGGTGTAGCGCCCTGCTCGACGAGCTTGCAGCCGTCGAGCGAGAACTATGGCTTGTTGTCGCCGTGACGCTTATCGTCGACGTGTGGCTGACACACGTTGGCCTTCAGCACGGCCTACACGAAGGCAACCCCGTGATGCGGGCTGCGATAGAGACGTTCGGGATCGCCGTCCTCGGCGTGACGAAAGTCGGCGTTCTCGGGCTGGCGGGGGTGACCCGCCGTCTGCTGAGCGATCAGCGCGGCGTCGTCGTGCCGCTCGGGCTGGCGCTCCCGTGGGTGGCGGCGGTCGTGATTAACGCGGCCCTCCTGATTAGTCTGTAGCTACCTCGGGGGTATACTGTCCTCAGCTTTCGTTCGCTCACCGACCCAACAGCCCGCACGCATTGGGTCGCTGTAGGCGACTCAGGCGCGGACATTCCGTTTGGCTATTAGTTCCGTTGTGCGTAATTTCTGTCTGGAAAATCCCATGGACGGCGGTACCCTTTTCCCCACAGTCTGAGACATAACCCGTATGTCGCCTGAGGTGAACCCGTTTGAGAGTTTACAGGAGCAGATCGACGACGCGTCGGACTATCTCGAATATTCGACTGACGTGCTTGAACGGCTGAAACACCCCGAGCGAGTGCTGGAGGCAAACCTTTCCGTGGAGATGGATGACGGCTCCGTCGAGGTGTTTCGTGCCTACCGATCACAGTTCAACGGTGACAGAGGGCCGTACAAGGGTGGCATCCGCTATCACCCGCAGGTCACACGCGACGAGGTCAAGGCACTGTCTGGCTGGATGGTGTACAAGTGTGCTGCTGTGAACATCCCCTACGGCGGCGGGAAAGGCGGCATCGAGATCGATCCGCGACAGTACTCAGCCAGTGAAATCGAGCGGATAACGCGGTCGTTCGCGAAGGAACTCCGCCCGATTATCGGCGAGGACCAGGACATCCCCGCACCCGATGTCAACACCGGCCAGCGCGAGATGAACTGGATCAAAGACACGTACGAGACGCTGGAAAACACCACCGAACCCGGCGTCATCACCGGCAAGGCTCCGGAATCGGGCGGCAGTGCGGGCCGTGTCGAGGCGACCGGTCGCTCGGTGATGCTCACCGCGCGGGAGGCCTTTGACTACCTCGGCAAGGACATCGAGGACGCGACGGTGGCCGTGCAGGGCTACGGAAACGCTGGCTCCGTGGCTGCAAAACTCATCGAGGACCTTGGCGCGAACATCGTCGCAGTATCAGACTCCTCCGGAGCCGTCTACAACCCTGACGGGCTCGACGCCCGCGACGCGAAGGCGTTCAAGAGCGAGACCGGGTCGCTGGCCAGCTACGAGGGCGCGAGGGAGGAGCTGACGAACGAGGAGTTGCTGACGATGGATGTGGACCTGCTCGTTCCGGCGGCGCTCGAAAACGCCATCGACGGCGACCTCGCGCAGGATGTACAGGCTGACATCGTCGTGGAGGCGGCAAATGGCCCGCTGACGCCGAACGCGGACGACGTCCTCACCGAGCGTGACGTGGCCGTGTTCCCAGACATCCTCGCCAACGCCGGTGGCGTCACGGTGTCGTACTTCGAGTGGGTCCAGAATCGCCAGCGGTTCTACTGGTCCGAAGAGCGTGTGAACAACGAACTGGAGACCATCATTACGAACGCGTTTGACGACCTCGTCGAGACATACGAGCAGACCGGCGCGCCGAACTTCCGGACGGCGATGTACGTCGTCGCAATCCAGCGTGTCGTCGCTGCGGCCGAGGAAGGCGGCATCTGGCCCTGACCGCGTCCCGGACTCAGTCGCGGCTATCGCGGGTGTTTTGCCGGCGCTTCCCCTACTGTGTGTATGGACATTTACGAGCGCCAGGTTCGCGTCGAAGCCCCGCTGTCAGAAGTCTGGAAATTCCACGCGACAGGCGATGGACTGGTCGCGCTGACTCCCGACTGGATGAACATCCGCATCGAGGAGGAGCGGGGACCGGATGGTGAGCCCGACCCTGAAGAACTGACCGCTGGGTCGGTCGTCGTCTCCTCGATCAAGCCCTTCGGCGTGCCGCCGCGCCAGCGCTGGGTGTCGAACATCGTCGCCCGGGAGGAAGGCGACGACGAGGCGATGTTCCGCGACGTGATGGCGGAGGGACCGTTTCCCCACTGGGAGCACACGCACACGTTCCGGGCGCTGAGCGACAGGGAGACGCTCGTCCACGACCACGTCGAGTTCGAACTGCCCGGCGGACCGCTCGGCCGGGCGCTTGGCCCCTTTGGCTGTCTCGGGATGGAGCCGATGTTCCGGTATCGCCATCAGCAGACGAAGGAACTGCTCGAAGGGTAACCAACACGTCACGGACCCGACTATGGTATCCGGTGTTTCTTTACTCCCGTGCCGGATACTATCGCGGGATGAGTAGACGTGTCGTCGCAATACCAGATGTGGCTGTGCTGTCTCCGTGCCACAACGGAGCAGGATGGGCGTGACCGAGCCGCGAATCGACCCGCGAATCGGGCTGGTCGTCGCCGTTCTCGCGGTCAGTACGAGCGCGATTCTCGTCCGGTGGAGCGATGCCGCGGCGTCGGTGGCGGCGTTCTACCGTGTTCTGTTGACGACCGCACTGCTAGCCCCGCTGGCGCTGGGGCGGCACCGGTCGGCGTTCGGGCGGCTCGCTCGACGGGACGTACTGGCGGCGGCGGCGACCGGCGTCGCGCTCGCAGTGCACTTCGCCGCGTGGTTCGAGAGTCTGGCGTGGACCAGCGTCGCGGCGTCGGTCACACTGGTCCAGTGTCAGCCGCTGTTCGTCGCCGTCGGCGCGTGGGCGCTGCTGGACGAACGGGTCACGCGCGGCACGACGGCAGGCATTCTGGTCGCTATCGGTGGCATCGTCGTGATGTCAATCGGCGAACTGCTCGGCGGCGGAGCGGTCGGCACGCGGCCACTGTACGGCAACGCCCTGGCTCTCGTCGGTGGCGTTATGGCCGCCGGCTATGTCCTCGCCGGGCGCTCGCTCCGCCAGCGGTTCCCCCTTGTCCCGTACGTGACCGTCGTCTACAGCGTCGCGGCGGTATCCCTCCTCGTTTTCGTCGTCGCGTCGGGCCACCCCGTGACCGGCTACCCACCACGGGAGTGGGCGCTGTTTCTCGCGATGGCTGTCGGCCCCGGCGTGTTCGGCCACACCGTCCTCAACTGGGCGCTGGCACACGTCGAATCGAGCATGGTCAGCGTCTCACTGCTCGGCGAACCGGTCGGGAGCGCGCTGCTGGCGTTGCTGTTGCTCGCAGAGACTCCCGGTCCGTCGACCGTCGCCGGTGGGGCTGTCGTGCTCGCCGGTATCGGCGTCGTCGCCAGAAGCCGAGCCGTCGGGGCACCGCCCGCAGACTGAGGCCGTTCCAGTCGGCCTACGCGCGTTTCTCTACGGCTCCACGGATTTCTGCGGCGGCGAAGTCGTGGTCCGGGCGGATGTTGACGAAATCGAGGAACTCCTCCGCGGCCAGCAACTCAGACGTATCGTAGTGGCGTGCGGCGGCGGCGACTGCGGTCGGCGCACCGACGAGCGGCTCCAGTGCGCCCAGCGCACACGCGAGATCATAGGCCCGGGCGTCGCTGATCGCCGCTTCGCGGACGCTCGTGGCGTCGATGAAGTACAGGTCGCCGTGGGCCACGAGCACGTTCTCACAGCGGAAGTCGCCGTGTGCCAGGCCGTCCTCGTGCATCCGGTGGAGGAAGTCAAACACCGTTGGACTGTGTCGCTCGACGCTTTCGGCCGGGAGGTCGTCCAGCGGCTCGAAGTCGGGGATGTATTCAAGTACCAGCACGCCCATTCCATCGTATTCGAATGCCTCGATTGGCTCGGGAGCGTTGACGCCGATTTCCCGCATCCGCTGGGTCGCCGCCAGCTCGTGTTCCGCCATCTCGTAGGGCGTCCCGAAGTGCTCGAAAAAGCCCTCTGTGCCGGACGAAAACGCGCCGATGTTGCGGCCGGCGGTCAACAGCGTGTGAACCAGCGAGTTCTGCCCCGTGATGACCTTCACGAACCACTGGTCGTTGACGACAAGCGGCGTCGAGAGCCAGTTATCGGCCTCCAGAAACGTCACGTGGGCCGCGGGCTCGTCGTACCGTTCGATTACCGCCTGCACCACGCCTTCGAGTTGCTCCCAGGGGACCGTCCCGCGGAGGAATCGCCGGAACGCCATTCCCTCTAGGAAACGCCGTGGACGGGCAAATGGCTTGTGTCTGTCGGCGTGTGCTATTTAGTAACACAAAACATAGCTTCGGTATGGAGTTCGACGTTCCCGGCGAACACCGGATGATACGGGATTCAGTCCGCGAGTTCTGTGAGAATGAGATTCAACCGATAGCACAAGACATCGAGGACGAGCACCGCTTCCCGGCCGAGATATTCGAGGAACTCGGCCAACTGGACGTGATGGGTGTGCCGATCAGCGAGGAGTGGGGCGGGCTCGGCGGCGATACGCTGATGTACGCGCTGGTCGCCGAGGAACTCGGACGCGTATCTGGGAGTATCGGACTCTCGTACGTGGCTCACACGTCGCTCGGGAGTAAGCCGATAGAGCTGTTCGGCACAGCCACACAGAAGGAGCGCTGGCTTACACCGCTCGCCACCGGCGAACAGCTCGGCGGCTGGGCGCTGACGGAACCGGGAAGCGGGAGCGACGCCAGCGACATGGACACGACGGCCAAGCGAGACGGCGACGAGTACGTCATCAACGGCACCAAGCAGTTCATCACGAACGCCTCCGTCGCCGGCTCGGTGCTCGTCAAGGCCGTCACAGACCCCGGAGCGGGCTACGACGGCATCTCGACGTTCATCGTCGCGCCCGAGGACGACGGCTGGGCGGTGACGACCGAGTGGGACAAGATGGGGCTGAACGCCTCGCCGACCTGTGAACTCCAGTTCGACGACTGCCGGATTCCTGCGGACCGACTGCTCGGCGAGGAAGGCGACGGCTGGGAACAGACGCTGCAGACCCTCAACGGCGGCCGCATCTCTATTGCTGCGCTCTCGACGGGACTCGCACAGGGGGCCTTCGAGGCCGCGAAATCCTACGCCACCGAACGCGAACAGTTCGACCGTCCCATCTCGAAGTTCGACGCCGTCCGGGACAAAATCGTCGAGATGGACCGCAAAATAGAGCGTGCTCGGCTGCTGACTCACAAGGCTGCGACGATGTACGACCAGGGAGAAGACGTAACGCGACTCTCGTCGCTTGCGAAACTCGACGCCAGCGAAATCTGTCGCGAGGTCGCCGAAGACGCCGTCCAGGTGCTTGGCGGCTACGGCTACACGACAGACTTCGCCCCGCAGCGGTTCTACCGGGACGCGAAGCTCATGGAAATCGGTGAGGGCACAAGCGAGATACAGCGGATGGTACTCGGCCGAGAACTTGGACTTTGACGACGCCTACAGCGTTCAGATGTCGGACGGACTCTCCGGGACGACCGTGACTGGCACGTCGGCGGCGTCGATGACCGAAACCGCCGCGTCGCCGTCGCGGATTTTACCGGCTAGACCTTTCGGCTCGTGGCCCATGACGATATGTTGCACATCCACGTCAGCCGCGAGTTCGAGTAGTTCGTTGCCGACCCGCGTGCCCGAACGCATTGCAGACCGACCGACGTGTTCGATAGCGACCGTTGCCACGACATTGGTGTCGCGGAATCGGTCCCGCATCTCGTCCCGGAGTTGCATGGCCGTGCCGTCGGCGGTGTCTTCGTCGACGAGGTGGACGACGTACAGTTCCTCACCAAGTCCGTCTGCGAGTCGAACCGCCGTATCGATGACTGCCGGGGAGACTGAATCGTTGGCGATTGCAACGAGAATGGTCATACAGGACCCACGGCCTTCGCGTCCAAATCACTTTCTGCCAACCTAACAGGTTGGCTTACTCTGTCGCCTTCAGGTTGTGGACAGCGTCAACGTACTCGACCACCTCGGCAGTCGGTTGGATGGCCGAGAGAATCGCGTCGGCGTCCTTGTACGCCATCGGCGCTTCGTCCCGGACGCCTTCGATGACGGACTCCGAGTAGATGCCGTCCATCGCCGCGGCGAACTCGTCCATGTCGACCTCGCTGTGGGCCTGCCGACGGCTCATCACGCGACCCGCGCCGTGTGGTGCTGTCTGGTGGTACTCGTCGTTACCCTTCCCTCGTGCGATAATCGACCCGTCGGCCATGTTGAACGGGACCAGCAGCCGCTGGCCGTCGCGGGCCGGGGTCGCCCCCTTGCGGATGGTGAGGTCGCGGAAGTCGATGTAGTTGTGAATCGACTGAAAGCGGTCGACGGGGTCGATACCCAGCGCATCACAGACGGCGTCGCTCATCAGGTCGCGGTTCCAGCGGGCATATTGCTGGGCGAACAGCATATCGACGAGGTAGCCGTGGGCCTCACGGCCTTCGAGCCAATCGAGGTCCGTGTTGCGGTCCTCGTCGTCGCTGCTGTGGATGGCGTCCTGCACCTGTCCCAGCGCGTCGAAGGCGTCTTCGATCTCGGAGCCGTCGAGTTCCCGGCGTAGCCGCTCTTTCCGGATGTATGACTCGCCCATGCCGCCGGTGACCCAGGCGTAGAGGTCCCGGGATTCGACGGTGTCCGGGTCGAACTTCAGGTACTCGACGTACTCCTCGGGAATCTGCTCGCGGATCTCGCCGATGGTCCGGCGGTCCGTCGCCGTCGACTGCCAGTATTCGGCGACGGACTTGCCGAGGTAGCGGGAGCCACTGTGGATGACCAGCCAGTAGTCGCCCGATTCGCGTGCCTGTCCGAACTCGATAAAGTGATTCCCGCCGCCCAGCGTCCCCGCGCTCTTGATGATATACCCCATGCCCTGGCGCTGGTCTGCCAGCACGCGGTCACACAGCGACTCGAAGTACTCCTCGTCGTAGCCGTCGAAGTCGAACTCCACAGGGTCGATGTGTTCGCCGAACCGCTCCGCGTAGGCTGCGTCGAACTGCTCGAAGACGCGGTTAGCCCGCTCGAACGGGAACTCCTCGACGAGGTGGACGGCGTCGTCGTAGTCGTGAACGTTTCGCCCCATCGGGACCGCCTCGCGGACGCGTCGCTCGCGCTCTTCGTCTTCCAGCGGGAGGTCCGGTCCGAGGTTTGTCGCGGCCATTCCACAGCCGACGTCGACGCCCACGATGTTCGGGACGACACGGTCGCCCAGCGGCATGGTGAAGCCGATAGGTGCGCCGGCTCCCCAGTGCGTGTCCGGCATGATCCGCACCGGTTCGGTGAACGCCGGGTGGTCGATGAGCGTCTCGATCTGCTCTCGACACCCGCTCTCGACGAGCGATTCGTCGTCGACCATCACCCGCGCCGTGGTGTGTTCGCCCGTCAGTTCGAGTACCATTGGTGTCATAGCGTAATCGCATGGAGGGTTTGAACCTCACGGTGGCCCGTAAGCGACTGGCACTCCGCCGAAGCAACAAAAACCCGAGGCCGAACAGGAGGTGACAGGCTAACCCGGTGATATATTCCTTCTCAGCCGCTGAGATGGGTTTTCACTCTGTGAGAACTCCCGTTCCCTTATATGCCACCGTAGTTCGGAATTCCACATGTGAGGTGACACAGATGTCCTATCAAGCGGCGAACCCCTTGGCAGACGAGTTCGAGTTCGAGCTCGGCGGGGCGTGGACCGCGTACTGGCTAGCGTTCCTGCGTGTCGTGACCGGCTGGTGGTTCTTCCACGCAGGCGTGACAAAGCTCATCGAGAACGGGCTGGCCTACACCTACGGGCCGACGTATCTCAAGCAGATGACTGGCACGGCACTCGGTCCGATCCCCGTGCTGATGGGCGAACACCTAGGCTGGTTCATTCAGGCGATGGTCCCGCTGGGCGAGACGCTCATCGGGCTCGGACTGATGGTCGGCGCGCTGGTCAGGCTCGCCTCCGTGTTCGGGGTCTTCTTCATGGCCCTGTTCTGGATCGGCAACGCGAGCTTCGGCCACGGGCTGGTCAACAGCGACTTCATGGGTCTGCTGCTGTTCATGACGATGATCGTGCTGGCGACTGGTCGCTACTACGGCCTTGACGCGATCATCGAGAGGACCAAACTGGTCAAACGAAACCCGAAACTGAGGTACCTGCTCGGTTAAGGAGGTGACCACCAATGCAACAACACACCACCGTCATCGACAAAGCGGCGATGGCACTCAGCGGCGGTCTGATGCTGCTGGGCGTCGTCGTCCTCGGCATCGTGGAGATACTGGCGGGTAAGCCCTACAGCGCGGCACCGCTGACGAACGAGGCGGGCGAGGTCATCGCGACTCCGATGGTCGATCCGACGCTCCGGACCGGGCTGGTCTTGGCCGGCATCCTGGTCCTGGCTCTGTACGGGCTCTACAAGCTCGTCGCCCCGATGAAGGGGGCGGCGGCCACGACACAGCAAGACGTAACGGCGGACTGAGCAATTGTCGTTTTCGCTGTTGTGACTCGATATGTCGTCTCTGCCGACAGAATTGTTAATGGGTGCCGTTCCACCCCACCACGTCCCCACTGACAATGTATTTACTGTGGCCATATTAATCAAGTGGGGTAGTTTCGTATTCTGATAGAGCCCACCACAACGCTCATCTCTGTGGTGGTGTTGAAATGTATATGCCTTCGCTGGTGGTTCACTACGCCTTCGTGGGGTTACTCGCTGCAACGCTGCTTGGCGCTGCATTCGATAAGCGGTCGCTGCTACTGTCGATACTCGTCGTCACGTTCCCCGACGTTGACGCGTTTATCGGGCTCTACTGGCAGGCCGGCCACCGGGCCGCGACGACGAACCTCGTTATCCCGGCGGTGCTGGCACTCCTTATCGGAGTCGACCTGTACGTGCGTGACAAATCGTATATCAGGGGCCGCTGGGGGGCTTACGGTGTTCGGGTCAGTTGGTTCTGTGTCGTGGTATATGTGGTCGGGCACGTACTGCTAGACCTGATTACGGGCGGTGCAAACCTCTTCTGGCCGCTGTACGACCAGTTCTATCAGCTCAGCGGTCACCTAGAACTGTCGAGCCAGCGCGGCATCGTCCAGACGTTCGTCGAACTGCCCGAACCGCGCGCTCAGACGCCCGGCGGCACCGGCACGGGGGGCAGCGGTGGGTCGACGACACAGTCGATGGGCAACTCCAGCGAGGTCCAGATGAGCACCGGCATCGACCCCAACCCGGGACAGCCGGAACCCGAGGCCGTCGACCGCGTGTTCCCCATCGCCCGGAGCGGCTGGGAGCTGGTCATCCTCGTTGTCGGGACGCTCGCCACCGCCGCTCGTCTCCGCTTCGGCCACGACCTCTCGGACGAGTGATAGAGCGTCGGTCGGCATCGAGGCGCGTTCGCTTTCGAGTCCTTCATATACGCCGTGGCCAACCGGAGAACCATGGGCTTCGAGGTACGCCGACGACTCAGTGTCGCCGACACGGTGACGTTGTTTAACGCCGTCGTCGGGTTTGTCGCCGGAGCCATCGCCTTTACCGACCCGCATCTGGCCGCTCGCCTCATTCTGCTGGCGGTCATCGCCGACGCAATCGACGGCATCGTCGCCCGGAACGGCGACAGTTCGGCGGTCGGCCCGCTGCTCGACTCGGTGACCGATGTAGTTTCGTTCGGTGCGACGCCGAGTCTCTTTCTGTACGTGCTGTTGACAGACGCCTACGGCGGTATCGAAGGTGCACACCCGGCCGTGTTCGTCGGTCTCGCGTTGCTCGCCTCCGCGTACGTTGTCTGTTCCATCGTCAGGACGGCGTTCTACTCGACGTACTTCGATTCTCCCGACCAGCGGCCGGGTATGCCGAACACGCTCGGGAGTATCATCATCGCGACGGCGTATCTGAGCGGTATCACGAACCCGCTCATGTTGAGTATCGGCGCGCTCGCGCTCTCGCTTGCGATGATCGCGCCCTTTGACTACCCGAAGCCGGGACCAAAACACGCCATCCCGATGGGTGTCGTGCAGGCGGTCGCCGTCGTTGCGCCGGCGGCACTGTTCCGGGCCGGACCACGGGCGATGCTCGCCATCGCGCTGCTGTTTTTCGCGCTCGGTCCGTGGGTTTACCCCGGCGAGTAACCCTCGCCGGTCGCACTCCGCTCAGACCGCCTCCTCGATGAACTCCGTCAGAGTGTCGTTGAAGACCTCGGCTCGTTCGACCATCGCCAGGTGGGCAGCGTCGGGAACGAACGACACCTCGCCGTCGGGGATCTCGCTGGCCAGCGTCTCGTGATACGCTCGTGGGGTCAGTTTGTCGTGTTCGCCACAGACAGCCAGCACGGGCACATCAATCTCGCCCAGTCGGTCCCGCACGTCGAAGCCATGACAGGTCATGAAGTCGCGGCGGGTCACTGCCTGCCCGACTGCCTCCATCTGCTCGCGTGAGCGCGACACGGCCGCGTGATCGATGTCGTGGAACAGGCGGTCCCGTTCGTGCAGGAACTCGACAGCACGGTCCCAGTCGTCCGCAAGCCATTCTTGCAGCCCTTCGAACACCGGAAGTTCGGGGCCGGTCCCAAGCAACACAATCGCTTCGGGCGCCCAGTCTCGCTCCAGCGCGACCCACTGTGCAATGGCACCGCCAAGCGAGTTCCCGACCAGCACGTCCGCGTCTGTCTCCCGACCCACAGCGACTACGTCGTCCGCGTAGGCGTCGAGTGTCGTGGTCCCGGCCGCGGTGTCGATATCGTCCGACTCTCCGTGACCTGACATGTCAAGCGCGACAGCGGGGTGGGTTGGCCCGGACGGGGCGTACTGGCGGCCCCACACTCGGTGTGTCGCGCCGCTACCGTGGACATACAGCGCTGTCGGTCCTCCCCCAGCAGGCTGTGTCTGTCTGTACGCCGTGACTCGCCCGTGGTGACTGACCCGTTCCATGCGGTACCGTTCGGAAGCGGTGTGGATAAAAGATTGGCGCGCCCAGATACAGTGTGAACCGCATTCAATCAACTTCCAGTATTTTCCCGCAGTACAGCGCATTTCAGCGATAGGTTTATATACTAATATCGCTTACTTTGAGTTAGCATGACTTCGGAACAGCAGTTGTTCGACGAGACGCCCCTCCGCCGATTCGAGTACGACGACAGCGTCGTGCTCGCGGCGGACGTGGGACCCGATGCCGACGCGAGTGTCGATGTGGTCGACGGGACCGTCATCGTCGTCGCTGACGGCCACCAGTACGAACAGGAACTCCCTGGTGACGACGCACGAGCGTTTATGAACCACGGGGTTCTCACTATCGAACTGTCAGAGCGCGAGGGAGATAACTGATGAGACTTACTGTCAAACCACTCAAACAGAAAGACGCCGGCCGAGGCCTCGCGGCTATCGACCGCGCCGCGATGGACGAACTCGACCTCGAGAACGGCGATTACATCGTTCTCGAGGGGAAACAGGACAGCCGCGCGGTCGCCCGCGTCTGGCCCGGCTACCCCGAGGACGAGGCGAAGGGTATCGTCCGTATCGACGGGCAGCTCCGGCAGGAAGCCAACGTCGGTATTGACGACCACGTAAACATCGAGAAAGCCGATGTCAACCCCGCGACCTCAGTCACCGTCGCGCTACCCCAGAACCTCCGGGTCCGGGGCAACGTCGGGCCGATGATTCGCAACAACCTCAGCGGGCAGGCCGTCACGCAGGGCCAGACCGTCCCGGTGAGCTTCGGCCTCGGCCCGCTCTCCTCGATGTCCGGACAGAAGATTCCCCTGAAAATCGCGGAGACCGAACCCTCCGGCACGGTCGTCGTGACCGACTCCACGGACATCCAGGTCAGCGAGATGCCCGCCGAGCAGGTCCACAGCGGCGAGGGCGCGCCCGAAGCGAGCGACACGCCCGACGTGACCTACGAGGACATCGGCGGTCTCGACCGCGAGCTCGAACAGGTCCGGGAGATGATCGAGCTGCCGATGCGCCACCCCGAGCTGTTCCAGCAGCTCGGCATCGAGCCGCCGAAGGGCGTCCTCTTGCACGGCCCGCCCGGTACCGGGAAGACGCTGATGGCCAAGGCCGTCGCCAACGAAATTGACGCGTACTTCACCACCATCTCCGGCCCGGAGATCATGTCGAAGTACTACGGCGAGAGCGAGGAGCAGCTCCGCGAGGTGTTCGACGAGGCCTCCGAGAACTCCCCCGCCATCGTCTTCATCGACGAAATCGACTCCATCGCGCCCAAGCGCGGCGAGACCCAGGGCGACGTGGAACGCCGCGTGGTCGCCCAGCTACTCTCGCTGATGGACGGCCTCGAAGAGCGCGGACAGGTCATCGTTATCGGCGCGACGAACCGCGTCGACGCTATCGACCCGGCGCTGCGCCGCGGCGGCCGCTTCGACCGCGAAATCGAAATCGGCGTCCCGGACAAGGAGGGCCGCAAGGAAATCCTGCAGGTCCACACCCGCGGGATGCCCCTCTCCGAGGAAATCAACATCGAAAACTACGCCGAGAACACCCACGGCTTCGTCGGCGCTGACCTCGCCTCCCTCACCAAAGAGAGTGCGATGAACGCCCTCCGGCGCATCCGCCCGGAACTCGACCTCGAATCCGACGAGATTGACGCCGAGGTGCTCGAACGTCTAGAGATTGAGGACGAGGACTTCCGCGAGGCGATGAAGGGCATCGAGCCCTCCGCGCTCCGGGAGGTCTTCGTCGAAGTCCCTGATGTCACCTGGGACTCCGTCGGCGGCCTCGAAGACACCAAGGAACGACTCCGGGAGACTATCCAGTGGCCGCTCGAGTACGAAGACGTGTTCGAGTCGATGGATCTGGAAGCCGCCAAGGGCGTGCTGATGTACGGCCCGCCCGGCACCGGGAAGACCCTCCTCGCGAAGGCAGTCGCCAACGAGGCCCAGTCGAACTTCATCTCCGTGAAGGGGCCGGAGCTGCTGAACAAGTTCGTCGGCGAGTCCGAGAAGGGCGTCCGCGAAGTGTTCAGCAAGGCCCGCGAGAACGCCCCGACCGTGGTGTTCTTCGACGAAATCGACTCCATCGCCAGCGAACGGGGCGGCGGCACGACCGACTCCGGCGTCGGCGAACGCGTCGTCTCCCAGCTGCTGACGGAACTGGACGGCATCGAGGACATGGAGAACGTCGTGGTCGTCGCGACCACGAACCGCCCGGACCTCATCGACGACGCGCTCCTGCGCCCCGGTCGGCTGGACCGGCACGTCCACGTGCCCGTCCCCGACGAGGACGCCCGGCGCGCCATCTTCCAGGTCCACACCCGGAACAAGCCCCTGGCCGACGGCGTCGACCTCGACGAACTGGCCCGCCGCACGGACGGCTACGTCGGCGCGGACATCGAAGCGGTCGCCCGCGAAGCGTCGATGGCCGCGACCCGGGAGTTCATCAACAGCGTGGACCCCGAGGAAATCGGTGACAGCGTCAGCAACGTCCGCGTGACAATGGACCACTTCGAGCACGCGCTTGAGGAGGTCGGCCCCAGCGTCACCGAGGAGACCCGCGAGCGCTACGACGAGATCGAACAGCGCTTCGACCGGGCCGAACCCGGCGTCACCGACGAGAGCACGGCCAGCCGCACCTTCCAATAGGGACGGGCGACACACCAGCGCTGATGTTCCGCAGTTGAGGGTCGATTTTCGTTGCGTTAATGATCGTCAAGCCTGTCGAGCGTGATTTCGAGACATTCGTAGGCTTCCTTTGTCGCACCGGCCCCGCCGACAGTGACCGGTCCTGAATCGGCGTCGATGGTGAGCGACCGTTCCGCCGGGTTCTTGCTCGATGCGGGATAGACGAGACTCTGCCGGGCATTTATTACGGGTCCTGATATCGTTGTCTCAGTTCGGTCCGTCGTCGAAAGGACCCGAGCGCGAGCAGTGATCGGCGTCCCTTCCCGTAGCGCCAGTGCCGCCATGAGTACTGCAAATTGAAACGCGGAGAACGTCCGCGGGAACGCACACATGTCGGCGACGTAGCATTCCGTTCCCATCAGCCAGTGACTGCCGAGAAACATCGTGAACTCGTCATGTGCGAGGTTCTCGTTGTCGAATGTAGTCGCCTGATGCTCTGCCATCGAGTCAGTCAGCAGTCCGGAATGCCCAGTGAGCCCGCGCTGCATATCGGCGGTCACAAGCAGCGGGGTAATGCCGCTCTCGATTGTCCGGACCGCCGTCGCGATGTCCTCATATGCGGGCGTCGATGCTGTCTCATCGCCGTGGACAAGTAACAATACCAGTACATCCCGCTCGATAGCGGCGCTGAGTTGCGGCATAAACGCAGAGAGGGCCGATTTCGGGAGCGCAATCGTGAGACTCTCATCGGCACTTTCAATAAGTGATTGCATCGCACTGATGACTGACGACTGGGTCCGGTGGATTTCCAGTCCCGATTGTCCCATCAGCATAGAATTCGGTGCTACGTGTATAAATTGTCTCCTGAATCGGAAGCAAGCGGCGCTGAGACGGGAACCGTCATCAGCAGAGAGAGGTCTGGTGTAACTTCTTTATGTGCGTGTCTCTTTGGATGGGTGATGAAGTCACAGCCCACCGTCCTGTTCGTCCGCAGTCCGAGCCAGGACAGGGCCGCGATTTCGATGCTCCGGGACAGTGGCCTCACCGTCAACGAGTTCGACGGGGTTCGTGATCTGGAGTGTGCGCTCGAGGACTACGACACGGACTGCGTCGTCACGAACTGCGAAGTGGAGAACGTGGACGGGACACAGTATCTCGGTGGGCTGACCGTGATCGAACGGCTGCGGGAGAGCCACCCCGAACTCCCGGTTGTCCTCTTTGCCGAAGTGACAAACGGCGACATCGCCCGCGAAGCCTACAGCCGCGACGTGTTCGGCTACATTCCGAGTACAGTAAGCGATGCCCACCAGCGACTTCTGGCACAGGTCGATGCCGCTGTCGCTTCCAGTCCGGCCCGGCAGCGGGCGAACAAGCGAAAACAGCTCAACGAGGCTGTCCGGCTGGTCAATCAGGCGCTCGTCCGCTCACAGTCGCGGATGGATATCGAACGCGATGTCACGGCGGTTCTGGCAGGCACAACCAGATACACTGAGGCCTGTACGGTGACCTGTCAGTACGACAGGCCGGTCGTTCGAGCGCTGGGGTCACAGCGTGACCACGTTTCTATTACCGCACCGGACCCGTTGCGCCGCGCTGAGTCAGAAAACCGACTGGTCGTTGCAGACATCGACCACGCAACGGTCGCAGACGACACAGAGGCACTGGAGACGGACTGCACCCGAATTCTTGCGGTCCCACTGGTGTACGGCGGGGATTCGTACGGTGTCCTCGGAGTATACGCCGACAGTGTCGACACCTTCGACGCGGAAGAACAGGATACGTTCAGGGAGGTCGGGCACAACATCGCGCTGGCTATCGACGCCAGCCAGACGAAAGACGCGCTCCAGCAGCGGACGACGGAGCTGGAACAGCAGAAAGAGCGGCTCCGAGAGCTCGCACAGATTATCTCACACGAACTCCGGAACCCGCTTCAGGCGGCGATGGGTCGGGTCGAGCTGCTAGCCGCTGAACACGCCGCCGAGGAGTTCGACGCCATCCAGCGCAGCCACACCCGGATGTCGTTTCTCATCGACGATCTCATGGAGATCGCCCGAGAAGGCGGCAGACAGTACACCGTCGAGCCAGTCGCGCTCTCCGACGTGATGGCCGACGCTTGGACGACGGTCACCACCGATGGGTCGACCATCGAAATCGACTGTACCGAGACGATACTGGCCGATAGCAACCGCCTGCGTCAGCTTGCGGAAAACTTCTTTCGGCTCGCCACGGAGCAGGGTGACACCGGGAAGATAACGATCACCGACACGGCCGACGGATTCGCGCTTGAACACGACAGCATCCCGTTAGAGGTGGGACAGGAGGGACCGTTTGAGCTCTATTACGCTTCCAGTGACGAGGGTGGCGGACTCCATCTCGCCGTGATCCGAGAAATCGCACAGGGCCACGGGTGGGAAATCGCCCTCTCCAACGACCCGACGGGACGGGTCCGGCTGCACGTGACCGGTGTTGAACGGCCGTCAGCGAAACCCACGTAGCGACCCGGCCTCGCCGTACGTGACTCGAAACCGTATTTTGCATCCAGTCCGGAGTTGTGGTATGGATCTTCAGGCTCGGTATCGCGTGCCAGCACTCACTGGCCTGTTGACGGTCGTGTCGCTCGCGCTCGTGTTTGGGGCCGTTCTCGGGGCGATTCCCCGGTCGGCTCTCCCCGCTGCGCCCGCGAGCGTGCTCGGGGCAATCCCTCACGCCAACGCTGTGGTCAGTGCCCTCGCTATCGGCACAATCGTCGGTGGCGTTCGAGCAATCCGTCGCGGCAACGTCGCGCGACACCGAAAGCTGATGCTCTCCTCGTTTGGCCTGTTCGCCCTGTTTCTCGTGCTGTATCTCTATCGGATAACGCTCGAAGGGCCAACGGACTTCACCGGTCCGTCGGTCGTCGAGATGTACTTCTACCTGCCGTTTCTCGCCGTCCACATCCTGCTTGCCATCATCGCTATCCCGGCGGTGTACTACGTCCTGCTGCTGGCCTACACGTACCCCGTCTCGGAACTGCCGTCGACGAACCACCCGCGGGCCGGAAAGCTGGCCGCGGGGCTGTGGCTGATCTCGTTCTCGATGGGTATCGCCGTCTACGCGATGCTGTACCTGATCTGGTGAAGACTAGCGCTCCGCTCTGAGCAGGCCGAACCACAACATGTCTCGCCACGCGCCGTCAAGATACCACTCCGCCCGGTGCGTGCCTTCTTTGCTGAATCCCAGTCGGTCGACCACTGCGACGGAACGGTCGTTCCCGCCAACAATCTTCGCCGACCACTTCCGGAGCGCTCGCTGGTCGAAGCCATACTGGACCAGTCTGCCCGCTGCCTCGGTGGCGTACCCCTGGCCCCAGGCATCCGGGTCGAGCCAGTAGGCCAGTTCGGCTGTGCCCCGCTCTGGGTCGTGGTCGGTCATGGCGACGAGTCCGACCGGCTCGGTTCGGTCCTCGACCCGTCCGGGACTTCCGTCCGGGTCGATACAGACCAGTAGATGGACCGAGTCCTCGTCGGACAGCGTCTCCTCGTAGTAGGACTCCATCTGGTCGGTGGTCGGCGGGCGGGCGTACGTCCCCAGCCCCCAGACCTTCTCGTCGTGAAACACGCGCTGTATCCAGTCGAGGTCATCCCGCTCCGGGGACCGGAGGGCAGTTCGGTCAGTTGCGAGGAAGGACGGCCCTGGCATGCGTGAGTCCTTGCTCGGACTGCGCAAAAATGTGGTGCCAGTCTGCACCGACGACGCTAGTCGTCAGCCGGCCTCGATTGCGTCCCGATATCGGGGCGGGCAACGTCGCGGTCCGTCGCCTCGCCCTCGATGTCGTAGGGGTATTCGCCGGTGACACAGCCGAGACAGAGGTCAGTTTGGCTCTTGTCCAGCGTCTCTGCGATGGCGTCGATGGAGAGATACGACAGCGAGTCCGCCTCGATTTCGCTGCGGATCTCGTCGACGGACTGGTTCCCGGCGATGAGTTCGTCCCGTGAGGCCATGTCGATGCCCATGTAACAGGGCGCGACGATGGGCGGCGCTCCGATGCGGACGTGGACCTCCTCGGCCCCGGCGTCTTTCAGCAATTGGATCAGTTGCGTCGAGGTGGTCCCGCGGACGATAGAGTCGTCGATGATGGTGACGCTTTTGCCCTCGATAGTCGACTTGATGGGGTTGAGCTTCAGCCGGACGGCCCGCTCGCGCTCGTCCTGGGTCGGCATGATGAACGTGCGGCCGACGTACCGGTTTTTCATCAGCCCTTCAGCGAATTCGATGTCCGAACCGTCGTCCTGTGCGGCTTCGGCGTATCCGGAGGCGAACGCACGTCCGGAGTCAGGCACCGGCAACACCACGTCCGATTCGACGCCGGACTCTTCCCAGAGTTTCCGGCCTAGTTCGCGCCGGACCTCGTAAACGAGGTTCTCGTCGATGGTCGAGTCCGGTCGCGCGAAGTAGACGTGTTCGAAGAAACAGTGGGCCGTGTTCTCGGGCTGGATTAGCTGGTACGTGTCGTAGCCGGTCCCGTCGGCGTGCAGGACGACGAGCTCGCCGGGCTTGACATCCCGGATCAGTTCGCCGTCGAGCGTGTCGATGGCGGCCGACTCGGAGGCGAGGACGTAGCCGTCCTCGAGTTCGCCGATACACAGCGGCCGGTTGCCCTGCGGGTCGCGCACACCGAGCACCGTCTCGTCGTGCATGATGGTCAGTGAGTACGACCCGTGGATACGGTTCATCGTCCGCTTGACGGCCCGGACCAGGTCCTCCTCCAAGAGATTACGCGCGAGGTCGTGGGCGATGACCTCGGTGTCGCCGTCGGACGTGAAGGCGTGGCCGAGGTCGGCCAGTTCGTCGCCGATTTCGTCGGCGTTGACGAGGTTCCCGTTGTGCGAGAGGCCCAGCGACCCCGACTTGAACGAAACGGAGAACGGCTGGGCACAGCAGGCGTTGACGCTCCCGGCGGTCGGGTATCGGACGTGGCCGATACCGTTCGGGCCGTTGAGCGCCTCCAGATCACCGGGGTCGAAGGCGTCACCGACGAGTCCCATTTCGACGTGGCTGTACTGCTGGAACCCGTCGTGGGTGACGATGCCGGCCGATTCCTGGCCGCGGTGCTGAAGCGCGTACAAGGAGTAGTAAAGCGGTCGGGCGGCGTCACGGTCCTCCAAAGAGATGCCAACAACGCCGCACTTCTCGTGCATTTGTGTTGAGTGTGTTATTCGCCCGCTTTCGACTGCCACTCGTAGTCACGCCGCTTGGCCGACTTGCCGAAACCGCACGACGAGCAGACCTTCTTTTTCGTGTGATACGACTTTTCACCACACCGTCGGCACTTCGTGTGTGTCGTGGTGTTTTTCTTGCCCTGACTCGGAGTTCCTGCGCCAGTCATGGAGTAATTGAGACGACGTTATCGCCGCGTATAATCGTTGTGTCTTCATCCTCAACGACGAGGTTCATGTGTTGGTCGTAGCCGGTGAGTTCCCCCTCGAACAGCTCGCCACCCTTCAGCTGTACGGTGACTGTCTCACCGAGGGACGCTTCGAGTACATCCAGCGGTCGTCCACTCATGTACGGTTTGGATAGTGATGGCCGCTTAAACGTACCGTTTGCGCGATGGCACTCCCACCACGGTTCCGATATCCTAGACCTCGACGCTAAACGGCGCTCGGTCGGCCGCTCGGACGGCGAAACCAGCCAGCAGGTCCGCGAGCGCGTCGAGGTCGTCGGGGTCGATAACCTCGACCGGCGTGTGCATATAGCGGTTCGGCAGGCCGACGTTGACCGACGGAATTCCACCCCGCGAGGTGTAGAAGGCGTCCGCGTCGGTCCCGGTCCGGATGCCCGTCGCCTGCAACTGAATGTCGATGTCCTCCTCTTTGCCGGTCTCCCGGAGTGCGTCGACCGCGACCGGATGGTTCGCGCTCCCGCGAGCGACGACCGGTCCTTCGCCGAGTTCCACACCCGTCGCGGCCTTGCCGGGCGAGCCCGGTGCGTCCGTCGCGTGAGTCACGTCAGCGGCGATGGCAACGTCAGGCGCGAGGTCGAACCCGACCATCTTTGCACCCTGCACGCCGACCTCCTCTTGTACTGTCGAGACCGCGTAAACCGTCGCGTCCACATCCGACTCTGCCGCACGGCGAAGGCCCTCAGCGGCCGCCCAGATACCGATGCGGTTGTCCATCCCCCGGGCCGCCAGCCGGCCGTTCTCCAGTTCGCTCAGCGTCTGGACGAACGTCACCGGGTCGCCACGGTCGACGAGCGATTCCACTTCGTCGCCGTCCGCTGCACCTACGTCCACGTGCTGTTCGGCGATCTCCGGCACGGAGTCGTCATCCGAGTCCCGGAGGTGAATCGCGGTCTGTCCGACGACGCCCGAGACGGGACCGTCGGCCGTGTGAATGGTGACGTGTTGCCCGCGCGAGACAGTCTTGTCTGAGCCGCCAATGCGGCCCAGTTTGACGAAGCCGTCGTCGGTGAAGTCCCGAACAATGAAGCCGATCTCGTCCCCGTGGCCCGCGAGGGCGACGGTCGTGTCGCCGCCCTCGACTTTCGCGACGGCGTTCCCGTAGTCGTCCGTTCGAACCTCGTCGGCGAACTCGCTGACGTAGTCGAGCCACACCCGCTGGCTGTCGGCCTCGTATCCAGACGGACCGGGCGTTGTCAGAAGGGATTCGAGAAACTCTCGTCGTCGTGTGTCCATAGGCGACATAGATCCCCCGTGGTCATGAAAACAGCGGACTGCACACGGATGGGACCGGCCGTCGTAGCCCGGTACCGCCACGGCTAAGAGCCGCGGCGTCGAACTGTCACTATGGCAGAATTCACCTTCCTGGAAGTACATCTCGACGGTGCGGAGTTCACTGCGAACGCTCCGTTCAGCGCTGGTGACGATGACGACGGCTCAGACAGCACGTCGTCGTGGTCGCGGACGGACAGATCACGCGACGAAACGGACGCAGAAGGCGGCAGTGGCCCCAGTGTCGCTCGCCTCGCACTCGCGGTACTCGGTGTCGTCGCAGTTGTCGCGCTCGTGCTGCGCCTGTACCTCGGCGGGTCCGATGACGGTGCTGCTAGCGATGGCGACCTGTAGCGGATAGGCCCCGCTCCCGAACCGGACGCGGGGAGTCGTTTTTACAGGGAGAAGGCCTATTTCCTCCCGCCACATTTCAGACGTATGGGATTATACCACAGTGTACAGGCTGTCGCCGGCGCGACCGGCGACGGCCCCATCGACTGGAGTGCTGTCGCCGACGCCGCAAAGGGGGCCACTGACACAGGCGACCTCACCGTCGAGAAGCCTGAACGCGACGGCTACGCCACCGACGTTCGGGACGCCAGAGACCGCGTTCGTGAGGTCGGTGAACTCGCCTTTGATCTGCCCGAGACTGTCGAAATCCAGAACCGCCACCACTGGATCGACGCCAATGTCGCGACGTTCAGTCGCGTGATGGAGCCGATCGAACAGCAGGCCGAGTACATGCCCGGCATCGCCCGCGTCGTCAACACCGGGTCGATGGCCGTTGCATTGTCGTTCCTGGGAAACAACGTTCTTGGCCAGTACGACCCCGTCCTGCTCGCGGACAACGACGCCCACGCGCTGTACTTCGTGCGCCCCAACATCAACCGGGTCGCCGATCAGTTGAACGTCGAGCGGGACCGCTTTCGCCGCTGGATTGCCTTCCACGAGGTCACGCACGCGGCGGAGTTCGGCGCGGCCCCGTGGCTCTCGGACCATCTCGAAACGGCGATGGAGGACGCCATCGACAACCTCACCGACGGCAACATCGACCGGACGACGCTTGGTGAACTCGATACGACGATGACCGCCGTCGAGGGGTACGCGGAACTGCTGATGGACCGTGCCTTCGACGACGCGTACGACGACCTGCGGCGGAAAGTCGATCAGCGCCGACAGGGACGTGGTCCCATCGCGTCGCTTATGCGACGACTGCTCGGTCTCGGGATGAAACGGCAGCAGTACGAACGCGGAAAGGCGTTTTTTGACACAGTCGCAGACGCCCGCGGCGTCGCTGCGGCCGGGCGCGTCTGGGACTCGCCGGACACCCTTCCCACTGAAGACGAAATAGAGACGCCGACGCTGTGGATCGACCGCGTCGACCCCTGAAGTAGGCTACAGCACGCTACGTGGCCGTACAGACCGCTTATTTCTCCGGCTCTTCGACAGGCGCTTCGATTTTCGCGACGTCGAGGAGGATTTCGCTGTTCGATTCGTCGACAGCGACAACCGTCCCGGCGACGACGAGCTTTGAGATCGGCGTCGGGCCGAGAATGACTGCCTGGCCTTCGCTGAAGTCCTGTACCGAACTCTGGAGGTGGAACCGGGCGCGGCACTTCTCCGGGTCGTGGACGTTCGTAAAGTTGATTTCCTCGACAGTGACGTCGACCCGTTCGTAGTCGTGAGCGACGACGACGCTCTCGGCCTCGTCGATCTGCTGGCGGTCGATTGCGTCGAAGGCCTCGGAGGTCGGCTTGTATCCGCCTGTCGGGCCGGGAATACCTTCGACAAGCCCCAGCGAGGTCAGGCTCTGCATCTGGTTTCGTACTGTTCCGGGGTTCCGGTCGATCTCCTCGGCGATTGTCTCACCGGTGACCGCCTCACCGGTCTGTTGATACCTGTTTACCAGCGTCGTAAGCATCGTTCGCTGGCTGTTGTTCAGATCGATGCTAACCATACCGGTGTGTATCGGGAGCGGCTACTTATCCCATTGGGTTCACTCATTCGACGCCAGTCGCTGGCACGGCCGCAGCTACTCCATGTATCCCAGTTGTTTCAGGCGGTCTTCGACGGCGTCGCCGTCGTCGCTCCCGAGCGCGTCCGCGATGCTGAGCGGGTCGCGCTCGCCGACGGCGGGGTCCTCGGCAAACACCGGGAGCACCTCGCCGCGCATGTCCGTCGGCACCGCACAGCCGTGGGCAGCTAGCAGCGTCGGGGCGATGTCGAGGATGCTGATACGGTCGAGTTCGCCCTGTGGCTCGAAATCCGGCCCACTGGCGGCGAAGATGCCGTAGGGCGTGTTCTCGGCCGCCCAGCGGTCAGGGCCGCTCTGGACAGTCCCGCCGCCGATGCCGTCGTTGACGTGGACGCCCGGACGCTGGTCGACGACGACCTCCGGCCCGGCGTCGACATAGGGGCCGCTGTACACGTCCTCGCCCCGGTACACGTCGGTAAACAGCGGGCCGTGTTCGTCCTCGACCTCGCGCAGGTCGGCCATCAGCGACTCGCGGACCGATTCCACGTCGAACCGGGGGTTGATGTACACAGGCCCCTGCCCACTGGCGACAACTTTCGTCTGTTCTAGGTCGATAGCTTCGAGCTTCCGGTCCCGCTTGACGCCGTCGCGCTGTGGAACAAGCTGCTGGATGGACTCGGGGACGACGCGAGCGAGCGTGTCGACCAGTCCAGCACGCTTTGCGACCGCAAGCAGGTTCTCCCGGTCGAGTCCGATCCGGGTGAGGACGGCGTCGACGCTGGTGTCCCGGACCTGATAGCCGTTTTCGGCCAGCCACTCGTTGATGTAGAACTCCGTCTGGGTCGCGTCGCAGCCGTGATCGGACATCAGGACGAGGTTCAGCTCCTCCCGGTCGTCGAGTCGGCCGACCCACTTGTCGACCAGCTCCCACGCGCGCAGGCTCGGTTCGTCGTCCCAGAAGAAGTGATGCAGGACATTGAGGTAAAACAGCGTCACGTGGACGAAATCGAGGTCTCGCTCGTCCAAGAGCGTCGTCGCTACCTCGAATCGCTTCTCCAGCAGGTCGAGAATGGCGTCGACCTCCGCGCCGCGCTCGTCGTTCGAGGACAGCAGCGGGTCCGGGTGGACGCTGTAGTCGAACCGGGATTCAAGTTCATCGGCCAGTTCCGGCGGCGAGGTGTAGCCGGAGCTGATTGACCGGTATTCGCCCTCGACGGCGTCAGGGCCGCCGGCGACGACGAGGTCGTCGATGTCCCGCGGCGGGTACATCGTCGGCATGTTGACGACGCCGGCCGACTGCCCCTCGTCGTTGAGGTAGTCCCACAGCTCGGCGGTATCGTAGTCGCCGCCGTTCATTACGGTGATCTCGCCTGCGGCGAGGTCGACGTTCTCGAACCAGAACACGCCAAAGCCACCGGGGTCTTTCCCCGAGGAGTAGCACTTCCAGTTCGGGAACGTCACTGGCGGCAGACAGCTCCGTGTCCCCGCCCAGGTACCGGTGTCCCGTAACGCGGCCAGATTCGGGAGCTCGCCGGCCTCAATCCACGGGTCGAGCAGTTCCCAGCTCGCGCCGTCGAGGCCGACGACGAGGGTCTTCGTCATGCTGAGACGGAGACAGGCGAGTCACTAGTCCCTTTCGCACCCGTCGCCAACGCGGGCCGACGGGCGACCGCGGGTCGAAACTAACAACGCGTCACTTTTGAGCGCGCCGCCGGAACTGGCAGTATGAGCAACCGGTCGGACATCGCACCGGACACCGTCTCGGTCGAGTTAACCGAGGACGGCGTCGTCGTGGAGTACCTCGACGGCCGCCAGGCGTTCTATCACGGCGTCCCAACGGCGGTCGAAGGGAGCATCCAGACTGCCCCGGGAAAAGACACACACGTCCTGATTACCGACGAGACGGAGACGTCGGGTATCCTCGTGTACGTCAACGACCTCCGGACGCATGACGACATTCTCGAAGAGACGGGCGTCGGACGGGTCATCCTTGACGACGGCGAGGAAGACGAACTGTTTCCGGGGGTCACGGTCCGGGACAATCAGATGCGGACAGAAGTGGAAGTGGACTACGACGTGACGAACGGCCGGGTATTCGTCTTCGAGGAGGACGAACTCGGCGAGCGGAGCTTCGAAATCGTCGAAGCGTAATGCCTGTGGTGCGGGTGCGTGACTGCGAGGGCGAGGACCGTTACTGGATGTAGGACGGGTCTTCGTCGTCACAGTTCTCCTCGTGTTGACGCGCGTCGCTCTGGTCGTCGAACATCAGGCCACAGGTCTCGCACTTGTACCACGTGACCTCGTCTCGCTCGGTTTGGACAACCATACCAGAGATTCCGACGGCCGCCCGTATATTATTTTCCCGCAACACAACGGGAACCCTCAAGGGAGTCGGATTGCAAGAAGGCGGCATGAGCGGGGCCACTGACGCCGGTGTCGAACTCACAGTCGAGGGTGCGAACAAGCGCGACGCCGGGCGCGGTATCGCACGACTGCCGGAGTCCGCACGGACTGAGCTGGGCGTGCTGAGCGGGTCGCCCGTCATCGTTGAAGGCGACGATAGGACTGTCGTGAAGGTCTGGCCGGCGGATGACGACGGGTCCTTCGTCCGCATTGACTCAGATACCAGAGCGAACGCCGGCGTCAACATCGGTGACACGGTCACCGTGACCAGCGGGTCAGTCTCCGAGGCCACTGAGATCGCCGTCCAGCCGGTCGAACCGATGCCGGGCAGCGAGGACTACGAGAGTCTGGTCAGGAAGCGCCTCGTCGATCAGATAATCCAGGCCGACGAGCGGACCCACATCGAGGGGCTGGGGACCTTTCTCGTCCGCAAAACGTCGCCGTCGGGGCCGGTTCGGGTCACCGGCACGACGGCAGTGACTGTGCTGCCCGGCCTCGACGGCGGCAGCGATACCGATCAGTCGTCATCCGACGAGGCAGCCACGGCGAACACACCGACCGCCGAGACGGAGTCCGGGGTGAGCTACGAGGACATCGGCGGCCTCGACGAGGAACTGGACCGCATCCGGGAGATGATCGAGATGCCCCTCTCCGAGCCCGAGGAGTTCCGCCGCCTAGGCATCGACCCCCCGAGCGGCGTCCTCCTGCACGGCCCGCCCGGGACGGGGAAAACCCTCATCGCCCGTGCCGTCGCCAACGAAGTCGACGCCTACTTCGACACCATCTCCGGCCCCGAAATCGTCTCCAAGTACAAGGGCGAAAGCGAGGAGCGACTCCGGGAGGCCTTCGAGAAGGCCGAGGCGAACGCGCCGGCTATCCTCTTTGTCGACGAAATCGATTCCATCGCGGGCTCCCGCGACGAGGACGCCGACATGGAGAACCGCGTCGTCGCCCAGCTGCTCACACTGATGGACGGCCTCGAAGACCGCGGCCGGGTCGTCGTCATCGGGGCGACGAACCGCGTCGACGCCATCGACCCGGCGCTGCGCCGCGGCGGCCGCTTCGACCGCGAAATCGAGATCGGCGTCCCCGGTGAGAGCGGCCGTCGCGAGATTATGGATGTTCACACGCGGGACATGCCGCTCCACGAGGACGCAGATCTGGACCGCATCGCCGCACAGACCCACGGCTTTGTCGGGGCGGACCTCGCATCGCTGACCACTGAAGCCGCGATGGCCGCACTCCGGGCGGACCGCGATGACGGTGACGTCCACCAAGACGACTTCGAAAGTGCACTCGCCACAGTCGACCCCAGCGCGATGCGGGAGTACGTCGCCGAGTCGCCGACGGCGACGTTCGACGACGTGGGCGGGCTGTCCGAGGTCAAACAGACGCTGACGGAGGCTATCGAGTGGCCGCTGTCGTACGGAGAACTGTTCACCGCGACGAACACGGACCCACCGAGCGGTATCCTGCTGTACGGCCCGCCCGGGACGGGGAAGACCCTGCTGGCGCGGGCCGTCGCCGGCGAGAGCGACGTGAACTTCATCCACGTCGCCGGGCCGGAAATCATGGACCGGTACGTCGGTGAGAGCGAGGAAGCCGTCCGAGAACTGTTCGAGCGCGCCCGCCAGACCGCGCCGAGCATCATCTTCCTCGATGAAATCGACGCCATCGCCAGCCACCGCGGCCAGGGCAACGAAGTCACCGAGCGCGTCGTCTCGCAACTGCTTGCCGAACTGGACGGCATCACCGAAAACCCCAATCTGGTCGTGTTGGCCGCGACCAACCGCCGGGACATGATCGACGACGCGCTGCTGCGGCCGGGTCGCCTCGAACAGCACGTCGAGGTCCCCAACCCCGACCGTGACGCTCGTGAGGAGATTCTCGCTGTCCACACCGCCGGGAAACCGCTCGCTTCTGACATCGATATCGGGGACCTCGCCGAGGAGACTGATGGTTTCTCTGGCGCAGAACTGGAGGCCGTCGTCCGTGAAGCGTCGATGTTGGCCATCCGGGAGGTGGCGTCCGCCTACGGGCCCGAGGAAGCCACCGAGAACGCCGACGAAGTGACGATTACGCGTGCACACTTCAGCGAAGCGCTGGAACGGGAACGCGCGCGGTAGCCACGAGCGACGCGGTCGGGTCAAGCCGTTTTGCAGCAACTGCTGGTCAGTGGTTTCTCTTGACGCGTTCGGCCGAAAGGCGAGGAGAGGCGAAAGGGTCGACTCCGGGAGAGGAGTAAAAAGGCTGTCCGGACAGCCTTGGCGGACGAGCGACGCCGAGTGGCCGAGCAGCGAGACGGGCGTTAGCGCCGGCATCGACGTGAAAAGCGCCTTGCCGGCAGCTACTCGTAGCGAGTGGACATGCAAAAAAGGCCCGGTTGTCGGGTTCCGGCTACGCCTTATCGTCAGGCGACTCCGAATCCGGTTGGTCAGTGGGCTCCTGCTGTGGGGCGTTGCCTCCGCCTCCACCGTCGCCGTCCTCTGTAGCTGATTCCGACGCGCCACGTCGGCCCAGTAGCGGGAGCGACCGACCGCGAAGGAGCCGCCGGCCGCCGACGACTGGAACGGCGAGGGCGACGAGCCAGGGCGCGAGACTCGCAGCAGTCACCAGCAGGCCTCGGGTGAACACGTATACGTCGGTCACCGACGAGAGGAACGCAGTGACCAGCGACCGCTCGTGGTACGGCACCTGCTGGGCCGACGGTTCCGGCGCTGGCTCGTGGATTTCGACACGCAGCGTCGAATAGGCGACCCGCTGTTCGAGTGAGCGTTTCTGTGCTTCGAGACGTTCGATGTCACTCTGCACTGACGACAGTTCGTCCTCGATGCGGAGCAGTTCTTCCGTGCTATTTGCCCGGTCGTAGAAGGCCCGCAGTCTGTCGCGGCGCTCCCGGAGATTGGTCAGCCGCGCTTCGAGGTCGACCAGTTTGTCGGTCACGTCTTTCGTCGTCGTCTCTTCGGAGCGGACCGTCCCCTGCTCGGCCACCATCGACTGGGTCGACTCGTACTCCTCGCTTGGCACTCTGACGACGATGTATCCGGTGTACCACGTTTCGCCGTCATCGCGGTGGAGTTCACGGTTGGAGTCGCTCACGTACCCGCCGGACGCGCGAGCGCGGGCGGCGATTGCGTCGGCCGTCGTCGAGTAGTTCTCCACTTCGACCACCATCCGGCCGTTGCGGATGATGGCCCGGTCGGCCGCCGCGTCGCCGGCCTGAATATTCCCGCTATCCGCGGCGTTCGCCCCGGAGTCCGCTTCGACGGGCTGACTTGAGCTGCTGTCACCGCCGGACATCTGTGCGCCGTCACCGCCGCCCTGTGGCCCGCCCGCGTCGCTGCTCCCACCCAGACCGGCACAGCCGGCAAGGAGGAGGAGGGCGACGACAGCGAGGACCCTAACTCGCGAAGCCATACGGGATGGAATCGTCCTGACGACGGTATAATGACAGCGAACGCTCAAAAACCGCTTTTTGTCAAACAGCGACTGCGGTTATGGCCAGTCCGTCCGGCGGTCTGCAAGCGCCGGAAACTCCTCGCGGACCTGTTCGACACGGGTCGGGTCGAGAGTGGCAGTCACCAGCGCGGGGTGGTCGTCGGCGCTGGCGAGCGTCGTTCCCCACGGGTCGTACACCGTCGACCGACCCAGCAGTTCCGCGTCCTCGAATTTCCCGACGCCGTTCGCTGCGGCGACGTACAGCTGATTCTCGACTGCGCGGGCGCGACCGAACAGTTTCCAGTGCTCGACGCGCGGATACGGCCACGCACTGGGCACGAGCGTCAGCGTCACGCCCTCGTCGACGAGGTGGCGGTACAGCGCTGGGAACCGGAGGTCGTAGCAGGTGGTGACTCCGACAGTGAACCCCTCGAAGTCGACAGTCGGAACCGTCTCACCCGGCTCCAGTAGCTGGGATTCCGCGGAGTCGTAGCCAAACAGATGCTGTTTGCGATACACTGCCCGTCGCTCCCCGTCGCGGTCGAAGAATACGGCGGTGTTCGCCAGTCCGGCATCGGCGGGCACGTCGAACCCGGCCTCAGCGCTCGTCGCCAGGTCCTCGACGACGCTCCCGGCCAACACAGCCACGTCGTGGTCCGCGCCGGTGCTGCGGATTCGACTGAGCGTCTCGCCGTCCAGCCCCTCTGCTTCGCGTGCGTATCGGTCGAACGCGAAGTAGCCGACGTTGAACAGTTCCGGAAGCACGACGAGGTCCGCGCCGTCCGCGGCCGCGTCCTTGATGGCGGTCGTCGCGCGGCTGACGTTCTCGGCGACCGAGTCCGACGAGACGTCTATCTGGGCAAGTGTGAGCCTCATGCTTCGACTTCGAGGTCGTCCCGCAGCGCCTGTTCGAGGTTCTGCATCTCGCCGTCGAGGTTCCGCTTGAAGAAGCGCTCGACGCCCGGGAGCTTGCCGTCGACGATGAACCGGTTCGTCAGCTTCGTGCCGCCGTCGGCTGTCTCTTCGAGTTCGTGTTCGCCCTGAACGGTCATCACCTTCGAGCGACCGATAAAGCGAGCGTACTCCGGGCGACGCTGTTCGACGTCCTCGGTTTTCACCGTCATCGTCTGGTTGACCACCGGAATCGGGAGTTCGATCGACCAGTTCGCGTGTGTGTCGTCGATGATTTCCCAGTCAGTGACCACACTAATCGGCCGGGCCCGTTTATCCGGGTCAGTGATGAATTCCCAGACACGTTCCGGTGTGGCCGGCACAGTCATCGTTCGTTCGACCCGGACAGTCATGGAAGATACTGAGGACTACTGGCCGATGAATCCACCGATTGTAACAGTGCGGAAAACCCGGCAGCGGCTATCCAGTCGGCGTGACGCGCCACGTCGTCGACCGTGCGCGCCCCCATTTCTCGATCTCGACCTCGTCGGCCTCCTCAGCTAAGCGTGGGAGTCGCGCACCCACTTGCTTCGACGAGAGGCCGAGCTGCTCAGCGATGTTCTTCGCGCGGAAGTAGCTCTCCCCACGCGAGACGCTGTCCCGGAGATATTCGAGAATGCGTCGGTCTTCCTCGCTGTAATCGGCCATATAGGAGATACGGTCTCGGCGTTTTTAACGGTTCCCTTCACAGTCTCGCAGCTGATACCGGTATCAGGCGTCGTAGGCGTGGATCGCCACGATAGCCACGGCCGCGGCGAGCATCGCGAGCCCGAACGCGCCGCCGGACGTCACGAGCAGGTTCCCCGTCTCAAGCTCCTGTGCGTGCAACACTGCGTAGTTGTAGCTGTTAGTTGCTGTGAACAGGGCCGCACCGACCGAGACGAGCCCGAACACCAGGGCCAGGCCCATCCCCATGTCGCTTTTGGACGCCTTGGAACTCATGTACGACGCTTTCGGTGTTGCCCACTTAGTTCATTCGGGCTGGGGCCACAGGACATATACCAACCCGTCGAAGCGAACCAGCCGCTCGTCTCGGACCCGGTGCTCTACGTCAACGAGACCCGCGGCGCGTGGGACCGGGCGAACCTCACACAGTCCGAGACGCCGCTGCACCTCGCGTTCGACACCTACAACCCCAAGCCGTACCCCTACACGATTACGAAGGTCGGCTACACCATCCGGATGAACGACGTGACCGTCGGAGAGGGCGCTCCGTCGTCGAGACAGACACGGCACGGCCAGCGGAAGGAAAAAAACCGGACCGATTCGGCGTCGCTTACTCGATGGTCGTGTGCTCGGACTCCTCGTTGAGCGCGAGGTTCGTCGCGATTTCGGCGCTCCGGACCGCGAACTCGGCGGTCTGCTGGAGGCTGACGAGCACTTCACGCACTTCCAGCAGCGCCTCGTTGTCCATCTCCGGCAGGTCGTCCAGAATCTCGTGTTCCTTGTCGCCGATGTCCTTGTACAGCTCCCGGACCTGAATCGCGGTGTCGTAGTTGCGGTCGACGGCTGCCTGCACCGCCAGCTCGGTGATGTCGTTGACCTGGTCGGTGAACTCGCGGATGCGCCGCATCGTCGAACTGTCGACGTTGAGCGAGTGGTCCTCGGTCTCGAGGGCGATTTCGGCGATGTCCTCGGCGTTGTCGGCGGTCAGTTCGAGGTTCTTCGCAATCGAGCGGTAGCCGATGAGCGGGAAGCCGTCGTTGAGGCCGATGGCCCGCGCGAGATTCGGGTTCTGGTAGGCCGTGAAGATGAGGCGAAGCAGGAGGACGAATATCTTGTTGGCCTGTCGCTCGCGGTTGAGCGCTCGCTGCGCGAGATCGGGGTTGCCGTGTGCGAGAGATTTTACTGCCTCGTTTCGCATCGTCGAGCCGGTGGACTCCAGCCGTTCGAGGAGGTTGTTGAGCGTGAAGTCCTCCGGGTCGACGGAACAGCGGATGGCGATTCGGTCGGGCGTCTCCTCGATGACACCAAGCCCCATCAGCTGGGTTTCGGCGTTGTAAACGGCGTTGATGTGAGAGGATTCCAGCGTCTCGCCCTCTGGGGCTTCGACGTGGATGACGCGCCGGCCGAGCACGTACTGGGCGACGATAGCCCGCTCGACAGACGCTGCATCGAGATTCTCCGCGTGGATGATAGCCTCCGACTCCTCGGTCTGGACGGACTCGGGCATGACTGTCAGCGTGCCTTTGCCGCCCATCCGTAGCGACACCTCGTCACCTTTTTCGACGTCGTGCGCACTGGCCCACTCCGCAGGCAGCGTCATCGCGAGCGTCGACGGCCCCAGTCGCTGGACTTTCCGTGTTTCCATATGTCCTTTGTGGGGCGTGAGATACCTTAATCTTGACTATACATGATAAAATACCGCGGGCGATATATCATGGCCTGCCGCCCTCGACTGTGGAAGCGTCAGACGACTTCGACAAGTCTCCGCTCGTGACGCCCGACGCGGACCCGCAGCCAGCCGCGCAGTTCCTCGTCTAATTCCGAGTCGCCAGTGTCGACACGGAGCGTGCCGATGCCGTCCAGCTTCCGCCGCGAAGCGACCACTTCGAGGTCACACTGCCTGATGACCGCCGGCGACAACTGTTGGTTCCCCCGGCCGAACACGAACCCCTGCCCGCCGATGGGCGAGACAACGATGATATTCCGGTCGCCGAGAGCATCGAGAATGTCCGATTCGGCAGCGTCGCGGACGAGTACCTCTCCGTCGCGCCACACATCGACACCAAGGGTCGTCCCGTCGAATCCGATTTCACCTTTGATAGCGCCGACAGTGCTCCCCGGACCAAGAATGTACGTGACGCCTGGTTCGACGGCGTCGGCGACGCTCTCTGCGAGGGACCCGACGCTCCCGCCGCCCAGCTGCTTGGCCGACTGGCGCTGGTCGGCGACGGGGACCGTGGCGACCGCCCGCAGTTCCGTGACGACCTCCCCGCCCCTGAAGGCGTCCTCGTCGATGTCGTTGACCTCCGCACGCTCCGTCTCAGAGAAGCGGGCGACGATGCGGCCGGCCGCCCGCGGCGACACGCCGAACACGGAGGAGTACACCTTGACGCCCGCCGGCACCCCGAGAATCGGGATCGTCGCGCCCAGTTCGTCGAGGGTCATCGCCACGTCCACGGCCGTGCCATCGCCGCCGACGAACAGAATCACGTCCGCGTCAGCCTCGACGAAGGCCCGGACCGCCGCCCGCGTGTCCTCGCTCGTCGTCTCGTCGGCGGTTGCCGGAGCGCCGACAACAGTCGGGTCGAATCCTACCTCGCGAGCGATATCCGCACCCATCGGGTCACCGTACGTGAGCAGTTCCACATCCGCCCCAACCTGGGCGAGCGATTCCAGCGCGATCCGTGCCCGGTCCGGTGCGCGTTGCTCCGCACCACGGCGGCGCGCCTCGTCGACTTTCCCGTCAGTGCCCTTGAGGCCGACGCGGCCGCCCATGCCAGCGATGGGGTTGACCACGACACCGATTCGTCGCATTCGCCGTCACTACGCGACCCTGCGGCAAAAGCGGCCCGGGAGCGTGCCTTTCAAGCCACCCCACGCAGAACGCACAGCTATGTCAGTCGTACTCCAGAGTGGCGTCCAGACAGGAATCATCAACGCGTCCGGCGCAGTCATCACGCTCGGTGGCCTGCTGCTTACGTTTCTCTGGCTGAACCATCTCTACCGGTAGTCACTCCGCCGTTGGTGAGTCGACGCGCTCGCTGAACCACGCCGCTGCCTCCTCGACTAGCTTCTCCTCTGTCCCCTCGAACCGGACGGTCACGTGGTCGCCCGGATAGCTACCGACCTTGACCGGGAACTGCTCCTGTACCTCCGCGAGTCGGTCGAGCAGCGCGCTCTCGGGCTCATCGGCGTCGACGGTGCGCACGTACCGCTGCTCGCCGGTGAACTCGTCGGCGACCTCCTCGAACATCCGCTTCATCTCGGCCGGCACGCCCGGCAAGACGTAACAGCTCTCGACGACACAGCCGGGTGCGACGCCCTCGTGATTGGACAAGACACGGGACCCCTCCGGCACCTCGCCGGTCCCATCGGTCAGGTCGTCGCGCGTATACCCGCCGTGTTCCTCCAGCCACGCGATGGCGTCCTCGCTCTCGACGACGTCCCGGCCGAACGCCGCGGCGACGGCCTCGATGGTTTTGTCGTCGTGCGTCGGTCCGAGGCCGCCGGTGACGATGACGGCATCGAACTCCGCGTGGTACTCGTTGACCACGCGGGCGATGTCCGCGATCTCGTCGGGGACGACCGTCGTCCGTCCGACAGTGACGCCCCGCTCCGCGAGCTGTTGTCCCAGCCACGCGGCGTTCGTGTTGACCGTCTCGCCACTGAGCAGTTCGTCTCCGACCGTGACTACCGCGACGCGCATACCGCCTGCTTGGACTGGGGGACACAAATACTGTCGGTCACAGCACTTAGCGGTTTCAGTGAATCGGAGAGAAATGCTCCGTCAGGGATTTGAACCCTAGTCATCACCGTGAGAGGGTGATATGATTGGCCGGACTACACCAACGGAGCGTACACAACTTCGTAGCGAGGAGATACGTATAATCATTGCGTTTCAGCCCCGCCCTGTGCTGGTTTATCATACTGGTCGCTGTAACTATTACCAGCTCTCTGCGGTAGCGAAATGTCACACGGACGCACAGCCGGACGTATCACTCATCGTCAAACGGTGATCCAGCGGCGTCGGGTTCCTGACCGGCGAGGCTGATTATGTTCTCGCGGCCGACCCTGAGCTTCGAGATATCGCCGTCGTCTTCCATGTCAGAGAGGAGCATGCTCACTTTCGACTTCGACCAGTCGGTGCTGTCGACGATATCCACCTGCTTCATTCGGCCGCCGTTCTCCTCCAGCAGCTTGCGGACGCGGTCGCTGTCGGTGAGTAACTCCTCGTCAGGGACCGCCGGTTCGTCGGGCGTATCGGTGTCCGCTGTTGCATCGCCCGGCGGAGCCGACGACGGCTGCTCCGTGGCCGCAGCGGCTGACGGTGTCGAAGCGGGCGGTTCGTCGTCGTCGGTTCCCAGCACCTGTCCCAGCGCGCCGGACCGCCACGCGGCCGCACCGCCGGCGACGAGGGCGATAAAGATGACGACAGCCGGGAGCATCCACGATGGCCCGCCACTGGACCCGTCAGGGGCGTCGGCAGCCGCCGTGGTACCGCGCTCCGTCTCGGTATTCTGCCCGGTCTCGCGCGGTTCCAGTTCCACGTAGGGCCGGCGGTCGTTGAACGACTGCTCGCCGTTCCACGTGACACTCGCGCTGTTTTCGAGCGAGTCAGGGGCGCTCTGTGAGTCCGGGTCCGGCTGGACATCGACGAACGTCAGTTCGGGGCCGCGCTCAAAGACGAACGACTGACTCGACCCGATGTAGAACCCGCCGTCGAATACGTCGCTGACAACCACTGCATCGCCCTCGACGACCGCGAAATTATGCCAGCGGAACGACATCTTCACCGTCCCAGTGTTCTGGAGCGGGTCGACCGTTGCCGACCGGTCGTAGTCGGTCGCACTCATGTTCCGGCCGGTCACGTTCGTCCCGTACTGCGTCAGCAGCGTCGACTGCCTGACGAAGTTCTGGTATAATGGCTGCTCTGACTGCTCGAACTCCGCGGCGAACTCCTCGAACTGCTGTTGCTCGGACTCGTTCGTGAGCGGGGTCCGGTGGAGGATAGCCCACTCCGCGGACCCGTTCTGATACAGCGTGACCTGGAACGTCGTCCGGTCGAACCTGTCCGGCGTCTGGACGCCGACGCTCTCGTCGGTCGGCTGTGCCACCGCCAGCGGCGCGGCACCGCTTCCCAGCAAGAGAACCAGCACGAGACTGGCGACGACCAGGCGTACCATCTGTCGTATATCATCGATGGACCGCATAAAAGCGCTGTGAATAGCACTGTTCTCAGTCAGTATCGGGCCGGTGTCCGGTGATTTCTCGATACGAGTACAACGAAGGTGCTGGTGACCGAAACCGGTGTCGCGCGCCGTGCGGGCGCTCGATCTCACAGCCCTCACCGGGTTCGAAGTAGATTCAATCGGCACTCTGTCCCGTGGTATCGGTTGTCTCTCGTCTAACACGTGACCATGGGAGGGGGCGATTCCTGTTTTGACACCGGTGTCTTGGCTTCTACACCGGTATTTCGCATAAATTTCCGGTGGGTTATTTAGAGAGGAGGGTCCAACGAACGGTAACCTATGGGAATTGCTGAGTTCGCAAGAGACGGCCGCGTAGTGGTGGGCGATCGGCCGGGCGCAGCAGTGGTAGCCGCTGTAAGTGGCTTCCTCTTGCTGGATTTAGTTGCAAAGCTCGCTGGGACAACCGTGTTCTTCCTCGGAACCAAGTTGCTGGGTGGCTCCCTCACTGTGGGCTCGTTGCTCTCGATGGTGGTGGACGGGCTGCTCGTCGGACTAGCGGTTGGACTCGCCGGAATCGGCCTGTCGATGACATACAGCATCCTCGACTTCGCTAACTTCGCACATGGGGACACGGTGACTGTCGGGGCGTTCCTGGGATGGGTCGCCGCTTATATCACCGCTGGCCTCGGGACCGGAGCCCCGATTTCAGAGCTGTTTATGCTTAACTCGGGACGGCAGTTGAGCACCGTTTCGACGTTCGGTCCGGTGCTTCTGGGTCTCGTCATCGCCGGCGTTGGGTCCATCGGTATCGTGTTACTTATCGACCGCCTCACCTATCGCCCCATGCGCGACACGGACAACATCTCGTTGTTGATTGCGTCAATCGGCGTCGCGCTCGCGCTGCGCTATCTCATCGCGTTCGTCTTCGGCACGCAGACCAGTGGGGTCGCAAGCGGCGGGCTTCGGGTGACCGTTTTCTCGATGATCTCGGTGACCGACAACGAAATCACTCTGCTGGTGGTGTCGGTCCTGCTGATGCTCGGCGTCCACCTTCTGCTACAGCGGACGAAACTGGGCAAAGCAATGCGGGCGATGGCTGACAACGAGGATCTCGCACGCGTGACCGGGATTCCGACTGAACGCGTGATCCGGCTCACCTGGATTCTCGGTGGCGGCCTGGCGGGCATCGGCGGCTACCTCCTTGTTCTGGAAAGCGGCACCATCGCGTTCAATTTCGGTTGGATACTGCTGTTGCTCATCTTTGCCGCCGTTATCGTCGGCGGTATCGGCTCGATATACGGGGCGATGGCCGGCGGCGTCCTCATCGGGTTGGTTGACAGTCTGGCCCTGATCTGGTTGCCATCTGGGCTGACCCGGGCTTCCGCGTTTCTGGTGCTCATCGTCGTCTTGCTGTTGCGCCCGTCCGGCATCTTCGGGGGGGTGTCGACAGCATGAGTACTGTTGATACTGTTCGAGACCGTCTGGACGCACTCCCAGACGTAGGGCTAGTTCTCGGCTTCATCGCCAGTATCTGGGCCGTCATGCTCGTGCTGGCAATCGCTGTCGGCGGTGCGAACTGGACGAACCTCGCCGCCGGCTTCGTCGGCAGCGTGACCGTCCTTATCGGTGGCTATGCCATCCTCGCGCTGGCGCTGAATCTCCAGTGGGGATATACCGGCCTGTTCAATATCGGCATCGCGGGGTTCATGGCCGTCGGCGCGTACACGACGGCGGTGCTCACCGCGCCAACTGACCCGGCTGCCGGGGCGGTCCCGGGCTTCGGCCTCCCGCTGTGGTTCGGCCTCATCGGCGGCATGGTGATGGCCGCTATCGTCGGCGGCCTCGCAGCGCTACCGGCGCTTCGACTGAAAGCAGACTACCTCGCCATCGTGACGGTTGCGTTCTCCGAGATCATCCGGCTTATCGTCAACTGGAACGGCCTCGCCGAGGTCTCGCTGTTCGGGGTGCCGTTCGGAACCGGCGGCGCGACTGGTATCTCGTTCAAGTCCGCGAACGAGGTGGCGTCGACGCTTATCAACGGCGTCGGGCAGCCACTCGTTACCGCTGCGGAGGGTGTCGGCGTCTCCGGGCCGAACCTGGCGAACCTCACGTACGGAATACTCCTCTTGCTGGTCGTGGCCGCGAGCTACTGGGTGCTCGCTCGAATCACCAATTCGCCGTTCGGCCGCGTGCTGAAAGCGATCCGCGAGGACGAGACCGTGACCCAGTCACTGGGCAAGGACACCCGGCTGTTCAAAATCAAGACGTTCATGATCGGCTGTGCGCTGATGGGGCTGGCCGGCGTCCTGTTCCGCGGACAGGCGGGCTACGTCAGCCCGCAGCAGTTCAGACCGACGATTACGTTCTACGTGTTCGCGGCGCTCATCATCGGCGGCTCCGGATCCAACACCGGGAGTATCATCGGCGCAGCGACGTTCTCCGGGCTGCTGTTCTACCTGCCCGCCCGACTGGGCGAGAACGTCACTCTTGGCGGCACTCGCGCACCCGGCAACATCATCGACGCAGTCGCCGGGCTCGGGTCGCTGGATCCACTTCCTCTCCTCGCATACACCATTAGCAACGTCAGTACGCTCCGGTTCGTTCTCATCGGCGTCGTGCTGATATACATCATTCAGAACCAGCCAGAGGGGCTGCTTGGCCACCGGAACGAACCCGCAACGAGCGTGCGCCTCGATAGATCGCAGTCAGGGTCAGGAGGTGAGGCAGATGAGTGAACCTGATGCTGCACCGCGACAGGAGACCGCCGTCACGAGCGACGCGATCGAGTCGCCACTGCTGGAAGTCGACGGCCTCCGCAAGGAGTTCGGTGGCGTCGTCGCGGTCGACGGGGCGACGTTCTCCGTCGCAGAGGGGTCGCTCACTGGCCTCATCGGGCCGAACGGGGCCGGCAAGTCGACGACGTTCAACTGCATCACGGGCATCCACGAGCCGACTGGCGGTCGGGTTACCTTTGACGGCCAGAATATCACCGGGCTCGCGCCGTACACGCTCGCAAACCGCGGGCTAGTCCGGACGTTCCAGATCGCCCGCGAACTGTCCGACATGACCGTCATAGAGAACGTAATGCTCGCGCCGGGCGGGCAGGTCGGTGAATCGGTCATCCGGTCGGTGACGCCGGGGCTTCGCGGCGACGTGATCGCGGACGAGACCGCCGTTCGCGACCGCGCGTGGGAGACGCTGGAGTTCTTCGAGATCGATCACCTCGCACACGAGAACGCCGGCAATCTGTCGGGCGGCCAGCGAAAGCTGCTTGAGATGGCGCGGGTCCTGATGACCGACCCCGAGATGATCCTGCTGGACGAACCGCTCGCCGGCGTCAATCCGACGCTCGAAGAGAAGTTGCTGGAGCGGATCCACGAACTCCGCCGAGAGCAGGGCCTGACCTTCCTGCTGGTCGAACACGACATGGATGTCATTATGAACAACTGCGAACACATCATCGTCATGCACCAGGGGAGCGTCCTCGCCGAAGGGGACGCCGAGACCATCAAGTCGGACGAGCGGGTACTCGAGGCGTATCTGGGAGGTGACGTATGAGCCAGCGTGCAACGGAGTCCGAGACTGTCACGCTCCCTAACCCAGCCGAGCGACTTCTCGCCATCCGGGACCTCGATGCGGGCTACGGCGACCTGCAGGTCCTGAGTGACGTCCACATGGACGTTGCGGACGGCGAGTACGTCGTCATCGTCGGCCCGAACGGAGCCGGCAAGTCGACAGTGATGAAGTCCGTCTTCGGCCTGACGACGTACATGGGCGGGGATGTCATCTTCGACGGGACCGATATCAGTCAGCGAAATCCCGACGAAATCATTTACGAGGGAATCAGCTACGTCCCTCAGACCGGCAACGTGTTCGGCTCGCTGAGCGTCCGCGAGAACCTCGAGATGGGCGCGTACATCCTCGACGAGGTGCCGGAAGGCCGGATCGAGGACGTGTACGAGCGGTTCCCGATTCTCCGGGAGCGGTCCGACCAGTCGGCCGGGACGCTGTCGGGCGGCCAACAGCAGATGCTCGCTATGGGGCGGGCGCTGATGCTCGATCCCGACCTGCTGTTGCTCGACGAGCCGTCTGCCGGGCTCGCTCCTGACCTCGTCGACGATATGTTCGACCGCATCGACCGCATCAACGACGACGGGACGGCCATTCTAATGGTCGAGCAAAACGCAAAAGAGGCACTCCGGCGGTGTGACCGGGGCTACGTGCTCGTACAGGGACAGAACCGCTACGAGGACGACGGAACGGTTCTCCTCAACGACGAGCAGGTTCGACAGGACTTCCTCGGGGGATAAATAAAAAAAACAGTTGGCGCTGCGGCCCCGTTACTGGTTCATCGCACTGTTGATCTCAGACGTGTAGGACGACTGTTGTTGCTCGAAGCCGACCTGATTGACGATGGTTCCGCCCTCCGCTTCGAACGCGCCGGCAAACGCCTCCTGCAACGCCTGCCCGTAGCTGTTGTTCACGTACAGCGTCGATGCAGTCTCGGCACCGAGTTCGTCCACGCCGACTTGCGCCAGGACCTGCCCCTGCAGGGCGTCGCTGGGTGGGGTACGGAACATGTAGTCGTTGTCTTCGAGGTCGGTAATCGTCGGCGACGTGGACGCCGGCGAACAGCCGACGACGCCGCTGTCGATGAGCACGTTCCTGGCGACCTGTATCGACGTTTCGGAGCTGGCCGCACCGGTGATAGACGGATAGCCCGCACTGACCAGTGAGTTGGCCGCGTCGATGCCCGCCTGCGCCTGCGTCTGGGTGTCACCGACCTGATAGTCGAACTCGAAGTCGACCTCGCCTTCGAGTTGCAGGGCCGGAAGTATCGCGCCGTCGCGGATTGGCCTTCCGAGCGGCCCGAGATCGCCGGTCTCGGGCATCAGCACACCGAACCGGATCGTCCGTCCGGAGTCGCTCCCGGAGCCGTTTGGTTCCGGCTGCGGGATGTCGTCGCCAGCGTTGAAGTCGACGGTGCTGAGCGATTCGATGCCACCGCCGTCCTGGAAGCCAAAGACCTGATACTGCGCGGAGGCCATGTCCCCGTTTTCGTCGAAGTTGACTGCACTCGACGCCCCCTCGTACTGGATGTTCTCGCCCGCGGCGGCCGCTTCGACGGCCGCTGGCAGTTCGGAGGGACCGTACGTGTCACCCCCGGGGTTGGCGACGACGCGCATGTGATTCCGGACGGCTTGTCCGTCGTTTTCGCCGGCCAGCACGTTCGCAAGAATCTGAACTGCCGTCGCGTCGTAGGCCTGTGAGGTGAACACGCCGGCCTCGTCGTAATCGAACTCGGAGGTGAACAGGTCGGTGAACGTATCGACGCCAGGTCCGGCCGCTGACGGGGCCGTACCACGGGCGTTCGACATGTCATTACCGACGTTGCTCGGCAGCTCCCCGTCCTGCAGTCCGTCGGTGACGAGGATATCGGCGGCGTCGTCGCCATAGTCGGCATAGAAGTCCTTGAACAGTTGGACACCACTCTGGGGGTAGCCGACGACCATCAGCACGTCCGGAGACTCCGGACCGCTGTCGCCACCGGACTCGGTCCCGGTTCCGGTCATTCCGCCATCACCCCCGTCCCCGCCGTCTCCGCCATCTCCGCCGGTCTGTTCAGTCGAACAGCCTGCTAATCCGCCGAGCAGACCGACAGTGCTTATCGCCCCGGTTCGCTTCAGGAACGCTCGCCGATTGGTATCGCGAGACATACCACTTACCAGTGATGCACATCTTATAAAACTATATCCTCCCGTAACCCTGCTGTTCCGTAGTCTGCTACGAGCGCATCGATATTTTTTGTTGCCGTCGTTAGATATTAACGTTGAACTACTCGCTATCGGTTCAGATAGCGCTCAGAGGACCAGCACCGCTGCAAAAAACGTCGATGGTCGTCCCTTACTCGAAGTGACTGACCGACTTCTCGTACTCTTCAGCAGCCTTGTCCCAGTCGACGACCTCGAAGAAGGCGTCGATGAAGTCACCGCGGGCGGGACCGTAGTCGTAGTAATAGGAGTGCTCCCAGACGTCGAGCGCGAGGATGGGATGGGAGCCCCAGAGTGCGCCCTGGTCGTGCTTGTCGACCGGCACGTTGCGCAGTTGCTTGGCAACGGGGTCGTACACGAGCAGCGCCCAGCCGCCGGCGGCAGATGCGGCGGCTTCGAACTCGCCTTTCCAGCCTTCGTAAGAGCCGAAGTCCTCCTCGATGCGGTCACGGAGGGCACCCTCCGGCTCACCGCCGCCGTTGGGGTCCATGTTCTCCCAGAACAGCGTGTGGAGATAGTGCCCACAGCCGTTGTGGGTGACGTTGCCCATCGCAGCAGCGCTCGAGCCGAAGTCACCGGACTCGCGGTTCTCGGCGAGCGTCTCCTCGGCCGATTCGAGGCCGTTTACGTACCCCTGGTGGTGGGTGTCGTGGTGCCAGGTGAGCACCTGCTCGGAGATGTGTGGCTCCAGTGCGTCGTAGTCGTACGGGAGCGGTGGCAGTTCGGGATTTGAGTGTTCGGACATATGAAAACGCCTCCATCAATATCTGTCGCGCGGCTGCCTGTTAAACGTTTAGGAGCCATTTGGTAGCACTAGACAAGGACAGCGAGACAGAGCGGTGACGGCCCGTGGCAGAGACGCTATCGAGCGCCTTCGTTTCGCGTGTAAGCGCCCGGGAGAGTTCAGCAAAGCAGAACGAAGCCGCCCTAGTCGTCTCCTCTGGCCTGCTCGAACATCGCGAGGGCTTGCTCGCGTCGCTCACTGTGGTCGACAACTGGGTCCGGGTACTCCGGCGCAGCGTTGCGCCGTTGTGTGAGCGAGCACTCGTTCCAGTCGTGGATAACTTCTGGCGCAGCGTCCCGTAACTCCGGGACGTACTCCTTGATGTACTCGGCGCTCGGGTCGTAGTCTTCACCCTGTGTCATCGGATTGAAGATGCGGAAGTAGGGCTGTGCGTCGGTCCCCGTTGAGGCTGCCCACTGCCAGCCGCCGTTGTCGTTGGCCGTGTCGTGGTCGACCAGTTTCTCCCGGAACCACTCGTAGCCGTGCCGCCAGTCGATGAGTAGGTCCTTGGTGAGGAAGGAGGCGACGATCATCCGGACGCGGTTGTGCATGTAGGCTTCCTCCCGGAGCTGTCGCATTCCGGCGTCGACGATGGGATAGCCCGTCTCGCCGTCTTTCCAGGCCTGCAACAGCTCTTCGTCGTTTTCCCACTCTATTGGATTCTCGTAGGACTTGTAGTTCGAACTGACGACGTGGGGATGGGCAAACAGTACTTGCGTGTAAAACTCTCGCCAGGCCAGCTGGGACTGGAACTCACGGACGGACTCGCGACGGTCGCCGCCGGTCCCCTCCTTGGCGTCCTGCGTGCGGTCGTACACCTCGCGAATACCGATGGTACCGAACTTCAGATGAGCCGAGAGCCGGGACGTGCACTCGTCAGCCGGGAAGTCCCGGCGCTCCTCGTACTCGTAGACGTTCTCGTCGAGGAAGTCATTGAGCAGGGCGCGCGCTTCATCGGTTCCCGCCGCTGGCACGTCCGCTTCCGGTTCCTCGAAGCCGAGGTCGGCCAGTGTCGGGAGCGTATCGCCGTCGACGTCGGCCAGTTCGTCGGCTGACGGCGGCTCATAGGGAGCCGCCTTCTCGCGGTCGTGCCATTTCCGGCCAAAGTAGGTGAAGACGCTGTAGGGGTCGCCGTCGTTCGTCGTAATCTCACCGGGTTCGTGCAACACGGCGTTCTGGACGGCCTCGCGGGCCACGTCCGCATCGTCGAGGGCTTGCCGGACGGCCGCGTCACGTTCCCGTGCGAGCCCGGAGTAATCCTTGCCCCAGGTGACTTTTTCGGCGCCGTACTCGGCTGCCAGCTCTGGCAAAACGGAGGTGGGGTCGCCCTCAGCTACAATCAGGTCACTGCCGCGGTCGCGGTACCACTCGCGCAAACTGTCGAGCGCGTCCAGCATGAACACGACCCGTGGTGGGCCAGCGTGGTCGAGCACGGCCCTGTCGAAGACGAACACCGGGACAACCCGGTCGGACGGTGTCGCCGCGGCGAGGCCAGCATTGTCCGTCGGCCGGAGGTCACGGCGATGCCAGTGGAGACGCATACGTAGTACACGGACCAGCCCGGCCAAAAGGTACTGCCCAACGATGTTGGTCTGGCAGGCGCTGACGGACACCACTGTTATCTTGCCGCCGGTCGAGGGCCAACGTATGGAAGACGCGACCGTGACGCTGTCTGTTGACGACGGAATCGCCACAGTAACGCTGAACCAGCCGGAGTCGCGGAACGCCCTGTCGGCAGAGTTGGCCGACGCACTCACCGCGCAGTTCGAAGCAGTGATGGACAGCGACGCCCGGTGTGTCGTACTGGAGGGTGCGGGACCGGCGTTTTGCGCTGGCGGAGATATCAATGCGATGTTACAGGGCGTGAAACACGACCGACCGCCGGCCACGCAGGTCGAACTGGTGGTTTCGTCGCTCCACGAAGCGATTCGGACCGTCCATAGCTGTCCGCTCCCAGTCGTCGCAAAAATCGACGGCCCCGCCTTCGGTGCCGGCGCAGGACTCGCGCTGGCCTGTGATATACAGATCGCAAGCACTGCCGGCCAGATCGGCTTTGGCTTCCGGCAGGTCGGACTGGCGTGTGACTCCGGCGTCTCCTATTTCCTTCCACGTATCGTCGGCCCGAACAAGGCCAAAGACCTCCTGTTTACCGGCGAACTACTGGATGCTGCGGCGGCCGAGGAACTCGGGCTGTTTACCCGGGTGTTCGACGCAGAGACGTTCGAGTCGGAGTTTTCGGCGCTTGTCGCGGATATCGCCGCTGGACCGACGGTCGCACTCGGGCACGCCAAGCGGCTGGTCAACCGAAGCCTGGACAGTTCGCTGGAACAGGCACTCGAAAACGAAGCCACCGCGCAGGGTGTCGCGTTCACGACTGCCGATCACGAGGAAGGGACGACCGCGTTCGTCGAGAAACGCGACCCGGAGTTCGAGGGCCAGTAAGTTGATTACTGTGACCGACGCAACCACTGAGTCAGCAATCGGTAGTCAGCAGACAGATAATGTCTACGAGCTTTCCAACGCAGATTCGACCGAGCACACGTACCGTGACTGAGCGCGTCTGTCCCTCCGCCGGGACGGGAGTTCTGACATGACCGACAACCCCCCGGACTGGGAGTTCAGCGAGCGGGATATGTACATTCTGCGAGAGCTCTCGGCGGACCCCCAGCGGTCGTCCCGCGAGCTTGCGGACCTGCTGGAGTCCGAGTACGACATCGACGTGTCTCACGTAACGGTCAGCGAATCGATCCGAGAGATGCGTGACGCGGACGTTTTCCGGGAGACCATCGTCCCGAACGAGGAACTGTTCAATTTCGCACTGTTCGAGTTCAAGTTCAATCCCGAGCATTTCGCCGACTCCTGGCACGACGCGATGGTGTCCATCCGGGACGACCGGCACACGCTCTTTTACTTCCTCTCCGACGGTGAATATCAGTGGAAGTCAGTGATGATGTTCCCGAGCCGAACGGCCGAATCCCGCTGGATACACGACTTCTATAAGGAACACGGCGACGTGATCCAGAACGTCCGGAACTCGGTCGTTCACAATGTCCTGAAGTTCAAAACAGACCCGGAGGTGTTCACAGAACTCAACGGTGAACGGTCGTAGCCAACGGGAGAGACGGATCGAAATAAAGACGAGAGAATCCGACGCAGGGCCAGCCTGCTTACAGTTTCCGCTCGGCGTCCTCGGCCAGTTCCTTCATCCGCTTGCTGACACGGCCCGCGTCAGAAAATTCGTCTTCGCTCATCGCCGTCGCCAGCGAGTTTCCGAGCACGAACACGGCGTGTTTGTGTTCGCTCTTCGATTTGTGCACGTCGGAGGGACGCACGTCGAGTTCCTGGTAGGCGTCGAACAGGTCGGGGTCAACCGAGTCCATGTCGTCGCGGAAGTACTCCATAATCGTCACCATCTGCTCGTGTAGCTCGAGAAGCTCGTCTTTGTGCATAGCTACAGTATGCGGTGGCATGTGCATAAGAATTGCTTGAGAAGGGATACCAGACGCTCACGCCTGTATTTTCAGAAGACGTACTCGTCGTCGTGGCCCATCATGCCGTCTTCTTCGAACCCTGGTTCCTCGTCTTCGTCCTGTGGTCCGGAGGTTTTGTACGCCTTGAGCCCGGTCGACAGGAGGTCCTCGATGGCTTCCTCGCGGTTGAGGAACTCGCCTTTTTCGACGAGCTGCGCGATCTGCATCTCCAGGTGTTCCGGGATATTGATCTCTACCTTAGGCATCGCAACATAGGGGGCTTCGACTATGCCCTATTTAAACCTGACGGGGGTATGTTCGGAGATTGCAGAATTACAATTGTAGAACTGAGAGAGGAAGTTCGTAAACTCAGATATTAATTTCCGCGAATCGGAATCCGGTTACTGTCACGTCGCGTGGCAGGTCAGAACGGCGAGAACTCGGCGGCTCCGGGCGGCGGTCCGGTTGTGCGCGGAATCGAGCGTATAGTTAGGCTCAAAGGTGCGCAATCCTAAGACATGGCTGATGGAACCACTGCGTGGTGACGGGACGACGGTTGGTGAGACAACGGTCGTCGCACGCGGGTGTCGCCTCGACGATGCACCGGTGCGAGCGGTACTGGAGACAGACGCTCGCCCCCGGTTCTTCTGGGCGGCCGGTACAGAATCAATCGCAGCCCGCGGGAGCGCGGCGACTGTGACTGCCGACGGGCAGTCGCGGTTCGACGACGTTCGGACAGCGCTCGAAGCGCTGTTCGATGACTGCTCCGTTCCCGACAGCCTCCCGAGCATCGCTCGACCGCGAGCGTTCGGTGGGTTCGCTTTCCACAACGGAACACACGAAGGGGAGGACTCTCCCTGGGATGGGTTCCCAAGCGCGGCGTTTTTTCTCCCCGAGATACAGGTGACAAGGAGAGACGACGACGCCTGGCTCACGGCGATTGCGACAGGTCCCGAGGCCGCGACCGAAGCTGAGACGCTACTGGGTGAGTGGCGCGACAGGCTAGCCACAGACACCGAACGCGAGCCGGGCACCCCACCGGGAATTTCACACCGGAAGCGCACGCCAACACAAGACGGCTGGCGCGAGCAGGTGTCGGCCGCCATCGCAAGCGTCGACTGCGGCGACCTCCAGAAGGTCGTCCTCGCACAGAGTCTCAGGGTCGCGCTGGAGACCGACCTGTCGGTCCCCGACGTGATGGCGCGGCTGTCCCGGACCTACCCGGACTGCTACCGGTTCATGCTGTCGCCCGAGGCCGGCGGCACCTTCTTCGGGGCCACGCCGGAGCGGCTGGTCTCGGTCCGCGGGCGCACCGTCAGGACAGAGGCGCTCGCCGGCTCGACGGGCCGGGGCGACACGCCCGCCGAGGACGAGTGGCTCGCCGCCGAACTCCTCGATAGCGAGAAGGACCGCCACGAGCAGAAGCTCGTCGCCGACGCGATACGCGACCAGCTGGAGCCGTTCGCCTCGACGGTCCGCATCGGCGACCGAACGGTCCGCCGGCTCGCCACGGTCCAGCACCTGCGCACGTCGATAACGGCCGAACTCGACGACGACGAGCACGTCCTCTCACTTGTCGAGGCGCTCCACCCGACGCCGGCCGTCGGCGGCCTGCCGCCGGACGCCGCGCTGCGGACGATACGCGAGACTGAGGCGTTCGACCGCGGCTGGTACGCCGCCCCTATCGGCTGGGTCGACGCCGCCGGCAACGGGACTTTCGCCGTCGGCATCCGCTCGGCCGTCGCCACGGAGCAGAAGACGACCCTCTTTGCGGGCGCGGGCATCGTCGCCGACAGCGACCCCGACCGCGAGTGGGACGAGGTCCAGCTCAAGTACCGGCCGATTCTGGACGAACTGGAATGACCGCGCCGAACGTCAACACGCTGTGGGCGGAGACACTCGTTTCCGAACTCGTCGCCGGCGGCGTCGACGCAGCGTGTCTCTCGCCCGGCAGCCGCTCGACGCCGCTGACGGTGGCCTTCGCCGAACACCCCGAGGTCGAGGTGTTCTCCCACCTCGACGAGCGCTCGGCGGCCTTCTTCGCGCTGGGCCGGGCCCGCCGGACCGGCGAGCCGACGCCGCTGGTCTGTACCTCGGGAACTGCGGCCGCGAACTACCACCCGGCAGTCATCGAGGCGAACCAGTCAGGTGTCCCGCTGCTCCTGTTGACGGCGGACCGACCGCCGGAACTCATCGACAGCGGCGCGAACCAGACCGTCGACCAGGAGAAACTCTACGGCGATGCCGTCCGGTGGTATCGAGACATGCCCGAACCCGAGGCCGAGCCCCGGAAGGTGCGGATGCTCCGGACCACGGCGGCCCGTGCGCTCACCGAAAGCACCGGCGCTGACCCGGGCCCGGTCCACCTGAACTGTCGGTTCCGGAAGCCGCTGGAACCGACGCCGACGCCCGCGGACGATCCGGCCGGCGTCCCGGACGACTGGGCGGGCGGCGACGACGCGGCCGAAGCCGGCCGCGACGGCCCGTTCGTCTCGACCAGCGAGGGCGTCGCCGAACCGGACGAGGAGACGGTGCGCCGCGTTCGAGCGGCGCTCCGGACCGCCGAACGGGGCCTCATCGTCGCCGGGCCGGCCGACCAGGGGCTCGGTGCCGACTCGCTGGAGCGGCTGGCGTCGGCGACGGGCTTCCCCGTCCTCGCGGACCCGCTGTCGGACCTGCGGTTCGGCCCCCACGTCGACCGCCTCGACGTGCCGGTCTGTGGCGGCTACGACGGCTATCTCGGCAGCGACGGCGTCGAGGAGTGGGGCGACCCCGACGTGGTCGTCCGCTTTGGCGCGTCACCGACCTCGAAGCCGCTGCGACATTACCTCCGTGACGCCGACTGCCGGCAGTTCGTCGTCGACCCGAGCGGCGGCTGGCCGGAGGCCGAATTCACGGCGACAGACCTGCTCGTCGCCGACTCCGACGCTACCGCTGACGCGCTCGCGGCGGAGCCGCTGGGTGGCGGTTCGGAGTCGTGGCGCGAGCGGTTCGCCGGGGCGGAACGGGTCCACTGGGCGGCCGTCGACGAAACCGTCGCCGAAACCTACTGGGAGGGCGGCGTTCTCGCGGACGTGGCCGCGCTGGCCCCGGACCCAGCCACGCTGTTCGTCTCCAACAGCATGCCGGTGCGGGACGTGGACCGCTTCGGGCGGCCCCGCGACGCCGACCTGACCGTGCTGGGCAACCGCGGGGCCAGCGGCATCGACGGCATCACGTCGACGGCGCTCGGGGCCGGCAGCGCGACGGCGGACCCGCTCGTGCTCGTCACCGGCGACCTGGCATACTACCACGACATGAACGGCCTGCTCGCGCTCGGGCGCTGTGGCGTGGACGCGACGGTCGTCCTCGTCAACAACGACGGCGGCGGCATCTTCCACATGCTCCCAATCGAGGACCACCCCACCTTTGAAGACCAGTTTCGGACGCCACACGGTCTCGATTTCGAGCCGACAGAGGCGCTCTATTCGCTTGAGTTCGAGCGGGTGGCCGACCGCCGGGCGTTCCGCGAGCGGTTCGGCGAGTCAGTCCGGAGCGATGGGACACAGGTCATCGAGGTCCAGTTCGATGCCGGCGACAGCCACGCAGTCAGAGACCGGCTTGCCGAACAGGTCGCCGAGGCCCTCGCCGGCGACTGATTTTTCAGAGCCGCAACACCGACGCTGTCAACAGCGAGAGTCCGAACGGGAGCCACGTCCCCGACAGCGCGAGCGCCCCAATGAGCGAGAGCGCGCTGATGTTCAAGACCACCAGCAACACCGCCGTCGTCAGGCTCCAGCTCCCAAATACCATAATCGCAATCGTGGGCTCGGACTGGAGGTAGCCGACCATGAAGAGGGTACAGGCCCCGATTGTCAGGTTGACCCACAGGGGGAACGCCGGCAACAGTGCGCTGAACAGCATCACCGGATAGAGGGCGAACGTGATGGCAAACAGCGTCAGCCCCCGGCCGGTCGGCATCTCCAGAAGCGACCCGCGGGACGGCGTGTCGGTCTGGCGAACGGAGTACGTGGCCGACGAACTCCATGTGGCCTCGCCGCCGGCATTGTCGCTGAAATCGCTAGTCGCAGCAGCCCCGGAGCGACGGGTGGAACCTGCGTTCGACGCGGCCGCCGTTCCGCTGGTCGGATCGGTCGACTGTTCGTCGCTCGACGACGCATCGGTGTCGGTCGTCGAGCGGTCGGCTCTGTCTTCGGCGACGCGCTCCCTTGCAGCCCGTTCTCGTTGTTCTCGCTCCCGGGCGCTTGTCCGGGACGTGCCCTGACCAGCGCTTGCCTCGGTCCGGTCGCTACCTGACGGAGATCCGCCATAGCCCGCCCGCCGTGCCGCTTCGGCCACGTCACTGCTGTGGGCGTCTGCTATATTGCTCTCGCCCGCAACGTAGGCGTCGTGACCCAGCCGGTCGTATCGCGCCCGCTCGTCCTCGTCGGTGAGCACGTCCCGGGCTTCGATGAGCCGCTGTGTCGCCTCGCCAGCGTCAGCAGCGTCGCTCACGTCGGGGTGTGTCTCTTTCAGTCGTTCCCGATAGGCCGTTTCGATGGCCGCCGTCGACGCGTCAGTCGGGACGCCCAGTATCTCGTAGAACGTCTCGCTCATGGCGGCCGAACCACCCGTCCGCGGCTCTGGTCGGTCACTCCTCCTCGACGCCTCCGTCAGTCTCCGCGCCACGGCCGGACGACTCGCGGTCCCTCGCGAGGCGTTCGAGCGCCGCCGCGATGCGTTCGAGCGTGAACACGAACCGCACGATTAGATACAGAACCCAGGGGACAACGGCCACTAGCAGGCCGAGGAGAATCTGCTGGACGATAAGCAGGCTGTACAGGACGATAGCCACGGAGAGGCCTGCGAGTATCCCTATCACCGCCTTGCTGTTCGGGTTGGAGGGCATCGCTAGCCCGTTCACGCCCGCGGAACCAAAGCGTTTGCTCCCGCGTGGATACGAGGAATCTTTTTGCGAGGGCCGTCCCGAGCCACGGTATGGTCTCTGAGCTATTCGACCCGGCCCGCTGGACCGCCGTCGACCGGTTCGACTTCACCGATATCACCTACCACCGCTCGACGGAGACGGGCGCAGTCCGCATCGCCTTCGACCGGCCCGAGAAGCGCAACGCCTTCCGCCCGGAGACGGTCGACGAACTCGCGACGGCGCTGGACCACGCCAAGCGCCAGACCGACGTTGGCTGTGTCCTCCTGACCGGGAACGGCCCCTCTGAGAAGGACGGGGGCTGGGCCTTCTGTTCCGGCGGGGACCAGTCCATCCGGGGCGAGAGCGGGTACGAGTATCAGGCGGACGAAGATAGCGAGTCGCGGAGCGACTCGGAGCGGTCGAGCGGGGAGTCCGGCGACCCGCGAGACGTCGGCGACCCGGACGCCCCCGAGAACGTCGGCCGCCTCCACATCCTCGAAGTCCAGCGCCAGATCCGTCACATTCCAAAGCCCGTGGTCGCCGTCGTCCCGGGGTGGGCCGTCGGCGGTGGCCACTCCCTGCACGTCGTCTGTGACCTCACGCTCGCCAGCGAGGAGCACGCGAAGTTCCTCCAGACGGACCCCGACGTGGGCAGTTTCGACGGTGGCTTCGGCTCGGCGTACCTCGCCCGACAGGTGGGCCAGAAGAAGGCCCGCGAGGTGTTCTTCCTCGGCAAGACCTACAGCGGCGAGGAAGCCGCCGAGATGGGGATGGTCAACGAAGTCGTGCCACACGAAGACCTCGAAGACACCGCTATCGAGTGGGCCGAGCGGATGAACGAGAAGTCGCCGACGGCGATGCGGATGCTGAAGTACGCCTTCAACCTCGACTCGGACGGGATGGTCGGCCAGCAGGTGTTCGCCGGCGAGGCGACCCGGCTGGCCTATATGACCGACGAAGCACAGGAGGGTCGTGACGCCTTCAACGAGGGCCGGGACCCGGACTTCGACGACGTGCCCTGGCACTACTGAGCCGACGGAACGGAAGGAACTGCGCGCTCAGTCCTCGTAGGCCAGCGTCATGACCCACTGCGAGAAAGTATCGTCGTGGGGGTCGACTTCTTCATCGCCGATAAACGGCGAGAGCTGGTCACCGGCCATCAGGAGCGAGAAATCCAGATCGCGGGCCGCAGGCGTCAGGTAGTACGTGTTGTGGCCATCGTACACCGTCTCCTCACGCTGAATGAGGTCCTTCTCGAACAGGGACTCGACGATGCGACTCCCCTTTCGCGAGGAGACGTCGAGTTCCTTCCAGAAGTCGCTCTGGTGGATGCCACCGGACTCCCGAATCAGTTCAAGCCCGGCCCGCTCACCATCAGAAAGGTCCGCCTCCGACGCTGCTGAACTCATGTATTACTCATACCGTGAGTCGGCCGCTTAAATCTGACCTTCGACCGGGCGGTACGGCGTCCGACATGGCGGCCCGGCCGCGTGCTGATACTCGTGGTCGGCACCCAGTGTGATGAGCGACGACGACCGCGTCCCGAATCCGTCGCCGTGGACGCAGACGCCGTACTCGTGGTCGCTGATGGTTTCGCCTGCCCGGTCAATCCATTCGCCGGCGGACTCGCCCGGTTCCGGTCGCATGGCCTCGTGTAGCCGCGCCGCGTTGTTCGCCTGCTCCTCGCCGGCGTCGGGCCGACGCGATGGAATCCGGTAGTCGCCGTCCGCGCCGACGTTGACGACGACGTGAACCCCGGGCTGGAAGTTCCGGACCGCGAGCTGCCCGTCCCATTCCAGCAGCACGGCGGCGTTCTCGTCTGCCAGCAGAAGATTGAATCCCGAGTATTCGGCCTCTCTGGTCGCCTGTTCGACAGCGCGGGCGGCTGATTCGGCCGTTTCGTGGCTCAGCGCGTCCCGGACGAGCAGGCCGCGTGAGCGGTCGCCGGCAAGATCGGTGTCGATCCAGCGGTTCGTCACCGCCGCTAGCAGGCCGTGCTCGTTGTAACCTATCCACGTGCCGTCAGCTTCTTCGTCGGCGGGCGCGACGACGCGACTCCCCCAGTGGCGCTGTCGCGGCGGCTGTGACGGCCTGTCGAGTCGCTCGTCGCGGTTCGCTGCGACCGCGACGGGCGTGCCGTCGAAGACCTGCCACGCGAGGACGATTGTACACACGGGCTTCTATACGCTATCGACGTAGAAAACCGCTTGGCTGTGGCCCCCAGTCCGCTATGCCGATTCGTCCGATTCGCTGGCAGTCCTGAGCCGCGACCGGACGGCCTCGCGGTCGACGGTGCCCGAGGGCGTCCGCGGGAGCCCGTCGACGACCCGGACCGTCTTCGGGACCTCGTAGGCCGCGAGCCGCCCGGCGCAGTGCTCGCGGACGGCCGCGGGCGTCACGTCCCCGACGACCAGCGCGGCGACCCGCTGGCCCCACTCCTCGTCCGGCAGACCCACCACGGCCGCGTCCTCGACGGCGCGGTGGTCCCGAACCGCCGCGGCGACCGTGCCCGCGTCGACGTTCTCGCCGCCGGTGACGATACGGTCGTCGACGCGGCCCTCGACCCAGAGGCGGCCGTCGCCGTCGCGGTAGCCCAGGTCGCCTGTCCGGAAGCCGAACTCGCCGAACGCCGCGCCGTCGCCGCTTAGATAGCCCGGCGTCACTGTGGGACCGTCGACGACTATCTCGCCGCGTTCACCGGGATCGCAGGGCTCCCCGTCCGAAACGACCGTCACGTCGGTGAACGCGAGCGGCTGGCCGACGGTGCCGGCATAGTCGAAGGCCGTCTCCGGCCGGGCCGTCGCTATCTGGGACGCCGTCTCGGTCATCCCGTAGGTGGGACAGACCGGGACGCCCCGCTCCCGACAGCGGTCGACGAGCGCCTCGGTCGCCGGCCCGCCGCCGAGCAGGACGAACCGGAGCGCGGACGGCGGTTCCCAGCCCGCATCGAGCAATCGCGAGAGCATCGTCGGCACCAGCGAGACGCCCGTCGCCCCGTGCTCCGCGATGACCCGCTGGGTCGCGTCGGCGTCGAACGACCGCTGGACGACGACCGCCGTGCCGTACAGCGCGCTCCGGACGAACGGGGCCAGCCCGCCCATGTGGTAGGTCGGCAGGCAGACCAGCCAGCGGTCCGTCGGCAGGACGCCCAGCCGGTAGGAGGACGCGACGGCGCTGGCGACGAGGTTGCCGACCGTCAGCCGGACGCCCTTGGGTTCGCTCGTGGTCCCCGAGGTGAAGACGACGAGCTGGGTGTCCGTCCGGGAGAGGGCCGCCGGCGTCACGTCGGACTCCCGGTCGGCACTCGCTTCGTCCGGCTGGACCGGGAGGTCTGCCACCGAGACGACCGGGCACGTCGCCGCTTCCGCGGCGAGGTCGCGCGTCGACGGCTCACAGACCAGCAGGTCCGCCTCGACGGTCGCACACTGTGCCCGGAGCGTCGCCGCGTCGAGTTCGACGTTCAGCGGCGCGAGCGTCGCGCCCAGTCGCATCGTTGCGAACAGGAGCGTCCCGGTTTCGGGTCGGGTCGGCAGGAGTGTCGCGACGGTTGGGTCTGCGTCGAGTCGCCGGTCGAGGTCGGCGGCCACCGCGTCGACGGCGGCGTCGAGTTCGCGGTATGTCGCCTCGTTGCCTGCGTCCGCCGCAACCATCGCCGTCCGGTTTGGCGTGGCGCTCGCCCGGTGGGTCACGAGGTCTTTCGTCGGCCAGTCGATTGGGTCACGCATCGGTTTCCACCTCTGCTGGATTGATGCCGAGGCCGGTCGACTGGGGGACCGACATCGCGCCGTCGGTCACCGTCGTCGGGTCCGGCGCGAGGTCGACGGCCAGTCTGTCGCCGGTCGCCAGACCGCAGGCCGAAACGTCAGGAATCGCGGCGGCGACGTGTAGCGCCGCGAGGCGGGCGACGACCGCGTCGATAGTCGTCGTGACGACCGGCTCGACGCCCTGCTCGCGGGCGCGCATCGCCAGCGTGTGGGCGTTGCCCGGGCCGCCCAGCACCATCGGCTTCAGTATCAGCACGTCGGCTGCGTCGGCGTCGAGCACGCTGTCGACCCGACGGTCGACGAGCGACTCATCAAGTGCGACGCCGACGCCATTGCCCCGAAGCTTGGCGTGGCCGGTGAGGTCGTCGGCCGGGAGCGGCTGTTCGACGTAGGCCACGTCCAGCGGGGCGAGCCGGTCGATGGCGTCTGCGGCCTTCTCGCGGGACCACGCGCCGTTGGCGTCGGCCCGCAGGGTCACGTCGTCGCCCACGCGCTCACGGACGGTCCGAACGCGCGCGACATCTTCGTCAACGGTTCGCTTCCCGACCTTGACCTTACAGCAGTCGTAGCCGGCCGCGACCGCCCGCTCGACGGCGTCGGCGGTTTCGGTCGGGGACCCGTCGCCGACTGTCGCGTTGACCGGGACGCGATTACAGTGCCTGTCGGAGTCGAACCACCGGTATAGCGGCACGCCATCGGCCATGGCGTCGGCGTCCAGCAGCGCGGTCGCGAAGCCGTGGCGGGCGGCGGGAACCGATGCGGCGTCAAGCGAGAGGAGAATGTCTGTGTGCCCGCCGTCGGCCGCGACTGTGGTCGCGTCATCGAGCGCGCGCTGACAGTCGTCGGCGGACTCAGTCCAGCCCGGAAGCGGCGTGGCTTCGCCGACACCCGTTTCGCCGCGGTGGTCGTAGCGGACGACGAACCCTGAACGCTGGCTGATAGTCTCGCGGGCGGTGGCAAGCGGACTCGACAGCGGGAGCGAGAACGAGTCGACCTTCATAGTAACTGTGGGATGGCGAGTCCCAGCGCGAACAGAACGGAGTGGGCGAACAGCGTCTGGCCGACCCGTTCAAGCGTCGGGTTCAGCGCGTCGCCGCTGGTCTGCGTGAGGACTGTTTTCGAAATCGTCGCCGCCAGTGGCAGGGTCAACAGCGGAGCCAGTGCCGGCAGCCCGTACTGGCCGTCAAGGGCGAACACGACCGGGACGGCGTAGGCCATCCCGACCAGCAGGAGAAATTCGACGCGGCTCCATCTGTAGCCCATGTAGACGGCCAAGGTCTTCTTGCCCGCGGCGCGGTCCGTCTCGCGGTCGCGGATGTTGTTGACGACGAGAATCGCGGTCGACAGGCCGGCCGCCGGGAGGCTCGCCGTGATAGCGGCGGCAGTGACTGACCCCGGCGGGAGTGTCATCGGGAACGTGCCGACGCCGCTTGCGCTCGCAACAGCCTGCACGTAATATGTGCCGGTGACCGCGATGACGCCAAAGTAAACGAACACGAACAGGTCGCCCAGACCGCGGTAGCCGTAAGGGAACGGACCACCGGTGTAGAGAATCCCGGCGGCGATACCCGAGAGGCCGACGACGACGATGGGAAGGCCGCCGACGGCAACGAGATAAATACCGATGACGACGGCGAGCCCGTAGGTCGCGATCATCGCTCGTTTGACTTCGTCGGCGTCGATGAGGCCGCCAGCGGTCACTCGGGTGAACCCCTCGCGTTCGTCGGTGTCGGCCCCCTTCACCGCGTCGTAGTAGTCGTTCGCGAAGTTCGTTCCAATCTGGATGAGCAGCGCACCCACCAGCGCTGCGACTGCCGGCAATAGAGCGAAGACGCCGGCGTGGACTGCCAAGCCCATCCCGACGATGACCGGCGCGGCCCCGGCAGGCAGTGTTTGTGGCCGCGCGGCCATCACCCACGCCTGCCGCTTCGAAACGTCCGCCGTCGCTGTACTCATTGGCGAAAACTGGGGACGCTATCCCCAAAGCGACTGTGGTTCGGCGGACACCCAAAATATGACCCGTTCTGAGACAGCAAGATCAGGGGAGTATCACAACCACTTTATCATGATTAACCATACGATAGCCTGAGATGCATAAGCCACTGCTTACCACGGATTTTCTCGACCGGGCGCGGGAATACTACGGAGATAAAGAGGCCATCGTCGCCACGACCGGCGAGCGCTTCACATACGACGAATTCGGCGAACGAGCCGACGGGTTCTCTGCGGCGATGGCTGCCCGCGGCATCGAGAAGGGGGACCGGGTGGCCGTGCTGGACCCGAACACGCACTACCAGCTCGAAGCGGCCTACGGGACCATGCAACTGGGCGCAGTCCACACACCACTGAACTACCGGCTCGTGCCGGACGATTTCGAATATATTCTCTCGGATGCGGAGGTCGACGCCGTCTACGCGGACTACGAATACGCGGATAAAATCGAGCCGATCCGCGACGAGGTGCCCACCGAAATTTTCGTCACCAACGACACCGACGCCGTCGACGGTGACTGGGAGTCCTTCGACGACATCATCGAGGAGGCGGGGACCGACTACGACCGCCCCGAGATGGACGAGGACGACCTCATCACCATCAACTACACCTCGGGGACGACCGGCGACCCGAAGGGCGTCTGCCGGACCCATCGTACCGAAACGCTCCACGCTTACATCGTCGCGCTCCACCAGGAAATCCGCGACGACGACGTGTACCTCTGGACGCTCCCGATGTTCCACGTCAACGGCTGGGGCCACATCTTCTCCGTGACGGGGATGGGCGCGAAACACGTCTGCACCCGCGGCGTCGACGCCGAGGGCATCTTCGAGGCCATCAGGACCGAGGACGTGTCCTACCTCTGTGGCGCGCCGACGGTGCTGAACATTCTGGCGGACCGCTACGACGACCACGATGGCGACATCGAGACAACGGGAGCCAACGACGTTCGCATCGCCACGGCCGGCAGCGCGCCGCCGGAAGCAGTCATCCGGACCGTCGAGGACGACTTCGGCTGGTATCTGAAACACGTCTACGGCGCGACCGAGACCGGCCCGCTTGTCACGACCTCCGACGCTCGCCGCTTCTTCGACGACGGCAGCGACGCCCGCTTCAGCGTCAAGAAGCGGCAGGGCATCGGCTATCTCGGGACAGACGTCCGGGTCGTCGACGAGGACGGCAACGACGTGCCCCACGACGATGAGACGCTGGGGGAAGTCGTCGTCCGCGGCAATCAGGTGATGGACCGCTACTGGAACAAGCCCGAACAGACCGAGGAGGCCTTCTCGGACCGCGTCGAGGGCTACTACCACATGGGCGACCTGGCGACGGTCGACGAAGACGGCATGATCGCCATCCGCGACCGCAAGAAGGACATCATCATCTCCGGCGGCGAGAACATCTCCAGCATCGAACTGGAGGACACGCTTTACGAACACGACGCCGTCAGCGACGTCGCGGTCATCCCTGCGCCGAGCGACGAGTGGGGCGAGACGCCGAAGGCCTTCGTGGTCCCGAACTCCGGTGACCCCGACAACCCCGGTGTGACAGCCGAGGACCTCCGGACGTTCACCCGCGAACAACTGGCGACCTACAAAGTCGTTCGCCGGGTGGAGTTCGTCGAGGAACTGCCCACGACGGCGACCGGGAAGGTCCAGAAGTACGAACTCCGCGAGCAGGAGTGGGAAGACGAGGACGAGATGGTCGGCCAGGGGTAGCGACGCGCGCCACCCTCACAGACATGTAGAAGAGGGATTCCGACACGAGCCAATGACAACACACGTCGACCGGTAATAGTGTGGATGTGTCAGCGTCCGATTCCAGAGACGGTCTTTTAAGTCAGCGACCTATACTGTGTGACAACTACCCAAACCTATGACGCATATTGCTGACCCTATCCGTATTCTTCACGCCGACGATGAGCCGGGGTTTGCCGACATGACGGCAACGTTTCTCGAACGCGAGGACGACCGGATAGACGTCCAGACTGCGACGAGTGCCACGGCGGGGCTGGAAACTCTGGCCGACACCGACATCGACTGTGTCGTCTCTGACTACGATATGCCCGAGCGGAACGGCATCCAGTTCCTCGAAGCCGTTCGCGAGGAGTACAGGTCGCTTCCGTTCATTCTCTACACTGGCAAAGGGTCGGAGGAAATCGCAAGCGACGCTATCTCGGCTGGTGTCACCGATTATTTGCAGAAAGAGAGCGGCACGGACCAGTACACGGTGCTGGCAAACAGAATCACGAACGCTGTGGAGTCCCAGCGAGTCAAGCGAGAGCGCAACCGCCAGCTTGACGCCATCGAGAGCGCAAAGGAGGGGATCAGCATCCTTGACGAGGACGGGCGGTTCATCTTTGTCAACGAAGCGTACGCGGACCTCTACGGCTACGAGCCCGAGGAGATGCGGGGGGAGCACTGGGAACTGCTGTACCGGGATGAGGACATCCCGCGCATCTACGAGGACATCCTTCCGACTGTCGAAGAAAACGGCTACTGGACCGGGACGACGATGGGACTCCGTGCTGACGGGAGCACATTCACCGAGGACCACGTGCTCGCGATGACCGACCACGGCGAGCTGGTCTGTACAGTCCGGGACCTCTCTGAAAGACAGGGCGACGAGCAGGAGCTGTCCCGAATCAAACGTGCGATGGACGAGGCACCCATCGGTATCGTGATCACCGGTCTCGAACAAGAAGGGACTCCGATAATCTACACCAACCGCCGGTTTCTGGAACTGACCGGCTACACAGAGTCGGAGGTACTCGGCCGAAACTGCCGGTTCCTGCAGGGCGAGGCGACAGAGTCCGAGCCGGTCGACGCAATGCGTGCGGCCATTGAAGCGGACGAGTCTGTGTCGGTCGAACTCCGGAACTACCGGAAAGACGGGACCCTGTTCTGGAATCAGGTGACTATCGCACCCGTGCGTGACGATGACGGAGCGGTCGTCAATTACGTCGGGTTCCAACAGGATATCACCGAGCGGAAAGAACACGAACACCGCCTCAGAGCACTCAGTGAGTCGGTCCAAGACCTACTCCGGGCTGACACCCGCGAAACGGTGGCCGAGATCGGCGTCGAAACGGCGCGCACTGTCCTGGGGCTCGAAGCGAACACGATTCACCTCTACGACGAGGACGCACGGACTCTCGAACCGGTCGCCGCATCCGACGCGATATATGAGCTGATAGACGAGTTGCCGACCTTTACGCCCGGGGATAGCATTGCATGGCGCGTCTACGAGTCCGGCGATGCTCTCGCCGTCGACGACGTCCATGCTGACCCGGACATCTACAACCCGGACACGCCGATCAAAAGCGAACTGTATCTTCCGCTTGGCGAGCATGGCATCCTGCTGGCCGGCTCGGAGACGGCCGCGGCGTTCGACCAGCGGGACGTCGTCCTCGGGGAGATTCTCGCCGGACACGTCACCAGCGCGCTCAAGCAGGTCGAAGGGACCGAACAGTTACGTGACCGCGAACGGGCTCTCGAACAGCACAACGACCGGCTCGAATCGTTCACCAGCGTCGTCTCACACGACCTACGGAATCCGCTGAACGTCGCCCAGGGCCGACTGCAACTCGCACGCGAGCAGTGTGAGAGTGAGCATCTGGCCGCTGTCGAGCGAGCACACGAGCGGATGGACACGCTGCTAACTGATCTGCTCACGCTGGCACAGGACGGTGATACCGTCACCGACCGCGAACCGGTCGCGCTCGCATCGCTCGCCGAAAACTGCTGGAAGACTGTCGAAACGGCCGATGCGACACTCATCACCGATATCGACCGGACCGTGCTGGCAAACGAGAGCCGTCTGAAGCAGTTGTTCGAAAATCTCGTTCGGAATGCGGTCGAACACGCCGGAACGGATGTGACCGTGCGGGTCGGGGCATTGGACGACGGGTTCTACGTCGCCGACGACGGCCCCGGTATCTCCGAAGACGAGCGAGAGACAGTGTTCGAAGCCGGCTACTCGACGAGCTCGGAGGGAACTGGGTTCGGGCTCAGTATCGCCCGGCAGGTCGCCTCGGCACACGGCTGGGAGCTCAGCGTTCGAGACAGTGCCGATGGTGGCGCACGCTTCGAGATTACCGGCGTCTCGTTTTGTGATTCGTAGCGACTGGGGAAGCGTCCGTCTGGGGTGTCGTTGGCACCCGTTTGAAGGGCCTCGCCGCCCCGCAACTGCTCGATACCGTTCGCAAAACCGTCGCAAACTGCGTTCCGTTAGTCTTCGAGCGCGTCGGCGATACGGTCAAGCGACCGTCGCATGTCGTGGACTTCGTCCCGGAGCTTTCGCATCTCGCGCGTGAGCTCCTCGTTGTCGCTGCCGCCCGATTCCTCGTGCTGCCCTGGCGGGCCGCCGCCCATGCCGCCGGGACCGCCCGGACCGGGGCCGCCGGGGCCGCCGCCCATCATGCCGCCCATCATCTGCGCGAACGGGTTGCCGCCGCCCATGCCGCCGGGGCCGCCGCCACCGCCCATCATCTCTTCCATGCGCTCTTCGCGGCTCATCTCTTCGCCGTCGCCCTCGCCTTCTTCGCGCTCCTCGGCGCGCTGCTGTCGGATCTCTTCGACCCGCTCGCGGAAGGACTTCTCCTCGCCGCCGTCCTCGGTCGCATCCGCCGATTCGTCAGCGTTCTCAGGTTCATCGTCTGCCATACGCCCGGCTTTGGTTGGGCCGCTGAAAAGGGTTGCCGTCCGAAGGCAGGCTGCGGTACAGGCGGTTAGCGAAGGACGCTGGTCCGGAGAATCTCACCGTATTCAGGTGACTGGTTCGCGAAGTTGGAGATGAACCGAGTCACGCTGGCGTCCGGCCAGGAGGTCGTCGGGTCGTGCGCATACCGTTCGACGTTTCTCTGACGGGGTTCCGAAACCTTGGGCTGCTGAAAAGACGGTCGAGAGTGCCTGATATAGCCAGCGACAGCCCGTCTCAGGCGAGCCGTCGGACTAGCACCGAGAGCCCCAGCCCACAGGCGAGGATGACGACGAGGTTGAACCCCGCCCTGAACAGCGGTCGATACCTGTCGGTGACGAACGTATCAATCGCCGACGACGCGGAGAAGTAGAACTGGAGCGTCGCGATGAGCGCCACGAGCGTGAGGATAGCGAATACTGCCCACTGTGCGTAGATTGCTATTGCCGGTCCGGTGTCGTCGTCCGGTTCGTCAACAGCGTCGCCGGTGTCCTGTGCCACTGCGTCGGTGGTGGAGGTGTCACTCATTGGTCTGTCTCCGTGCGATGAGGAGGCCGCTTGCGAGGACTGCAATCAGTCCGAGCACCGCCGTGAAGCCGGGACCTTCTCCGGCCGCAGTCTGCTGTGGCTCTTCCATCTCCCGGTCTTCGGGGCGGTCCTGCTCGAAATCGCTGGACTGGAAGCCGATCTGTTGTCTGGTTTCGTTCTCCTGCAACCGCTCCGTCGGATGGAGGTTCGCCGGAGAACTTTCCGTCCCGACGATGACGCCGTCCGAGAGCAGCATCCCGTCAAGCCAGTAGTTGTAGTCGTCAGGCACCGTCAGTTGCGTTCTGATGATCTCCGTTCGGCCGGGCCGAATCTGACCGACCCGCACGGTCGACTCGTCTGCGATGACGTTCGAGTCAGCCTGCCGCGCCCGGAGGCGCAGCGAGAGGTCATCAGACGGATTGTTGCCGGCGTTCGTGACGTACACCGAGACGTTCAGCGTCGTCTGGTTGTTCGAGACGCTGTCAATCCGATAGGTGATGGAGTCCAGCGGGACGCCGGCGTTCTCGAACCGCTGGAAGGTCACGGTACTGCGAGCGTACGCCGGAGTGAGTGCGTCGACGTTCTGGACCGACCGCTGACCGGTCTCGACGCGGTTACCGTCCTCGTAGACGATTGTGTCGATCCGATAGCCGCCCGCCCGCTCGACTGTAATGTTTGACCGCACCGATACTTCTCGTTCCCCTTCGATTGTGCCGACTGACTGCCGCGTGGTCGTCGCGACGAGGCCGGTGTCCGCATCTATGGCCCGCGTCTCGACAGTGACGTTCTCGGCCGGCCCGCCGCGATGTGAGAGTCGGGCGTCTAGAGAGAGCGTCACAGTCTGGCCGTCGACCGACGCCGGTTCGATGGTCGTCTCGCGGAGGTCGAGGTAGCTCTCGCGAACGTTGTCCTCGGGTTCGGAGAGCGCGCCGGGGACCGCTGTTGCACCGATGAGCATGGCCAGGACGACCACGACCATGCCACCGGTCAGGAGGGTTTCACGTCGCACAGACGAATGGCCAACAGCCGCCTTTAAATGTCTTCTGCACTGTCAGATTCGGAACACAGCGACGTCAGTCTCCACCGTTACCCGAACGCGCCGAGGCTCGACTGAAGGTCCCGGTCGGTCCCGCCGTCTGAGAGTTCGTAGCCAACGAGCTGGCGGAGGTCCACGGCGTAGACGCTGCCGTTGTTCGCAAGCACGGCGACTCGTCCTTTCGTCCCTCGGACGGTCCCCGTCGCCAGGATTTCGTCCATCGGTCGGTCCGACAGAGTCAGACCGTACTCGAAGTCGTAGGTCGCCAGCGGGTCGTAGCGCTCACACAGCGACGCCCACCAGTCGGTGTCGACGGACTGGTCGAAGCCCGATATTTTGGTGGGCACTCTGACCCGGTCCCCCAGTTCGGCGGCGATGTCGGCTTCGACCTGTCGGGCGATACGGCCGTCGGCGACGGTCCGGAGGTGGGCGGCCTTGTCTGCTCCCTGCTCGCGGAGCCGGGTTTCCAGCCGCCAGGAGCGGGTGACGCCGACCTTGATAACATCGGGCGCGAACGCCGCCAGATACACCGCGTGTTCCTCGTCGCAAGTGTCGAGCGGTTTGTTGCAGTCCCCGGTACAGCGAGCACACGGCCAGATGTCGGTGTGTTCCGGGCAGTATGGCGCGGGGTCGTTGTCACAGTGAAAATGTCGGTCGCCGTCGACCGCGCCGGCGCAGTGTCGCTCGCCGAGTGTGTATGAGAGTTCGGTGTCCGGGTCCAGCCGCTCAGTAATCACGCTCCCGTCCTCGGCCAACAGGAGCGCGGCGTGTTCGTCGACCCGCGCGCGATAGCCCACGACCTGCACGTCCGGCGGTTCGGCGCGGAGCCGCAAATGGCTGCCGGGACGATGTTTTTGTGGTTGTCTGTCATATCTTCAGACATGGCAAATCTACAGCTCCGAAGTCCGGCGTTCGACGACGGCGAGCGCATTCCCGAGGAACACGGCTACTCGGCAGCGAACACGAATCCCCCGCTGGAGGTCGAGACTGTCCCGTCGAACGCCTCGTCGCTCCTCCTCATTGTCGACGACCCGGACGCGGAGGAGCCGGCCGGGAAGGTGTGGGACCACTGGCTCGTCTGGAACATCCCGCCAGATATCGGCCGGATTCCGGAAGGATGGGAGCCTGCCGAGGCAACAGAGGGACAGAACGACTTCGGCGAGGTTGGCTGGGGCGGTCCGAGTCCGCCCGACCGGGAACATACCTATCGGTTCCTCCTGTACGCGCTAGATACGACGCTCGACCTCTCTCCGGCGGCAGACAAAGATGACGTATACGACGCGGCTAGCGGCCACGTCGTCGAAAAGGCACAACTGAACGGTACGTATCCGGCCTGAGCCGCGCTCAGAGTTCTTCGAGCAGTTCGCGGGTCGACTGCCGCACCGCGTCGTCGCTCGACTGTTCGGGTTCCCAGCCGAGCGCGGAGAGCTTATCGATGGAGAGGCGCATCCGCGGCACGTCGCCGGTCCAGCCGCGGTCGCCGCCGGTGTACTCGTACTCGGGGTCGATATCCATCTCGTCGGCGACGATGCTGGCAATGCGGTCGACCGAGGTGGTCGTCCGCGTGCCGAGATTGAACACGTTGTGGTCCCTGTCAGCGTGTTCGACGGCAAACAGCATCGCGTCGAGGCACTCGGAGATGTGCATGTAGGATTTCTCCTGGCGGCCGTCGCCGAGAATCGTCAGCGTCGACGGGTCCTCGGAGAGTTTCTCGATGAAGTCGGGAATGACGGCCCCGCGCAGGCGTGGCCCGACGATATTGGCGAACCGGAACACCCACGACTGGATGTCGTGGCTGTGGGCGTACGTCGAGACGAGTGACTCCTCGGCGAGTTTCGCCGCGCCGTAGACGCTGATCGGCTCAAGCGGCGCGTAATCTTCCGGTGTCGGTCGCGGCGCCTCGCCGTATACCGTGGAGGACGACGTAAACACCAGACTCCCGACGCCAGCGTCCTGCATTCGTTCGAGGATGTTGTACGTGATGTCGCTGTTGTCCTCGAACTGCCGGCGGGGGGTGTCCGTATCCACCAGTTTCGACGCCGCGAGGTGGACAACGAGGTCGACGTCGCTCGTGATAGCCTCAGCGACGACATCGGGGTCGGTAAGGTCACCGTCTAGATAGGTTGCGTCCCCGTGGACCCACTCGGATTGTCCGTTCGCTTCGTTGTCGACGACCACTACGTCGTTGTCCGGAACGAGGCGCTCCACCAGATGCGACCCAATAAAGCCTGCCCCGCCGGTGACGACTATTCGCTTCTCTGATACGTCCATAGTTGCGATGTTACGTATGCGAGGTAAAACGTTGCGGTCGCGGCCGATTCCAGTGGAGTCGGTAGCCCCGTACCGGATGACAACGTCGTTTTATAGCTTCCCCTGTGAGAGTCGGCTATGACTCGATTCACTCGCCGCGGCTTCCTCTCGGCGACGACTGTCGCTCTCGGCGCGCTGGCCGGGTGTGTCGGTGGCGGTTCCGAGTCGGCCGGAACGGAGACGCCGACCCCCGCGCCGGGCCAACCGCTCTCGACGCCGGTTGCAGGCGACCCCGAAGCTGACGTTACGGTCGCTGTGTACGAGGATTACGCCTGTCCGCACTGCGCGACCTACTCGGAGTCCGTCTTCCCTAAAGTTCAAGACGACTACCTCACTGCTGGAGCCGTCCGGTACGAGTTCCATGACTTCCCGATACCGGTCGACGAGGAAGTATCGTGGCAGGCCGCAAGCGCCGCGCGTGCCGTACAGGACAACGTCGGCGACGAGGCCTTCTTCACCTACTCCAAGCGTCTGTTCGCAAACCAGAACCAGCTGGGGCCGGACACCTACGCCGACCTGACGGAGGGACTGGACGTCGACGGCGAGACCGTTCGAGCGGCTGCGACGGGGGAGCTGTACCGCCCGACGGTCTCCGGTGACCGCGAGGCCGGTATCGACCGCGGCGTCCAGGGAACACCAGCCGTGTTCGTCAACGACGAGCAGGTCGAGTGGAGCGAGATTGCTTACGAACCGGTCCGGGACGCTATCGAAGCGGCACGGAGCGACGGATGAAGGACTCCCCGCAAGTGACGGTACTTCGGCTGGGCCACCGCCCCGGTCGGGACGAGCGGATGACGACCCACGTCGGACTCACCGCACGCGCGCTCGGGGCAGACAAGGTCGTGCTGGCCAACGCTGCCCGCAACCAGGCCGACACCGTCATTGACATCACCGACCGGTTCGGCGGCCCCTTCGACGTGGCTTCGACGGAGGAGCCAAAGCGACTCATCCGCGACTTCGAGGGGCGCGTCGTCCATCTGACGATGTACGGCGAGCCGGTCCAGGACGTGGAAGGCGACGTTCGCGCGGCCCACGCCGAGGAGCCGCTGCTGGTCGTCGTCGGCGCGGAGAAAGTCCCCTTCGAGGTGTACGAACACGCCGACTGGAACGTCGGCGTCACCAATCAGCCACACTCCGAGGTCGCCTCGCTAGCTGTCTTCCTCGACCGCCTGTTCGAAGGCCGGGAGCTGGACCGCGACTGGGAGAACCCCGACAGGGTGGTCGTCCCGCAGGAAACCGGCAAGCGGGTCGTCGACCCGGACGAAGAGTGATACCCACGCAGTTGTGCCGCGGGCCTTTTATCGCTCGACGCTAACTGTGGCTCAGATGTCGCGTCACAACGTGTTGCTCGTCGTCGCTGACAGTCTCCGCGCTCGGAGCACCTCCGTGCTGGGCTATCGCCGTGAGACGACGCCCTTCCTCGACGCCTTCGCCGAGGAAGCAACGGTGTACACGCAGGCTCGCAGCCCGAGCAACTGGACCGTCCCCAGCCACGTCAGTCTGTTCACGGGCCACGAAACCCACGAACACGGCGTCGACCACACCGCTAGACTCGACGCCGGCCACACGATCTTCGAGGAACTGGCCGATGCGGGCTATGACACGGGATTGTTCTCCGATAATCCGTTCCTGACCGACCACGAGTCGGGCCTCGACGAGGTGTTCCAGACGGCTGTCGGCTCGCCCGAAGAGTACGATTCGGCGTACGAGACCAACGGCTCGCTGGGCGACTGGCCCAACGGCTTCTGGTACGCCGATCGGACGCTAGAGTGGATCTCTGAGCGGGAGGGCGACTGGGCCGCCTGTATCAATCTGATGGACACCCACCGCCCGTACGAACCGCTCGCCGAGTACGACGAGTGGAGCGACGAGCGCTCCCGCGACATGCAGGAGTCGATGGGATTCAAGTGGCACTGGGAGTTCCTCTCGGGGACCCTCTCGCTTGGCTTTGCCGGCATTCTCGAACAGATATACGACGGCGCAGTCCGGCAGGCAGACGCCATCTTCGAGAGTCTGATCCGTGGACTAGAGGAGCAGGGTGTCCTCGACGACACGCTGGTCGTCTTCGCCGGCGACCACGGCGAGGGGTTCGGCGAGCCGACGGCGATTCCTGCGGAGCCGCCGGCGGTCAGCCATCGCATCGGAACCCACGACACAATGTACCACGTCCCGCTCATCGTCCGTGCCCCCGGCCAGCGTGAGGGACACCGCGTCACCGACCTGGCGACGCTCAGCCGATTCCCCGACGCCGTCCGCGCGATGGCGCTCGGCGACGGCAACGCCGACGGCCCGGCGTTCGCCTCGCCGAACGGGACCGTCGTCGCGTCCCAGTCCCCTATCGGTCCGGCGATGCGCGAGGAGGCCGAACGGGTCTGTGGGGACGCCACCCCGTTCGCAAAACACGCCAGGCTGGTCTATCACGACCGGCCCGGCGACGAAGTGCGAAAACGGGCGGCGTGGGGCGACAATGCCCACGAATCCATCATCAAAGGCTGTGGCGGCACAGCCGAGGATACCGATATCGATGCCGCCATCGTCCGGAACCACTTCGACAGCGACCGGTACGCGGACGTGGATATTGCAACGCCGCTCGACGGCTACACCGAGTTCGAGGATGCGTCCGACACGCAGTTTGCCGGGGACCTCGACGAGCGACTGGAGGCACTGGGATACAAATGACGACAATACCCGACACAGAACTGGTCCTTGTGGTCGCCGCCGACGAGAACAACGTTATCGGTCTGGATGGCGGCGTCCCCTGGCACTATCCCGAGGACGTGCGCCAGTACAAGGCCCGTATCGCCGGCCACCCTATCATCCTCGGCCGGCGGACGTTCGATTCGATGAAGCCCATCCCGGACTGCTACACCGTCGTCCTGACGAGCGACGACAGCCGGAGTGCCAATGCGGAGACAGTCGAGTACGCCACGACGCCCCAGATAGCCGTCGAAGCAGCCGCCCGCGCCGGTACGACCGAAGCGTTCGCCGGCGACAGCGCTGGCGCAGGTGACTCGCCGCCTATCACGTACGTCATCGGCGGCGAGGCGGTGTACGACCTGTTTCTCCCGTTCGCCAGCCGGGTTTTCCTCAGCCGCATCCACGAACGCAACGAGGGCGACCGGTATTTCCCGGATATGGGTTCAGAGTGGACAGAACTGTCCCGAGAGTCGTACGACGGGTTCGATGTCATCGAGTACAAGCAGGCGTCGCCGCGGCCGCTTGAGGACCTATGACCGGTCACCGATGAAGCAGGCTACCCGAAACTGTCCGTGGTTTGAAAACCATAGCTGTTAAAGTAATCCAACTGACTACTATTCGGCAGCAACACGCGATGTTAGATAAAATCAAAAAATCCGTATCAGATGTACTCTCGGGTGGGAAGGAGCAGTCGGATAACGGACTACAGGCAGGCACGGTGAGTAATAAACGCATTCAGGCTAGCTCTGCCGGCGACGACGGTGCAGATTCGACCGGCGAACCCGAATCGAATCTCTACGAGTGTCCGTCCTGTGACTCCGTCTTCGTCGCTATCGACAAAGAGACGTGCTCCTCCTGCCGGACTCCGGTCGAGCGAATCGAATAGCGGGGCGGCGCTGTTGGATACCGTTTCAAACGGTAGCGGAAAACACTGCTCACCGCCGCTGTTGCTGAACATCGGGCTCGAGAGCGCTCCGTGCCAGCAGCACGGTCCCGTCCCGTGTCGGCGTTCAAGAGAGGACGACCCGATGGTTTTAACCACGTGACTCCCGGATGTGCGGGTAATGGCTTTTGAGGAACTCTTGGAGGACACCGTCATACAGAAGTACCTCCACGAGCTGGTCGGACCGAAAGGGATGCCGGTCGCCGCCGCGCCGCCGGACGGCGAAGTGACCGACGAGGAACTGGCCGAAGAGCTCGGGCTCGAACTGAACGACGTGCGCAGAGCGCTGTTTATTCTCTACGAGAACGACCTCGCGACCTATCGTCGGCTCCGAGACGAGGACTCCGGATGGCTCACGTACCTCTGGACGTTCCAGTACGAGAAGATTCCCGAGCAACTGCAAGAGGAGATGCACCGCCTGCTCGACGGCCTCGAAGAGCGCCGCGAGTACGAGCGGGAAAACGAGTTCTACCTCTGTGAGCACTGTGGCATCCGCTTCGAATTCGGCGAGGCGATGGAGTTCGGCTTCGAGTGTCCCGAGTGTGGCAATCAGGTCGAAACGATGGAGAACACCCGTCTCGTCACCGCGATGGAGAACCGCATCGAGGAGCTCAGAGACGAGCTGAACGCCGACGTGGACGTGGAAGCCTGATGGTCGTTCTCGGTACAAAAGTGTACGTCGCCGGCGACGCCCGGGACCGTACGCTCGACGGACTGCGCTCGATGGTCGGCAACGAACTCGGCGACCTCGACGTGGAATACGACATCGGCCTCCGGGACGACGAGTTCCCGTCGGTGACTGTCGACGGCCCCGACGAAACCGTTGCGCGAAACCTCCTCCGCGAGGAGTTCGGCGAGCTGGTCGCCGACCACGAGGACGGGGAGACGTACGTCGGAACGCTCGACTCGTGGGACGAGGACGGCTTCGTTCTCGATGTCGGCTTCGGCCAGACGGTCCGGATTCCGGCTGAGCAGCTCGGTCTCGGCCAGGGGACGCCGACCCAGATCCGAAAGCGGTTCGGACTGGTCCAGCACCTGCCGCTCCGGTTCGTCGCCGGCGACCCGCCGCGTCTCGCCGAAGTCGAACAGGATCGCCTCTACGAGTGGACCCGCGGCAACGGCCGCATCAACGCCAACAGCGTCACCCGCTCGGAGGCGCGCGCCACGGTCAACCGCGCCGGCCACGCACAGGACATCGTCACCGTCGAACGCATCGGCCTGCTGGAACAGAGCATCGTCTGTAACCCGGACACCGACCCGCCGGGACTGCTCGCCGACATCGGGCAGTACATGCCGTCGGAGCTGCTGGCAATCGTGCCCTGACTTTCGAGCCATGAAACGCCGCCACCTCCTGCTGGTCGCCGTTCTCGCACTGGTCGCCCTCTCGGGCTGTACCGGCTTCTTCGGCTCCGAAGAGGTCGACCCGGAGCGGCTGAACGAGAACGCGAGCTACGACTGGAACACCTCGGCAGACGGGACCATCGTCATCGAGGAGTCGAAATACACCGCCGTCTACGCCGTCGAAAACGAGACGACGTTCGACGTGTACACCGTCGACAGCCTCGGGCGCGAGCGGAGCGTCCCCATCAGTGCGCTTCGGTTCCGGTACGAGAACGGAACTGTCGTTAGCGCCGCCAACTCCTCGCTGAGCGCCTCGGAAACCCGCCAGCGAACGACTGTCAATCTCTCCGGGAACGTCTCCGGAAAAGTGGGGTACTCAGTTGGGCGGACCGGCAAGCGCTTCGCCTCCCCGACCCTCGTCGAAGACGGATCGTACACGGTCGTACTCCCGCCCAACACTGGGGCCGGGATACCGTTCCTCTCACGGATTAGCCCGGGTGGCTACGAGTCCGAGACCGTCGACGGCCAGCAGGTCATCCGCTGGGACGAGGTGACCGCCGACCAGATTATCGTCCGGTACTACCTCGACCGTGACCTGTGGCTGTTCGGCGGCCTGTCGGCCATCGCCATCGTCATCGGCGTCGTGGGAACGCTGTACTACTACCGACAGCTACAGGCGGTGATTCGCCGACGCAAGGAGGCCGGTATCGACCTCGAAGAAGAGGACGGCGACGACGACCCGCGGGACCGCGGGCCGCCGCCAGGAATGCGCTGAGGGCGGAACGGGACTGAGCACGGTTCGCAGACGCTAACCGGGTCACTTTTTCGCATCCGGCGTGCACACACGGCTATGAGCAACGGGTGGTTCGCCGGGCTGGACCCGGACGACGACGCGGCCGCTGTCGAACAGATAGCGGCCGGGCGAGCCGACACGCCGGAAGACTGGCCACAACAGGCCGTCGCGGCGGGGTTCGCAGACGATGAAACGGCCTACTACGACCGGCTGCACGAGGTGACGATGGCGGCCACCAGCGCGGCGGTCGCCGAACAGGAGGGCGCCGACGACCAGCAGCTTGTCCACGCGGTGCGGGCGATGGCCGACTGCGAACGCACGGCGAATGAACTCTCCGAACGGGTCGCTGAATGGGGCGGAAGCCGATACGGCGACAGCGGAAGCGGCGTCGAGTACGCCCGCTCACTGGCCGACCGGGAGGACGAGGACGAGGGCGACACGGCACTTCGAGCGCTCGCCGAGCAGACGGCCGGGCTGGCCGACGAGGCGGACTCGCTTCGGGCGTACATCGAGCGGACCGCGCCCGCCGTTGCGCCGAACCTCTCGATGCTGGCCGGACCAGTGCTGGCGGCCCGGCTCATTTCACTGGCCGGCGGCCTCGAAGCGCTGGCGAAGAAACCGAGCGGGACGGTGCAGGTTCTCGGGGCGGAAGACGCGCTCTTTGCCCACCTCAAGGGGAACGCACCGTCGCCGAAACACGGCGTCATCTTCACCCACGAGTACGTGCGCGGAACTCGCCGGGAGGACCGCGGGTCGGCCGCGCGAGCACTCGCCGGGAAGCTCTCGATTGCCGCCCGTATCGACCACTACAGCGGCGACCGCCGGCCGGACCTGCAGGCGGAACTCGACGACCGAATCGAACGGATTCAGGCACGAGCCGAGGAGGGAGACGACGAATGACGCTGCCAAACGGCGTCGAACGCCACGACTTCGGCGGCGAGGCGAGCCTCGCCACACAGGGACAGCCGGTGTACGGCGAGCGGACCGACGGCGACTGGCGGCGGTGGGACCCCCACCGCTCGAAGCTCGGCGCGATGCTCGAACAGGGAATGGACACCGGCCTCGACGGCGGCGAGACGGTGCTGTATCTCGGTGCGGCGGCCGGGACAACGGTGAGCCACGTCGCCGACTTCTGTGGCCCGACTTACGCCGTCGAGTTCGCCCCTCGGCCGGTTCGGGAACTGCTCGACGCCGCGGAGAGCCGTCCGAACCTCTTCCCGCTGCTCAAGGACGCCCGCAAGCCCGGGAGCTACGCCCACGTCGTCGAACCGGTCGATGTCGTCGTGCAGGACGTGGCGACAAGAGGGCAGGCCCGGGTGGCGGCGCTCAACAAGCGGTTCCTCGGCGACAACGGCCGACTCCTCGCGGCGATCAAGGCCCGGAGCGAGGACGTGACCGCCGACCCCGACACTGTGTTCGACAGCGTCCGCGAGGAACTCAGCGCCGAGTACGAACTGCTTGAGACGGCGCGTCTGGACCCGTATCACGAGGATCACCTCGGTATCGTTGCCCGGCCCCGCGAGGACTGATTCGGTCCCTTCTGCTCACGCGACTTACTTCACGCGCGGACCAGTTATGCGGGCTGTGCGGGCAGGGACGGAAGGCTTTACCGGGTCGATTCCGATGTGCTGAGTAATGGACGCGACGGGTTCTGCCGAGCATTTTACCCGGATGGGGACGCTCGGCATCGAGGAAGAGTTCTACGTCGTCGACGAGTTCGGTCGCCCGACGTCTGGCACGGACGAGCTCGTCTACGAAACGGAGCCGCCAGCGGTTCTCGACGGCCGGCTCGATCACGAACTGTTCAAGTGCGTTATCGAGACACAAACACCGCGTATCGACGATCCGGCGGACGCCGGTGACCACCTCCGGTCGGTCCGGGATGCGCTGGTCGGCCACGCCGACGCGAACGGGTTCGGGGTCGCCGCCGCGGGCCTGCATCCGCTGGCGAAGTGGCGCGAACTCGAACACGCCGAGAAGCCACGCTACAAGTCACAGCTGGACCGCATCCAGTATCCACAGCACCGCAACACGACCGCGGGCCTGCACGTCCACGTCGGTGTCGACGACGCCGATAAGGCCGTGTGGGTGGCGAACGAACTCCGCTGGCATCTCCCGCTGATGCTCGCGCTGTCGGCCAACTCCCCGTACTGGAACGGCTTCGACACCGGGTTGCAGTCCGCTCGCGGAAAGATCTTTGAGGCCCTGCCCAACACTGGGATGCCGACGGCGTTCGACGATTACGACGCCTTCGAGGCGTACGAGCGGCGGATGCTCGAAACGGGCAGTATCGACGACCGGGGCGAACTTTGGTTCGACGTGCGACCCCACTCCGGCCACGGCACCGTCGAAGTGCGTGCGCCGGACGGGCAGGCCGATCCGGACCGCGTGCTTGCCTTCGTCGAGTACGTCCACGAACTCGTCGTCGACCTCGCTGAGCGCTACGAGGACGGCGAATCCGGCCGACAACTCCGCCGAGAGTTCCTCGACGAGAACAAGTGGCGCGCGATCCGTCACGGCCAGTCCGCGGACCTGCTGTCGCGCGATCTTTCGACCACACGCTCTGTCGAAGAACTGGTCGAAATCGAGAGTGACCGACTTGATATCGATGGTCTGTGGGAGCTGTATGACCGCGAAAGCGGCGCAGAGCGACAGCGCCGGCTTCGCTCGGAGGAGGGTGTCATGGCGCTCGCGGACTCACTGCGACTGGCCTGACCTGGGACCGGAACCGGCTGATTGGCACGGCAGAGAGCTATAGCCAAGGTTTTTATTCAGCTGTAGCTTTTGTCCTCACAGAGACAACGTATGTCTGCAGACGACACCGACCACGACGACCTCGAGGACACAGACGATGTCCGTGACCGAATCGAGCAGGAGGCAGACCGCGCGGTCGAGCAGTTCGACGAAGGGATTGTCGACCTGCTGGCGTGGGTCCTCGACACGGAGACGCGGGCGCGGATCTACGTTCACTTGCGACAGCAGCCCGAAAGCACCAGCGAGGAGATAGCCGAGGGGACCGGCCTGTATCCGAGCACTGTCCGCGAGGCCCTGGCCGCGCTCACCGAGGAAGAGGTTGTAACGCGTCAAAAGCGTGAGAGCGACGGCGCGGGCAACAACCCCTACGAGTACAGCGCCATCTCGCCGAGCGACCTCGTCAACACCATCGTCGGTGACATCCAGTCGGAACTGAACACGGTGTTCAACCTCGACGATCACATCGGTGGCGAAACGACACTAGAACCTGACGACGAGCCGGTAACGATCTCTGTCGAGGATGCGAACGACGACGCCGACGCGAGCGAAGATACTGGCAGCGACGAGGGCGGATCTGAGGACGAGAACGACGACGCCGACGTGTAGTCAAACCCCGCTCAAGCGAGCTGTTTCGCAAGTCGATATTACTAAACCTACCCGTGCCGTTGCCCGGGATATGAATGTCGCGCTGGGGGGAACGTTCGACCCGATTCACGACGGACACCGCGCGCTGTTCGAACGCGCATTCGAACTCGGGGACGTGACAGTCGGCCTCACCAGCGACGACCTCGCGCCGAAGACGCGCCACGACCAGCGCCACGTTCGCCCGTTCAGCGAACGGCAATCCGCACTCGCCGACGAACTCGCGACGCTCGCCGCTGAGAAAGGGCGCGAGTGGGAGGTCCGGGAACTCACCGAGCCGACCGGCATCGCCACGGAGCCGCAGTTCGACACGCTCGTCGTCTCGCCCGAGACAGAGACTGGCGGCCGCCGAATCAACGAAATCCGCGAGGAACGGGGCCACGACCCGCTCGAAATCGAAGTCGTCCCGCACGTCCGCGCCGAAGACGGCGACATCATTTCGTCGACCCGGATTGTCCAGGGCGAAATCGACGAACACGGGAACCTCACCCCGAACCGCACTGGCCGACAAAACATTCCGTAGCTACCAGCCCGGCGCTTCGAGTCCGGCTGTCTCCAGCAGGTCCTTCCAGCGTTGCTGAATCGTCAACCGGGAGACGCCCGTCGCCTCTGCGACGGCTGACTGGGAGCGCTCCTCACCGGCAACCAAGGCACCGACGTACACGCTGGCCGCCATCGTCGCCTGTTTCGATCGGTCTTCCTCCGGGACTGTCGAGAGAAACAGGTCGACCGCGTGGGACCGCGCCGCCGTCCCGAGGTCGAGCCTGTCCGACGCTGTTTCGATGTCGGACAACCACGTATCGTGCTCGATGCGGTCACTGGCGCGGTACATATCACTCCATTGCTCCCCCTCCCACCTAAACCTTCGTCGCCGGCAAGCGAAGGGTTCTTGATGCCAACGCGGATATCGACTGGTGCGCGCGGGTTGCCGAGCCAGGCCAAAGGCGTAGCGCTTAGGACGCTATCCCGTAGGGGTCCGCCGGTTCGAATCCGGTCCCGCGCACTTCTCGGCTTGAACAACTCGTGAGTGGCGTGAATGCGGAATGAGGATTCGAACCCTGCAAAGAACGCGCAGCGAACCGTTGTGAGCGAGCATTTCTTGCTCTGGTTCGAATCCGGCCTGGACACTCCGACTACAGACTCCGCCCTCGGTGTCAGACCTGATTCTCACACCGCAGGAATCGCAACTGCCGCTTATGAGGAATGTCCGCCTCGTTCCAAACGAGGGACTGACGATGTCGGTGTATGACCCACTCCGTGACCCGTCTGCTCGCCCCGCGGGAGCAACTCGCTTCGACTATGCGGTCGACGATGCGGACAACCCGACGGAGCTCACCGTCTTCAGCGATCAGGACGGTGAGCTCCCGACTCACTGGATTTCGGTCGACATCGAGCACGCTGTCGCGCTCGACGAGATGCGGTGAGCGAGGCGTGCGCTCGCTCGGGACACGTCTCTCGATTTCTTGAGAACGGACTGGACGGCGAACGCTCTGGAAGCGTTGTGTCCGAAGTAAGTTTGCGTGGGTGCAGTCCCAAGGGAATGCACCTGCACTCTGAGAGTGCGTGGGACCGGATTCGAACCGGCGGACCCCTACGGGACAGCGCCCTCAACGCTGCGCCGTTGGCCTGGCTTGGCTACCCACGCGCGCTCTTGCTTAGTGCATTCAACTGTTCCCGGTGGGTAAATAAAAGCGCTTTCGTTTAGAGCCGCCCCGGGAGGGTGTGACACTCGGTCGAACCGGACGTTTGAAATATCACGAAACCGCTACGGGGGGCATGGCCAAATACTCGACCGGCAGTGGTGGCGACAGCGCCGGCGGGAGCTGTGAGCTCTGCGGTAGCGACGGCGACCTCCAGACCGCGAACGTCGCTGGTGCGACCCTTCAGGTGTGTGACAGCTGTGCACGTGACCACGGGGAAAACGAGCGAACGACGGGTAGTGACAGCTCGCGCGACGAGCAGAACCGGAAACGCAAAGCCGCACAGAACGCGGCGAAGCTACAGGACGCACAGCAAGCCGACACGTCTCACTGGGAGGACGGCGCTGATTACGACGACGACCAGCTCCCGTATCTGGTCAGCAAGTACGGCGAGCGCGTGACAGAGGCGCGCCAAGACGAGGGACTGCAGACGAGTGAACTGGCCGAGGAGCTCGATCTGGACGAAGCGGACATCCTCGCTGTCGAGCAAGGGCGCGCGACGCAGGCGAACGTCGGCGGGTCGACGATCAAGGCGCTCGAACAGTACCTCGACATCGACCTCGTCGAGTCCAGCTGACCCCCTGATATTTTGCCGACTCCGGCGTAACTGTCGGTATGGATCTCTCCGCTGAGCAGCGAGCCATCCGTGACACCGTTCGAGAGTTCGCCGTCGAGGATATCCGCCCGAAAGCCGCCGATGCCGACCGTGAGCAGTCCTTTCCCGAAGAGTGCTGGGACGGGCTCGCAGATATCGACATCACTGGACTGACGACGCCAGCCGAATACGGCGGCTTCGACGCCGACAAGCCGACGTACGCGCTGGTCAACGAGGAACTCGCGTATGGGTCGCTTGCGGTCGCGACGGCGCTGTCTGTCCACTGCCTCGCGACCTCATGTATCGCACAGTTCGGCTCCAAGGCAGTGCAAGACGACTGGCTCCCGGAGATGGTTGACGGCCGCCCGGTCGGCGCGTTCGCGCTCTCAGAACCACAGGCGGGGTCGAATCCGCGGGAGATGTCAACGACCGCTCGACGGGACGGTGACGAGTACGTCATCAACGGCGAGAAGCAGTGGATAACCAACGGCAAACGGTCTGGCGTCGTCATCGTCTTCGCGAAGACCGACCCCGACGACCCCGACTCGATAACGCAGTTTCTGGTGCCGAAAGACACCGACGGGCTCACCGCCGGCGAAAAAGAGGACAAGCTCGGCCTCCGTGCGAGCGACACGACCCCCCTCCAGTTCGACGGCGTCCGCGTGCCCGAGCGCTACCAACTGACTGAGGAAGGCAAAGGGCTGGCCGCAGCGCTGTCGATTCTGACGACCGGCCGGGTCGCTATCGCCGCTCAGGCGGTCGGCCTCGCACAATCCGCGCTCGACGAGGCCCTCGACTACGCCACGGAACGCGAACAGTTCGACCAGCCGATCAGCGAGTTCCAGGCGATTCAGCACAAACTCGCGGACATGGCGACGAATGTGCAGGCCGCGCGATTACTGACGTGGAACGCCGCACAGCAACTAGAACGCGGCGAGCAGCCGAGAGCGGCAGCGAGCATGGCGAAGTACTTCGCAAGTGAGACAGCGGTCGATGTGGCGAACGAGGCGATCCAGATCCACGGCGGCTACGGGTACACGACCGACTACCCCGTCGAGCGCTTCTACCGCGACGCGAAGGTGACGACTATCTACGAGGGGACCAGCGAAATCCAGCAAAACATCATCGCACAGGACTTGCTGGAGTGAGTCCAAGAGTGCGAAGCGGTTTTGCGGGCGTCGGCCGTACCACTGTATGTGACACACGACGCCGTCATCTACGACCTTGACGGGACGCTCGTCAGGCTGGCTGTCGACTGGGGGACGGTGACCAGCGACGTTGCGACGGTCCTGCGCGACCGAAACGTCGACCCTGGGGCCCGCGACCTCTGGGAGATGCTGACGCTGTCCTCGGAGACTGGCCACCGTGACGCCGTCGAAGCGACGATCACCGACCACGAGCGGACCGGTGCGCACGAGTCGGAGCGACTGGCGCTCGCCGAGGGGCTCCCACACAGCGTCCCTGTCGGCGTGTGCTCGCTCAACGCAGAGGAGGCGTGCCAGCTGGCGCTGGACGTTCATGACCTCGACAGTTACGTTGGCCCGGTCGTCGGCCGTGACACCGTCGCGTCATCGAAACCGGATCCGGAGGGACTGCTGGCGATCGCCGACGAAATCGGGGTCGATCCCGGTGCAGCCGTATTTGTCGGCGATTCAGAGAGCGACGCGACGGCCGCCCAGCGGGCCGGGATGGCCTTCGAGTGGGCGAGCGAGTTCGATCAGGCCCGGTACCGCGCGTAGAGGTAGACACAGACGGCCGTCAGGAACCAGATGAGCGCGCCGACGCGGACCGCGAACAGCGCCCGCGCGGTCCATGTCTGAAGCGTGACCGCGGTTGACGCGAGGACGACGAGCGGCGAGCCGACGAGAATCGTCGTCACGAACGTGACCTGCATTACCCACCCGAAATCTACGCCGTCCGGGTCCGTCTTCTCGACTGTTGGCACGTCCGATGGTACAGCTAGGTGGGGCAAGCGCCTTGCGATTTCCTGACCGAGTCGCGCAACCCGAACAGGTAAGGCGGAGGCGCGCCCCCGCTCGGATATGCCAACTGTCCGGGATCTGCAGGCGATGGCTGGTGAGGAGCCGATCACGATGCTGACAGCGTACGATGCCGTGACCGCGAGCATCGTAGATGACACCGGTGTGGACATCATTCTCGTCGGCGACAGTATGGGGAACGCCGTTCTCGGTCACGACGACACGCTCCCGGTCACCCTCGACGAGATGGCGTCCCGGGTCGGCGCGGTCGCGCGCGGCGCAGACGACGCCTTGGTCGTCGCCGATATGCCGTTTCTCTCCTTCGGCGCAGACGAGAGCGAGAGCATCCAGAACTGCGGACGAATGTTGAAAGAGGAGGGTGCGAACGCGGTCAAGCTCGAATCAGGGCCACATACGGTCGAGCTGACTGAGCGACTGACGGAGCTGGGCATCCCGACGATGGCCCACCTCGGGCTCACGCCCCAGAGCGTGAACCAGACCGGCTACACCAGACAGGCGACCGGCCGGGAGGAGGCCGAGGAAATCCTCGACCTCGCGCGAGAACACGAGGCCGCCGGCGCGTTCGCGCTGGTGCTCGAACACATCCCGGCCAACCTCGCCGCTCAGGTTACTGAGACCGTCGACATCCCGACCATCGGCATCGGAGCCGGCGGCGACTGCGACGGCCAGGTGCTCGTGTTCACCGACGTGGTTGGCCTCTCTGAGCGGAGTCCCCCCTTCGCCGAGCAGTTCGGTGACGTTCGCGGTGAGGTGGCCAACGCTGTCGACGAGTATATCGACGCCGTCGAGTCTGGCGAGTTCCCGGGCGAGTCACACAGCCACACCGAAGACGAACTCGACGACCTGTACTGAGAAGGCTCAGCCCGCCGTGGCCGTCCGGTTCTCCAGCCAGGCGTCGTAGGCCGATTGGTTCTTGACGACAACAGTGGCGTCCATCTTGCTGTGGCCGGCCCCGCACATCTCGGCGCAGTACAGCCGGTACTCGCCGGGGTCAGTGGCGCGCGTTCTGGCTGTCATCGTCCGGCCGGGGAAAATATCCTGTTTGACGCCCAGTTGCGGGATGTAGATCGCGTGAATCACGTCCGTCGTTTGCAGCCTGAACGTGACGTTCCTGTCCGCGGGAAGGACCAGCCGTTCTTCAGTCGTGACGTTCGCCTCTGCGTAGGAGAACTCCCAGCCCCACTGGTAGGCGAGCACGTCTATCTCGGTGTCGTCCGCGAAGGCGTCGTCCCCGTCGGCGGCCTGGGCCGCCGCGGGCGTGATGTAGGGGTTCGCCATCACCACGAACGCCGAAATCCCGACGAAGACGAGTATCGCGCCCGTCGCGGCCGTCCAGGTCACCTCTAGCGCCGGGTCGTCGACCGTCGGTTGCGGGTCGTCGTTGTTCCGGAACCGGTAGATCACGTACACGAGCGTGAGTTCGACGAACAATGTCAGCGGCAGAGCGACGTACAGGAGCTGTTCGTTGAGGTCGTCGATAGCCGCCCTGTTGACCGACTGCGCTGTGGCCGGCGCAGCAAGTAGCGAGAGTCCGACCACGACAAGACTTGCCTGTATCACGCGCCGTCGGAGACGCATTGTCACACTGTACCAATTCGCATGTCAAATAACTTGCCCAAGCCACGGACATAGAGGCCGTGACTGCTACGGACCCAAGCCCCCTGCGTAGTTTTATGACCGTGGGCCTGTCAGAAAGTGGTAACGTATAGCATGACTGACCGAGCACTCGTCCCGGCGTGCCGAGCCACAGACAGATGCTGAACAGGGCTATCGTCGAGGGGACCGCCCTGGCCGTGCTGGCGCTGGCGGTGCTTCTTCTGTGGCTCCGGGAGCGGCAGAAAGCACGACCGGAGAGCGACGGCGGCTACACGACCCGAGAGGAGATTGAATTCGAAATCGGTCGACTCCAGTCTGAAGTGTACCGCTGGCTGACGACAACGGACCACCGGGATATCGGTCTGCTCTACATCGCGTTCGGCACTGCCGCCGGTCTATGGGGCGGTGTCGACGCGATGATGCTCCGGACAGAACTGCTGACGCCGCCGGCGGACATCTGGACGCCGGAAACGTACAACGCGCTGTTTACAACGCACGGGCTGACGATGCTGATATTCTTCGTCCTGCCCGTGTTCTTTGGCATCGGGAACTACGTCCTGCCGCTGCTCATCGGGGCCGACGATATGGCATTTCCGCGGGTCAACGCCGTCGGGTTCTGGCTCTTGCCCCCGGCGCTGCTGCTCGTCCGGATGGGCCTCCTGATTCAGGTGCTGGGCCAGGTGCTGAACCTGGTGCTCCCGGCGGAGGCCATCCGGTTTTTCCTCACGATGCGGGAGGTGAGCGTCGGCTGGACGCTGTACGCCCCGCTGTCGGTCCAGCAACCGAACCCACAGATTGACCTGCTGTTGCTCGGCTTGCATCTCTCCGGCATCGCCACCACGGTCGGAGCCATCAACTTCATCACCACAATCGTCTACGAGCGCGGTGAGGGCGTCAGCTGGGCAAATCTCGACATCTTCTCGTGGAATATGCTTGTCACAAGCGGGATTGCGCTGTTCGCCTTCCCGCTGCTCGGGAGCGCTCTCGTGATGCTCCTGCTCGACCGGAACCTCGGGACGGCCTTCTTCGCCACCGAAGGCGGCGGTGCCATCCTCTGGCAACACCTGTTCTGGTTCTGGGGCCACCCCGAAGTGTACATCCTCTTTCTCCCGGCGACGGGGCTGATGAGCCTCATCCTGCCGAAGTTCGTCGGCCGCAAACTGTTCGGCTACCAGTTCATCGTCTACTCGACGCTGGGGCTCGGCGTCCTCTCCTTTGGCGTCTGGGCCCATCACATGTTCACGACAAGTGCTGACCCGCGGGTCAAACTCTCCTTTATGGCCGTCTCCATCGCCATCGCCGTCCCGAGCGCCATCAAGGTGTTCAACTGGATCACGACGATGTGGGAAGGGGACATCCGGCTGACTGCGCCATTTATTCTGTGTGCCGGCGGCATCGGGACGTTCATCGTCGGCGGCGTCACCGGCGTGTTCCTCGCCGTCATCCCCGTCGACATCCTCTATCACGGGACCTACTACGTCGTCGGGCACTTCCATCTCATCGTCGTCGGTATCATTCCGTTCCTGATGATCGCCGCGAGCTACTACTGGTACCCGCTCATCACCGGCCGGTGGTACGACACGCGGCTGGCGCGGTTCCAGTCGCTGCTCATCGTCTTTGGCTCGTTCGTGACGTTCATGACGTTGCTGGTCATCGGCGGGCTGGGGCTCCCGCGGCGGCAGGCCATCTACCCGCCGGAGTACCAGTTCGCCCAGCAGATTGCGACGGTGGGCGGCTACGTCATCGGCCTGAGCGCCCTGCTGTGGCTGTACAACATGCTCGTCTCCTACTGGCGGGGGACGCCCGTGACGACGACGGACCCGTGGGGGCTGAAGGCGACGAACCAGTTCACCCGCGAGTGGCAGTGGTTCGAACAGCGGCTGATGGACAAGTACGACATGGAGCCGACGGAGCCGGAGACGACGCGGCGCTCCTACGCCCCTGAAGCCGAACCGACTGGGCTGGCCGGCGGCGTCGGCACCGTCGCCCAGACGGTCTCTCGGAACGCCTGGATGGCCGCAGCCGGCGGCTTCGTCGGGACAGTCCTGATGAGTGGCGGACTTATTACAGCGATACTCATCGGCGTCCTCGACCCCGTCTCGTTCGGTGAAATCGCCGAACTGGTCGGACTGCCCGCGAGCCCGGCCATCGGCGCAGTCCTGTTCCTCATCGGCGGGACCGTCACCTGGCCGCTCCTGTTCCTTGCGTTCTCCGACTACCTCCCCGGTCGCCTGCTGTTCGAAACCGGGCTGGTGTTTGCGACGCTCATCTCCAGCGGGTTCGCCATCGCCTTCTACACCGGCCAGAGCGGGCTCGCGTTCGTCGGCTACCTCACCTTCGTCGTCGTCTCCCACTGGGCGTACGGCATCGGGCTGACCGTGACCTTCCAGTATCTCAAATCGGACGAGGTGCTACAGACCCGGACCGATGGGGGCGGCTGACAGATGAGCGACGGCGCTGACTCGTTCGTGTTCCAGTATCTCGCGCCCTTCGTCGGCGTCCTGCTCATCGCAGTCGGTATCGCCGGAGCCGTGCCCGGCGGCTACGCAATTATCGAACCGGAGCTGGAGAACTGCGGAAACCCGACTATCGGCGTGGAAGGGCCGGAGGAGACCGCCGAGCGGTTCGGTGGGGACGAGGGGCCGCGGCTCCCACAGGTAACCTTCGAAGACCTCTCTTCGGCAGAGCAGACGGCGTTTCTGACGGCTGTAGACGACCCGGTCGATGAGGAACAAGTCGTCGGTAGCGTACCCAACGCCGATGCTTTCCGTCGCGGGTCTATCGTTACCTACGAGGGCGAGCGGTACTACGTTACTCTCGTCGCCGAGAACACCTGTTTCGCGGCCGCGCCGCTCCAGTTTCCGCTCGGCGTGTTCGCCATTGCGCTGGGCTTTCTCGGCATCTTGGCCCCGCCCCTGTACCGGCGACTGGTGCGGCTAGAACAGCGGGCCGGCCGGTCGAAGTAGCGACCATACACTCGGCGTTCATTCAGAGCGCAGCGCCGACGTAGAGGACGACAACGAGGACCACCCACACGAGGTCGACGAAGTGCCAGTAGAGCGACGTGGTCCGGATAGCCGTGTCCCGCTCGGGCGTGTAGTGGCCCCGGAGCGCGCGACCGAACGCGATACCGAGCAGCAGGACGCCGAGCGCGACGTGCAGGCCGTGGAGGCCGGTCAGGCCGTAGAACGCGCTCCCGAACGCCCCCGAGCCGATGCCGAAGCCCTCCACGGCAACGAACTCGTAGTACTCGTACACCTGTCCGCCGAGGAAGACGACGCCGAGCGCGAGCGTCACCCCGAGCAGGCCGAGGAACCGCTTCCGGTTTCCGTCTTCGAGTGCCTCATGCCCGTAGTGGAGCGTCACACTGCTAGCGAGAAGTAGCGCCGTGTTGACGACCACGAGCGAGCCGAGCAGCGGCGGGAGGTGGGCCGGCGGCCACGACCCGGCCCGGATGACGGCGTAGTAGACGAAGCCAGCGGCGAACGTCGCCACGTCGGAGACGAGGAACAGGATCATCGTCGTGGCGTACAGGTCTGCGCTGGAGTCTCCGGGCCGCTGCAGGTAGTCGGCGATGAACGCCTCGTTGGCCCAGCCAGCGAGCCCCGCGACGAGACCGCCCGCGCCGAGTACGCCTAGCGCGAGCGGGACTACGGTCGGAACCAGGTCCAGCCCGACGAACACCAGACCAACGCTCAGATACAGCGACGCGGCACCGATTGCAGCGACGAGCGGCCATCGACTCCGGTGTTCGTGGCCGTCTTCGGCGACGTGTTCGGTTCCCGTCTCCGTCGAACCAGCCATGCGGGTCTGTAGCACCGGGGCTGGTAAAACCGTACCCCCGCGGCTGACACATCCATCGCCGGACTCACCCGAATCTTTATCAGACCGTCAACCGACACCGAGAGTGTGGTTTACGAGACGGGCAACCAAACGGTAGACGACGCCGTCGCCCGCGTGCTTGACGGCGAACGCCTCGACCGCCGGGACGGGCTAGCACTCATCGCACAGCCGGTCGACGACCTGGCAGCCGGGGCCGACTACGTCCGCACGCAACTGGGCGACGACACGGTTGATGCGTGTTCAATCGTAAACGCCAAAGCCGGCAACTGCGCGGAAGACTGTGGCTTCTGCGCCCAGTCGGTCCACTTCGACACCGGCATCGACAACTACGGCTTCCTCGGCCCCGAGAAGATACTGGAGGCCGCACAGCGGGCAGAGCGCGACGGCGCACAGCGGTTCGGAATCGTCGTCGCCGAGAAGGGCGTCTCGAAGGAGAACCGCCCGGAGGAGTGGGAGGAGGTCCTCGAAGCCATCCGCCTCGTCCGTGACGAGACGGACGTGGAGGTCGACGCCAGCCTCGGCATCCTCACGGAGGAGGAAGCGGCGATTCTGGCCGACGAGGGGCTGAACCACTACAATCACAACATCGAGACCTCGCCCCGATACTTCCCGGAGGTCGTCCAGACCCACACCTTCGAGAAGCGGGTCGAGACGCTCCGGGTCGCCAAGGACGCCGGCATGGACCTATGTGCCGGCGTAATTCTTGGGATGGGCGAGTCCCCGACGGACCGAGTCGACGCGGCGATGGCCCTGCAAGATATCGGGATCTCCTCGCTTCCGGTGAACATCCTGAACCCGGTCGCTGGAACCCCCATGGCCGAACAGGGGCTGCCCGACATCACGACCGAGGAGGTCGTCAAGACCATCGCAGTGTATCGCCTGCTCCATCCCGAATCCCGCGTGCGCCTGACCGGCGGGCGCGAGGTAAATCTCGATACGGACGGACAGGTGGCCGCACTGGAGGCCGGCGCGGACGGCATTCTCACTGGTGACTACCTCACTACTGAGGGCCAGACGGCCGCCGACGACCTCGAAATCATGGCGGAGGCCGGGCTCGAACCGAACACCGAAGCAAACGAGTTCGACCCCGAGGCGGTCAAAGAACGCGCGACCGACGAGACAGACACCGAGACGGCGGCAGGAACAGCACAGACCAAATCAGAGCTCAAATCCGACGACTGACAATGGACGACATACGCTTTGCAGTGCTTGGAACCGGTGGTATCGGACGGCGGACGCTCGAAGTCTCACAGCACAAGGACGGCCTCACCGCCGTCGCGGCCTGTGACCGCAACGGCGTGGCGATCGACCACGACGGTCTCGACGTGGACGAACTGCTGGCGGCGACGGAAGGCAATATCGCGAGTGGGCCACAAGACGGCGGATTCGACGACGACGACGTTGCGACCGACGGCGGCGCGGCCGCCGCCAAATCCGACGGCGTCAAACAGCACGGCGAGGAGGCCGGCATTATCGCAAGCGAACAGGGGAAACCCACAGAAACGCCCATCGACGACGTTATCCACGAGAGCGACGCTGTCGACGCCGTTCTGCTGGCACTGCCGAACCTCGAACACGATTTCATCCCGCGCGTGGCCGAGCGCTTCGCTGAGGCCGACTACGAGGGAGTCATGATAGATGTGCTCAAGCGCTCCCGCGTCATCGGGATGCTCGACGACCGCGAGGCGAAACTGAAGGAGTCGGGCATCACGTTCGTCTGCGGGGCGGGCGCGACCCCCGGCTTCCTGACCGGCGCGGCGGCGCTCGCCGCCCAGTCCTTCGTCGAGGTCGAGGAAGTCGAGATCTGGTGGGGCGTCGGCCTCAAGTCCGGCTACGAGGACAACCGGGGGACGGTCCGGGAGGACATCGCCCATCTCGACGGCTACGACATCGAGACAGCCCGGGAGATGAGCGAAGCAGAAATCGAGGAACTCATCGACGAACACGACGGCGTGCTTGAGTTCCACGACATGGAGCACGCCGACGACGTGCTACTGGAGCGTGCGGGCATCTGTGACGCCGAGGACGTCCACGTCGGCGGCGTCCTCGACGTGCGCTCGGACGAGAAACCGACCACGACGACGGTCAGCGTGACGGGCACAACATTCGACGGGGAAACGGGAACGAATACCTTCGAATTGGATGATGTGACGAGCATGGAGGCCAACGTCAACGGGCCGGCACTGGGTTATCTGAAAGCCGGCGTCCGCAACAACCGCGCCGGGCACTACGGTGTGTTCGGCCCTGCCGACCTGATGCCCGGCTTCTGAAACCGCTTGATTCTGTTTTTCATGACTCACGGCTTCGATTTGAACGACCGACTCGAACAGCGCGAGGCACAGAACCTCCGCCGGCATCTGGAAGTCGCCGAGTCCGTCTCGGCGCGGACCCGCTTTGCCGACGACCCGAAGGGAGAACCACCGGAATTCGGGGACGAGGCCGCCGTCTTCGCCTCGAACAACTACCTCGGGCTGGCCGACGACAGCCGGGTCCAGCGAGCGGCCGAACTTGGCGCACGGACTGTCGGGACCGGCGCAGGGGCCTCACGGCTGGTCACTGGTGACACGCGGGTCCACCGCCGGCTGGAGCGCGACCTCGCGGCCTCGAAACGGACCGAGCGAGCCCTGGTGTTCTCGTCGGGCTACGCGGCCAACATCGGAACTATCGACGCGCTGGCCCCGGATGTCGTCTTTTCGGACGAACTGAACCACGCCTCGATTATCGACGGCTGTCGCGTCGGGGCGAGCGAGACGGTCGTTTACAACCACTGCGACCCGGACGACCTCCGGGCGAAACTGGACACGCGAGCGGCCGATGTCGACGGGGACGAACAGTGGCTCGTGGTCACCGATTCTGTGTTCTCGATGGACGGAGATATCGCGCCCCTGTCGGCTATCTGCGACGCCGCCGACGAGTACGGCGCGTGGGTGATGGTCGATGAGGCACACGCGACGGGGTTGTTCAGTGACAGCGGTGGCGGTGTCGTCCAGCGCGAGGGGCTGAGTGACCGCGTCGATGTGCAGTTGGGCACGCTCTCGAAGGCATTGGCGAGCCAGGGTGGCTATATCGCCGGCGACGAAGTGCTTATTGAATACCTGCTGAACGCCGCGCGGTCGTTTGTCTTCTCGACCGGCCTATCGCCACCGAACGCCGCGGCGGCTCAAAAGGCGCTGCGAATCGCTCGCGAGACTGACCGTACGACGGCACTCTGGGACACCGTGGCGACACTCAGGGACGGGCTGGAGACCATGGGCTACGAGGTGCTTGGCGAGACGCATATTCTTCCGGTCGTCGTCGGCGACCGTAGGGACGCGCTGGAGCTGGCCGACCGCCTGCGCGACCACGGTATCGTTGCCCCTGCGATTCGGCCGCCGACGGTACCAGAGGGGACCGCTCGTATCCGGGTCGCGCCGATGGCGACACATACCGACGACGACATTGCGCGGTGTCTCGACGCTTTCCGAACCGCGGGCAAAGCGGTGGATGTGCTATGAGCGACACAAGTGGGGATTCGGGCTCTGACCGCGGGACTGGCCACATCGCTGCGGACGGCGTGTTTGTCGTCGGCACCGACACCGGCGTCGGCAAGACGGTTATGACCGCCGGGCTGACGGGCTGGCTACGGGACGCGGGTACGGAGGCGGTCGCTATCAAGCCCTGCCAGACCGGACATCCGCCGGACGACGACGCGGCGTTCGTCGAGTCCGTCTGCGGGACCGCGGACGCCGCAGTCTGTCTGGAACGGTTGTCGCCGCCACTGGCACCGGAAGTGGCCGCGAGAGAATCAGCCGAGGATGTCACGCTTTCCTACGAGGCGATTCGCGACGGGGTCGCCGACATCGTAGCAGGGAGCGAGACAGCCGTCGTCGAAGGTATCGGCGGCCTGCGTGTCCCGCTGGCGGACGGTCGAGAGGTCATCGACCTCGTCGGGGATGTCGGGCTTCCTGCGCTGGTCGTCGCCCGTTCGGGGCTTGGCACGCTCAATCACACGGCGCTAACAGTCCAGGCGCTCCGCCGGAGAGGCGTGCCAGTCGTCGGTGTCGTGCTCAACGAATACGAAGGTGCGACGACCGCAGAACGCACGAATCCGGAGGTAATCGAGCGGATGACTGGATGTGCCGTCTGGTCCGTTCCACCGCTTGACATCGAACCGGCGGACTGCGTGGTTGACGTCCTCAGAACGCATCTCCCGCAGTCAGTGTTACAGCCGGCTCTCAAGCAGTAGCTGTCGGTGCGTTGCCCAAGGGGATGGAACGGGGGCAGACCCCCGTCGTGTGACACTACGGAGCCGGTGAGGCTCCATCTGATGCTTGACTACCGATCACTAAAATAGTAAGGCACGTTTCATCTGGAGATTACCCCGTAGCGCGGGACCGTGTTCCGTTAGGAACGAACTAACCCCCAGCCGAAACGACGGTCCTACAGATCGACTGACAGCAGCGTTTCGATGTCGACACCGTCGTCAAGTAGCGTCTGCATACGGTCGACCGTTGCCTCGTTGCGCGTCTGCCCGGTTCGAAGTACCTCCTCAACCCTGTCTATCGTCGTCCGCGTATCCGACTGGACTGACAGCACTGGGACGTTTTTCTCGGCCGCCTGTCCGATAACCGCACTGGGGGGCTGGAACCCACCTGTGAGAAGGAGCGCCTTGATACCGGACGCTTCGAGGGCCGCGGTCTGGACCTCTGAGCGGTCACCGCCGGTGACGACGACGGCATCGCGCGTCCGCCGGAAGCGTTCGAGCGCGCTGCTCCCGCTCATTGCGCCGACGCTGAACCGCTCGACGTGTACGTCGGTGTTGGCATCGCCAGTGAGGATGTCCGCGCCGAGATTCCGGGCGAGGTCGGCAACGGTGACGCCGGCGAGCGAGCGGTCACGCGGCAGAATGCCGTGGACTGGAATCCCCTCGCCTTCGAGGAACGGAACCACGTCGTCTGCGAGTTCATCGACCGTCGCGTCGGTGACGCCGTTGAACAGGACGCCGTCCAGCCGGTCGCCGATTGCCCGGGCCGCAGACAGAATTTCGTCTGTGTCACTGGGCGTGTCGTAGCCGGTGACTAACAGCACGCGGGCGTCGAGCAGCTCCGCGATATCGATGTCAGTAAGATCGACGATACTGCCAGTCGCCAGATCGCTGCTCCCTTCGACAAGGAGCAGGTCGGTCCCGTCCGAGCACGCCTCGATACCCTCCTGCAGTCGCTTGCGGAGGTCATCCGGGTCCTCACGCCCGCGGATGGCTTCCTGAATGAACGTCGGCGAGTAGACGATGGGTTCCATGTCGTGGAGGTCGGTCTCCAGATCGAGCAGTTCGCGGGCGAGCATCGGGTCCTCGTCCCGCGTCTTGCCGACCGCGCTCCGCAGGCGCGTTCCCTTGGGCTTCATGTAGCCGACGTCGTAGCCCGCGTCGTGGGCGCGCGTCGCTAGCGCGAGCGTGATAGCCGTCTTGCCGATACCTTCCTCCAGTGACGTGACGAGTAGCGTGTTCGTGTCGGTCATAGTTTCTCCTGGTCGAGGGTGAGCCGCAGGTCGACCGCCTGCACCCCGTCGGGCGTCGCGACGAGGGGGTTGATGTCCAGTTCGACGATAGCGGGGAAGTCAGTGACGAGTTGCGAGAGCCGCTGGATGGTTTCGACGAGCGTCGCTTCGTCGACGGGGTCGCGGCCCCTCGCACCGCGCAACAGCGGTGCGGAGTCGATGTCGTCGAGCATCCCTCTTGCCTCGGTCTCGCTGACAGGGGCGACACTGACAGTGTTGTCTTCGAGCACCTCGACGAAAATACCGCCGAGGCCGAACAACAGCAGTGGCCCGAACTGCGGGTCGCGGTTCATTCCGAGGATCGTCTCGACGCCGTTTTCGAGGTCGACCATCTCCTGTACCTGAACGCCGAGAATCGTCGCGTCCTCCTGATAGTTGCGCGCCCTGACGACGAGGTCCTCGTAGGTATCTCGGACGTCTTCGACGGGGACACCGACCTCGACGCCGCCGATGTCCGACTTGTGCAGGATGTCCGGGCTGACGATTTTCATCACCACGTCGTCGCCGATCTCCTCCGCGATAGCCTCTGCTTCGACGGGTGAGGAGACGACATCGCCCTGCGGTGTCGGAATCCCGTACGCGTCAAGCAGTTCCATCGCTTCCACACCGAGCCGATTCGACCCGCGCCGGGCACCGGATTCGAGTATCTCGCGGGCCCGCTCGCGGTCCACGTCGAAGGTCGTCGGCTCCTCGTACTCGGTCGCCCTGATCTCACGATAGCGTCTGAGCGCGTCCAGACTCCCGACGGCGCGGGCCGGGTCGAAGTAGTTCGGCACGCCCGCCTCGCTCAGGACGTTCGCACCGGCATCGACCGACTTCCCGCCCATCAGTGTCGCCGCAACGGGCTTCTCGAACCGCTCCTGCTGCTCGACGACGCGTTCCGCGAGTTCCTCGAAGGAAAGCACTGCCGTCGGGCAGGCAACGACGACGGCCATCGAGACATTGTCGTCCGCCAGCACCGTTTCCAGTGCTGTCTCGAAGCGTTCCGCAGGCGCATCGCCGATGATGTCGACTGGGTTGTAGATGTTGGCCTCGTCGGGCATCTCCTCGCGGAGCCGGGAGAACGTCTCGTCACCGAACTGCGCGAGTTGCAGGTCCGAGTCGCCGACCGCGTCGGTCGTCATCACGCCGGGACCGCCGGCGTTCGTCACGATAGCGATTTCGTCTCCGTCCGGGAGCGGCTGGCCCGCGAGAATCTGGGCGTAGTCGAACAGTTCCTGTACGGATTCGACGCGGAGCGTCCCGGCTTTGTCGAGGCCCGCCTCGTAGGCCCGCTCCGATCCGGCCATCGCGCCGGTATGGGAGGCCGCCGCGCTCGCACCCGCGTCCGTCCGGCCGGACTTGACGAGGACAATCGGCGTGTCCTGTGTCACCTCACGAGCCGTCTGTACGAACGACGACCCGTCGTTGATGTCCTCAAGATAGCCCAGGATAACGTCGGTATCGGGGTCGTCGCCCCACTCGGCGACGAAGTCGCTCTCGTCGAGTACCGCCTTGTTCCCGAGCGAGACGATGTCTTTGAAGCCAACGTCGCGCTCGGCGGCCCAGTCCAGCACGGCGGTGATGAACGCGCCCGACTGGCTCATAAAAGAGATGTCGCCGTCGCTGGCCATCACATTGCCGAAGGTGGCGTTGAGCCCGACGGGTGTCGACATCACGCCGAGGCTGTTCGGGCCGACCAGATTCAGGTCGTATTCGCGGGCCGCCTCGCGGAGCCGTCGCTCGCGTTCGGCCCCGTCACTGCCGGTTTCACCGAAGCCAGCAGTAATAACGACGACGTTTTCGATACCCGCTTCCCCGGCGTTCTCGATGACATCGACCGCCACCGTCGGCGGCACGACGACGACGGCAACATCGACCGACCCAGGGTCATCCAGGCCGGCGAGGTTGTCGTAACACGGCAATCCATGTACTGCCTCTTTGTTCGGGTTCACGGCCACGACCTCCCCTGTAAACGAATCAAGCAGGTTCGTGGTGACCGCGTGACCGACGGACCCCTCCGAATCGGTCGCCCCGACCACTGCGACACGTTCCGGCGCAAACAACGTCGATAATCGTCCCATGCCTCTACTCGGTGGTTACAGTGGGGCCCGAATATATGTGTGGGGAACTCCCAGCGAGCGGGAATCTAGACGATTCATTACCGCGATTTCGGTGTGACGGTGTTTTTGTTCGTCACTCCCGTAGCGGCGTCCGATGACTGACGCAACACTCCTGGCTCCGTTTGACGACACGGTAGTCCGTGGAGTTGCGGAGACGAACAGGGTCGACGAGAAGCAGTTACGATCCGCGCTCGCCGACCACCAGCGAACGATGCGCGAGAATCCGGGTGTCGAGGACCTCGTTTACGAATGGCGAAAGCGATTCGACGACGCAGTACTACACCGCACTCCAGAGACGTTCTTCGTGGCGGTCAGAGAAACCGTCTGGGAGGAGTATGGCACGCATCTCGGCCTCGACGATTACCTGCTCGCTGCGGTCGTCGCAGTCCATCAGGAGCAGGTCCTCCGTGAAACAGCGGTCGAGAGCGGCGCTATCGGTGAGAACGCTGTCGCGCTGGTTGTTTCCAGGCCGTCGCCCCAGTAGGCGTCTTCCCTCTTATATCAGGTGTCAAAGCCGGGCGAAAGCGACAGTTGTGATTGATGGATAATATTTCACTTCAAGCAACCAGCCATTCCATCTGAGAATATAATTTTTGGGTTCCCGAAAACATATTTTCACAAAACAATCTTTAAGTGGCTTCCACTTATACGATAAAATGACCATGCCAACACAAGAGCACGTCCGACGCGAGTTCGGGGAAGTCGAAGAGAACGAACTCCGCCTCGACAAGGAGAAGTCCGAGCAGGTAATCAACGCGCTGAATCAGGACCTGGCAGACACGTACACGCTGTATCATCAGGTCAAGAAGCACCACTGGAACGTTGAGGGTGCTGAGTTCCGCGACCTCCACCTGTTCCTCGGCGACGCCGCCGAGCACGCCGAAGAGGCGGCCGACGAGCTTGCAGAGCGAGCGCAGGCTCTCGGTGGCACGCCCATCGCCGGTGGCAAGGCACAGGAAGAGCACGCATCGGTAGAACCGGAAGGGCAGGACGTGTACGACATCCGGACGTCGCTCGAAAACGACCTCGAGATGTACGGCGACGTCATCGAGTCGCTCCGTGACCACATCGATCTCGCGGAGAACCTCGGCGACCACGCCACGGCGCAGATCCTCCGTGAAATCATCGTGCAGACGGAAGAAGACGCCCACCACATCGAGCACTACCTCGAAGACGACACGCTCGTCATGGACTAACTCGGCACAAGCCTTTCTCTCTCAGTTTCTCCTCCCGGATAGTTCCCCATTTACCACGGGGAGTACAGCGTGAGGTGAGGTGAGTCGCTCCGGCAGGGAGCAGTCCGAAACGCGAAGGAATGAGAAACGCGAGCGGGGACGAACGGACTATCGTCGAAGGTCGACAGTTACGTCGGTCGAAATCCAGCCGTCTCGGTTTCCGTCTTCGGTGAACACGGTTCTGTCAGCACCGCTGTCCAGTGCTGCAACGTCCGGGCGATCCTCGGAGGCCTCGACATCGTCCGTCTGTGATGGCATTACCAGAGTTAGGCACCCCTAAAGCTAAAAGGATTTTGGTTGGCCTAATCACCCGTGGACACTAGCCGCCGGCACCGCGACGGAGGCTCCCAGACGCTGGCCACTGCTACGGCGCGGCCTTTAGTACCCGAGGCGACAAGGGAGAGGTATGAGTTCGGACGACGACCTTACCGCTCTGATTACGGACCTCGTCACGACGCTACAGGAGCTTGAGACGGAGGTCGAGCCCACGACCGACAGCGGCCTGCCGAGGCCACCGACGCCGGGTGAACTCCTCCGGTTCACTAGCGACGTGACTATCCCTGCAGTCATTCTGGTCCTGAAGACCAATATCGAGGCGCTGAAACTCCTCCGGCGCGCCCTCCGGATGGCCGAAGGCCGGCCGACATCGACCGGCTCCGCCTCCGACGAAGTTCGACAGCGTGCGAGTGAACTGAGTCGGGCCACGCTCTCCCGTCTCGACGGTGCACTGACAGACCTCCAGCAGGCTGTGGAAGGAACGCCGGAAGACGAAGAGGCCCGCGAGCTCATTCAGGAAGCCCAACAATTGCGTAATCAGATCCGGGATCGGTTAGCAAATGAGCCGGGGGTGAGTGACGAGATGCACTCCGAGCAGGCTACTGACGTGCCAGTAGACGTAGATGCCGAGCTACGGTCGATAAAGGACGAAATCGATGGTCCGGACAGGGGCGATGACGGTACCGAAAGCGGCGATGGAAGCGATGAGGAATAACGGATTTCAGTACGGCGCGAAATCATACTTCATAAAACATAATGATTTATTATAGTACAAGTATAGATATGAATACCCATGTCCAGCTCTACCGCTCCGGGTGGTCGACGGGCGACTCTGTTCGTCCGGTCTGACCTCCCAGCGCCGTCACGGAAACGCTGTAACGCTATCGAAGGCGAACTCCGGGAGCTGGTGTGCCGTGGCGTACTCACTGAGGTTGAGACGGTCGAGTGGGCGAAACGCGTCCCGTTGCAGGGCTCTGGTGACGGACCCGAGCGAACCCTCTACAACGAGTTCGCGGAGTGGGCCCGCGAGGCCGGGGTCTGTCTCGCACCGTTTTTCGACACCCGGCTCTGCTACAGTTCGACGACGGGCGAGAAACGCCGGGAACTCGTCATGCCGGCCGTCTGCCTCGCAGTCTACGAGGGCGGCGATCTCGTACAGGTGGCTCCCTTCGCTGACGCGGGCCGGGCGGAATCTGTCGAGGAGTGCATCGCGGAACTCGACGAGACGGGGACCCTCCCGGACACCGGTTCGACGACTGTCTCGACCGTCTGACACGCCCCGCCTCGCCGCGTCTGTGACCCATCAGTACTCTTGCCGCGACGCAAAGTATGAAGTCCTGTTCTTAATATAACATATCTATATGACATATCAGGCGACACGTCGTGACGTACTCGGGACGGGCGCGGCCGTCTTGGGCAGCCTCGCAGTCGGCTCGACGACCGCAAGCGCCGCGTTACAGACCGACGGGACCACCGTCACGTTCCTGCACGACACCCACGTCCACGGCCGGTTCGCCAACGCCGGCGCGGACGGCCTCAACGTCTCCCGGTACTTCGGGCTGATGAACGACATCGCCGAGGACACGGACGCCACGCTCCGGGTGGGCAACGGCGACGACCTGGCGTCGTCGGTCCTGTCGGCGGTGTTCGACGGGCGACACGTCGTCTCGACGTTCAACGCCGGCGGCCTGGACTTCGACACCTACGGCAACCACGACTTCGACATGGGACCCGAGGTCCTCCGCGAGCGGGTGGGAGACAGCCTCTTCACCTGGGTCAGCGCGAACGTCCGCGAGGGCGGGGCCGTCTTCGCTGCCGACCAGGGCGCACAGCAGTACGTCCTCACAGATGTCGGCGGCGTTACGCTGGGTATCACCGGCCTGATTACGCCGGAAGCCCCCGAAATCACCTCTATCGGGGAGAACACGGAGGTCCTGGACCCGGCCGCCGCACTGCAGGAAGTGACAGAGCAGATACAGTCCGACGGTGCCGACGCGACCATCGTGCTCTCCCATCTCGCGAGCGAAACCGCACGGACCGTCGCCGAGGAGGTCGACGGCGTCGACGCCATCATCGGGGACCACGCCGCGACGGTGCTGGAAGAACCGGCGGTGGTCAACGACACCGTCCTCTCCTTCGTCGGCGACGAGTACGAGTACCTCGGCGAGCTGGCGCTGGGCATCCGCGACGACGGCGTCACGGACCACGAGTTCGCGCTGCACGACGTCGGGGCGTCCTCGGCCGGCACGGACCCCTTCGTCAGCCTCGTCCAGGACCACTACGAGACGCAACTGGAGCGGCAACTGGACGTAGTCATCGGGCAGACTACCCAGCCGCTGGACACCCGCCAGTCGGTCGTCCGGGCGCGGGAGTCGAACATGGGGAACTTCGTCGCCGACACCATCCGGGCCGATGTCGAGGCCGACACCGCGCTGATGAACGGCGGCGGCATCCGGACGGACACGCTGTACTTCGAGGACGCGAGCGAGGACAACCCCGCGGACATCACGCGGCGCGTGGTCGTCGACATACTCCCGTTCCCGAACAACGTGGTCGAACTGGAAATCACGGGCGAGACGCTGCTCGCGGCGCTGGAAAACGGTGTCAGCCGCATCGAAGAAGGAGCCGGCCGGTTCCCGCAGGTCAGTGGTATCACCTACACCTACGACCCCACCGCGGAGAGTGGCGACCGTATCATCGAAGCCACGGCGGGCGGCGAGCCGGTCGACCCGGCGGCGACGTACACGCTGGCGACCAACGACTTCGTCTCCGGCGGCGGCGACGGCTACAGCATGCTCAGTGACACCACCGTCCTCGTCTCCTCGAACGAGGGGGCGCTCCTCTCTGACCTCGTCATCAACACTATCGAAGAAGCGGGAACGATTTCGCCGACGACGGAGGGGCGTATCACCAGACAGGGCGAGGAGAACTAATCAGACGGGGTCCCAGCGGTAGCCGTCCCAGTCCTGGCTCTCTGGCACCTTGATGCCTGCGTCGGGGTCGCGGAGTTCCTCGACGTAGACGGGTTCGACCGTGTCGCCGGTCTCGACTTCGTCCGTGGTCACCTGTCCGAGCGCGCGGACGAACTCGTCGCTCGCGCCGTCGACGTCCGTGATGTCGAACTCGACGATAGCGAGCGTGTTGGGCTCGCGGACGCCCGGCGGCGTCGCCGTCGAGTGGGTCCAGGTGACGACCTCGCCGGTCCGGTCCGAGAGGTCGAAGGTCTCTTCCTGGGGTTCGCCACACTCCGGACACAGCGGATGGGTGGGGTACGAGACGTGGCCGTTCGAGCACATGCCTGCTTCCAGCGTCATTCTGCGGCCTCCATGATGGTGGTGATGACACAGTTGCCGAAGCCGCCGACGTTACACGCCAGGGCGGTGTCGGCCTCGACCTGCCGCGGCCCGGCCTCGCCGACGAGCTGTTCGTATATTTCGACGCCCTGCGCGACGCCGCTGGCCCCCAGCGGGTGGCCCTTGGACTTGAGGCCCCCGGAGGTGTTGATGGGCAGGTCGCCGTCCTTGGCGGTCGCGCCATCCATTGCCAGCTCCCAGGCCGTGCCCTGGTCTGCGACGCCGATGCCCTCTAGCTGGAGGAACTCCAGAATCGTGAACATGTCGTGAAGCTCGGCCACGTCGAGGTCGTCGGGGCCGAGGCCGGCCATCTCGTAGGCCTGCTCGCTCGATTCGACGACCCCGCCCATGACAGTCGGGTCGTCGCGCTCGTGAACGACGTGAGTATCAGTCGCCCCGCCGATGCCGGAGACGACAGCGTACTCGTCGGTAATCTCTTTGGCCCGTTCCTCTGTCGTGAACATGAGCGCGGCGCTGCCGTCCGTGATCGGACAGAAGTCATACAGCCGCAGTGGGTCAGCGATGATCGGCGACTCAAGCGCTTTCTCCATCGTGATTTCCTTCTGGAACTGCGCCTTGGGGTTGTCCACACCGTTTCTGTGGTTCTTGACCGCGACCCGGGCGAGCGACTCCCGCGGGGCGTCGAACCGCTCCAGGTAGTGCCGAGCAGTCATCCCGGCAAAGGAGGGGAGCGTGACGCCGTGTTTGTACTCGTCGGGGTGGGTAATCGAGGCGATGATGTCGGTCGCCTGGCCCGTGGTCTTGTGGGTCATCTTCTCCGCGCCGACCAGCAGCGTCATCTCGCTGGCCCCGCTGGCGACTGACTGCCAGGCCTCGTAGATACCGGCCCCGCCAGAAGACGAGGTCTGGTCTACTCGCTCGCTGTAAGCCGGAAGCACCCCCAGATCGTGGGCCAGCAGGTTCATGATGCCCGTCTGGCCCTCGAACTCGCCGCTCGACATGTTCGAGACGTACAGGTGCTCTACGTCGTCGGGCGCGACGCCGGCGTCCGTGAGACACTCCTCGCCCGCCTGCGAGAGTAACTCACGGATCCAGGCGTCGCGTTGCCCGAACTTCGTCATTGACGCGCCGATTACTGCGACTCCCATACCTGTGCCGTCACAGGGGTCTCGTGTATGTATTACGGTCTGACCTATAGAACGAGTGTAATGTTCAGGCAGTCGTCGTAACGACCGATAGCCCCTCGGCGGGTTGGTCGCCGGCCAGTGAGACGAGCAGCCGCCAGCCATCCGCAGTTCGCTCCGCTTGTGCCATCTGTGGCGTGATACTCGTCCGGCGCAGTAGCTCGACGGCAATCGGCAACACCGGACAGCGAAGGTCCGACAGTGTCGGGCGATAGTTCTGTAATGTGATATATCTGGCACAGCGGCCGGGACCGACGGCTGCGGGTTCGATTGCTGCCTCGTCGACAAGTCCCGCTGCTTCGAGGTCGGCGACGGCGTCCCGAACCGGTTCGGGCCCGCTCGGCTTGCGCGGTAACTGTCCGGCGGCTTCGCGGAGGGTGTCCGCCTGTACTTCCGGGTCGAGATTGTCGGCGATCGCCGTGGCCATGCTTTCGAGCATCGCCAGACAGAGGCGCTCGCGGTTCTCCGTCTCCTCGGCCGCTTCGAGGTAGCTGTCGATGACTGCCTGCTCGACGGAGCGATGACGGCCCGACAGCACCTCGAACAGCGACCCGGCGACCGTATGGCAGTACTCCGGGAGCGACGACGGGCCAGTCCTGACGGCATCGGTCCCCCACGGCGCTTCACAGACGATGAGGCCGTGGACGGTGACGCGGGGGTCGTAGCGACGGAGGGCGCTTCGGTATGCGGTCGCGACGCTGGCCGCTTCGGCGGCCGTCTCGCGGTCCGGGAACTGCATTCCTGACACTGGGAACGGCGGCGTGCCCGTTCTGGCGCTGACGACGCGGTACGGCCCGACAGCCACACTGAGTTCCGAGAGCCTATCACGGATGTCTGCGAGCGTTCGTCCGACCATGAGTCCTTACAGGTCTCCGGCGACGATGTCGGCGACGCGCTGGCGGTCGAATAGCTCCCGGTCCACGTCGTACACCTGCGATGCTGCCCGCTCGGTGACGACCAGATTCGTTATCGGCCCCTGGTACAGCGGCCCACCGCGGAACACGTTCCCGTTCTGTACTGCCGTCAGTTCGCTTCCAGTCTCATCCGATTCGAGGTAGCTGACGACTGTGTCCTCGAACTCCGCGCGTGTCTTGGTCTCGTGTCCGCGCAGGAGCATGTACTCGGGGTCGATGTCAAGCAGCGTCTCGAAGTCGACCGTGCTCCGGTCTGCGTGGAAGTCCCTGACATCAGTTTTTGCGAACGCGTCGCGAACGCGCAGGTCCCGCCACTGTTTGAAACTGGTCCCGTCCTCGATGAGGTACGGCGAGAAGCTCGTCGGCTCGTTGCCCCCGGCCCACATGATGGCCACTTCCGGCCGGTCGGAGTTCGAGTCCGGAACGATGTCACCCAGACCCGTCCGGAACTCCTCGTGGAGGGACTGGAACGCCTCGAACCGGTCCGTTCGCTGGAACGCCCGGGAGAGTTTCTCGAAGGCTTCGTACAGCGTGTAGTAGGTGTAATCGTGCCACGTGTAGCCCGTCGAGAAGATACTGTTCCCGAAGAATGGCGCGATCTGGGACTCGATTTCCTCGATGTCCGACCGCTCCCAGGACCCGCGGCTCTGCAGGAAGTTCGGGTCCATGACGTGGATATCAGCGTCTATTTCGTAGAACTGCTCCTTGCCGACACCGCTGTCGCCCCACAGCTTCCTGAGCGAGCTCCCGTCGACGCTGACGCCCGGTATCTCGTCGTAATACTGGGTGTGGTACCGTGAGGGGAGCCAGACGCCCTCCGGTGCATCGAGGCCGAGCGCGATTCCCATGTCGGCCCAGCTTCCGTTGTTTGCGACCCAGCCCTCCGGCACTGACTCGAAGGAAACCTCGCCGACTGGCTCCATCGAGACGGAGTAGCCCGAATCCGTCGGTTCTGCGGCCGCAGTCGACTCCGCGGCCGACGTACCGGACCCCGTTGGATTGTCAGTCGTCCCCTCACTATCGCTCCCGGTCTCCGACTGCCCTGAACAGCCGGCGACGGCACCTGCCAGCCCGGCACCGGCCGCAACGATGTACTCTCGTCGGTCCATATATTTTTAGGCTTGCCTAATTGGTTTAAATCTTCCTATATTTAGGCAGGCCAAAAACACCCCGAATCGCCAAACGACACTACTGCCCCCGGCAGTGAGAATCCACACAAAGTATATCCGTGTGTGCTAACCACACACGGAATATGCAGGAGGCTTGGCTCCAACTACAATGTCCGGCGTGTTCGGTTGCCTGGGAAGCGCAAGTAACTGATCTCTCTGCCCCGGAGACGCAGTTCGCCTGTGACGACTGTGGGGCCGAGCGGTCGCTGTCGGAGTTTATGCGGACCACCCGCGACCTCGAAGTGCTGCAGGAGTTTACCGAGTCCTAGTATCGCGCTCGCGCCGCCGCCTTCCACTCTTCGCCGCGTTTGACATTGTTCGGAGGGCGGCGTTTGCCCACACTCGCCAGCCGTCCTGCCAGCGTCCACTCATCGGCGTATTCAACCGTCTGCCGCTGTGCTGTTGCCACAGCAGCCCGTTGGCGGTCAGTCACGTGGGCGCTAATCGCGGCGGTGATAGCCGCCGCCTCGGCCTGTGATGCGTCCGCCGGTATCGACAGCGACAGGTCCTCCGGCCCCTCGCTGCCGGTTGTCAGTACCGACTCCGCGTCCGACTGTGGGGTGTTGCGAGTCGTCATGTTACAGTGGGATGTTGCCGTGGTCTTTCGGCGGTGTATCCTCGCGCTTGCGCTGCAGGAGGTCGAGGTCCTGAATGAGGCGCTTGCGCGTCTCCTTCGGTTCGATGACGTCGTCGAGATAGCCCCGCTTCGCCGGCCCGTACGGATTGGCGAACTCGTCGCGGAACTCGTCCATCAGTTCCTGCCGCTTGGCGTCCGGGTCGTCGGCCTCCGCGATCTCGTTTCGGTAGAGGATGTTGACGGCACCCCGCGGCCCGAGCACCGCCATCTCCGACCCGGGCCAGGCGTAGTTCACGTCGCTGCCCAGGAACTTCGAGGACATGACGATGTACGCGCCGCCGTAGGCCTTCCGGACGACGACCGACAGCAGCGGCACCGTCGCCTCGGCGTAGGCGTAGATTAGCTTCGCGCCCCGGCGGATGATGCCGTTGTGTTCCTGGTCGGTGCCGGGCATGAACCCGGGCACGTCGACGAGCGTGAGGATGGGGATGTTGAACGAATCGCAAAAGCGGACGAACCGGGCGGCCTTCTCCGCCGCGTCGATGTCGAGCGTCCCCGCGCTCACGCGTGGCTGATTGGCGACGACGCCGACCGACTGGCCGTCCATCCGCGAGAACCCCACCACGACGTTGCGTGCCCAGTTGCCGTGGACCTCGAAGAAGGAGTCTTCGTCAACGATGGCGTCGATGACCTTCGTCATGTCGTAAGGCTTGCGTGGGGCCGAGGGGACGATATCGGTCACGCCGGGAATCTCTCGCTCAGGGTCGTCCCACGGCTTGACTCGCGGCGGGTCCTCCATGTTGTTCGCCGGGAGGTACGACAGGAGTCGGCGGATGTTTTCCAGCGCTTCCTCCTCCGATGGGTACGAGAAGTGAGCGACACCGGATTTGGTGGAGTGAGAGCCCGCACCGCCGAGTTCCTCTTTCGACACCTGTTCGCCGGTCACCGTCTCGATGACGTCCGGCCCGGTGATGAACATGTGGCTGGTGTCTTGCACCATGAAGGTGAAGTCAGTCAGCGCCGGGCTGTAGGTGGCTCCGCCAGCACATGGCCCCATGATCGCGGATATCTGGGGGATGAGACCACTCGCCTTGGTGTTGCGCTCGAATATCTTGGCAAAGCCCACCAGTGAGTCGACGCCTTCCTGAATGCGCGCGCCGCCGGAGTCGTTGAGTCCGATGACCGGGACACCGTTCTCGATGGCCCGGTCCATCACTTTACAGATTTTGTCGGCGACGACTTCGCCAACGGACCCACCCAGTACGGTGAAATCGTGTGCGAACAGGAACACCTTCCGACCGTCGACTTCACCGTAACCGGTAACAACCGCATCACCGGCGAACCGTTTCTCTTCCATACCGAAGTTCGTCGACCGGTGCTCGACGAACGGGTCGACCTCGTTGAACGTCCCATCGTCGACGAGAAAGTTGATGCGCTCGCGGGCGGTCATCTTGCCCTTCTCGTGCTGGGATTCGATACGAGCTTCACCGCCTCCGAGTTCAGCTTCGGCCCGTTTCTGTCGCAACTCTTCGACCGCGTCGTCAGGTGCCCCAGTCTCGTCTTCTGGTTCTTCCTGTTGACTCATCCTACCACTCCATCCCGCCGTTGACACCAAGTACCTGTCCTGTCATGTAGCTCGATTCCTCGCTGGCAACGAACCGCACGATGCCGGCGATGTCTTCAACGCGCGCGAACCGGTCGAGCGGAATCTCCCGCAGAATCTTTTCCTGAACGCGTTCGGGCACCTCCTCCAGCATATCGGTCTTGACGAAGCCCGGCGCAACGCAGTTCGCGGTTGACCCCGTGTGTGCTAACTCAAGTGCGAGCGTCCGTGTAAAGCCAAACAGCCCCGATTTCGTCGTCGCGTAGTTAGCCTGCCCGATGTTCCCTTGCTGACCGACGACGCTAGAGATATTTATCAGTCGGCCGTGCTCGGCGTCGCGAATGTCGTCGTAGAAGGCTTTCGTCCCGTTGAACACGCCGCCAAGGTTGACATCGATCACCGTCTCCCAGTCGTCGCGGCTCATGTTTTCGAACTTTTTGTCGATAGTGATTCCAGCGTTGTTGACGAGCACGTCTGCGGACCCGAACTCGTCGGCCACCTTCTCACGCATTGCCCGGACCTCATCGAGTTTCGCCACGTCGGCCTGGGCCGCGATAGCGGTGCCGCCCCCTTCCCGGATGTCCTCGACGACGGCGCGGGCTTCCGCGTCCGAGGACCGATAATTAACGACGACGTTAGCCCCGTGAGCACCGAGATCTTTGGCGATTCCGCGGCCGATACCACGTGAGGACCCAGTGACGACACAGGTTTGATTGTCCAGGTTCATTCGTGGTTGATGGGAGCCCTGTTGCTTCGTACGCTCATCACCTAATCTGGCAAAGCACAGCCAAATAACAGTTCGCCTTATACAACATTAAACGTCGAATTTAGAATATAATGATGCTGCTAGTACACGAGAAGTGACGGCTAGAAGACAGACTCACGAGGGTAGCAAAGAAGAACGCCAAATCTTTTAGGATGGCCTAAAGAGATACGGCCAGCACATGACAGCCGACATCTGCGTAATGGTGCCGACGATTCGAAACCACGAGTGCATGCGGTCGTACTTCCAGAACGCCCGGGACCACGGGTTCGATCTGGACCGACTGTTCGTCGTACTCATCACCGAGGACTTCTGTGACACCGACGCGATGGAACAGATGCTCGACGAAGAGGGCGTTGACGGAGCCGTCTACGACGGAACCGCCCGCGAGGCGTGGTTTGAGGCCCACGGCGCGAGCGGATACTCGCATCTTATCCCCGAAGCAAGCCACGCACAGACCTCGTTTGGCCTCCTGTACATGTGGGCCAACGACTACGAGTACGGTGTGTTCATCGACGACGACACGCTACCACACGATGACGCGGACTTCTTCGGGACGCACATGGAGAATCTCGCCTACGAGGGCGAGATTGAGACGGTCAGTTCCGACGAACAGTGGGTCAACGTCCTCTACCAGAACGAGGACGAACACGGCCTCTACCCGCGTGGCTACCCCTACGCCGCAATGGACGAGACGGTGTCGACTGAGCAGAGCCGCGTCGATGACGTGGTCGCCTCGCAGGGCCTCTGGACGAACGTGCCCGACCTCGACGCTGTTCGCATTCTGATGGACGGCGACCTGCAGGGTCAGGCCCAGACCCGTACGACCGGGGCAGACTTCGACGATGACTTCGTCGCCGCAGAGGGACAGTACCTCACCGTCTGCTCGATGAACCTTGCGTTCCGTCGCGAGGTCATCCCGGCGTTCTACCAGCTCCCGATGGACGACAACGAGTGGGACGTGGGCCGCTTTGACGACATCTGGTCCGGCGTCTTCCTCAAGCGGGCCTGTGACGTGCTCGGTAAGCAGATCTACAACGGCGACCCGCTGTGTGAACACAACAAAGCGCCCCGCTCTACGTTCTCGGACCTCACCAACGAGGTCCACGGGCTCGAACTCAACGAACACGTCTGGGAGATCGTCGACGACGCCGGCGCGGACGCGGACTCCTACGCCGAAGTGTTCGAGGACATCGCCGTGGCGATGGCCGACGGCGATTTCAGCGACTGGGAAAACGGTGCCTTCCTTAACTACTGCGGCGAATTCATGCTCGACTGGCTGGCATGCCTCGACGAACTAGACGACGCCGCGGCGGAACAGGTCCCCGCAACCGCCGACGACTAGAAAGGCATAAGTTGTTTAGGCAACCCTAAATCAAATAATGAGTGATTCTAACGATATGACGGGACGTAACGCAACGCAGTCACGACGACGCTTCCTCGCCCTCAGTGGCACCACCGCGACAGCGGCGATTGCCGGCTGTTCCGGTATTCTGAGTGGGGGCGACGGCGGCGATGGTGGAAGCGACGGTGGGACCGGTGCTGGGACCGGTCAGCTTTCCCTCTCGGACTTCCGTGGCTCCGGCCCGCTGGTGGCACAGCGGGACGCTCCCGGCGGGACCTCAATCGAGGAGCTGCCGGACCTCAGCGGCGAACTGACGCTGTACCTCGGTGGTGGCGAGGGCGGCCTCTACCTCGACCTCATCGAACTGTTCGAACAGCTGTATCCTGATTTCTCTGCTAACCACCGGCTCGAAGCATCCAGTGACCTCGCAAACACCATCATCGAGGAGAACGAGGCGGGCGCAAGTCCAGCAGACGTGTTCATGTCGATCGACGCTGGCTCACTCGGTGCCGTGGCAAACGCTGGCGCGACCGCGAGCCTCCCCGAAGAGGCGCTGTCGACGGTTCCGGACGCGTACCAGGACAGCGAGGGCCGCTGGGTGGGCATCGCCGGCCGCGCCCGAGCGATTCCGTACAACACGAACCAGATCTCCGAATCCGACATCCCGTCGACGGTTCAGGAGTTCCCGGAGACCGCTGCGCTCGAAAACAGCATGGGCTGGGCCCCGAGCTACGGCGCGTTCCAGTCGTTCGTCACCGCGATGCGACTCATCCGCGGCGACGACGAGACGATGTCGTGGCTCCAGGCGATGCAGGACCACGGCATTAGTACCTACGCCGACGAGTTCCGCGTCTCAAACGCCTGCGCCGACGGGGAACTGACCGCCGGCTTCGCTAACCACTACTACACACTTCGAGTTCAGTCTGCCCGCGAAAGCTCGCCCATCGGCCTCGCGTTCACCGAAGGTGATGCCGGGGCACTCGTCAACGTCTCGGGCCTCGAAATCATCGACGGAACCGACAACGCAGACCTGGCAGCGAACTTCGTCCGGCACGTCCTCTCGGCGGAGGCACAGGAGTTCTTCGCCACCCGGACGTTCGCGTATCCGATGATTCCGGGCGTCGCACCGGTCGGTGACCTGCCGCGTATCGACGACCTGAACCCGCCGGATATCAACCTGAGCGAACTGGCTGACGTGGCCGGAACCGTTGACTTACTTCGAGACGCTGGCGTCCTCTAATATGGGCACAAAAGACCGCTACGAGCGGCTTCGGGAGCAAGCGACCACGTCGGAGCGAGACTCGTCTCCGCACACGCTGCTCGCAGTGGTCTCGCTGGCAATCTCGCTGCTGTTACTTGCACCGCTGGTATGGGTGTTTCTCCGGGCGGGTGAAATCGAGTTCGGGCGTGCGGTGGAACTACTCACGAGCGACACGACTGTCTCGGTGACGCTGAACACGCTAGCGCTTGTGACTGGTGTCACCGTCGCGTCGATTCTCATCGGCGTCCCGCTGGCGATTCTCACCGCCCAGACGGACCTGCCGTTCAAGCGGTTCTGGACGATTACGTCCGCGCTGCCGCTGGTCGTCCCGAGCTATATCGGGGCCTTCGCGTTCGTTTCGGCGTTTGGCCCTCGCGGCGTCCTCGCGGACCTGCTTTCGCCGCTCGGCATCGAGCAGATACCGACGATATACGGCCTGCACGGCGCGATACTTGTGCTGACACTGTTTACGTACCCGTACGTGTTCCTGACCACGCGCGCGTCGCTGCTGTCGTTCGACGGGACTGTGGTCGAGGCCGCCCGGACACTGAATCACACGCGTTGGGAGGCGTTCCGCCGTGTCACGTTGCCACAGATCGCGCCGGGCATCGCGGCCGGTGCCCTGCTGGTGGCGCTGTACACGCTTTCGGACTTCGGAACACCAGCGATTATGCAGTACGACGTGTTCACGCGGATGATATACAACGAGTTCGGTGCTCGCCGGCTGGACTACGCCTCCGTGCTCTCGATGCTATTGCTTGTGATGGCGCTTGGTATCCTCGCCGTCGAGTCCCGCCTCAGCGCGGGGCGAGACGGAGCCTACGTCAGCAGCGGCTCGCGCCGGCCCGGTCTCATCAGGCTCGGCTACTGGAAAGCCCCGGCACTGCTGTTTTGCGGCGCTATCGCGTCGCTGTGTCTGGTGCTTCCGGTCGGCATCTTGCTCCAGTGGCTCCTCCGTTCCGGCACGGGCTACAGCGGTGGCGGTTTCACCTTCGATGCGGCCTACGCCTGGAACTCGGTCGGCCTCGCCGCAGCCGCGGCGGCCATCTGTGTCGTGGCAGCGCTCCCGATAGCGTATCTCTCCGCGCGCGGTAGTTCGGGCTTCTCGTCACTCCCCGAGCGGGCCACGTACGTCGGCTACGCCGTCCCCGGGGTCGTGCTCGGCCTGGCGCTCGTGTATCTCGGGCTCCGGTACGTCCCGTTCCTGTACCAGAGTGTCATCCTGCTGGTGTTTGCCTACGTGATTCGGTTCCTCCCGCAGGCCGTCGGGACGACCGAATCCTCGATTCTGCAGGTCGATCCGAGCTACATCGAAGCGGCGCGGTCCCTGGGCTACCACCCACTCTCGGCGTTTCGGAAAGTCGTCTTACCACTCGTTGCCCCGGGAATCGCCGCCGGGGCCGCGCTAGTGTTCCTGACGACCATGAAGGAATTGCCGGCAACGCTGATGTTACGCCCGACGGGCTTCGAAACCTTCGTCACGTACATCTGGCTCGTCCAGGGTGCCGGCTACTACGGACAGGCGGCGGTCCCGGCTCTCGTGCTCGTCGGCCTCTCCGGACTCTCGATGCTGGTCATTCTTCGACGGGAGGACACAAGCTAATGTCTCGACAAACACGCACACAGCAAACATCGGACTTCGACGACGTGGACGCGGCGGTAGCGAACCCGGACCGGACGGTCCTGGAACTGGACGACGTCTCCAAGGACTACGGTCACGAAGTCGCCGTCGAGAACCTATCACTCGATGTGAAAGACGGCGAACTGCTGACACTGCTGGGGCCATCCGGCTGCGGGAAGACGACGACACTCCGGATGATTGCCGGGCTGGAACGCCCCTCTGACGGGCAGATATCGATCGCCGATGAAGTCATCGCCGATGGCTCCTCGTTCCGGAAGCCAGAGGAGCGCAACATCGGGATCGTCTTTCAGGACTACGCGCTGTTCCCGCATCTCACCGTCGCCGAGAACATCGCCTTCGGGCTGACCGAGATGGACGAGCAGGCCGTCGCCGAGCGGGTCGACGAACTGCTCGAACTGGTCGACCTCTCGTCGCATCACGACAAGATGCCGAGCCAGCTTTCCGGCGGCCAGCAACAGCGCGTTGCGCTCGCGCGCTCGCTGGCCCCGGAACCGGATGTCCTGCTGCTCGACGAACCGTTCTCGAACCTCGACGTGCGCCTGCGCGTCGAGATGCGCGAGGAGGTTCGCAAAATCCTGAAGCGGGCCGGCGTCACCGCCATCTCAGTGACCCACGACCAGGAGGAAGCCCTCTCGATAAGCGACCGCGTCGCCATCATGAACGACGGGACCATCGCTCAGGTCGGTGACCCCGCTGAAGTGTTTGAAAACCCCGAGAGCCGCTTCGTTGCGAGCTTCCTCGGGCAGGCGAGTTTCCTCTCGGCCCGGGTGACCAGCGATGTCATCGAGACTGGACTGGGCTCGTTCGACATCGAGTTGCTGAACGGGCCGGTCGAGGCATACAACGGCGCGATGGTGGACGTGCTGGTCCGTCCAGACGACCTGCAGGCGATGCCAACAAACGAGTCCCAGGCCGACGGCTACGTCGTTCACCGCCAGTACAACGGTCCGTCGTTCGTCTACCGGGTCGAACTCCACAGTGGCGACGTCGTCCACTGCATGCACAACCACGTCGAGACATTCGAACCGGGCCAGCCGGTCGAAGTTGATCTGGTCGCCGACCACGACCTGGCCTGGTATCCGACGGAATGACGCGACTGCGCCGGCCGGGGGTACAGGCGGGGCTGATAGCGTTGCTCGGCGGGCTCGCCGTCTTCACGCTCGCCCACGTCGTCTTTCCCCATCATACAACCAACCATGACGAAGGCGTCTACCTCCAGCAGGCCGCCATGCTGCTTGAGGGGCAACTGTTCATGTACCCGCCGGTCGAGGAGTCGTTCCGACCGTGGTTCTTTGTGGCCGACGGTGAGCGGTTGTATCCGAAGTATGCCCCGGTCCCGGCGGCCATGTTTGCCGTCGGGAAACTGCTCGGCGGCTACCGCGTTGCGCTCGGCCTGATTGGGACCGGCGTCCTTGCGCTAACCTACCATACCGTCCGCGAGGCGTTCGACGCCCGGACGGGCGTGGTGGCGACCGTCCTCATGGTCGGGTCGCCGCTGTTTCTCATCGAGGCCTCGGTGTTTCTCTCCTACGTGCCGACGACGCTGTGGAACCTCGGCTTCGCCGCGGCGTATCTCCACGCCGACCGGACCGGGAGCCGGAAGACGGCGGCAGGTGCCGGCCTCGCTATCGGCGTCGCCTTCTTCGCGCGGCCGTACACCGCAGTGCTGTTTGCAACGCCGTTTATTATCCACGCGCTGTGGACGCTCCGGACGCTCGACCCGGCGTGGTTCACGCGCCTGTCACTGACTGCCGTCGGCGGGCTTACCGGTGTCGCCGCGACGCTTGCATACAACCACGTCGTCACCGGCTCAGCCCTGCTGTTCCCGTACGAAGTGTTCGCCCCGCAGGACGGGCCGGGCTTTGGCCACCGGGAGATTCTGGGCTACTCTCGGGAGTTCACGCCGGCGATGTCGCTGGACGCCAACGCCGAACTCCTCTGGAAGCTTCTCACCCAGTGGGTCGTCGCCGGGCCGCTGGGGACGGCGGCAGCAGCTATCGGGCTCGGGGCCGTCGTGCGTCGCGGAATAGACGGCCGGCAGGCGGCGCTGGCCGGGGTCCTCCTGACGGTCCCGCTCGGCAACGGCTACTTCTGGGGCACCGTGAACATGCTCGGCGACCTCTCGGACCCGACAGACGGCTTAGTCGCTTTCCTCGGGCCGTTTTATCACGTCGATATGCTCGTCCCGCTGACGGCGTTCGGTGCCGTCGGGGTCGTTACCGTTGCCCGATGGACACGGCTGCTGGTAACCGAGCGGGTCAGCGCGGATCGGGTCCGTCCAGTCTTGGTCACTGTGGCGCTGTGTGGCGCGGCGCTTGGCGGCGGCGCGGCCGTCACAACAGCGGCCGAGCCGGTCTCGGACAACTACGAAGTGACCCAGCAGCTAGAGCAGGCTTACACGCCTTTCGAGGAGCGAGACCTCGACAACAGTCTCGTCTTGCTCCCGACACCGTACGGCGACTGGCTGAATCATCCGTTCCAGTCGGTTCGTAACGACCCCGGCTTCGACGGCGACACCGTCTACGCGATGCAACACCGCCAGTTCGAGGTCATCGACGCCTACCCCGACCGGACCTACTACCGCTACGCGTTCCGCGGCGAGTGGGTCCCGTATCTGGGGCTGCCCGTCGAGCCGCGGCTCCAGCCGGTGTCGGTCGCAGAGGGCCGGACGGTCCGGACGGATGTATCGGCGTCAGTTCCCGAACAGGCCGCGCTGGTCTCCATCCGGCTCACAAGCGAGGGTGAGAACGACTACGCGACGGTTACCGGGACCGATACGCTGGACTTGCGGCTCTCGACGGACCGCGACCGGACGCGGCTCACCGGCGACGGCATCGAGGACCAGGTCAGCGTCCCGACGCCGGCGGACGGGACAGTCACGCTCATTATGTTTGTCGACTACGGTACTGGTGCGGGGTTCGAGTACCGGGCGGAACTCCCGGTTTCCCAGACGGACAACGGCGTGCGGGCGCTGACACCGCGACTCGAAGTCTGTAAGGATCAGCGCCGCTGCGGCGGCGAGGCAGCCTACGTTCCGGGCACACACCGCGACGGAATCAGCATGAACGCGACCACAACAGCCGAAACTACGTGATCCGTACCGATGACTGACTACGAACTCACCAGACGCGACGCGCTGAAAGCCCTCGGTGCGGCGGGCGTCACCGTCGGCGGCGCGGCGGCGCTCGTCTGGAACGAATCGGGAACCGACAAGAGTGCCGAGTCAGCCGAGAAAGACACTGAGACGGCCGAATCGGAGTTCGGCGACCACGAGCGCGAGACGTATCATGCCGTCGCCACTATTGTCTATCCGAGCGAGGTAACGGGCGTCCGGGAATTCGTCAACAGCTACGTCACCGGCCGGGTCGAGGCAGACCCTGAGCGAGCGGCAGAAATGACGACCGCCGTTGCGGACCTCGACGCTTACACCCGAGAATGGGAGGACACAGTCTTCACTGCGTTGGACACAGAAACGCAGGAAGAAACGCTGCGGGGAATGGGCGTTAAGGCTGCCGACCCGGAGCCACATGGCGACCCGAGGCACCGCGTCCGCTACTACCTCGTCAACGACCTCCTGTTCGCGCTGTACAGTTCGCCGACCGGCGGCGAGCTTGTCGGAATCGAGAATCCGCAGGGCTACCCCGGCGGAACGAGTAGCTATCAGCAGCCACCGAACGACCGATAAGCCGGGACCCGTCGCCGATTACGTCGGCGGTGTTACCGGAACCGTTCTTCGAGCGCAACCCGGACGATCGACTTTGCGATGGCGGCCCCGCCGGAGAACGGGTCGAGTTTCGTCTCACCTTTCCGCTCGTCGTACTCGATAGGGCGTTCACGCACGTCGTAGCCGCGCATCAGTGGCCGCATGAGCAGTTCCGCCGAGAGCCCGGTGTTCTCGGTCCAGACGATCTTCTGGAGGACCTCGCGGCGGTAGGCCCGCATTCCGGTAGTCGTGTCGTGGACGCGCTTGCCCATGAGTACACTCGCGAGTAGGGCGAACAGCTCGTTCCCCAGTTTGTTCATCGCCGGCATCTGCTCGGCCCCGTAGTACAGCCGGTCGCCGCTGACAACGTCGGCCCCGTCGTTTATTTCTGCGAGGAAATCGGGGAGGCGTTCCATCGGATACGTGTCGTCACAGTCCGTCGTGACGACGACCGGCCGGTCCGGCGTCAGCACGGCTTCGCGGACCGCCACACCGTATCCCTGCGGTTCCTGTTCGATGACTGTTGCACCGTGTTCGCGGGCGATTTCCGGCGTCCGGTCACTGGAGCCATCGACGCAGACGACCTCGGCACGCCCGTCGGTCACTGTCGCGATATCGTCGAGAACAGTGCCGATTGCTTCTTCTTCGTTGTACGTCCCCATGACGACCGCGAGGTCGTCAAACGTGTAGCCGGCTGAATTTTCAGCCCGCGAGCCCTGAATAGCCATTGCTCATCCGTCAGAACCCACGGTTCTTGAATGTTTAGGTTTGCCAAAATCAGTGATCGTCGAGATACATTTCTATCGGGGTTGCATCCTCCCAGAGGTGCGTAAACAGGTCCCTCGCCCACGAAATAGCGCCGTCCGTCTCCGAAATAATCTTCGCCGACGGCCAGGCCCCGTCGAGTTCTGGGAGCGTGATAATCATCCAGTTGTCGGCGACGGCGAGTGCGTACGGGACCGGCGTGACACGAACAGTCGTTTCCTCGAACCGAGTTATATCGAGCGAGACGGACTCCGTGTCGAGCATCTCGTCGATTACAGCACAGCTGACCACGAGCCGCGACTCGGCGTTGTCCGGCATCGCCGCCTCGTACTCGGGGTGGTAGACGGGCGAGATGACATCGCAGTGAGGGACGCTCTCGACGCGGGACACGACTTCCCGGACCGGTCGGTTGATATCGGTTTGCGTGCCACGGATGACCGTGTAGTCACCAACTTCAGGCAGGCGACACCGGAACGGCTGTGGTAGCACTGACGTGTCATGAGCCTCCCAGTACTGGAGGTCGAGAGCGAGGAGTTCCTCAAGCCGTTGCTGGCGGTGAATCGTATCTGCGACGAGGCGGCCGGTACCGGTGAGTCGCCAGCCGTCGTCCGTTGAGGTGACTATGCCGCGGCCTTCGAGGTTCGAGAGCGCGTCGTAAATCGCTGATTCGCTTGCAGTAACTGCTGACAGCAGTTCGTTGGTGGCCTTGGCCCCGGGACACAGCGCGCCGATGATGTCCGTCCGGACAGACGACGTTCGGACGTACTGAATTAGTGATTCTACGCCCATACTGTCCCCATGTTCTGTAGCTCATAGTTTTCGCACATATCAGTTTCCATTTGTAACGGAATTCTCTTCGAATAGGACACTATTCTCTCGGGCATGGGATATTATTGCAGCCAATGTGTCCATCTTTTTTATCGCTCACGACGCAGAGACTGTTGCTGTCCACGTAAGACCACGTCCCCGCTGAACGCAATGGAGCACGTTGGTCTTGTGGAGTTGCCACGTTCGGGCCGGGCGATGTCGTGCCTCTGACATATATCGCCAGCCCGAAGGGTCATGCAATCACCGTGGGTTGCCCGCCCACGGTGCTCATTGTCTCCGCTGTCGCCTCGTCCAGGCAGGTATTTACTACGGACTACTGTCTCTTGGCTCCGTATCGACTGTCCGCAGTCTGGCAGTCACCGTGAAAACCAGCCTCGGCCGATAGTAATGGGTCAGTTCTCGGGCGGTTCGTCTGTCCCGATCCGAATCTCGTAGGCCTCGATATCTTCGAAGGCAGCGACCTGCCCACCGACTTCGACCGGCCCGTCAGCCGTTTCAACGACCAGCGTCGCGACCTCGCGGTTCGAACTGAACGACGCCTGGTCAACTTTGCCTTCAACGACCCGGTGGTCGCCTGTCTCGACATCCCGGCCCTCGATAGTCGCGTAGAACTCCCCGTCCAGCGTTACCAGATCGGAGATACAGCGCCTGATCGTCCCGTAGCGGCGCGGGAACGGCAGCCCGTCTCCGTCGCTGGCGATCGTTTCAGCAGTCGTCCACAGCACCGTGTTGAGGAACCCGGAGACCAGGAACCCGAGTTCCGACCGATTGAAGATGACGCCGTATCGGTCCGTGTCACCGCGGACGCTCTCACGGGTCGCGTACATCGAGTAGTTCCCATCGGCGACGGCGACGACCGGTGTCGTGATACCGCGGCGGGCCTTCACCGTGGTCGCGATGGACTCGTAATCGAACCGCGCTGGGTCGGGCGCGTCCACACCCGGTGAAATGAGAATTTCAATAGCGATGCCGGACTGCTTCCGGGCCGCGAGTCTGTCTTCGAACCGCTCCAGCAGGGCCGGGGTCAGAGACAGCGTCAGTTCGTACTCGGCCGTCTCGATGATATCTTCGAGGTACCGGAGTATCGTCGGCCGAGATTTGACGAGTGAGACGGCTTCGGGCTCCCGTGCAGGAGCCGTATAGCGCGAAGAGAGGTCGTCGACGAGATCATCGAGTGAGTCCTGTATCCCCTCGAAGGCTTCCCGCGGGTCGATAGCCAGAACTTTCATCGGCCGGGACTCCTTGAGTTCGACCAGTCCGACGTCGCTGAGGCTCCGGACCGTATCGTACACTCGCGGCTGTGGAATGTCCGTGTTCTCCGATATCTCCGACGCTGTCAGCTCACCGTGTTGTAACACGGCCAGGTAGGCTGAAATCTCGTACTCGCCGAGATTGAACCGCGCAATTACCTGTTCGAGCGATGCTTCCAAGTCGTCACTAGACATAGTGGGGCGTTTGCGAGTCGAGTACTAAGAACTTCGGCACTCTCTTCAGCAGACAATTTCAGGACCAGGCGCGTGCCTCTCCGCTATCGTTCGCTGTCCCATCACAGCGACCCGCTACCCTGTAGACTCGATTGTTCGAGTCGCCACGGCGAAAAATGTGCGCTGTCGGTGTGGTTTAGTAGGCGTTGGAGATCTGAGAGACGACATCTGCGGGCGCAGCACCGGAGTTCAGTGATGAGATAGCGGATTCGAGCGAGGACTTGACTGCCGGCGGTGCGGCCAGGCCGTGTGCCACAGACGGCGGCTGAGCATCGCTGTTCTGGAAGTCTGCTATCTGATCCTTGGAGAAGTCGTTGAACGGGTCGGTGTTCACGTCAGTTCGCGGCGGAATCGACCCCTTCTTCGGGTTGAAGATCTCCTGTGCCTCGGCCGTGCCGACGAACCGGCACCACAGCGTAGTCGCTTCCGGCGACGGGTTGTTGACCGGATACGGGAACGAGTCCATGTTGAGTGCGTAGTAACCGTCGGTACCCGGGAACGTCACGTGGTCCCACTCCTCGCCGTACGCGAGGTCGTTCGTAATGTACGTTCCGGCCGCCCAGTCTCCCTGGTGGAGGAACGCCGCTTCGCCGTTGATGACCTGGTTGTTGGCCTCGGTCCAGGAAATCGAACCGGCGTCGCTCGGGATGTAGTCGAGATAGGACTGTGTGGTCTCGACTGCCGACTCCAGAGCGTCGCTGTTGGCGTCGACCTCACCGTCGACGAAGATAGCGCTGTAGGTCTCGGCGTCCGTTTCGCCGAGGAGAACAGTCGCAAACATCTGGAAGCTGGACCACGGCGCACCGGTCTGGTGTGCCATTCCGGTGTAGCCAGCATCGCTGACCGTTGCCAGCGCGTCGACGAGGTCAGACGGCGTTTCGAGGGCTGTCGGGTCGACCCCGGCGTCCTCGACGACCTCGACGTTGTAGAAGAGGTTGTTGATCCGGTGGATGTTGAGCGGGACCGTCACGTAGTTCCCTGCGGGCTGGGCCGCGTCCTTGACACCCTGGAGATATGCGTCCTCCATGCTGTTCTCTGACCACACGGAGTCGCCGATGTCCTTCAGCAGGTTCGCATCGGTGAAGGGGAGCAGATTGTTTCCGGGCCAGGACTGCCACGTACTCGGATGGTTGCCGTTCTGCACCCGTGTCCGGATGTTCGCCTGCAGGTTGTCACCCGCACCACCGGCGATGAGGTTCTCGTCGAACGGAACGTCGGGGTGTTGCTCCTTGAAGGCGTCCATAACGGACTGAATCGCTTCGAGTCCGTCGCCTTCGCCCCACCAGTGGGCGACTTCGAGCGTCCCATACTGTGGCCCGCTGTCGGTACTGTCCTCACCGCTGCTGCCGTCGCCACTGGTACCGTCGCCGCCGTCACCGCTGCTGCCGTCGCCGCTGCTGCCATCACCACCGTCACTCCCACCGCAGCCAGCCAGCGAGGCCGCACCTGCTGCGCCAGCAATCCGAAGAGCGTTACGCCGCGTCAACCGTTTATTTGAGTTGTCGTCAGTCATGGTTGCACCAATACCTCATAATTCCTTATTGAAGATTCGCACTTAATACTTCTGTATAGCAAAAGTCACCATTTGACATTCGTATCGATCCCGGTAAATCATCTATATCCCACGATTTCTCGGGTTTGAGCGGGCGAACAAATTAATCGTATGTGAGTAAATACCTCACTATCTTACATCTGTGAGATTACATTTACCCGACATATCCGCTTTGAGATGAGGTCTATCCGGGTATATTGGGACAAAAAAGCTCGGGCGCGGTTCGGCCCGGGGACTTACAGCGAATCGAACTCGACGACTGCTTTTATCTGGTCGTCCCCGTCTGTGAAGGCCGCCTCGACGTGCTCCGGGTCGGTAACCGTCGTGACCAGATCGTCGAGCAGCCATTCCGGAAGGTCCTGTAAGGTCTCGACGGCGTCCTCGAAGTGCGAGACGTGTGAGTTGACAGTCCCGATGAGACACTTGTTGTGCAGGACAATCTCGTTGTGGAGCGAGCCGCCATCGACTTCAAATTCCCACGGCTCCGGGATGCCGAGCAACACGCCGACCCCGTTCTGGTCGAGCGCCTTGACCGTCTGGAACGCGTGCGGGGCGAACCCGGTTGCCTCGTAGACGTAGTCCATCGCCTCGTAGGTCTCCGGGAGTTCATCCACCGGCGTCTCACGGGAATCGACGTACGTGCTGCCTATCTCGTCGATGATGTCGACCGTCGGGTCGGGCCGGTCGCGCCGACCGACACAGTACGTCCGGTCGTACTCCTGTTCAAGCATCCACAGCGTCAACAGTCCGAGCGAACCGTTCCCCAGCACGCAGGCCGACTCCGGCCGCCAATCGAATGGCTCCCGCGTGGCGTAGGCGTGCTCGTTTGCCTTCTCGGTAATCGAGAGCGGCTCGACGAGAAAGCCGTAGTCCGCGACCGCTTCCGGGACGGGGACGAGGAAATCTGCCGGCGAGGTGAAATACTCGGCCATGAAGCCGTGGTCGCCGACGATGCCACGTTCCGTGTACTCGCCGTCCGGAGCCATGTCGGGTTCCCCCCGACGGAAATACTCGTTCGTTTCGCCGTTCGGTTTCCGCCGGACAGTCGGCGCGACGACCTGCCCCGCCTCGAGCCCCGTGCCATTGGGCTCTTCGACGACGCCGACCGCCTCGTGTCCGAGAACCATGTGGTCCGCCCCGTCGGGGAACCCGCCGTGGGACCCGTTCAGGACTTCGTGGTCTGTGCCGTCAACACCAACGCGGAGTGTCCGGACGAGTGCCTCGCCCGGGTCAGGCGACGGTCGCTCCCGCTCTAGGAGCTGTGGGCCGTCGTCGTCCCGCGTAACACCAATCACTTTCATGCCAGGCAGAGAGTGAGAACACTGGGGATTAAGTCTTTCTTCAGGTCTCTGTCTCGCTGACGCTGACAGCCGCGCCAGTTTCGCTGGAGCGGTAGATTCCGTCCATCACGCGCTGGACTCGCAGCGCCTGCTCGACGGTGTTTACCGACGGTGGCGACCCGTTCCGAACCGCAGAGACGAACCGTTCCTGCTCCGTTCGCTGTGGGTCCGACCGCTGTGTCTCGACATCGGTCGTCCGATGGTGCATCCGGCCGGTGTCGGCCGTCTCAAACAGTGTCAGCGACTGGTCCGCGAGGTCGAGTTTTGCGCCCGCGTCAGTTCCGCGGACGTAGTACTCCTGACTGTCCGGCCGGTTCGCCGCCCACGCCACCTCCAGGGATATCGTCGTGCCGTCATCACAGCGGATGAACGCACTCGCGGAATCGTCCACGCTGAACTCGGCTGCACCGTGGTCCGCGCCCCACATCTCGACGTACGCGTACTCCTCGTCGACGCCGAACTGGGCGCGGGTGTCACCCGACACTTCCACGACGGCTGGATGACCGGCAACGTGCAGCGACAGGTCGATAGCGTGGGCTCCAATGTCGATGAGTGAGCCGCCGCCGGCCACGTCGTTGCGCGTGAACCATGACCCTCGTCCTGGGACGCCGCGACGCCTGATGTAGTTCGCCTCGATATGAGACACATCGCCTATGTCGCCCGCGTCGCGGTAGCCCACGAGCGTCTGAACCGGGTCGGCAAATCGGTTGTGGAAGCCGACCATACAGAACCCGTCTGCCGCTTTGGCGGCCGCGGCGATCCGCTCGGCGCTTTCGAGCGTGTGTGCAAGTGGTTTCTCGACGAGCACGTCCAAGCCCGCCTCAAGCGCCGCTACGACGTACTGCTCGTGGTATCTGTTCGGCGTCGTCACCAGCGCGGCATCGACGGACCCGAACATCGCCGACGCCTCCTCGTACACTGCCGCGTCGTACGTCTCGGCGAACCGGCGGCGCGCATCGGCATCGACGTCGACGCCCGCCGTTATCGAGACCGGTTGGTCGAGCTGACGGAGGTTCGTACAGTGGATATCCGCGATGTTCCCCAGTCCGATGATGCCTATGCGAACGGTCTCAGTCATGATTCTCGAAGAGTGCGGCCGGAAGCGGATTAATACAACTGCTGTTCACGCTCTTCGCGTTCCTCCTCCTGTTTCTGCTTGGCCTTCTCTCGCCGCCGGCCGCGCCGATACTGGATGATGCCGGGGACGATTTTGTTCTTCAGGTCGAGGACGAACGACACGATACCGTAGGCCCAGAAAAAAAACAGCACGAGCATCCCGCTCCAGTACAGCATCGCGAGGTGGCTGCTCATATCAGTCGTCTGATTCTACTTCGCTACTTGATGCAGTGCTTTCGGCCTCGTACGGAATGAGGTCGTGGACAATCGCCTCGCCGGTGGCCGAGTCGAACAGGTGGACGTTCCGTCGGTCGATGACGACCCCGATCTCATCGTCTTCTTCGAGATCAGAGTCGGGGTCGATGCTCATCAGTAGCTGGTCGTTCGTCGCCAGTTCCTGCGACATCGACGTTTCGCCGTCGCCCAGCAGCAGGTAGGCGAATATCTCGTCGCCCATGGGTTCGAGAATGTCGGTCCTCGCGGTAATCATTCCCGATGGGTCAGGGACCTCCGACTTGAGGTCGCCCGGATAGATGTCCTCTGGGCGGATACCCAGCGTCACGTCGTCACCAACTCCGACACCTTCGATGGACGATGGGTTGAACGCAAGCGAGAAGTTCGGCGTCTCCAGGGCGTCCTCCGTGACCGTCCCCTCGACGAAGTTCATCGACGGCGAGCCGATGAACCCGGCGACAAAGAGGTTGTCCGGCTCGTTGTAACAGGTCAGTGGCGGGTCGATCTGCTGGAGCTGCCCCGAATCGAGGACGGCGATACGGTCGGACAGCGTCATCGCCTCCTCCTGATCGTGGGTCACGTAGATGATGGTCGTGTCCAGCTCCTTGTGCAGGCGCTGGAGTTCCGTCCGCATGTGGACCTTGAGCTTCGCGTCGAGGTTTGCCAGCGGCTCGTCCATCAGGAACACGTCGGGCTCGCGCACGATGGCGCGGGCGATAGCGACGCGCTGACGCTGTCCGCCGGACATCTCCTCGGGCATCCGGTTGAGCATCCCCTCTAGCTGGACGATATCCGCGGCCCGCTCGACCCGACGGTCAATCTCGTCCTGTGGGTAATCCCGTAACCGCAGCCCGAAGGAAATGTTGTCGTACACGTCCATGTGCGGGAACAGCGCGATGTTCTGGAACACCATCGCGATGCCGCGGTCCTTCGGTGGCAGGTTCGTCACTTCACGGTCGCCGATGTATATCTCACCCTCGGTTGGGATGGTGAGCCCGGCGATGGTCTCCATCGTGGTCGACTTCCCACAGCCGGATGGGCCGACAAAACAGATGAACTCGCCGTGGGCGATATCGAGGTTCATGTCGTCGACCGCGGTGACCACGTCACCCTGGTCGTCGTAGCGTTTCGTCACGTGTTCGAGTTGTACTCGTGCCATTGTGTTACTCCTTGAGTGCGCCTGAGGTCAGTCCGCTGACGATGCGTTCCTGTGCGACGATCACGAGGATGACGACGGGGAGAACCCCGACGATGCTCGCGGCCGCCATGAGGTTGAACTGGGTCGTGTACTGGGTCTGGTAGCTGAGAATCCCGCCGACGATAGGCGACCATTTGGCCGCCTCCGGCGAGGTCGCCATGATAGAGCTGAAGAAGTACTCGTTGTAGACGGCGATGAACGTCAGCACGGCCGCGGTCGCCACGCCCGGCGCGGACAGCGGCATGATGACGCGGAACAGCGCGCCCAGTCGCGTCGTTCCTTCGACCCGTGCGGCGTCCTCCAGCCCGTCCGGAATCTGGCCGTAGAACGTCGTCAGGATGAAGATGGACAGCGGCATAAACAGCGCGCTGAACGGCAGTACCATCGACCCCGGCGTGTTCAGCAGGCGCGGGGGCGTGAACAGCGGGATGCTGGTGAACGGTACCGTAATCGGCGCGTTGCCGGCAAACGCCTGGAACAGCGGTATGACGAACGCAGCCGGCGGGAAGTAGCTGATCGCCAGGATACCGAGCATCAGCAGTGCGCGGCCGGGGAATCGGAGACGGCCGAACACGTAGCCTGCGAGGCTCGCCACGAACAGCACGATGACCGTCGTCGTGACCGCCAGCGCGAAGCTGTTCAGCATGTACAGGTGGAAGGGAACCTGCTCGAAGACGGTGACGAACGCACCCGGATTGAACCCCTTAGGGACCGGCAGCGGGAACGTCCCGCTGACGCCAAAGAGGTTCACCGTGGGGAGGAAGCTCCCGGCGAGTAAGTTCCCCTCGGGGGTCACCGCCAACACGACGAGCCAGTAGAAGGGGAACAGCGTCGTCACCAGGAAAAACACCATCGCCGCGTAGAACAGCGCCCGGTACACCTTGTCCGGGTTCTTGATGGCGCTCTGTGTCCACCGCTGTAGCGGCCCGTCGCTCGACTGCTCTTGGGTGTCAGTTGGCGTCGCCATGTTAGATCGCGTCCTCCCCTTGCCAGACGATGAGTCCCATCACGACCGTCCCGATGATGGCGGCCGTCACGAACGCGATGGCCGCGGATGTCCCCTCGCGGGTGGTAAACGTCGCGACGACCATACACGACAGCGATGGCACGACGGTACAGCTCGACACCGTGTCGATGATGCCGTACACCCGCATCGCCTGTACCGACCGGAACAGCACGGCAACGCCGATAGTCGGCAGGATGAGCGGGAACGTGATGAGCTTGAACTGCTGCCACTTCGTCGCCCCGGCGACCCTCGCCACGTCGTACAGGCCCCGGTCGATGCTCTGCAGCCCAGCCAGAATGAGCAGGGCCATGAACGCCGACGTCTTCCAGATGTCGGCGACGATGATGATAAACGTCGCACTCGGCGTGTCGTTGAGCGTGTTCGTCGGCGCGAGCAGGCCGAGGTCAGCAAGCGGTGGCGTCAGGAACCCGACGTTCGAGTTGAACATCAGGAAGAAGATCATCCCCTGAATGACGATTGGGACGGCCCACGGGATGATGATAGCCGCGCGAATCCACCGCCGGCCATAGAAGTCCTGGTCAAGGATGAGCGCCTGCCCGAGACCGATGAGCGTCTCGAAGAGCACGCTCACGACGGCGAAGATTATCGTGACGACCAGTGCGCTGTTCAGCAACGCACTCATGCCAAACCCTTCGGGCAGGAACGTCGTTCCGCCCGGCAGGAACCGGTTTTTCTCGCCGGTGAACAGCTCGATGTAGTTCCCAGCGCCGACGAAGGTAGTGCTCGAAAAGTCCGCCGAGAGCGCGAACAGCGACAGCTCGAAGGTCCGCAACAGCGGGTACAGCGCGACGATACCCAAGAGTACGAACACGGGAATCAACAGCAGATACGCGTACTGCGTGTCGCTGAGGTTCTCCATCCACCGCATCATGCTGACGAGTGCCCCCGAGCGTCTGGATTCACGGCCGGTTTCTGTACTCATCTGGTTACCTCCGTCCGTCGTTTGAATGTGTCATGGTAAATAATCACAGGGATGGTTTTGTAACGCTTGCCTGTGGCTTCAGGTTTGCTCGGTCTCTTCCAGCGCGGACTCAAGCGTCGCCATCGCGTCGGCCGAGGAGGCTTCCTGACCGACTGCGCGGTTCGCTTGCTGTGCGATCTTGCTGGACTGGTCGCTCCAGACAGCCGTCACCGGGCGCGGCATCGTGTTGTTACCGGCGACCTGCAGGGTGTCCATGTACCGGCCAACGACGGGCACGTTCTGGGCCTCGCTGGAGTTGAACAGTTCGGGCCGCGGCGGCAGCCATCCCTGAACGGACAGTAGCGTGAGCTGGAAGTCCGGCTGCATCGCGGCGCGAATGACCTGCGTCACGGCGTCTGTGTTCTCACTGTTGGGGTTGACCGTCATGTGCCAGCCACCGAGCGCAGCCGTGGAGCCGCCCGTGCCGGGCTGTGCCGCCTCGCTTTCGGGCACGGCGTACGGAATCGGCATCGCACCGAGGTTTTCGCCGAGCGCCGGATCCTCTGTTTCCTCTGGGTCACGCCCGCCGAGTGCCAGCGAGTAGGGCCAGTTCCGGTGGAAGACGGCGTTGCCGTTGACGAACGGCGCGCGAGCGTCTTCCTCCTTCCAGCCGAGGATTTCGGTCGGGGTGAAGCCGCCGCCGTACCCCTCGAACTGGCCGCCGAAGTCCTCGCCGTGGACGAACTTCCGCATCATGTTGAGCGAGTTGATGACCTCTTCGTTGTTGACCGTGATCGGCCGGTCGCCGATGGGGCCAAAGAGGTTGTCGCGGCCGCCGAAGTACGCGCCGCCCCACGAGGACATAACCTCGTTGAACGTACAGCAGGAGGTCCCCTCGTAGATGTCCCACTGCGTGGTGAAACCGAAGTCGACGTCGGCGTTGTCGTAGGTGTCCGCCGCGATGTTCGACCACTCCTCCCAGGTCATCGGCTCGGTCGCCCAGTTGTTGCTCTCGGGGCTGTAGCCGGCTTCCTCAACGAGGTCCTTGCGGTACTGCATCGTCGGGAAGTCCGGGAACACCGGGACGCCGTACAGGTTCCCGTTGCTCGGGTTCCGAGCCGTGTCGGTAAACGCCGAGAAGTAGTTGTCCGAGACATCCGAGAGGAGTTCCTCCGGCAGCGTTTCGGAGAGGTTCTGGAGCTGTCCCCGCTGGATGAAGATGTTCGTCCAGCCGTTGTCCATCAGGAACATGTCCGGGTTCGTCTCGCCGGCCGAGAGCAGCCGGTTGTAGTTCGCCCGAGCCGCACCGGTGTCCTGGTCACGGGGGACGAATTCGATCTCGATGGAGTCCGGCAGGCCGTTGTCGTGGAGAGCCTGCTTGATTGCGGGGCCGTTGTTCTGGACGGCCACCGGGTCGAAGCCCCACTGCACGGTCGTCGCCTCCCCGCCGCTTCCGTCACCGGTCGATCCGCCGTCGCCGCCGCCACCGCCGCCTCCGTCGCCACCGCCGACGAAGTCAGCACAGCCTGCTAGTCCGCCGACAACACCTGCTGCTCCGGCGGCACGGACGAACCGTCGCCGGGAGACGCCTGTTGAGTTCCGCTCGCCGCTTGTGCCATTGTCCGACATATCTATTCTGAGCTATCCCGGACGCACCTTAAAGGTTGTCCATAATTAACCACAGGTGTTGTTAACTGTCGGCCACAACCCAGTAGAAGTGATATATTTTTGACTAGTAGCCATTGTATAAATCTTTCAGTATATATATGCACGGATAAGTCAAACAGCCGCTTGCTACACGGAGGCCCTCAAACGCGCAAACTGAACGAAAGTTTACTAATCCCGAAAAACGGCGCCTGTGTCACTCGTACGTGACGTCCGTAATTGTAATCTCGGTCGCTTCGATTTCCTCGATGACGGCTCCCCAGCCGCCGACTTCGTACGTTCCGCTATCAGTGGCCAGCGTCGCGCTGATTCGGCCGGCCATCTGTGCAAGCGGGACCGGGTCCGTCCGTCCGATGCTACTCCCGGTGTAGTCGACGGCGGTGATGCGCCCGGTCAGACCAACCGACTCCTTTGTTTCCGTGTCGTACCCCTCGACAGTAGCCTCGATAATCGCGTCCTCATTCAACAGCGGTTCGATGTCGCGGACAGCGTGTCGGAGGTCGACGTACGTCGTCGGGGTTTCCGGCGTCCGCTCGGTGTACAGTGTGTCCCAGATCTCCCACAGACAGGTCAGGAAAAACCAGTGGAAGACGTAGGTGTGAGTTCGGTCCTTGACGAGCACACCGTACTCGTTGACCGAGTCGTGGTGGGGCGCAAAACACGTCCAGGTCCGGTCGACAAGCACGAAAAACGGGGCCGGAATCTCGCGGTTCCGGGCCTCCGTACAGGTCCCTTCGATGTCGGAAAGCGGCGGGACTTCCTCGTCAGGACTCGTACAGATGCTGAGTTTGATGTTCACGCCGCGGTCGTGGGCGGCGATGAGTTCTTCCCGGACCGCGTAGAACTGCTCGGGGTTCACGCCGACCTGAATCTGGTTTTCCGCCGCTTCGATGAGCTCCCGGGCCCGGCTGACGACCGTTTCGAACCGCTTGACGATACTGACCTCGTGCTCGGATATCTCGGGCTGGTTCCAGCGTTCCTCGATGGTCTCGGCCGCGTCGAGGTACTTGCTCGACCGTGACCGCAGGTCCTCAAGCACTACGTCGGGATTTCGCGCCCGAGCAGTCAGGCTATCCTGCTGGAACGTCTCGATATACCCCTTCGACTCAAGATCCCTGAGCACGTCGTATATCCGCGGGTCCGGAACGTCACAGGAATCGGCGATGTCCGTCGCCGATGCGGTCCCCAGCCCCAGCAACGCCACGTAGGCCTCCGCCTGGTACGGAGAGAGACCGGCATCTTCGAGGACATCGGTTAGTTCGCTGTCGTCCATGTGTATACAGGGAAACTGAGTACGCAGTTAACGTGCATGGTTATCCATCGAGGTCACTGATTAGTCCTTGCCCTCGACGGGCCACTGCGGTTGTTTTGGGGCCTCGATTCGGGCACACTCCTCGTCGGTCAGGTCGACGTCGAGCGCTCCGACGTTCTCCTCAAGTTGGTCCATCGTCCGCGGGCCGATGATCGGCGCGTCGACGACATCCTGCTGGCAGAGCCACGCCAGGCTGACCTGTGCCGGTGTCGCGCCCTTCGCGTCGGCAATCGCCCGCACCTCGTCGAGGACCGCCCAGTTTTCGTCGCTGAACCGGTTTGCCGTGTACTCGTCCGTGCTCGCCCGTCCCTCGGCGAGGTCGTCGCCGCGCTCGTACTTCCCGGCGAGGAAGCCGCCGGCCAGGGGCGACCACGGGATGACGCCGACACCCTCCATCTCACACACCGGCAGGAGGTTCGCCTCCTCGTGGCGGTCGACGGCGTTGTACTCCGGCTGCATCGAGACGAACCGCTCGTACCCTTCGATGTCCGCGGTGTACAGCGCCTTCTGGAACTTCCAGTTGGCCATCGTACTGGCGCCGATATAGCGGACCAGCCCCTCGTCGACGAGGTACGTCAGCGCGTCCAATGTCTCCTCGATTGGCGTGTCGTCGTCCCACCGATGGATCTGGTAGAGGTCGAGATAGTCGACGCCGAGGCGGTCCAGCGTGGCGTGACACTGGTCGATGATGTGTTTCTTCGAAAGCCCGCTGCCGTTCGGCCCGTCGTGCATGTCGAAGTACACCTTCGAGGCCAAGACCAGTTCGTCGCGTCGGGCGGAGTCGACAGCATCGCCGAGTATCCGCTCGCTCTCGCCGTTCGAATACGCGTTGGCTGTATCGAAGAAGTTGATACCCAGATCCAGCGCTCGTTCGAGTATTCGGCGGCTCTCGTCCTCGTCATTTAGCATCCAGGGCTCGGCGCTTCCGAAGTTCATCGTTCCGAGACAGAGTTCGGACACGTCGAGCCCTGTCGACCCGAGCGTGGTGTATGTCACCGAGGAATCGTTCATGACAGTTCATACCACAGCTGTTGTTAAAGAATTTTGGGACTGCATATCGTTGTCAAAACATGAGCCGGAAATCCCCACAGAACAGTCCTACTCCGATGGACGCACTCGAAACCTTCAGAGACGAGTCCTACACCGGGGCAAACAGGTGCTGGCCGTGTACGGTACTGAATCTTGGCTTCGTTGGAGCGCTTGCCATGCTTCTGCGCGGGCGTGACCGTCCGCGGTCGAGCCTACTGGTCGCTGTTGTCGGCGTCGCGATCGTCTATTTCCGAGGGTATCTGGTCCCGTACACGCCCGAATTTGCCCCGCGGCTGGTGGCGGCATCACCGGTTCCGGACGAGTGGTTCCACGCGGAGCCAGCACAGGGGGACACATCCCAAGAAGACGTGACCCGACGGGAAAACGAGTCGCTGGCCGACGACGTCGAGATGGACGGCGAAACCGTCTTCCGGGAGCTTTCGGCAGCCGGCGTCATCGAAGCCGAGGGTGAACAACTGTTTCTCACGACGGCTGTAGACGTGGCGTGGCACGAGCGGATGGACGAGCTGGCCGACGACTCACTTGACGCCCTCGCCGCGGCGCTACAGGCGTCGCTACCGGGAGTTGACGCTGCTGAACCGTACGTCGACGACGCGGAGTGGCTCGCACTCGGCGCGGACCACGCGAAGCTCCTCCCCCGTCCAGTCGTCGTCGCCGAACTCGCAGCTTACGAGGTCCTCGGCGAGCGTCTCGACGACGAGCGGCTCAGAGTCGCTGGCGCGGAGGCGTTCCGGATGTTCCTCGACAGGTGCCCGGTCTGTGACTCCGAACTAGTCGAGTCATCGTCAGTGTCGTGCTGTGGCGGCCATCTTGGACCGCGTCAGGACCCCGATGAGACGCTGGTCTGTCCGACCTGCGAGCAGCGACTCTACACGTTTGAACTGAGCGATACCTGAAACCAGTCACTCAAAGCTGGGGATCTACTGGCTAGTCGGCATGCAGGACGCACTCCGGGCTCGGAGCGCAGAGCCAGTAGACAACGGACGGGGGGAGGTCCCGCCTGACCGCTGGTGCGTGCGGTCCCGTGGACAACCATGCTGCGTGGCAGACAGTTACCGTCGGCCGGGTTGGGGGTGGTGGGAACGATGTGACCAAACAGCGGCCTCACATAGTTCCGGACTGCAGGGGGAATGTACCCAGCCAGTAGAATACTACAACTGCTGTTGTAAATATATTTCGGTGGCTGAAGAACACTGCCTATTAAATCCTCGCACACGGAGATGATGATATGAAGAACATCGACGACCTCGTCGACAGCGCGTCCGACTTGGCACAGCGTGGCCTCTCTAAGGGCGAGATTGCTGACGAGCTCAACGTCTCACGGGAGACGGCAAGTTGGCTTGTCGAACGCAGCGGCACCGGCACGGAACCGGACACGAGCGACGACGGCGGTCCCCACGACATCCACGTCGACTGGTCCGCTGTCGGGCGTGACAGCAACCGGCTGTATCACGCGGGCGCAGCGATGGCGGACCTGCTCTCGAAGAAAGGCGACGACGTAGACCTTACTATCGGCATCGAGAAGGCCGGCGCGCCGCTCGCGACGACTGTTGCGCGGGAACTGGAAACAGACCTCGGGACGTACGCCCCGACCAAACACCAGTGGGACGACGACGAGAGCGAGACCAGTGACGGCTCCTTTTCGCGGAACTTCGCCCAGATTCGGAACCGCGACTGCTACGTCGTTGACGACACTATCACGAGTGGCAAGACGATGGGAGAGACAATCGATGCAATCCATGAACAGGGCGGCAACCCCGTGGCCTGCGTCGTGCTGGCTGACAAGCGCGGTGTCGGCGACATCCGCGGCGTCCCGGTGTACTCTCTGCTACAGGTCATCCGAGTTGGGAGCGACGGCGACTCGTAGCGGTCCTGCTCAGCTGTTCCGAGCACGTGTTCGCTGCGCGGTCTCCGAATCGACGTGGCCACACGAGAGACTATCCTTTTATTCGTGCCGTGCGTAATTCGTGGTATGACTGTACTGTCGTTTGACGAACAGGGCGTGGATGTCGTTTACGAGGGGACGGAGTTCCGCCTCGAAAAGGCCCTCATCGAGGATGCTATCCAGAAGTCGTATCCGAACGTCACCGACCACGAGGTGTTGCAGATGGTCGAGCCGGAACCAGCGCTGTCAGGAGAGCCACAGCGTATCGCCGAAATTGTGAACTGATTCGACGTAGTTCCCTTGTGGGCTACAATTCCGTTGTGAGAAGTACTTCTGGCTGAGAACGCATATCCCGTTTGCAGGCGTTTAAGCAGGTGAATATGCGCTAATTAAGCATCCGAGCAGTAGGCATTTAAGCCGTCAGCGCGCACTGGGTGATAATGTCAGACCCACGTATTGCCGGGGCTAGCGTAACACAGTTCGGGAAACACCCCGAACGGACCGGCCGAGACCTGTTCGCCGAGGCCGGACTCGAAGCGCTCTCGCAGGCTGGAATCGACCCGGAGGACGCTGAAGCGCTCTATTACGGCAACTTCATGGGCGAACTCGCGGAACACCAGGGCCACCAGGGCCCGCTGATGGCCGAGGCCATCGGGCTGGACGTTCCGGCGACCCGCGTGGAAGCGGCCTGTGCATCCGCCGGGACAGCCGTTCGTGAAGCCGTCAAGACGATCCGGAACGGCGAGGCGGAGGTCGTCGTCGTCGGCGGCGCGGAACGGATGACCAACATCGGGACGGCAGCGGCGACAGACGCGCTCGCCATCGCCGCCGACGACCTCTACGAGGTCCGTGCCGGGATGACCTTCCCCGGGGCGTACGCGCTGATGGCCCGGTCGTACTTCGACCAGTACGGCGGCTCCCACGAGGATCTCGCTCACGTCGCCGTCAAGAACCACGAACACGCCCTGGTCAACGAACACGCACAGATTCAGCAGGAAATCACGATCGAGGACGCGCTGGAGGCCCCGACGATTGCGGACCCGCTCGGCCTGTACGACTCCTGTCCGATTACTGACGGGGCCGCGGCTGCCGTCCTGACGACGGAGGCCTACGCCGAGGAACACAACTTGGACGCCCCGGTCGCCATCACCGGGACTGGGCAGGGCGGCGACAATCTCGCGCTACAGGACCGTCCACATCTGGCACAGACGCCCGCCGCCGACAAGGCCGCCGAAGAGGCGTACGGCGACGCCGGCGTCGGTCCCGACGATGTCGATTTCGCCGAGGTCCACGACTGTTTCACCATCGCTGAAGTGTTCGCAATCGAATCGCTTGGCTTCTACGAGCGCGGTGAGGGCATCGCCGCGGCGCGCAACGGGGAGACGACCCGCGATGGCGACCGCCCGATAAATCTCTCGGGCGGGCTGAAAGCCAAGGGTCACCCGGTCGGCGCGACCGGCGTCGCCCAACTGGCGACCGTTGCCTGGCTTCTCGACGGGTCGCATCCGCGGGCCGACGCCGTCCCGGACAGCACCGTCGGTGTCGCACACAACGCGGGGGGTACGGTCGCGTCTACGACTGTCCACGTCATGGAGGTACAAGAATGACTGAATCCGCACAGGATGGCGAGTACGACGCGTGGCTCGACAGCATCGAATCTGGCGACGGGTACTACCTCGAATGTTCGAACGGCCACGGCTGGCTGCCGCCCCGGCGAGTGTGTCCGCGCTGCCACGACCAGGAACTCTCGGCGGTCGATCTGCCAGAATCCGGCGAAATCGCGAGCCACACGACGATCACCGTCCCGACTCCGCAGTTCGAGGACGACGCGCCCTACGTCACCGCTATCGCCGACTTCGGCCCGGTTTCGGTCACGGGGCTCGTCCGTGACGTGGACCCTGACGACGTCGCTATCGGCGACGTGGTCGGCATCGATGTCGGCGAGCGCGTGACGACCGGCGAGAGAGCCGTCGTGTTCCGGCCGCGCTAGAACTCAGTTCTCGACCGTTACCGACGTCACTCTGTCGCGGACCACGTCGACGAACTCACCGGGGTGTTCGACGTGGGGCAAGAGCAGCGAATCACCGAACACGACGAGCATCGCATCCGCCTGTTCGGCCAGGTCACGACCCTTCGACAGCGGTGTGATGTCGGCATCCTCACCCCAGACCAGCGTCACGGGCACGTCGAGGCTTGCCAGTACTTCGCCGAGGTCGTGCTCCGGGTCGAGGAAGCCGGAGACGAACGACGCCGGCGCGAACCGCGCACCGGGCTGGTGGCCGCTCTGCCACTCGTAGTCGACCACTGCGTCGGTGAGGTTGTCCATATCGTAGTACCCGTGGTCAGCGTGGAAGTGGCGGATGGAGGGCTTCGAGACGGTGAGGTTGTAGATTGCCTCGCCGACGACGGGCGCGCGCAACAGCGATCGGAGCCAGACGGTGCGGTTCCCCATCGAAGTGTCTGTCGGGCAGATGAGGACAAGTTCCTTCACCTCAACCTCCTGTGCCGCGCTGGCGGCGTATGCCCCTGTCAGAGACGACGCGACGACGGTCGCGTCGGTGGTGTTGTCCTCGATGAAATCGCGGACGAAGGCTGTGTACAGCGAGGCCGAGTACAGCAGCGGCGGGCGGTCTGTGTGCCCAAAACCCGGTAGGTCAGGCGCGATGACGTGGTACTCCTCCGCCAGCGTGTCGAACACCGTGTGGAACTCGTGACTGCTGGCAGCGGCGTTGATGCCGTGAAACAGCACGAGGTCCGGGTCCGACGGGTCGCCAGCCTCAGTGTACGCGATATCGAACCCGCGCCAGCGGTACGTCCCCTGTTCCCCCTCGAGCATCGGTTCGAACGCACCGGCCTGCGACTGCAGCACGCGGTTGGCAGCGGCTGTCGCACCGACCGCTCCGACGACCGCACCGAGCGTCTTGCGGAGTTTCATATTGATGACTTGGAGCCCCGAGTATGTTATACATGCTGGACGAGCGTCAGATGACTGTCGCTATCGTCGCGGGCAACCGTAGCCGCGGACGCGACAGTCCCGAACTCAGTTCTCGTCGCGAGGCTCGTCGAGACACTCCCGGAGCGGCGCGAGAACCTCGTCGACGACGGTGTACGGGTCGGTGTGGCGCTCGATGACAGCGTCGACGTACTGTTCGATACCGCCGCGGCGGTCGAGTTCATCGACCAGTAGTTCGTTTGCGTCCTCCCGGAGCAGGGTTCGGATCTCGGCGGCGAATCGCTCCCGTGCCTGCCCCTCTCGTCGGCCGGTTCGGTCCAGATAGTCGCCGTGGTCGGCCAGCGCGTTCAGGAAGTCCTCGACGCCCTCGCCCCGGTTAGCCACCGTCTCCACGATTGGGGGGTCCCACGTCTCCGTGCCGCTCTCCTCGGCGTCTGCCTCGGCGTCGTCGGCTGCGAGTTCAGTCGCGCCGTGATGGCCGGAGTTCGGTCGTCCGCTCTGTCCCTGAAGCATCTCTCGGAGCTGCTGGACAGTCCGGTCGGCTCCGTCGAGGTCAGCCTTGTTGACGACGAACACGTCACCGATTTCGAGGATCCCGGCCTTGAGCATCTGCACGTCATCGCCGCTCCCCGGCGGCACGAGCACGGCGACGGTGTCGGCCGTGCGGACGATGTCGACCTCGTTTTGGCCTGCACCGACCGTCTCGACGATGATCTTGTCCTTGCCGAAGGCGTCCAGCGCGGTCACGGCGTCGGTCGTCGCCGTTGACAGTCCACCGAGGGAGCCACGGGCAGACATCGACCGGAAGAACATGTCCATGTCGCCGGCGTTCGAGGCCATTCGTATCCGGTCGCCGAGTACTGCGCCGCCGGAAAACGGCGAGGACGGGTCGATAGCGATGACACCGACAGTCTGGCCCCGCTCGCGGTAGGTCGCTGCGACCTTGTCGACCAGCGTGGACTTGCCCGCGCCGGGACTGCCGGTGACGCCGACCACGTCGGCTGTCCCGGTGTGCTGGTGGAGGTCGGAAATTATCTCCCGATACCCCGGCGAGCGGTTCTCTATCTTCGTGATGACCCTGGCGAGAGCGCTGTGCTTGCCCGCAAGCAGGTCAGCGACGAGGTCGCTCATCGCTCGGGCGCGTTCTGGTGGATGTAGTCGATCATCTCCTCCATCGACGCGCCCGGACCGAATATCTCGTCGACGCCCTGCCCGCGGAGTTCTTCCTGATCGTCGTCCGGAACGATGCCGCCGACGAGAATGAGACGGTCGTCGAACGCATCGTACTCCTTCAGTCCGTCGAGAATCTTTGGAACGAGCGTGTTGTGCGCCCCCGAGAGGATGGAGATGCCGACGACATCCACGTCCTCCTGCACGGCGGCCTGCACGACTTCGTCGGGTGCTCGGTGGAGTCCCGAGTATATCACTTCGAAGCCGGCGTCTCGGAGCGCCCGCGCGATGACGTGTGCGCCCCGGTCGTGACCGTCGAGTCCGACTTTCGCCACCAGACACCTGATGGTCCGTTCCGTCTGCTCCTGCTCGACACTCATGCCAGTACGTACCGCGCGGTGTGTTTTCATTCTTGCCCTATTCATCATGACTGATGTCGAGTACGGCTCCCCTCGGGGAACGAAGATTGAAACTGGGCATTCCGCACCGCGTGTGTGAGCCGGAACCAGTCCGGCCGTTCGGTCTGCAGTCGGCTGTGACCCTGGGAGGTCTGTATACCGTGCCCTGAGCGGTCAAAGAAGGGCGACAGGGAGGACTGAGACAATTCCAGAGAACGACAATTCTAAGTTCGCTGCTAGCGGCGTTTCCACCAGTGCGAACAGTCGCCGTCATCCCCGCGTACAACGAGTCGAGCACCATCGGGTCGGTGATTGACGGGACCAGCCAGCACGTCGACGAGGTCGTCGTCGTCGACGACGGCTCGTCTGACGACACCGCAGCCGTCGCCCGGAAGCACGGTGCACACGTCGTCACGCATGTGTTCAACACCGGTGTCGGTGGGGCCGTCAGGACGGGCTATCAGTACGCGATTCGGCACGACTACGACTTCGTCGTGCAGGTCGATGCCGACGGCCAACACGACCCGGCGAAGATTCCGACCCTGCTGGACCACGCGGAGGACGCGGACATGGTCATCGGCAGCCGCTACCTGAACGAGAGCATCGAGGATTACCCGCTGGTCAGGCGGCTGGGGATCACCTTCTTTACCACCGTCGTCCGCAAACTCGGCGGCATCGACATCACCGACGTGACCAGCGGCTTTCGCGTCTACCGCGTGTCGGCCTTAGAGGACATCCTCCACCGCTCGGACAACCACTGGGCGGTCGAACAGACGCTCGATGCGGCCCAGCGCGGCCACCGCATCGAAGAAGTATCGATAGAGATGCCGATCCGGGACGAGGGCGAGTCGCAGTTCAGCCTCGACACGCTCGTGCTGTACCCGCTTCGGATGACTGACACGGTGTTTCGCGTCCTCCTCTTTCGCTAAGTATGGTCTTTGGATTCGATTACTCACTGGTTAACCTCCTGTCGCTGGTCGTCGGCCTGGCCTTCCTCGCGAACGGGTACATCATCGTCAGAAGCGAACGCGAGTCACTAGAGCTGTTTGTGATGTCGCTGCTGCTCGGCGCAGGGCTCATCGTCGTCGCCGTCGTTCCCAACGTGTTCGAGGTCGTGGCGCGGCTGCTGGGCCTCGAATGGAAGGCGCGTGCCATCCTCGTCATCTCGAACCTGACGCTGTTCGTCGCGGTGACGTACCTGCTCAACCGAATCGGGCATATGTACGACCGGCTGTCGCGGCTGAACGAGGAGCTGAGCCTCCTCCGGAGCGAACTGGAGGAACACCAGCTACGGACCGAGGACGAGCAGGATGACTGACCGGGCGGTGTTGTCGATAGATTTCGAGCTGTTCACCCAGACGCCGGCCTACCGGAGCGCATCGGGGACGACCGACCGCGACGGTGTCGGCCTCGACGGCGGTCGATTTTTCAGGGACACGCTCGCAAAGTACGATGCGACTTCGACCGCATTCGTGGTCTCATCAGTCGCTCAGACCCATCCCGACGCCGTGCGAGCGCTGTCTGATGCGGGTATCGAAATCGGCTCGCACACGCAGACACACCAGTTGCTCTCTGCTCTCGACAGCGAGGAGCGACGAGCGGAGTTGTCCCAGTCGAAGGCCGTGCTGGAGCGAGTTACCGGCAAACGCGTCTCCGGGTTCCGCGCGCCTGCCTTCGACATCACCGACGACCACTTCGATCTGCTTGCCGATACCGGGTACACGTACGACTCTAGCGTCGTCTCCAGTCGGTCAATACCGGGGTGGTACGGCGGCGAGTACGACATTCACGAGCCGGTGCCGGCGACGGCCGTGCGTCCAGACGCGCCGGACAGCGTTACGGAGTTCCCGGCGAGCGTCATGCCCGGCCTGCAGTTACCTCTCACCGGGACCTGGCTCCGGTTTTTCGGCCCGCGATACACGATTCTGGGCATGAAATTACTAGCCCGGCGTGGTATCACGCCAATGCTGTACGTCCATCCGTGGGAACTGGTCGACCTGCCAGCCGTTGAGGGAGTGCCGACGCGGGTGTACGTCAGAACTGGTGACTGGATGCGCCGGGCCGTCGAACGGATTCTGCAACAGGACTTCGAGTTCACGACCGCACGGGCCGTTTTAGCTGACGGTGAGGCGGCCGCGTCACAGCTACACAGGGGCGAGACGCCGTGACGAGTCGGGCTCGTGACCTGGGCATCACGGTTGCCCAGTACGGTATCGCCGTCGGTGCGGTTTCGTGGCTGCTCACGCAGTTCGACATCGGGAGCGCAATCGACCTGCTCGCCGGCGTCGAGAGCGAGACAGCGCTCGCGATCGTCGCCGTCAGCGCCCTCGGCATCTGTGGCCGAGCCTACACGTGGCACGCGGTAATCTCCCCGCTGTCCCCTGTCCGGTTCCGGACCGCCGCTGGAACGACCCTCATCGTGAACTTCGTCAACCAGTTGCTCCCCTCGCGGCTCTCCGGACGGCTAGCCGCACCATTTGTCCTCCGGAGCCAGACCGGGATGGACTACAGCGACGCCGCAGCCGCCTCAGCGCTTCACACCGCTGTCTTCGCGCTGTACTACGGCGTCGCGGCGACCGCGGGACTCGTCTTGGCGATTCCACTGCTCCGGCCCGAACTCCTCGTGGTGCTGGCGCTCGCGACGAGCCTCTACTTCGTAGCCGGTCTCGCCATACTGTTCGGAGGACTCAAGCTCACCTATCTGGACCGCCTTATCGGCTGGCTGTCCGGGGTCGCAGTCCAGGTCCCACGCGTCGGCGAAAGGCTCGCGGCCCGACTCGACGGCCTGCTCGAATTCACGGACAGCTCAACCACGACGTTCCGGACGCTGGCGAGCGAGCCGGCAGTGTGGCTGCGGTACGCAATCGGCTGGGCCGTCGATCTCGTCCTTGCGCCCGGCGTCCGCGTCGGCTTGCTGCTGGGGAGTTTCGGCGTCGGGTTCGAACCACTGGTCGCGGTGCCGCTGTATCTGCTGGTCGCATACACTGTGACACTCTTGCCGCTGACGCCCGGCGGTATCGGCATCACCGAAGCGACGGCGACAGCGGTGTTCGTCGCGCTGGGCATCCCGGCAGCAGTTATCATCCCGATCATCTTCGTCGACCGGTTCCTCAGTATCTACCTGCCGTCGCTTGCGGGCTGGTATCCCTCTGTTCGGCTCGACGTGACGTCACTGACGACAGAGTAGCCGGAAAGAGCTACGCAAAGAGAGACTCAGAACGGTGGATGCCGGCTCGTGTCGCACTCGCCGTCACGCTCCAAAATCAGCGTGTACTGGTTCGCCGCGAGTTCCTGCTCGTCGGCGAACTGGTCCGTGTGCGGGACAACGCCGAGTCGGAGCAGGTCGGTAAAGGAACCGGGCGTCGGCCGCTGGGGCACGAAGTTCGGCGGCCGCTCCCCGAACTCCGCGACGATTCGGTAGTTATACTCCTCGTTCAGAAGCTTCCGGAGGTAGACGGCCTGTGCGTCACCGTTCCGGTAGTAGGTGTCTTCTTTGAGGTAGAGCAGGTCACGGTACCCGACCTGAATGTATCGCGGACACGCCATCGCTTCCTCCGCTTCCGAGTCCTGGCCGGCGACGTGGCGGGCGGTCAGCGAGTGCGGGATAGCAGTGTCTTGGATGTGGACGCGATACGACTCCACCACGTCCCCCTCGTCGCTGTTGTCTTCGAGCCACGCTGTCGCCTCGTCCCGGGGCATCGACGCGAACTGGGCTGCCCCGATACCGGCGTAGACGGCCGTTGTTACCAACAGAACGGCCATCACCGGTCGCGCCAGAGACGACGAGCGCTCGCGGAGGTCCACCAGTCTTCCCCCGACGAGTAAGGCGAGCAGCGGGAACGTCGGCAAGAGGTGGTGGACCCGGAAGTCGTGCCACTGAGAGAACATGGCGATGTAGGCTATCAGTCCCGTCAGGACGAGGACAGTGCCGTGGACGGCGACACCGCGGTCACGCAACGTCGCAACGGTCGCCACGATGCTGGCTGCGGCCGCGGCAACCAGCGGCAGTCCAAGCGCGCTGAAGTACCCCCGCAGGAACCACCACCACATCGGGGCGTCGGGACCGGTCGGGTGACTCATCCGCGAGGTCGAGCCGCCGAACACCCGCTCGATGAACGGCTCGGGACCCGCCACGAGCGCGGTCGGGAATCCAAGCACGATCATGACGAACCCAAGCAAAGCGCCGCTCAGGAGGAGCTTCGGCCGGTACAGCGTCTCCGTTAGCGGCGCGTCAGCGACACGGGCACGCAGCAGGAAGGCGACGCCGATAAGCAGGATAACCGGCGCGGCCGTCAGTTTGAACGCGATGGCGACCCCGCCAGCGGCGCTCGCCGCTAGAAACAGCGTTCCGTCGTCGGTCTGAACGTACCTGACCAGCAGGTACAGCGCGAGGAGGACAAACACCAGCGCCGGCATATCCTCGCCGGCTTCCTTCGAGATGGTGAGGAAGCCGAAGGTCAGCGAGAGCACGACCGCCGACAGCCGGCCCGCGTTGCGCCCCTCGATTGCGACGCCCAGGCGGTAGGTGAGGTAGACGGCACAGAGTGCAGCAACGACGTTGGTTAGCCGGATGAAGACGAGGCTCCCGGTCCATATCCACTCGGGCGTGGCGGCCCAGGCCTCGTAGTGGCCGAACTCCCAGCTTGGGAAGGCGATGGCTGTGAACGCGTCCAGGTCGCCGGTCAGTGCTGCGACAAGGACGACAGGGAGGATGGCGAGTACGTAGAGGTACAGCGTCGCGCCGAACGGGGCCCGGCCCCACTCGACACCGGCCTTGAGACCCTCGAAGGTCGGTTCTTCGAGGACTGAGCCGTAGACGACCATCGCGTCGAGCAGGCGGCTGTACTCGTCCCGGGTCGCGAAGTTCGGGATGCGGTGCCAGAACCAGAATCCGACCAGCACAGTCGACAGGAGGAGAATATAGCGGAGATAGGGGTCGTCCCGGAGGTCCGACCGTCCCTGTTCGACAGCACGTCGGGGCAGTGACCGCCAGCCACTCATCGTGTCAGTGCTCCGGTGTGTGCGTTGAAAAGGTTGCCCTTCTCAGAAGTAGTCGGCATCGAACTCCCGGCGGAGGATGTAGTGGTTCGCGTACCCGCGGACGTACTTCGCAAACAGCGAGAGATACCCCTCGTCGGCCTCACGGCGGGCCGACGTAGCGACACAGGAGTCCGCATCGTAGACAATCCGGCCGTAGTCTTTCATCCGGAGAGAGAGTTCTGTATCCTCCATAAACGGAATGTCTTCGTCGAAGCCGCCCGCGGCCTCGAAGGCGTCGGCCCGGAAGCTACAGTTGAAGCCCGGTTGCTGGACGAAGCCCAGCGGCCACGAGACCCGATACCAGTAGTCCGACAGCAGTTTGAACAGCACGCGGTGTTTGAGGCTGTCTTCGAGCGGGCGTGCGGGGCCGCCGACCCCCACCACATCGTCGTCGGTGTAGTGCCTGAGATGCAGGCGGACCCAGTCCTCGGGGACGACCGTATCGGCATCGGTAAACAGCAGTATCGGCGCTGTCGCGGCTTCTGCTCCGCGGTTCCTGGCGATTCCCGCTCCGCCCTCGTCGCACCGGACGACGGTGTCGACGAAGGGGGCGTCGCGGGCTACCTGTTCCGTCCCGTCGTCGCCGCCGACCACGACGACCAGTTCGACGGGCTGTGACTCGAAGGGAGCCAGACAGCGGGCCAGCGACTCCGCCTCGTTGTAGGCCGGGACGATAACTGCGGCGTCCATCTGAGCGGCAGGTAGATTGTACAGACAGAAATAGCAAGCGATGCGACGGCCTGCCTCTCACTCAGGGAGTCACGAACGACGAGCGAGGGTGGTTCCCGCGAGGACAGCGACGAGTGCGATTCCGGCGAGTGTCCCGAACAGCGCCGTCACGTTCGCGAAAGCCAGAATCGACCCCGCCAGCCCGCCACCGAGCGCGCCGACCCCGAACACACCCAGATACGTGTAGCCGTACGACAGTCCGCGCGTGCCAGTGGGCGTGTGCTCCGCGACGGCGGCCTGATACATCGGCTGGACGACGAACAGCGCGACGCCCAGAAGCGCACCGAGCACCGCCAGCGGCCCGAAGCCTATCGCCGACACCGGAACGAACAGCACTGCAAGGACGGCAAGCACGAGGAACGACCCGGCGATACCGTACTCGACGGGAATCCGGTCGCTGAGTTTCCCCCCGGCGTACTGGCCGAGGACGCCGATGAGCAACAGGCCGGCGTAAAAATAGTCCTGTGGCTTGAAGGCCTGCCCCGTTCCGGTTTCGATGCCAAGCGCTGAGAGCACGGTGGGTGGCAGTAACGTCTCCACCGGGATTGGCTCGAAGCCCGGCAAGTCTCGCAGGAGTTCCGGGAGGAACGTGAGGACACCGCGGTAGTACAGCCCCGAGCACATGACGACGACGAACACGAAGAGGAAACTCCCGGCCAGCAAGTGCTTGCTCTCCGAGAGGAACTCTCCGAGGGAGTCGATGCCGCTGTTGGCCTTCGACCCGCCGTCAGTCGCCGTCGTCACCGCCGCCGTTTCGTCGAAACTCGCCTGCGAGGCGTAGACGGCGGCGAGCAGCGCCGGAACCCCGAGGACGAGCGCGACGGTCCGCCACTCGGCGACCAACAGGAGAATCGCGGCGACGAGCGGACCGAGACCGATACCGAGGTTGCCAGCGACGCCGTGATAGGCGAGTCCGGTCCCGCGCTGTTCGACACCTTTGCTGATAAGCGAGAGCCCCGCCGGATGGTACACGCTGGCAGAGATTCCCCAGAGGATGAGCGCGAGCGCGATAACGACCATACTCGGAGCCAGTCCCAGCAGGATGTACGACCCACCCATGCCGAGCAGACAGCCGGTGATGAGCCGGCGGGAACCGATTCGGTCGACGATGATGCCGCCCGGGAGCGCGCCGGCCCCGAACAGGCCATAGCCTACTGTTACGATGACGCCGACGGTCGCCGTTGTCACGTCGAACTGAGCGATACCGAGGTTAATGAGGTCGAACTCGGTGAGCCAGATGACGACGAATATCGGGACCGTCATCTCGTAGGTGTGGACCAGCCCGTGTGCGAGCATGACCAGTGCAGTGATCGCTCGGTCGTTCGCGTTCACACTGTGGTTCGTGTCGGCCGCCGGCAAGTGTGTGACGGTTTCGCGCATTCACGTGTGCGCCTTTTTGACCCCTCTCAAAAGCAGGGGTGGGTTTTTATGTCCGAACAGTATAGGCGGCAAGTGTGAGCAAGATCAAGGTGTCACTCCCGGACCAGGTGGACTCGGACATCCAGCGACTCGTCGAACAGGGCGAGTTCCTCAACCGCGACCAAGCAGTCGAAGATCTCCTGAAGCGGGGGATTTCGGCCTATAATACTACGACCGAAGAGACCGAAACGCTCGACGAAGAGATTTTCGACCAGACGGCCTCCGAACAGCAGGACCCCGCGATGCAGGACGACTTCCTCTAGTCGCGGTTCTGTGAGAGCCGGCCGTCGTTCTCAGCTGCCTGCTGTCTGGAGCCGTCGTTCTCCTGCCGACGTTGCTTCATCTTTGCGCCGGGTTTCGGACCGCTGTCGACCGACTCGTACGGGGTTTCTGCGATGCTCTCCGGGATGAGATACCACGCGAGAGCGCCACCGACAGCGGTGCCACCAACGAACACGCCAACGACAATCAGCAGCTCGGCACCGCCATACATCGTCACAAGCCCCATCGACCCGCCGATAAGGAGCGCAAACCCGACTTGCGTGTATCTGAGAAAGCGTTTCCGGTCGGCGTCCGTCATCGAAGGGCCGACCATCAGGAGCCCCCGTAACAGTCGGCGTCTGTCCGTTCGGCCATCAGTAAAAGCCCCGCTCTACGTCTTCCTCGATGACGTCTTCGAACTCTGCGTCGAGTAGTTCCTCCGCTTCCTCGAACGTCTCGGTGAGTTCGGTCATCTGGTCGGGCCGGTCGTGGTGGTCGAACTCCATCGGCCCGTAGGCCGGGGAGTCCATCGCGTCCATCATATCTTCCAGCAGCGCTTGCGGCGATGTGGGTGCGTCAGCGTGCGTTTCGAGCACCGTTTCGAGGTTCTTCGCCTTCTCCTTGGCGTCGTCCTCGTCTTCGGGCCCCTGCTGGACGCCGAAGATGCCCGAGCCATCGGTCGGGAACAGCGGGTCGATGTCGTCGTCGATTCGGCGGGCCACCTGCGACCCGACGCCCTGTACCTCGAAAGGGTTCTTCGCGTACGTCTTGAGCTGGTAGACGCCGGCATCGGGGTGTCCGAAGTAGATATCCTCGCCGATTCCGTTCGCGCGGTCGCCCCCGACGGCACGCCAGTCCCCCGGATTGGCATTGCTCTCCATCACGTCTTCGAGAATGTCCTGCCAGTCGCGAACGCGCATTGTCAGTTTCCTGTTTGAACTGGGTCAGAATGAACCCATCGGTCCTGAATGGCACAGTGACCGGTCGTCGCTGCGCGGGAGCGAAGCATCCGGGTGACAGCCAGCCTGTCAGTGGCGTAGCCGAACGGCTTTACTCCCCGGAACAGCCAGACGTGGTATGGAAAGCGAACGCAACGTCCTCGGCGGGGAACTGGCCCCCTGCTCGATGGACCCGAAGACGGGCTTCATGCGCGACGGATACTGCTACCCGCTCCAGCGTGACCCCGGTCGGCACGAGATCTGTGCCGTGATGACTGCGGAGTTTCTAGAGTACAGCAAGGCGCAGGGCAACGACCTCGTGACGCCGCGGCCGGACCTGAACTTCCCGGGCCTCGACCCCGGCGACCACTGGTGTGTCTGTGTCCCGCGCTGGATAGAGGCTCACGAGGCCGGGCGTGCACCGCCGGTGAACCTCGACGCGACGAGCGAAGACGTACTCGAAGACGTATCGCTGGAGACGCTGCAGGAGTACGCCGCCGACACGGAGTCCGAAGCCGATGCGACCAGCGAATGACCCGCGGCGCGAACGACTTTTGAGGGTCCGCCCCCTCGCTTGGGCCGTGCAACAGGGGAGGGCCAGCCAGTGAGCGCGGATCGCGTTCGCGGCGTCGTCGTCGACATCGAGGAGCCGAAGACGGTGACCACCCAGTACGGGGAAAGCGACCTCTGTGAGGTGACCATCCGCCCTGAACGCGGGGCCGGCGAGCCGACGACGGTGACGCTCTGGGGGAAGTGGACTGAGAACGCCGCCGTCATCGAGACAGGCATGGAGATCGCCGTCTACAACCCCGACGAGCGGGAGTACCAGGGCGAGCAGCAGTACTCCGTCGGCGGCGACGCCACCCTCGTCGTCCAGCCGGATTTCCTCGTCGACGTGACCGACATCCGGGCGTGGGTGCAGTGCCCGCGGATGTACTACCTCCGGAAACTCGACGGCGCGGACCACGCCTATCCGCTGGTGAAGGGGACCGTCGTCCACGAGGTGTTCGGCGACCTGCTCCGTGGCCGGGACCTCGACACTGCTATCGAGGAGCAGGTGGACGCCGCCGGACTGGATATCGGATTGCTGGGCCGAGAGTCCGACGAGGTGGCCGGCGACGTGCGTGACCACGCCGCAGCTATTCAGGGCTGGCTCCAGCAGGGGACGCTAACTGAAACAGACCAGTGGCGCTCCGAGATGACGCTCATCTCCGAGCGGTTCGGCATGAAAGGGCGGGCCGATGCCGTCCGGCGCGGGATGCCCGTCGAACTCAAGACCGGCAAGAACACCAAGCGAGAGCCCCGATTCCAGGACAAGATTCAGGCGACCGCGTACGCGCTGATGCTCGGCGAGCGCACGGCCGGCGCGGACAGCGCCGTCGAGGCCGCGCCGGATACGGGCACGCTCCTGTACACCAAAAACGCCGCCGTGGACCGCGCCGAGGAAAGCGGCGACCTCTCACCGGCCAAGGAGTTCTCTATCGGGAGCGGGCTGCTGAACTACGTCGTCCGGACGCGCAATGCGATTGCGGCGATGGAGTACGACTGTAGCGTGCCGACCGGCTACGAGGCCAACGCGAAATGCGAGTACTGCTTCGAGCAGGACACCTGTATGGCCGTCTCCGGCCGCCTCGACCAGGAATCCAAGGCTGGACAGGTCGGCCGAGCGGTGCCCGACGAGGAACTGGACTACTTCGAGCAGTTCTACGCGGCAATCGAGGCCGAGCGCCGGTCCGTCCATCGGGAGTACGCGAAGCTCTGGGAACAGACGCCCGAGGAGCGCGCCGACAACGACCGCGCGCTCATCGACCTCGAACCGACCGGCCGCCGGGAACTCGACGGCGGCCGGTGGGAACTCCGCGCGACCGGGACCGGGGCCGTCTCGAAAATCCGCGAAGGAAATCTCGTGCTCGCCAGCGACGGCGACCCGGTGACCGGCAACGCTGAACTGGCCCGCGTAGAACGTCTCGGCGAAGAAATCGTCGTCACGGCTGACGAGCCACTGGACCTCCGGCGGCTGGACGTGTACCCCTCCGAGCTGACGACCGACCGGCTCCAGAACGCGCTCCACGACGCCGTGCTCCTCCAGTCGCCCGAGCAGAAGGACGTGCTGTTCGGGCGGCGCGAGCCGGACTTCAATACCGTCGAGGAGACGTTCATCGACAACAACGACGCCCAGAACGAGGCCGTCCAGTTAGCGGTCGGCGCGGAGGACTTCGCGCTCGTTCACGGCCCGCCCGGGACGGGCAAGACCTACACGCTAGCCCGAATGGTGCGGGCTCTGGTTGCTCGCGGCGACCGAGTACTGCTCTCTGCCTTTACCAACCGCGCCGTGGACAATCTGCTGGAGGCGCTAGAAGACCAGGGGTACACCGATATCGTCCGCGTCGGCACGGAGAGCGGTGTCCGCGGGGACATGCAGAAGTACCGGCTGGAGACCAGCGGCGACCCTGGTGCGTGTGCGAGCCGGCTCCAGACCGCACAGGTCGTCGCGGCGACGACGGCCACCTGTGGCGGGAGCACGCTCCAGACCCAGGAGTTCGACGTGGCCGTCGTCGACGAAGCCGGCCAGCTGACCGAGCCGGGGACGCTCGCGGCGACGACGCTCGCCGGCCGGTTCGTGCTCGTCGGCGACCACCAGCAGCTCCCGCCCGTGGTCCAGTCGGAAGACGAGACGCTGTCGACCTCGCTGTTCGAGCGCCTGATGGAGGCCCACCCCGAGGCCGGCATCATGCTGGACCGCCAGTACCGGATGGCCCAGCACATTCAGGCCTTCGCCTCGCGAGAGTTCTACGACGGGCAGTTGCGGCCCGCGACCGGCGAGGTAGCGGCCCAGCGGCTCGATGACCTCGACGGCGTCTCGACCACGAGCCTGCCCGAGCGGCTCCGGGACCGCGTGGCGTTTGTCGACCCCGACGGCAGCCAAGTCGGCAACACCAACCCCGCCGAGGCCGACCGGATCGCCGACATCGTCGCGTCGTACCGGTCGGCTGGGGTAGCAGCCGACGATATCGGCGTCATCGCCCCGTACCGCGCGCAGGTCGCGGAGATATCGAAGCGTCTACCCGACGTGACCGTCGACACGGTCGACCGGTTCCAGGGGTCGAGCAAAGAAGTCATCATCATCTCGTTCGTCGCCACCGGAGCGCTCGACAGCCCCGTCTTCGAGGATTACCGGCGTATCAACGTCGCGCTCACGCGGGCGAAGAAGGCGCTCGTGCTCGTCGGCGACGGCGACGCGCTGGCGACCGACGAGGTGTACGGTCGGATGGTCGAATGGGCGCGGGGCTGACTACCCGTCCGTGTCGCCGGCCCTATCGCCCAGCCGCAGTCCCGCGAGGTGTGCGGTGAGGCGTTCTCGCAATGTCTCTCTGAGCGCTGTTGCAGTGTCCTCGTCGATATCGTACACGCGGGCGATGCCGCCGAGAAGGCTCGACGAACTCGCCGTGTCAGCCCCCACAGTCGCCAGGTCGCGACGACGCTGGAACGGCGACCGCGTGACGAACACCGTCTGGAGCCGGTAGTACGGGACGATACGCGTTGTGCGCCGCCAGAAGCCGCTTCGAGTCGCAAGCACGGACTCGCTCAGGTCGTACCCGCGGTGTCGCCAGCGAAGGTGGGCCGCCGGCACAACGGTGAGGAAAAGGAGGGCTGTGAGCCACCAGTAGCCCGTTTCAAGCACCAGCGCGTCCACGGCGTAGGCGACCGCGGTGAGCCCGGCTGCGGCCAGCGAGAAGCGCGCGAGATAGCGCCGTCGGGCGCGTTTGGGCGACCGCTCGAAGTCAAGGTCGCCGAACGGTTCGATGTCACGGGCCAGTTCGTACACCTCCTCGCGTGGTGCAAGCGGGACGGCGACACCCTGCGTCGACTGCTGGTTCCCGCCGCTGTAGCCGGCCGTCTCGACGGCCAGCGTCGCGTAGCCGAACCGCCGCATCAGGACGTTTTCGCGGATAGTTACCGTCTGCACCTTCTCCAGTGGGATGTTGCCGCTGTAGCGGCGCAGGAGTCCACGCTCGTACCGGAGGTCGCCGTCAGCCTGCGTGAGCTGGAAGCCGTAGTATTCGATGACGGTTAGCGCCACGCTAACGACCAGTGCGAGCAGGAAGAACTGAGCGAGCGAAATCGCAGCGAAAATGCCAACTCGCGTTGTTTCTGGTGAGCCGGCTAGCCAGCGGACGACAGGCCCATTCAGCGACGCTCCAACGAGGGTCGCATTGAACCGCAGCACGGCCCAGACAATGTCCATCCCCAGCGGGAGCGACGCCAGCGTGAGGACCGGCGCGGCCGGTCGAACAGAGACGAGGGCGTACGTCAGGAGTTCGCGCTGGTCGAAGGCGAACAACAGCGACCCGTCCGGCTGGTCGCGGTCCTCCACCTCCGACGTCGAAACCGGGTCCCCGTGCTCATTCGCGGTCTGGGCGTCGCCCGCGCGTGCCGGAGTGGGGCCGGTCACGCCGGGGAGGTCCGCGTGAGCCGACCGGACAGCTGTCGCAGTCTTAGACACCGCATCGGAGGTGGCCGCCGCAGTTTCGTCGTCCCGGTCGTGGGTCCGCACGTAGTTCCGCAGGCGTCTGACTTCGGCCTCGTCGACTGCATCGAGGGTGGCCTCCGTCGCGCTGCCACCGGCTGTCTCGAAGCGGACGATAGCGAGGCCGAGCAGGCGATTGAGGATGTTCTGCTCGACATCGAGGTTCTGGACGCGGCCGAGCGGAATCTGCCGGGACTGTCTGGCGAAGACACCGGATTCGACGGTGAGCGTGTCCCCGTCAAGTTCGTAGCGAAAGCGGAGGTAGCGCGCCAGTGCGTAGCCGCTGAATGCCAGCGCGCCGAACAGGCCAAGCAGCGGAACCGCAAACGCCGGCAGTCCGAGCATCCCGGTCCCAAGTGACCCACCGAAAAAGCCGAAGAAGCCGCCCTGCAGCGCCGCTCGGGCGACGCGCAGGACCGCACTTCGCGGGTGGAGCCGGTTCATACCGCGTCCGTCGCCTCGCTCTCGTTCGCGAGGTCACGGAGCTGTTCACGGAGTTCGGTCGCCCGTTCCGGCCGCAGCCCGGGAATAGTGATGTCCGCGCCGCGGGTCCCGGCGGTGTAGACGACGACACTCGCTAGCCCGATAGCGCGTTCGACCGGACCGCGCGTGGTATCGACGTGCTGAACACGGACGTACGGGACTGACGTGTCGGTCCGGGTGACGACACCGCGAAGGAGAAACAGTGCGTCGTCTTGCAGGTCAAATCGCCAGATTCGGTGGGCAGCGACGGCGTGGACGACACCCAGAACCACGAGCACGACCCAGCCGCCGATGATGACCGTCTGTGGCAGTGGGACAGCAAACCGGTCGACGAGATATGCGATGACGCCGAGCACCGACGCCTGAATAACCGTCGATAGAATCCACAGCAGTCTCACCCGCGGATGAATCGACTCCATGTCTCATCCGAGGGCCCGCCCGCGGATTAACGGTTTGGCTCCGGGACGGAGGTGGTGGCCGCACAGTCACTCGGCGACGACGCCGGTCGGCTACACGCGCTCGCTGACCTGCTCCGCGACCCGCTCGCCGGGCCGCCGGAGGTGCCCGCTCTCGACCTCGTAGACGTACCCGGTCACGCTCACGTCGTCGGGAATCAAGTCGTGGTTTTCGAGGTATTCGACCTGTGCCGCACACGCCGCGTCGATGTCGTCGGTCATCCGGACCCACTCCGCGAGTGACGCGTCGCCGATATTCAACTCCGGCAGCGCCGGGTCGAGGTCGACGTCGTCGAGGTCGCCGTCGACCGCGGCCTCGAACCCTTCGATCACGTCCTCGTCGGACGCGCTCATCATCCCACAGTCGGTGTGGTTGACGACGATGATTTCGGTCGTATCGAAGTACTGTGTCGTCAGCGCGGCCGAGCGGATCACGTCGTCTGTGACCTTGCCGCCGGCGTTGCGGTAAATCTGTGCGTCGCCCAGCGAGAGGCCGAGCGCGTCCTCGACGGGGATGCGCTCGTCCATGCAGGCGACGACGAGCAACTGCTTGTCTGTCGGAATCCCCTTCCGACGCCGCCGCGCCCAGTCGTCCCGTGCGTCGACACCCTCGTCGACCGATTCGTGGACGTGGCCGGCTTCCGGCTCGTCGTGCTCGTGTGCGCCGTCGCTCCCGTGTGTGTGGTGTGGCATTGCAGAACACGCCTTTGTGCCCCGTGGACTTTACTGCTTGCTCGACAACAGGCCAGCGGACAGAAAGCACACAGTCGAACGGTGCCAGCCGTTCAGTCATCAGTGGCGACCGCGCTGTCGTCGGCATCCCCGTTCTCGATTTCGTTCAGGACTCGCTGGTGGAACTCCTGGAGGACGGCCGACTCGTCCTCCGCGAGGACCACGTCGCTTGCCATCAGCGTCGCCAGGCCGAAGGCACGCGGCGACGGCGAGTCGACGCGGGTCCGGACCACGTCCACGTCGCCGGCCCGTATCGCACGGAGGACGGACTCGATGCCGTCGATGTTCAGTTTGTCCTCCAGAATCTCGCGGTAGGTCTCCTCGACGACGGCGAACTCGCCCAGGTCCTCGGCGAACCCAAGCAGCATCTCCGAGGAGACCTGCTGTTCGCTTGCGGACTTCTCGTAGCCCTTGTAGCGTTTGAGTATCATCAGCGACCGCGTGGCGTTGATGCGGAAGTACCGCTGGAGGAGGTCGGTCCCGTCGAGGCTGGCCCGCAGGTCCTCCCGTGCCGTCTCCGGGTCCAGGTCCCGGACGATGCGCGAGATGTCGACCTTGCGGTTCAGCGGCATCGAGAGGGTGAAGCCGTTGTGGGCGACGGCGACCTGGACGTTCGCGCTGGCCGCCTGCGCGATGTGGTACGCCAGGAGCCGCGAGAAGCCGTCGTTGAACCGCCGGCCGTAGTTCGAGTGGACGTGGTAGTGGCGTTCGTACTCGTCGTGGTCCAGCGTCTCCTCGACGACCAGCCGGTCCGACGTGGCGACGCTCTCTGGACCGGCGTAGGCCACCTGCTCGCGGAACATCCGAGCGATTGCCCGTACGCTATTCTCGTCGACGGGGAACTCTCGGAGCCAGTTGCGGACCTCAGACATCCCGCCGTCTTCCAGCCGGTCCAGCAGTTGGCCCTGGAAGTCGAGTATCTCGCGGCCGAGGTCATACGAGAGGGGGAGCCGCTCGGAGAACCACGACGGGACCGTCGGCCGCGCGGCGGTCCGGTCGACGTACACCTTCGACCCGCGGCGATACCGGTACTCGAAGTTGTCCCCGCCCAGCACGAACACGTCGCCTTTCTCTAAGGTATCCAGGTACGACTCGTCGAGTTGGCCGACCCAGCTGTCGTCGCTCCGGGTGACCACGTCACAGGTAAAGGAGTCCGGAATCGTCCCGATGTTGGTCATGTAGATGACCCGCGCGAGCCGGCCGCGCTTGCCGATGAGGTGCTCGCCCACGTCGTAGTCCTCGTAGTGGTGTTCCCCGTCGGGCGGGTCGTTCGTGTCCCGCCAGATTTTGGCGTAGACGTTCTTGTCCTCCATCCCGGGATAGTCGGCGGTCATGTACCGCATCAACTGCTCCCAGTCACCGTCACCGTAGTTCCGGTAGGGGTAGGCCCGCCGGAGGACGCTCTTGAACGTCGCCTCGGGGCGAACGTCGTTGATTGCCATGCCGTAGACGTGCTGTGTCGCCACGTCCTGTGCGTTCTCGGGGATGAACACGCGGTCGACGAATCCCCGCTCGGCCTTCTCCAGCATCACCGCACACTCGACGAGTTCGTCGCGGTCCAGTGCGATGACGCGGCCCTCGACAGTCTCGCCGAGTTGGTGGCCCGCGCGACCGATGCGCTGGAGGAGCGCGGCGACGGACTTCGGCGACCCGACCTGCACGACGAGGTCGATGTGGGGCATGTCGATGCCCAGCTCCAGACTGGTCGACGTGGTCACCACGTCCAGCGTCCCGGCTTTCAGCGACTCCTCGATGTCCCGGCGCTTCTCCTTCGAGAGCGAGCCGTGGTGACAGCCGGAGTTCGACTCGTCGTAGGCGTCGAACTTCTCGCGGAGATTATGGAGAACACGCTCGGCTCCCGAGCGCGTGTTTGTGAACACGAGCGTGTTGGTGTGGGACTGGATGTGGTCGTGGAGTTGCGTGTAGAACCGCTCGGTGACGATGTCACGGGGCGTGTTGATGAGGTCGTCGGCCGGACAGGACAGCTCCATGTCGAAATCACGGGCGAACCGCGTGTCGACGATTTCGTAGTCGCGGGGGGCCCCGCCGGGCTCCTCGCGGCCGACCAGAAACTCCGCGACAGTGTCCAGTGGCTCGACGGTGGCCGAACAGCCGATTCGGGTCGGCGGTTCCTCGACCATTTCCTCTAATCGTTCCAGCGAGACGGAGAGGTGGGTTCCGCGCTTGTTCTCCGCGAGGCTGTGAATCTCGTCGACGATGACGTACTCGATGGTTTCGAGCTTCTTTTTGAATTTCGGGGAGTTCAGCAGGATAGCCAGCGTCTCCGGCGTCGTGTTGAGGATGTGGGGCGTCGTCTCCAGCATCGCCTGGCGCTCGCTGTCGCTGGTGTCGCCGTGGCGGATGGCGTGGCGGATTTCCACGTCCTCGCCGCGGTCGTCGAGCTTGGCCGTGATGCCGTCGAGGGGCTGTTCGAGGTTCCGGTGGATGTCGTTGGCCAGCGACTTCAGCGGGGAGACATAGAGGCAGTAGACGGAGTTCGCAAGCTCGTTTTCACGGGCCTTCCCGAACAGTTCGTTGATGATGCCGGTAAACGACGCGAGGGTCTTCCCGCTCCCCGTCGGGGCGCAGATGAGGGCGTTCTCGCCCTCGTGGATGAGCGGGATGGCCTCCTTCTGTGGCGGCGTGAAGAAGCCGCCGTTGCCGGGGACGAACTCGCCGAACTGCTCGACCCACCACTCCTGGACGACGGGCGCGAGGCGGTCGAGTACCGCCGCGTCGTCGATGTCGACCGCGTCCGGATCGAAGTCCGGGTCCGTCGCTGCGAGACGCTCGCGTCCTCCCATTGTCGGCTCTTACCGGTCAGTAGGACTGCCACGTCAAGTCGGTTCCGCCATATCGGCGGGGAAAACGCCTAAGCGACCACCGTGTCTGACCAAGGGCATGGCTGAATCCTTCGACGTACTGACGCCGCTAGTGACACCATTCGACGCCGACGGTGACCTCGATATCGCGGGCCTGGAGTCGCTGGTCCGGCACGTCTCAGCGGCCGGCGTCGACGGTATCGTCCCCTGCGGGACGACCGGCGAGTTCGAGACGCTCTCGCCCGGCGAGTACCGGACCGTCGTCAGAACCGCGGCTGACACAGCGCCAGACGACTGCCACGTCATGGTCGGGACGGCGGCGACGGACGTTGCGACCGTCGACGAGCGGATGGCGTTCGCAGCCGAGCAGGGCGCGGACAGCACGCTGGTCGTGCCGTCGTACTACGGCGGCCAGGCCAGCGCAGCGGGCAACGAGGCCTTTTTCCACGCGGTGCTTGCCGACGCTCCCCTGCCGGTCTACCTCTACAACATCCCCGGGGCCGTCGGGCAGAAACTGTCCGTCGAGACGGTCGCCGCGCTCGCTCAGTCCGACGCCGTCGCCGGACTCAAAGACTCCTCGGGTGACCTTTCCTACGTCACCGCAGTCATGAATCAGACGCCCGACGAGTTCACCGTCTACCAGGGCCACGACGGTCTGTTCGTCCCGTCGCTCGTGGTGGGCGGGGACGGCGGCGTCAGCGCGCTCTCGCACCTGCTGTTCGACGACTTAGAGCGGGCGGGGACCGCCATCGAGAGCGGCGACGTGCCACAGGCCAGAGCGGTCCAGCGGGATGTCCTCTCACCGCTTTCGGAGGCGTGTGCCGAGTTCGGCTTCGCGCCCACGGTGAAAGCCCTGCTCGCCGACCGCGGCGTCATCGACCACGCGACGGTGCGACCGCCCCGGGACTCACTGTCGCCGGAGGCGGTCGCGTCGGTGACCGAGCGGCTGGAGTGACCTCAGACTCAAACGAGTCTGTGAGGTTCCACGAGATTCATTACGCTGGGCGGCAGTGAACGGAATATATGTCGTTGCTGCCCTCCCGCGGTCCCGACACGAGCACCTCACAGGACGGGGAGCTTCAGGTCGTCGGGGTCGACGAAGACGTTTCGGCGGTCCTCGACGCCCTTTCTTCGGAAACGGCCAGAGAGATACTCAACACGGTCTACGAGGAGCCGGGCACGCCCTCCGAACTGGCAGACCGGCTCGATATGTCGATACAGAAGGTCTCCTATCATCTGGAGAAACTGGAAGACGAGGAACTCATCGCCGTCGCTGGGGTCCAGTACTCAGAGAAGGGCCAGGAGATGAAGGTGTACGAGCCGCCGGAGGACCCGCTGGTGTTGTTCGTCGGCACGCAGGAGCGCAAGCAGTCCCTCCGGTCGCTCGTCCGCCGCGTCCTCCCTGTTATCGGTATCCTCACCGCGGCCAGCGTCATGCTGCAACTCCTGCTCGGACAGTTCCCGATTCAGTTCGGGAGTGCAGGGGCTGGCGGCGGGGACGCGGGAGCCGGCGGTGACGGTGCCCAAGGTAGCGGGGACGCTGAGAGTCTCGAAGCGGCGAACCGGACAGCCGCGTCGGCCGAATCTACGCCGACCCCGACAGCGTCGGACGACGGTGGGTTCCAGATAGCCGAAGCGACGGAGACACCAGAAGCCACGCCGGCCCCCGAGAGCACTCCGGCCCCGGAAGCCGATACCCCGGTCCAAGCGATGACCGAGGAGGCGCGACAACTGACGACCGAGGCCGCGAGCGGTAGCGGCGGCTTCCACATCGAGCCCGGCGTGGCCTTCTTCCTCGGCGGGCTGCTGGTCCTGACGCTGTACGTCTCGTTCTGGGCGTACAGAAACTACCGCTGAGCCGGTTTGGCGGTCCAGTCGCTTCAGTCAGAATCGAGTCGGTCGGCGACCAGCACGCCAGCCTGCTCGGTGACCATCTCGACGGCCGTCAGCGCGTAGCCAGCATCGGTGAAGGCGTCGGCGAGGACGCCGACCGTCGCCGGGTCGTCAACCTCGGGGCTGTAGAACGGGGCGTCGGGGTCGTCGTCGCCGAACAGCATCACGTCCCCGAGGACGATTCGCCGTGGCCCCAAATCGGCGATGGTGTCGATAGCCTCGCGTTTTTCGTCGTCGCCTAGGTGGTGCATCGCGAAGTTCGACGTAACGACGTCCACTGAACGGTCGACGTTCGGCGCGCGGAAGCGACCGTCATCGAAGGAAACGTTCCCGACGCCGCGCTCCTCAGCTTTCTCCCGCGCTTTGTCCAGCATCCCGTCGCTGATATCGCGGCCGATAACCTCCCGTGCGTCGGGCGCGAGCGCGAACGCGATGGCTCCGGTGCCAGTGCCGAGGTCGAGCACCACGTCGTCAGTTTCGGGGGCTGCGTGCTCGACAACGAAGTCGACACAGGCGCGATACGCCGCTGAATCCTGGTTCTCGTCGTAGGCGTCGGCGTGTTCGGAGAACCGTTCGGCGTGTTCGTCGAGTGATTTCTTCATACTCGCGTCTCGGCGTACTCGCACAAGTGTCTCCCGCTCCGTTTCGTGGGTTTGCCGCAAGCGCGGTTCGGTTAAAATGGTTTTTGAGCCACGGGTGAACTTTTGCTATCCCCGTCCGAAGCATGAACTGCGCCGTCGACGGGTGACCTTCCCACATGGCCGCCCTGACCCCGTCCCCGCCGACGGCCACCGCCCTCACTCCGCTGACGCTCCCTGGTGGTTCCCCTGCCGACGTGTGCCCCCAGACACCAACCCTTTGTCTGTTCGCTCGCTGTCGTCCGGTATGCGTCTCACGTTTCTCGGCACCGGCAGCGCCATGCCGACCGGCTCTCGAATGCAGTCTGGCTATCTACTGGAACGCGGCGGACACCGGCTGCTCGTCGACTGTGGTAGCGGCGTGTTGCACTCACTGGCCCGAACAGATGCGGGGTACGAAGGCGTCGACACCGTCTTGCTGACACATCACCATCTGGACCACGTTTCCGACCTCGACGTGCTGATGAAGGCCCGCTGGCTGGCCGGTGAGACGGACCTCACTATCGCAGGGCCGCCGGGGACAAGCGACCTAGTTCGTGACCTCCTCGAAACACACGACTACATGCAGGACCGGCTGGACCTGACGCTCAGGGACCTCGACGGCGGACCTTTCGAACTGGCGGGGTTCAGCGGCGACACCTGCGAGACGCGCCACTCGATGCAGTGTTTCGCCTACCGGCTCTCTGTCGATGGCGGACCGGCAATAACGCTCGGCGCTGACTCCGAGGCGTTCACGGACCTCATCAAGTTCGCCGATGGCTCGGCCGTGCTCGTCCACGACTGCTCGTTCCCGGACGACGTGGACGTATCGAACCACCCGACGCCGACGACGCTCGGAGCGACGCTCCGCGATGCCGACGCCGAGGTCGGGCGTGTGTACCTCACCCACCTGTATCCACACACGGAGGGACGACACGAGGAGATGCTGGAGTCGATAGCGGACAGCTACGACGGCGACGTGCAGTTCGCCGAGGACGGTCTGACGATAACAGTCAGCTAGACGCGTTCGAGCGTGACGCGGAACTCGGCCCCGCCAGCGTCGCTTTCGGCCACGCTGACACTGCCGCCGTAGGATTCAGTCAACGCCCGAACGAAGCCGAGCCCGAAGCCGGTCCCCGGACTCTCCTGTCCTTTCACACCCATCTCGAAGATATCCTCACGCAGGTCCGGCGAGACACCGCCCCCGTCGTCGCCGAAACAGACGGTGACTTCGTCCGGACTGGCTTCGGCTGGTGAGACCCGCACATGAATCTCACCGTCGTTGTGGACCGCCGCGTTGGACATGATGTTCGTGAACACCGAATCGAGCAGGTCACCGCCGTACACCTGATAGTCGAACTCGGCCGCATCGAAGTCGACGGTCAGCGACTCGTAGTTGGCCTCGATGTCACGGACCGTCTCCCCGAGGACCGTGTCGAGGTCCCGAGGCTCCGGATTGTCTTGTGCTTCAAGCGTCGAGACGAGGTCGCCAACGCGCTGGATGAGGTCGGCGGCGCTCTCGGCCGCACGCTGGATCTTGCCGGCGTACTCTTTCGTCTGGCCGTCGACCTGTCCCGCGACGACATCGGCGAACCCGGCGATGACCTGAAGGTCGTTGCCCAGGTCGTGGCGGAGAAGCCGGTCGTACATCTCGATCATCTCCTTTCGCCGTTCCAGGTCCCGGTGTGCCCGTTCTAGCCGTTCACGGGAACGGATGTTGGAGATGGCCGTCGCGGCGTGGGTCGCGAGAATCTCCATCGGTCTGACGTACTCGTCCCCGAACTCCTCGACGGTTTGTGACCGTGTGACCAACACCGCTGTCACCTCGTCACCCATCCGGGCCGGGACAGCCAGCGCACCCGTCACGTCCGAGTCGGCCGTGACAGCGGCGTCAGCGCCCTGTTCGACGAGCGTCTCGCCGGCCTCCTGCGCCCGTCGAGCCAGGTCACTGGGTGGCTCGCCCTGAACGAGATTCGGGTTCGTGCTGTGGACGACCCGGAGGTCGTCGTCACGAACCTCGACGAACGTAGAGTAGGAGAACTCGAACAGCAGCGACATCGCTTCGAGCGTGAGGGAAACGACCTCGTCGACGGACTCACACCGATTGAGCGCCTGCCCGTACTTGTTCAGGTCGGCGACCTGTCTGGCAAAGTCCTGTTGTTCTTCGAACGACATATCACCCACTCCTCGCAGACATTGGAACTACGTAGCAATAGTGAGCGGGGCAAAAAACGGTTTCGGGGGCTCTGTTGAAACCCTCAGCAGTTGATAGTTTTGCGTGCTCAATCGTTCAGTACAGAGCTAACATTAATCGATCACTCTGAATGGTCAAGATTGGTTGAGTAGTTACCAGCCAATAGAACGACTGTTGGAGCCGACCAGCGGCATCAGTCGCGCTGGGATAAGATGTTGTGGAGTTGCCAGAGTGAGGACACCTCGTATGTCGGTGCAACGTCAATCCCACTCTCAGTCGGACGTTCACGTCGTAGCAGTACAGAGTCGATGCCGGCGTTATCAGCCGCCTTGACATCGATCTGCTGATCACCGACGTACAAAGCGCTCTCAGCACCCAACGTTTCCAGCGCAGCCTGGACGTTATGCGGGTTGGGCTTCTGACGTTCCAGCCCCGACGGCGTGAACCGACAGCCTCTCACCGTCTCGAAGTAGCTGGTCAGGTCAAACCGCCCCAGGAGGAACGAGAGTACGTGCGGGTGGTTGTCGCTAACTACACCCATCGGGTAGTTCAACTTCTTAACGGCGGCGACGTCATCATATACTGAGCGGAGCCCCGACCGGATCTCGGTTAGTTGCGCCCGAACTCCTTCGCGGGCGGCCTCGGCGCAGAAGGTATCGCGCTCGATTCCAGCCGACCGGCAGCGCTCGGTGATAGACGAAAGATTGCCCCGGAAGAAGTCGGCGACCATCTGTTCGGGCGGGTCGGACAGTTCAAACCGCCGCTGAACACGGCGCATCGCCTCCGTCATAACCGTCCTGTCGGGCATCTCTACGATGACACCATCACAGTCGAACAGTACCGCGTCGTAGCTCATCTTAAATAGTATATGATACATCAAATGTATAACGCTATCTGGTGGGATACGTTCAGAGGGTGAGTACTGCTCATGGGGTGAACACGACGTACCGAAACGCAGAAGTGTCATACCGGTAGTGATAGACTATGAATCGTTCTGGCGAGACCGCGCTGGAACGACTTGAATTCTTGATCGCGTCTCCGAATCGGTACCGACTACTGCGGTCGCTTTCGGAGGGTGCGGCGTCGTCTGACACACTCGGAGAGGAACTTGACCTCCCACGGTCAACGCTTCGGCGGAATCTTACTGCCCTTGAGAACCAGGGGTACATCTCCCAAGTCGTTACGGAGAATCGATACGAGGTCACCGTAGCGGGAGAGATCGCGTGCAAAGCGGTCAGAAACGCGCTTTCGACGGTCGAACTTGGAGCCTCGGTCGGCCCCTTCTTCGAGCGGTTCCCGGCCGAACTCCCAATCGGTCCGGACACGCTCATGTCGTGCGACATTACAATATCGACGACCGATACTCCGTTCGAGCCGCTCTACCACGTCCGCCGGAACGTGATGGGTGCGGCCTGCGTCAAGGGATTCGTGCCGACCATCAATCCGCTCTACATCGACACACTCCAGGAGTGTATCGACGAGGATCTGACACTTGAGGTCGTCGCACCTCCATCAGGGTACGAATCTGCGAGCCCTGACTACGACGAGACGCTCGACGCAATTGGGGCGTCTGAAAACATCACACTCTACGAGTCGGGTTCGGTCCCGGAGTACGCACTTGGGATTATCGACGAGACGGTGCTACTCGGAGCGTTCGACGAACGAATGCGAACCCACTCGGTAATAGCAGCACCGTCGCAATCGGAGCTCCGACGGTGGGCAGCGGAGAGGTACGACGAAATCAAGGCGACCGCCACGCCGCGCTAAGGAAACTCCCCGACAAGGTCTCGCCCCGAAGAACTTCATGATCGTGTACCAGACGCTCACACGCCCAACTGACGGCGTGAGGAACGATTCTTTGTGTCGGGCACTGATTCCTCTCGTGATAACCAAAATATCTCACACAGTTTGCTGGTCTTGTTTAAATAGTCACCAGATGAGAAATTCTGATCCCGTTTCGGTCAATACACACCCACCTATCGATTGTTTCGGTAGCGATAATGTCGAATCAATAGGATTTCAATAGAGCTGTTTCGGGGGAACCACCGGCGAGATGAAAAATAACATACAGGTATCGTGGGTACGCGGTCTCAATCGAGTCGGTACCGAAGTAGCGCGGCGATGCCACCGAGGTTCGAGAGCTGCTGGCCGGGCGCGAACTCCGCGGAGAAGACGGTCACGTCGCCGCCTTTCTGCTCTGTCGTCTCGATGATCTGGTCGACGTCGATGTCCCAGTCGCCCTCGCCGGCCCGCTCCAGTCGGAGCCGCTCGTCGAGCACGAGCAGCGTCTCGATAGCGCCGTAGTCGGCCGCCTTGGCGACTTCCTCCGGGCCGTAGGCCACCTCCGAACCCGACCCGATGCGCTCCATCAGTTCGTCGATGTAGTCCGCCTCCTCGGCGATGCGGGTCTGCTGTTGGACATCCTCAACGGCACCGCGTTTGAGCACCTCGTGGACACCACGGTCGCCGACGGCCGACGTGTCTACGACGGTAATCTGTTCGGCGATATCGGGAATCTCGTCCTGAAAGTGGTCCAGGGCGTCCTGTTTGGTGAAGCCGGGACCCGCAAGGATGTAGGCGTCCACGTCCTGCCGTTTGAGGACTGACGCCAGCTCGTCGAACAGTTCCTTCCGTGGACGGGCGTACTCCCCCTTTCCGGTCGTCGAGGTGATGGTCGCCCGCTCCTCGGTGCCGTACTGGGCGACGGTGTGGACGTGTGCTTCGCCCTCCTCTACAGTTGCAATCGCAACGTCAGGATTCTCCGTCGCTTCGACGGCCTCCTCCAGTCGGTCGGCCTGGTCGGGCTTGAGGTGTTTCTCGACGGTGAGTTCGGTGTGTTCCTCGACGTTGAGCGTGTGGTGGAAACCGAGCTGGTCCTCGCGGGAGCAGTCGACGATTTCGCCGCCCACGCGGAGCCGGTTGGCAAACTTCGCGAACTCCACGTCGGTGACCTCGATCTGAATCCACATCGGTTCGCGCTCGCCGCCCTTGTCCCGGAGGTTGTCGTCGTTGCGCTGAATGCGCCGCGTCGTGTCGCCGGAGACGAGATCCCCGGGCTCGATGACATACGAGAGATGCCAGAGATCATCCAGCGTCTCTGGGACCACCTCGATGCGTTCTGCCCCTTCCGCGGTGGTCTCCTGGCTCGGTATTTGCATACTGAAGCGTCCGCTTCAGGGACACAAGTGTTCTGCCATTCGATGCGCCGACGGTCCGGGTCAGGCCGCAGGCTGTGCGTCAGGCGTCTCATCGCCAGCGTCGACGGCGGGCATGTCTCGCACGGCGGTCCCGACTGCGTAGGTCCCCGCCACGTTCGCGTAGAACGTCACGAAGGGAGCCAGCACTGCGCCGATGACGACGGCGTTCAGCGCGCCGATGATGACGCCGGCGAGCAGACTGATACCGAACGCGACCAGCCAGCCGGTAGCGTAGGTCCGACTGAACGCGAGCCGGCGGATTTCATCCGGTGCGAACGCCGCCGCAATGGCGTCCGTCCGGACGTACGCAACGATTGCGGCCGGGAGTACGTACGCGATGGCGAGCGATAGCACAGTCATCGCGAGCGTTGCGACGAGGACGATGATGGCGACGGCCAGTCCGCTTCCGGTCCCGTTGCCGCCCAGCCCCAGCGTCGCGCCGCTTGTGAACACCGCCACGAGAGCGATGGCCGCCGGGATGAGTGAGTAGGCGAATCCGATGACGAACACCTTCAGGCCGTCCATGCCGAGGTCGCCCCAGTCGTCGAACACCGGTGGCTCGGTTTCGCCGTTCAACACCGCCCGGAGCGTCCGGGTGATGTAGCCGAGAACGAAGAACACCGGTACGACGAGGAAACTCAGGAGCAGCAGCACGCCCCCGATGGCGATGGTTTTCACTGCGCTGTCACTGTCTCGTGGATACGAGAGTGCTTCTTGGAACATGATGGTACTCCGTGACATCAGCCTGGCCGGCGTGGCCGGTGCCACGTCAGTCGCGACGAGGTGTCACATCAAATTATAATACAACTTACAACTATATATACCAGTACGTGTGCAGTGCTAACACTCGTAAACGCGGCGGTAGAGTCAGCGGCTGTTGGGGTCCCCGTCCGCGGCCGCCTGCAGCCGCGCGAACGCCTCCCACGAGGGGTCGGCTCCGGGATGGGACCGCTGGGTACCGTCGACGTACAGCCCCGTCCCCTCGCTCACCTCGCCGACGACGGCGGCCGGTGTCCCCCGGTCCCGGAGCGCGCTGACAACGTTGTCGGCGTCCGCAGGGTCGACGGCGGCCAGCAGCGTCCCGCAACTGCTGACGTGCCAGGGGTCGATGTCGAGGGCGTCACAGAGGGCATCGACGCCGTCGGCGACCGGCATCGCGTCGCTGTCCACGTCAAAGCGGACGCCCGCACCGTCGGCCATCTCGATGAACGCACCGACGATGCCGCCCTCAGTGGCGTCGTGCATCGCCGTCACATTGCCGGCGCTGGCCGCGGCCATCGCGTCCTCAACGAGTGCGGTGTCAGCCAGACGTTCCTGTGCGGTGGCGATTCGGTCGGGCGACAGTCCGATCTGCGCCGGGAAGAGGCGGGCGAACAGGCCCGTGACCTCCGCGGCGGGGCCGGTGCCGACGACCAGTTTGTCGCCCGGTCGCGCGCCGTCGGGCCGGACGACGTCGTCGTGGGACCCCACCCCGAGTACCGTCGCGCCGCCGACCCAGGAGTAGTCGACGCCCGAATACCGGGCGGTGTGGCCGGTGACGACGCTTACGCCGACTTCCTCGGCCCGGCCGGCGAAGCCGTGCCACATCGCCGCCAGTTCGTCATCGGTCATCTCGGGCGGGAGCGTGAACGTCACGGAGAGGTGTGACGGCGGGACGCCCGAGACGGCCACGTCGGCCAGCACCACGTCGAGTGCGAACCGACCGGCCCGCTCGAACCCCAAGCCGGGGAGGACAGAGAGCGGGTCGGTAGCTGTGACCAGCGCCTTCCCGTCAACGTCGATGACGCCGAAGTCAATGCCGTGAGTCGGCCCCAGCGTCACATCCTCTCGGTCCGCGCCCAGTTCCGGGTAGATGACGGTATCGAACAGTTCGCGGTCGATTTTCCCGAGGTCACTCATGCAGGTAGTCACCTCCGACGCGGTGTACTCTCTGCTCCGACATCGTCAGTCCTCAGTCATTCGGCTGCCCCCGGGCGGCAGGAACTCCTGTATCTGGTCCGGGCTGGCCACCTTCCGGACGAACGTCTCATCGGCGAAGCGGTCCTTGAACTCCCGATAGAGTCGCTTGGCGATGTCGTTCTGGGCGTACTGACCCGGCTCGACGGTGATACTCGTTGCAGCCTGTCCCTCGATGGCCGCCGGTGGGCCGCCGATGACCCGCGTCTCGTCGTCGCAGGTGATGCCGACAGCGATGCCGGCCGGCGTGGACTCGAAGTACGTCCGGTCGCCGCGGACGGCGAAGCCGCCCTTCTCCAGGTACTCGCCGCTCTCGGGCGTCTTCGAAACCTGGTCAGGGTCGACCATGTACACGTCGCCGGCGAACTTCCCATCTTTCCAGACCGAAGAATAAGAGACGGCGAACTGCGCGGCCTGGTCCAGCGACGACTGCGGGAAATCCACCTCCTTGGACGGCTCGCTGGGGCCGGTGGCCTTGAGAACCGTGACCGGGCCGCCGTGAGCCTGCGCGTGGAAGAACTTGTCACCGCCCTCCAGATACTTCTGGACGAGTTCCTCGTTGTCGTCCGCGTCGCGGCCGCCGATGACGAGGAAGCCGTCCGAGGTATGGAACCAGCGGAACTGCTCGTACCAGCGCTCGGTCGACCGAGTGGGGACGGACTGCATCGAGAGCCAGTCCGTCGGTTCGTCCTCACCCTCGTCTTCCTCACCGTCGTCTTCGCCGTCGTCGGCCTCCCACTCGTCCCGGCGTTCCTTGACCGCTTCGAGGTCCTCGCGGGTGTTCTCGATAGCTGCCAGCGCACCCTCCTTTTTCTCCTCGATGCGTTTTGCCTCCTTGTACAGTTCGTCGGCGTTCTTCTCGACGCCAGTGAACGCGTCGACCGTGACCCGCGTCCCGTCGATGTCGAGCGTCACCGTCCCCTCGCTGCCGTCCAGCGAGACGACCGCCTCCGCGGCCGCGATGCCGCGGTCGGCCCCTTCGTCGAACTTCGCTTCGATGTCGTCCCAGGCCACGTCGTCCTCGCGGGCGGCCCGGACCGTCGAGAGCACGTCGTCGACGAGGTCGTAGTTGGCGTACAGCAGTTCGGCCTTCTCCCGTTCGGCCTCGGCGTCGGCCTCGAAGTCCTCGATGGCCTGTTCCTGCTGCTGGATGATGCGCTTCTGTTTCTCGATTTCGGCCTCGAAGTCCGGACGCTGTGTCTCGCCGCCCTCGACTTCCTCCTCCCGCTGGAAATTGAAGAAGTAGTCGTCCAGCGCGGGATTGAACTCCGTGAAGGATTCGCTGTACAGTTCCTCGTACTCCGACAGCGGAATCGGGGTCACGTCGACGCGCCTGCGGTCCAGGTCATCGCCGGACCCTCCGTTGTCTGCACCGTCGTCGAGCGTCTCGTAGTACACCCGCGGGTCGACGTTGCCCTCGCGCAGGCGCGTCCCCATCTCGTCGACGAGTTCGTACAGCCGCTGGAAGTCGGACTCGGTGAGTTCGTCAACGGCGACGTTGTAGTCGATGCCGGCGCGGGTACACAGCTCCTCACCGTAGAGGCCGCCGAAGTTCAGTTGCGTCGCCAGCGTCCGGACGAGGTCGGCGTCGGATTCCGTGATACGGGCGACGAAGCCGTCGTAATCGACGGTCATCGGATTGAATCGCGCCGACGGGAACTCGTAGGGCGTCCCCGGCGCGACGGTTCGGGACTTGAGCCGCACCGTCTCCAGACAGTCGATGACCTCGCCGTGTTCGTCCAGCACGGCGACGTTCCCGTCGCCGAACAGCTCCGCGACGATGGTGGTCGAGGCGTCGTCGCGGTCGAACTCCAGTTCGATGATGCGGTCGAACTCGAACTGCTCGACGCGGACGAGGTCGGCCCCCGAAAGCCGGTTCCGAAGCATCATGGCGAAGTCCGGTGGCCGACCCGGCGCGTCGGGGACGTGGCTCTGGTCGGCAACGTGAGCGCGCTTGACGTCACCGACCTCGATGAGGAACTCGACGCGCCCGCGGTCGAAGTCCCGGAGCTTCAGTCTGACGAGGTCGTCCTCGGGGTAGAGGTACGCCTTGTCGAGCTTCGCGCCCTCGTAGCCGGCGAGTTCACCCTCCAGGGCGGCGAGGTCGACGCTCGTCAGTTCCCGCTTGTGGTCCATGTCGGTGGCTGTCGGCGGGCACCCAAAGGCGTTCCGTTACCCACCGTCGGCGATTGCCTCGCCCGTCTCCAGTCCGTTCCGCAGGGCCGCGTGGAGCCGACCCTCGCCGGCCACCCAGTCCCCGGCAAAGTGCAGGTCGTGCTCGGCGGCACACGACAGCAGGTCGTGGTCGACTTCGCCCTCGGGCTGGGAGTAACGCCAGTGCTGGTGGTCGGCCCAGTCGGGGTCGGCCAGCCGGTCGTCGCCGAGCAATCGCGCCGTCCGCGCGGCGATGTCGTCGACGAGCGAGTCGGGGTGTTCGTCGTAGTTCGCAATCGACCACGGCTCGTTCATCTGGACCAGCAGCAGAGACTCGCCGTCTGGGACGTGGCCGTCCTTGCACTCTTCGCGGCCGATCCAGCCGATGTCGTGGTCCTTATCGCTGTTGACCGCGGCGTACCACGGCACGTCGAGTTCGAATGGATAGTGCAACACCCCAGCGATGACCGTTCGGTAGGGGACCGACGCGATCTCCTGCCGAAGTTCCCGGCAGTCGTCGTGGTCCCACCGCGACTGCCCCAGCAGGTCAGCCGTCTGTGGGGCTGGCGGTGTCAGCAGCGCGGCGTCGAAATGCCCCAGGTCCGCTCCGTCGTCGTCCTCAAGCTGCCAGCCGTCGCGTTGTCGCTCCAGACGCTCGACCCGAACGCCGTTCTCTATCTCGGCGTCGGTCTCGTTGAACAGCCGTTTTGCAATCTGTGTAATGCCTGCCTCGTACGTCCACTTGTGTTCGTCGGCGTCCCGGCCGACATCGATGTCGCCGGTCCTGTCGAACGCATACACCGGTTCCTCGATATCAACGAGTCCCTCGGTCGGGAGCGTCTCCGTGACCAGTTCCGTCACGCGGCCGTCGTCTGCCTTGAGATAGTTCGCCCCGTACTCGTACGTGCAGTCGCCCTGTCGCCGGGTCGCAGCGCGCCCGCAGACGCCGCGGCTCTTCTCGAACACTGTTACGTCGACTTCCGCGTCGTGGAGCGCGTACGTTGCCGCCGCACCGGCAGCGCCGGCACCGACGACGGCGAGGTCACGAGCCATATTGACCAGTCGGACGGTACGAGTAAAAATCCACCACACAAGCAGTTCGGACCGCCCGCCAGTGGTCCGATTCAGCGGCCCCGGCCGCGCCGGAAGCCCTGACGCGTCCAGCAGATGACCGTGAGTATCGTGATAGCGACGCCCGCCTGCGCGAGTGAGAACCCGGGGCCTTGGGCCGCGGTCGTTGCCCGGTCGTCACTAGCAGCTCCGGAAAGGGACTGGTTTTCGACGGTGAGCGGGCCAGCGGCCTTGCCGTTGACCCGAACGGTTCCGTTGACCGCCTCGAACTCGGTCTCGACGACGATCTCTTCGCCGGGGTTGAGCGCCACTCGGTCCCGTGCCACGGGTTCGCTGTCGACTGTCACAATCAGTGTCTCGTTGACCGGCCGCGAGCGAGTGTTCGTTACTGTTGTTCGCACAGTCGTATTGAACCCGGCCCGGACCCAGTCAGCCGACAGTGACGCATCCGAAATCCGGACATCGGCGCTGCCCTGCCCGGTCGGCGTGGGTGCCCCGTCGGTGTCCGCTTCAGTTTCCATCCCGAACCCGACGGTTCCGTTCTCGCTACCGGCCGTGTTGTCAGCAGGCGCGCCGCCGCCCGCCGTGTTCTGTGTAGTCGTGTTCTCCCCGTCGTCTGAACCATTCGAGCTATCGAAGCTATCGCCTGAACTGTCCGAATCATCGGAGCTGTCGTCTGAGTCGTTCGAATCATCGGAGTTCCCGTCATCGTCGTCAGAATCGCCTCGGTCAGCGCCGTCGTCGCCGTTTGTCTCCTCCCGGCTTCCGTTCTCGGTCGGTTCCTCTGTCTCCGTAGTTTCTGTAGGTTCCTCGGTTTCACTCGGCCCCTCTGTCTCGGTCGGCTTCTCTGTCCTCTCAGTTTCTGTGGGTTCTTCAGTTTCAGTCGGCTCCTCGGTCTCTTCAGTTTCAGTCGGCTCCTCGGTCTCTTCGTCAGTCTGCTCACCGTCATCCGGTGTGTCTGTCCCGTTGACCTGCCCGAGTAGTGTCCCTGTGTGGCGGTCGAGAACAGACGAAACGGCGGTCCCGGGTGTGCTTGCTGTACCATCAGTCCCGCTCTGTGGACTGGCGTCAGAAGCGACCACGCCGCCGACGGCGAAGACAGATGCGAACACAGCGATGGCAAAAACGACGGCGACGGCAGTACAGAGTGTTCTGGCCCCGCTCATACAGTGGTGTACGTGAGTAAAGGATTAGTTACGCAGCAGCCAAACCGCCGGTAAGGTCGTCCGTCCGACACTGAAACAGGAGCGATAGAACGTCTCTGTCGGCTGGGGCCTCACACTCGTCGACGGAGGCGGGCGAAACCGGTGATCAGCGCCAACACGATTGCGACTAGCTGAACAGTAAATCCCGGGCCGGACGCTGCGACCGTTTCGGCGGCTGGCTCTGCGCCACCACCGCTTTCACCAGTCTCGTCAGCCCCGGAGCCGCCCGTGCTCTGGGCAGCATCCGAGCCGACGCGGAGGTCACCGGCACTGACGCCGTTGACTGCGACTGGGCCGTCGACAGCCTCGAACTCTATCGTCACAGTAGTTTGTTCGCCGGCGTTGAGTCGAACGGTCCGAGAAGCGACCGAATCGCCGCCGACGGTGACTGTCAGTGCCTGCTCGACGGTTTCGTCGCTCGGATTCTCGACTGTCGCTCGCACTGACGTGTTGAAGCCAGCCCGGACCCAATCAGCCATCAGGGACGCATCAGCAACGGTGAGTTCGGCGGGCGTCGGCGCCGATGCATTCGTCGAGGGCGCCACTGTCGTCAGGGTGGACCCATTAGCGACCGGGGAAACGATAGCAAGGGTTGCCAGGTTTGGCGATGTCGCCCGAATAGACCTGTTCGTTCCGTTTACCGTACTCGGTAGCTGACTCCAGGACTCGTTGTGGTACTGATACACCCGGACCGCGTCCATCGACCCGTTGTCCGGAAGCGCCGATTCGTTGAGCTGCAGCGTGTACGTCGCCCGGCTGACGGCAGACGCATTCGCGCCGGAGGTGACAGTCACGTACCCGCGCACACCGTCTTCCTGAACCGCGGCCATGTCGTTCGGCGTGGCGTGCGGACCAAGCAGTGTCGTGTTGAACCCAGCACTGTCATTAGTCACGTTGAGCGAGAGCGCCGAGAGAGTGATCACCGGCGCGGTCTCGGACGGCCCGGAGCGGTTCAGCGACTGGGAGACCGTCGAGTTCGCAGCGTCGGCGGACACCCGGACGGTGACCCCGTTATCGATCTTGGACTGGGAGATAGCGGGTGCCTCTGCGCCGCCGCCAGTGTCGGTCTCGTCCGAGTCATCATCGAAATCGAACCCGCCACCACCGCCACCACCACCGCCGCCTCCGCCACCACCGCCTCCGCCGCCACCGTCACTACTGGCTTCAGCTTCGACGGCGAGCGTTTCGGTAGGGGTGTTGCCAATAGAGAGCGACCGGTTGCCCTCATTGTCGAAGGAGATGCTGAATGACACAGTTGCAGTTTCTCCGCCGGCGATCGGACCGATGGTTTTGGACTTGAGTGTCTGATTGCTCGCTGCGAGCGCCGCGGTGTAATTCCCACTCTCCGTGCCGACATTTGCGACAGTCGCTGTCACGTCCACTGACTCACCGGTGTCGACGGACTGATTGCTCAGTTTTGCGTCGCGGACCTCGAACGTCGCGGGTTGTGTCACTGAGATAGTTCCGCCAGAGTCACCGTTGACCGCCACGTTGTACTCGCCGCCACTCTCGAAGACGTAGACGAAGGTAACCTCGGTCTGTTGTCCGCCCGAGAGCGTGGCGTTCGTCGTGTCCGCGATATCAGCGTTGGTCTGGAGGCGAACCGGGGAGGTTCCCGTCTCGTCACCGTTGTTGACGACTGTGGCAGTCACCGCCACGGGTTCGCCTGTCCGGGCGGTCGTTCGGTTCAGTTCGACGGCGGCCGTGTCGAACGCCGCCGGCTCCTTGACCGTGACCGTGCCCGCCCGCTCGCCATTGATAGCAACCACGTAGTTCCCGCTGTTGTTGAAGACGTGTTCGTACGTGATTTCCGTCGCCTCGCCGCCGGCTACGGTCACTTCCCGGCTCTCAACGACGGAATTTGCGACTGAAAAGGTGCCCGTGACGTTCCCCGTCCGCCCACCGGTGTTCGTTACAGTCGCGCTGAGTTCGACAGCGCCACCCTGGGTCACGGATTCGCTACTGACCGCCGCGTTGCTGATTTCGAACGTCGCCGGCTCAGTGACGGTCACACGGGCCCCGAACTGGTTGTCGACGGCGATGGCTCGCGTCCCCGCATCGCTGAACGACTGGACGAACGTGACGGTCGTTTCCTCGCCGCCGTCGAGTGTCACCGATTGCGTATCTATCGTGGTACCATCTTCCTGCAACCGCACATCGGCCGTCCCGGGCTGGTCGCCCTCGTTCCGGACGGTCGCGGTGACCGCTATCGACTCTCCGGTGATGACATCCGTTCGGTTCAAGTCGACAGCGGTGGTTTCGAACGTTGCCGCCTCAGACACGCGGACCGTCCCGACCCGCCCGTCGTCAAGGTCGATAGGGTATGCGCCGACGGCAGTGAACGGCTCCGTGAACGAGACGGTCGTCGATTCTCCAGGTTCTAGTTGCAGTTCCGCGGCATTTTTCCGTTCGTCAGCGACGGTAAGCGGGACCTCATAGCTACCGGCCTGGTCGCCGGTGTTTGTGACCGTTGCAGTCACCGCGACGCTCTCGCCCTCGCTCACACTCGTCGTGTTCAGCGCCCTATCAGATACCTCGAACGTCGCTGGCTGCTCCACTGTGACCGTCTGCGTCTCGCTCCCGACCGTGAACTGGTACGTCCCGGGCTCATCGAACGTTCGCACGTACGTTTCCGTCCCGGAGTCGCCCGGGGCAAGGTCGAACGAGACGGTGTCGACGACTTCGGTCTCCGTTTCGATCCAGAACTCCTGCTCTGCGGTCACGGCCCCGTCGTTCCTGGCCGTTACTGTCAGCTCTGCCGCGTTGCCCCGGGTGACCGTCGTTCGGTTCCAGCTCGCATCAGTGACCTGCATATCGGGCTGGCCGACGGTCAGGGTGCCGGCGGTGACATCTCCGACCGTGACTTCGTGGTCACCCTCGTCAACAGCACCGTCGAGTCGATAGAGTAGTGTCTCGTTGACTGTCTCTCCGGCCGGAACCGTCGTCGACTCCTGTCCGACCTGCGTGCCGCCGACGTCGATTGGCAGCGTTATCGTTCCGGCCTGTCCACCAGTGTTCTCCACCGTAACCCACAGCTCCGGCTCACGGGTCCCGATGCCGCCCGTGTCCGTGTCAGTATTGACCTGGGTGTCGATGAGCCCGGCGTCCCGAACCTGAATCGAGGCCTCGTCCGCAACTTCGACAGACCCGACCGACTCGCCGTTTACTCTCAGGGCATACGTCCCTTCGGTGTCGAAGGTCGGCGAGAACGTCAGCGTCTCCGTCTCGCCGTTCTCGATTTCAACGGTCCGGGTGGCGATTTCGATGCCGTCAGCCTGCAGCACGACCGTCTCTGTCGCCGAGCCGTCTCCGTCTCTGGGGTTTGCCATCCGAGCGGTGAGTTCGACTGGCTCATCCGTTACTGTCGATTCGTCGCTTAGCTGCGAGTACTCGACGGTGAACCGAGTGGACTCCTCAATGGTGATTGTCGGGTTCGAATCCCCACCAGCTTGCAGTTCGTATTCCCCGGCAGACAGATCGTCGAAGGTCCCGGTGTCCAGCGTCCACGAAGCCGTTTCCGTGTCGCCGCCACCGACCTCGACATCGAGTTCGTTGACCATCTGAGACTCTCCGGTGTCCGTGTTCTTCAGCGTCGGTGTGATGGTCAGCGCGCCGGTTTTCCCGCCGGTGTTTTCCAGCGTGTGCGTTACTTCGATGTGTTCACCTCGCGTGACCGTAGTTCGGTTGACGGCCGTCTCAATGACCGTGATACTCGGCGGTTCGACGACGGTCACCGTCCCGGCTGAGACACCGTCGACGGCGAGGTCGTATTCGCCCGTGTCATCAAGCGTGATTGGGACGCTCTCCGTCGTCTGCCGGCCGCCGTCGACGGCAACGTCGACTTGCTTAAGTTCCTCGTCGTCTGCCGTGACCGTTACCTGTTTCGTGCCGTTGACGCCCCCGGAGTTTTCAGCCGTGAACGCCACTTGAAACCCTACGCCAGAAACGACTGAGAACGGCGTGTCGTACGTCCCAGAACTGTTGGTTTTTGTCGCTGACGCGTCGGTCACTTCGATAGTCGCTGTCTCGTGATTGGCTGCCGTTGCGACACCCGGTCCAAACATCGGGGCCGTCGACACCGCAACCACAGCCAGTAGCGTCATCGCTGCTAGCCACAGGCCCGTACTCTTACCCATGGGAGGGGCGATGACAGTATGGTAATTAGTTAGCGGGAACGAATCGCGGAGTAAGGTACTATTATCGCGTATACTGTCCGCTACCGCCGGTTCTGGTCTAATAAGGGCCGAGACCCGGCATTATGGGTAATGGCCCGTTCGCCGCGCCCGGCCCACAGGGCTGGCGCGTCGGTATACATATAGTCCCTCAAACGCCGGCCGTTCTTTCGCTCATCGCCCGGCTCCTGCCGCGCGATGCAGCAACTCCTGCTGGCCAAACACACAACAGCATGGTTCCACAGCCACACTCTGTCGACAGGACGCTCGGTCACATGCCCGGGCAGCGGATCAGAAAGCCATCAGAGACGCTTGCTCACGTACGGCCCGTCCTGCTTGTACCCGAGTTTCTCCCGGTAGTACTGCCGGACGCCGATACCGGAAATGACGGCCAGCTTCGGGAAGCCGGCGTCTCGGGCCAGTGCCTCGGCTTTTTCCAGCAGTTTCTTGCCGTACCCCTTGTGCTGGTGGTCGTCATCGTCCCCTTCCTGCCCGACGCCGACAGCGTTGCCGTAAACGTGGAGTTCACGCACGATTGCGGCGTCCTGTAGCTCCCGGCGGACCGGGTCGTTCGGGAACCGAAGCCGGCAGAAGCCGACGAGTACGTCGTTGTCGAAGTCCTCGAAAGAGATGAAGTGTTCCGTGCCGCCACAGGCCTCGTAGGTCATCACGCCGAGTTCGATGTTCTCGGCGGCCTCGTCGCTGTGTCCGGCCTCGCGACAGCGGATGCAGTCACACGTCCAGTCGTGTTCTTCCATCCGCTGCCAGGCGAGCTGTCGGAGGTTCGACTTCCAGACGCCGCCCTCGATGAAGTCCGCCGGGATGTCCCGCTGGACGCGCTGGAGGCGAGTGTAGCGGGGGATCATGTCTTTGATTTCGGCGACCAGCTCAGCGGCCTCGTCGTTGGAAAGCGGGTCGAACTCGTCCTTGCGCCACCAGTCGTAGGTGACGGTTCCCTCGACGATCAGCGTCGGGTATATCTTGAGGTAGTCCGGCCGCCAGTCGGTCTGCTCGAAGATGCGCCGGAAGTCTTCCAGACACATCTCCTTGGACATCCCGGGCTGGCCCGGCATCATGTGGAAACCGACTTTGAACCCCGAATCGCGTAGCCGGCGGTTCGCGTCGATGGAGGCCTGAACGCCGTGGCCGCGGTGCATCTCGCGGTTGATGCGCTCGAAGGTCGTCTGGACGCCCACCTCGACTTTCGTGCCCCCGAGGTCCAGCATCCGGTCGATCTGTTCGGGGTCACACCAGTCGGGCTTTGTCTCGAAGGTCGTGGCGACGTTTCGGACGTCGGCGGTCTCGTTCTCGGCGATGACGTCCTCCAGATAGCGGAACTCGTAGTCGTCCTCGGCGAAGCTCACGTCCTCTGCGGGCGTCGGCTCCGCGTCGACGTCGAAGTCGTTCATCGCCTCCAAGGCCCGCTTGACGAACCACTCCTGATAGTCGTGGCTCCGGGCCGTCATCGTCCCGCCCATCACGATGAGTTCGGCCTTGTCGACGGGGTGGCCGATCTCCCGCAGTTGGTTGAGCCGGAGGGTGACCTGACCGTACGGGTCGTAATCGTTCTGTTCCCCGCGTGCGGCCGCGGGTTCATGCCCAGTGTATGACTGCGCGGAGGAGAACTCCGAGTCGGGGCCGCCGGGACAGTACAGGCACTTCCCGTGAGGACACCGCTCGGGCGACGTCATGATCGCGATAGGGGAGACGCCTGAGGCGGTCCGAACCGGCTTGCGCTGGAGCACCTCCTCCAGCACCTCGCGGTGCTCCTGTGGCGCGTAATCGAGTAGTTCGGAGTTTTTTGGCACTTTCGGCGCGGAGTACTCCCGGCAGACATCAATCTTGGCTGATTCGACGTCGTCGCGTTCGACCTCGCCTGCGAGAATCCGGTCGACCAGCTCCGCACACACCTGCTGGAAGGTCTCTGTCTCGTCTGGGTCCGGCGTCTCCGTGCTCATCGGCGTTGTGCGAAATCGGCTCCTCGGCCGAATAAGCGTGTCGCTCGGGTATCGTCAGCGACAGGGGATAGCCGTGGGGTTCATTGTGCTGTCATACCAAGGTAGCACATGAGCAGTGACGCTGACGACACCGAGGGCCTCGACCGACCGACCTTCCGCGGGTGCGTGTTCTGTTACAGTGCGGAGTGGGCATACTACGGTGCGAAGAAGGCAGTCAGGTCTGTCTCGGCGACCGATACGTAGCGGGCTCCGAGGTAGCCAGCAGCGAGTGAGCATTTGAGACAGCCGCTAAAACGTCAGCTCCTGACCTCAGAGAGCCGGCTCTGTTATCTCAGTTGATACTACTGGACGAGCCTTCTGTGTTTGAGCGGGTCGAGTGAGTGCACGGACACGGTCTTGCCGGGCTGAAACCGCTATCGGGAATCCGTGGGTAGCGAGTGGCCTGAACACTACGCCCGTCTGTAAACGTAAACAGCAGACGGTGCCGATTTCAGGGGCGGCGATAAGCTCTTCAATATGTCTGTTCCGTGGTTATTCGCCAGTTCAGGGACTGATAATCTGCGCGAAAGGGTTAATTTGTGATAGTCGTACCATGTGTACATATGGCACAGCCAACGGGAGATATTGGGCAGCCAACAGACGGCAATCCAGGCCCAGTCGAGCGGCTAGAAAGCTTCGTATCCTATATCCCAGACGGGTCGACAATCCCGGACAAACAGTGGCGTAACCGACACCGGAGCGTGGTGCTTGTGACGTTGCTGCACATACCGTTTCTGTTCGGGCTCGGAGTCTACAGCGGGTCGACTCCGATAGCTGAAGCGCAGATCCCCGCTACCGCGCTGCCTCGGGTCCTCCTGCTTTGTGGGGTTGTGTTCGCCCTGTCGGCGGGGAGCCTCATCAAACGATTCAGGCGGCGTGTCAGGACGATTCTCTCGGTCACGGGTGTGTTCGTTTCGTCGCTCGCTCTCGTCCAGTTCTCCGGCGGCTATATTGAAGCCCACTTTCACTTCTTCGTCGGGATGGCGATGGTCGCCGTGTACGAGGACTGGGTCCCGTTCTTATGGGGACTGGCGTACGTGGTTCTCACCCACGGCTACTTCGGAACGATCGACCCGAGTCGCGTTTACAACCACACGGCAGCGATTAACAACCCCTGGGTGTGGGGGCTTATCCACGGAGGGTTCGTCCTGATGCTGTGTGTCGCCCTTGTGAACAACTGGGTGTCGACTGAGCGGTCACGCGAGAAATCGCGAGCGCGTTTCGAACAGGCCGAACAGCGCGCCTCGGAGATTGACGATCTCCAGGCCAAACAAGAAGAGATAGAGCGGCAACGCGCCGAAGCCAAGAAGGCCCGCGAGAAGGCGGAGGAGAAAATGCAGGCTGCCGAGCGGCAAAACACGGAACTCCAGGAGACAGCCAGCAGATTCAGCGAGGCGATGGCGGCCGCTGCCGACGGTGACCTGACGGTTCGCGTCGACCCCGACGTGGCCGACAACGAAGCGATGGCACAGATCGCTGAGTCGTTCAATCAGATGATGACGGAGACGGAGTCTGCGATGGAAGAGATACAGGCGTTCTCAGAGGAGGTTGCGTCCACGAGCGATCAGGCCACGGCCGGTGCCAACGAGGCAACGGAGGCCAGCGAGGACATGAGCGAGTCGATTCAGGGCATCGCCAGCGGGGCGGTCGACCAGCGTGAGATGCTCGAAACCGTTTCCAGCGAGATGACTGACCTGTCGGCGACCGTCGAAGAGGTCGCCGCGTCCGCCGAGACCGTCGCGGAGCGGTCCCGCGAGACGGCCGAAATAGCGGACACCGGCGAGGAGACGGCACAGGAGGCGATTGCGGGGTCCCGGGAGGTCCAGACCGCCATCGATTCGACCGTCGAAAACGTGGAGCGGCTGGACGAGAAGATGGCCGAAATCGGCGAGATCGTCGATCTCATCGGCGACATTGCCGAGCAGACGAACATGCTGGCCCTGAACGCCAACATCGAGGCTGCACGGGCCGGGAACGGGTCGGGCGGCGACGGGTTCGCCGTCGTCGCGGACGAGGTCAAACAGCTCGCCGAGGAGACGCAAGCCTCGGCGACCGAAATCGAACAGCTCATTGCCGAGACCCAGGCGCAGACCGAAACCACGGTCACGGAGGCACGGGGTGCCAAGGAGGATATGCAGGAGAGTACGGAAGCCGTCAAGGAGGTCGTCGATACGTTCACGCAAGTCGCCGAGAACGCAGAGGCGACCGACAACGGGATTCAGGAAATCAGCGACACGACGGACGACCAGGCCGCCACGACTGAGGAAGCGGTGTCGATGGTCGAGGAAGCCGTAGACATCAGCGAGGCGACCGCCGCGGAGACCGAAACCGCCTCCGCGACCGCACAGGAACAGGCCGCGTCCATGTCGCAGGTCAGCGCCAGCATCGAATCGCTGGCCGAGCAGTCCGAGCGGCTCCAGACGATGCTGTCCGAGTTCGAAGTCGGCAGCCGCTAAGATTCACTCGTCCCAGTACTCCTTTTTGGCGTTTATATCGAGATACGTCGACAGCGTCCGGTCTGCTTTCTCGCCGCCAGGGGGCGACCCTGCGTACAGCCCGACCATCTCCCGGTCGGGGTAGACGGTAATGTCCGGCTCCTCCATTGTCGAAACCATCAGCAGTCGGAGTTCAGACTCGCCGGCTTCGATTTCGTGTGTACTCTCCTCGCCAGCCGGGAGCGCAACGTAATCGCCCCGTTCTAGCGTGTGTTCTTCGGCCTCAGGACCGAGCCGGAGTGTGCCCGTTCCGCCACGGACGAATATCGCTTCCTCGTTGCCCTCGTGGTAGTGGCGCACCCAGAGCCGCTTGCCCGGCGGCACGGCGTAGAGGCTCGCACCGAGTTGCTCACCGCCGGCGGCGTCACCGATCTGCTTGCGCTTGAACGTCCGGTCGCCGTGGTCGTGGTCGGTCCAGTCGAGGTCAGCTTCGTTGACGGGGCCGTCGCTCATGCCCAGTCAGACTGCCAGCAGAGAGAAAAAGCCTCTTGCGCTACAGTTCGTCGGCCAGTACGTCCAGCGTGGCGTCGAGGACGGCCGGGCGTTCGCCGGCCAGATAGCGAATGGTCCCCTCGCGGACGCTCCGCGTCGCGACGCCGCCTTCGGGAACTCGCTCGCGGACCTCGTTGACTAGCTCGTGCAGGTCCAGCTCGCCGTTGGCACGGATATACATCGTGTCCGTCGAGATGCCGAGCACGGCGTCGCTCTCGTCTCGGACATCCCGGTGGAGTTCATCGAGCAGGAGCGACTCCGGCGGGAACTCGTACTGGTGGGTGAACGCGTCCGTATCGAGGACGGCGATGTCGACATCGCCGACGGTCCGGTGATCGAGGTTGGCACGGGCGGTGGACACCTCTTCGTCGACCTTCTCGCGGAACTGCTCGGCAATGTGGCCGGCCAAGCCGCCCACATCCTCCTCGTCGTCACCGAACACGAGGTCGGTGATGAGTTCGCGCTTGTCCTCGTAGGACTGGTAGTGGGCCTCCAGCGCGACGGCTTCGCGGAGCTCCGACACCGCGGTCTCGTCGTACCCCGCCTCGCTGGCGGCGTCGACGTACGGCTCGGGGATATCCTCCCAGAAGCTCACAGCCGGAAGGTGTTGCAGGTCGTCGCGAACGTTCTCGTTGACGTGTGCAGCGACGTTGGCTGCGAGCGCTGTCGACGTGGTCTCGGAAACGGTGTCAGCGGACGGCGAAACGACAGCATCGACCGTGTCGACGACCGCGCCGTCGACGTCGATGTCGTCGATGACGACGCTCGGCGCGCCGTAGACGTTCAGCAGGTCGAAGCCGTCGAGACTCTCACGCGTGCCACCGGCGGCGACGAAGACGAACAGCGGGAGCTTCTCCTCGTGGCGCTCCCGGTTGTCCAGCATCGTCGTCGTGTCTTTCGTCGCGTCGTCCATGTCGTAGACGCCGCCCTCGATAGGTCGCCGGTCGAAGTAGTGATACTTCGCGTCGGCGCGGCGGTGCTGCTCGGTGACCAGCGGGAGTGCCGCGCGTTCGAGCGCGCTGCCGGCGAGATAGCCGTCCGCAGTGTTGGCGTGGCGGACGATGACCGGTCGGTCGGTCAGCACGGCTTTCCGGATCTGGGTCGCCGCTTCGACTAGTTCCTCTGAGAGGTTCGCGACCGCCGTATCGTCGGCGAGCGGCTCGACCGTGTCAGGTCGGGCTTCGTCGTCAAGTGCGTCGGCAAGTCGCTGTTCGACTTCCTCGCGCTCCTCGGCTTCGAGGACATCGAGCTCCTCGGTCTCGACCTGCAGTTCACCGCGACGTTCGCGGACTTCGCCTGACAGTCGGATGTAGTCGTCTTCCTCGACCTCGGGGTAGGCACGGACGCCGGCCTCGACGAAAGCCGCACAGTCGACGGTACCGGTCTCGTCCTGTAGTTCGAATACCGTTGGCCCGGAGGTCTGCCGGATACCGACGACTTCACCTTCCAGTCGAACGTCCGCGCCGACGTGGTCGTCGAGGTCGCCGATAGCCGCGGCGACCGGTTCGGCGGTAGTCGCCTCGTCCGTCTGCTCCTCACTCTCCGCGACGGCTTCGTCGCCGGACTCGGTGACGGCAGCGGTGTTCGACCCGCCGTCGTTGCCACCGACAGCCGCAGTGCCCTCGACGCGGTCGGCGTCGTTGGCCCGGCTGACAGCACCGGCGCTTGCGGTACTCTCGGATTCAGACTGGCTCGTGCCGGCGTCGTCGTCCGAACTCGATTCGTCGTCGCTCTGGCTTGGTGACTCGTCGGCTGTCGATTCGGACTCGACCTCGTCGGAGCCGTCGTCGGACTGTGCTTCGTCTTCGTCGTCCTCGTTCTCAAGCAGGACAGAGTGTCCGATCTCCGGGTCGTCGACGAGGACGCCGCGGAACTCGCGTTCGGACTGGCGGATCGACCAGCCGAGGTCGACGTTGCCGTTGTCACGTACGTTCTTGACCTGGACGTAGACGGTGTCGCCCGACTCCCAGTCGAGGGAATCGAGCCGCTGGTCCAGTTCGCTCCGGTGGAGCAGCCCCGTTACGCTGTCGCCGATGTCGACGAACACGCCGAACTCGGCGAAGCCGTCGACACTGCCGCGGTAGTAGCGGTCGACCGATAGCTGGTCGGCACGCGAGCCACGGAACTCGAACAGGGCGTCCTCCTCGTGGAGGTCACAGATGCGTCCTTCGACAGATTTGCCGCAGATGATACACGAACCCATTACACGGTGCAAGCATGTCGGGCCTAAAACGGTTGTCGAATTCCGGACGAACGGAACGGGGCCGCTATTCGAACATCTCGCTCTCTTCTTCGAGCATCTCAAGCCCTGTAGCGACGGCTTTCGCCTGCTCCGGGAACAGAGCGACTTCGATTTCGCTCCCCTGTTCGTCTTCGAAGGCAATTTTGACGCGCTTGTCGCCGTACTCTCGAACGTCGACGCCTTCCACGTCGTACATCTTGATCGTCGCTTCTTTGTTCGACGGGCCAACGCTCTTGAACGCGCCATCTTTGAGTTCCAGCATAAACTGGTCGATGTCGATACTGAGCATCGTGGAGAGATGCACGCGGGCAGCCCCTAAAACCCGTAGTCGGCGACCAGCACTGAGAGGGCGTGGAAGCCGCGGAAGCCGTAGCCGAAAATAATGGCGGCGGGGATGGCCCCGACGATCGCCGCCACCGGGAGCCTGACGTTGTGGACTACAGCAGTGCCCAGCAGATATAACCCCGCACCCCAGGCGGTGACGAGAACCCGGACCTCGGCGCTGGGCAGCCCAGCCAGCAGGCAGGGGGCCATCGCGTAGCACATCACCTGTACAGTTTCGCTCACGCCACCGCGGTCCGACGCGACGGGGAGCAACAGCAGGGTCTGCAACGCTGCCGTCAGATGCACCGTCGCCGGCGTGACGAACACAAGGATAGCAAACAGCGCCAGCACCGCGACGCCGGGCGAGAAGCCGCCGATAGCGGGGTACTCAAACGGCCCCGTAGACAGGAGGCCCCGCTGGGCCAGTTTGACGACGGCGTACCGGCTCACCTCCTCGAAGAGGACCACCGTCGCGGCGAACACCAGTCCCGGTGCCTGGTCGCCCGGTGCGACGCCGGCGCGAAAGAACCGCCGCGGACGACTGAGTATCTCGACCCACGCGCGCAGTAGCGCGGTCGGCCCCCGGTCCCGGCCGCCGGTCGGATTCTCGACCCACTGAGTCACGCCGCAAACTTGGGCGCGAGGCGGTTTGACCGTTTCCTTCTCTCGGTCAGCAGCCTGCCGTTGGCCGGACACGCACGACGGTATGTGCGGCTAATCGTCTGCACCCCCGGATCACACGCTCACGGCTCGGACGCGCACACGGTCCTCGCCGCTAATCGTCTGCGCCGACGTTCTCCGCGCTCTCGAAACACGCCGGGTCCGGCTCAATGTTCGCGTACTGGACTGCTTCCTCACCGAGCGTCGTCACCCGGTCTTCGATGTCTGCGTCAGTTATCCGGCCGTCAGCGACGTAATCACCTGCGTTCGGAACCGCGGCCTGATGCGGGATGACCCAGCAATTCAGTGCCCGGCAGACCGAGCGGAGGTGTTCGAGCGCGGTGATCGGAAAGCCCCCGCCAGCGACCGCAAGCAGCCCCACAGTCTTGTGTTCGAACTCGTCGAAGCCGCAGTAGTCGAGTGCGTTCTTCAACGCACCGGAGTATGACCCGTGATACACCGGCGTCCCCAGCAAAATCGAATCAGCCGCGTGGACCCGGTCAGTGAATTCGACGGCGTCGCCTACCTCGCGGTGGTCGGCATCGAACACCGGCAGGTCGAACTCCCGGAGGTCCAGCAGTTCCGTCGTCGCTCCCACCTCTTCGGCAGTGGCGAGCGCGCGCTTGATAACAACTCTGGTGTAGCTCTGGTCTCTGAGACTACCGACGACGCCGACGACGTGTGGTTCGGCCATGACAGGGCTATGGAGTGGACCCGGTATATCAATGGGGGTGACAGAGTGTGTCGCTGGTCTCGGTTCCGTTGCCGGAGTGTCACGGCTACGGTCCGTTGGCCGACGTCAGTTGTCGTGGTACACGTAGAGACGGCTGAGATACGGTGCTATGTGGCCCATCCGTACCGGTCGTACAGCGTCCCGGGCTGTGCGTGGTCGACAGTAGCAGTAGCCGAGAGTGATTGCACAGGGGTCGCCGGCGCAAGCGTCTGAAGCAGCAGTCTGTGGGTCAGGAGCCGAGCTGAATTTTCTCCGACGAGGCCTCTTCGCGGGAGCGGTGGCCGAGGTCGGCCTTCAGCGCCTCAATGGCCTCCTCCGGGTCGGTCTCCGAATCGAAGACCCGGTCGAAACCGAGCGCTTTGAACGTCTCGCGCGTCTCCTCGAAGGAATCCTGTCCGACAGCGAGGTTGCCGCCGATGTACGTCGTCACGTCAAGTCCTGCCTCATTGATCTGCTGCTGGAACCCCTGACAGTCCTGCTCGGCGTGGCCGTACAGCGACGACACGAGTATCGCCTCGGCGTCGTGTTCATCCGCGGCGTCGATGAACTCCGACTGGGACGACTGGACACCGAGGTTGACTACGTTGAACCCTGCCGCTTCGAACGCTCGTTCCAGAATGGTAATCCCAACGACGTGCGCGTCGGAGCCGATGACACCGAGGATGACTGTCCTCATACAAGAGCATCAATGGGTGTCAACTACATAAACCTAATGATAAACCATGATAGATTATGCAAACAGTTCACACACGCTGGGGGAGGATATTAGCCATGATAGCCCAAACGAACCGATAGACACAGCATATGGTACGCGACACGCCTCAGCATCTGGCCGAGCCTCGGGTACTGCGCTGCCTGTCACGCCAGTCCATCCGGTGTAGAACCGGCTCGGAGCAGCCCGTCTTTCCGTCGTCGGGAGACGCATGACGACCATCCGCCGAGCCTTCGACGCTGACGCCGACGGTATCCGCAGAGTCGCACGGGCGGCATGGCACGACGCCTACGACTCCCTGGAGTCCGAAGTCATCGACGAGACGATAGCCGACTGGTACGCCGACCCGCTGGGGAGCGCGCTGCACGGGTGGGCCGGTGGCGTCCCCGCCAACGACCTCGACGATATCGAGGCGGTGCTGCTGGTCGCCGAGCAGGACGGGGACATCGTCGGGTTCACACAGGGCATCACCATGCACACCATGGGGACCATGCTGCGGCTGTACGTCCACCCTGACCACCACGGCGAGGGGGTCGGGACGGCGCTGTACGACCGGCTCGAATCGACGTTCCGGGACCACGGCGTCGAGCAGTTCCGGGCGCTCGACCTGGCCTCGAACGACCGGAGTCGGGAATTCTTCGAGAACCTCGGCTTCGAGCGGGTCGAGACGCGCACGCTCACTATCGGCGGCGACCCGTACGATGAAGCGGTCTACGCTCGCGAGCTACCGCCCGCCGACGAGTAGCCCGCGCGGCTGTGGGGATCGCGGGCCTCGACGGCGGACAAAAGCGACCCAGCGCCGCTCAGATACCGCGGACTGTCTCGATGAGGCCGACGGATTCCAGGGTCATCCAGCAGACGAACACCACGTACAGGCCGAGCAGCGTGTACGCTTCGCGGTCGGTGAGTTCGAGGTCCGTCCGCGTGAAGACGATGAACACGAGCGTCGCAAAGCCCAGAAATCCCATCGTCGGAATGGCCACGAGGAAGTCGATTGTCGCCCGCCCGGCCAGCAGGACGCCGACTGGAATCGCCACTAAGAGATTGAACGTGTTGCTCCCCAGAACGTTCGTCAGGCTCGTGACACTGTCGTCGTTTTTCGCCGCCCGGACGCTGACGAAGGCGTCGGGAAGGCTCGTGCCGGCGGCGATGACAGTCAATCCCCAGAGGAACGGCGGCGTGTCGAAGATAACACCCAGCGAGAGCGCTCCCTGGACCATCCCCTCGACGCCGACGGTGATGACGACGAGGCCGACCCCGAGCATGCCCCACTCCCGGCCCGGACGGACGCTGTGGGTCTCGTCTGCGACGTGGTCGCTCGCGTCCTGCTGGTGCAGGAAGACGTAGATGCCGTAGGTCACCAGCGGGACGACGGCGAGTGCGGGGGTCAGGACGGCCGCCTGGTTCGTCCCGCCCGGGACGTAGGTCGCCCCGAGCGCGAACACGATAAAGAGGATGAGGACGCTGATAACGTAGAACTGGGCGTCCTTGTGGACGATGTCGCGCGTCGACCGAAGTTCCTCGCTCGACAGCGCCGCGAGGGCTGGAATCACGAGCAGATTGAAGATTGCGCTTCCGACGATGGCCCCGACGCCCAGCGAGAACTCGTCGTGGATGACAGTGCTGATGACGACCGAACTGATCTCCGGAAAGCTCGATCCGACGGCGACGACGATAGCACCGTGGACCGCTACCGGCAGCCCGTAGTACTTGCTCAGTCGTTCGGCGGCCTGCTCGAAGTACCCGCTGCCTTTCCAGATGACCACGGTTGCGATGACGATGAGGGCGACCGAGCCGAGCAAGCCAACCATTGGGAACGTATTAGCCACAGGGGTTCAAGATGTATGCCACTCGCGGTCAGCGTTTGAGGCGAGCGACGACTCCATCGCCGGCCCCCTCGCACTCGACCAGCCCGTCGTCTTCGAGGTCCGACAGCAGCCCGCGGAGCCACTCGCGGCCGTACTCCCCGTCGGGAGCGTAGTCGACGCGCACGCGGGGGCCGAGGTCGTCCAGCCGCAGTTCGTCGTACTCCTTCAGCGCCGAGATGACCCGGCCCCGCATCTGTCGGCGGCTCCCCTCGAACTCGGGCTGTGTGGGCACGTCCGGCGCGGTGAAATCGCCCGTCTCGTACGCCCCGCACCACTCGCGCCAGGGGCACTCCGCGCCGTCGCAGTCGGGCGTCTTCTCGCAGGCGACCCCGCCCAGTTCCATGATGGCGTTGTTCCAGACCCGTGACTGTCCCTCCGGCATGAGCGCGCTCGCGGTCGCCTCGAATGCCGAGTCGTCGTCCGGCACGTCGAAGGCGCGGTACAGGACGCGCTTGACGTTCGTATCCACGACTGCGTTCCCGTTGTTGAACGCGAAGGAGGCGACGGCGTTGGCGGTGTAGGGGCCGACCCCCATCAGGTCGCTGAGGCCGTCCGGGTCCCGGGGCCACTCGCCGTCGTAGTCCTCGACGATTTGCCCCGCGGCCTCGTGGAGGTACTTCGCCCGGTTGTTGTACCCCAGCGAGTGACTGGTCCAGAAACCCACCACGGCAGAACGGTCGGCCGCTGCCAGCGCCGCCGCAGTCGGCCAGCGGTCAAGAAAGTCTTCCCATGCGTCGACGACCCTGTCCAGCTGGGTTTGCTGACTCATCACCTCAGAAACGAGAATCTCGTAGGGGTCTGTCGTCTCCCGCCACGGGTACGAGCGGTGATCCGCCTCGTACCACTCCACGAGCGCGTCCCGGACAGCCGACGGGTCCGTGGGCACGTCTCCCGGGCGGTCCGTCGCTGTCGACTGGTCGGTCATACCCCCGCTTGGCTCTGTCCTGATTTGTGCGTGGCGGTCGGTACCGCTCGTCTGACCGTGCGTCTGGAGAGAATCCCCTCGACAGAGAATGGAATCCTGCAATAGCCGGTGATATCAGTCGTCGGCTTCGGGTCGGCCCCACTCGAACTCGGTTCCGTACCAGTCCGGCTCGTCCTCGCTGAACACGTCCGCGAACACGAACATCGCGCCGTCGGGGTAGGTCGTATCGATGTACAGCCGCCAGCCGTGGGCCTCCGCGATTGTCTTGACGATAGAAAGGCCAAGCCCGGTCCCGTCCTCGCTCGTCGTGTGGCCGTACTCGAAGATGTTGTCGACCGCGTCAGTCGGGATTCCCGGCCCGTCGTCGGCCACATAGAATCCGTGTTCCGTCAGTCCGACCGTGACAGTCACGTCCGGGCCGACGTGGTCGATAGCGTTGCGAAACAGATTCTCGAAGGCGCGTAAGAGTCGCGTCCGGTCGGCGTCGATGGTTCGACTCCCCGTGACTTCGATGCCAGCGCTTTTGTTGTCGATGTTGTCCCACGCATCGGTGACGACGGCCTCCAGCGGAACCGGAGCGGTCTCCTCGACGCTTGCTCCCTTTCTCGTCAGCGTCAGCACGTCGTCGATTATCGACTCGATACGGTCGTGTGCGTCTTCGAGTTTCTCGATGTGGGACTGGAGGTCGGCTGCATCCGTCTCCGGATCCGACAGCCGCGTCGCAAGCAGTTCGACATGTCCGCGAGCGACCGTCAGCGGATTGCGGAGGTCGTGGCTCAGCGTCGACGCGAACTCGTCCAGCCGCTCGTTCTGCCGTTCGAGTTCGCGGCTCGACCGTTCGGCTTCCTCACGAGCCGCCTGCGCCTGTCGGATCTGGCTCCGGAGCGTATCCCGCATGTTCTCGAACGCGTCGTACAGCCGGCCGATCTCGTCCTGCCGAGTGGTCGAGATATCGACGCCGAGGTCACCCTCTTTCATCGCCTGCGTTCGGTCGCGGAGCTGTACCACTGGTCGAACCGTGTGCCGTCCGAAGAGATACCCCGCGACGCCCAGCGTGACGACTGCCGTCCCGATGACAGCGAGAAATCCCTGGCGGACAAGTCGGCTGGTCCCGTACAGCGACTCGCGCTCGGCGCTCGTCGCGACCACCCACGACGTGCCGTTGACGGGCGTGTACGCTGTGACACGGTCTTCAGTTTCGATAGTCGTCGTTCGGCCCGCTGTTGCGGCCCGGAGACCGTCCTGACTGAGCGGCGCGGAACCGTCCTGACCGTCGATAAGCGGGTCTCCGTCCCCGGTGAGCAGTCGCGTTTCAAACCCGCTGCGACCGTCGTTGAACTGTCCCACCGGGACCCGCGCAACCAGAATTAGTGCCCCGTCGCCATCGGAGACGGGAGTCACAAACGCTATCGAGTGGCCGCTACCGTCCGCGTATGCCGTCGATTGCACTACTGTCTCAGTACCGGTCGTATCGTTCAACGTCGCCAGTACTGGGGACTTCCACGCGGGGTTGACCGCCCACGGAGCCCGGCCGTCTGTGCTCTGGTCAGTGCTAGCAACAACGACCTCCGAGTCGTCGACGGTGGAGACGTAGTGAAGCGACCGAACCCGTGACGACTCTGCCGTGGCTGCTGTGGTGAGGTACTGTCTGATATCTGCGGGCGTTCCAGTGTCGTACACCCCTGCAGCCGCGATAGCGATGGCATTCGTCTCGGTGGTTGTCCGCCACTGCTCGATGCTGTCGGCGCGATGCGTGGCCGACGTTTCGAGGTCCGTCGCTGCGTCGCTGACAACCCGTTTCTGTATCTGCAGGTAGCTGCCGAAGCCGACGGCTGCGAGTACGACGACGATTACTGCCAGCGCGACAGCGAATTTTGCCGCGTAGTTTCGCGCGTACACGCCCGGAAGTGCTGCGCGAAGCCGCTCTCGCAGCCCGTCGTGCTGGCCGGACCCTGCTGTCTCGTCCCCACCACCTGTCATTATCTGATCTGAACCCTTCAGTGGTCGACCGCTACCAATCGTTATGTTCAACCCATGATATAATTTATCATATGATATACTGGCGTAGACACGTGTTTTGACGGAGCGGCCTCAGACGAGTCGTAAGGGGTTTCCTCGCGCTCGACGTCTCCTTTCGTATGAGCCTCGAAGATCTGCAGGATGATATCGAAGCGGCGTACGGCGACTTCGACGACGAGTTCGAGCTGTCCATCGACCGTGAGACACGCAACGAACTCGCGATGCTGTCAGTCGCACTCGACCCAGACGATCCGGACGAACTCGTCAGGCGCGCGGTTCATATGCTGTTTCAGTCGACCGTCGACCGTGGGACACTTGATTTCCACCTCCGGTCGAGTTACGACTGCACGTACGACGAGTACCTCTCAGGGATGACCTTCGACCAGATGACCGGGAACGACTTCCCCCAGCAACAGGACAAGGACGACCGGCGCTACCAGTTTTAAATCAAGAGCCCCAGCGCCAGCACTGTTGCGACACCGAGGACGACCGAACTCCAGAATGCGACACGGGTGGCGAAGGCGCGGTTCGGTCCCGGGGCGGTCAGCGCTGCTTTGATCATGATACTGGCGGCCGTCGCGATCAGGATGGCGACCATCGCCGTCGGTCCGTCGATAGCGCCGCCGCGGTACAACAACACGGCTGAGGTCGTCGCCCCGGCACTGGAAACCAGTCCGCTGAGGGCCGACGTGACGTAGAGACCTGCTGTTCCGAACTGCGTCTCTGCGAACCCGCCAGCGACTACGACCAGCAGAAATACCCCGCCAAAAGCGAGCGCATTCCGTAGAGAGAACGGGCTTTCAAGCCCCATTTCGACCGTCTCGGACCAATCTGCGGTGTATGCGGCGACAACGACACTGCCGACAATGACGGCCCCAAGCGGAACAACTGCCTCGAGTAAAACGCCGCGCTCGACGGTGAAGAACACGGTAATAAGGAGATTCCGGAGCGCCATCGCTGCGTCGGCCAGCAGAATCGCGGCAACGGCATACGAGGTTGCGTCCGGCCGCTGTCGAACGTGGTCGAGCATCGTGCCGACCACCGCCGTCGACGACGCGAGACCGCCGAAAAAGCCGGTGACGGCGATGCCGCGGCCGCCGTACGTCTGGACGATGGCGTAGTTGACGATGCCGATGCCGGCGACGAACACCACCATCAGCCAGATGACACGCAGTTCCACGGTCACGTCGACCAGTCCGCCAGGCAGTTCGACCGGTTCGGACGGAAGCAACGGGTAAATGACGAAGGCGATGATGGCGAACTCCGTCGCTGAGCGTAGTTCCTCGCGAGTGAGCCCCCACGCAAGGGAGTGGAGTTCCCGCTTGAGCACCAGTAGCAACGACGAGAAGACGGCGACCGAAACGCCTTCGAGAATGAACCCCTGTGCGACCAGTGCCCCAATGCCGTATGCGACGAGCATCGAGACAGATGTGGTCAGCGATAGCCCCTCTTCTTCCGCACTGCCGAGGAGCCCCTGCACTGCGAGCAAGATCCCCTGCACGATGACCAGGACGCCACCGACGACGAGCAGCGCCTGGCTCTCGACCAGCGTGAACACCGCAGCGAGCAGGCTAATCAGCGCGAACGTCCGAACGCCGGCCGACTTCTGTGACCACTCCCGTTCGAGCCCCAGAAACATCCCAAGCGCCCCCGCGAGCAGGATTCGAAACACTGTCGTCTGAATTGGGACCGGAGAGAGCTGCAAAAGAATCGACATAGAGCACATACGTATGACATAAGTTAACAGTTGTTGGTTCCGGGCATGTGTTTCTCGTTCGGCAGTCAGCGGTCGACCACCGGTACAAGCCAGCGATGTGTCTCGTCGCTACCCGGGAACGACAGCCTTACCAGCGGCGGTGTGACCTCGTTACAGGTCGACGTACTGGTCTTCCCACTCACGGCGGGCGTCGATTTCGCGACGCCCGCGGCGCGTGAGGGTATAGAAGTTGGTCCGGCGGTCGCGCTGGCCCTTCTCGACGAGTCCCTTGTCGACAAGCGTGTCGAGGTTCGGATACAGGCGACCGTGATGGATCTCCTTCTCGTAGTACGCTTCGAGTTCCTCCTTGATAGCTAACCCGTGGGGCTCTTCCCTGCCAGCGATCACGTAGAGCAGGTCACGCTGGAATCCTGTCAAGTCGTGCATCGATTCTCCTATGTAATGATTTAGTATCTATACTGTTAAATATATCGGCCCAGAGAATTTGATATAGTTTCGGCACCTCTAGGTGTCGAATTTTCTGTATGTAGGCCCTCAGTCATCGTTTTGTCCATACGGTAAATACAGTCAGTATATCATCATTCTCCGGAAACTGATGGCAGCCGTATTATTTGTCACTGTAGGTTACAGTTGGCAGAAACACGCCTGATTGTAGTGGAAGGAGTAGTCAACCCACCGTCACCGTGTCACATCCCAGAACGATGACCGACCTCTGACAATACGATCACATCAGCGCAGGGGAAGCACTTCGCGGCACTATTACCGGTGAGCTTGGGGTGACAGTCACGCATGGTGGTCAAGGGCGGCGTCACCGAGGTCAGCATCGAGGTTGAACTGGCGCGGCACACGCGGCGGACACACAACTGTCTATCGAGCGCGTCGTATCGCCGAGCAGTTACGTTTCAGAGACACAGAAGTCACTTGTATTAGACTGTTAGCAGCGAAGTAAGTGGAAAGCGGTCGCGAAAAACGCGACCGCTTGCCGCCCTGAATTGGTCCCCGCTGACGCTTCGGCCCTCCAAGCGAAGCGTCACTTGGTCGAATGGGGCAGAATAACTTAAAAGTACCGGCCCCGTCCAGCAGATGTTAGTTATCGAAGTAAATGTGAATGTAAGTTGTAACTAATCTAGATATGTTCCTCCTCAAGCACCCATCCGAGTGCCCGCTTGTAGTGAGTGAACATCATCCGGACCCGCTCGTGGTTCATCTCCTCGTCGTCTAGCTGTTCAACAAGGAACTCGTACTGCTCGCGGATCTCGTCTTCCGAGCGCATACGTGGGCGTAGACAGCCCGCACGGAACAATCTTGAGGGCTGCCCTCTCACTATGTCGTATGAAAGTCCGCGGGGAACGCGAGTGTCAAGACTGTGGCACGCGGTGGCGGTACTACGAGACCGGAAGCATCGCCTGTCCGGACTGTGGTAGCATCCACAGCGTCGGGATCGACGAGCACACCGAGCACACGGATACACCAACCACGCTCGACCTGACGCCGGTACGGAGCCGAATCGACGCGGACCCGACACGGGAGATCGCTGACGCGGCAGCGGAGCTGTGCCGAGAGTACACGCGCAAGCGGGGGTTCATTGACGCAGGCGAGCTTCGACAGTTTGACCGGACGTTCGTCGCCGCAGTCGAACTCCAGCACATCGGCGCACACCTCACGCGGGAGTTGCGCAGCGGCGACCCGGCCGAGCGGTACTTCTACGAACTGCTCGGCGGGGCTGACGACGGCAATCGTCCGGCCGTCGAAGACGTCCCGTCGGCGCTTCGCGTGCCGTACGGTTTAGCGATGGCGGCCGCTGTCGACAGCTATCAGCGGGACGTACGGACGTATCTGGACGCTCACCCGGACCCCACAGCACGACAGCTCTCCGGGCGGATTCGCGACCACCGAAAGCGGGTCGAGGCGCTGGACGGCGACGTCGACTCCGCGGACGCCAACCGTCTCGTTCACGCGGCCCGGGACCTGGGGTCGTACATCACCGGTGACGAGAGCGCCTTCGTCAGGGCCGAGAACTGGCTCGCTGGAATCGAGGACGACACCGTCTAACCCCTGAGTCGCCGGAGCAGCGGCTCGTCTAGGCAGTCCGACGGCACCGACCTCTTCCACGCCGCGGTCTCGATGCCCTCGTCGTCGAGCCCCGGGTCCGACGCGAGCGCCGTCGACGCGGGCGTGCCGCGGTAGGTCCCGAAGAAGAACGTCGCCTCGCGCCCGCCGTCGGTCACTGTGACCTCGGTGACGGCGGCCAGTCCGTCGACGGCGATGTCCACCCCGGTCTCCTCGCGCACCTCGCGGCGCACGGCCGCTCGGCGGGTCTCGCTGGCCTCGACGCCGCCGCCCGGGAGCTTCCACGTGTCGTCCTCGTAGACGAACAGCACGCGGTCGTCGGGGTCGGTGACGAGCGCACCCACTGCCCAGTGGCGGCCGCGCTCGGCGCGGGCCCGGACCGCATCGACGCCCGCCGCGTCGGTCTCGCGGGTCACACGCCGGGTGAGCACGTCACGGTTCCGGAAGGCCGCGAGCGCCGGCATTCAGGGGAGGTCGACGTCGATGTCGTGTTGCAGGCCCGTCGCTTTGACCGTGTTGTACAGCAACATCGCGCGGGTCATCGGGCCGACGCCGCCGGGGACCGGCGTGATTGCGCCAGCGACCTCCTTCGCGCTCTCGTACTCGACATCGCCGACGAGTTCGTACCCCTTCTCTGTGTCGGCGTCAACGCGGTTGATGCCCACGTCGATGACCGTCGCGCCCTCCTGAATCATCTCGACGTCTATCATCTCCGGGACGCCGGCCGCGGCGACGAGGATGTCCGCGTTTCGCGTCCGCTCGGCGAGGTCGTCGGTCCGGGAGTGACACACCGTCGTCGTCGCGTTGCCACCCGGGGCTTTCTGGATGAACAGGTTCGCCATCGGCTTGCCGACGATGTCCGACCGGCCGACGACGACGGCGTCCTTGCCCTCGGTGTCGACGCCGGCGCTCTCGATGAGCTTCTGGACGCCGTGGGGCGTGCAGGGCTTGTAGCGGGCGTCGCCGGCGACAAGTCGGCCAACGTTCTCCGGGTGGAAGCCGTCGACGTCTTTCATCGGGTTGATAGCCCGGAGGACCTCCCTATCCTCGACGTGGTCGGGGACGGGCATCTGGACCAGAATGCCGTTGACATCGTCGTCGGCGTTGAGGTCCTCGATTGTGTCGTACAGTTCGGCGGCGTCCGAGTCGGGGTCGATGTCAATGTCGATGGCCTCGATACCGACCTCTTCGCAGTCGTCCTGTTTCATCGAGACGTACGTCTCACTGGCCGGGTCCTCGGACATCAGCACCGTCGCTAGCGACGGACGGTGGCCGGCGTCGGCGAGGCGGTCGATGGACGCGACCAGGTCGTCCCGAATCGACTGTGCGACGGCGTTGCCGTCGATAATCTCTGTCATTAGGTACAACGGCGGCACGGGGCGGTATGAACGTCCCGGATTTCGGCCAGCCGCCACAGCGACCCTGCTCAGGGACAGTCCGACTCGGCGACCGACTTCCGCTCGGCCCCCTGCCGGATGGCCCGTGTCGCGCCGTCCGGGACAGCCACCGTCATCGCCTGCCCGCCGTACCCGTGGGTCTGGTCGTGGCCCCGGACCACCACGCATGCGACATCGCCGGGAACCGCAATCGTCTCCGAACGGGTGAACGGAGCCGTCGAGTGAGCGTGCAGGAGGTCCCGGCGGCCGAGTCGGTCCCCGGCCAGCGTCTCGACCTGCCACCAGTCCGCGTAGCCGTCCTCGCCGTCGTCGTCGTGATACAGCGTCACGTCGAACCGATAGTCCTGCCCCCCGCTGTTCGTCACGGCCACGTCGGTCACGTTCGCTTCACGCAGGTCTAGGTCAGAATGCTCGGTTCCCTCCGTCGGGGTCAGAGCGGTCGTCGTCGGTTCCGTGGGCGGCGTCGTCCCGGTTTCGGACGGCTGCGAGTCTGGGCCAGAGCCGCTGTCACAGCCGGCGAGCGCGGTAACTGCCGCCACGCCCGCAGTCAGGACCGCGCGACGCGTCCTGTCGGTCTCGGTCACGCTGAACGCAACGGTGAGTGTGGTGAAAAAACAGCGGGCACGCCGGAGTGCTCGGACGAGCGCGTCGTCGGTAATCAGGGTATACGTTCATGCTGTCAGCCATCCATTGTGTCTCATGGTTGTCAGACGCCTCTTGGGCCTGCTCGTCAGCGAAACGAACAGAGGATCGAGCCGAAAAATCGGACGAATCCGGCACAATGCCGTCGAAATCGTCACCCGTCCGTTTCGGATGCTCTACTCTATCGTGTTCATGACGGTCCTGTTTGGCGTTCTCTACACGATATTCTACGACAGCGGAGCGGTCGCCGCCGTCAACGCCGTGGAGGGGGACGCGGTCGGGATGGCACTGGCGTTCCTGCCGCCGCTACCCATCCTCGCGCTTATCGCCGTCGCGATGGCGGTTCTGGTCCCGCTCACGATGCTGTTCAGGGACGTCAGTGACGAAAGCCGGTACCGCCGGTAAAACGACGGTCGGGACCGCTCAGTCGTACAGCGTGTACTCGTCGGTCATCTCGTCCACACGGTCGCTGACTTCCGCGACGACATCGTCGTCGTGGGGGGCGTCGACGACCTTGTAGATGAGGTCCGCGACTTCGCGGCAGGCGTCCTCGTCGAAGCCGCGGGTGGTGAGCCCGGGCGTGCCGGCGCGGATGCCCGAGGGGTTGAACGCCGAGCGGGTCTCGCCCGGAACGGTGTTGGCGTTGAGGACAATGCCGGCTTCCTCCAGCGCTTCCTCGACTTCCTTGCCAGTGGTGTCGGGATGGGACGGTCGGAGGTCAATGAGTACGAGATGGTTGTCCGTGCCGCCCGAGACCAGCGAGAGGCCGTGCTCTTTGAGTCGGTCGCCGAGCGCGATGGCGTTGTCGACGGTCTGCTGGGCGTACTGCTCGAACTCGGGGGCCAGCGCCTCGCCGAAGCCGACAGCCTTGCCGGCGACGTTGTGCATCAGCGGGCCGCCCTGAGAGCCGGGGAAGACGGCGGCGTCGATGTCGTCGGCGTACTCCTCGTCGCACATGATGATGCCACCGCGGCCGGCGCGGATGGTCTTGTGCGTCGATCCCGTGACGAAGTCTGCGACGCCGACCGGCGACTCGTGGACGCCGGCAGCGACGAGACCGGTGATGTGGGCGATGTCCGCAAGGTGGTAGGCGTCGACCGCATCGGCGGCCTCCTGAATCCGCTCGAAGTCGACCTCCCGGGGATACGCGGAGTAGCCCGAAACGATGATGTCCGGCTCGAACTCCTCTGCGTGGTCGCGGAGACCCTCGTAGTCGATGTAGCCGGTTTCCTCGTCGACCTTGTACTGCTCGACCTCGTACACCTGACCGGCGAAGTTCGCCGGGTGGCCGTGCGAGAGGTGGCCGCCGTGAGTCAGGTCGAGCGAGAGAATCTTGTCGCCGGGTTCGAGGACGCCGAGATAGACGCCCATGTTGGCCTGCGAACCGGAGTGTGGCTGGACGTTGACGTGGTCCGCACCCCACAGTTCCTTCGCGCGGTCGATAGCGAGTTCCTCGACGTCGTCGGCGTACTCACAGCCGCCGTAGTAGCGCTCGCCGGGATAGCCCTCGGCGTACTTGTTCGTCAACTCGGAGCTCTGTGCCTCCATCACAGCCTCGCTGACGTGGTTCTCGCTGGCGATCATCGCCAGCGTGTCGTTTTGCCGGCCCCGTTCGCCCTCCAGAGCGTCCGCGACTGCCGGGTCCGCTTCCCGGACGGTTTCGTAGCTCATGTATCCGAGTCAGGACCGATACGACAATAATCTACCCTTTGGTCCCCGCGTGTGTGACAGTCTTATTCCGCGTCCGGTGCTGAATATGGTTGGCGATGAGGCCGTGCTGACAACCGTACGTATATATCAGATGACGTTCCACATATTCACATATGGTCACCTGGGGGGTGGCAGGCGAGCGGGTGGGCCGGGACGGCGGTGAAACGCTGGACTGGGATGGGGAAACGGTCGACCCGACCGCACTGGTGCACCAATTACACGATCGAGAAGTCACAGACGGCGAACAGTTGCCACACACTGTCGACGACTGTTACAGTGGGTCCGTCACCGAGTTGGCGCTGCCGGCGGTGGATGCCACGGTAACCCGAGTCGGCACTGACACGGATGCTGAGACGGTTGATTCACCGACGACGCTTGAGACAGGAGAGTACCTGTTGACGATGCAGGCCCGTGCTTCGGATAGTGGCCAGGAGTCGCCGCTTGGCATCGTTGACGACATTCGGATCCACGTCCGCTTCGACGGTCCGGCGTCGCTCCACTCGGCCGGTGTTACCACTGTGCTTGCCTTCCGGGAACCGACCAGTATAACCGTCGGGTTCGTCTGGGAAACGAACGCAGAGCGGCCGCACCTGCAGGTCCCTGCGACGCCCGCAGGCCTTGCAACGGCGGTCACCCATCTGGGCGGGGCCCATCACACGATGCAGCCGTCCCGCTCGCACCCAGAACTCCGCGGACACCCGCCAATAGTCACGACCGGTGAAACGACCCGTATTCCCGAAACGGTTCGACAGAACCGTCCCGAAACCGGAATCACACTCTATGTTCCGGAGTGCGAGGCGGAGCTGCTCGTCAGCGCACCGCTAGCCTACTATCTCGGGGCGGACGTGGTGGTTGAGTCACGGGATACCGCGCTGTTGACGGCCGAAGGCACGTCTGTGAACCTCTCCTTTGACGCCTGGCCGTCGTTACAGGCCGGCGTCGCGGCGCTACTCCGCAAGGTGTTCTACCTCGACTGTCAGGTCAGACGCGTCGACCCGGCAGAGAGCGGCCCCCGTATCACGTCGGCGCTCTCACTCGACGCGGAGACGCTTCGGTCGCTGTCGCCAGCTGGGCGGCTCGAGCGATACATCGAGGTCTCCGACGAGGCCGTGCGCTCGATCCTGCCTGAATGGCCCCTTTCGACGTACGTCTCGCCGAAACCGGAACGGGTCCGCTGTCTCCCGTTCCTGCTCGACCGGCTCAGCCTCATCTACCTGCCGGACAGTTCCCGGCTCGACCGGGGAGAGCTTCTCGACAGGACGCTGGCGGATTCGTATCTGAGTCGTGGGTCAGCCGAGCGTCCGCCGGTTATCGAGCCGAATCTGCGCGAAGGGCAGTTGCACTCGTGGCTCGCGCCAGGAAACCCGATAGACGCGTGCAAAACGCCAGCGGAGGCGTACCTCAACCGCTACCGGATTCAGAACCGGGATGCCGACAGTCAACGGGTCGCGGTCGTCCTCAACGATGAGGAGATGGCCGACGAGCACACGGAAGTCACAGAAATATACCGGGCAGCGGACCTACCAATGGACGTCCAGGTCAGCAAGCTGCTGTCGGTCAACGAGCTGGCCGACGTGTTCCGACAACCGGCCGATTTCGTCCACTTCATCGGCCACTGCGACGAGGAGGGACTGCGCTGTCCCGACGGTAACCTGGCACTGGCATCGCTATCAGAGGCCCGAACACAGACGTTCTTCCTGAACGCCTGTGGCTCCTACGATGAAGGGCTTGACCTTGTCAAACAGGGCGCGGTCGCCGGCGCGGTGACACTTACCGACGTGTTGGACAAGCACGCCGCCCTAGTCGGGACGGCCTTCGCACGGTTGCTCAGCAACGGATTCAGCATCCAGCGTGCGCTGGAACTCGCCCGTCGGCGGATAATGATGTGCAAGGACTACGCGGTCGTCGGCGACGGGACCTACTCAATCGTTCCCAATCCTGCACACCCAGCGGTCGTCTGGCTCTCCGAAGGGGAGACAGGCTTCGACGTAGAGTGTACGGTCGTGTCCCCGGAACGGCCCGGTGAGAGCTACCGGCTACCGTTCGACGACAGCGCCGCCCTGAACGGCGAGCAGACGAGCCATTCGCTCAGCGTTTCCGAGTTGGCCGACACGCTGAGCCAGACGTCACTGCCTGTCATCTATGACGGGGAGTTTCACTGGTCCGACGACCTGGCCGCGCGCCTCCGGACGGATTTCTGACGGAACCCCACACTGCCGGGCTCCGAAAGCGAAACCGAGGCGGCTGCAACCGGTTCAGCGTCCGGTCATCAAGTAGTCACAGTAGGTCGCTACTTTGTATTCACTTTGCGTATTAGATACTGTGCTGAAATCGCGGGTTTGCAGAACGGAAAGCAGAGAGACAGCCATTTGTTCTACCGGTTTCATGCGAAATCGACGCTCAGAATCGGTGGTTCAGTCCGTGAGGCGAGCGGCTTCTGCTTAGGACAGTTGACCAATATTTTATCGCCTCTTACCGGTGTGTGTTGTCTGATTGTTAGCGAAATCAACACAGTATGGCCGGTAAAATTAAATATACTAATGCACTAGATACTGCCAAGGGACAATGACCGAAAATCTCCTGCAAGACGACGTCGGTTCTATGTTGACCACGGTGTTTGGGGCAACTGACGAGCCGGTGTACGTCGTGAACCCGTCGCGGCGGAGCATCTCGGAGCTTGTATCGACACTTGACGCGGACTCGGACGCCCCCGAAGTTCGGCTGCTAGCAGACGAGCGGGCACTGAAGGATGTCATGGACGACTTCCTCGTTGCGAGCACCGCGGCCGACCTCATCGACGAGGAGCGGCTCACGATGCGACTGCTCGACGACGTGCCGAACCACTCGGTTGCGGTGACTGTCGATACGGTGTATGCGCTCGTGACGATCAGCGACACGGTCGGCGGTCTCGGGACCGACGACGCGGCGTTCGTGGACAACGCCTACGACTACTACGACTCGACTTGGGAAGACGCCGACGAGTACTCGCTCCGGACGCCGCCGCTCAACCGCGTCCAGAGCACGCTGGAATCCGACATCGGCCCGGAAACCGCGTCGGACTTCAACGACGTTCTCAGCTCTCTGTCGACGGCCCGCGGCGACGGCGACGGCCTCGACGAGGTCACCATCAGCCTGCTCGTGGCCGCACGGAACGGTGAACTGCTGTACGACATCAGCAAATGGGGCGAGGATGTCGGGCTGGCGAGCAAGGCGACGTTCTCGCGGACGAAGACGAAACTCGAAGACATGAACCTCATCGACACTGAGAAGGTCCCAATCGACGTGGGCCGACCGCGGCTCCGCCTGATGCTCGGTGACGACCGGCTCAAAGACGCCGACCCGGACGAACTGGCGTCCGTGGCCCAGTCCATCCTCGCCGCGTAGGTTTTTCTCCCTTCACCACGAGGGCTTCGGCATGCGAACTGTCGAAGTTGTCGGGCGTGGACCGGCCGTCGATGCACTCACTGCGTTTCTCGCTGATATCGACGTTTCAGTAGCACAGCCGCCGACACCGGCGGACAGCGGTGGCGATCTCGCCGTCGTAGTCGATACCGTCGGGTCAGAGACGTTTGCGGCGTGGAACGGCCGAGCGAACGGCGATGGCATTCCGTGGGTCGCCGTCGAACTGGGCGGCATCGGCGGCGTCCCGGTGACTGACGCCGCGGTCAGCGGGTTCGGACCCGAGACGGGCTGTTTCGACTGTCTCCGGGCTCGGGTCGAGGCTTCAGTCGATGACACCGAGGAGATCACAGAAGCCCCGGCTGCGGCCACGCAACGATTCGCGGGAGCGTTGGCCGGCCGACTGGTCTCCCGGTTTCTCGACGGGGACGCTGCCCTCTTTGGGACGGTCACGGAACTCCCACATACGCAGCGGCGGTTCCTGCCGGTCCCGGGCTGTGACTGTGGCGAGACGCCGAGCCGCACCCTTGACGACGGTCGCCGGACAGCCCCGGACAGCGAGGCGCTCTCACGGGCGGAACTGGGCCTCGACGAGCGGGTCGGTATCGCCACGGAAGTCGGCGAGGTCGAGTCGTTCCCGGCTCCGTACTACCTGTCGACGCTCGCCGACACCACCGGATTCAGCGACGTGTCGGCCGCCGCCAAGGCCGCCGGTGTCGCTATCGACTGGGATACAGCCTTCATGAAAGCGCTCGGCGAGAACTACGAGCGGTACGCAGCCGGCGTCTACAGAGACGGGACGCTGCAACGCGGGACCGTCACCGATGTTCCGGATGCCGTCACACCCGATGCGTTCGTGAGGGACGAATCCGAGTGGGACGACTCGACGGCACTCCGCTGGGTCCCGGCGAAAAATCTACTGACCGATGACCGTCGGTCGCTGCCCGCCGAAACCGTCCACTATCCGCCGCCATCGGACGCTGTCAGGCCGGCAACGACGACCGGGCTCGGACTCGGAAACACCGTCACCGAGGCGTTACTGACCGGGCTGTACGAGGTCATCGAGCGTGACGCCGCGATGCTGTCGTGGTACTCGACCTTCGAGCCACTCCGGGTGGTTGTCGAGGACCACGAGCAGTACGACACGCTCCAACGGCGCGCGACATCTGAGGGGCTCGACGTGACGGCGCTGTTGCTGACACAGGACGTGGACGTGCCAGTCATCACTGTCGCGCTGGAACAGGACGAATGGCCGCGCTTCGCGCTCGGGACCGACGCAGATCTGGACCCGGGCGCGGCCGCCATCGGCGCGCTGGAGGAGGCGCTCCAGAACTGGATGGAACTCGACAGCATGGGGCCAGAGGCGGCCATGGACGCACAGGGCGCAATCGGACGCTACGCCGAATCACCCGGCGAGGCCGCCGACCTGACGGCCACCGAGACGGCGGTCCCGCTGGACTCGCTCGGCCCCGATGCAGACCTCTCCGGTGAGGCGGAGCTAGAGACACTGTGTGACCGGTCGGCGGATGCGGGGCTCACGCCACACGGGGCACGGCTGACAACGCGCGATCTCGAACAGCTCGGGTTCGAGGCGGTTCGGGTCGTCTGTCCGTCGGCCCAACCGCTGTTCTTCGGTGATTCGTTCTTCGGCCAGCGGGCCGAAGCTGTGCCGGCCGAGTTGGGCTTCGAGCCGCGGCTCGACAGGGAACAGCATCCGTTTCCGTAGCGCCGACGCAACGAGAGGCGGAGTCGAATAGCCGAAGTCCGTAATCAGATGCCAAACGTCGCCCGCAGCATATCCCGCGTCCCCGGCCCCAGACCGACCGCGGTGACGGCGATGAGCAACAGGAGCGCGTACCGCGGGCTATCGTCGATGAACTCCTGATTGAACAGCGAGACGACCAGTGAAGCGACGGCGAGCTTGACGATCAGGAACGGCCACGACGTGCCGATGGCGGCCGAGAGGCCGGCCGGCTGGAGCGCCTCGGTGGCTTCGATGATGAACTCGTTGGCCGGGTGTTTCGGATAGTACGTCAGTGGGACGTTGAGGGCGTCGAGCCAGTCGGCCAGCAAGACGTTCGCGACGCCGTCGATTGCGTGGCCCCAGATGACGAGCAGACCGATATAGCCAGTTCCGTCGTTCAGCGCCGGGCGGTAGGACTCGAACAGGCGGTACAGACCGTACGACAGCGCTGAGGCCAGCACGACAGTCGTGATAAGGACTGACGGATACAGCGTCGCATACTCACGAGTGAGGGCGACAACCGTGAGATACAGAAGGGTCACGGCGACGAACGCTCCGCCGATAGCGCCGGTCGTCCGGTAGTAGCTATCGATGACGCCACGCTGTTCGAGGTCCACGCAGGCGACGAGGACGAGCAACGTCAGCAGGAACACCGTCCCGTAGATGACGGGACTGATGATGAGCGAACTCAGCGGGTACTCGACGATGGGTGTGACCCCGGCGTCGACCGCGCGATCGGTCGCGTCCTCGACGGTCCGCAACGCGCCGCCAAGCAGCATGAACGGGACGAACGCGAAGTAGAGCTTCGGGTCTTCGGCGATGTCCAGTCGCTCGAGGAGAAAGTAGACGCCGACGAGCATGTACACCAGAATCAGCATGTAGCCGACCTCGGAGACGATAGTGTACCCCGGCTCAGCGATGAGCCGCCCATCCTGAATAGCCGCCCTACAGCCATCGTACAGCGGTTGTGGGCCGGATGCAGTCATTTCGGCACAGCTGGCCGACTTGGCGTCGGCGTACACTGGGCCCCAGAAGTACTGCCAGAGGAACCGATCCCAGACGGCCTGTGGAGCGGCCATAACGGCCCCAACCGCAACGAGGAGGACTGCAACGAAAGAGCCCACCCAGAGCTGGCCGGGCCCGTACTCATCGACGGCTCGCTCGAACGTTTCCATGGCCGAGTGACCGGTGGCAGGCGGTTTCAGCGTTCCGGTCCAGTGTGCGTGGAGCGAAAGTCCGCGAGCCAGACGCGGCGGGGTTTGGATGTGAAAGTGAGTTTACTCTCCCCTGAGCGCCTCGTTGCCGGCCGCTACGAATGCCTCGTGAGCCTCGCCGTTGGAAGCGACGACAGAGTCGCTGTCGTGAGTCCAAGGCTCGCCATCGAGGTCAGTGACTGTGCCGCCAGCCTGTCGAACCATATGGACGCCGGCGAGCGTATCCCAGGGTGCCATCGGGCGCGTGCAAACGAGTCCCTCAAGTGCCCCGTCGGCAACGTGGGCCAGCGTTGCCTGGAACGACCCCAGGCGCCGGATGTCACCGAATCGGTCGCCGACAGCACTACACAGCCGACCGAACTCGTCCCGGTCATCGCGGTCCCACCAGCCGACGGGGGCCACCGCAAACGTCTCCGGGTCGGTTCGTCCACTTACCGAGAGTTCAGTCCCGTCTCGCGTCACATTTTCAGGGCCGGCCGCATAGAGGTCACCATACGAGGGGAGATAGATCACCGATGCGACCGGGTCGCCATCGACGACCGCACTGACAGCGGTCCCCCACAGGCGCATTCCGCGGACGTAGTTTGCCGTCCCGTCGATCGGATCGATTACCCACACAGAGCCGTTACGTGGGATGTTGTCGACTGCTTCGGGTTCGTAGTCGGCCTCCGGCCCGGCTCGCGGCGAGAGGGCTTCCTCACAGAGGAATCGGTCGCCGGGAAACGCTTCCAGAACAGTGGCGACGACCTGTCGCTGGGCGTCGCGGTCCGTCTCCGTCACGAGATCGTTTTTGTTGGCCTTCGACTCAACGTTGAGGTCGCCCCGGAACTGCTCCCGGGCTACGACACCGCCAGACCGGGCCGCTCGCTCGGCGACCGCCGCCCGGTGGCTTTCATCTGTCATACCTGACGGTGGACCGCCCTCATTCAAACCGTCTCGCCTTCCAGCAAAACAGGGCCGACCACCGGCGATGGATTACTCCTCCTCGACAGCCTCGTCAACAGCGTCGAGAATTGCCTCAGCGATGTCCCGCGCTTCGTTGGGTGTGTACAGGACCTGGTTCCCTAGTGACTGTTCAATACGGACGTAGCCGTCATCGTCCTCAATGGAGAAAAACGCCGTATTCTCCAGCGGTGGCACGTGCAGGCTGGCCCCCTCGGACTGGTCTGTGGCCATGTTACTTCTTAACACATAGGGTGGCTTAAATCTACGGCCCAGAACAACAACACCCCCTCCAGTTACAGAAATTAATAATCAGACCCAAATGACTTAGACTCATGCCGAGAATTCATAGCTATGGCATCGCTACGCGGGGCGCTCCGGTTCAGTAAGGACATCTCAGTTATCATGCTTTTAGGAGCTGTTTACGTCCTTGGATTAAGCGTCGCAACGCTGCTCAGCGCATTGGAGAACCGGCTGCCACGAGTACACGCTGTTGGCGGCGAAATCCGGAGTCGACTTCGCCGCCCAGTGTGAGACACCCCGGTAACCGAGTCGCCCCGGGGCAGTCAGCTGGCACACGGCATCAGGGCGTTTCCGAAGCGTATCAATCAGATTCGACGAGTTCCAGCGACCGTAGGCGATAGTCGAGGCCCTCACACCTGTCTTTGAGCATCAATTCCGGCGTACTGCGACTCTTCCCATCGTGGTATCCTGTTAGTAGCTAGCTCATATTGTCTGATATATCTGCAACTAAAGCACGCCGCTGATACAGGATACTAATCTGATAAATGCATGATTCGCAACGTACATTAGTGCCTGAATAGTGTGCCTTACTGATAGGTGCTCACTACACAATACCGTCATGGCGCGAAGAAATTCTGGCCAATCAGGGAGATGTGAGCGGTTTCGTGCTAACTATTGTTATTAATTATGAATTACCGCACCCAACAGCTTTATTATATGTTGCTTTGACATGACATCCTGTGTGGGAACTATGCGGTACCTATCAGAACTTAACCATTGACATCAGATAAAATGGGGCCTACTAGTCGTATTCGCAGAAAGCCGACCAGGGGAGTGGAGAGTGCATGCTACTAGATGCACCAGTTTCAGCCGAGGTACGGGAATGACAATACAAGCAAACCAGGCAAATCAAGCGGACAAACAGGGGATTGCAGCCAAGACTGCAGACGAGTTTCTCGTCACGCCAGAGAGTGAAGTCACGCCGGTTTTGAGCGTCGTGATGCCGACTCTCAACGAAGAGCAAGGAATCGTCGAGTGTATCGCCCGGATCAAAACAGCGGTCTCCGAGTTGCGCGTCCCGACTGAGATTATCGTCAGCGACAGTTCGACCGACGCGACACCGGAGTTAGCCCGCGAGCGAGGGGCGACAGTCGTGACCCCCGATGAACCGGGCTATGGCTATGCGTATCGCTATGCGTTCGGCAAGGCGCGGGGAGAGTACATCGCGATGGGCGATGCTGACACGACGTACGATTTCGAGATGATTCCGCAGCTTCTCGATCCCGTGAAGAACGGCGACGCGGATATCTGTATGGGGAGTCGACTTGAGGGAGAGATTCGGGACGGTTCGATGCCGCCGCTGCACAAATACGTCGGCAATCCACTGTTGACACGATTCCTGAACACGTTTTACGGGGCCGGTGTCAGCGACGCCCACAGCGGGTTCCGCGTGTTCACCAAGGACGCGCTCGAAACGCTAGAGCTAGAGACGACCGGCATGGAGTTCGCCAGCGAGATGATTATGGAAGCCGGCGCGAACGACCTCACCATCGAGGAGGTCCCGATTATCTACCACGAGCGTGAAGGCGAGGAAACGCTCGACAGTTTCAGTGACGGCTGGCGACACGTCCGTTTCATGCTCGTGAACGCGCCTGAGTACCTGTTCTCGTATCCGGCCCTGCTGCTCGTCTCTGCCGGGGCACTGTTGATGTCACTGTCAATCGCCCAGCTGTCGATCAGTGGCGTCAACTTCGGGATACAGACGATGGTGGGCGGGTCGCTGCTGGCAATCGTCGGGTATCAGGTCTGGACGCTCGCACTGTTCAGCTCCATTGCCGCGAACCCGATAAACAAACCCGATGGTGTACTCGTCGGGATGATACGGGAGCAGTTCCAGTTGGAACACGGCGCGTCCATCGGCATTCTCGCGGCTGCAGTCGGGATTCTGTACCTCGGGAGCGTGTTCGGACAGTGGCTGCTCGCCGGCGAGACGGCGTTGCCGTCAGCCACAGCGACCCTGCTGGCCTCGACAGTCGTAGTACTCGGACTACAGACCGTGTTCGGGTCGTTCTTCATGAGTATGCTCGCAGACAGCAGCTAACCGTCGGTTATCCCTTTTTCGAACGAATCAGGCCCGCGTACATCTGCTAGAGCACGCGTTCTCCGCACACGCAACGTCGGGCTGTGTTCGGTTCTCGGCAACGAACTGCCACTCGTTTCGGCCCACGCTGTCGGTACCGTTCGAATAGGTGAGCTGTCTGTACAGCCCGTTGTAGTTCATCACGCTATCGTACTCTGTCTGGGAGTAGCGCTCCTCGTCAATGCCGTCCTGATGGGCGTCGAGGCCCATCGCGTGCCCGAATTCGTGCATGAACAGCGAAGCGGTGAGTTTCGTCGAATCGAACCGCTCCATCGCCGCGACCTCAGGTCGTCCCGCACCGACGAAGTAGTCGTCCCCGTTGTAGGCGACATCGTCGGTGAGCAGGACATAGTAATAGCCGTCAGACCGGTGCTGCGAGTGGTTGGCCCGGAAGTCATAGATGTCGTTTCCGGCCCCAGCGCGGGATTTCGAGTAAACCGTCCCGTTGGCCGAGAGGTTCGTGTCGTCCGTGACGAGATGGATATCGATTCCAGTGGAGCCGTCGGGGTTCGAAACAGGTGCCTTCTCGAACGTCTCGACGATGGACGTCTGGACCGGCTCGCTGAGCGTCGTTGACTCCGTGGAATCAACCTCCACGTAGATGTCCGTTCGGAGCGGGTCCGCATCGGGAATCGCCTGTTCACAGCGGACTTCCATGCCGTCCGGATAGCCGTCGCCGTCCGTGTCCGCACTGGTCGGGTCGGTATCGTAAACGGACCGCTCTAGCGAATCGGATAACCCGTCTCCGTCTGTATCAGTGGCATTCGGGTCGGCCTGTATCTGCTGCGCGCTTGGCGTATTGGCCCCACCACCGCTAGCAGTGTTCACTTGCGGCGGCCCCCCGGCGGCTGGAAGCACGACACCAGCGAGAAGCAACATGACGAGGCCAACGGCGCCGAAACGAGCCAGCGCTGCGGTACGGAGCCAGCGGTGGCTGGTGTCGGCACAATTACCCGGTTTTTTAGATTCAGTATTAAGATTGATTTTGGAAACTGCACCTATACAGGCCCCCAATATTCGAGTTAGAATAGACATAGATGGTACCTATACGCCAATATTCTCAATTACTGGTTAAGAAGGTAATTCCCCAAATATCAATATCAATTTCGATATTGGAAACGATCATAACGCAGTGGTCTCCGGCTGTGGCTGTCGGTATCTTCAATGGGCTCGGTTCAGTAACGGAAGGCAATGCGTGTCACCCGACGGTTCTGGCTCACGCTCACTGCTGTTGGTAGTCTCCTCGTGGGAGGTGGGGTACTTGATTCACCCCTCTTGGTGGTCGGTGCTGTCGGGCTCACAGGCTGGCTACTCGCAATGCAGTTTGCGTTCGTTCGTGGCGTCTCACAGCTCAGGGACGATCTCACGGTGACCCAGTCACTCGACCGGGCCCGGGTACAGACCGGCGCCGAAACGACGTACACTCTCGAAGCATCAGTTGACACCGCCGGCGATCACCTGCCGCTCTCCGTCGAGACAGAGATTCCACTCGTAGCGCAGATGGAAGCGGGCCCCGATTCAACGGTCACTCTCGGTACATCGATGCAGTCGTCGTCGGTGACACTCCCGCTCACCTGGGAGACTGTCGGAGAGTATACTATTCCCGGAGCCACAGCGACGGTCAGCGACGGCACCGGGCTGTTTACCCAATCGTTCGCGACGGCACCAGGTCCCGAAGTACTGGTCGAGGCACCGTCAGTCGGCCCGATTCACGTTGGGCAGGGTGGGAAACAACTGCTACGCAGTGTCGGCGAACACGATGCCCGCGGGCGGACAGGTGGCCTCTCGGCCGAGGAAATCCGGAAGTACGTCCCGGGCGACGCACTGAAATACGTCGACTGGAAGGCGACTGCCAGACTCGACGAGGCGCACGTCCGCAATTACGAAGCCGAGGGGAACCGTAGCGTGGTCCTCGTCTTTGACCACCGTCAGACGCTGGGCGACGGTGCACCTGGCAACACGAAGCTAGAGCACCTCAAATCGGTCGCCGCGGCGTTCCAGCAGCGTGCCGAAACGACCCGCGATCCGCTGGGTTACGTCACTATCGGCGACGCGGGCGTAACGGAAACGAGAGTTCCAGTGGCGAGAACCGAGGCCTACAGGTCGTGCCAGCACCGGATCAACGACCTCGACGCCAACGCTGAAACGCCGGCAACAGCCCCCGCAACAGCGGCTGCCACCGGAAGAGTAACGGGGGCGGTGAATCCAGCAGCCGACACACAATCGCCGATGGAAACGGTGCTGCTCGCGTATCGAGACGCTACCGGATCGAAACGACATCTCCCCAATCAACCGCTGTACAACGGTTTGCAGACGGCCCCACACGAAATACGTAGTGCGGACCTGTTAGTTATCTGTACAGACGACAGCAGCCCGAGCGAACTGCGGAACACAGTCGGCCAGGCGAGACGCAACGCAACGGAGGTCGTTGTGTTCATCACTCCATCGGTGGCCTTCGATACCGACCGCCTCACCGACCTCGATACCGCTTACGAACGGTATCGGACCTTCGACCAGTTCCGGCGTGAGCTGAACGAAATCGACTCGGTGACGGCCTACGAGGTCGGGCCCCTAGACCAGATCTCGACTATTCTGTCCGCCGGCCCAGCCAACACAAACCAGCGGGGGTACGCATGAGTACAGCACTGAACTCGATGGGACGGTCGCGCCGAGCACTACCCACCGTGCTCGGCCTGCTTGGTATCGTCGGAGCAACAGGAGGGCTTCTCCTGGATGGACCGGTATGGCTTGGCCTCATCGGTGTTGTCCTCGGCGGCCTCTACCTGTCCGGAACAGCCGTTCTCGCGGTCGTGCTTGGACAGATAGCACTCGTCACAGTTGAGACGCCGTCACTGCTATCACTCGCCCTTGTCGAAGGCGGCCTGTTCCTCACATTGCTTTCGGTGGCTACCGAGACGCCTGACAGTCGAGTCGCCAGCAGCCTCGTCGCACTTGTCGTGCCGCTGCTCGGCGGCTTCGTCTGGCTGTCGGTCTGGCGCTGGACCATAGACCCCCTCAGGGTTGGGTTCGCCATCCTCGTCGGAACTGCCATCGTCGGCTATCTGCTCCATCGCTATCTGCTGATAGAACTCGACATCGTGACTGCAGACATCGCTTCGGATCGTGATTTCCAATGAGTCAACCTGCGCCCTCGAAACCGGATATGACAGCAGATGACACCGACCAACAAGCCGATGTTGTGCGGGACCGTCAGACACTCGAAGCGGAGCTTGAAGTATTGCGGGAGGAAAACCGTCGATTACGTGAATCGTACGCACGCGCGAGGCGAGCAACGTTCAGACGGACCGCAGTAGGCTTTTTCGCAGTCGGTGGACTGTCTCTCGTCGCGGCGTTTGTCTTTCCGGCCCTGCAAACCATCTTCATCGCGTTCGGTGGGACCGGTGTGTTTGCCGGCATCGTCACGTTCTATCTCACCCCCGAGCGGTTCGTCTCGGCGTCGGTCAGTGATACGGTGTTCAACACGCTGGCAGATGTCGAACAGCACCTCGTCAGCGAGCTGGAACTCCAGACTGAGAGGATATATGTCCCAACAGCATCCCATCCGGAGACGGCTGCGCGCCTGTTCGTCCCCCAGCACGTCGAGTACGCGGTCCCCGACCCGGAGCAGCTAGAAGAACTGTTCGTCACGGGCGTTGAGGCAGAACAGGGAATATCGCTTCCCCCGACTGGTGACCGGCTATACACCGAGTTCGAGCAGGCGATGTCGGGCACGTTCGGTACCGGTCCCGATGCAATAGCGACACAGCTGACTGCAGCCCTGTCCGAGCAGTTCGAACTCGTTGATGACACGACAATCGAAATCGATAGCGAGAATCAAACCGCTTCTATCGCCATCGACAATCCGGCGTTCGGCGATATTCACCAGCTAGATCACCCAGTGGTGTCCCTGCTTGCGGTGGGATTTGCCACGGGCCTTGATCGGCCGGTTACCGTCGATACGCGCGATGACGACCGGTTCAGCGGTGTCGTGACCGTTTCGTGGGACACACCCGAACAACCGTCACAGTCCAGTGACGCGGCGACCCCAGAACAGGAGATGGCACCGACTCCGGAAACCGACTAACTGCGGTCCGGGCGCTATTCGAACTCGCGTTTCGTTCCGCCGTCACCAACTGCCGTTTCGACGCCTGCACTGTGATCGGTGTCGGACCCGGGCGGCGTGATCGACTGAAGGATCTCTTCGATAACTGTTTCGGCACTGATCTGGCTTAGCTCGGCGTCACTGCTCATAATGAGACGATGACGCAACACCGGGAGCGCCATCTCTTTCACGTCGTCCGGAATGACATATTTTCGGCCGTTCAGACAAGCAACCGCTTTGGCTGTATTCTGCAGTGCGAGTGTCGCCCGCGGTGAGGCCCCGTGAACGACGTTTCGGTGGTCCCGGGTCGCGCCGACGAGCGCGAGAATGTACTCCTTGATGCTGTCTTCGATGTGTGTCTCAGGAACTACTGCCCGAGCGTCCAGAAGCTCGTCCCGGGAGATGACCTGTGAGATAGAGTCCGCATCGAGCGTCGGGTTCGCGTCGAACCGATCCAGTATTGCACGCTCCTCATCGGAATCGGGAATCTCGGTGACGAGTTTCATCTGGAATCGGTCGCGCTGTGCCTCCGGGAGTTTGAACGTCCCCTCCATCTCAAGCGGGTTCATCGTCGCAACGACGGTAAACGGCGTCGGGAGTTCGAGCGTCGACCCTTCGATAGAGACCTGCCCCTCCTGCATTGCTTCGAGGAGTGCGCTCTGTGTTTTCGGCGGAGCGCGGTTGATCTCGTCAGCGATGACCAGATTGGTAAACACCGGCCCTTTCTGCAGTTCGAACTCCCCGTTTCGCTGGTGATACACCGTCGTGCCAGTGATATCCGCCGGGAGCAGGTCAGGCGTCATCTGGACCCGGGAGTGCTGGAGGTCAGTCGCGTTGGCGACGAGCGTGGCAATCGTGGTTTTCGCGACGCCGGGGACCCCCTCCAGAAGCACGTGACCGCGTGTGAGCATTGCGACAGTAATATGACGAAGAATCTGCTCGTTACCGATAAGAACTGTGTCCGTCTCCTCTTTGAGACGGTCGTACAGTACCGACGGATCAGTCATTACGTTGACGTTCGGGCCGCTGTTTAATAACGGCTTCCGTTACTCGCTCCACCTGAGCGGCCTCCCAGTCCGGGTGACGGGCTCTGAGATACTTCTTGACGCCCTCCCGGGACAGGTGTGGGTTCGGCTCGCTGCTCCTCTCTTCGCGGAATCGGTCCCGGAGAGACTCGTCGAGACGGCGGTCGTACGCGAATAGCACCCCGACCAGCACGACGCCACAGAACAGTAACAGCACGTCTGACCGCTGCATGGCGAGTACGGCAGCGGCCACTGGCGGAACGCTACCGGCATGCGAGTAGTCTAGCAGTGCCGTATCGTGGTCGGCAACGAGATTCATGACAAAGCGGCGATTGTCACCGCGTTCAAGCATCGCATTCACGAAGAGGCTCGGGTCACTGACAGCAATGATCTGACCATCACCCACCGATTCGCTCGTGACGACGGGCCGAGACGCTAACTGCTCCTCGCCGTCGAGTTCGCCGTTGCCGTCGGTGTCGAGATAGGCGTATTCGGAGGTGGTGACGAGCGTCGTCGCGTTGCCGGCCCTGACAGTCGTGCCGTAGTTGAGGACGATAGTATCGACACCCGCCGTCTCCGGGTAGTTGCCGACGGGCGTCGCTTCCGGGAGCGAGGCGTTCCGGTAGTAATTCCGGTTGTCATACACTGGACGGCCGTCGAAGCGTGCCTCCGCCCCGACAGCAGCAAGCAGGGCATTTCCGTGTGGGCGGTAATCGTCGGCGACGACGAGTGTCCCGCCGCTCCGGACGAACTCAGCGATTCGTGTCCGCTCGCTGGACGAGTACGGCTCCGCCGGCGAGAGAACAACTGCAACGGTGTCGTCCGGGTCACTGGCCTGATACTGACTCACATTCGTTCCGACAGTCACGTTTGCACCAGCGTTGGCTGCGACGGTTCGGAGTTCGTCTGTCCCGTCCCACTGTGAGTTATACGCACCGAACGCTGCTGAGGACGTGCTCGCAGCGTAGACGAGTGCGATGACCGTGAGGGCGGTGTAGGCGGCGAGTAGTAGCTGTGGGAGCGTGAGCGATGGCAGCCGGGAGTCCTCAGAGAGCGGTGTCAGCGCCATCAGACCAGCCCCGGCGGTAGAATCGCAAGGATCCGTTTGATGACTACGTAGGCAAAGCCCACCAGACCGATTCCGATGAGCCACCAGAGTCGTCGCCGCCAGCGCGGCGAGACGGTCTGCGGTGCGACCAACTCGACTGTGACGAGAAACCCGATCAGCGAGACGACGAAAAACAGCTCCAGCGTCAGCGCATCCAGCAGGGTCAACACGAGGATGCTACCAAGCACCCACATGAGATGCCCGTAAATGAACTGCTGGCGCTGTCGGGTCGCCATACAACGGCGTTCTTGTCGGCAGACAGTCAAAGTTCCGACCGACAGCCGCCAGCAGGGAGTGGCTTATTTGACAACCTAGCAGTGAGAGTCAGTCGTCGCTAGACTGTCTTTCGGTAACCGAATCGTCATCGGGCGTCCGCGTTCGGTCGCCGCTCGGGAGCAACGAAACCGGTGACGCTGTCAGATACGGCACCGTTGCGACGAGGGCACCGAACAGGGCGAGCAAGACGCCGCCGACGAATATCGCTGCGAGGATGGCCGGCGGAGTCCGCGCGGAGAGGCGGAACCCGAAGAAGACGAGCCAGCCAGCCCGCTCCAGCAGCTGTAATGCAACGACTGACAGGCCAAGCGCGAAGCCGGTCGCCGGAATCGCGATACGAGCGATGTCGGCCAGAATTGTCCGCAGAATCCGCCATTGCGTCGCGCCGGTCGAGCGGTGGATGCCGATGGCCTGCCGACGCGCGTGGACCCCCTGTGCGAACGTCGCCGTGGTACTGCCGACGGTACTCAGCGCCGAGAGGACGACAAGGACACCGAGAATCAACTGAACGTTCCCGAACACGCCCTCGACAGACCGTTCGATGGGCGTGCCAGACGCGTACGACCCGCTACTTGCCACCGCAGATGCCAACCGACGGTCGCCGGTCACCTCGTACTCCGCTGTGGCGAGGGTGGTCCCGTTGGCTGTCATCCGATAGGTGTACGTTCCGGGCTGACTGCGTCCGTTATCCGGAGAGAACCGCGTTTGCGTGACGTTTCCGGGTGGCATGTAGACGGTCCGGTTTCGGGAGACACCGGGACCAATGACGCCCACAGTGCGTGTGATCGGTTCCTGCCAGGGATTTGCGAGCCCGACCCTGAGCGTTGGCGTCGTCAAGACCGACCCTGACGACGGCGATATCGACAGCTCCCCGTACAGTTCCCGCTCAGTTCCACGGACAATCTGAATGTCGTGTGTCGCCGTCTGGGTTCCGGAACGGGCCGTTATCGTGTAATTCCCCGGCTCGCGTGGCAGGGGAACGACGGCGACACCGCTCGACCCAGTTCTGACCGACGGTCCGTTCACTGTGACAGTGGCGTTCGAAACCCGCGCTCCAGTTTTCGTGACGACAGGAACGGAGAGCCCCGACCCAGGCGGGGCCTGTGACGGCAGCTGGTTCGGTATCTCGATAGCGTTCGGTGAGACGACTGACACTGAATGGGTGTACTCCCCGGCAGTAGCGTTTGCGGTCCCCTGCTTCGACGCGGTAAAGGAGACAGTGCCACTCCGTTCCTGTCCCGGCGGGACTGCCACCGTTGTAGTCCGCTGCTGGCCTCGATACCGGACTGTGACATCCCGGTCCGCACGTTCGGTACCGACGTTTCGGACGGTGACGGTGAGATTGACTGTATCGCCCTCCGTGACGCGTCCCGGGCCTGACAGCCCCGTCACGACAGCGCCCGACTGGTTGGCAGCGACACCGCCAGCATCGTCGATCCCTGCGACCGACCCTTTCACGCGAATCATGTGGACCTGCCCCGGTCCGGTCGCCAGGTCGGCTGCGGAATCACGCGGCAGAATGAGCAGGTCATCGAGCGTTCTAGCGGCGTCGTACCGTCCGACGACGGTGACCCGGCGGACTCCGGGCTTGACGCTCCCACTGACGGTCAGTTCGTCACCAACCCCGACATCAAGCGTCCGTGCGAGGTCGCTCCCGATGACGGCCTCGTCGTACCGCTGTGGTCGCTGGCCTTCGACCAGCGTGGCACCGGTGACGTTCGCGAACGCGTCGTACTCCGCCCCGTGGGCCATGTACGGCTGGCCGTCCGAGACCTGCGCGTAGATGATTTCCGGGCTGGCCGGTGTCCCGTCGGCCCGCAGAGCCGAGGCGTAGTCGGCATCGAGGCGGCTGTTCAGCGGGTGGGGCGCGCCGGCTTCGGTGATGGTCCCGGAGCCGCCCGCCCCGCCCCCGAGCGGAGACGCGAGGCCGGCCAGTGAGACGACCAGCAGGAACGTGATGCCGAACACGGTCAGCGTCGCCGCCGTCGGGACGACCGAGCGCCACGAGAGGAACGTCGGTGTGACCCAGTGCCGGACCCTCGCAAGCCCCGACTGCCCGGACTGCCCGGATTGAGTATGACGGTCCCCGAGGGCAGCCGGCGGGCGAGTCGCCGCCGGATAGGCCGCGAGCGCGCCGGCCACCAGCCCCATCAGAACAAATATGCCGGCGACGACACCGACAACAGTGGCGCTCTGCCCGGTGACGGTGATATCGAGCGCGATTGGGAGTCCAACGTAAATGGCGACGTTGACAAGCGCCTTGATCAGAATGAGTCCGACCGCGTAGCCCAGAACAACGCCAGTGGTCACGAGGAGACCAGCGCGGAGCGTAAACAGGAGTCCCACCCGCCACCCCGACGCCCCGGTCGAGCGGATGACCCGGATCGCGTCGAGTCGGTCGCGGACACTCATCCGCGTGACGTTGTAGACGACGATGAGGACCAGCAGTCCGCCGGCGGCCGCGGCGATACCAAGCGCCCAGAGGACCTGCTCCAGACCGCCGAGGACATACAGGAGTGCACTGACCAGCGGTGCTCCCTCGCTGGGCAGACTCCCCAGCCCGGTTCCGCTCGGGCTATGATCGACGACGAAGTAGCCGGTGACGCCGACCTGCCGTGCAGTCGAGGCGTTCGTCACGTACCACTGATTAGAGAGGAATGTCGTCCCCCGTTCCTGTGGCACGACAGTGAGCGAAACGGTGCCGTTCGACCCGTTGATCGCCCGAGTTCGCTGCTGGGGGACCGGTCCCCGGCCGTCAACACCGTCCGGAAGTGTCGGTAATCGACCCTCCTGCCACTGAGCCGACCCTTCGATGAGCACGCGTGGCGTATCGGGCGGGATACCGACGAGACGAACGTCGGTCCCGTTTACCGTCGCCGTCGCTGACGGGAGCACGGTGACATCCCCGCTGGGTTCCGGTGGGCCGTTTTCGGCGTCGTGGTAGGTGACAGTCCCGGAGTTCGCAAGCGGCTCAGCGAACGTTTCCGAGTACGTGACGGCAGTGAACAACAGCAGTACCGTGCCGATGAGAAACGCGGCCGTTACGGCGACGACGACGACCGTGAGCCGATCCCGTCTGGACCAGCGAAACAGGAGAGCGTTTCGGTATCCCATCGGTTCGTTAGTTCGTCTCCGTGGACGGGCTCGCGTCCGGCGTCGAGGCGGTATCAGAAACGAGCGTGCCGCCGCGGATGAACAGCCGTTCGTCGAACCGTTGTGCCAGTTGCGGGTCGTGGCTGATGACGACGAGAGCGGTTTCCGTCGATTCCTTCATGCTGAACAGGAGGTCTAGCACCGACTCGGCTGTGTCCGGGTCCAGCTGCCCGGTCGGCTCGTCGGCGAGGATAATTTCGGGGCGGTTTGCGAGCGCGCGCGCAATGGCGACGCGCTGTTTCTCGCCGCCGCTCAGCGTCGCAGGATACTGGTGTTCAAGCCCGGTGATTCCAAGGCGCTCAAACAGCGTGTCCAGCCAGTCTGAGTCGCGGTCGCCCGCGTGCTCCTGCGGGAGCGACGCGTTCTCGCGGGCGGTCAGGTCGCCGATGAGCTGGAAGTCCTGAAAAACGAACCCGAGCGTTGTCCGCCGAAGGCTCGCGCGCTGGCGTTCGGACAGGGTGCTCGCGTCCCGACCGTCGACTTCCAACCGTCCGCTAGACGGGGGTTCTAGCAGCCCGAGGACGTTGAACAGGGTCGACTTCCCGGCCCCGCTCGGTCCCTGAACGAGCAGTGCCGCGTCGGACCCGACCGTGAGTGAGACGCCGTCGAGAATCGTTGTCCCCCGTCGTGTGACACACAGCTCCGAGCCGACGAGGACGGGGTCAGTCATTGTCGGCCTTTCTGCCGGCCTCGTATTGTATGCCACGGTTACATACCCGGGAGAAACAGGGACGAGGGCCAAGCCATGTGCGCTCAGCAACTCGTCTGGTTCCCGCCAGGCCGAACGAGGTACACCGAGTCGAGACCGCGCGTGTCATAGACCACGTCGTTCTCGTAGCGCCACTCCTCCAGCGCCGCGGGCGTGGTCTTCTCGCTCCCTGCTGGGAACAGGTGCGCTCCGGTCGTCCCCCACGACGCCCGCGATAGCGTCGGGCAGTTAGGTTCCGCACCACCACCGAGCCACCGAGCAGTCGGCTGGTACGTTCCGTTGGACGCACCCGGATAGTACAAGTCGACGATACGGCTGAACGGGTGGTCGGACGCCCACTGCTCGTCGACGTGGTCCGCAGTAAACGTCGCGGCCGCGAACTGCGATTCGGTCGCTCCGGTCGGGAACGCCAGCGTGTCGAGATTGACGAACGCGATGGGCATCGTCGCAACTGCAGCAACCACGACGATGATCGTCACAACGGTTGCGAGTCGGTGGCTGTGTGTCCGTGCCGTTCTAAGCCCGCCGTCCGGTGACATCGACCGCCGATAGGCGACCGACGCGACGCCGATGCCGGCGAGGACGAACAGAGGGAGATGGACGAAGGTCTGTCCGCGAAGCGCTGTCCCGTAGTACTCCGGCGTCAGCGAAGCGGTCAGCGAAAAGTACACGATGACGATTGGCGCCAGCAGCAACGCCAGTACGACCGGGCCGATCAGTCGACGGTCGCGGCTCGCACGCGGCAGGCCGACGACCGCAAACACAACCGGAACGGCGAAGGCTGCGACTAATATCAGGAGGCCAGTCGGCGTGGTCTGTGTCCCGGGAAACACGGTCTGTAACGCGTTCGCGCCGAGCGTCAGGAACCAGAGACCAACCGCGCCGCCGATGGTCACTCGCTGCAGGCGAGCGCTCGTCCGCTGGAACCAGACAAGCGTCGCCACCAGCACGACCACCCAGGCCAGGAACAGCCCCGGATACGCGCTGATACGGTCGACGTAGGGAACCACCAGCTGGGACTGCTCCGCGAACCGGTAGTACCCCCACATATACACCCAGAAGCCTGCGACGACGGCGAGGGCAGTAACAGCGTCACGACGCGACGGAATCATAGCGAGGTGGGCGGCTAGCACTCCTGTCAGTACCAGCCCGGCAATAAGCGAACTGAACGTATGCAGGAGCGGGAAAGCAGCGAACAGGACGACCACGACTGCCCCCCAGCGACGCCTGTATCGATCCGTCGTGAGCAACCGATGGACGGCAATCGCAAACAGCGGGAGCAAGAGGAACGCCAGCGCCTCCTCGTCCGTCTGTCCGGTCCGTCGGAGATAGATGCCTTCCACCGCGAGCCCCATCCCGACCACGCCCATCGCCAGCGTCGTCCGCGAATAACGCCAGCGACCCGTCTGCGCGAGGCGTTTGACTAGCGCCATCGCGGTCAGACAGGACGCTGCACCGGTGACCGCGACGACCGGCTGGGCGATGTACAGCGGCCGTTCACCGGTGAGTGCGCCGACGACCGTCAGCACAGCGGTAAATACGATGTTGTCCGCGCGGAACCGTGTGAGCGGAAAGCTCCCCGTCCGAAGTGTGTCTCTCGCCAGAGCGACGTAGCCGAATCCGTCTAGCGTCGAGGGCAACGGTGTCCAGTGCAGCGTCGTCAGTCGGGCCGCGACTGCTACGGCCAGCACAGCCACGATGAGCAGCACTCGCCCCGTCCGGCCGTCACTCATTGGCGGGTCCTACAGCGGGTGGGTGTAAGATAGTTACCGCATTTCGATAGCCGACTCGGGATCTATGATAGGCTGTCGACCTGAAAGTCCCTAGCGCGTTCGACCGCGACTTCCGCACTGGCACGGTCCATCGAGTCTGCCGAGAAAGCCGCACGGTCGTATGCTGCCACGACGCTCCGAACCGTATCGACCTGATCTGCGCTGAGGGCGCTGTCCTCGCACCATTCGAGCAGTTCCCAGTGCGTCTTCCCGTTCTGAAGGCTCGCTGTTGCCCGGAGGTCGTCGGAGACTGACTCGTATGCCATTGTGACTGCCAAGTCGTACTCGCCGGCCGCGATGGCCTGCCCCATGCGGTCTGTCGGACGGCTAGCCGATGTGGGAGTGTCGTCGTCGGACTCGGAGGCGTTGGTTTCGTCGGTGTCAGTCGCCACGGTCGTATCAGTGACCCGTACGTTCTCAGCGTCAGTTGGCACAGTCGTCTCTGTGTCATCGGACTCGGGGACAGCATCGGAGTACAGACCAAGACGGCGAGCGATGACTTCGAGGAGCATGAGGATGACTCCGGTCACTACCGCAGCGGTGACCGGGACTGTAAAGAACGAACGGACCTCCGAGACAAGAGCCTGAAGAACGCTCTCTGGTTGCTCCGTCGGACTCGTCGCAGCGCCGCCCGAAAGGTCGATTGTCGCTGACGCTTCAGCTGTCCCAAAATTCGTGTTGGACTCGTCGAAGCGTGCCGTGACAGTCACGCTACTATCACCCTCGGGAAGGGCATCTGTGGACAGTCGCGTCTCGAAGGTCCCGTTTTCGTCCGTCTCGGCACTGCCTTGCTGCTGGCCCTCGGTCGAGAACTGAACAGACTGGCCGGGCACAGCGCGTCCGTCACCAGTTAGCACTGTCCCGTTCACAGCGATTGCCCCGTCAACGCGTGTCGCGTCCATCGATATCATCACCGGCCGAGGCTCGACTGTGATCGACTCGGCGGCACGCTCGCCCGCAATCGCGCGGTCCTCATACGGAATCACAGCCGAGACCGTCTGCTCACCCGTCGACACGGGCGGCAGCCTGATGACGGTCCTCACGGTCCCGTTACTCCCCGTCACCACGCGTTTGAACAGCGTCCCGCCGATGCGTAGTTCGATCGGGATATCGCTGACACCCGCGCCGTTGACGCGCACTGCTGTTGTGACTACCAGTTCGTCGCCGGTGGCAAGACGGGACGGCGACCGGTCGAGAGTGAGCGTCGGAGTCACCTGCGTTACGCTGACAGTGGCGGTTGCTGTGTCACCGCGATACGTCGCGGACTGGTCTGGGATGTATCGGACGGAAACATCAGTGGTACCGGTCCGTGCCGACCGGGGCCGGTACTGGAACGCGAACGAACCGTTGCCATCGGTTCTGACGAGCCGTGTTCGGTTTTCGACTTCGAGTCTCACCTGCTCGGTCGCAACAGGCGTCCCGTTCGCTGTCCGTAACGTTCCACTGATGCGAGCCGGATTCGTGTAGGAAATCGATCCGGGAATGGCCTGCACGTCGAGTGTCGTGTTCACAGTCTGGGTCTGCATCGCAGTCCCAGCACTGTCGGAAGCGACGGCTGGCGACCCGCCGATCCCGAGAAGCAGGACCAACAGGACCGTCCCGGCACCGACGAACCACGAGTGCGTGGTCGCCACCATCAGGTTTGACAATAAGTGACATACTCGTATTATCATTTCCGCTTCTGAGGGTTGAGCGACGGTATATTCAGAAATGACTGGAGCCAACAGCAGAGACTAACACGTCGGTTGGACGGTCACGGAGCCCCGTTCGATCTGATTTTGCGGGCGCGTTCGACGGCTGCTTCGGCGCGTGCCGGCTCGACCGATGTCGGTGCGAACGCCGCCGTCTCGAAGGCTTCGACGACCGTTTCGATATCTGCCATCCACTCGTCAGAGAGGCCATGCTCTCGGCTTCGCTGGACCAGTTCCCAGTGTGTCGTCCCCTCGTCAATTCCGTTTTCCACCGCTAACGTGTCGTGGACAGCGATGTACGCCACTATTGCTGCGGCGTCGTAGTTTCCGCTGTCCAGATGCGTTTCGACGCGTTCCTCGAACGTCGGACTCGATACGTCCGACGGGTCCGCCGACGGGTCTGGTTCGGTCATTGATACGTCAGCCGCCTCGGCTGGTACAGCCGCGTCCGTATCCTGAGATTGGTTGAACCGCGACACGACAAACCAGGATGCGACGACGACTGTAAGTGCCATTCCACCACCAACGACGGGTAACAGACCGTATCCGATGATCCCGTTTCCGAGGGCGGCTGTCGGGCTCTCGTCAGAACCGAACAGTATCGCCACCAGAGTATCGATGAGCAGATCGTTCTCCGAATCGGACCCGACCGGTGGGTTGCCACCACCCGACCCTGCGGCCAGCATTGCTGTTGCGGTCGCGTTACCGAGATTCGAACTCGGTTCGTCGTACGTAGCGATGACCGTAATTGACTCGTTCGCCTGCAGGTCTACGAGAACGGTCTGAAACGAGCCGTTTTGGTTCGTTTCGACGACTTCACTCACAGAATCACCGACCTGAATCCGGACCGGGCGATCCGATACTGGGTTTCCGGCAGCAGTCTGTAGGTGGCCACGAGTGAGGACGCCCTCATCTGTGCGCGATGCGCTCACTGAGAGGTCTGTCTGGGTCTCGACCACGACAACAGGGGTTTCCGACTGCACACCGGCGATAGCGCGGCGTTCGTACGGAATCCGGGCGACGACCTGGCGGTCGCCGTCGTTTACCGACGCCGGAACTCGGACGGGTGCTGTGGCGGTTCCGTTCGGCCCAGTCGTCGTCCGTGCGACGACGGTGTCACCCATAACGAACTCGACCGGAATCTTGCCGACGCCCATCGCACCGACTGCCACAGACGCCGAGACGTCAAGCCGGTCGCCGTATCCCACCGTATCCGGCACAATTTCGCCTGTTACGTCCGGCGTCACCTGCTGTACGCCTATCGTGAACGTGGCGTTGTCGAACAGGTACACCGAGTCTGCTCTCGGAACGTACTCGACCCGCACGGACTGTGACCCGAGTCCGGCCGAGCGCGGACGGTACTGCGTTTCAAACGTACCATCCGAGTCAGTCTGCACAGTCTGTGTCCGGTTCCCGATCCTGAGTTCGACCGCTCCGTCTGCGATGACCGAACCATTCTCCGTCCGTATCTGACCGGATATCGTCCCAGGGTCACTGAACGATGCAGTTGAGTCTATCGCCTGAACCGTGAGCGTCGTGCCGACGAGCGTTTCCTCACGGACCTCCGCTTGCGTTGCCGTGATGTTCTCCGTCGTCTCATTGATTTCGCTCTGTCCTGAGGAGAGGTCGACCGACGTAGCGTTCTCGATCTGTTCGAAGTTCCGGTTCAGTCGCCGGCTCCTGTCGCTGATGTTCGATGCTGTTCGCTCCATCGCACGCGCGGTAATGCGGGCTTCGCGTTCGTTGCCACGGTCGCGTGCTGTCTGATACGCTGCGTACTGTTGCCGATACCGTTGAACCTCGTTCGTGAGATTCCGCTGGTTCTCGCGCGCGGCCTCGAACTCCCTCGCAGCGGCGTCGTCCGTATCAGACGACGTGTCTCCAGCGACTTCGACGTACTGCTCTAAGCGCCTGTCATAGCCGTCGCCGAGGACCGACCGGGCCTGGTCGTACTGGTCGTTCGACAGCGCAATGCTGCTGTTTTCAAGCCGTCCCCCTATCGTCCGAGCCAGCCACGCGGCCGTTTCATCGCCGTATTCTCCGTCCGCCACTGAATCCGGATTTGCCTGTTGCGTCTCGTTGTTGTCCGTCGGCGTCTCCACTTGGCGGTCTAGGGTCGAGCCTCCAGCATCCGCTTGCACCGCTGTCACGCCACCAGCGCCCGTTATAAATCCTATGACTGCTAGAGTGACGAACACGACCCACGCCTGGCTCCGGGACACACCGAGTTGTTCTGGTGGGTTGATAAAATGCGTTCGGTTGGCTCACTGTACTCCGTTCCAGTCGGGTACTGCGACAGAAAGCAAATCAATCAGCTATTTTTTTACCGTGCCGACATGACTCACTGTCAATGGCTGAAACCCGGGCGTGGAAACTACTGCTGCCGCGCCAACTCCGCCACCTTCCGGCCGATCTAGCAGGCGTTATCGGCGTGGTGATTCTGACGAACCTAGCTGCCCTCCTGCCGGTCGTCTCCGACACCCCAGTCCGCATCGTCGCAGGACTCGTGTTCGTCCTCTTCATTCCCGGCTATGCGTTCATCGCGGCGCTGTTCCCGGAGGCCGGAAGCGGCCCGACGGCTGATGAGGAGAACGGTACGAATCCACAAGCCGACGGAATTGACGGTATCGAACGGACCGCACTCTCATTCGGCCTCAGCATCGCGCTCGTTCCGCTGGTCGGTCTGGTGTTGAACTTCACGCCGTGGGGCATCCGCCTGCTTCCGATTCTCGTCTCGCTCAGCGGACTGACGCTCGTGTTGACTGCTGTCGCGGCTGTTCGACGCTGGGCATTGCCCGCTGACGAACGGTTTCGCGTCCCGTACCGTACGTGGCTCAGTGCCGGCCGTGATGAACTGTTCTCGCCGGCTTCACGGACAGACGCAGTCCTGAACGTCCTGCTGGTCCTGAGCATCCTGCTTGCGGCCGCCAGCGTCGGATATGCCATTACGGTGCCGAAAGACGGCGAGCGGTTCAGTGAGTTCTACCTGCTGACAGAGGACGAAGACGGCGAACTCGTCGCTGACGGCTATCCGACGGAGTTTCGCCAGGGCGAGGGCCGCTCGCTGATTGTCGGTATCGGCAATCAGGAACACGAACGGACAGAGTACACCGTTGTCGCCGAGTTACAGCGCGTCGAGCGCGTCGGCAACGAGACGCAGGTCCGGGAGCGGTCGGAACTGCGACGCTTCCAGCCGACGCTAGGTCACAACGAGACCTGGCAGCGCCAACACGAGGTGACTCCCGGGATGACTGGCGACAGGCTTCGGCTCCAGTACCTGCTGTACCGTGGCTCACCGCCTGCCACCGTGGACCAGTCGACCGCATACCGAGAAGTCCATCTCTGGGTGAACGTAACCGGCTAACCCGTGTTCTCGTAGAACCCATGTAACTCGGGACTGTCCCACTGCCTGCCGCTTGAACACCGAACCCGGCGAACAGCTTTTATTTTCCCGGACCGTTCGCTTCACGGTGTACCCCGCAGGCCACTTCCTCCTCGCAGCCATCCCGTTGACAGTGTATACGGTGGCCCGGTGGCGTCGCCTCCCGTCCGGGCCGATGGTACTCCTCTTGCTTGTCGCGACGCAACTCCCGGACGTAATCGATAAACCGCTCGCGTGGACGTTCGCTATCCTTCCGAGCGGGCGAATGCTGGCCCATTCGCTGGTCGTCTCGCTACCCATCCTCACCATTGTTGTGCTGCTGGCTGCACGTTGTGGCTATGTGCGGTACGCTGTGGTGTTTTCGGCCGGCTACCTCTCACACATCGCCGGCGACTTCTACCCCATCGTGCGGCTCGGGACAGAGTACTACTTCTTCCCGAACCTGTTCTGGCCGCTGTTGGCGGCGAACCCAGATAAAACGCCGTCGTTTGCGGCGCATTCACCCGACAGTCTGCTCTCGTTTGCTGTCCCTGTGGCCGTCTTCGGACTGGCCGTCAGCTACAGTCTCGTGACGGTATACCGAAGAGACGACCGGTTCCCCGCCGGAGTGCCACCGCGATAACACTTCGTTCAACAGTCGTCGCCTGCCAGAATGGCGGCTCTCCGGCGACGGAAGGCAAGTTGTCAGTCAGATATTGTCGCTGCCGTTCCCAACGCTACGGGCAAAAGGACAGCGACCGTCTTAGGATGGGGCCACGGGTTCGATCGGCGCTTCGCCGCAGTTGACACAGATGTACTCCTCGTCAACAGTGCGTACGACCGGTGAATTGCACGTGATGCACTTGAGTTTCGCCGCACGAGATGGCTTTGCGTAGTCCCCCATTGTGTGTACCTTACAGACACATGTTATTTGTAAAATAATATAAAATTACCCCTTACAGCAATATTGTATCAGCAGCCGCTGGTGACCGGATAATGCAATGACTCGTGCCCTCGGTGGGGACACCGCAGGAAGAGAGCCGTGCCAGAGAATAGACAAAACCGCCGGTAAACTGTGAGGGTTCGTTACTCCCGGCGTGCCAGGAATCCGGCACCTAGCAGTGCTAGCACCGCGACAAGTACGGTGAAACCGGGACCGCTCGAACTCGTGGTCTCGACCGAACCCTCGGTGCCAGCTGTTGCCGTGTCGTCGGGTTGCTGGGCACCACCACCACCTGCGGTCGTGGCCGTTTCCGTCTGCTCATCGTCGTCTTCTGTTTCGGTGCTGTCGTCCGTGGTAGTCTGGTCCTCAGTATCGGTCGTCGGTTCGTCCTCAGTGTCCTCACTATCGGAGTTGTCGTCTCCGCTATCGCTATCGTCACTCCCGTCGTCGCCACCGCCACTGTTATCGCCGTCGTCGCCACCGCCACTGTTGTCGCCGTCGTCGCCACCGCCACTGTTATCGCCGTCGTCGCCACCGCCACTGTTATCGCCGTCGTCGCCACCGCCACTGTTATCGCCGTCGTCACCACCGCCACTGTTATCGCCGTCGTCGCCATCGGTTTCATTCGACTGCGACAGTGTGATTGTCCCGGTGGCGGAGTTGATTTCGTTGGAGTCCTCGCCAACGGCGATGTGAACGTATGTGTAGGTCCCGTTTGGCCAGGAGTCCAGTGTTTCGACATCGACAGTGGTATCGGAGGCGTCGGACACCGTCGTCGCCGAGGCATGCAACACGTCGTCACCGGTCGGCTCTGGTGATGCTTCGGAGAGAACGAATCCGAACAGACCGACTAGCCCCGCAGACGGCATCGCTCCCGCTGCCGTCGAGTCCCCAACGGGGAGGGTGGCGTCATCATCGGCCGACGAGACGCCGTTGACGCCATCAAAGGAATTCTCGACCGTGACCTGCTCTTCCGAGAAGTTCTCATCGATGTCGCCGGTCACGCGAACGGTGCTCGTTCGCTGTTGGAGTTCGTCCTCGTCGAACAACAACACGGCGTGCGTGACAGAGTCATCGTCCAGTCCGGTCTCGATATCGAGCGACACGTTGTCACCAGCAGCGACATCGTTGGCGGTCGCATTGACTGTGGCTGGGCTTTCTTGAACCAGCGTCTGTTCGACGCCGACAACGGTCACGTTTCCATCGGCCGAGACGTTGTTATCCGAAACGGACAGGCCCTGCCCGTCATCGACAGTGACCAGAATGAAGCCGTACGCGCCACCCGAGTCAGGTGTGTAGGAGGTTTCGAGCACACCGTTGTCATCTATCGAGTCGACCCCCTCGGCATCGTCTAGCAGTTCGACAGAGTTAGCGTTGGAGTCATTCGTAAAGATATCAGCTAGATCGGTTCTGACGCTGCCTTCACTAAACCCGGCCGCAGTTGGGTCCTCAGAGAGACGGACAGCGAGCAGTTGCGCCTCGTCGCCGGCAAGTCCCGTGGTTCCAGCCCCTGTCGTTGATTCGAACGTGAGATCAACTGATTCGCCTGCCTGGTGAATCGTGTACTCTTCCCTGTTGAGGGGGACGTCACCGGTCTGGGCGGACTCAATGTTGATGTACGTCTGTGGAGCGGCTATCGCCGTGGGGCCGGTAGAGGATGTCCGAAGCGGGAGCAGTGACCGCTCCCAGACATCTACGTTTTCCGTCACTGCCGTCGTTTGTCCGTCATCCACTGGCGTTGCCGCTGCTGATGTTACCGACATGGGAGCGGCTAACACCAGCAGCACTGTAATCGCACAAATTACAGTGTGTTTCCCGTTTGGTGTTTTATACATTACTGAATTTTTTCGAAAGGGCACGGTATAATTCTTATGCAGTGACATTCGACGATACACGGTGTCATATGAAGGTTGGAAGACATGTAGACACCGTTCAAAGTTATAGTATGCGAACGCTGAGTCTGTGTCTCGGTACGTGCCTGTTTACCCGGTAAGAGCTACCAGAAGAGTGACTGTTCGACGCCGTCCAACTGACAGCGCACCAGTTCGCGGTATCAGGTTTGCACTATATCGCCGTGGGACCGGTATGTTCAGTGACGTTCGGTGACGGAATGTGTGCCTTGTTCGGCACCGCCGATCAGTTATTCTGCGCCGTCTTCGTCGTCATCACCAGTGCTATTCGGTCCACCAGCGTTATCTGGGGGCCCGCCGCCGTTGCCCGGACCATTGCCGTTGCCCGTCCCACCGTTGTCAGAGCCGCCACCCGGACTCACTGTCACTGTACCGGTGTCCGAGTTGATGGTGCCAGTTTCATTACCAACTGCGACGTGGACGTACTGGTATGCGCCGTTTGGCCAGGAATCCAGCGTCTGTACCGTTACATTGGCGTCAGAGTCAGCGCTGACGACCGTTGCTGAAGCGTGGATAACGTCGCCGTCGGCATCTGATTCAGCTTCAGAAACCACCACGCCGAATATACCCTGTAACCCGATTGCGGGTAGCGACTGGTTTTCGGAGAGGTTGATACCTGCGAGACTGGTGTTGTCGCCGACTGTCGCAACACCGCTGACGTTGTCAAAGGAATTTTCCACAGTGATCTGGTCCTGACTGAAGCTCTCATTTAGCTCGCCAGACACGGTCACCGTGCTTGACTGCCGCTGAAGTTCGCCTCGCCTCACCAGCATCACTGCGTGCGTGGCGTTTTCGTCCTCCATCTCGGTGTCGATATCTAGCGTAACGTTGTCACCTGGATTGACCGGATTCTGAGTCGGCTCGACGGTCGAAGCGTTGTCCTGTACAATCGCTTGCTCGACACCGACGACAGTCACGGTCCCGTTGACGGAGACGTTGCCGTCCGACACCGACAGGCCCTCGTCACCCTCGTCGACAGTCACCAGAACGAAGCCGTATGCACCGCCCGATTCAGGGGTGTAGGACGCATTCAGTCCGCCGTTCTCGTCTATCGTGCCGACGCCGTCCGCGTCATCAAGCAGTTCCGACGACGTGGTGTCGGAGTTGTTTTCAAAGACATCCCCGAGGGACGCGGTAGAGATGTTGCTGGCGTTTATCCCTGCCGTAGCTGGTACTTGATCAAGTTTGACAGCGAGCAGTTGCGCCTCGTCGCCGGCGAGCGACCGCGTTCCGGCACCGATCCGTGGTTCGAAGGACATGTTGATCGACTCGTTGCGCTCGTGGATCGTCACCGTCCGTTTGTTAAGCGGTAGGTTGCCGGTTGCAGCCGATTCGACGTTGATGAACGTCCGCGGTGCCACTATCGTGGTCGGCCCTTCTGATGTCGTTCGGAGCGTGAGTGGAGACCGTTCCCACACGTCGACGTTTTCGGTTACCGAGATCGATTGACTCTCGGCGACAGGAGTTGCCCCGACAGTGGACATCACTGATAACGGACCAGCCAACACGAGTGCGACTGCCATTACGAAGACGACAGTCGGTTTTACTATTGGCGTTTTTACCATTACTGAAATATTACTGAAGGCTTTGGTATATTTCTTGTGCAATGATACTATTTGGGTAGCCCAAAACACCCCTCTGGAAGCATACAATGCACAAACTGGGATTAAACTGACTGTATTGTTTCAATTATTTCTTTTTGATAAGTATCAGGTAATAAGATGATAGCTAACCAGTGGTAAACAGTCTATATAATAACATCGTACCTGTAACTGCATCTGCTGCTATAACTACAGAAAATCCGAGGCGAAAGCCTCGTCGTTTACCACGTGACAACCGGAGTTAGAGTCCAGTCAGGACGACCGCACAGCGGAACCAGAGCACGGCGATCCTCATCGCAGATAGACATCTCTGTCACATCGGGTCGGAGAATTGCGAGGGAAGATCGCTCCGTGCGAGTCTTCCAGCACCGATCGGCCCTCGTCTGTTCCGCGAGATACCACCGGGGTCGGCGGCGTACTCGCGACCGTGACGATGGCCGCTCACTGTTTGTGAGGGACCGTGTCGGTCCAACAGTGCGAGGGAAGGGATTTGAACCCTTGGACCCCTACGGGAGCGGATCTTGAGTCCGCCGCCGTTTCCTGGCTTGGCTACCCTCGCACGTGTATTGCATTACGGTACACACGGTGGTGCGGTATAAATGTCGTACGGAAGCGACTCGGGTCCAGACGGTAGTGACAATCAGACATACTGAGCGCGGGTGCTGTCGCGCGAGCAGGTGTACACCACATTCGAGGACCTCACGTAACCGACAGAACCGGTGGTTTGACCCGCCCTGAACCAGTAGTGGAGGCATGGACGACCACACGCGTGACCCGACCGTCGAGGCCCCTGACGGGAACCCATCGGGATGGCGAACCGACGGCCAGTGGGAACACGAGACGCTCAGACGGGCCGTGGTCCACGGCGTCCGCCTGTACAACTCCGGGGAGTTCCACGAATCACACGACTGCTTCGAGGACGAGTGGTACAACTACGGCCGTGGGAGCACGGAAAGCAAATTCCTCCACGGGATGGTGCAGGTCGCCGCCGGCGCGTACAAGCACTTCGACTTCGAGGACGACGACGGGATGCGGTCGCTGTTTCGCACGTCGCTGCAGTACTTCCGTGGCGTCCCCAACGACTACTACGGCGTCGATTTACTCGACGTGCGCACCACAGTAACGAACGCACTGTCGGACCCGTCGGCACTCCATGGATGGCGGATCCGATTCGACGGCGAGTACCCGACGTGTCGCCCGGAGGACATCGAGTTCGCGGAGTCGCTCGAACACTGACTGAATCCGGATAATTCTAAAGGCTGGAAGTGTTAGCACGGGTAGATGCGAATCGAGCAACTGGGAGACGGGGATCCAGAGGTGGCCGTCGTGGGAAGCATCCACGGCGACGAACCGTGTGGCCGAGACGGGATCGAAACCGTCCTTGCCGACCCGCCTGCGGTCGAGCGACCTGTCAAGTTTATTATCGCGAACGAAGCCGCCCTCGAGGCAAACAAGCGGTATCTCGATACTGACCTCAACCGCTCGTTCCCCGGCGACGCCGACAGCGAGTCTCGCGAAGCACGGTTAGCCGCAACTATTACGTCTGAACTCCGTGACTGCACCGTCCTTTCGCTGCACTCCACGCAGTCCTACGACGGGATGTTCGCCCTCGTCGACGAGCTCACGCCGGAGATGGAAGCCCTCTGCAGTGTGCTTTCCGTAGACGCCGTCGTACAGACGAAGGGCGCAAACGAGGGCCGAATGATCGCAACAGTCGACTCTGTTCTCGAAGTCGAGTGTGGCTATCAGGGCTCTGCTGAAGCCGCCGAGAACGCAGCGCAGGTCATCCGGGAGTTCCTCGCCGCGACCGGCGTTACCGCTGAGTCTCCCCCACAGCGAGAGACGTCACTGCCAGTGTTCCAGCTCGGCGAGCCGATTCCGAAGGCAGCGGCCGAGCAGTACGAAGTGTTCGTCAGGAACTTCGAGCCGGTACCCGAAGGCGACCCTGTGGCAGCAGCCGACGACGAAACCGTCGTCGCAGAGGAGCCCTTCCACCCGGTGTTGCTCTCAGCCTACGGCTACGAGGACGTGTTCGGCTTCACCGCGGACCGAATCGGAATGCTAGACTGAGACAGATTGCTGATCCGCTGAGTTAGACGGCAAACGCCTTTCGGAAGACCGAACAGAACCCGCATTGTCTTCTGGGAGTCAGTTGTCACACGCGTTTCCCTCTCAGTTGCCGAGAGTCCATTCAATGGTTTGGAAAGAAGCTCAGGCAATCCGATTGTAGAGACTGTCCGGTACGAAATTTCCCAGAACACTGCGAGCCTCGTATATCGATCCGCCTTCGCGGTTTTCTCTGTACCAGAACGGCGGCTCAAGTTTCCTGATCCGCTGCATGTCGCGGTCAGTGAGTTCGAAGTCAAAAACGTCAATGTTCGCTTCTATGTGTTTCGGCGTCGCCGCTTTCGGAATCGTGACAACATTCTCCTGTTGTATCAGCCACCGGATAGATACCTGCGCTGCCGATTTGCCGTACCGATCTCCAATCGAACGCAAGACATCGTCTTCAACAGCTCGCCCCTCCGCAAGCGGACTATATGCGGTAACTGTGACATCGTTGTCCTGGCAAAATCTGACGAGTTCCTCGTCACCCCAGTAAGGATGGTATTCAATCTGATTCGTCGCAATAGGAGCGTCCGAAAGTCGCATCGCCTGCTTGAGCTCCTTGATAGAAAAGTTACTCACCCCGATCTGATTGACCAACCCGTCATCGACGAGTGTGTTGAGCGCGTTGACTGTTTCTTCCATATCGGCCAGCGGATTCCACCAGTGGACCAATAACAGATCCAGATACTCCGTTCCCAGCCGTTCGAGACATCCCTTCGCGGCCTCTATCAAGCGTTCATACTCGACCATTTCGGGATATCCCTTGATTTTCGTCGTCAAGAAGATGTCTTCGCGGTCAACGCTGGATTGTTCGATTGCGCGACCGACGGCCGCTTCGTTTTCGTATGCCATCGCAGTGTCGATATGCGTGTACCCACAATCAAGCGCATTCTTAACCGCGTTGTAGCATTTGTACCCTCCGGTTCGGTAGGTACCGAACCCGAGAGTAGGGACCGTGGTCGTACCATTCTGCTCGGGAGCCATGTCGGCTGACTGCTGTGGTCGCTTCATTTTCCTCAGTTGTATCCGCTACAATCATGCCGGTAGAACGGGGCCTGTATTGGTATGAGCTTTATAATTCAACTGATTCAGATATGGACTGAGGAAGTGAAATATTAGTGATGTGATGATGGAGATATGATTTACAGCTCTGTGCTACGATTTCATCGGAACCATGCTGAAACGAAGTCCCTGCGATTCGATTGGCTTTACAGAGGGGTTTACTTCGTTTCTGTAGCGTGTGTAGCTGGGAAGAGATGATAATCTGTGTGGCATAGCAGCCAGACGACTCGTTACACTTGGTACCGAAAAGAAAGCCACGCAACATCAGGCTGAGACCATCACAAGACTACGAATGATATCCGAGGTCAGACAACCGGTCGCGGATCTCGGTAGAGCCGTGTTCGACGCCGGACTCAAGTGGACGGTCCGATTGAATTGATATCCGCTCATCGGCATCGAAAACCAACCACGGTACTTCAATGAGTTCTGGGACACGAAGTTCTCCGGGATGCCCATATTCTCGTACGGGGAACGGCCACAACCAGTCTGCAACTAGGTTCCCATGATCTGACGTGACCACTGTTTTGCCATCAACAGTGTCAAGCAGTTCTCGAAGATGTGGGAACAGCAGTTTGAGGTTTTCCCGATACGCTTCCCAGACACGTTGTTCTGAGACATCTCCCTGTCTCAGCCGTGCCCAGATTTTCTGTTCATCATCCGCTGAACTACCAACGTCTGCTCCTTTCGCTTTCTCCCGACCTTGCATTCCGGAATCAACCATTTCTCTGCCTGTTGGGCCGATAAATGGATGATGAGGCTGAATAAAATGTGCGAGTATCCGCTTGTTCGGATACGTTTTTCTGGCCGTTTTAACAGCAGCTACCATGTCTTCTGGGGGCACTGTTCCGATGTTCTCATCCCACTCTGTCTCCCACACGTTGATGACAGAATGAAAAACAGTGTCGAGTTCGACGGTACACCACTCGTCAACTGAGTGCATCGGATTGGCGGTTACGTACACTGTGTCGTAATATCTTCCCGCAGAGAAGTGCGCCTCAAGGAAACCGGGTGTACTAGACGCCTGGGATAGCCGCCGTTTCAATTGCCCTTCAAAAGGCTGCAGATCCGCAAACATATCGTATCGGCAGGCATCAAGAAGATAGCAATTATCCCAGTCCTCGGCCATCAAATCAAAGCCACTCGGTGAAACCGTGTCGAAATACTTGTTCACGATACCGTCAAAAATCCCATCATTTGTATATTGATATTGTGAGGCAATCAATTGGTTTGACCTCCAGATGTCCGGTATGTACCTCTGCAGTTTGGTCATGGTAGTATACACTTCTACGCATCACTTAGCGATAAGCTGCCTAACTGGTGGTAGAGAGTTTTTACCAGTATTTTGGATAGGTGATTCGGGTATGCTGCTACGGTTTTTCGAAAGTCAGAATCAGTGTTAGTCGTGATGCCTGACCCCGTCTTGCAGCCAGGTAGAGTTCCTATTGTTTATTTTCCGGATCAGCTACAAGTCTGGGGCAGCAACTTGCGATTGTAAGGTTGTGTTCATATTCCGTGAGAGTGGAGTCTAAATGCCCGCCTGTTGAGCCGAGATCAAAACGTGGAATCTGTTCTGCGTATCATCGCACGTGATACTTAGACGAAGCGATGCCAGTGAGTAGTTTCAGCATCCAATTTGACACTAGGATAGAGAAGTACCAGCGATTTCTTTCTTGAGCGGTGTCTGTGGTAACACCGAGTCCAGTTACCCACCTGACTGTATCGCATACAATTCAGCGTATTTCCCTTCACTTTCAACCAGTTCGTCGTGACCGCCACACTCGGAAATCCATCCGTCTTCCATCGTATAGATCCGATCAGCATTCTCGACAGTCGAAAGGCGATGAGCGATAGCGATAATCGCATAATCTCGCTCCATCGCTTCGATTGCCGCCTGCACTTCCTTCTCAAGGTTCGAATCCAGGTCGCTCGTTGCTTCGTCTAGAATTAACAGGTCCGCGTCTTTCAGAATCGCTCGCGCAAGAGCGACGCGCTGTTTCTGCCCGCCCGACAAGCGGACACCGTCGTCACCGAGTTGAGAATCGAGTCCGTTCGGGAGGTCCGTGATGAACTGGTCCACCTTCGCGATTTCGCAAGCCCGTTTGATCTCAGCGTCCGTCGCATCCCGATTGCCGACGGTGAGGTTATGTCGAAGCGTGTCGTTGAACATATACGGGTTCTGGCGGACTATCGAGATTCGGTCACGCCACTCGCTGATATCCATTTGGCCGATTGGGCTCCCATTTGCACGTATCTGACCGCTGTCTGGCTCATAGTAGCGAGCCAACAGGGAGACTATTGTCGACTTCCCGGCACCGGACTGTCCAACGAAGGCGACGAACTCGCCTTTCTTGAGTTCGAAATCGACCTCCCGAAGAACGACCTCGTCGTCCGTATATGAGAACGTGACATCGTCGAACTCGACTGTTTCGACCTCTTTCGGGGTCGGTTGCCCTCCGGTGTCCGGTTCTTCCCACTCTTCGAGATCCCGCATGAATGACTGTGTCCGAACCAGATGGGGAAGGTTCTCTTCGACTTTGTAGAACCGCTTGTTAATCCCGCTTGCTTTGGGACCGAGCTGAAACATGAGAAACAAGAACAGGCCGAGTTCACCGAACGAGAGATTGGTGAATGTCAGGGCCACATAAATAAGTGCGAAGATGAGTACGGAGACGACGAGATTCTGTGACTTCTTGATCGCTGCCCGATTCCGGCGGTTCGCGACTTTCGAACGCGTGTACTCTTCGAGGGCGTCCTCATACTCGTCATAGATTTCTGTTTCGAGATTGAAAACTCGGATGTCTCGAATGCCAATCATGCCGGCCTGAACCACTTGTTGCATCCGTTCGTTTGCCGCTGCAACGCGATCACCCAGATCGTATCCTGAGCCGATGAGATGTCGCAGACCGAGTCCCACACCACCGATGATAAAAATAGCAAATGCTGTGAGTTGCGGTGAGATCCACGTTGCGAGAGCGAGATAGGCAACAGTGAGTAGTAGCAGATCGAACAGCTTCACGAACCGCTTGATGACTTTTGAGGCTGCTTTCGACTCGGTGACAATCGCGTTCAAGATGTTGTCCGACCCCTTTCGGTCGAGAAATTCCATCTCCGTCTCCAGAGCGCTATCGAAGAGGTTCTCGCGGATGTGGCGCTCGTAGGAAAGCTGGAGTACATCGCGTAGCCACGTGAGGAGAAACGACGACGTATAGCGCAGACAGGTCGCTAACGCCACTCCGCCAATGACGTACTCGATCGTGAACGGAATCCCGAGTGTCTGATAAACGGTGAAGAAAATACCCGCTATGCCATCAGCCTGTGTCACCGGTTCTGATGACTGCATGAGTTCAATGATAGGGATGATAAACGTCAGTCCGACGCCTTCTAATACGGCCGTTACCAGACCGAGCCCGACGATCATCACAGTGAATTTTGGGGCATATCGGGCCGCATAGAGAAGCGCGTCAAGTTTCTCCTGCCGTGAAATGGTGTCTGAGTTTCTGTCGGTCATCTATTCAATTGTTATCCTCGGGACCGTTGGAACAGACTGTGCCATCTTTGGCTACAGCGGTTCGGCCAGTACACGCCAACGATTGCCATCTGCACATTGATATAGTGAAAAAGGACGATCTGCTTCCCTTGTTATAAGCTTACTACTGTATTTTCAGCTGTGAGGGAGGACAATTCCACCAGCAGCGGTTCTACGTACGGGTTTGTGTGATTTGACTGACTGTAATGGAGAGTACCCGTTGTTAAGCGGATATTCCGAGAGGGGACTCGCAAATGAATTTGCGCGCCGTGGTCACGGCGCTTCCTGGGTATCTCTGCGTTTGTACCGAGTGCTCATAGCGGAGAGGTGAGACTCAGCAGCAAAGGGACGACCAGACTTTCAGAATGATCCGATCGGGGATCCAGTATCAAACAGCAGCGCTGTAACGTATCGCCCAACGTCTGTATACACCTCTTAACAAAAAATATTCACTCAGAATACACTTCGCATGGGCAGAAAAATATCGGTGATTATCCCCACTCACTACCGAAATGACCTCCTCCCCACAGCGATCGAAAGCGTGGCCCGACAGGATTACGAACCCGTCGAGCTGATCGTAGTTGATGACTCGGGCGAAGGGTACGCCGAACCGGTGCTTGCAGAGTACGACGAGGTGATAGACAAGCCGATAATAAAAGAGGAGAACGAGGGGTGGCAGGCAGCCTACACGACTGGAATCGAGCAGTCGACCGGCGAGTACATCCAGTTTCTGGACGACGACGACTACCTCTACGAGACGAAACTGAAAAAAACGGCGAACGTTCTCGACCAGAACCCGGAGGTCGGTGTTTCGTACTGCGGCGTAGTCCGTGGTGATGAGGGGGATTTCTACCCAAAACAGGAGGTGTCAGGCCATTTTCTGGAACCAGCGCTCCGGTTCCAGACGTTTCCCATGTGGACAGGCTCGATGTTGATGGAACGAGAAGTACTGTGTGACTGCCTCCCAATGGCTGGGATGGGTGAGGAAGACGACTTGGACATCGAACTGGGCGACACAGACCTCAAAATAGAGCTCGCGAAGCGGACGAAAGCCGCCTACGTCGACGAGTGTCTGACGTTCTATCGTCAAGAAGGAAACAAGTTATGGACCGGAAAACGGAGGTTTAAAAAAATACTACAGAACATTCGTCATCAAAAAGACATATACAATCAGTATCCAGAGATACGTCGAGACCTCCTTGCAGAGTGGTACGAGCGTCAGGGACGGAACTGGCTTGACGAACAGATCTGGTCAGCGAAAGCGATACAGTGTTTTATTAAATCTGCCTACTATGAGCGGAAACAAAAGTTTCCGAGGATAATCGAGACGCTGGCCGCGATCCTCGGCCGACCTGGTGTGATGTCAGCGGTGCGCGTGAAGCGAACCTTGCTTGACGGGTAATAAACGGACATCCAACGCCCAGTTGTGACACAGATGGGTTCGTCGGTGGGACTTGGCGGTGGAACTGAGGCACGCATCGTGGCGGACTTCCACTTGTACAGGGCGATGACTAGAACGGTTCGATCCACGCTATGATTTATTCTCCCGTAGACCGTGCTTGAGAATGTATGTCAGAGCAAATCCAGCAAGAGCTCGATGTCGACCGGTTTACACTGGGGCTCGTTGGGCCGGAGCAAGAATGGGCGGGCACAGTCGCCGATGGCGGGACCGTTCGCACACATACGCCCCCTGCGTGCTGGGGCCCGATGATTACCCCCGAGTTCCGCGGCGGCCACGAGGTAACGCGACCGATCCGAGTCGAGAACGCTGAACCCGGTGACGCGCTCGTCGTCCAGATCAAGGACGTCGAGGTGACGAGTGTCGCGACAAGCACGGGCAGCATGGCCGAACGCGAGGACGCCTTCGGGAGCGACCCGTTCGTCGACCATCGGTGCCCGGAGTGTGGGACCGAGTGGCCCGACAGCGTCGTCGAGGGCACCGGCGAAGACGCGATTCGATGTGCGGACTGTGGGGCCAACGCTTCGTCTTTTGGCTTCGAGTTCGGCTACACCGTTGCCTTCGACGAGGACCGCTCCGTTGGGCTCACCGTCGGCCCCGATGGTGCTGCGGACCTCGCGGAGCGCGCCGACGAGGCGATGGCGCTGCCCGACAACTCCCGGCAACACCCGATTCTGTTGTACAAGCCCGACGAAATCCCGGGAACGCTCGGCCACCTCCGCCCGTTCATCGGGAACATCGGGACGACACCGTCGGTAGAGTTCCCCGATTCACACAATGCCGGTGACTTCGGCCAGTTCCTCATCGGGGCCGACCACGACTGGGGCCTCGCCGACGAAGCAGCGCTGGACGCCCGGACGGACGGTCATCTAGACTCGAACGACGTCCGCCCGGGAGCGACGCTCATCTGCCCCGTCGAGATCGACGGCGCGGGGCTCTACGTCGGTGACTTGCACGCCAACCAGGGCGACGGCGAGCTCTCGCTTCACACAACCGACGTGAGCGGTCGCACCGAGCTCGAAGTGAGCGTTATCAAAGATCTCGATATCGACGGCCCGCTCCTGCTCCCGAACGAGTCGGACCTGCCGGATATCGCCAAGCCGTACACGGACGCCGAGCGGGAGGCGGGTGAGGCCCTCGCCGCCGACCACCACGTCGACGACGTCGTCGATGCAGCGCCGCTCCAGATAATCGGGTCCGGTGCCACGATCAACGACGCCACCGAGAACGCGTTCGCACGGGCTGGGACGCTCTTCGATATGTCAGAGGGAGAGGTCCGAGCGAGATGCACGTTCACTGGCGGTGTCGAGATCGCCCGACTGCCCGGCGTCGTACAGCTCTCGATGCTCGCCCCGATGTCCCTCCTCGAAGAACGGGGACTGGCCGATACCGTCCGCGAACAGTACAACCTCTAGCAGCACAGCGTCCGTCTGTGTTCACCCGCCGCGCATTGCGGGAAAAATCTCGACTGACGCGCCGGGCGGAACTCGGTCCGAGTACTCAGCGTTGTCGCCGTCGACCATCACACGGACGCTTGGTCTGAGTTCGCCGGCGTCGTTGACCAGTTGGGGCTCCGCACGCGGGTACGCGTCAATGAAGGCCGCAATTACAGCCTCCACCGTGTCGCCGTCTACCGGAACTTCGACTGTCTTCGACCCCGTCGCCGCCCGAAGCGGCCCGTACACAGTCACATCCACACTGCTCAGTCACGTCCCAGTCCTCAAAAAGACCGGGCCCCGTCTCGAAATCGCTGCCAGATAAGACCTGATTCACCGGCAAGCGGAGGTCACGGACGTGGGCGGCTCTGTGGAACAGCCAGTGGCGGTGAGGGCGTGTCACATAACAACCGTGGTGTCGGTGAGAAATTCTCGCTTCGCTCGTTTGGCCTCTGGCCCCTCGGACACGAGCCCGGGTTCCGATGCGGTGTCATCAAACCGGTTCGGATCCGGCGAGACGGCCTCGAGAATCTCGGTGAATGTTGCACCCTGTCTGCCAGTGATATGGACGAACCCGCCACGCCGGCGCTGCTCAAACGGCGTCGTCTCCGGATCCGGGAATGCGTCCCGAATACAGCTGACGTTCTCGCGGAGGTACGCCGAAGCGTCGTACTGGGAATACTGACAGTCGGCATAGAGCTGCTCTTTGTTTCGCTCGTTGAGGTCAGCCTCGACGTGCTTGGATGACTCGTACCGCACCCCCACGGGGGAGATATCGCCAGTGAGGAAACTGAGGTTGACAGTGAAGCAATCCGGGTATCGGAGAATCAGTAGAAAGAATATCTGCTCGTCAACGGTGTAGCGTTCCTGCAAGCGATAATAACACTCCAAGTAATACGCCGCGAGCGCCCCGATCCAGTCGTCACGCTCGCCGTCGAGATACGCGGTTGCGACTTCATAATAGTCCTCGCCAGCGACCTGCTGTAGGCGGTGCTCGAAGCTCTGTCTCATTTCGTCCAGTTCGTCCTCGTACACTTCCGTCAGGGGCACGTCTGGGTCATCAAGTAACTCGCTCTTTCGCTCGCCAGCCGCCGCAATTCGCATCATATTCTCGTGTACGGATCGCTCCGCCTCCACATCTGGGAGCGGAACTCGAACGGCCTGTTGGCGAAGGATCTCCGAGCCGGACTCCATACGCTCACGCCAGTCCGTCATGGATGTATGTCTGATTGCTTCCAAGTATTAATCATTTGTAGATACCCCAGAGTTGTAACCGATGACAAGCACCCAGAAGAAGTTTACAAGCCGAGTAGAAACTAGCGTGACGCTACTATGCCCTCCAAGCAAGCCGTCAGTAGCCTCGGGAGTCTGCTCGCCGTACTCGGACTCTCCGGGGTCGCAACAGCACAGTCTACAGCCCCTGGTGGCGTCGGTGATCCGGCCCTCAACGTCGTCATCCGGTTCGGTGTCGGGTTCATCATTCTCGCGGTGTTGGGCGCCGCAGCCGCCGCCATCGGCCCGACGTACACGACGAATGCCGTGCGAGAGATTCAGGACGACCCCGGCGGGGCAATCGGCTGGGGCGTCCTCGTCGGCATTCTGGTCCCCATCGGACTGGTACTGCTCGCACTGACCGTCATCGGCGCGCTGATCTCGGTTCCCGGGTTGCTCCTTCTCGGCGTCCTCGGTATCGTCGGTACCGGGATTACCGCCGTCTGGGTCGGCAACTCGGTCATCGGCGACGACGGGACCGTCAGGGCGACGGACGGGGTCGCCGGCGGGTTGTTACTGGCCGTCCCCTTCGCGATTCCAATCGTCGGCGGCCTCCTCCTCAACCTCATCACGCTCGTCGGTCTGGGCGTGGTCGGCCGGGACCTGTACGAGAGTTGGTCTGACTGAGCGGTCAATCGTCCCCAATTTACTGGCGGCAGTTGTATCATCAAGAGGATCAGCTAGCCCCAGGACACCCGAGTTCGTACGGATCCTTGTACACGCCCTGCGGAATCGAGACCGAGGTTGGCTCGTCGTAATCAGTGTACTGGACCGTAATCGTCGCGGTTGCGGTCGCTCCCCGCTGTGAGATCTCGATGTCGAGTTCCGACTGGACAGGGCGATTCGTCTCCGGGTCAAGCCACAGTCGCGCCGTCGCGTTCTCAAGCGAACCGCGGTTTAGATCCATGCCACCAGCCTGTCGGCGATCCATAAGTGATTCGATAGTCTCGGCGCTCGGGGAGGCCGTGGCGAGGACAGTCCGGTTGCCGTCACGCGTCTCATTGCCCTGCCAGTAAACATTCGAGCGTTCGAAAAGCAGTAGTTGCCGATGGAGCGGCGTCGCGGTCGCCCACGGTTCGGAGCGAGAGACGTTCTCGACAGCGTAGCCGCCCCAGGGATCCTGACAGCCCTGGTACGCTCTGTAGCCGTCGATGTAGGACTTGACCGTCTGGCCTCGCGTCCGTGTCGTCGCTTGCATTCGTCGTGTGGAGACGTTCACTGCACCCTCTCCGTCGACCCGTACGGTCCGTGACTGCTCGCCATCCGACGCGGTCACGTGCATGTCCATCTCGAACCGGTACGCTTCGACGGCGGCGACAGTGCTGTTCGCCTCCTCGACGGCCGCGACGGCGCGTTCGTCGCTAGGCGGCGGACTATCACCCACGAATGTGCCACATCCAGCGAGGAGGGAAACGAAGCAGACGGCGAGGACCAATCGTCGCATACGATACCGTCGTTCCCCGTCGGTCTAAAACATCATGGATCCGACTGGTGATGTTCCTCACAACAATCTGGAGTCGAGTTGGGTCTGTAAGTCCACCACTAGAATGTACGCCGCCAGTGCGAGAACGAGCACCGAAAACCCGGTCCAGAGGTGGAGATTCACTGCACCCTCTCCGACCCACTGTGGGACTGCCGGGCGCATAACGGGCGGCTGGAGCGGCCAGAGCAAGTCCGACGACACGTACGGATCCGGGGGGAGGATACGTTGGTTGTCGGCTACCAGATGTGAGAGGTGGGCGAACGCAAACGCCGCCCCGAGTCTGGTCCGGTCGGTTCGGACTGCGTACGCGACGACGGCAATCGAGAGCGGAATCGCGAACGGAAGCGAGTGCATAAACACCCGCCCGGAGGGAATCAAATGGAGTTCGTACGCTAATGGTTTGTCGATGAGATCCGGGAACTGGCTGCCGAAAAACGTGACTGCGACTAGCTGGAGCGACGGGAGGTGTCTGTCCCGGAGAAGGGCGTATCCTGCAACGGGGAGAAGGGCGATGATGAAGTGTTCGCTCGGGAGGACCATTCTCTATCCTGGTAGTGTGTCAAGTCGACGTGCGAGCAAATACCTTGTGTGGGATGGGGCTCTGCGTGTCGCATAGTATTCCGGTGAAGAGTCCATCGTGGACTGCATGCCTTCCCGCGCATGACTTCAACTAGCCTAGTGTGGGCAGTAGGCGATTACACTCGGTAGAGGGTGTGTGTGTCTCGTGAGGCTCACTTCGAGGCACAGGCAAACTATATCTCGTTTCAGCAGGCGTACGTTGACTGCTCCGATTATCAGACCGACGCAAAGGCAAGCCGAGAGATGGCACGCAAACTGGTGGCGAGCCTCGACGCGGATATCGACGTCCCGCGTGTCGGAATCGGAGCCGCCGACTACCGTGACATCACTTGGGACCTGCTTGCGGAGTACGATATTAACTCACTGGTCGTCATTCTCGATGAAATCGACAAGTTAGACGACGACGAGCTGTTACGCAGCCTCTCGCAGGCTCGAGAGAGCGGGAAGGCAGAGACACACGTCGGCGCCATCTGCATCAGCAACAGGATCGAATATCGCGAGCAGTTGAGCGAACGCATCGACTCCAGTCTTCAGGAGAACGAACTCGTCTTTGACCCCTACGATGCCGGCCAGTTACGGCGATCCTCGAAAACCGAATGGATGCCTTCGAACCAGACGTGTTGGAGCCCGACGTGATCCCGAAGGTCGCGGCCCTCTCAGCCAAGGAACACGGGGATGCACGGAAAGCGATCGATACGCTATACGAAGCTGGTCGTCTCGCTGAGAAACAGGGGACAGGAACAGTCACAGTCTCACATGTCGATGACGCCGTCCAGCGAGCAGAAGTGAACCGTTTCGAGAAACTCGTTCGTGGGACGACGCCACATATGAAATACATTCTCCGAGCGCAGGCGCTACTTACTGTCGACAACCCAGAACAGGAGGCGTTTCGAACCCATCAGATATACACGCTCTATCTGAAGGTCGCGGAGCAGGCTGGAGCGGATCCGCTCTCCGAGGATCGCGTGTACCGACTGCTGAAAGAACAGTCGTTTCTCGGGGTGACTGAGTCGAATCACACAGGGGGTGGACAGGGTGAAGGAAGCTACTTGGAACATCGGCTACTTCGAGATCCAGAGGTCGTCATTCAGGCCATTGATAGCTCAACGAAGGGCGGGGACCCATGACGGCACTTCACTCGTTACAGGGTGTGTGGGTCGGCTTCGATATTAAACCGCAGAGGGGAGCCAAAGCGCAGTTCCGTTTCCGATAGAGTTCATGTTACCACGACCCGTCAATAGCTCGCTGATAGACGGTTTCGGCCTGATCTGCAACCGCATCCCAGTCGTATTGCTGCGCACGTTCGACGGGATCCGTCGCTGGGCGGTCACCACCTAAAACATCGTCGAGTGTTTCTGTGAGGGAGTCAACAGTAGGATCAACGAGGAAGCCCGCGTCACCGATAACTTCGTCTGCCGCCGAATCCGGATGGTCCGCAGCAATCACGGTACAGTCAGCAGCCATTGCTTCGACGAACGTAATTCCAAATCCTTCTCGCGTCGAGGGAGACGCGAAAATGTCCGCAGCACGCATGTGCCCGAGCACATCCTCGTAGTCATCAAGAAAGCCTAACATCGAAACGCGGTCGGCGTGTTCCAGTGATTCGCGTTTGGTATCCAGCCGGTCACGCTCCGGGCCGTCACCGATGATCCCCAGCGTGACGTCATGCCTGTCGGCGACTGCATCGAAAGCCTCTAGCAGAATGTCAACGTTCTTGTGCTCGATCAGTCGACCTGCGAAGACGATGTCGTAGCCGGTGTCGGGGCGGGGGGCCGTCTGGACCTGCTCGGTATCGAGCCCGTTGGGCACGACCTCGATATGCTCGCGATTCGGGCCGATGTCAGCGAGGTTGTCCGCAGTGATGCCTGAAACAGCGATCGGATGCTGGGGCGTCTTGGCAGTGAGTTGTTCGACGAGTTTGCCACCCGGAGCGAGCGGGCCAAGGTACTCCTCCCAGTAGTCGCCCCAGACCTCGTGCCAGGTCGTGACCACTGGTGTGCTAGTCCCGAGGCTAGCAAGCTTCGTCGAGAGAACTGGAAAATACGGGAAGACGCTAGCGATCGCAAGGTCGTGTTCATCGTTGCTGAGACGTCGACGGAGTGGTGGAAGTGCTCGGGCGGCAAAATCGATGGCCTCGGTGATGGACCGGCGGTCGTCTTCGTAGAGCTCTGCTTCAGGGGCGACCGCACGGAGGGTCATTCCCTCGTGGGTTATCTCTGTTGGGCCGTCCCAGAAATGTCGGCCGTAGATGGTGATGTCGTGGCCTTCGTCGGCGAGGCGGGTGCCGATTTCGTGGATTCGCTTTTCTGCACCGCCTTTCACATAGGGAAACACTACATTACTGATAAAAGCAAGGTCCATTATGAGGTGATTGTATTACCACAGGACAGCGTCTTGAACGCAGCGTTTCGGGGGTGTTCAGTCCACAGAGCTCGGAAAGTCACACCTAATCAGGTGAACTGATCGCAGCAGGTAGCACTACACCATTGTGTGGCACTGTCTAGTTGAGGGGTTGAGAAGTGAGCAGGCCGTAGCGAGAGGTGTTCATGACACTCGCAGACCTGCTCAACGAAACGTTAGACGAGGACAGTCAAGATGTTTGGGAGAACGAGCGCACTCCGACACCCGTCCGGCGATTTGCGGTGCGTCTCCACTCGGCGGGGCTGTCGATCAGGGAGACGGTCGCTATCTTTGACCTGCTGGGTGTCGATCGCTCTCACGGTGCGGTCTGGAACTGGGTTCATACGTTGTCTGAAGCCCAGAGCGACCCGCCGACGGCGTCGCCGTCGCGGGTCGCAGTCGATGAGAAACAAATCGAGGTTGACGGCGAGAAAAAGTGGTTGTACGCCGCTGTCGACACAGAGTCGAAATTATTGCTCGAAATCGACGTGTTCAGCCGCCGCGGGACTGACCCCGCGGCGGCGTTCCTGCATCGACTCATTGAGAAACACGATGTCGCCGATTCAGTGTTTCTCGTAGATGCTGGCGGCTATCTGACTGCCCTCTCACGCCACGATCTGAGCGGTCGGCTCGACTACCGAATCCGGAACCACATCGAAAAGTGGTTCCAGACTGTGACCATGCGAATCGACCGCTTTCACTCGTTTTGGCGGGGCAGTCAATCCAGCGCGAAACAGTGGTTACGGCGCTTCAGACACCACTACAACCACGAACGGCCAAACCAAGCACTCGACGGTAAAACGCCAGCTGAGGTCATTCAGAACTAGACAGTGCCCATTGTGTACTTCTGTAAAAATTGATATTATTTTATAGAGGCTTGAACTTTCCGGGTTTGAAACAACTACTTATATATTTAGGTCTAGTGAAATATGTGATTGGATTTACGTTTTAAAATGCTTGGGCGGATCCGTTTCCAACTATCTGAATGTCATTCTCCGAGTGGTTAATATTCCGATACTATTTAAATGTGGTAATACGAAATTGGACTATGCGTGTTGGAATCAACGGACGCGCTCTTTCTGCTGATGAACCCGGAGGCGCAATCCAAGCAAGTATCAAGTTTGTACAGGGTTTAGTCAATAGTCAGAAACACGAAGTGATTATATTTGGGGACGAATCCTTATCAAAGGTATTTCCAAACAATCCTATACACAATCCGTTATATTACATAGATTCCCAGTATTATGGAGTTTTCTGGGAGAGAATTATACTCCCAAAGGTAGCCGAAAAAAAGAACGTCGATGTTTTATTTTCTCCTAACGGAAATGCGCCGCCATTCCACACTCGATTTAAAAATGTAATGATGATACACGATATAAATGCCCAGTTAGGGATGTCCAGCAAAGTCCATCAGATATATCGGAAGGCCACTGTACCATCAGCCGCGGAACAGTCTGATGCCATCGTAACAGTTTCACAGTTCTCGAAGTCAGAAATATCCGAGAAGATAGGGATTCCAAAAAGTAAAATATATGTCATATATAATGGTATTGATAATCTTTATCTATCCGACGAGGCCGGCGATGAGTTTGAATTACCGGATGAATACATTTTATATACCGGAGCTTTGAATCCAAGAAAAAACATACAGGGAGCAATAAATGGCTTTGAGACAGCAAAAAGAGAATATAATATGCCACACGATCTGGTTATAATCGGTCCGTCAAACAAATCCATATTTAAGAATATGAGCGTTAAGCAGAGTGGTCATATACACACGACTGGTTATATTTCACCTAGCAATCTCAAATATGCATATACGAACGCCGACTTATTTCTATATCCATCAATGTATGAAGGGTTTGGCTTACCGCCACTTGAAGCAATGGCTTGTGGTACTCCCGTGGTCGCATCCGACGTTAGTTCATTTCCGGAGGTGCTTGGAGATGCTGCTGAGCTTGTGAACCCACACTCTATTGAGGAAATATCCAATGCAATTGGAAAGGTTCTCTTCGATAATAGTTATCATAAGTACCTTTCAAATGTGGGCCGAAGGCACGCACAAAAATATACTTGGCAACAAGCTCAAAACAAGATGTGCAATTTAATGGCAAATCTTAGTTAGTAATCTTTTTCCTAAGTGACAACTTAGTGTTAGTATGGTTGATCAGCCAAATATAATACTACTAACAGTCGATTGCCTTCGCTACGACCGGTGTTCTTTTAATGGGCACTTTCGAGAAACGACTCAAAATTTGGATAATATGCTACAAGAGTCAGTAGTATTTGATCAAGCATACTCGACTGGACCATGGACCTCTGATTCAGTACCGGGCATACTAGCGGGCCTTCATTCCCACAACTCGGCATACTTCGACTCACCAAATCTTAAAGCGATACCTAGAGGGACTACAACAATTGCGGAGGATCTGTCTAGCCAAGGATATAACACCTTTGCAATACTTAGTAATCCACATTTAACCAAAGGACGGAACTTTGACATCGGTTTTGATAAGTTCCAAAATATCCGGTCAGATCTTAATGAGAAAAGATTTTCAGAGGAAGATAGCAAATCGAATTCTATTATACAGTTAGGCGATATACTGTGGAAACTGCGAGAGCGGATGCAAAACAGGGATCAATTACGGATTATCAGTCCATATACCCATATGTTTTCGTCGTATCGCTCTATACAAAAATTCAGGGGTTGGCCTACTATCTCTGCGCAAGAGGTTATTTCAAAATTATGCAATACTATTGACGGTACGGATAGACCTTTCTTCGCTTGGAGTCACTTGATGGATCTTCACGCACCACTGAATCCAGAGTCTGTTAAAGAAGGGGGACTCTTAGAAAACGACTCTAGTTACAGGCAGTACATATATGATGCCCGGAGAGCAGCAAATATCCAGGAAAGCAGATACAATTTGATGTATGATAGTACTTTACGATACATCGACCAATGGATCGGAAAATTAGTGGAGTATCTTAAAAACAATGGATATTGGGAAGATACTATAATAATACTAACATCGGACCACGGAGAGGCACTACATGAGAAAGGTGTGTATGGTCACGTGTCATTAGGAGAGGAATTTGCGCACGATGAACCAAGACACTATTTGTATGACGAACTTTTACATGTCCCACTTATGGTCAGGATTCCAAACAAGGATGGCTCAAGAGTGCAAAGACAATTCTCGTTAGCATGGATAAACGAGATATTAGAAGAAATTCTTGGTGAGGACCTTACTTCATTCCCAGCAGAAACCGGAGTTTCACATTTAGACGGAAATGAGGAACTTGAGAGCCCTGTTTACTCAGATAGTATAACAGAAAACGGGCACACGATAGCAGTAAGGAATCAAAAATATAAATATACAAAAATGGAACATGCCAGAGAAATTTCTGATGATGGGATAGGATCCTACCTTTCCAATGGTATTGAGAACAAATTGGGATCAATGTCCCAAATCCCAATTGAACTAATTGAATTTAGTGAGGCCCATTTTTGTGAACCGTCGAGTCTTAGTGCTGTAAATGCAGAACTGGGCGAAAATGTTGATGACTTATTGAAGCAGCTAGGTTATAAGAATTAGAAAGCAGGCTAATGAATCAAGCACTGGGTGCTGATGGCACTGTCTAGTTCTGAATGACCTCAGATGGCGACCCTCTCCTTGATCGACAGCCCCGCCGAGTGGAGACACACCCCAAATCGACGGGTGCGGGTGCGCTCGTTCTCCCAAACGCTTTGACTCTCCTCATCTAACGTTTCGTTGAGCAGGTCTGCGAGTGTCATGAACACCTCTCGCTACGGCCTGCTCACTTCTCAATTCCTCAACTAAACGGTGCCGTGCTGATATTCATGTCATGATTCAGACTTCATTATGGGATAAGCATTGGAGTGCCAGTAATAGTTATTCATACTGCTTACAAGTATCAATTCATTAAATCCCGATACAATTTACACGTCTCGGAGAAAGCATGTTCGTTTGCATATATTTTCATTTTCTCGCGGTATTCAGCATATAAACGGCGATTTTCACGCAACGCAACAACATTAGAGATTATCTGTTCTGTATTCTCTGACAATACCAAGCAGTCAAAATTGTCATTTATCTCTTGGAAATAATTTATATCCGATGTTATTGTTGGGACAGCATATGCAGCACACCAATTAAGTATGCCACTCTGAGAAATGCTCTCATACGGTAAGATCATTACGTCAATGGCACCAAATGCTTGGTGAAATTCCGTATCCGACAGAACACCTGTCAGCTGTAAGTTTTGCAGGCTTGAGTGAATAGATTCTTCAGTGATCTCTGAATCATCCCGTATCCCACCAGCTAAAATAAATTCGGTGTTTGGATGTTCTTTAGCAAGCTTGTTAAATATGTGTGGGTTTTTTCTTGGGTAGATATAACCAACCATTCCGACAACAAAGTCGCTCTCCGCATAGCCAAATTCCTCTTTAGCATTTTGAAGTTCTTTTGTTTGTCTCTGTGGTACCCCATGAGGTATCACAATTTTTTTGCTGAGGCTGGTGAAGGGCGGATCATAGATTTGTTTCGATGCAACAGAATCAAGAAATACTAATTTATATGATAAGACCCACATGATCTGATGTATTATCATAATATAAGCCATTCTGAACAGACTATCATCAGCTGAGTCCTTTTCCCAAACCTCATGTATGGATACGGTTATTTGTGGAACATCATATAATATAAATGTGAGATGGGTAGATATCAAGAATAGCGGAAAATAGAGCCCAGAAGGACCAAATGATTGATATCCTAAGTGAATGTTTATATGGTCTGGGTCATGATTTCGCTGTATTCTAATAACTTGCTTTACGTAGTATATTGGATTTAAATGGGGTTTTAGAGCTATTCTCTCAGTCTCCAGTTCTTCAGACAATGAAGACGCATATTTTCCCACGCCACCGGCTTGGACAGATGGCGAGACAATAATTGAGGTCATGTCTGTAATGAATGTCTCTTCCTCAAACCATTAGGTCTTTTATCATTCCGATTAATTTAGCGACTGTGACTAGTATCGCCGTTGTCGTTTTGGATACGCTGAGACGAGATACGTTTAATGAGCACTTTAACTGGATGCCGGGAACCAAATTCGAGAATGCATATTCCACCTCCCACTGGACAGTTCCCGCTCATGCATCCCTTTTTACAGGAAAATATCCCTCAGAGATTGGTGTTCATGGAAAATCCGTGGATTTAGATTGTCAAAAAGCAGTAATCGCCGAGAAATTACGGGCCGATGGTTATTCGACGAGAATGTTTACCGCAAATCCGCAAATATACATGTGGGACGGGTGGGATCGTGGGTTCAGGGACCATGTAGGCCCCTCAAATCTCGACCCAAAGTACGATAACTTGGTGGACTGGGAAGAATTCTATTCTAAAAATACCAAAACCGGAATTCGTAAATATTTTTCTGCATTAAGATATTGCATTGAAGATGATTCCCCAACAATCCCGTCGTTAAAAAGAGGTTATGAATTAGAAACCTCTACGCCAGACAGCGGTGCTAGTTCGGTACTAAAACGAATCAAGTCAATCGATGTAGGGAGCAAAGATTTCCTATTAATCAATCTAATGGATGTACATACTCCATATTATCCCCCGGAAGAGTACCGAAGCTACGCCGATCCGGTGAACGTGGTCTTTGCAGACAGTTTCTCAGATGAAGAGCTCAATAAAGAACGGATTCGGACCGCATATAAAGATTCTGTAAGGTATTTGTCTGACAAATACAAAGATATCTTCACAATTTTGTCGGAAAAGTATGACTACATTATCACCCTTTCAGATCACGGAGAGTTGCTCGGTGAACACGGGATGTGGAATCACAGTTACGGCCTTTATCAGGAACTGGTTAAAATACCTCTAGTGGTATCCGGACAAAATATACAGACAAAGTCAATTCCTCGTTCAGTAAGCATTTTAGATGTACACCAAACAATAGCAGATTTAGCCGATGTTGATGTCGAATCAAGGGGTGAAAACTTGTTGAATAGTTCTAAAAAGCAAGAGCACCTGTTTGAGTACCATGGATTGTTATCTTGGCATCAGGACCAGTTTGATAGGAAGAATATTCCTGAAAAAACATTTAACAGACTCGATACTCCTTTAGACGGCGTTGTTGATGACGAATGCTTCGCTCGTGAAGATCATGATGAAGGTATAGTTGTAGAACGTGGGAAAACTAATTCAGAGGATGCAAGCGAAAAGATCGACAAGATCATATCCCAATTCAAACGCACACCTCACGGAGGAATGGATGATCAAGATGCTGATGATGATGATGATGTATCGGATGAAGTGAAGTCAAGACTAGAAGACCTCGGTTATGCTTAGATATGAATTCTATTGATTTACCGAAAATCTTCACCAGTGCTAGTCTAGTTTTTATTGGAACGATATTCGGGCGTATATCCGGCTTAGCAGAGCGGCTTATTATTGGTAGAGCAATCGGTGTTGAGCAATACGGCTCTGTTAGCATTCTATTATCTTTAGTAATGTTTTCGTCTATACTTTGCTTATTTGGACTATCTGAGGGAGTTCCCCGCTACATATCGAGGCTTGAAAATAGAAGAGATCGGAGGGGTATCTGGATCTCGGCAACTATACTGTCGGCAGTTTTAAGTATAGCTATTGTAGTCTTGTTAGTTTTTTCTTCTGAGCGATTATCAGATATACTATTAAAGGAAAGGGTCGGGATCCTATTCGAGATGTTCGTATTAAGTATACCATTCATTGCGCTCACCGATATAAACGTTGGAGTGATACGGGGCTACGAAAATACCAAGTATAGAGTCCTCTCAAAAGATCTGTTATACCCATTTATAAGGATATTCATATTAGCGGTGGGAATCCGTTTCGGACTTGGCATTCAGTCGGCTGGATTTGCATACCTTATTGGCTCTTTTGGAGCCTTTTTATCATCTGGATACTTGGCAGCTAGGCTTTTGTCTCCAATTGGTGAATTCAAGTATCAGATTTCTTCCTTATCGAAATTTTCTGCACCACTTATGATATCATCTGCCATGGCGGTTTTACTCACTCAGACAGATACACTTATGCTTGGATATTTTAAAGGTTCCCTTCAGACCGGTTTGTACAGCGCTGCATATCCTCTAGCAGCCGGGCTGCAAATCGTTCTGGGCGCTTTTGGGTTTATATACCTACCACTGGCCTCCAAGCTAGACGCTGATGATGCTTCTGCAGATATGAATCGTATATATACTCTAACTACAAAGTGGGTATTTATAATTACGTTTCCAGCGTTCCTTGTATTTACCCTCTTTTCTTCTCAGACAATTAGACTATTTTGGGGAGAGACGTATCAATCAGCAGGAACTGCATTAGGGATCCTTTCGGCTGGCTTTTTCAGTAATGCAATCGTCGGTCGGAATAGAGAGACACTGTCCGCGATCGGTGAGACAAAGATTGTCATGTATTCTAATGTATTAGCGTACGTGGTCAATGTGTTTCTAAATATTCTATTGATACCACCTCTCGGTTTCGCTGGATCAGCTGTATCATCAGCGCTCTCTTACATCTTAATGAATATTTGCATCTATCTGATTCTAAGAATCAATTTCGGAGTCACACCTTATAGAGGACAGGTGTGGAAGATATACACATCCATTCCTCTGATTCAATTGCCGTTATTCTATGCCACGACACGGATTATATCAGTTGAGCCGATTCACGTGCCTCTCATTTTGATGACTAGTGGAGTTCTGAATCTGATTATAATCTACGTAGGGGGCTTCTTAAACGATGATGACATGATAGTTATATCTGAACTGCTCGATAAGGTACGGCCTATTAGTTAGTTTTAATTGTGTCCGCTCACTTAACTTTTGTATCCGATTGAGCAGATGAACAAAGTTAAAAAAGTCTCCTCCAGCTTATTTTTTATATCGGCTTCTTTGGTTATTATTACAATCTCTGCAGAGGCACCTACTAACTATTTCCGAGACGTGTTTTTTTACGCTGATACCTATATAGTAAGGAACATAATTGAACACGGTTATCTGACTACAGACAGCGTAACGTCCGATGCAAAGGTATTCTGGGGAAAAGCCTTCACTCGTAAAACGTTACCAATACTACCCCTATTAATTTCTGTGATAAAAATAGTAACAAATATCGACCTATCTACTATATACACTACCTTCCCATCGTTTATAATTCACTCTTTTGCATTTATGTTAATATTCCGCCGTCTTAAAATGAATACATTTGCTGTCATTTTATTGGGCGTAGCTGCTGGTACTGCAACACCGGGAACTTCATTGTATACAATGGCACCCAACGGGTCTGGGAGGGGTATTCTCTATACTGCCGTTGTGTTTCTTGTACTATTCCTGTACAGAATAAGGCCAAAAGACTCAAAAAATACGACTGTACTAGCGTTACCCATCATTATTTGCCTTTGTGCCCTATTCCAGTGGTACCCTCCTCACTATGCAAAATTATTAGGCATAGTCGGTGTGGTGACGGTAGCATTATCACACAAGCGCCTACAAAAGATGGCAGCCCTCCTGTCAATAATTATAATAGGCGGCCAGCTGTTTGTATGGATATTCACGATACCACTCGGCCCGTACGTACACTACTTCACTCTTGCAGTCTCTGGATTGAGTGAACTGCAAATATCGTCCCCACTGAGCGGTGGTACTGACGTCGGGACCAACGTAGCACTGAAATCCACAGCGATACCGCACAAATACTACTCATTACTGCCTCTGATACTCCTCTTCCCATCTGGTGTCTATGGTGGACTCCACGCTATAATTAAAATAACTAGGGACCGGTCAAAGATACACCCCATTGAATTGGTTGCAGTTAGTTGGGGAGTCACGGTATCAGTGATCAGCGTATTTTATTTAGCGACATCTACAGGCTGGCTTATAGGGCGGCCATATCTATTAGCACTTCCGGTGATTTTTCTCGGCGCTGGAATAGGAATTAAACAAAGGAGAAAATCCACACAGATAGCGATTTCACTTCTAATACTATTATTAGTTCTTGTTTCACTTTCATTTCAAGCGGGTAGCGCTGCTTCAGAGATACAAACGTATCAACCCGGTGTAGCAGAGGGATCTCAATGGGCTGGAGCGTATGCCGCCGGCAATGTTTATGGAGATGTCAAGACAGGGGCACCGATGGCAGCTTCTGGAGAATTTTCAGCCAGATATCCGAGGGAGTTTCAAGGGCTAGATAGAGGGTTCTATAGTGAAAATTACACAAGGTTTTGTAAACATATGAGGCCCTACCACGGAATGATTCTAAATAGTCAGATGCATCGGACGGGATTCTACGCAGCGGCTTTACCACGTAAACCGATGAATACATTTGCCTACAAGATGAGAGTCAAGAAGTCTGAGAAAGTCTACACAAACAGTGAGGCAACATATATAATTCCAAGCTGTGGTTAGAGATTGATAGAAAGGGTGATTACCTAACTATTCTCCGGGCGCTTCCAGCTCCACCAATGTCAAATCCCGATCTAGCATACAGTAGTCATGCGGCGGGTCGCCGATAATCTCGTCAATCCGATACTCCTCATCAAAATCAGCCCCGGCGGGCTCACAGTAAGGATGGCTGGGACATTCGGTGTGCGGACAGGGCCCCATCAGCGACGCCTTACTACCAGCGTACGCGCCCTTCGACGGAACATTGGCCCGAATCGGTGCGGGCTCGACCTCGACGGCCCGAACGCCGTCTTGATGCATCGCACAGTCTAGCGTCTGGCCGCTCTGTCTGACGTTGGTAATCCGGTACCGGTTCCCGGTCGTTAGATTGAGACACTGGTCGCGGTAGGGACACCCCGCACAGCCGCTGGCTTCGCCGCGGTAGACGAACTCCTCGCCGGCCTCGGCGAGGCGGGTCCCGACGAGCGTGACAGTAGTCATGGTAGCCTATACACTGCGAAGACGGTAAAGTATCATGACCGCCCGGTCAGTTCGTCCAGTTTGTCCAGATATGCCTCGCGGGGCACCTGATACAGCGAGCGGTGGTCCAGGTCGCCGTCGGCGAACTGGGTCGCCAGCTCCACCGCTCCCTCGACGGCAGCGTCGCGGCGTTCGTAGGAGTCGGCGTCGCGCTCAACGTCGGGTTCCAGATAGAAGGTGACGTACCAGCGCTCCCCGGTCCGGTCAGCGCCGGGGCGGCGGGTCCGCTTCCCGCGCGTGAGATAGATGGTCGGGAGACACGGGGCCGGGAACTGCTCGGAGTCAAAGACGTCCGGACGATATGCGAGGATGAGTTTGTCGTCGGTCTCGTTCCACACCGTCCAGTCGTCAGGAAGGCCCGACAGGTCCATATCGTCGAATTAGCGCGGACCGCCAAGAATCCGCTGGTCCGTCCCAGAGTTCGCCAGCTCTGGATACCGACAATCAGTGGCGCGGCGGAACGTCAAAGCGTCACGTTGCACTACTACGTGTCACGTTCTCAGCCGCCAATCAATCCGGCAACAGATTCACATCAATCCAGCGCTAAACACTGGCCGACACACCGAAGAGAACAGTTGACAACCGACACAGTATATAAACCAGCGAAAAAATAATGAGATGTGCTAACATACGTGTGGCCCGCCATCCCCGAGTTCGGCCGACCAGCGCACCGAAATTTATCGGCGGTATGCCCACAAGAGGGCAAAGTTCTTATATGAACAGAACTCGTACGGTAAATAGTATCGGAAACAGTTCGACACTGATTCCCGTTACCAAACCAGGTCGGAACAGTCCCCGTGTTCCGCCCGGCAGGTCAGCCATGGAAGGGTACACGCGCCACCCTGCAGTGAAGGGGTATTCAGCGGCTGTATGCGGTCACATCTGTAGCGGGCAGCACCGAGGACGAGCGGACACACAGCCCAGAGGCCAGCCCGCAACGGCCGGCGGTCGCCTGCAGCCACGACGGATTACTGAGATAGCATGAGCAAGAACAAAGAGACACTTGAAGCGCTGAGCAAGGAGTACCGTGACACGATACCGGCGGACCTCCGGAAGACGAACACGTTCGACTGGTATCTGCAACAGTTGTACGACGAACCGAAGATCGCCCGCAACGCCCACCAGCGCGTGGCGGATATGTTCGACTACTACGGCAAGTCCTACGACGAGGAGGCCGGCGTGGTCGAGTACGAACTGGCGAGCGAGGACCCGCTGAACGACGGCGAGAACACCTTCTACGGCCGGGTCATCCACGAGGCGATCCACGAGTTCGTCAACAAGGTCAAATCCGGCGCTCGCGGGCTCGGCCCCGAGAAGCGCATCAAGCTACTGCTGGGGCCGGTCGGGTCGGGCAAGTCCGACTTCGACCGGCAGGTCCGGCGGTACTTCGAGGACTACACGAGCCGGGACGAGGGGCGGATGTACACGTTCCGATGGACGAACCTCTGTGACGTGATTCACGACCAGGACCCGGCCGACGACGTGGTCCGGTCGCCGATGAACCAGGACCCGCTCGTGCTCCTTCCGCAGGCACAGCGGGACAAGGTCATCGAGGACATCAACGAGGACCTCGATGCGCCCTACACCATCCGGAACGAGCAGTCGCTGGACCCCGCCTCGGAGTTCTACATGGACCGCCTGCTGGCCGAATACGACGACGACCTCCAGGCTGTTCTCGAAAACCACATCGAAATCGTCCGCTTCGTCGCTGACGAGAACCAGCGGCGCGGTATCGAGACTTTCGAACCGAAAGACAAGAAAAATCAGGACGAGACGGAACTGACCGGCGACGTCAACTACTCGAAGATAGCCATCTACGGCGAGAGCGACCCGCGAGCGTTCGACTACTCCGGGGCGTTCTGTAACGCCAACCGCGGGATATTCTCCGGTGAGGAGCTGCTGAAGCTCCAGCGGGAGTTCCTCTATGACTTCCTCCATGCCAGTCAAGAACAGACAATCAAGCCCAAGAACAACCCCCGCATCGACATCGACCAGGTCATCGTCGGCCGGACGAACATGCCCGAGTACCGGGACAAGAAGGGCGACGAGAAGATGGAGGCGTTCAACGACCGGACCAAGCGCATCGACTTCCCGTACGTCCTCCAGTACGAGGCCGAAGCCAACATCTACCAGAAGATGCTACGCAACGCCGACCTGCCGGACATCCAGGTCGAGCCACACACCCTGGAGATGGCGGGCCTGTTCGGCGTCCTCACCCGCATCGAGGAGCCGGACAACGAATCCATCGACCTCGTGCAGAAGGCGAAAGCCTACAACGGCGAAATCGACGAGGCCGACGACGTCGACGTGAAGAAGCTCCGCGAGGAGGCGGAGAAAATGGCCGACATCGGCGAGGGGATGGACGGCGTCTCTCCGCGGTTCATCGGCGACGAGATCGCCGAGGCCATCATGGATTCGATGCACCGCAGCCGGGACTTCCTCTCGCCGCTGACGACGTTCAACCACCTCGAGGGCAACCTCGAAAACCACGGCTCCATCGACGAGGAGTCGTTCAGCAAGTACTACCGCTTCCTCGAACTCGTCCGCGAGGAGTACAAGGAGCGGGCCATCGAGGACGTGCGCCACGCGCTGGCCTACGACATGGACGAGATTCAGCGCCAGGGCGAGAAGTACATGGACCACGTCATGGCCTACATCGACGACGCGACCGTCGAGGACGAACTCACCGGCCGCGAGCAAGAGCCCGACGAGCAGTTCCTCCGGTCGGTTGAGGAGAAGCTCAATCTCCCCGAGGACCGCAAGGACGACTTCCGGCAGGAAGTGTCCAACTGGGTGTCCCGGCGCGCCCGCGAAGGTGACACGTTCAATCCGCAGGACAACGACCGCCTGCGCCGGGCGCTGGAACGCAAGCTCTGGGAGGACAAGAAGCACAACATCAACTTCTCGGCGCTTGTCTCCAGTTCGGAGATGGATGACGAGGAGCGCAACCAGTGGATCGACGCCCTCATCGAGCAGGGCTACTCCGAGGAGGGGGCCAAGGAAGTGCTCGAGTTCGCCGGTGCGGAGGTCGCCAAAAGCGAGATGGAAGAGTAATGACAGGCCAGGAGTACATCGACCGCGCGGACGAGTCTCTCGACGCCGCCTACGAGGCCCCGATGAGCCTCGCGGAGTACGTCGACACCGTCCTCGAAACGCCCCAGGTCGCGGCGCATGCCTCAAAGTACCTGCTCGACGCCATCGAGGACGCGGGGACCCGGATGGTCATCGAGGAAGGCGACGAGAAGGAGCGCTACCGCTTCTTCGACGACCCGTACAACGACGGCGAGCACGCCATCCTCGGCAACACTGAGGTGCTGAATGCCTTCGTCGACGACCTCCGCTCGATCGCCGCGGGTCGCGGGAAAGACGAGAAGATAATCTGGCTGGAGGGGCCGACGGCGACTGGCAAGTCCGAACTGAAGCGCTGTCTCATCAACGGCCTCCGGGAGTACTCGAAGACGCCCGAGGGCCGGCGCTACACCGTCGAGTGGAACGTCGCCGGGGCCGGCGGCAGCGCCACCAGCATGACCTACGGGAACGCGGCCATCGAAGACGAGGACGACTGGTACGAAAGCCCCGTCCAAGCCCACCCGCTGACGGTGTTCCCCGACGACGTGCGGGCGGACCTGCTTGCCGAGGTCAACGAGCGCCTCGACGACCACATCCCCATCCGCGTCGAGGGCCAACTGGACCCGTTCTCGCGGGAGGCCTACGACTTCCTCGAAGAGCAGTACCGCCGGCAGGGCGAGACGGACCTGTTCTCGGCAGTCACCCAGCCGTCCCACCTCCGGGTGAAGAACTTCGTCGTGGACGTGGGACGGGGCATCGGCATCCTCCACTCCGAGGACGAGGGCACGCCGAAGGAACGGCTCGTCGGCTCGTGGATGCACGGCATGCTCCGCGAACTCGATTCGAGAGGCCGGAAGAACCCACAGGCGTTTAGCTACGACGGCGTCCTCTCTCAGGGCAACGGTCTGCTTACGGTCGTCGAGGACGCCGCCCAGCACGCCGACTTGCTCCAGAAGCTGCTGAACGTCCCCGACGAGAGCCACGTCAAACTCGACAAAGGCATCGGAATGGACGTGGACACCCAGCTGGTCATCATCTCGAACCCGGACCTCGAAGCCCAACTGAACAAGCACGCCGACCGCGAGGGCCAGGACCCGCTGAAGGCGCTGAAACGCCGGCTGGACAAACACGAGTTCACGTACCTGACGAACCTCTCGCTGGAGGCGCAGTTGCTCCGGCGCGAACTCACGAACGAGACGGCGGTCTGGGACCCCGAGTCCTGGGACGAACTGGAGACGTGGATTCAGGAGCCACTGACCATCTCGGTCAGAGACGAGGTGGCCTCGGCCACCGAGAAGGAGCTGGCTCCACACACCGTCGAGTCCGCCGCGCTGTACGCCGTCGTCTCGCGGCTCGACAGCGCCGAGATCCCCACCGGGCTGGACCTCGTGGACAAGGCCCTGCTGTTCGACCGCGGCTACCTGATGGAGGGCGACGAGCGCGTCGACATCGACGACTACGACCTGGAGACTACCGCCGAGGACGGCGACCACGGCATCCCGGTCACCTACGTCCGTGATATCATCGCCGACCTGCTCCACGAGCCACAGGACCGACATCACTCCGACCTTCCGGTCGAGCACGTGCTGATGCCACGGGACGTGCTCAACGCCGTCGCCGAGGGGCTCGAAGACGCCCCCGTGTTCTCGACCGGTGAGGCCACGGAGTACGAGGAACGCGTTGTGACTGTCAAGAACTACATCTTCGGCCAGCAGGAACAGGACGTGCTCGACGCGATGATGCGGGACAAGCGCGTCGACGAGGCGACCGTCGAGGAGTACATCGAGCACGTCTACGCCTGGGAATCGGACGACCAGATAGAGAACGAGCGAGGCGAACTTGTCGACCCGGACCCGCTGAAGATGAAGGTGTTCGAGATCGAGCATCTGGGCCGGTTCGACGAGAAGAACTACGACGGCAACGAGCCCGACCACGCCGTCGAGCAGTTCCGCACCGACAAGATAATCACGGCGCTGAACCGCCACGCGTGGCAGCGCCGCGACGAGGAGTTCCGCGTCGGCGACGTCAACCCCAAGGAGATTCCGGTCATCAACACGGTCCTCGGGAGCTACGACTGGGACGATATCAAGCGGACCTACGAGGACTTCGAGCCCGGGCAGTGGGACAACCCGCCGTCCGGGACCGAGACGGCCCGCCTCAAGGCCAAGACGCTCTCGAACATGGTCGAGATGTTCGACTACACCGAGGCGTCGGCCGAACTGACGAGCAGGCACGTCATGAGCCAGGTGAGTTACAGATGGGACTGAAAGACGACCTCGAACGGTACCGCGACGTGGGCGAGGAGCGCCGTCAGGACCTCGCCGAGTTCATCCAGTACGGCGACCTCGGCCAGTCGCGGGGCGACTCCGTCCGCATCCCGATCAAGATTGTCGACCTGCCGGAGTTCGAGTACGACCAGCGCGATCAGGGCGGCGTCGGCCAGGGCGAGGGGGCCGAAGAGGGCGACCCGGTCGGCCAGCCACAGCCCCAGCCCGGCGACGGCGACGACGGGGAGGACGGCGACCCCGGCGAGGAAGGCGGCGAACACGAGTACTACGAGATGGACCCCGAGGAATTCGCCGAGGAACTCGATGAGCAACTCGGGCTCGACCTCGAACCCAAGGGCAAGAAGGTCATCGAGGAGAAGGAGGGCGACTTCACGGACATCACCCGGACCGGCCCCTCCTCGACGCTTGACTTCGAGCGGCTGTTCAAGAAAGGACTCAAGCGCAAGCTCGCGATGGACTTCGACGAGGACTACGTCCGCGAGGCGCTGAAAGTCGACGGCTGGGGGCCGGCCACCGTCTACGAGTGGACCCGCGAGCAGAACATGCCCGTCTCGAAGGCGTGGATAGACGACGCCTACGAGGAACTGCCCGCCGACGAGCGGGCCGTCTGGGACTCCATCGAGGAGATGGAGGACAACGTCGACCGCGTCGAGACCTCCCAGCGCATCCGCCGGGAGGGCGTCGACCAGATTCCATTCCGCCGCGAGGACGAACGCTACCGCTACCCCGAAATCGTCGAAGAGCGGGAGAAAAACGTCGTCGTCGTCAACATCCGGGACGTGTCGGGGTCGATGCGCCAGAAGAAACGCGAACTCGTCGAGCGGACGTTCACGCCGCTTGATTGGTATCTCACCGGTAAGTACGACAACGCCGAGTTCGTCTACATCGCCCACGACGCCGACGCCTGGGAGGTCGAACGCGAGGAGTTCTTCGGCATCCGCTCGGGCGGGGGCACGCGCATCTCCAGCGCGTACGAACTCGCCGCGGAGGTCCTCGAAGAGGAGTACCCCTGGAGCGAGTGGAACCGCTACGTGTTCGCGGCGGGCGACAGCGAGAACTCCTCGAACGACACCGAGGAGAAAGTCATCCCGCTGATGGAACAGATTCCGGCGAACCTCCACGCGTACGTGGAAACCCAGCCGAGCGGCAACGCCATCAACGCCACCCACGCCGAGGAGGTCGAACGCTCCTTCCGCGACGCCGACAACGTCGCGGTCGCGTACGTCTCCTCGCCGGAAGACGTGGTGGACGCCATCTACGACATACTCAGCACGGAGGACCAATGAACAACGACAGATTCGCGAAACAGCGCGTGGCCGACGACCTCGACGAGCCCGTCGAGGAGGCCGGCAATCTCGCCAGAAAGCTCGGCCTGAAGCCGTACCCGGTGAACTACTGGATCGTCGACTACGACGAGATGAACGAACTCATCGCCTACGGTGGGTTCCAGCAGCGATACCCCCACTGGCGGTGGGGAATGCAGTACGACCGCCAGCAAAAACAGGGCCAGTTCCTCGGCGGGAAGGCCTTCGAAATCGTCAACAACGACGACCCTGCTCACGCCTTCCTCCAGGAGTCGAACACCCTGGCCGACCAGAAGGCCGTCATCACCCACGTCGAGGCCCACGCGGACTTCTTCGCCAACAACGAGTGGTTCCGCATGTTCACCGACGGCTCCTCGCGGACGACGACCGATGCCTCCGGCGAGGACCGCCGCCGCGGCCCCGACGCCGCCGGAATGTTAGCCCGCCACGGCGACACCATCCAGGAGTACATGCAGGACCCCGACATCGAGCGGGCCGAGGTCGAGCGGTTCATCGACCACGTCCTCTGTCTGGAGGACAACATCGACCAGCACGTCCCCTACAGCCCCGTCGAAACGGTCCCCGAGGAGTTCGAGGACATCGAAGGGGCCGACGTGACCGACCAGCTGGAGGACCTCGATCTCTCCGAGGAGGTCAAACGGCAGGTGTTCGACGAGGAGTGGCTGGACGCCCAGCGCGACGACGACGAGAACGTCACGTTCCCCGCCGAGCCCGAGAAGGACGTGCTCGGCTTCCTCCGGAAACACGGCATGCAGTACGACGGGGACGCCGAACGCGCCACGGAGATGGCGGACTGGCAGAAAGAACTGCTGGAGCTGCTCCGCCGCGAGGCCTACTACTTCGCCCCCCAGAAGATGACGAAGGTGATGAACGAGGGCTGGGCCTCCTACTGGGAATCCCTGATGATGACCGGCGAGCAGTTCGCCGGCGACGACGAGTTCATCCTCTACTCCGACCACATGTCGAAGGTGCTGGGCTCGGGGGGGCTGAACCCCTACAGCCTCGGCCTGGAGATCTGGGAGTACGTCGAGAACACGGAGAACCGCCGCGAGGTCATCGAGCGCCTACTCCGTGTCGAGGGCATCACCTGGCGGAACTTCGACGACAGCGTCGACTACGAGATGGTTCAGGACCACCTGGAGCCGCCCGAGTGGCTCACCGATGTCCCGGGCCACCTCGACGACCTCGACCCCGAGGACCCGCGGGTCGACGCAGACGGGCTGGCGGCGGCCCGCGACGGCGCGTTCGATGTCGAACAGTACCCTTGGAAGGCGCTGACTTACGAGGGGCTGGCCCAGCGCCACTACTCGCTGGTCAAGCCCCAGTACCGCGGGTTCGTCTCCCGGGTCGGCCAGGAGGAACTGGAGCGGACCGCCCGCTACATGTTCGACGACTCGCGCTACGACAGCGTCACGGACGCACTCGAGGACGTGGACTACACCCGCGGCTGGGAACGAATGCGAGAGATTCGGGAGAGCCACAACGACGTGACTTTCCTCGACGAGTTCCTCACCCAGGAGTTCGTCGACGACAACGACTACTTTACCTACGAGTACACCCACGCCTCCGGCGACTACCGGGTGACCTCGACAGACCACGAGGACGTCAAGAAGAAGCTGATGTTGCAGTTCACCAACTTCGGCAAGCCCACAGTCGTCGTCGAGGATGGCAACTACCAGAACCGTAACGAACTGCTACTGGCTCACCGGTACAACGGCGTGATGCTCGACATCGGGCAGGCCAAGGAGGTCCTGAAGCGCACCTTCGAACTCTGGGGCCGCCCGGTGAACCTCCTGACGATCGTCAAGGAGTTCGACGACCATGACGTGGAGGTCGCCAAACGGCGCGACCGCGAGCCCGAGCCCGAGGAGGTCGGCAAGCGCATCCGATACGACGGCGACGAGGTCACCGTCACCGACGTGGACTGGGCCGAGGTCGAACACCTCACGGCGACCGACATCGACTACAACACCAAGCCCGACGAATGGCTGGCCTGAGTGCTGTGGGGCACTCTCGGCGCAGGCGGAGAACCGCCCTACGACACTGACAGGCAGTTTCTCGTTACAGCCACCCGAATCATAGATAATAAATGTCCTATCTTCACATAGGTCCGGGGAGTGGCATTCGATATGAGCGCGACTCGGTTCACTGTCAAAAGCGATGCACACACCGATGTAGTGGATATTACCGAGCAAGTCCGGGAGGTAATCCCCGCAGACGCAGAGGGAACCTGTACCGTGTTCGTCCGCCACACCACGGCGGGCATCACAGTCAACGAGGCCGAGCCGCGGTTGCTGGGAGACCTCAGCGACGCACTCGGTGACCTCGTCCCGGACAGCGGGTGGGCCCACGACGAACTGGACGGCAACGCGGATTCACACGTCCGGGCGATGTTTGTCGGGCCAAGCGAGACGATTCCCGTCCGCGACGGGGACCTCGATATGGGGACGTGGCAGTCCGTGCTGTTCGTTGACTGTGACGGGCCGCGCGAACGAGCGGTTGACGTGGTCGTTACCGACTGAATCGGAGTGCAGGTGATCCCGGTCAGGCCGCTTCGACCTGCTGCTCGCCGTATATCTCGGCGAGTTTTTCACGGTACGCGCTGCGGATGTTGCGGCGCTTCTTTTTCATGGACGGCGTAAGCAAGTCGTTCTCCGCGGTCCACTCCCGGGAGACAAGCGCAAAGGACTTGATACGCTCGACGCGTTCGAGTTCCTCGTTGACCGCGTCGACGGCGGTCTGGACCCACGCGTGGACGCGTTCGTCATCGACCAGTGCTTCGGGATCGGCGGGAAGGTCGACGCCCTCGCTGTCGGCCCACCGGCGGAGTTCCTCGAAGTTCGGAACGATTATCGCGCCGACGAACTTCTGGTCGTCACCGACGACCATGACCTGGTCGACTCGGTCGCTCGTCGCGAACTGGTCTTCGATGGGCTGTGGCGCGACGTTCTTTCCGGTCGAGAGGACGAGCAGTTCCTTGAGGCGGTCGTGGTAGATGAGGAAGTCGTCGTCGGTCCGCTCGACGATGTCGCCGGTTCGGAACCACTGGGTGCCGTCGATCTCCGTGAAGGCCCGCGTCGTCGCATCGGGCGCGTTCCAGTACCCCTGCGTGACGTTCGGGCCGTCGACGAGCAGTTCGCCCACGTCGCCAGTGACGTCATCGAATTCGCTGGCGTCGACGACACCGGTGTCGATGTGAATGTCGACAGCAGGTAGCGGGGCTCCCAGCGTTCCGGGACGGATATCTTCTGGCGGATTCACCGTCAAAACCGGCGACGTTTCCGTAAGCCCGTATCCTTCGAGAATCGTCAGCCCCATGCCGAGGAACGTCTCACAGAGCGTTTTCGAAAGACTGCCGCCGCCGCTGACCATGAACTCGATGTTCCCGCCAAGCCGTTCTTTGACGGTGCTGTAGACGAGGCGGTCTGCGAGCGAGTGTTTCGCTGTGAGTATCGGTCCAGGGTCGTCGGTTCGGGCGTAGTCGCGGGCTACGTCCATCGCCCAGTCGAAAATCCGCTTTTTGAGCGGGGACTCGCTGGCCTGCGTTCGCATGTTGTCGAAAATACGCTCGTAGACTCTGGGGACACTCAATCCGGTCATCGGTTGGACGGTCTGGAGGTCGTCGGCCAGCGTATCCGGGCTTTCGGCGTAGCTCACAGCCGCGCCGGAGGCGTACATGAAGAAATGACCCGCGAGGCGCTCGAATACGTGTGCCAGCGGGAGGAACGCTATCGAACGCGTCTCGGCGGTAACGGTCGGCAGGTCCGACGACTTGTCCGGTCGTGGCCCGATTCGCCTGCGCGTCTGGTTGACGTTCGACCGGAAGTTGCGGTGAGTGAGCCGGACCCCTTTCGGTTGGCCTGTCGTTCCGGAGGTGTAGATGAGGCTCGCAAGGTCGTCGGGGTCGCGCTCGTCAAGCCAGGACTGGTACGCCGACTCGCTGAACGTCTCCTCGCCGCGCTTGTACACTGTATCGAGTGTGTACACGTCTTCGCGGTCCACATCGATATCGTCCATGACGACGATGAACGAGAGCGAGAGAGCGTCCTCGACAGCAAGAACGCGGTCCAGCATCGCAGCGTTCTCCACGACGACAGCGCTCGCCTCCGGGTCCGACAGCAGATACTGGACCTGGTTCGGTGAGGAATCCGTATACACTGTCGTCACCACCCCGCCCGCAGAGAGAACGGCAAAGTCGCTCAGCGCCCACTCCATCCGCGTGTTTGCCAGGATACCGACGCGGGTGTCCGGGCCGACACCGAGGTCGCGGAACCCTGCAGCCAAGTGTTTGACCAGGTGATGCATCCGCTCGTAGCTGAGTTCGGCGTAGTCGCCGTCGGGAGCCGCCGGTATCACGTCGTCAGTCAGTGCCCGGTCGTAGACGCCACCCTTGTACAGTTGGGCGGTCGTGTCAGCGTTCCGGGCCGCGCTTGCGGCAAACATTTCGCCCAGCGTGTCGTCGCCGATGACTTCGTCAGTATACGCTTCCTCGGCCTGACGCCAGTCAGAGTGATTGCCTGCGGTCATGTCATACCGCAGTGTTCACTAGGCCATCCCAAATATGTGCAGGGTGTTAACACTCAATTGGTTTGTCGGAGTTGATTCCGTCAACGGTTTTAGACGAGGAGGCGACGAGTGAGGGGCAAGGTGTCGCACCAAGATTTTATCGCGGCCACAGCATAATTGACCTATGGTCATCTCGACGGAACCAGCCTGGGGTGAAGCCGTGGAGCAGTTCGTCAAAGAGCACAAGAGCGCGATCGTGTACGCCGATATCGAGCAAGAGACAGTCCTGCACGAGGGAGCGGTTCGCGTCCTCGCAAACGGCTGGGTCGAACTACCAACGGGGCGACTCCTCTCGCCAGACGCTGTCCACCACATCGATACGCAGAGCGGCTGAAAGGAACTGAGTAAGGTGTTGTTGGCGAGGGAAGTCCACAGACCTATCGCGCGAGCGAACTCATCGATTGGTGGTCACTGCCCAGAAGACAGCTAGAGCAGACGCCTTATTGCCACTCTAGCCGGCAGTCCTCGTTGCAAAAGTGGGCGGTTTCGACGCCGCCGTCCTCTATCCATGTGATGACGCGGTGAGTCACTTCGTTGGCGATAGCGTCACCGCAGGTAGCACACTCCGGTGCCTCGTCCTCGTCGATATCTTCGTGGTGATCTGATGTCGGGTCGACCATCTTATTTGAGAGTGTCTTTCACGCCACTTAATCTCACATACTTACACTGAACATCACGAACATACACGAATGTCGAACCGGTAACAGAAGGCTAGCGACACGTAGTTACCGCAGACAGACGCTCGATAGAAGATGCCCGCTATCGGTCCCGGGTAACGGACTCTCCGGGGGTCGTCGTCGCGCCCGTCGAAAGGACGACACCGGCGTTCAGACTGGTGTTGATGGCCGTCTTCGCACCGTCGCCCGCGACGACACCGAACTTCCGTCGGCCCGTCGAGACGCGGTCGCCCTTCACCGTCATCTGGACCGGGTCGCCGTCGTGGCGGAGGTTCGCCACCTGCGTTCCCGCGCCGAAGTTGACCTCGCGACCGATGACGCTGTCACCCACATAGGAGACGTGGGGAACGTTCGAGTCCGCCATCAGAACGGTGTTCTTGAGCTCGACGCCGTGGCCGACGTGGGTATCCTCCCCCAGAAGGGTCGCCCCACGGACGTATGCGTTCGGACCGACGTGTGCGCCCGAGCGGACCAGCGCCGGTCCCTCGATGACGACGCCGGGTTCGATGACCGCGCCGGTCTCGACGACGACTTCGCCGCGCAGGTCAGCATCGCCACGCACCTCTCCGTCGAGTCGCCGGTCCAGTTGCCCCAGTTTCCACTCGTTGGCCTCCAGTAGCTCCCAGGGCCGGCCCACGTCCAGCCAGCGGTCGACTTCGACGGCAGTGACCGTCGACTCCTCAATGACTCTCGCAAGGACATCTGTGATTTCGCGCTCCCCGCGGTCGCTGAGCGGCACGTCCAGCCAGTCCCGCGCTTGCGCCGGGAAGACGTACGCTCCGGCGTTCGCCAGGTCCGTCGGTGGGTCGTCGGGCTTCTCGACAATGCCGGTGACAGTGTCACCATCGGCCGACAGCACGCCGTAACTGGTCGGGTCGTCGACGCGGTACGCGGCGACCGACGGTGCGGCGTCAAAGAGGGCGTTCAGGCTCTCGGCGTCGTAGAGGTTGTCGCCGTTGAGAACTGCAAAGGGGCCGTCGAGGTGGGCCTTCGCGGCGGCCACTGCGTCGGCGGTCCCCAGTTGCTCCTCCTGAACGGCAAAGCTGACCGGGACGCCGCTGTACTCGTCGCCGAAGTACGAGCGGACCACCTCGGCCTCGTAGCCGACGACGAAGATGAGTTCATCGGCCCCCGCCTGGATTGCCATGTCGGCGGTGTGTGCCACCAACGGTCGGTCCGCGACCGGGAGCATCGGCTTCGGTGTGTGGTCTGTCAATGGCCGCATACGCGTCCCCTGCCCCGCCGCGAGTACAACTGCTTGCATGGTCTGCCCGTCGCCCGGCCCCGAAAAATACCTACCGCTGTTGACTCGTTCGGGAGGCGGATTATCGAGAAGTCACGCTGATTCGGTCGTGGAGAAAGCCCTATCTACACCTATTCCACGGCCTCGAACGTCCACTCTGCTCCGAATGGCGTCGTCCGGTAGTCCCACCGCCTGTCCGCGTCCGGTTCCGTCACCAGTTCGATAGTTCTGGTTTCCCCAGCGGGAATCCGCTGCGTGTAGGGGCCATCAGAGTCAATGTACCACGTATCTGCGGAATAGCCGGCAAGTATTCCTGGTTCATCGGGCGTCTTGAACTCGAAGATGGACTTGAACATCCCTGCGCTGTCGCCCACGTTCTCGACCTCCATCTCGACTATCGCTTCATCGCCCGTGACGTCCTCCGGCGGAACATCGATGTTCGCCAGTTCGAATTCGGGGAAGCCACCGGGTGACTGGAGCGGGATTTCGACATCAGCGACTGCACTCCCTTCTGCGAGATTTATGCCGAACGCGAGGTCGTCAATCTTGGCCTTCGGGACAGCGTAAATCAGATGGCCGCTGTAGGTCTGCCCTGGATTGATGTTCTCCCCGGCTGCGTTCGTTCCGTCACGGCCTGCGGCCGACTCGCTCACGAAGCTCGACTCAGGAACGACAAAGTCGTCTTTCGACACCGTCTTCGCCTCGCCAGTTCCGTTCTCGAACGTCACGCTCAGAATCAGGAGGATATTATCTGAGACCGTTTCGCGAATGGCATGGACGGTGTTATCTCCCAAAGCCCGTTCGCCAGAGGGCAGTTCGTAGGCGATCATCTGTTCGTAGGACATATCAGACACTGTGGCCTGAACGCCGCTCGCAAGTTCGATGGTTTCCCCAGTACTCCCCCGCTTCGGGAGGACCGACACGGTTGACGTGACCGTATCGTCGACGGCGTAGAAGTCCGACGACGGTTCAAACGCCCAAGCACCGGCGTACTCGGCGTCGACACGATAGCTATGCGAGACTTCTTCGCCGGACGCCAGTCCGTCAGCGTTGACGGTGACTGTCTGTGGCTCAGTGTCAGCTGATTCTGAGTGGACGAACTCAATGGTTGCATCCCCGGAGATCGGCTCACCACCGACGTTGACGGCAGTCACGTCACCCTTGACCGTGTCACCGAACGCGACCTCTTTTGGCCCACTCACGGAGAGCAGTTTCAGCCGTGCCGGTGCCTCTTGATCTACTTCATACGTTGGTTCCGGCGTTGGTGTCGACTCACTGGTTCCGCCTCCGCCGTCTCCTCCGTCGCTCCCACTACATCCTGCAAGGCTGAGTGCAGCGATGCTGCTTCCGATCGTACTTACGTATGTTCGCCGTTTCATATACTACTGGCTTCATATACATATATAAATATGTGTTCTTTTATCCATATAATTGTCAGATATTAATACACAGAGCGGCGACACTGCGAAGCTCGGAGGTTGAATTCGCGGCTACGTACCGGCCGGTCAGAATATTGACGCGTCGAGTAGCGGGCACAGCAGTCGCTCACTGGTTTGCTTACGACAGTAATGTGCTCGGTCAGGGATTTGAACCCTGGTCCTCGGCTCGAAAGGCCAAGATGATTGGCCGGACTACACCAACCGAGCGTACTCATTCGTTCCGGGTGGACCAATTTAACCCCATCGAAATAGACGCTACCTGAGGATGCGTACCATTCCCAGAGACATCCAGATTGGGTGACAACTGTCGTCACACTTTATCGGTCAGACCGACTGTCCCACGATATGTCGGTCAGTTCGTTCGTCAAGAGCAACTTCTTGGCCGGGCTCGTTCTCGTTGGTCCGCTTGTGGCAACCATCGCTATCGTCCGCATCATCCTGGGCTGGGTCGGGGGGTTCCTCGACCCGCTCATCCGCGGGACGCGGCTGGCGGCGCTGACGGCGAACAACGTCTTGCTTGCCCAGTTGCTGACGCTCTCGGTTCTCGTCGCGCTCGTTACCGTTCTGGGCTATCTCGCCCAGCGAAGTATCGGCCAACAGCTCTTCGGGAAGACGGGCCAACTGGTCACGTTCGTCCCTGTTGTTCGGACCATCTACGGCAGTATTCGGCAGATGACCACCTCCGTGGTCAATCGGCAGTCGGACTTCGAGTCCGTCGTGTACGTGGAATACCCTCGGGAGGGTGTCTACCAGCTTGGGCTGAAAACAGGGACAAGCCCCGCAGATGTCTCCGAGGCAGCCGATGAACGCGCATCGAGCCTGTTCATTCCCGGAAGCCCTAACCCGACCCAGGGGATGCTCGTGATGGTTCCCGAAAGCCAGACCTACGAGTCCGACCTCAGCGTTCGGGCAGCCATCCGCCTGCTGATGACGACCGGCATGGCACAGTCCAACGACGCCATTCCACTCGACGACCCGAGGTCAGCAGCGGAGTGACCGACGCCGGGTAGGGCGGCGACGGCGCTGCCGGTCCCAGCAGCTTACTTCCCTTCGAAGTCCGGTTCTCCGTCGCCCATGAACGCGTTGATGCCCTCCATCACATCGTCGGTGCCGATGAGATGACCGAAAGCCTGTGATTCGACTTCGAGGCCGGCGTCGATGTCGTCGCGGCCGGCGAGCATCGCGCGCTTGGTGAGTTTCTGTGCGACCGGCGGGCCGGCGGCCATGTCCTTCGCCAGTTCGAGCGCGTGCTCGTGGAGGGCGTCGTTGTCGACGACCTCGTTGATGAAGCCGTATTCGGCCATCTCGTCGGCGTCGTAGCGGTCGCCCGTGAAGATAATCTCCTTGGCGCGGCCTTCGCCGACGATGCGGGCGAGGCGCTGTGTGCCGCCCCACCCCGGCAGGAGGCCGAGGTTGTGTTCGGGCTGGCCCAGTTCGGAGCGCTCCGAGGCCACGCGGAGGTCGGCACAGGTCGCCAGTTCCATCCCGCCGCCCAGCGCGTAGCCGTCGATCCCGGCGACGACCGGCATCGAGCATTCCTCAAGCTTCCCGAAGGTTTGCTGGCCCTTGCGGGAGAGTTCGATAGCGTCCAGCGGCGTCGCGTTCGAGGCCATCGCCTGGACGTCGGCCCCCGCGGAGAACGCCTTGTCGCCGGCCCCGGTCAGCAGGATAGCACGCACCTCGTCGTCTTCTTCGAGCAGGTCGACGGCGTCGGCGAGGTCGTCCATCAGCTCCGGGCTGACAGTGTTCATCCTGTGTGGGCGGTCGAGTTCGATGTGGCCGACCATCTCGCCGGGGTACTCGACGGTGACGTTGTCGAACTCTGCCGGCGCGTCGTCTTCACTGCCGTAGAAGCCACCGTCCTCTGCGGCCTCTCGGAGGCCGTCGGAGACGGCGTAGCGCTCCGCGCCGGTCTCCTCGTGGGTTTCTTCGAGTGTGTCGACGAGCGTCTCAAGACCGGTCTTGTCGGCGATTTTCGCGGGACCGTCCGGGAAGCCACCGCCGAGCTGGACAGCCTGGTCGATGTCCGCGACGGGGGCCACGTCGTTCTCGACGAGCTTCCCGACTTCGTTTGCCATCACGGCGATGAGGCGGTGCTCGACATCTTCGCGGCCGGCATCCGTCGGAATGTCGACGCCGCCGTTCTCGTAGTCGTAGAAGCCTTTCCCGGTCTTCTTCCCGAGTTCCTCGTTCTCGACTTTCTGTTCGAGTAGCGGACACGGGGCGTAGGGCTCGCCCAGCACTTCGTGCATATATTCGAGGACGTGGAGGCCGACATCGTTCCCCACCTGATCGGAGAGTTCGAACGACCCCATCGGCAGGCCCATGTCGAACTTCGTCGTCGAGTCGACCTCGGCGATGGTCGCCTCATCGCTGTGGACGAGCCACGCGGCCTCGTTCATCAGCGGGACGAGGATGCGGTTGACGATGAACCCCGGCGAGTCCTTGCGGACGCGGACCGGTGTTTTACCGAAGTCCTCCGCAAGCGCCTCGATAGCGTCCAGCGTGTCGTCGCCGGAGTGTGCACCGGAGATTACTTCGACCAGTTGCATTCGCACCGGCGGGTTGAAGAAGTGCATCCCGCAGAACTGCTCGGGCCGTTCGGTGACTTCCGACAGTTCCGTGATGGAGAGGCTGGACGTGTTCGTGGCGAAGATGGCGTCTTCGGGGGCGTGTTCTTCGACCTCTGTGTACACGTCTTTCTTGATCTCCATCTTCTCCGGCACGGCCTCGATGACCACGTCGACGTCGCTGACTGCTTCCTCTACATCGACAAGCGGCGTCACGCGGTCCAGCGCCGCGTCAGCCTCGTCCTGCGTGAGCTGGTCCCGCTCGGCCAGCTTGTTCAGCGACCATTCGATGTTGTCGTAGCCGTCCTCGACAAACTCGTCTTTGATGTCTCGCATCCGCACGTCGTAGCCTGCGAGTGCGGCCACTTCGGTGATTCCATGACCCATATTCCCGGCACCGAGCACGGCGATAGTGTCAATATCCTCGAAATCCATGACATATCGTTCCACTGCCGGCCGAGGCTTCAACGTTTCTCTCATTAGAAAACCACTTTCGAGTTTATTTCGGATTACAAACCATTAATGCATTTCACGTCAACACACCACATATGGACTTCCAACTAACGAAAGAGCAGCGACAGATAAAAGACGAGATTGCCCGGTTCGCGGAAAACGAAATCAAGCCCGTCGCGACCGAGTACGACACGGAAGAGAAGTTCCCCCGAGAGATCGTCGAGAAGGCCGCTGAGATGGGGCTGACAGGTGCGAACATCCCGATGGAGTACGGCGGCGCAGGCTACGATACGCTGACGAACGCCATCATCGCCGAGGAGCTGTTCGCGGCCGATCCCGGCATCGGTCTGAGCATCCAGTCGGCCGCCTTCGGCGCGGACGCACTCATTGGATTTGGCTCGGAGGCCCAGAAAGAGGAGTACTTGGAGCCGGTGGCGACCGGCGACGCCATCATGGGCGCGGCCATCTCCGAACCCGACACCGGTTCAGATGTGTCGTCGGTGTCGACACAGGCGCGCAAGGAGGGCGACGAGTGGGTCATCAACGGCAACAAGATGTGGATTACCAATGGCTCGGTCGGTGACTACTTCGTCGTGCTCTGTGAGACCGACCCCGACGCAGAGGGGCGGTACAACGGCTTCTCACAGATTCTCGTCGAGTCCGACCGCGACGGGTTCGAGGCAGAGAAGATTACGGGGAAGCTCGGCATTCGCGCGTCGGACACGGCAGAGCTCATCCTCAACGACGTGCGCGTCCCCGAGGACAATCTTGTCGGTACGCGCGGGGCCGGCTTCCTCCAGATAATGCAGTTCTTCGACGAGACCCGGACCGGCGTGGCCGCACAGGGTGTCGGTATCGCCCGCGGGGCCGCCGAGCGTGCCCTGGAGTACGCACAGGACCGTGAGCAGTTCGGCCAGTCCATCTCGGAGTTTCAGGCCATCCAGCACAAGCTTGCCGAGATGTTCACCGAAATCGAGGCGGCACGGCAGCTCACGCATAAATCCGCCTGGAGCGTCGACAACGACGCCGACCGGCTCACCGAGTTGGCGTCGATGGCCAAAGAAAAGGCCTCCCGCGTCGCCGTCGAGACGGCCGACGAGGCCGTCCAGATCCACGGTGGCGCTGGCTACGTCAACGACTTCGACGTCGAGCGGTTCTACCGCGACGCAAAGATTACCCAGATCTACGAGGGAACGACCGAGATCCAGAAGAACATCATCGCCCGGGAACTGCTCGGAAAGGGCATGACCTGAGCAGTCCCCGGTTGTCGACGTGAGACACCCGTCTCCCGAGGGTGCGCTCGTTGAGTGAGGAACGACAGCAGTCCAACCGCTGCTTTTTAAGCCGCCGAGTAACGTAGAGTAGCCAACTATGGGCGACCGAGTCCCACGCCGTGCTACTCGCCCGCTCCGGACCGTAATCAGTGGTTGCTCCCCCCGCCGCCGTTGTTGTCCCCGGTGACTCGGACCACGACCGACTGTCTCGTGTGCAGACGATACGCTCCCCCCACACTACACTAATGTTCGACCGACTGAAAGCGGATATCCGTACAGCACTCGCAAAGGACCCGGCGGCGACCAGTGCCATAGAGGTCGCGCTCACCTATCCCGGCCTGCACGCGATCTGGGCCTACCGGGTCGCGCACTGGCTCTGGACCAACGACTGGACGCTGCTCGCCAGACTCGTCTCCCACATCACGCGGTTCCTGACAGGCGTCGAGATTCATCCCGCCGCGGAGGTCGGCGACCGCGTATTCATCGACCACGGGATGGGTATCGTCATCGGTGAGACGGCCGAGATCGGCGACGACGTGCTCCTGTACCACGGCGTGACGCTCGGCGGCACGTCCATGCGACGGGAGAAGCGCCACCCGACAGTCGAAGACGGCGCGACCGTCGGTGCTGACGCCTCGATAATGGGACCGATTACCGTCGGAGAAAACGCCTCCGTCGGCGCTGGCGCTGTCGTCGTTGACGACGTGGCGCCGGAGACGACAGTCGTCGGCAACCCGGCGGAACCAGTCGGTGCGGACGGTGTCACTTCACCGAATCCAGACCCTATCATCGCCGACGGCTAACAGGGACAGACACGTTCTTTTCGGTCGAGCTAGTACCACAGAACGATGAGTGACTCGCCACACGAGGCGTTACGTGCGGACCCCGACATCGGGCCGCTGGTCGCGGCACACGGCGAACTCACGCTTGACCCCGCATCAGACCTCTTTGAGCGACTCGTCGTTTCGATTCTCCGCCAGCAAGTGTCGATGGCGTCGGCCGCCGCAACGCGAGAGCGGCTGTTCGACGCCGTCACCGTGACGCCGGCGGGCATCAGAGAGGCAGATGACGAGGTGCTCCGGGATGCTGGTCTCTCGCGGCAGAAGACTCGTTACGTCAACGAGGTCGCCGACACGTTTCTGGACCATGGCTACTCGCTGGAGACGTTCGCGGACGCCAGTGACGAGGAGATCCGCGAGGCCCTGACAGCGATTACGGGTGTCGGCGACTGGACTGCAAATATGCAACTCCTGTTCGCGTTCGGCCGCGAAGACGTGTTCCCGGTCGGCGACCTCGGCATCCGCAAGGGGTTCGAAGCCGTCGTCGGAGAGGGGTACAGCCGCGCAGAGATGCGCGAGTACGCCGAGCGGTGGTCGCCGTATCGGAGCTACGCGAGCCTGTATCTGTGGCGGGCCAGCGAGGATATCGCCGAGAGCGTCGCCGAAGTGCGCGAGGACTGAGCCGGTTCGGAATCTGGTGCGAACGGTTACTCCTCGCTCTGTTCCTCTTCTTCGGTCTCCACGTCTGACTCGTCGTCGGCACGGCGGGTCACGTCGACCTGATAGTGCTTGAGGATGTCCCGTCCCAGCAACAACGGGTAGTCCATGTGCCCGCGGTCTTCGACGCTTGCGGTGACGGTGTGCTGGGTCCCGCCAACACCGACGACAAGGTCGACGACCGGGCGCGACCGACCGGACTTGAGGCTCCCGGACTTGATTTTCACGATGTCGAGAATCGGTCCCGTTCCGATTTCCGCGGCGAGTTTGGCGTCGATACTAGTTCTGGTCGCACCCGTGTCGGACTTCGCGAGGACGGACTTGGTCCCCTGGGTCCCGGTGACGACGACCTCCTCGATGTAGCCCACGACGACGTTCTCCTGCGCCTGCGGCTGTGGCTTTTTCGGCGTACACGCGGGCTTGGAGTCGTCGAGTCGGTCCGAGAGCCGTTCGACAGTTTCGTCGTCGACACTCCCGCCAGCGCGCTCGATGGCGAGCTGGGCGATATAGGGAGCGGGGCTGACACCACTTGCCTTGAACAGTCCGCGGAACCCGGCGGTGGGGTTGACTTCGAGCACGTAGTACCCGTCGTCGCTCTGGACGATGTCGACGCCGGCGTAGTCCAGCCCGATTGCCTCCACCGAGTCGAGGGCTATCTCCCTGACCCGCTCGGGGAGCTTGCCGGTCATGTCCTCAACGTCGCCGCCCAGCGCGACGTTGGTCCGCCACTCGCCCTCGGGCGCGTAGCGGTTCATCGCGCCGACGATCTGGTCGCCGACGACGTACACGCGGAGGTCGTGGTGGCGTTTCTCGTCGTGTTCCATGTACTCCTGTAAGAACGCGTAGCGGCCCCCGACCTGTGCGTTGACCTGGTTTTCGATGTCGACCATCCACGTTCCGCCGCCGTGAGTGCCGATGGCCGTCTTGTACACCGCGCGGTCACCGAAGCGGTCCCGCTCCTCGTTTAACATATCGCTCGACAGCGCGAGCAACGCGTCCGGGACCGGGACGCCGGCGTCAGCCAATGCGGCAGCGCTCGCAAACTTGTGTAGGGCCGTCGTCGCCGCCATTGGCTCGTTCAACATCGGCGCGAGCCGGCTGATGGTCATCCCCAGTCCGATCCCTTCGGCAGGGTGTTCGCTGCTTGACAGCAGCAGTCGGTTCGCAACGACGTCGACACTTGGGTTGAGTGTCATCTCGCCGTCAGCAACGCTGACCGCAGTGTTTTCCGCGCGAAGCCACTCCGTTCCGTAGCCCATCTCGTCGACCGCGTTCAGAATCGCCTTCGATTCTTTGCTTGAGTGGAGACTGAGAACACCCACTGTGAGGTCTTGGTCGCTCATGTTGTCGCCTTCTGCCGGCCCCAGTATAGGTGTACGGATGCGGCATGCGGCACGGCCAGTCCGGACCTGCCTCGCCGGAGGGGTTTTATCAGCCGCCTCGTGTTGTGAGTGCATGGGCAAGGCCGAGCCGTTCACCTACGACGGGGGAATTGTGTCGCCGGGGGAGACCCGCAACATTCGCTATACGGTCAGCGAGACGTATCTGGGGGATGCCGTCCGAATGCCGGTTACCATCGTCAACGGGGAACGGCCCGGTCCGACAGTGTTTCTCACCGCAGCGGCACACGGCGACGAACTCAACGGCATCGAGGTCGTCCGGGAAGTGGCCCACGAGTGGGACCACGAGGGGCTGGCGGGGACGCTAATCTGTCTCCCGGTGCTGAACGTCCCTGCGTTTCTGGCACAGGAGCGATACCTGCCCATCTACGACAGAGACCTGAACCGCTCGTTCCCCGGTGACCCCGACTCGACGAGCGCCAAGCGGATGGCACACAAGATTTTCCGGAACTTCCTGGCCCCCTGTGACGTGGGCCTCGATTTCCACACGTCAACACGCGGGCGAACTAACATGCTCCATGTCCGGGCAGACATGGACGACCCGTCAGTCGCGCGGGTCGCGAACGCCTTCGCGTCGAACGTCATCATCTCCTCTGACGGCCCGTCAGGGTCGCTCCGGCGGGAACTGAGCGATTCGGGCGTCCCAACGATCACGATAGAGATGGGCGAAGCCCACCGGTTCCAGCGACCGCTTATCGACTCGGCACTGGAGAGCGTCCGGTCGGTGCTCGCGGAGTTTGGCCTCCGTGACTCCGATACGGTCCGGTGGCCGGGCTGGCGGACAGTCATCGACGACAGTGGCGAGAAAACCTGGATACGGGCGGACTCGGGCGGTTTAGTGGACATGCACTACGACCGCGGCGACCTGGTGTATGAAGACGACGTGATCTGTACGATCGCGAACCCGTTCAAGACGGAGAACACGCTGATGCGTGCGCCGTTTACCGGCCTGCTGGTCGGCATCCTCGAGAATCCACTGGTGTATCCCGGGAACCCCCTCTGTCACCTTGTCAGACTTGATGACCGGACACAGCGCGCAATCGAGTGGAACCGTCGGACGGACGACGACGATTGGTAACTGCGGAGTAGTCAATTGACGAACGTCTTCGGGCAGGATTCCGGCGATACGCGTCCGTTGTAGAAACTACTATCTGTCCCCGGACTAACCCCCCAGTGTATGAGTCAGTCTTACAATCGCGGCACCGTCGAGGACTTCGGACGGTGGCGGGAGTTCACGGCCGGGATGTGGGCCTGGATCTTCCACAAGTTCACCGGCTGGGTTCTCGTGGGCTACCTGTTCACCCACATCGCGGTGCTGAGCACTTCGGTCGGCGTCGATCCGGCGAGCGCACAGGCAGGCACCGACCTCTACACCAGCACGCTCAGCGGCCTCGAATCGCTGCTGATCGTCCGGTTCCTCGAAGTCGGGCTCCTGGCCGTCGCCGTCTTCCACATCCTCAACGGGATTCGACTGCTGATGGTTGACCTCGGCGTTGGGCTGGAATCGCAGGACAAGAGCTTCTACGCCTCGCTCGTGCTGACGGGCGCCATCGTCGTCGCAAGCGTGCCGACGTTCCTCGGGGGGAAACTACTCTAATGGCACAGCACTACTCCTCCTTTGACCGCGGCGGCCGTCGCTGGCTGTTCCAGCGCCTGACAGCGGTGTTCCTGATCGGCGTGCTCGCGTTCCACTTCATGCTGTTGCACTTCGTGAACCACGCCGCAGATATCACGTTCCTGGGCACGCAGGCCCGAATGAGTCAGGTCAGCTACTTCGCGACGATGTGGCTGTTCCTCGTGACCGCGACGTTCCACGGCGTCAACGGCGTGTACAACGCGCTGGTCAACCAGGGACTCACCGGTTCCCAGAAAAACGCAGTCAAATATATGCTCGGCATCGCCGGCCTCCTGCTCGTCGTGCAGGGGACCCGCGTGTCGCTGGCCATGACGACCCTCGTCTGAACTATGAGCACGCAAATCGAACAACAGGAGACCGAAACGGAGGCCGACGAGGAGACAGAGCCCGAGGTCGAATCCCCGGGTGACCGTCGGCGCGCACAGCGAGACGAACGACAGGCACAGGAGCAGGCCCAGCGAGAAGTCGAAGAGGAGACGCTCGACGACGAAGACACGATCACGCTGAAGGTGTTCCGCTATGACCCCGAAGTCGAGGGGAAGCAGGAACCACGGTTCGACGACTTCCGCGTCCCGTTCCACAAGGGGATGACTATCCTCGATGCCCTCATCTACGCACGGGACCACTACGACTCATCGCTGACCTTCCGACACTCCTGCCGGCAGGCCGTCTGTGGATCCGATGCGCTGTTTGTCAACGGGAGACAGCGACTCGGCTGCAAGACGCAGATATCCGAGCTCGAGGACCCCATCCGTATCGAGCCACTGCCCCATCAGGAGGTCGTGAAGGACCTCGTCGTCGACATGGAGCACTTCTACGACCAGATGGAGGCCGTCGAGCCGTACTTCGACGCCGACGAGCTCCCTGAGGACGAACTCGAAGAGCAACGCCAGACCCGGGAGAACCGCGAAAAGGTCAAGATGTCCACGCGGTGTATCTGGTGTGGCGCGTGCATGTCCTCGTGTAACATCGCCGCCGGCGACAACGAGTACCTCGGCCCCGCCGCCATCAACAAGGCCTACCGGTTCGCGATGGACGAACGCGAAGGCGAGAACCGCAAGCAGGAGCGCCTGCGTATCATCGAACAGGAACACGGCGTCTGGCGCTGCCAGACCCAGTTCTCCTGTACCGAAGTGTGTCCGAAGGACATCCCGCTGACAGAGCACATCCAGGAACTGAAGCGGGAAGCGGTCAAGAACAACCTCAAGTTCTGGTAACGCGGTTCGACTGGCTAGTTTTCCGGTTCGCGTTCGGAGTCCGACAGCGACGGTGGCCCGAGCCGAATAGCCACAGCGGTCGTGATCTAGATCCACGCACTGAACTGTGTGAGATGGGTTTTGGAGGGGATCACAGGCACGAGCGCAGAGCTCAGTTCAGCTATCGGAACAGATAAACTCGAAGCGCGCACCGCCGCTTTCGCTGTCGGTGGCGATGACCTCCCAGTTGTGTGCGTCGACGATTTGTTCGACGATGCAGAGCCCGAACCCGGTTCCCTCATCGGCCGTCGAGTAGCCGGGTTCGAACAGGTCCGCGGTGCCGTCCTGAAAGCCCGCGCCGTCGTCCGTGACGTAGAATCCCCACGGCTCTGTTCCGACGGTGACGGTCACGTCGTCGCCACCGTGTTCGATAGCGTTCCGAAAGAGGTTCTCAAGTAATTCCAGCATCGCGCCTTCGTCGGCCTTGATGCTGTCGTCAGCAACAGTTTCAAGCGTCGCGTTCTGGGTGTCGACCATCGACCAGGCCCGCTGAGAAAGGGCGTCGAGGTCGACTGTTTCGATCTCCGTCGGGTCGACGCCCTGTTTGGCGAGTACGAGCAAGTCGTCGATGAGCGTGTACATTCGGTCAATGCTCCGCTCGGCTCGCTCGAAGTGTGCTTCTTCGCCGGTCTCACGCGCGAGTTCGAGCGAGCCGTCGAGGACATCCAGCGGGTTCCGGAGGTCGTGACTGATAGCGTCCGAGAAACGCTCAAGGCGCTGGTTCTGTCGTTTGAGTTCCTGTTCGCGCTGTTTCCGTTCGGAGATATCGCGGGTCGTAACGACAACGTGGTCTTCCAGCGGGCCGCTCGCGACCTGCTGGCCACGGGATTCCGCCCAGATCCAGTCACCATCGGCGTGGCGATATCGGTGTTCGATGACAGCGACGTACCCCGGGTCGTCTATCATCCGGCCGAACTCGGTGAGCGCGGTCGAGAGGTCGTCCGGGTGTACGTACTCGAAGAGGTCCGAGTCTTGCATTTCCTCTTGCTCGTAGCCGAGGACGCGTTCCACAGACGGGCTGATGTACTCGACGCTGCCCTGCTCGTCGAACACAGTGAGTACGTCGGAGGTGTGTGTGACGAACTGGTGAAACTGGGCCTCAAAGCGCGGCCGGTCGCTGACATCGCGGGAGGTGAATACTCGGCAATCGCGGTCCGTCTCAGTGGCCGTTGAGACGATGGTTTCGAGCCAGAGCCAGTCGCCGTCGGCGTTTCGGAACCGGTACTCGGTCCCGTCGTCCTCTCGTTCGCCCACGAGTGTGGCGCGGACGCGGTCTGTATCTTCTGGGTGGACGAGATCCAGCCAGTTCGTGCCGACGAGCGACTCCATATCATACCCTAATATACGTTCGATAGCCGGACTCACGAACCGTATCACCAGTTCGGTGTCGGTAACTGTCAGAACTGATGGTGCTTCTGCTAACACCGCTTCGAAATCATCAGTTGACGTGAGGTACTGGTCTGGCATCAGCGTTGAAACGGGCCGGGGCCGTACTGAGACTATCCGGTTGCTCTAGTATCAGTAGTTGGTTCCTAAGTATTCACAGCGTGTGATATAATTCCATCGGATAGGTCAAAAATTCACTTTTACTGACAGTACGTGCCGGTGTCAGAAATGGGATACAGCTCACTATAAGCGTCACGCTCGGTAACGCAACAGGGAGGCTTAAGTTTGGCTAATCCTAAGCCGAAACCACGCCAAGAGACACTCTCACAATGTACGAACACGATGTCATCGTGGTCGGCGCGGGTGGCGCTGGCCTCAGGGCGGCTATTGCAGCGGACGAAGAGGGTGCAGACGTTGCCCTCGTGACCAAGCTCCATCCGGTTCGGAGCCACACAGGTGCCGCGGAGGGGGGAATCAACGCCGCGCTGCAGGAAGGGGACTCCTGGGACCTCCACGCGTACGACACGATGAAGGGGTCCGACTACCTCGGCGATGCCCCTGCTATCGACACCTTCGCCAAGGACGCCCCGGAAGAGGTCATCCAGCTCGAACACTGGGGAATGCCCTTCTCGCGTGAGGACGACGGGCGCGTCTCCCAGCGACCCTTCGGCGGTCTCTCCTACCCGCGGACGACCTACGCGGGTGCCGAAACCGGTCACCACCTCCTGCACACGATGTACGAGCAGGCGGTCAAGCGCGGCATCGAAGTGTACGACGAGTGGTACGTGACCCAGCTTGCGGTCACTGACCACGACGACCCCGAGGACCGCGTCTGTCACGGCTGTGTCGCCTACGACATCAAGTCCGGGGAGATTCAGGGCTTCCGGGCGAACAACGGCGTCATCCTGGCGACCGGCGGTCTGGGGCAGGCCTTCGACCACACCACGAACGCCGTCGCCAACACCGGGGACGGCTGTGCGATGGCCTACCGCGCCGGCGTCCCGATGGAGGACATGGAGATGATCCAGTTCCACCCGACCACGCTCCCGTCGACAGGCGTGCTCATCTCCGAAGGGGTCCGCGGCGAGGGCGGCATCCTCTACAACGACGACGAGGAGCGGTTCATGTTCGAGCACGGCTACGCCAACAACGAGGGGGAACTGGCCTCCCGCGACGTGGTCGCCCGGGCCGAACTGACGGAAGTCAACGAGGGCCGCGGCGTCGAGGACGAGTACGTCGACCTCGACATGCGCCACCTCGGCGAGGAGCGCATTCTCGACCGTCTTGAGAACATCCTCCACCTCGCGGAGGACTTCGAGGGCGTCGACGGCCTTGAGGAGCCGATGCCGGTCAAGCCCGGCCAGCACTACGCCATGGGCGGCGTCGAGACCGACGAGAACGGCGAGACGTGCATCGACGGCCTCTACGCGGCCGGTGAGACCGCCTGCGTGTCGCTACACGGCGCGAACCGACTCGGGGGCAACGCCCTGCCGGAACTACTCGTGTTCGGCGCTCGCGCCGGCCACCACGCCGCTGGCAAGGACATGAAAACCGCCGAAATCGAGACTGGTCCCTCCGCCAAAAGCGAGCCTGGCGACGTGGAGCCACCGGTCGAACCTGGCGCAATCGACGCCAGTAGCGGCGACGTTGCCGCAGACGGGGCCGCTGTCGAACCGACGGCGGTACTCGAAAGCACCGTCGAGCAGGAACGCCAGCGCGTCGAAACCCTCATCGAGTCCGACGGCATCAACCACGCTGAAGTTCGCGCGGATGTCCAGGAGACGATGACCGAGAACGTCAACGTGTTCCGGACAGAGGAGGGCCTGGAGAAGGCCCTGCGGGACCTTCGGGAAGCCCGCAAGGAGTACGAGAACGTCGCTGTCGAGGACCCCTCCCGGACCTACAACACGGACCTCATCCACACCATCGAGACGCGCAACATCCTCGACGTGGCCGAGGCCATCACGCTCGGCGCACTTGCCCGCGAGGAGTTCCGCGGCGCACACTGGCGCGCCGAACACCAGGAGCGCAAGGACGACGAGTGGATAAAACACACCATGCTGGCCTGGAACGAGGGCCAGCCGGAACTGTACTACAAGCCCGTTATCCTCGAAGGCGACGAAGAGACCTACGAACCGAAGGTCCGGTCGTACTGACGACCTGCCCACCGCCTGGGTTATCTGTTTGTGCGAGTTTCAGGGCGCGCCGACGAGGATAAACGTGCTCTCAGTATCGCCGTTGTGGATCGCTCGCTCCGCCTCCGGCGGAAGCCTGATTGCGTCGCCGGCTTCGAGGGACACCTCGTCGCCGTCAACCTCGACAGTCGCTGTTCCCTCGACGAGGACGTACACCTCTTCGTGACCTTCGTCGGCGTGGTCGTGCGGTTTGCCGGTCCAGCCAGCCTCACAGTCCAGCACAGTGACGCCAACCTGCTCACAGTCCAGCGGGTCCCGGAGGAAGTGCATCGCATCTGCGACCGGTTCCACGTCGGTGTAGTTGACTTTCGTGTAGCTCACGTCCAATACTGTCGTCGGCCAGCATGAAATAAGCTGTTGTGGATCCGATAGGAATAGGCAAGGGACAGATACCGCTCCGACGATAGACGGTACCACAATGGTCCAGCAAACGCCCGGCTAAACATCACTCGACTGCCGGGAGCGTTGCGCGCGGAAACACCCGGAATCATCACTTACTTGGTTGTCAGGAACGTATATTGGGTAGCTTGGAAGGGTGGCTCAGTGGTAGAGCGCTACCAGCCAACATGCCAGAATCGGTTGGTGGTTACCCCGCAAAGGGCTCCGCGTGGTTCGACTCCCGCCCCTTCCATTTTCCGTCATTCATCGTGAGCGGATGCGAACGGCTTCGATGTGCCACACCGGCAGCTCAGCCCTGATAGTTGGGCTGGCCAGAATTACTGCACACACCGGAGGGGCGGCTGGGAGCTACGAACTGTTGGCGTGGGAGCTAGCGGCTCACAGGAAGTGGAAAGGTAAGGAATGTGGGGGTGGGGGGTGGGGGTGGTGCGGCACCAGTACGGTGCCTATCTGGAACAAAGCGGGGAGATGTATAAAAAATCACCGCCGAGATTATCAGATCTGATTTTTCGTCAGGCCGTCAGTACCGGGCACCACGCCATCGCCGTAGATAACAAAGAGAGAAACAACAGCGACGTGTCCCGGTTTCGACCAGTTACTTGTGGGTGAATAGCACGACGTTCCCGTCGTTGATGGTCGTACAGAGGTCCATCTCGAAATCGAGATTGAGCGACGTGAACTCCTGCTTGCAGACGACCATATCGTCGAACGGCTCTTCACAGGACGGACAGGCTACAGCCGTCGTGTTCTGGTACGAAGCGATCGCCTCGTTATCCTCGCGCGGCGTCAACGACGAGCGGAGTTCGTCGAAGTCGTCCATGTTCGGGCAACCGCGGGCGTGCGTCATAAATCATGCGCCACCCCGTCACCAAGGTATTAAAGTTTATTTGTGGTAATACAATCACAATGACTTCACCCGGTGTCGGAACGCGCTTTGCACTCGTCGCAGGAACCACGGAAACCGCAAGTCGGGCGGGTATCAGCGCCGCTGGAGCCGATCCCGAGCTCATGTCAGTAACGCCCGCGGCGGATGCAGAGTTGGTGACATACGGCAGTCCGGTCCGGACGGACGTGACACCAGTCAGTCCAAGCGGCTGTCCGACGCCGGCACTGGTGACACGGGCTGTCCGAGAAGTCCTGGGGTTTGATACCACAGTTATTGACGGCGGACTGGCGGAGCGAACGGGAGCGCCAACGGTCGCTGTCGGCGCACGTCCGGGAAAAGACATCGCAGAGCAAGACCCGGTGTCGACGGCCCACGGGGCGTTCGCGGCCGCCCGACAGCTCGGGCAGGCGCTCCCGGCCGACGAGTTGTATCTTGGCGAGACTATTCCCGGCGGGACAACGACGGCCCTCGGCGTCCTCCGGGCATTGGGTGAGGACGGGATGGTCTCATCGTCGCTTCCAGAGAATCCCACAGAACAGAAAGAGAAACTGGTCGCCGAGGGACTCCAAGCCAGTTCGTTGTCACCGGGTGACGCCGCAAACGAACCGAAACGGGCGGTCCGCCGGATGGGTGACCCCGTTCTGGCAACGCTCGCTGGTCTGACCGCGGGAGCCGTCGAGAGCGATACCGCCGTGACACTCGCCGGCGGCAGCCAGTGCATCGCGGTCGCTGCGCTGGTCCGCCACGGCGGCTACGAGGGACCGCTCGGACTGGCGACGACGAGCTACGTAGCTGACGACGAGAGTGCCGACGTGCGAGCCTCCGCTGCTCGGCTCGATCTCGACCTGACGGTAACGGACCCCGGATTCGACCAGAGCGACCACGTCGCGATGGAGCGGTTCGTCGCCGGCGAGGCCAAGGAAGGGGTCGGAATGGGCGGCGCGCTGGCGCTAGCCGACCGCGCCGGTATCCCGATGGCAGAGGTACGGGACCGGTTTGGGGCCCTCTACGACGACCTGATCGGCGACGCGCCCTCAGCGACGGCCGAGGAGGGGACGTGAGGATGGACGGGGTCGTCCTCGCCGGCACAAGCTCCGGCGTCGGCAAAACCGTTGCCACGCTGGCGACTCTGACAGCGCTCGAAGACGCCGGGTATCAGCCCCAGCCGGCCAAGGCTGGCCCGGATTTCATCGACCCGAGCCACCACGAGGCGCTCGTGGACACGCCCTCGCGGACGCTCGACCCCTGGCTCGCTGGCGAGGCTGGTATGTGTCGCACCTACTGGCGCGGCACAGGGGATATCTGCATCGTAGAGGGCGTGATGGGGCTCTACGATGGGACGAAGACGTCGACGGCAGCCGTTGCCGAAGGGCTTGACCTCCCGGTCGTTCTGGTCGTGGATGCAAAAGCCGGGATGGAGAGCGTCGCCGCAACGGCGCTGGGGTTCGCACGGTACGCCGACCGCATCGGCGCTGACATCGACGTGGTCGGCATCCTCGCACAGCGCGCCCACGGCGGCCGGCATGCCGACGGTATCAGGGACGCGCTCCCCGAGGACCTCACCTACTTCGGCCGGATTCCGCCGATGTCGGACCTGGAGATTCCCGACCGGCATCTCGGACTGCACATGGGCGCAGAGGCCGGCTTAGACCGCGACGCGCTCTCGACAGCGGCGGAGACTATCGATGTCGAACAGCTTGTCGACGTGGCCCGGACACCGCCGGCAGTCGAGACGGCGAGGACGACTACTGACGGCTCACTGGCCGACCGTCGGGTCGCCGTCGCACGGGACAGCGCGTTCTGTTTCACCTACCCCTCGGTACTCGAACGGCTCCGTGCCGAGGCGACCGTCGAGCCGTTCTCGCCGGTCGCCGGCGACCCAGTCCCCGACGCCGACGCGATATATCTGCCCGGCGGCTATCCGGAGCTCTACGGTGAATCGCTCGAAGCCAGCGGCACACTCGACGAGCTAGCCAGTCGTGCCGCCGACGGTGTCCCCATCTACGGCGAGTGCGGCGGCCTGATGGCGCTGTCGGAGTCGCTGACGACGACCGGCGGCGACACCCACGAGATGGCCGGAGTCCTCCCCGCGGACATCGAGATGCAAGACCGGTATCAGGCGCTCGACCACGTAGAGCTAGCGGCGCAGTCAGACTCTGTCGTGGCTGGGTCCGGGACACACCGCCGCGGCCACGAGTTCCACTACTCAGCTGCGACCCTCGACAGTGACGCGTCGTTCGCCTTCGAAATGGTTCGAGGCGACGGTATCGACGGCGAACACGACGGTCTCACAGAGTACAACACTGTCGGCACGTACTGCCACTGCCACGGAGAAAGCGGTGCGTTCGACCGTCTACTGGCAGTGCCCTCGACGGACATCTGACGGCGGGCCTGCCGTCGGACGCGCGGCTGACTGCCCGCAACCTTTTTTTCGACAGACAGCATCGTTCTGATAATGAACGAGTTGCGCGACCTGCTCGGAGACCTGGTCGCAGACGTCGACGCCGTGTTCCTGTTTTCCCCGAACGCGTCGTTCTTCGAGGAGTTCGCAGACGTCGATGAAGAAATCGTCGTTGTCGGCCCGGAGAACACCCTCGATGCGGAGCCGTTCGTCGAGCTACCCATCGATTTCACCGACCTCGAAGGCCGCCTCCGCTTCGGTATCGAAGGCGCACTGGAGCAGGGCATCGTCGACGAGGGCGACGAGGTCCTCTGCGTGACCGAAGTGCTGGACGGTGCCGAGAACACGCTCGTCCGGGTTCAGACGAACGACTTCTCGCCCTCTGGTGTGTACGACATGTTCGTCAACTCGCGGGCAGACGCAAGCGTCGTCCGCGACGTCTTCGAGGTCGCTATCGAACTCGGAAAGAAGGGGCAGAAAGGCAAGCCGGTCGGTGCACTGTTCGTCGTTGGCGACGCCGGTAAGGTGATGAACAAGTCCCGGCCGCTGTCGTACAACCCTTTCGAGAAGTCCCACGTCCACGTCGGCGACCCCATCGTCAACGTGATGCTCAAGGAGTTCTCGCGGCTCGACGGGGCGTTCGTCATTTCAGACGCCGGCAAAATCGTCTCCGCGTATCGGTATCTCGAACCCTCCGCGGAGGGGGTCGACATCCCCAAAGGACTCGGTGCGCGGCACATGGCGGCGGGCGCGATCACCCGTGACACCACCGCGACGGCTATCGTTCTCTCTGAGAGCGACGGGCTCGTACGGGCGTTCAAAGGCGGGGAGCTAGTCCTCGAAATCGACCCCGAGGAGTACTGAGGATGCAGCTCGGCTTCGACTGGGCGACGATCATCCGGCAGGTGTTCTCACCGCAGGGAACGTTCATCCTTTCGCTCGTGGTACTGGCTGTCGGTATCGTCCTCGGCTATCTCGTCTGGCGCTCCTCCCGGCGGTTTATGCGCGAACTCGGCGTCCCAGAGGCAGTAGAGGGAACCCCATTCGAGCGGACGGCGAGAGGGCTCGGGACATCGACGGTCGGCATCGTCTCGAATCTGGCGGCGCTGTTCATCTACATCACGACGGTCACTGCCGTCCTCAACATCGCACAACTGACCGACCCGGAACTGTACTGGGCCCGTTTCACGTCGTTCCTGCCCGATCTGTTTATCGCCCTCTTTGCCGTCATCATCGGTCTCATTGCGGGCGATAAAGCCAAGCTCATCGTCTCCGAGCGACTGCGCAGCGTCAAGATGCCCGAGGCGACGGTGTTGCCAGAAGTCGTCAAGTACAGCATCTTCTATCTGGCAGTGCTCATCGCGCTCGGTCAACTGGGCGTCGAGACCCTCGCCCTGCTCATTCTCCTCGGGGCGTACGCGTTCGGGCTCGTGTTCGTCTGCGGGCTGGCGCTGAAAGACATCCTGCAGGCCGGTGCGGCCGGTCTCTACCTCCTGTTGACAGAGCCATACAGCATCGGGGACGAGATCGTCATCGGCGACCAGAGCGGCATCGTTCAGGAGGTGGACATTCTCGTCACGCGTATCGAAAGCGACGGTGAGGAGTACATAATCCCGAACAAGCGGGTGTTCAATACGGGTATCGTCCGTATCCGGAGCTAAGCGCTGTGTTACGGTTCTTCGGTCGCTGTGTCGTCCGAGCCCAGCGGCTCGGCCGGAACACCGGCGACGGTCGTTTCCGGCGGCACGTCGTCAGCCACGAGCGAGTTCGCCGCGACCTGTGCGCCCGGACCGATTTCGACGCCGGGAAGGACAACCGCGCCCGCACCGACCATCGCCCGCTCACCGACGACGACCTCGCCGGTTCGGTACTCGTCCTGCAGGAACTCGTGACACAGCAGCGTCGCGTCGTAGCCGATGATGGCGTGGTCCTCGACAGTGATGAGTTCGGGCCAGAACACGTCGGGCGTCGATTCCAGGCCCCACGCGACGCCGTCGCCGACGGTGACGCCCAGCCGGGACAGCAGCCAGTTCTTGAGCCGAAGGCTCGGCGAGATGCGACAGACGAGGATGACGACGTAGTTGACCATCACCCGGAGCGGGTGTTTACCGTCCGGCCACGGGAATAAGGAGTTGTACGGGCCGGGCGTCGGGTGCTGGCGCAGCCGGTCGTGTCGTGGACCACTCACGTCCGTCGTGTACGGGGCCGCGATAATCAAACCCGTCGGCTCGCCGGCGGTCACCGCGTCCAGAACGTCGGCGTCAGCATCACCAGCACGGGGACAATTTCGATTCGGCCGACCCACATCAGCAGTATCATCAATACCTTGCTCGACCGGGCGAAGCCCTCGTAGGTCCCGTACGGGCCGGCCTGTCCGAACGCGGGGCCGATGTTGAAAAACATCGACGCGGCGGCACTGAGGGCCTCGAACTCGGTTATCGGCGCCCCAGAGCGCTCCCCATCGACGACGAGGAGAACAGTTCCGATGACGAAAAACACCATTGCCACTAACGTGTAGGCGTACACGTCGCGGACAGTGTCTTCACTGATAGCCTCGTTACTGAGCCGTACTGGGCGGATGCTCCGTGGATGGGCCGCGACGTTCAGGTCCCGCCAGAAGGACTTGGTGACGACGAGCCAGCGGAGCGTTTTGATAGAGCAGGTGGTGCTGCCGGCCATCCCGCCGATGAACATCATGACGAAGAGGACGTTCTTAGCCCCGGCAGACCAAGTATTGAAATCCGTCGAGGCGAACCCGGTCGTTGTGACGATAGCGGCGACCTGGAAGACAGCGTGTCGGACAGTGTCCCCGACACCGCCAGTGACGCCCTGGTCAAGTACCAGCAAGCCACCAACAAGCATTGAGCCGACAGCAAGGATTCCGAGATAAAAGCGGAACTCCTCGCTATTGCGCAGTCTGTGGGTGTCGCCACGGAGCAGCGCATACAGCAAGACGAAGTTCGTCGCGCCGACGATCATAAACAGCGTGACCGCCCACTGGACGGCCGGCGAGAACGCGCCGATGCTCTCGGCTCGCGGAGAGAATCCGGCGGTTGCGATGGCGGTGAACGCGTGTGCGACTGCGTCAAAAAGCGTCATCCCGGGCGCGAGACCGCTAGCACCGAGCGCAGCGAGAATTAGCGCTGCCCCTGCGGTCAGTCCCAGGTACAGCAGTCCGAGGATGCGCGCCGTCTGCTCGATACCGGGAGTGAGCTTCGTGACGTTCTCGGTCCGCGCTTCGGTCTCCATGAGCTGTGCGCCCGCGACCGAGAGCCGCGACAGCACGGCCGTCGCAAGCAACAGGACGCCCAGCCCGCCGAGCCACTGAAGGACCTGCCGCCACATGAGCAGCGCCTGCGAGTGAGCGTCGAAGTCCCTGATGACCGTCGCGCCGGTGGTCGTGATGCCGCTCATCCCCTCGAACAGGGCGTTGACCGGGCTGGCAAACACCCCTGTGCCCTCGATGTACAGCGGCATCGCACCGACGACAGCGATAGTCAACCACGCCAGGGACACCGTGAGAAACGCCTCACGGTCGCGAATGTGTTCGCGCTGGAACCGGGCCAGCGCTTTGCCGACGCCGAGAGTGACTGCTATCGTGACCAGATACGGCCACGGCGACTCGGCGTAGAGCAGGGCCACGACCACCGGAATCGCCAGCGGAACGGCTAGCCACTGCATGATAGCCCCGAGGACGTTCAGCGCGGACCGGATATCGACGGTTGTCAGTGCCACCGCAACTCACCGTCCGGCGGGCCGCCACCACGTGACCGCTGACGCTGCAACCACGCGCTCAGTCCGCACCGCCGCGGATGTCGTCCATATGGTCGATGCGCTGCTGAACGAGGTCGTCTTTGCCGATATCGTGGCGGACCCGAAGGCCTTCGGTGCCGGCGCGCTCCAGCGATTCCTCGGCGATGGCTTCCGCATCCGCGATGGTCTCCGCGAGGCCGACGACGGCGTAGGAACGGGAGGTGGTGGTGTAGATACCGTCCTCGCGGTCGTCGACGCTCGCGTAGAACAACAGCGCCTCGGGAGCGGTGTCGCTCGCGTCACCGGACTGGTCGGCGTGCTCCTCGACGACGCTCGCGATGACATCGTCGTCGATAGTCACCTTCGCCCCGGCGTCAGGGTCGGTCGGGTAGCCGTCCGGAACGGCGTACTTACAGACAGTCGCCAGCGGGCGGAAGGACAGTTGCGGGAGCGGGTCGTCGTCGCGGGCGGCGGTCAGCACGTCAAGGAAATCCGTGTTGAGGACTGGTAGGGTGTTCATCGCCTCGGGGTCGCCGAAGCGGGCGTTGAACTCCACCACGCGTGGTCCCGTTTCGGTGAGCATGAACTGCCCGTAGAGGACGCCCTTGTAGCCGTCGAGGGCGTCGACGGTCGCACGGAGCACATCGACGGCGTCCATGTAGTCGTCCTCGTCCATGAACGGCAGATGGAGGCTGGCGTCGGAGTAGCTCCCCATCCCGCCGGTGTTCGGCCCTTCGTCGCCCTCGTAGGCGCGCTTGTGGTCCTGGACGGCGGGCGTGACGCGCAGTTGCCCGTTGGCGACGAACGCCTGGACGGTGAACTCCTCGCCGACGAGTCGCTCTTCGAGGACGACGCGGTCGTAGTCGGCGTTCCGGAGGTACTCCTTGGCCTCCTCGGCGGTGCACTGGTCGCCGATGACGCGGACCCCCTTGCCGCCGGTGAGGCCGGCGGGCTTGACCGCGAGGTCACCGTCGTACTCGTCGATGTACTCGCAGGCGGCGTCCATGTCCTCGAACGTCTCGAAGTCCGGACAGCCGGGGATGTCGTGTTCCCGCATGAACCGGCGCTGGAACGCCTTGTCTGTCTCGATACGAGCCTCCTGCTCCTGTGGCCCGAAGGTGTAGATGCCGGCGTCGTCCAGCGCGTCGGCGACTCCAGCGGCGAGGGCTGCCTCGGGTCCGATAACCGCCAGCGTGGCGTCGACCTCCCGGGCGTAGGTCGTCACGGCCTTCGGATTGGTCGTGTCGAGTGCCTCGAAGCCGTCGGCGAGAGCGACGATACCCGGGTTCCGGTTGCTAGCACAGGCGTACAGCTCCCCAGGCGAGTCCGCGAGCGAGCGCGCAATCGCGTGTTCCCGGCCACCGCCACCCACGAGCAGCACTGTCTCTGACATACCCGAAGGCCGGATTGGCTCTCACGTAAGTATTGTCTTTTCGCCGGTTTTCGCTGACTGTGGCGGTCGTTTCTGTTTCGAGTGCGCTCGCGTACAGGTCGCTGGATGGAGACCGGGAGCTACTTTACCCGACCGTCTGACACACGGGTACATGTCCCCGCCCCGCCCATTTATCGACCCCGCAACAGGAGAGCTGGACACGGCCCAGATACTCTCGGAGGCCGTTCCGCTCGCGAAGCTCATTGGCGTCTTCGTCGCCGGAAGCCTCCTCCCCTACGCCATCGTGTTCTTCGGTTCGGAGGGGTCCGTACCGGGTGCAGTACTGGCCCTGCTCGGTGAGTTCATCCTCGCCGTCGGAGCCGGTGTCGTCCTTATGTACGTCATCGCCCGTGGAATCCGGCTGGCCGGCGAGTAAGTCCTCGCTGCCGGCGTCGCGTTCCTTTTCACCGCGGCGCTCCCAGCCACAGGTATGAGCGACGCCACGGACCCGGTATCTCGCAATCGACTCGACGAGGCGGAGAGCCCGTATCTCCGCCAGCACGCGGACAACCCCGTCAACTGGCAGCCCTGGGACGAGACGGCTCTAGAAGCCGCAAAGGAACGGGACGTGCCAATCTTCCTCTCCATTGGCTACGCGGCGTGTCACTGGTGCCACGTCATGGAGGAGGAGAGCTTCGAGGACGAGGAAATCGCCGAGCAGCTCAACGAGCACTTCGTCCCGATAAAGGTCGACCGCGAGGAGCGCCCGGATCTCGACTCCGTGTATATGAGTATCTGTCAGCAGGTGACCGGTGGCGGCGGCTGGCCGCTGTCGGCCTGGCTCACGCCGGAGGGCGAGCCGTTCTACGTCGGGACCTACTTCCCGCCGGAGGAGAAGCGCGGCCAGCCGGGCTTTGGCGACCTGCTCCAGCGCCTTTCAGACTCGTGGTCGGACCCCGAACAGCGCGAGGAGATGGAAAACCGTGCCCAGCAGTGGACTGAGGCAATCGAGAGCGACCTCGAAGCGACGCCCGCCGCTCCCGAAGACCCCGCTGAGGACATTATCCAGACCGCGGCGACCATCGCCCACCGCGGAGCGGACCGACAGGACGGCGGCTGGGGTTCCGGCGGGCCGAAGTTCCCCCAGAACGGGCGACTGCACGCGCTGCTTCGGGCACACGCTGATGGTGGACAGGAAGACTACCTGACCGTCGTCGAGGAGACGCTCGACGTGATGGCCGACCGGGGACTGTACGACCACGTCGGCGGCGGCTTCCACCGTTACGCGACCGACCAGCAGTGGGCGGTCCCGCACTTCGAGAAGATGCTGTACGACAACGCCGAGATTCCCCGTGCCTTCCTCGCGGGCTACCAGGCCATCGGCTCCGAACGCTACGCCGCGGTCGTCCGGGAGACCTTCGAGTTCGTCCAGCGCGAACTCCAGCATCCAGACGGCGGCTTTTTCAGCACGCTGGACGCCGAGAGCGCGCCCGTCGATGACCCCGAGGGCGAGACGGAAGAGGGGCTGTTCTACGTCTGGACGCCCGAGCAGGTCCGCGAGGCCGTCGACGACGAGACCGACGCGGACATCTTCTGTGACTACTTCGGCGTCACGGAGCGGGGGAACTTCGAAGGCGGGACGGTCCTTGCGGTTCGAAAGCCCGTCCCGGCGCTCGCCGAGGAGTACGAACGAAGCGAGGACGAAATCACGGCGAGCCTCCAGCGGGCCCTGAACCAGACCTTCGAGGCCAGAAAGAGCCGACCGCGACCGGCCCGCGACGAGAAGGTGCTGGCCGGCTGGAACGGCCTGATGATTCGGGCGCTCGCCGAGGGCGCTCTCGTGCTGGACGACGCCTACGCCGACGTGGCTGCCGACGCCCTCTCGTTCGTCCGGGAGCACCTGTGGGACGCCGACGCGGGGCGACTCAACCGCCGGTACAAGGACGGCGACGTGGCCATCGACGGCTACCTGGAGGACTACGCGTTCCTCGGTCGCGGCGCGCTGACGCTGTTCGAGGCGACCGGCGACATCGAGCACCTCGCGTTCGCTATGGACCTCGGACAGGCCATCACAGAGGCGTTCTGGGACGACAAACAGGAGACGCTGTTTTTCACGCCGACCGGCGGCGAATCGCTGGTCGCACGGCCCCAGGAACTGACCGACCAGTCGACGCCGTCCAGCACCGGCGTCGCCGTCGACCTCCTGCTGTCGCTGTCGCATTTCAGCGACGACGACCGCTTCGAGGACGTGGCCGAGCGGGTCATCCGGACCCACGCCGATCGCGTCTCCTCGAACCCGCTCCAGCACGCCTCGCTCACGCTGGCGACGGACACCTACGAGCAGGGCGCGCTGGAACTCACCTTCGTCGGCGACCGGTCGGAGTACCCCGACGAGTGGACGGAGACACTTTCCGACCGGTACATTCCGCGCCGTCTACTGGCCCACCGACCGGCCGACGAGAGTCGTTTCGAGCAGTGGCTCGGAACGCTGGGACTGGACGATTCGCCGCCAATCTGGGCCGGCCGCGAGCAGGTCGATGAGCGGCCGACGGTGTACGCCTGCCGGAACTTCGCCTGTTCGCCACCGAAACACGACCTCAAGACGGCGTTAGACTGGGGCGCGGGAACTGACGACGCGGCGTGAGAATCAGGCCATCTCGGCTTCGATTTTGTCGGCGAGGTACACCGCGATAGGGACCGGCTCCTCCTCGACGAATCGGGCAACCTCCTCGCCATTGTGTTCGACGACGACTGTCGGGATGAGTTCGATATCGTATGCCTCGACCTCCGGTCCCGTTTTCGAGCCGTCCTCCTCCTTCTCAACGGGGTAGTGGTGGACCACTGCGTCGGGGACACCGGCGGCTTTCAACGCCGCCCCGAAGTCGGGGAGCTGTGCCCGGCAGTCCTTGCACCAGTCGCCGCCCCAGATCTTGTACTCGAACTCGTCGGCGTAGCGCGTGAGAACGTCGACAGTGTCGGAGTAGGCGTCTTCGACCCACACCGGATTCGGCTCCATGGTTTCGAGCGTCTGACTCATGACCGGCTATATGTATTCGGGGGGCTTGAAATCCCCGGCCACGGACCCCCCGGTTCAGACGGGCTTCTGCGGAAAACGCCGCGTTTCAGCCGAGGTAACGACCGGACACGCTACCGGTCGACCGCCACAGTCGTCCGAACGTCCCGCGACGACCGCCCGATTTCAACGGTGTACGTTCCGCTGTCGACCGTCCACCCGGAGTCGGGGACGTACCGCGAGAACGCGAGGTCATCCAGCGTCAGTGTCACCGTCTGTCGTTCACCGGCGTCCAACTGCACAGCTTCGAATCCGGCGAGTTCACGCACGGGGCGGTCAGCGTCCTCGACGGACGGCGGTCGGACGTAGGCCTGAACGACCTCCCGGCCCTGCCTGTCGGCGACGTTCTCGACTGTGACTGCGACGGTCTGCTCGTCTGTGATTTCGGCATCGCCGTATGCGAATGTCGCATACGAGTGGCCGTGCCCGAAGGGGTAGGTCAGGTTCGCGTCTTCGTCGTCGAAGTGTCGGTAGCCGATAAAGACGCCCTCATCGTAGTGGACTTGATCGTCAACGCCGGGGTAGCGGCGCTCGGGCCCTGCAGTCGGGTACTGGCTTTCCGGGGCGAACGTCACCGGGAGCCGGCCGCTGGGGTCGCAGTCGCCGTAGAGGACTGCCGCCGCCGCGTCGCCGTCCGCCTGTCCGGGGTACCACTGTTCGATGACCGCGGCCACGTCCTCCCGCCACGGGAGTTCCACTGGGCCGCCAGACCTGACGACGACGACGGTGTTCTCGTTGGCGGCGGCGACAGCCGAGACAAGTGCGTCCTGTCGGCCCGGCAGTTCGAGCGACTCGCGGTCCCGGGCCTCCGTCGTTGCATCACGGACGAACACGACGGCGACATCGGCTGCCGCGGCTGCATCGACAGCGTCGTCAAGCGACGGCTCCCGTCGGGTGTCGTCCTCAGCCGTACCGTCAGCATCGTCGTCACCGACGAACGGTAGAAGGTCGAACAGCGAGACGGACTCGATCTGTCGGATGCCAAACGCGGTCGTGACAGCGCCCTCGGCGCGAGATTCGATTCCTTCGACTGGTGTGACCGAGTGGACCGGCGACGTCTCGGAGGAGCCACCACCGCCAAGTTTCGGCTCATCGACATTCGGCCCGATAACAGCCACGTCCGCCCCATCGGCCAGCGGCAGGACGCCGTCGTTGTCGAGCAGGACCGTCCCGCGGGCCGCCACGTCCGCCGCAATATCACGGTGGCGCTGACTGTCGATTTCACCCACCTCATCGTCGTTTTCACCGTCGTCGGCAGCAGTCCGGCCGCCGTCCAGTCGCCCGAACCGGTCCATCTGCCCGAGCACCCGCCGCGCCATGTCCACCAGTCGGTCGGCTGGAACCTCGCCGCTGTCGATGGCCGCTGCCAGCGGGTCACCGAACAGGCCCGCGCGTGTCGCGTCCGGGATGCCGTCGGGCCACTCGTAGCTCCCGGTTCCGTCGTCGGGGACTTCCGCCACGCCGGGCATCTCCACGTCAAGACCTGCGTTGGCCGCGCCGACGGTGCTCTCCAGCCCGTACCAGTCCGAGACGACGTAGCCGTCGAACCCCCACGCACCTTTGAGCACGTCACCGACGAGGCGCTCGTGGTCGCTCATGTGCGTGCCGTTCACTCGGTTGTACGCCGTCATCACCGAGCCGACGCCGGCGTCAACGGCCGAACGGAACGGCGGGAGGTACAGCTCCCGGAGCGTCCGCTCGTCCACTTCCGCGCTGACGGTCGTTCGGTGGGTCTCCTGGTTGTTAGCGACGAAGTGTTTCACCGTGGCGACGACGTCAGCGGACTGAATGCCGTCGATAAGGCCGGCTCCGACAGCGCCGGCGTGGACGGGGTCTTCGGAGAGATATTCGAAATTGCGGCCACACTGCGGGACCCGGATGACGTTCACACCGGGCGCGAGCAGCGCGTCCTGTCCGAGTGCCGTCGCTTCGCGTCCCATCGCCGCGCCCTGTCGCCGGGCCAGATCGGTGTCAAACGTCGCTGCCGTCGCAATCGACGCGGGAAAGGCGGTCGCGCGATGGCCCTCTGCACGGATGCCGAGCGGCCCGTCGACGAGACGAAACGGCGGAATCCCGGCCTCTTCGACGCCCGGGAGGTACCCCGTCGCTGTGCCCTCTGGGTCGGTTGCGCCGCGAACGAGCGCGAGTTTCTGTGCGCGAGACAGCCGGGCGAGCAGCGCTTCGATGTGGTCCTCATCAGCCATACCGAAGTTCACGACCGGGCGGGCCTTAGGCTGTCGACTGGCTATGACACCGACTCGGACCGTTGCGTTGATTCCGCTCCGAGTCCCGAGACGACGAGTTTCGCGCCGCCTGACCGGCTTTCCGTCATCTCGACATCCCACCCGTGGGACTCGACGACGTGCTGGACGATTGCCAGTCCGAGGCCGGTCCCCGACTCGGAACTGCTGACGCCGTGTGTGAATATCTCCGCTCGTTTCTCGGGTGGGACGCCGGGCCCGTTGTCGCCGATTGCGAACCCTTCGGGGGTGGCGTCGACGCGTATCGTCACTGCCCTGTCCGCGGCGTCGTCCGACCGCCCGCCTGCGGCTCCGTGCTCCACACTGTTCCGAACCACGTTCTCGAACAGTTGCAGGAGCTGGTCACGGTCGCCGATAATCTCTCTGTCGCCGTCGATCTGCAGCGTCGCCTCGCCGGTGTCGACGTGACCCCAGGCCGCCTTCGCCAGCGCCGAAAGCCGTAGCTCGACCCGGTCGGTCGTCTGCTCGTCGCGGGCGAAGGCGAGCACCTCGTCGATGAGGCTACTCATCCGTTCGTGGGCTTTCTCCACACGGTCGAACTCCTCGGGGTCGTTGCGTTCCCGGGCCAGCGCCAGTCGGCCCGAAGCCACGTTCAGCGGGTTCCGCAGGTCGTGTGAGAGGACGGCGGCGAACTGGTCGAGCTGCTGGTTCCGGCGTTCCAGTTCTCGCTCCCGCTGCTTTTGTTCGGTGATTTCGTGGACGAGAAAGACACGCCCGACCAGCGCGTCGCGGGCGTCGTGCAGCGGTGTGAGCCGGATGTCGAAAAATCGGTCGCGTTGCTCGACGACGGCTGCTGTTTCTTCGGCGTCGTCGTTCAGACTGCGGTACTTTTCGAGAAGCTCAGGCGACGTTTCGAGCGCAGCCGCGACGGGCTGGCCGACGAGAGCTTCGTCTCCGAGGAGGCGGCGGCCAGCGTCGTTGGCTTCGAGTATCCTGTCGTTCGTGTCGACGACGAACACAGCGCTGTTGAGCGACTCGACGACCTCACGGTGGGCGACCGGCGAGATGTCCAGCAGTCGCCCCCTGAAGAACGCCCACGAGAGCGTGATTCCGGTTCCTGCCAGCAACAACGGTGTGAGTTCGATGCTGGTGTCGCCGAAGATGCTGAGAACGCTCCCGAACCACGGGAGGCCGATAGCCAGCAGAACGGCGTACACCTGCTTTCGGTACAGTTCACCGGAGCCGAGCCCGTAGTGGATGATGAGCGCACTCGACGCGGCGATGAGTGCGTAGGAGTACACGAGATGTCCCCAGAAAACAGGCCCGGCTGTGATCGTCCAGCCGTACATGCCGGTGTCCGTCGGGCCGGATACAGTGTATACCAGCCCGTCAGAGCCGGCGAGCAGCGCAGTAAAGAACACGACTGGCTCGATGCTCAGGAGCGCGTAAGTCCACCGATTGAGATACCGGTCGCGGTTGGTGTATGCCAGAGAGAACACGAACAGTCCGGCTATCGCGGGCATTACGCCGACGTACAGGCCATATGCGAAGAGAAGAGCCACGTCGGTCCCGCGCGTCAAGACACCGGCCGCGACACAGAGGTCCCAGACCGAGAGCCCGGCAAGCAGGACCGCGAGTGCGGTCCCGCCGGTGTAGTCGCGCCGCCCCCACGCGTACGCCGACAGCGTCCCGAGAACAACGGCCACGACGAGCAAAAGAAAGGCGTACGCAACAAGCAGCGTTGCCATTACTGAACACTCCTGCCCAGCGAGTAAATGGGTTCCGCCGGTTCGAGGGATTTACCCACTCGCTCGGCATACCGGCAGGTATGCCTGTCGACAAGCAGGAGTTCGACGAGATACTGTCGTTCGAGCTCCACGAACCTGCGGACATTCTCGACGCCGACAAACTGTACACTATCCCGGAAATCGCCCGCCTCCTGCAGGGGCTCCCGGCGGACGCCGAACTCAGCGAGGCCAACGAGTCGGTGTTCATCGACTGGGCCATCCCGTGGATGATATTCAATCAGGACGACCTCGTCATCGCCGACCCGCAGGACGATGATGTCGTCGGACTGTACGGTCTTGCCGAGTCATGAAGCTCCTCGTCGCCGGCAATGACCGCGTCGACGCGGGCAAGACCACGTTCAGCGTCGGCCTGCTCAAACGGACCAGCGCCCAGGGATTCAAGCCCAGAGCGGGCAACAACTACTGGTTCGACCACGACGACTATCAGCGGGCAACAAGCGAGGGGCGGCTGTACGGCAAGGACGCCAAGCGCCTCGCGGCCGCGTCCCCGGGCGACGTGGTCCCCGAGGAAATCAACCCGATTCACCGGCTGTGGCATCCCTCGCCGGGCGCGGAGACGGGCCTGCTCGGCAAGGACAACCAGCAGTTCGTCGTCGACCGGGTCGGCCGCCCGAGTGCCGAAACCGGCGTCGAGTACGTCGTCAACGGGACCGTCGACGTGCCCGACTCCGTCGCCGAGCGTCTCCCGCTCGCCGACGCGCCGCGGGTCACCTCGGTCGCCGACTTCAACGACCTGATGCGCGTGATGCACGTCGAGGCCCTGGAGTCACTCGCCGCTGACATCGAGTCGGCCGACCGGGCGGTCGTCGAGTCCTACGGCGACGTGGCCCGGCCGCTGTCGGGTATCGAACCCGACGCCGTGGCCGTCGTCGAACCGGGCCGAGCGCGTATCTACGACGGCGACCGGTACGCCAAGGCCTGTCAGATTGCCACGGGCGGCCCCGGCGACGGCCAGCTGGAGGAACGGGTGCCCAACGTCGTCGACCTCATCGAGCAGGTCGCGGCAGTACGGCTCCCCGCGCTCGACAGCGAACAGCGCAGTGACCCGGCGGCTGTCGCCGATGCCTACGACCACGCCTACGACGCGTTGCTGGCCTGTGCGTTCGACTGAAAACTGTGCGCTCGGCCGCGCTCTCAGAACTTTGCGGCTTGCAGCGCCAGTTCGATGTCCTGATACGGCGCATCGGTAACGCTCGGTCCGTGACCGGTGTGCATCTCCTGTAGGTCCTCGTCGACAACCGACAGCATTCGGTCGATGCTCTCGACGAGCAGGTCACGATTCCCTTCGTCGAGGTCGATCCGGCCGAAGCTCCCGTTGGCGAACACGAGGTCGCCGGCGAACAGGACGCCGGCGTCCGCAGAGTAGAAGCAGAGATGGTCGTTCTTGTGGCCGGGCGTGTGCAGCGCCCGGTAGCCGTGGTCGCCCAGCTGTATCGTCTCGTCGTCGGCGATAGCGTTCTCGATGCCGTCCTGCTCCGTGTCGTAGCCGTACACCGGCACGTCGAAAGCGTCGACGACGCTGTCGAGGTTCTCGACGTGGTCGTAGTGGGTGTGAGTGACGGCGATAGCGTCGATATCGTCGACGTGCTCTTTGACAGCCGACACCACGTCGAACTCGTTGCCGACGTCGACCAGCACGGTTCGGTCCCCGGTGACGAGGAACACGTTGCTCGTGAAGGCCTGTTGCCCACGGGCGAGATTTCGAATCATTACCCGCCTATTTGCCGTCATGCCGGATGTGGGTGTCGTTCTGTCACCGGTCGAGACGCGCTGCACGCCCGCACCCACAGGGCTATGTACGTGGATATGCAAACGGGGGATAGTAGAACATCATGTCAGATTCGGACCTACCTGTAGTGCTTATCGTCGAAGACGAACCAGACGTTGCCGAGACGTACAAACTGTGGCTCCAACAGGAGTACGAGGTCCGCATGGCACAGAACGGCGACGAGGGCCTGGAGCAACTAGACGCGGATGTCGACGTCGTCTTGCTCGACCGGATGATGCCCGGACTCTCCGGGGACGAAGTGCTGGAACGCATTCGAGAGCGTAATCTGGGCTGTCGGGTGGCGATGGTCACCGCCGTCGAGCCGGACTTCGACATTCTGGAGATGGGCTTTGACGCATATCTCTCGAAGCCGATCCGGAGCGAACAGCTCCACGAAACGGTCGACAATCTGCTGGACCGCTCCGAGTACGACTCCCTGCTACAGGAGTACTACGCACTCGTCGAGAAGCAGGCAACGCTCGAAGCGACGAAATCGAGCGCAGAGCTGGCGGAGAGCGACCAGTACGACGAACTGACCCAGAGAGTCGCGGAGATGCGAGACGATCTCTCGGACACACTCGGTGGCATCGAAGACGACTCCGATTTCATCGCGACGCTTCGCGGACTGAGCAACGATGAAGACAACTGAGCGACAAACAATGTATGATCTCACCTCAGTACTAGAGTTCGATGCGCTCAGTGAGGTCCGGCCAGGGTCCAGCATCCTGATCTCCGGCCCGGCAATGAGCGGGAAGGACCGGCTCGCATACGATATTCTCGCCGACGGTCTACGCGAGGGGGACGGCGCGGTGGTCGTGACGACCGGTGACGGCGCAGGCAGCGTCGTCGAGGAGTTCCGGTCGCTCGTTCCCGACCTCGACGACTCCCAGCTCGGTGTCATCGACTGTCGCGGCGAGGGTGGCACGGACGAGGAGGTAATCGGCAACGCCCACGCGCACCACGTCTCTTCGCCCGGTGACCTCACCGGCATCGGTATCGGCATCACGAAGGCGCTGGAGGGGCTGCACAATGCCGGCAACGAACAGGGCCGGCTGGCCCTCGTCTCGCTGTCGACGATGCTGACCTACACGGACAAGAAGACCGTCTTCAAGTTCTGTCACGTGCTGTCCTCGCGGCTGGATTCCGCGGGCTACATCGGCGTGTTCACCATCGACTCGGGCGCCCACGACGACCAGACCCTGCAGGTAATCAAGCAGGCGTTCGACGGGATGATCGACGTGCGCGACGCCGAGGGCGGCGGCCGAGAGGCCCGCGTGCTTGGCCTCGCCGGCGAGCCGACAGACTGGCAGGATATCTGAGTTCGGAGTCATCCGCGGGAGGTCCGAACGCCCTGCCGGCCCGGGAAGGAAGTATTTTGCCGCTCCGGGACACCCACCCGATATGGACGTAAAGCTGCTCGAAGCGACAGACGACCCTGAGGATCTCATCTGCAAGGCAGCACGCAACGACTACAGCGACACCTCCGTCGGCAGCCAGTCGTTCGAAGCGACGATGGCCGAGGTCGACGGCGACACACTTGACGACAAAAAGGAGACGCTCATCGGGCATCTGCTCGACCACGGCCACTTCGGCCCCTTCGAACACGCGCAGGCCACCTTCGCCGTCGAAGGCGTCTCCCGCTCCTGTATGGCACAGATCACCCGCCACCGCCACGTCTCCTTCGACGTGCAGTCGATGCGGTACGTCTCCTTCGACGACGTGGACCCAGAAGCCGTCCGCGAGGGCGAACTGGTCGTGACACCGCCGTCCGCGACAGACCCGGACTGGATCGGCCGGAACCAACAGAAAGCGAGCGTCTCCGACGAGGAGTTCGAGAAGCGCACGGAGGTATTCAAAGACACCATCGAGCAGGCGGTCGAGTCGTATCAGGAACTGCTCGAACTCGGAATGCCGCCGGAGGACGCCCGGTTCGTGCTGCCGATTGGCACCAGGGTGAACATTGTGATGTCGATGAACGCCCGGATGCTGATGCACGTCGCGGATATGCGAGCGGCGGCAGACGCACAGTGGGAAATCCGGGAGATGACCGAGGAGATGCTCGACCTGGCGGCCGACTGGTGTCCCAAGACCTTCGAGTACTACGAACGGGAGATGAAGGGACGCAAGAACCGGCTCGCGCCCTGACGTATCTGGGACCCCTCACGGCGATTCAGCGCGGCTGTCTCCGGCCGTTGGCATCGACGATTGTTGAATCGGCCTTGATACTCACAACGGTAATGGCAAGACGTAAGTCGTTTTCTTGCGTATACGGTCGGATTTCAGAGTATCAAAAGACGAAACGAGTACGACACATTCATTACCGCACATCCTAGATGAACAATTGTGTCTTACGAGGTTGAACGTCCCACCCGTCGGTCGGGAACTGCGTCTGATGTGATGTGTGCTGTCGACGATGTCGACGGCCAGCAGCGGTTCGTCATCGCCGATATTGCCCACGATGACACCTGGATTTCGATGGTAGCGGACGAGACCTGTACACTTACAGCCTGGCGATAGCGGACGACCACTGGCTGAAAAGTTTTTGGTGGCTGCTCTGTGACGTTGGAGTATGGAATACGACGATATGCTCGACCGGGCGATGGAGGAAACGCCGGATATCGACGGCACAGGTGAACGGTTCGAGGTCCCGGACCCGGATGTCCGACAGGAAGGGAACGTCACCGTCTACGAGAACTTCCAGTCGACGTGTTCCCGACTCGGACGCGAGGACGACCACGTGATGAAGTTCCTGCAGAACGACCTCGGGACGAGTGGCCACATCGACGAGAGCGGGCGGGCGCGGTTGACCGGCGAGTTCGACGCCGACCGTATCGAGGCGTCCATCGACGAGTACGTCGAGGAGTTCGTGCTCTGCTCGGAGTGTGGACTGCCGGACACGCAACTGGAACGGGAACAGGGCGCGCTGTTGCTCCGCTGTGAGGCATGCGGCGCACGCTCGGCAACAAGCGAGTAGTTACTGCAGTCCTTTCAGCGTCTGCAAGTCGTTTTCCGTGCGGGTAAAAACAGCGAGCCGATGGCTCGCATGACAGTTCGGGCAGTGGAACGTCGTGTCGTGTCGCGGCAAATCTGTCGGCGTCGACTCCCAGTCTTTCTTACACTCGGGACAGAGCAATCGGACGTACGCTTCTTCCATGTATGTTACTCACACACATATCCGATGATTAAAAGCCTTGGCGTCTCCCCATAAGTCTGCCTTCACCCGGGCGTCAGGCCGGGAGGTCCTCGGCTTCGAGGAGTTCCTTGTACCGGTTTCGGATTGTCACTTCGGAGATGTCAGCGACGTCGCTGACCTGACTCTGCGTGACTTTCTCGTTTGTCAGCAACGCGGCGGCGTAGACGGCTGCAGCGGCGATGCCGACCGGCGACTTGCCGGAGAGCATCCCGGACTGACGAGCGCCTTCGACGAGGTCGCGGGCCTGTCGCTGAGTCTCCTCGCTGAGGTCAAGATCGGAGATGAACCGCGGGAGGTAGTGTTCCGGGTCTGCCGGCTGGACTTCGAGGCTGAGTTCCCGGACGATATAGCGGTAAGTCCGTGTGAGCTCCATCTTTTCGACGCGGGAGACGCGGGCCATCTCGTCGAGCGACCGGGGGTTTCCAGCCATGCGGGCAGCCGCGTACAGGGCGGACGTGGCGACGCCCTCGATGGAACGGCCCGGGAGCAGATCGTCACCGAGTGCGCGGCGATAGATGACGCTGGCCGTCTCACGGACGTTCTGGGGCAGGCCCAGCGCAGAGGCCATGCGGTCGATTTCGCCAAGCGCCTGCTTGAGGTTACGCTCTTTGGAGTCGCGGGTCCGGAACCGCTCGTTCCAGGTCCGGAGCCGCTGCATCTTCTGGCGCTGCTCGCTGGAGAGGGAGCGCCCGTAGGCGTCCTTGTTCTGCCAGCCGATGTTCGTCGAGAGGCCCTTGTCGTGCATCATGTTTGTCGTCGGCGCGCCGACGCGGGACTTGCGGTCCTTCTCGGCGGAATTGAATGCACGCCATTCCGGGCCGCGGTCAATCTCGTCCTCTTCGATGACCAGTCCACAGTCTTCACAGACTGTTTCGCCATGCTCGGCGTCGGTAACGACGTTGCCACTACATTCGGGACAGGTCTCTACAGCCTCCTGTTCCGTCGGTTCGGTTATTTTCTCGTCTCGCTCTCGTGTGTTTGTCCGCGTTGTTGATTCACTCATGATTGGGAGTCCTGTTCTGCCGGGTGCAGAAATTTTAATATTGGTTGGGGAACTGTCTTACCCTATAGTTAGTTCGTAAAGTATATAAATCTTTCGCCGCTTTTTCCCTCGAACCGCAATACAACGGCATGATAGGTTTCACCATGGCTCGCTGTAAGGGTATATAATTTTGGCGGTCGTCTCCGACTCCCGTGTGTAGCGCACAAATCGGGGGGCCGCAACATCGTGTGACTCTGTCGGTGTACTGCAGAACAACCGCCGCCTTGCTGCTACAGTCACCCCGATTCAGTCGGAGACAGCGAATGGGCCCCGAAATTATCGGGCCAGTGGGAGTCACAGTGTGGTTCCGCACATCGTGGAGGGGTGATGAGGTGTAAAGAACGATGTTACCAGTCACTACATTTTAGTTACATATACATTCCAGATACGTACAGCAAGGACGGTGACATCCTGTTTGGGAAGTATCGCTGCGACCGCTCAATCGAGCGAGATCCACGCCAGAAACAGCAGCCCACCCAGTTCCAGTATCGCGACAAACGTCATCGCGCGGCCGGCGACAGGGGCGGCGTTTCGTAACAACACGGCGACCTCTGGGTCAAGCACGTAGTAGTAGACGGACAGGCAGTTCTCGGCGAGCAACAGGAACCCGAAAACCGTCAGTCCGAGTGCGTGTTTCGAGCCCACCGACAGGTAGTTGCGGGCCCAGACAGATAGCAACGCAAGCAGCACCACGACGTTGAGCGCAGACGCGACACTTGCCGCGGTCATCCAGACTGCCATCTGTCCCCTCCTATGCCGGCTCGTGGTAAAACTCCATGCTCGATTTCAGCCATTGTCACTCTATCTCCGCAATGATTTCTTCGATGGTGTCCCAGTACTGTTCAGTCCTGTCCGTCAGCGTGTAGACGGACCCGTAGTCGCCGCCGGTGTTGTCGACAACGCCATTGTCCAACAACACGTCGAGGTGATGCCGGACAGTTTTGTAGTCGAGGTCGAGGTCCTCCGCGAGTTGGTTGGCATTCCGAGGCCGTCGCTTGAGGGCTTTGAGGATACGGGCTCTGTTTGGCCCCCCACGGGTCCCTGAAAGAACATACCAGAGGACACCCTCCATCAGCGGACTCAACTCTCCGGGCACACGTATATCCTCTGGCCAACTCCATGATAGCTGCCTACGACCGAAACCAGGGCGGCTATGCATCAGCGGACGCAGCGGGACCCGGGTCGACCCGGCTGGACAAAAAGGAGGTGGTCGTCGGAGGAGGGCCGTTCTGGTTTGCTGTCATACCCACGCAAACTGTGGTGTGCGCCGGGCTATGGAAGCAAGACACCAGTGCCATCGACGTTGTCGCCGTTGATGGCGTGAATGTACCCGTTTGAGGCTTCGATGTTCGTGTCGACGATGGTGGCCTGGCCGCCGTTGAGGACGGTCCCGTCCACATCTATTTTCGCTCCGTTGAGTGTCGGCACCTGATCGGAGGTAGTGACCGACTCGGCGTCGCGACGACCCGGTGCCACGTGGTACGTGAGGATTTCGGCGAGGTCGTCTCGTTCCAAGAGTTCGTCCTTGCTAATACCTAAGACGTGCAGCAAGTTTTCGAACGCCGTATTAGTGGGCGCAAACACGGTCAGTTGTCTGTTTCCGTCGAGTGTCGCCACAAGGCCTGCTTCGCCCAGTGCCTCAACCAAGATCGTGAATCGGTCGTCATTCGAGGCAATGTCGGCAATTGTCTCGCCGTCTCTCGGCGGCGCGGCGCTCGCGGCACCGACGCACCCGACTGCGACTGCTGTTCCGGCACCGATACTCCGCAGGACACTGCGCCTGGTCTGTTTCATGATGTGACCCGGGAGATTCGGAGGACTGTTGACACTTAACCGATTGCCGAACTGAGACCCAAATTAGACCATAGTTTCAGACCGTAAACAGATGTCCTTCGGTCGGGACATCAAAGAGCCCGATACGTGCGCCCGCGTCCAGCCACGCGTGCCCGTACGAAAACGACGCCAGCGCGTTCACGAGGTCGTCGTCGTCTCTAAAGTGACGCCCATCTTCAAGATACGACGACGCCATCTCCTCGCACTCCAGAGCGGCGTCGTGCATCGGCGTTCCATCTGGAGGAGCGACTGATGCCGCGTCAAGTGCTTCGGCAAGCAGTCCCTCGTACCGGTCGGTTTTCTCTTCGAGGTCGGCGGCCATACCCCCAGCGAGCGGCGGCAGCGGCCTAAGCGTGTCGTCACGGTTCGAGTTCGGCGCACGACAACACAAGCTAAATACGGCCTGGTAGTCTAACTTGGCTAATGACAGAATCGGTCGAACACCGACGACTCATCGTCGCTGGAACGGGCGCAGCGGGACTGACAGCGGCTATCTACGCCGCCAGAAGCAACAATGACCCACTCGTTCTGGAAGGCGACGAACCCGGTGGGCAGCTCACGCTGACCAGCGAAGTCGAGAACTTCCCCGGCTTCCCGGAGGGCCTCTCCGGTCCGGACCTCATCAATAACATGAAAGAACAGGCCCAGCGCTTCGGCGCTGAACTCGAACACGGTATCGTCGCCGACATCGACGACAGCGAACGGCCGTTCCGCGTGGAACTGTCGAACGGCGATGTCTACACCTGCGACGCGTTCATCGCCGCTTCCGGGGCCAGCGCCCGCACGCTGGGCGTCCCCGGCGAGGACGAGCTGATGGGCTATGGCGTCTCGACGTGTGCGACCTGTGACGGCGCGTTCTTCCGCGGCGAGGACATGCTCGTCGTCGGCGGCGGCGACGCAGCCATGGAGGAGGCCCACTTCCTTACGAAGTTCGCCGACACCGTCTACATCGCGCACCGCCGCGAGGAGTTCCGCGCCGAGGACTACTGGATCGACCGCGTTCAGCAGAAGGTCGACGAGGGCGAAATCGAGATCATGCGGAACACCGAACTGCTGGAGATGCACGGCTCCCCCGAGGACGGGGTCGACCACGTCACCCTCGCACAGAACGACGAGGGCCATCCCAGCGAGAAGCTCGACGACGACGGGACCGAGAGCTTCGACTTCGACGTGGGTGCGGTCTTCATCGCTATCGGCCATACGCCGAACACCGACTATCTCGAAGACACCGGCGTCGAACTGGACGACACTGGCTACATCCAGACCCACGGCGGCACCGGCGGCGACCAGACCGCGACCGACGTGGACGGTATCTTCGGTGCCGGCGACGTGGTCGACTACCACTACCAGCAGGCCGTCACCGCCGCCGGGATGGGCTGTAAGGCCGCCATCGACGCCGACGAGTACCTCGAATCCCGGGCCGAGGCCGCCGCCGAGGCGGAGTCCGAGGCTGCGGCAGAAGCCGACGACTAGCGGTTCTGTTTCGCTGTCGTCGCTACATCCACAGACCCTTTAGGATAGCCCCCTGAGTCGGTGGCATGGCAACCGACACTGTCACGCTGACTATCGACGACGGCGAGGAGACCGACGAACTCACAGTCCCGAGCGAACTCGTGGACATCCTCCGGGAATCGCCCGAGGAGACGGACCCGCAGGTCGTCGGCGACATCGCGATGTTCGGCATGACCCAGCGGATTCACAGCGCCGTCCACCACGCTCAGGGCGAGCCGGACGAGCAGATCGTCGCGCTCGAAGCGGAGACCAGCGAGCTGTTCGAGGAGCGGTTCGGACAGTCCTTCGCCGAGCTGACCGGCCACGACCACTGATTTCCGACGGCCGAGTTCCTAAAACGTCCAGTGCAACACCACGCCGTCGTCAACCCGGTCGACGTCGGCCAGTTCCGGCTCCGGGAAGTCCTCGATGAAGCCGTCGCCGTCGGCCAGCGTCGGCGCGTCCCGGCCGCCGATGACCTTCGGACCGATGTAGACGAACAGGTCGTCGACCAGCGCCTCCTCTAGCAGGCCGAAGATGAGTTCGCCGCCACCTTCGACCATGAGCTGGTCGATGCCGTCGCCTTCCAGCTTCGCGAGCGTCGTCGTGAGGTCGACCCGGTCCTGGCCGGCAGCGATGACGTACGCCCCGGCGTCTTCCATCTCCTCAACGAAGTCCGGCGGCGCGGCTTCGCTGACGAGGAGGTAGGTCTGGGCGCGGTCGTCCAGTACCGTGGCGTCCGGTGGCGTTCGGATGCGGGAGTCAGCGACGACGCGTGCGGGGTTTTCCGGCTCGCCGCGGTCAGTCCGGGCGGCGCGGCGGTCGGGGTCATCGATAGTCAGTGAGGGGTCGTCGGCGAGAATCGTGCCGACACCGACCATCACGGCGTCGCTGTCGGCTCGGAGCTGGTCGACCCGGTCGAAATCCTCCGGTCCGGAGATAGCGATTTGTTCGCGGCGGCGGGAAGAGAGCTTCCCGTCGACACTCATCGCGGCGTTGACGACGACGTGCATACTCGTTCGTGCCGGTGACACGTCAAACGGCTTTTGGGTTACGCTCGGGTGGAGGTCGTCTCGGGGCGCTTCGAGAGCTTCCGGACATCGAGTTTCTTCACGGTGCCGTCGGCGGTTTTCAGCTTCAGCACCGTCTTTTTCAGTACGAGTTCTTCGACGTCGAGCGTCGTCTCGCTGGTCCAGCCCCGGAGTCTGACCATCCCTTCCTCGTCGATTTCGAGGAACGTGCGGGGCTTGCGCTGGGAGCCCATCGTCCACTCCTCGTCACCGACGGAGAGTTCCTGCCCGCCGCTTTTCGACCAGCGGAACACGCAGGCGAACTGCTCGCGGGGCTCGTCACCGCGATCGTGGTCGACGCGGGTCCACTGCTCGAAGTCGACGCCGAAATGTGCGGCCCACAGTTCCAGATACTCGAAATCGAACTTCTTCGTGCCGCCGTTGTTCCGACCGCTCCGCCAGATGACGTGGGCCTCGGATGGTTTCGACCCGAACAGACTTCCCATAGTCAGGCCCCCCGATGTCCGCGCCCAGTATCAGCTCCGATATTTTCCTGCCCGGTTAGCTTGACAGATTCGGTAACGGGACCTTCGGCCGTCTGAAACACACTAACTCGGTCAGAGAGCATACACTGAGAGATTGCAGTATCACAAATAAGAATTTTGGGCGATTTCAAACAGGTGTCGACGGCCATGCCCGCAAAGGCTGGCCGAAAACGCTTTTGAGTGCTCCCGTCGAACCGTCAGTCGATGTCTCTCGAAGACCATGCCGAGGAGCTCGCCTCCGACCTCGGTGTTGACAAAGAGGAGGTCACACGCGACCTGGAGAACCTCGTGAACTACTCCGTCCCGATGGACGAGGCCAAGCAGAGCCTCAGACGGAAGTACGGTGACGGCAGCTCGGGCGGCGACAACACGCCGTCGAGCAAGGCCATCAGCGAGGTCACGACCGACGACTCGAACGTGACGGTCACCGCCGTGGTGCTCACGTCCGGTCGGCGGTCCATCCAGTACAACGGGGAACAGCACGTCATCCGCGAGGGCGAACTCGCCGACGAGACGGGGAAGATATCCTACACCGCCTGGGACGGCTTCTCGGGCGACCTCCAGCCCGGCCAGACCGTCCGGCTCGGCAACGCCGGCGTCCGGGAGTGGGACGGCCAGCCCGAACTGAACCTCGGCGACAGCACCGACCCCGAGGTCGTCGACGAGACGCTGGACATCGACTACGAGGTCGGCGGCCGCGCCGCCCTACAGGACCTCGCGCCGGGCGACCGCGGCATCACTGTGGAGGTGCAGGTGCTGGAGTGCGAGCAGAAGGTCATCGACGGCCGCGACGGCGAGACGACGATTCTCAGCGGCGTCCTCGGCGACGAGAGCGGCCGGCTCCCCTTTACTGACTGGGAGCCCCACGCGGAGATCGAGGAAGGGGCGTCCGTACGCCTCGAAGAGACGTTCGTCCGCGAGTTCCGCGGCGCGCCGTCGGTGAACGTCTCGGAGTTCTCGACCGTGACCGCGCTGGACCGCACGGTCGAGGTAGCCGAAGACGCCCCGCGGCTGTCCATCCGCGAGGCCGTCGAGAGCGGCGGCCTGTTCGACGTGGAACTGGCCGGCAACGTCATCGAGGTGCGGGACGGCTCAGGCCTCATCGAGCGTTGTCCGGAGTGTGGCCGTGTCATCCAGAACGGGCAGTGTCGCTCCCACGGCGCGGTTGAGGGCGAGGACGACCTGCGGACGAAGGCGATTCTCGACGACGGGACCGCCACCGTCACCGCAGTGCTGGACGACGAACTGACCGCCAGGGTGTACGGGGGCGACCTCGACGACGCACGCGAGCACGCCCGGGACGCGATGAACAAGGAGGTCGTCGCCGACCGCATCGCCGACCGCATCGTCGGCCACGAGTTCGTCGTCCGCGGGTCGCTGTCGGTCGACGAGTACGGCGCGAACCTCACCGCATCGACGTTCGCCGAGGCCGACGACGACCCGGCGACGCGTGCGCGGACCCTGCTACAGGAGGCGGAGTCATGAGCGAATCCGGAGACAGCGGCCCCGGCCGCCGTGAAGTCGCCCATCGACTGTTCGCCGCGGAGTTCGACGACGCCGACTTCTCGTATTCTGAATCCGACGAGGAGCGCGCGCCGAACTACGTCGTCACGCCGACCGGCGCGCGGGTCAACCGCCTGTTCCTCGTCGGCGTCCTCACCGAGCTCGAACAGGTCAACGACGACGTGTTGCGCGCCCGTGTCGTGGACCCGACCGGCCCCTTCGTCGTCTACGCCGGCCAGTACCAGCCCGACGAACTGGCCTTCCTCGAAGCCGCCGACCCGCCGATGTTCGTCGCCGTCACGGGGAAGGCCCGGACCTTCCAGCCCGACGACAGCGACCGGGTGTTCACCTCGGTTCGGCCCGAGAGTATCAGCGAGGTCGACGGGGACACGCGGGACCGCTGGGTCGTGCAGGCTGCCGAGCAGACCGTCTCGCGCATCGGCCAGCTGGCCAGCGCGAAGCAGGCCGGCCTGACCGGCGACGAACTCAGACTCGCGCTGCTGGACCAGGGCATCGACGAGAGCGCCGCGGCCGGCATCACGCTCGCGCTGGACCACTACGGCACGACCGGCGACTACCTCGACGCGCTCCGAACGACGGCGCTCGACGCCGCTCGCGTCGTCGCCGGCGACACGGATGAAGCGGAAGGGTTGTCGCTATCGCCGGGCGACGGGACCGACGACCCGATTCCGCTGCTCGCCTCCCTCGACCTCGATACTTACCCTTCCACCCCGGAGACGACTGACGAAGACATCGCCGCGACGGCCGAATCGGGGTCGCCATCGGAGGCAGCGACTGACGACGGGGAAGCGACCGGGCCGAGCGCACAGACGGCCGAAGCGTCAGATATCGAATCATCGACGGCCGACGAGGCCGACGCGGCCGAGAGCGGTGCGCCCGCAGACGCCGCCGACGCCGAGCCGGCCCCAGAGTCGGCCGGGGCCCCGGCCGGCGACGAATCGCCCGAACCGGACGCCGACGCGGCTACGAGCGACGCACCCGCCGAAACACCCGAGCCAGCGACCGACGCCGAACCCGACGAGACGACCGCCGGCGACTCCGCGGGTGAGGACGCGCCCACGACGCCCACACCGAGTGAGTCCGTGAACGGATCTCCGGCACCGAGCGAGCCGGCGACCGACGCCGATTCGACGGTGGAGGACGAGCCTGAATCGTCGTCGGAACCCGGGGCGGACGAGGACCTCGGCGACTTCGACACCGAGTTCGAACTGGACGACGACGAGCGCGAGGAGATAGAGCAGGAGTACGGCACAGACTTCCAGAGCGGGACCGAGGTCGACGAGCCCGGTGAGGCCGACATCGAGACGCCGGACCCCGAAGACCTGGCCGAAGCGGCCGAAGAAGGGGCACCCGCAGACGCCGCCGACGCCGAACCGGCCCCCGAATCTCCGGGCGCACCCGCCGGCGATGAATCCCCCGAACCGGACGCCGACGCCGCCACCAGCGACGCTCCCGCCGAAACCCCCGAGACTGCGACCGACGCGGCGGCCGACGAGACCACTGCCGGCGACTCCGCAAGCGAGGACGCCACAGAGGACGTGGACCTCGAAGACGCCGCTATGGAAGTCATGGACGAACTCGACGACGGCAGCGGGGCCGACCGCGAGGAACTCCGCTCGACGGTCGCGGGCCGCTACGGCGCGGACGCTGACGCCGTCGAAGACGCCATCCAGGACGCGCTGATGGGCGGTCGCTGCTACGAGCCCGAGGACGGCAAGCTCAAGCCAATATAACCGAACGACGGCTCATAGCCAGTTCCGGGAGCGCTCTGGGATCGAGCCGCGGTGCTTTTTTCGCCCGACGGCTAACACAGGAGCGATGCGCGTCGAACCGCTTCCCGGCGTTCCGGCAGCCACAGTCGATACCGACGGAGAGCGGTTGCTGGCGGTGGCTGATTACCACGCTGGCATCGAAGCGGGGCTCAGATACGAGGGCGTCGAACTCAAGTCGGCCGCCGCGGACCGTCGGGAGCGGTTGCTGACGTGTCTGGACCGCGCCCGTGCCGACCGGCTGGTGGTCGTCGGCGATCTGGGCCACGCTATCGGCGACCCGTTCGACGACGAGCGGGCGGAACTCGAAGCGCTGTTCGACGCACTCGACGTGCCCGTGACGCTGGTGAAAGGGAACCACGACGGCAGTCTGGAGCCGGTCCTATCCGACCTTCCCGCCGATATCGAGGTGACGCCGGGACACGGGACCCGCATTGGTTCGGTCGGGTTCGCCCACGGCCACACCTGGCCTGCACCGGACGTGCTCGAAGCGGACGTGCTCTGTGTCGGCCACGAACACCCGGTCGTCCGACTCGAAGACAGCGTCGGCGGCGCACAGAAAGAGCGGGCCTGGCTCCGCGGCTCGCTGGTGAGTGAGCCCTTTGCCGAGCAGTTCGACCAGCCGGTCGACGACGCGCCGGATATCGTCGTCTTTCCTGCCTTCAACGACCGCTCCGGGGGGACGTGGGTCAACGTCGACGGCCAGGAGTTCCTCGCCCCGTTCCTGCCCGAGGGGCTGGCCGACGCCGAGGCGTTCCTGCTCGATGGCACGCGGTTAGGGGCCTACCAGCAGGTCTGAGCCGGCTGTCTACCTATTCTTCCGAAAGCGCTGCTTCGAGGTCGTCGACAAGTTCGGCGTTGCCGAGGAACGTCGGCGTCCGGTCGTGGATACCATCCGGTTCAACGGCGAGTAACGACTGCGACCCATCGCTGGAAGCGCCACCGGCCGCTTCGACGAGATATGCGAGCGGGGCCGATTCGAAGTGGACCCGGAGTTTACCGTCCGGATACCCCGTCGTCGCCGGATAGCCGAACAGTCCGCCGTACTCGAGGACCTGCGCCAGATCGGCGACAGTCGCCCCACCGTAGCGGAGCTTCAGGTCCCGCTCGAAGGCCTGGGCGATGTCGTTGAACTCGTCGCTGCGCTCGCCGGTCTTGCCCGCTAACCCGACTACCGTCGCCTCTGCTGGCAGTTCGAACTGGCCCCAGCGCTCGCTGTGCCCGTCCCGGAGGAGGTGCTCCTGGACGACATCGCGGTCGGACCGGGCGATTGTCAGCGTCGTGTATGGGCCGTATAGTACCATCAGCGACGCGACCATTTCCCGGCCCGCCGCGGGCAGTTCGGCGTCGTAGACCCCGATTATCGTCCCAACGGAGTTGTTCGAGGCGAGGTTCGAGGAGCCATCGAGCGGGTCGATAGCGATACTGTAGCCCTCGCCGCAGTCGACTACGCCGCTGCGCTCCTCGCTCGCGTACGCGCCGATACCGTCGATGTGTGCGAGCGCGTCGAAAAACAGGTCGTCGGCCCACACGTCGCCCCCGACCTGTTGTTCCCCGCTCGGGTTCTCGCCGGCAGCTCTGTTGGCGTAGTTCGCCAGGTTCCCGCTGACGTAATGCGCCGTATCCTTCACCGCTCGTTCGATTTCATCGAGCGTGTTCACGGGCCATCACCGGTCGCAGTTGCACAGGCGTCAGTCATGGTTTCACATGTCTCTGTGCAACGACATAAGGTTGTACCCGCCATTCCCCTGCAACGCCCGCAGTCCTTCGGTTACCGACAGCGGACGAGACGATGTGACACAACGTGTTTAACCCGGTGTAGTCGCTAGAAAGGGGCGATGACTGACGGGGTCGCTCGCGGCGATGACGCCTTTACCGCACTCGGTCCAGCCGTCCGCAGTGCGCTCTCAGAGCGCGGCTTCACGACGCCGACCGACCCACAGCGAAAAGCAATTCCGACCCTGGCTGACGGGCGGGACGCGCTGGTGGTCGCACCGACCGGTACCGGGAAGACGGAGACGGCGATGTTGCCGGTCTTCGACGCATTAGCACAGTCCGAGGACCGTTTTGGCATCGGCGCGCTGTATATCACGCCGCTTCGGGCTCTTAACCGCGACATGCGCCAGCGTCTGGATTGGTGGGGCGAAACGCTCGGCCTCGAAGTGGATGTTCGCCACGGCGACACGACGGACTACCAGCGCCAGAAGCAGGCCGACGACCCGCCGGACGTGCTCGTAACTACGCCCGAGACGCTCCAGGCGATGCTTACCGGGTCGAAGCTCCGGACTGCGCTGGCAGATGTCGAACATATCGTCATCGACGAGGTTCACGAGCTCGCCGCGGCCAAGCGCGGCGCGCAGCTGACCATCGGACTCGAACGGCTCCGAGAGCTGTCCGGGCAGTTCCAGCGCATCGGACTCTCGGCGACTGTCGGCGACCCACACGAGGTCGGCCGGTTTCTCACCGGCGGCCGGACGTGTGCCATCGTGGAAGTGGACATCGGCAGTCGACTGGACATCGAGGTGGTCCGGCCCCAGATTACCGACCGTGACGAAGAACTGTCGAGCACGCTCGTCACCGACGCTGGAACGGCCAGTCACGTCCGCTACATCGCGGACCTCATCGATGACCACGAGTCCGTCTTGCTGTTTGTCAACACCCGACAGACAGCCGAGGCGCTGGGCTCGCGGTTCAAAGAGTTGGGAACCGATCTCGGCGTCCACCACGGCTCGCTGTCGAAGGAGGCCCGTATCGACGTGGAGGACCGGTTCAAGGCCGGCGACCTCGACGCCCTGCTGTGTACCTCCTCGATGGAACTGGGCATCGACGTGGGCCACGTCGATCACGTCGTCCAGTACGGCAGTCCCCGGCAGGTGTCCCGTCTCGTCCAGCGGGTCGGCCGGGCCGGCCACCGGCGTGACCTCGTCTCCTCGGGCACGGTTGTCACCACCGACACCGACGACACGCTGGAGGCGCTGGCGATTGCGAGACAGGCCGAAGCTGGCGACGTTGAACCGGCCGAAATACACGATGGCAGCCTCGATACCGTTGCTAACCAGGTCGCCGGGCTAGTGATGGACACCGGCGAAATCCGGGCGATGCGGGCCTACGAGATACTGACCCGCGCGTACCCGTTCCGTGATCTCGGCGAGGCCCAGTTCAAGCAGGTCGTCGAAGAACTCGCAGCGAACAACGTCATCTGGCTCGACGAGGACCGGGACACCTTAGAGAAACGCCGCGGGACCTGGCAGTACTTCTATCAGAACCTCTCGATGATCCCTGACGAGGCCACCTACGACGTGGAAGACGTAGCCTCGGGCCAGCAGGTCGGGACCCTCGATGAGAAGTTCGTCGTCAACTTCGCCACGCCCGGCGAGGTGTTCGTCCAGCGCGGGGAGATGTGGCGCATCACGAACATCGACGAGGAGGAGGAGAGCGTGACCGTCTCGCCCATCGAGGACCCCGCCGGTGAGGTGCCATCGTGGGTCGGTCAGGAGATTCCCGTTCCGAGGGCCGTCGCTGCGGAGGTCGGTGAACTCCGCCGCGTGGCCGGTCGGCAGTTACAGGATGGGGCCGAGACTGACGCCGTCGCCAGAGACGTAGCGACTCGCTATGCCGCCGGCCCGGAAACCGTCGCGGACGGCCTCTCGCAGGTCGAGAAACACGAGGGGCCGATTCCCGACGACACGACCATTCTGGTGGAGTTCCACGGCCGGGAAGTTATCATCAATGCCTGCTATGGGCACAAAATCAACGAGACGCTGGGACGGATCCTCTCGGCGCTGCTCGGCCAGCGAGCGGGCGAATCAGTCGCGATGGAGGTCGACCCCTACCGGATTACGCTGGAAGTCCCGCGACGAATCACCGCCGGCGACGTCATCGAAGTCATCGAGGACACCGACCCCGACCACCTCCCGGCGCTTATCGAACTCAGCCTGAAAAACGCCGACGCGCTGAAGTTCAAGCTTGCACAGGTAGCGACGAAGTTCGGCTCGCTCAAGCGCTGGCGCGGTCGCGGGTCGACGGACTTCGGCCGCGACCGTCTGCTCGCTGCGCTGGAGGACACGCCGATGTACGACGAAGCCCTGCGCGAAGTGCGCCACGAGGACCTCGCCATCGAGGCGACGGCCGACCTTCTCCGAGACATCCAGAGCGGCGACGTAGCGCTCGAAACAGTGGGTGAGCACACGCCCATCGGGACCGGCGGTAGCTCCTCCGGGCGGGAGTTGCTCTCCCCGGAGAACGCCGACGCGAGCGTCATCAACACCGTCAGGGAGCGCATCCAGAGCGACCGTGTCATCCTCATGTGTTTACACTGCAAAGAGTGGGACCGAAAACAGCAGGTCAAGCGCGTGCGCGACCAGCCGTCGTGTCCGCACTGTGGCTCGACCCGCATCGCCGCGCTGAATCCCTGGGCCGAGGAAGTCGTCTCGGCCGTCCGGACCGATGACAAGGACGAGGAGCAGGAGAAGATGACCGAACGAGCCTACCGCTCAGCCTCGCTGGTCCAGAGTCACGGGAAGCAAGCGGTGGTCGCGCTGGCGGCCCGCGGCGTCGGTCCGCACAACGCCGCCCGCATCATCAATCATCTGCGTGAGGACGAAGACGAGTTTTACCGGGACATCCTTCGTCAGGAGCGAGAGTACGCGCGGACCCAGTCGTTCTGGGGTTGAGGGCCAGCGTACGCCAGCAGCCTAGCTCAATTCCCGGATCGCTTCCGCGAGTCGCGGCTCGATAGCAGCAGGCTCAGGCGCTTCTATCGTGAGTTTCGTGTGTCGCTCGTCGGCGTCAGTCATCTCCGAGAGCAGTCCGGCGCTGCGGTCGACCTCCAGATACACCGTGAGATGGCTGTCGTCGAACACCGGGACGACTTCCACCTCGTCGACCTGCTCCGCGAACTCGCCGCGCTGTGGCCGGAACTCGAACTCCTGAACGAAGTTCGTCGAGGTGGTAAACAGACTCCCGGCTGTGGCCTCACAGGCAGAGGCATGGAGCGAGAAGCCGAGCGAATCGAGCGCGTCGAACACTGCCTGCGTGCGGTGTGTCGGTTCGACCTCGATGTAATCCTCGTCACCGGGGTCGACCGCCATCGAGATATCGAGTCCGGTCTCGATTTCGACGGCCGTCGAGCGTGTCGTTACAGGCGTCACCCGGGGAATATGGACGGTCGTCTCGAAGCGACGTTCCTCACCCGCCTCGATGGTGAACGGCTCGGTGAGTTGCCACTGGTCGATGATGGCGTCCTTGTACCCCTCGTCGGATCTGTACTCAGTTTCCAGCGCGAAGTAGATCGCGTCGATATCCTGGTCCGTCGAGCCGCCCTCAACGTGAACTTCGGCACGGACGGACTCACCGGCTCTGACGGAATCTGCCGGCAAGACCGTGTCCACCGTAGCAGACCCGATGCCGATTCTGGAAAGCACGTCTTTCATTGGTAGTGTGCAATTCAACCGTCATATAGTATAAAGTTCAGGGCGATACGGGGCGAAGAAATTGCGTATCGACGGACACGGGCGCCTGCGCGTGGCGGCCCGTCAGCACATAGAGCCGTCGATACCGACTGGTATCTGCGACAGTTGCCCAATCGATCAGGTGTCAGGGGCATCCTGACCGAGTATGACCAGCCCCGCTATGTTGTTATCCAGATCAGTCAGAGAGTGGGCGCGGAACTTGTATGGCTGTCGCTGACCGCTGTCGAGTCGAAGGCTGGCCGTGACAGTCGTTCGGCCAGTACGGAGTGCGTTGTCAACCGCGTCAGTAATCATCTCCCGCTCGTCGTCAGGAAACAAGTCAGTGATCGCCGTTCCAACGGCTGTCTGTTCGGTGTGGCCAGTAGCCTCGAGTGCGCGGCGGTTACAGTGCTTGAGGGTGCCATGAGTATCTGTAACGAACAGTGGCTCATCGAGCGTGTCGAGCGCTTGTTGAATGACCGCCCGCTCCTCGCGTAACTCCTGCTCACGGGCGTACCGTTCGGTGATGTCGGTAAACGCGACGACGAGTTGCTCGACCTCACCGTCTCTGATAATCGGCGTGGTATTGACTTCATGGACGACTTCGCCGACCGGATGAGTAAGGGTCACCGTATATGAAATTGTTTCTCGCATGTCGACGCATTTCCGATACGCGCCGGCGACCGCTCTGGCATTCTCGTCGCCGAGTGCCTCCTGTGGGGTCTTACCGATAAGTTCTGACTCTGCAAGTCCGGTAAACTCCTGAACCCGTGAGTTACACCGACGGAAGCGAAACCCGTCTTGCTCGACATCAACAAGCAGGAGTCCGTTCCGCGCGTTCTCGAAAACAGCGGCGTACTCCTCTTTGGTCTCGCGTAGCTGTTTTTCCGAGTGATACCGGGTGACAGCGTTGTTAATACGGTTGGCCAGTAGTTCGTACTGATCAGTTCCGGATTGTTTCTGTAGGTAGTCAGTTGCGCCAGCAGAGATCGCATCGCTTGCGATCTCTTCGCTTCCTCGGCCAGTAAACAGAATGAACGGGAGTTTGGAGTGTTCCGCCCGGACGGCTTGTAAAAACTCAAGTCCGTCGATACCGGGCATCTCAAAGTCGGAAACGATGCAGTCAGGGGAGAAATCGTCGAGTAGCTGTAGCCCCTCTGTCGCGCTTGCAGCAGTCTCCACGTTGAACCGACTGTCCTTGCGTTCGAGGAGGTCGGCAGTCAGGCTAGCAAGCCCCTTATCGTCATCGACATGTAGAATGTCAACGCCCCCCATATGCTTTGGTTGGACTGTACTGGATTATTTCTTTCTATCATCCAACTGATACTACGGCCCGGAAACACACCGCAAAGACAGCGCATTCTACTCCACTGGTCGTGCAATGCTGTGGCTTAGTATCATAGCATCTAACGACCAAGTTCTGTGTATTTGACACTATCCGGGTCACTCAAACCACTCGGGGCACAAAGGGAAGCATGACCGAGTGGCGTGACGCGTCGGCTCCCACCTGTCCAGAGTGTGATGAGTCGCTGGAACCCACCGCGATGACCTGCCCACACTGTGACGCGACGCTGCTCACCGACGAACAGACCGAGATGCTCGACGAGCGCCTGACCGAGACGCTTGAGTCGATGGACTCCGGTGCGCCGACGTGGGCAGTCACGCTCACTGGCCTCTCGCTCGGAATCGCCATTGCGCCGCTCGTGCTGTACGCGGTCGTCATCCTCGTCGGCGATCTCTCGCTTCCCGTGGCCGTCGGCGTCCTGCTGGCCGGCTGGCTCGTCCCGGCCGCATATCTCTCTCGGCTTCGCAATCCCAGCGAGGTGCTGGCCCGCGGGCTGTACCTCGTCGTCGCCGGTGTAGCCGTCGTCGTGGTCGTAGTGGGATATGAGGTCTGCCTGTCGAATGGCCCATCAGTCGTCTCCGAGCAAACTGCGCTCGTGTCGCTCGGTCTGGCGATTCCGGCGGCACTGGGCGCGCTCATCGCGCGTCGCGCCGCCCGACGGGCTGACCGGCAAGCCCGCGGAGAGCCGGGGCCGCTGCACGAGCGATTCAGTATCGACGACGAGTCCGACGACTGAAAACGCCTAAGCGGGCCGCCGTTCTCCACCCGTGCATGCGACTGGAGGAGTACTGGGGCATCGGCCCGAAGACGTCCGAACTGCTCACCGAGGAGCTGGGCGTCGAGCGGGCCATCGAGGCAATCGAGTCGGCGGATACACGAGCGCTAACCACGGCTGGCCTCTCTCGGGGGCGCGCAACGCGCATCCTCCGGCGGGCGACCGGGGCCGAATCGATGGGCCTGCTCGCCACCAGAGACACCCGCGACGTGTACAAGGAACTGCTTGACCTCGCCGAGGAATACGCGGTCACGGCGGCTGCGGCCGACAGCATCCGGGTGCTGACGCCGCTGCCGACCCGCGAGGCGATGGACGAGCGGCTGGACGACGTGCTCGAAGCGCGGGACACGTGGGCCGGCCTCGCCGACGAGGACCAGCGGGCCGTCCTCGACGCCTTCGATGCCTTCGACGCGGACGGGGGAGAACTGGCCGCGGTCGACGTGGCGCTCGCCCTCCGTGACACCGGCATCGAGAGCGGTGTGTTCGAGCCGCTGGCGGCTATCGACGGTGAGTCCCTGTCGGCCGGCCGGGCAGCTCTCGCCGGCCTCGCGGGCGACGGTAACTCCGTCGGCGAGGGAGCCGACGAGGGACTGGACCGCCTGCGCGACCAGCTGGGGCAAATCGAAGACCTCGCGGCCGCCTCGATGGAGGTCGTCGAGGCCGTGCAGGAAGGTGCGCGGCGGCCCGACGAGTTCCAGGACGCCCTCGTTCGCCACGTCACGGATGAGACGGGCATCGACGCCGCCAGGGTGCGCGATGCGATGCCGCGGGAAGCAACCGATGCCCGTGATTTCGTCGACGTGGCGCTCCGAGAACTCCGGACCGCGCTACGAAGCGACGTGCAAGAACGTGAGCAGGCGGTCGCCGACCGGTTGGAAGACGACCTCGCCGATGCGCGTGCGGAGATCGACGCCGCGGTCGAGGCGGTAGACGACATCGCCTTCTCGGTGTCGCTGGCCCGGTTCGCCATCGCGTTCGACCTGACCCGCCCCACCTTCGTCGAGGGCCGCAAGACTATCGCGGTGCAACAGGCCCGCAACCTCACAATCGCCGACGTGGAGAGCGTCCAGCCGGTCACCTACGCCATCGGCGACCACACGCTAGAGTTGGACCGGGCGAACCGACCGCCCAGCGGCGACCGGGTGGCCGTTCTCACTGGCGCGAACTCCGGCGGGAAGACGACCCTGCTGGAGACGCTGTGTCAGGTCCAGTTGCTCGCCCAGATGGGGCTGCCCGTGCCCGCCGACGCCGCCGAGGTGAGCGTCGTCGACACCATCGTGTTCCACCGCCGGCACGCCTCGTTCAACGCCGGCGTCCTCGAATCGACGCTGCGCTCTGTCGTGCCGCCGCTGACCGAGAGCGACCGGACGCTGATGCTCGTCGACGAGTTCGAGGCCATCACCGAACCCGGCTCCGCCGCCGACCTCCTCCACGGACTCGTGACGCTGACTGTCGACCGCGACGCACTGGGCGTGTTCGTCACTCACCTCGCGGACGATCTCGAACCGCTGCCCATCGAGGCCCGTGTCGACGGCATCTTCGCCGAAGGGCTGAATCAGGACCTCGAACTGCAGGTCGACTATCAGCCCCGGTTTGGCACGGTCGGAAAATCCACACCGGAGTTCATCGTCTCCCGACTGGTCGCGAACGCCAAGGACCCCGTCGAGCGAAACGGGTTCGAGACACTCGCCACGGCCGTCGGCGAGGAAGCGGTCCAGCGGACGCTCTCAGACGCCCTCTGGACCGACGAGTAGGGTTACGCCGTAGTGGCCTGCGCTTTGCCTTCGACTGCCTCGGCGACGTTGTCCAGCAGCCGCCGCACCTCCCGGCGGTTGTACCACCGGATAAGCGGTGCGAGGAGCGCCTCTGGGAGTGGGCCCGGAACCTCGTAATCGGCCGCGTAAGTGAGGCGCGTGCCGCCGTCCTCGGGTTCGAACCGCCAGGCGATGCGTCCCGTCAGGTCACCATGCATCTCGTAGACAATTCGCGCCGGCGGTTCGTACGTCGACGCCTGCACCTCGCCGGTAAACGTGAGTCCGAACATGGTGTACTCGTAGGCGGCACGGTTCCCGGCGTTCGGCAACCGCTCGATGCGCTCGGCGCGGGTCAGGCTCGGCGTGACGGCCGCCTGGTTCGACGGCTCGTCCATGAACGCAAACACCGTCTCGACTGGCGCATTGAGCCACCGGTCGTCGGACGTATGGACGGTCATACATACCGCTTCGTGCGCCAGTATCTTACAGGCTCGGCTCACAGTGACCGCAAGCGAGGGTACCGGTTGTGACCGGCCCCGGCGGCTACAGCCGCCGAGTGCGGCGTGACCGGGTTCTGTTCTTCGAGTCGCGTCGCCGCCTGCCGATGACGGCGGCGAGGTATATTCGATGCATGGGTGTGGACTTCCCGGCAGGAATCGAACCTGCACCGGGCGGAGGCCCGGATCCGTCTGGAATGTTCGGGAAGACAGCGACGATGGAGGAAGGCGGGACTTACGCATCACCGGTCACGTCGACGCGGTTGACCGCCATCACGCCGAACCCTTCTTGCAGGAGTTCAGTGCGGTCGCCGTCGACCTGCATCGTCAGCGACACATCTGCGTCGACTCGGATATCGGTCCAGGTGGGCCGCACGCTGGTCACGCGGTCGACGGCCACGTCTTCGACGCCGTCGACGGCCGCGAGGACGTCGGCGACACCGGCTGCGAGGGTCTCGGACCCGCCACGCGGAACGCGCAGTGATACGTCGGCCGATACCTCGGTCGGGGGGGTCGCCTGCAGCGACATAACGCCGACGGCCGGGGTCGAACCGGGCCACGAGGGCACTCACCAGTCGAGTCGCGTCGGTCGGGAACCGCACGGGTGGCGGGCATGTACGTCCGGCCCGGAGCGGCCGGTAGGGGATTCCCACACCGGGACGATGGGGAACCCGAGGCTGGACAGCGAGGTAGCTACGCGATGCAGTACAGGCTCAGGGGCGAGTGGCGACACACCGGTAGGCCACACTGGCCGGCGTAAGCCTCTCAGGCGGAACAGTCGAGCGGTGGGTAGAGTCCCGCTGCTCGACAGTGAGCCAGATCAAATCGCCGCCGCAGTGCGGCGTCCATGAGTGGGAGGCCGGTCCCACGGCGGCGAACTAGTCTATGGTGCCACGTGCGGAATTTTCACCGAACAGGTGTCCGCGGCGGCCCGTTCCCCAATAAGGGGTGCATACTCGATCGTAGCATCAAGGCTACGTTCGATAGCCGACCGCCCGCTGTACAGCCAGCGAGCGAACGACGTTGGCGCGGGAACGGGAATTGCGTAGGTCATGGGTCACCACGTCGGTGAAAGCGACGTATATACGACCAGAACCGGTGATATATTAAATCTGTTTCAGACATGATACCAGATGACAACCGGCTGCAGTTACTGAGACGGCTGCAGTCCACAATACGATGTCAGTCGGCCGCTGCTGGCTGTTTCGGTGCGGCCGGTTCGTCAGCATTCGCCTCGCCGTGTGACGCTGTCCCCGCCAGCGTCCGCGTGGAGTTGCCCACGACGAGCAGACTGCTCGCCGTCATCGCCAGGGCCGCAAACAGCGGATTGAGAACGCCGAGCAGCGCGAGCGGGAGCGCAACGGCGTTGTAACAGAACGCCCACGCGAGGTTCTGGCGGACGCGGGTGCGGGTCGCGGCCGTCACCGCGAACACGTCGGGGACGGCCCGCAGGTCGTCGGTCGTCACGACCGCGTCGGCCGCGTCGGCGGCCAGCGACGTGCCCGACGCCATGGCGATACCCACGTCGGCGGCGGCGAGCGCCGGCGCGTCGTTGCTCCCGTCGCCGACCATGGCGACGGTCCCGCGGGACTGCAGCCGCTCGACGACCTCGGCTTTCGCCTCCGGCGGGACGCCAGCAAACACCTCGTCGACGCCGTCGTGGCGGTCGAAGGGGGCGGCGGCCTCGGGGCGGTCGCCGGTGATGACGACCACGTCGCGGTCCCGGGCGAGCGTCGAGACGACCGACTCCCAGTTCGCGCGGAGCCTGTCCCCCGCGACGAGCACGTCCCGCGCCGTGCCGTCCCAGCCGACCAGCGCCGGGACCCGCCCGTTCTCGGTCGCGCGCTCACACCGGCTCCGGAGCCCGCTTGGCACCTCGAACCCGAGGTCCTCGAGCAGCGCCCGGGTCCCGACGACGACCCGGTCTCCGTCGACCGTCGCGCTGACGCCCTGGCCCGGGTGTTGCTCGAACTCGGAGACGGCCGCGTCGGGGACCGGAACGGCGTCGGTCACCGCCTCGGCTACGGGATGGTCCGCGAACTGCTCGACTGCGGCCGCCCGGGCCATCGCCCGGTCGTCGGCCCGCTCCAGCAGTTCCATCTCGCCGGTCGTCAGCGTGCCCGTCTTGTCGAAGGCAACCACGTCCGCGTCGGTCGCCGTCTCGAACACCGCGTCGCCGGTGACGACGGTGCCGCCGTCCAGCGCCCGGCGGATGCCGGCCGCGGTCGCAAGCGGCGTCGCCAGCCCCAGCGCGCAGGGACAGGAGACCACGAGCACCGCCAGCCCGGTCAGCATTGCGTCCGTCAGCGTTGCGCCGGTGACGAGATGCCCGCCGGTGGCGAGCACAGCCAGAACGACCACCAGCGGGACGAAGACGGCGGCGATTCGGTCGACCAGCCGCTGGACGCCGCCGCGCGTGCTCTGGACCTCCCACAGCAGGTTCGTCAGGCGGTCGACGGTGCTCTCGGCGTCGGGCCCGACGCGGGCGACGACGCCGCCCTGTGTCACCAGCGACCCGCCGATGACCTCGTCGCCCGCGGTCTTCCGGACGGCCAGGGACTCGCCGGTGACGAGGGACTCGTCGACGGCCGCGGTCCCCTCGACGACCGTGCCGTCGACCGGGACGCGCTCGCCGGACCGGACGACGACTTCGTCGCCCGGGTCGAGGTCGCTGACCGCGACCTCCTCGTGGTCCCCGTCGGCGCGTCGCCGGGCGCTGTCGGCCCGCTGTGTCGTGAACTCGGTGAGGCGGTCCAGCGCCCGCCGCCGGACCCGGTCCTGGTAGTAGTCGCCGACCGAGACTGCCATGACGATGACCGTCGCCACGTCGAAGTACACCTCTGTATGTCCCAAAATGACGGCGACGACGCTGTACAGGAAAGCGGTCACGGCAGCCATCGCCACCAGCAGGTCCATGTTCGGCCGGCCGGCCCGGAGGCTGACGTAGGCCCCGCGAAGCAACGGCCACCCGGTGTAGCCGACCACGACGCCGGTCATCACGGCCATGTTCCACAGCAGGTAAGCTCCTGCCTGCCCCGACGGGTCGAACAATAACAGGGACGAATCGACGCCGAGATACGCCGGGTAGAGAAAGAGGATGTACCAGAGCATGGTCATCATCCCGAAGAAGCCGCCGACGATGAGCCGGCCCTCCAGTTCGTACTCGTCGTCGGTCTCCGTGGCCTGCAGGCTGGCGCCGTAGCCGGTGCCGGCCACCGCGTCTGTGAGGTCCGATTCCGTGAGTGCGTCGGCGTCATAGGTGAGTTTCATCGTCCCCGTCGGATAGCTGGCGGCCGCGGCGACGATGCCATCGTGGTCTGTGGCCCGCGCTTCGAGGAACGTTTCGCAGGTCGCACAGTGCATCCCGTCGACCGAGAGGAAAGCCGTTTCACCGTCGGCGTCGTCCGGATCGGGTCCAGTGTCGGCTGCGTCGCGGGTTTCCGTCGCCGGGTCGTCAAGGGTTCGCGCGACTTCCAGACAGCCGCGACAGCAGAACGTCCCCTCCACGGCATCGTCGGTGACGGGCGTGTCGACCGGCAGATCACAGAGCGTACAGTGGGTCATGTCCAGGGCATCGGCAGGGGTGGTTTCGGGATGGCGATACCGAACGCCGCAAGCCCGTTCGACAGCGGGACGAGCGCGAGCGCGATGAAAACGACACCGAGCGCCCGGTGCAACGTCGCGCGATGGCCCGGCGACAGTGTTCCGAAGGCAGTCCCGTAGGCGAACACCAGCGGAAACGTCCCGAGACCAAGCGCGGCCAGCGAGAGGCCGCCGGTGAGCGCGGAGCCGGTGGCGAAGGCGTACAGGAACGCCGGGTACAGCAGCGGGCAGGGGAGCAGGCCGTGCATCGCACCCAGCGCGACCATCCCGGGGCCGTCGACCCACCGGTCGACCCTGGCGACGAGCGACGCGGAGAGTCGCTGGAACAGGTCTCCGACCAGCGGCAGCGACCGGGCCACGTCGACGGCGCGGCCACGGGAGAGATACCCCAGTCCAACGGCAATGATAGCGAGGCCGACAAAAACCCCGACGGTTCCACGAACGGCGGTCCCGAAGCGTGCCAGGCCGGCCACGTCGTACAGTACACTGCCAGCAGCGCCAAGTACCGTCCCGACGAGCGCGTAGCTCACCGTCCGTCCAGCGTTGAACAACGCGTGTTGGCGTATCTCGTGGCCTGACACCGGCCCGCCGTCGTCGAGTCTGTCGGCGTAGGTTGTGACTAACGGCCCGCACATCCCAAGGCAATGGACACTCCCAATGAGTCCCAGCCCGACGAACGCCGCGAGCCCGGCCGTTTCACCGGAACTCAGCCCCGCCGTCCCGAACTGCATGTCAGACGGTACTCGACTCTGTTGGTTGTGTCATCCAGAACAGACTGCCGGCGATGATGACGACGCTAACCAGCGAGAGCGCGACGATGGAGCGGCCGGTTCCCTGCATGTAGTATGCGACCGGCGCGAGTCCGAGCAACACCAGCAACGTTACCAGCCGGGGGCTTGACGCAGACATGTCTGGCCGTACGTTAGAGGGATTATAAAAAGAAATGGGTCGTTCCTGCCTGCTGAAAACACCATCAGGGGTTTTTTTAGGTAATCTGCTATTCTCCCAGATATGGTACGGCACGAAGCTAGAGGCAGTCAGCTGCCGGATTCGCACGACGCGGTGGGGGTGCGACGATGGCGCTGAGTCGTCGACAGTTCGTCGGTGCCGCAGCCGGGACAGCGGCACTGGCCGCAACCGGCACGGCGACAGCACAGGAGGAACCGGACTACGGCGGCTGGTTCGATGACGTTTCGAACTACGACGGGACCGTCGACAAGCGCGGGCAAGACACCGTTACGATCACTGTCGGCGCGCAGGGGAACAACGGCGCGTTCGCCTTCGACCCGGCCGCGGTGATGGTCAGTCCTGGCACGGAGGTCGTCTGGGAATGGACCGGCGAGGGCGGCGGCCACAACGTCGTCTCGGACGGCGACGGGCCGCTCGACTCCGGGGGCGCGGTCAGCGAAGCCGGCACGACCTACAGCCACACCTTCGAATCGGAGGGTATCTTCAAGTACGTCTGCGTCCCACACGAGGCGCTCGGGATGAAAGGTGCGGTCGTCGTTCGGCCCGGCAGTTCGGGCGGGGGCAGCGGCTCCGGCGGCCAACAACAGCAAGGACCGCCAGCGAACCCAGACTACGGCGGTTGGTTCGATGACGTTTCGAACTACGACGGCACTACCGTCGACAGAACTGGCGACGACAGCGTCGAGATATCGGTCGGGGCACAGGGGAACAACGGCGCGTTCGCCTTCGACCCGCCCGCAGTGCGGGTGACGCCTGGGACAGAAGTGACGTGGAAGTGGACTGGTGAGGGTGGCGGCCACAACGTTGTTTCGGATGGCGATGGCCCGCTGGACTCCGGTGACCCAGTCAGCGAATCGGGGACCACCTACAGCCATACCTTCGAAGAGATGGGCGTGTACAAGTACGTCTGTACGCCTCATGCGTCACTCGGGATGAAGGGCGCTGTCGTTGTCGGTGGCCCGCTCGATGGCAGCGGTGGCGGCAGTGGCGGCGGAAGCGGACAGGAAGGTAGCGGTATCGAACTCTCCGGCCCGCAGTGGCTCCTCTCAGGCTCGGTCCTGCTTGCGTTCTTCTCGCCGCTGTTGTTCGCAGTCGCGATGCGACGCCGCCAGAACGGGCGGCCGCCACAGACGGGAGACAGTGGCGAGCTGCGTCGGGCGACCGGCCCGGAGCCGGTTGAAGAGGCTGCCGAAACTGAACCGGCCGTCGAGCTGGGCCACGACGAGTACGACCCGAAGGGAACGGCGGCGCTGGTCGCCTTCTACTTCGTGTTGATTGCCCTGCTGTGGGTGTTCATGTACTTCGTCGAGTTCCTCGGCCGCGTCTCCATAATCGGGTGATACCATGCAGGTTCATAGATTCGAAAAAGTTTGGCTCGGTGCAGCGATACTGCTCATCGTCGGGTTCATCGCGACCATCGCGTACGGTTCGGTCGGCGTTGGCGTCGGGATGGTCGATGATTCGGGCGGACAGATCAGCGCACAGGAGGTACAGAACGGGAACACTGGCACCCAGTTCGACGACCCTGGTGTCGTCAAAGAGGACGGGCAGTACGTCGTGTACGTCGTCGCCCGGCAGTTCCAGTTCGTTCCGGGAAGCGGAGACAATCCGGTGCAGGTGCCCGCAGGTGCCAATGTAACGTTCAGAGTAACCAGTGCAGACGTGGTACACGGCTTCTCTGTGGTCGAAACCAACATCAACACGATGGTCATCCCGGGCCAAGTTTCCGAAGTCTCGGCCCGGTTCAACGAACCCGGTACCTACGGGCTCATCTGCCACGAATACTGCGGGGCGGCCCATCACACGATGGGTGGCTCCGTCGAAGTCGTCCCGCCGGAGGAGTACGATATGCAACAGGAGAACATCAGTCAGTCCGCAGATGATGCACAGGCCCAGGAGGAGGCGGATCAGTAATGGTGTTCGTCGACTCCTATCCGAAAACGTCGAAACTCGTCCGGAGCGAGTTTATTGTGGCATTTGCCGCCCTCGGAATCGGCGCGCTATTTGGCATCATCCAGTCGCTTCACCGCACTGGCGTGTTCCGCGGGTTCGTCAGTTCGGCGGACTACTACACGATTCTGACGGGCCACGGCGTCCTGCTGGCGCTCGTGTTCACCACGTTCTTCATCGCGGGGCTGTTCACGTGGGCTGTCGCTAACAGCCTCGAACGCGAGCTACCACACCGCATCGCTTGGTCGGCCTTCTGGGTAATGCTCACGGGGACAGTGCTCGCGGCCGTGTCCATCATCGGTGGTATCGTCGGCGCGCCGTCGGTTCTGGGTCACGACCTCGAAGCCGACGTGCTGTTTACCTTCTACGCCCCGATGAAGGCGCACCCGGCGTTCTACATCGGTGCCGCGCTCATCATCGTCGGTTCGTGGATCGCCGGCCTCGCGTACTTCAAGGCGCTGTGGGAGTGGCGCTCTGAGAACCCGGATGAGCGCATTCCCCTGCAGACGTTCATGGTCCTGACGACGATGCTGATGTGGTACGTCTCCACCATCGGCGTCGCCGTCGAGGTCGTCGTATTCCTCATCCCGTGGTCGCTCGGACTTATCCAGAACATCGACCCGCTGCTGACCCGGACACTGTTCTGGTACTTCGGCCACCCGGTCGTGTACTTCTGGCTCATGCCGGCGTACCTCGTCTGGTACACTATCCTGCCGAAACTGGCCGGCGGGCGACTGTTCAGTGACCCGCTCGCTCGCGTGGTCTTCGTCGCTTTCCTCCTGCTGTCGACCCCGGTCGGCTTCCACCACCAGTACACCGACCCCGGTATCCCGTCAGGGTACAAGTTCATCGCGATGACGAACACGATGTTCCTCCTGTTGCCCTCGCTGTTGACCGCGTTCACCGTGGTTGCCTCGGTTGAGCATGGGGCTCGCCAGCGGGGTGCAAAGGGCTACATCTCCTGGCTTCGGGATCTGCCCTGGGGTAAGCCGGCCTTCGCCGGCTGTATGCTCGCCGGGCTGATGTTCGCCGCCGGTGGCTTCTCCGGCATGATTAACGCCGGGATGAACATCAATTACCTCATCCACAACACCATCTGGGTGCCCGGCCACTTCCACCTCACCGTCGGGACCGCGTTCGCACTGACGGCGATGGCTATCAGCTACTGGCTGGTCCCACAGATCACCGGGAAGAAACTCCGACAGCGAAGCCTTGCTTCAGTGCAGCCGTACGTCTGGTTCGTGGGCATGGCAGTGATGTCGAACGCAATGCACCGTGCGGGCCTCGCCGGTATCCCGCGACGGACTGCCGAACCGACCTACGACGAGTTCGCGTTCGAGGGTGTCGCCGGAACGGTCGGCGAGATGCGCCTGCAGATCGCTATCGGCGGCTTCCTGCTGTTCGTCGGCGCGGCGATGTTCCTCATCGTCATGGCCGACACCCTGCTCGCTCGCCGTGGCGGGACGCTGTCGGTCAACGGCAATATCCCGGAACCGCTGTCCGGCGCCGATCACAGCCCGCGCATCCTCGACAACTACAAGCTCTGGACGGCGATTGCCCTGCTGCTCATCGTCATCGCCTACGGGCCGCCGCTCGCCAGCATGGTTGCTGACGGACTATTCGCGCCCGGTAGCCCGCCAATCCCAGTCTAACACCACTTCACTACTCTCTCATCATGTTCGAAGACGTCGACGGGCCGGAGCAGAAAACGCTGCTACGACTCCTCATCATCGTCGGAATCGGTTTGCCCATCCTCATCGAAGTCGTTACCTTCGGGAGTATGATGGGGCATCACTTGCTGGGAGACACCGGCGCTGAAGCGGTCCCCGAAACGCCGACAGCGGCGGAGACTGGTGCCGGCGTCGGTGACCCGATTCTGGAATCCGCGGATGTCTCGGCCCGGATCGATGCGGCGTCTGTCGTCACCGCTGACGAGGGGTGGCGGTTCACGCTTACGGTCAACGTGACGAACACCGGGGCAGACCCCGCAGCGGTTCGTCTCGACAGCGTTACCACCCGCGGCGGGGAGACGGTTGCGGATACCGCGAGCACTGGACAGCTACCAGTGGGAAACACTGATAACGTAACGCAGTCGTGGCTCCTCCCTCCCGGCGAGCGCCCGGAAAGCGTCTCTGTAACGGTGTTTGTGTATCCGGACGGGGACGGAGTACAGTCGACGCAATACACCGTCGCACTCGGTGATATTCCCGTTTCGAACCGCTGACCGCCTCACCCGTCGACAGGGTCGTCACAGGACGGGCAGATGTCGGCATCAGACGGAAGCGACTCGCCGCATTCGCTACAGTACGACTGGCCGGCGTCGCGGCCGCCCGGCGTGAAGACAGACGTATCATCCATCCACGCTTCGTCGGTTGTCTCATTCGTATCGCCCGGTCCGGCCGTCTCCGAGTCCATGTCTGTACCACTGTGGTCGACCGGGCCCTCAGGGTCCGCGTCGTCGTCTGACGACTGCGCGTTGTTCTGTGCTGATTCGTGAGCTGCCGGTTCCGCCGCCGGAACCTCGTCGGGTGAAAACACTCGTGTCCCGGTGTGCCCCGGTGACTCCACGTCACTGCCAGCGGCTTCCGTGTCGGTTTCCTCTCCAGTCTGGTCCCGGGACTCCGGTGCGGCGTCGGCAGCCTGTTCGGCAGCTGGGCTCCCCTCGCCGTTTTGCGCCGTCCCGACCGGCGGCATAACCGGGAACCGCTGGTCAGGACGGCGCTGCGGGTTCGAAAGCGGTGCGCGGATTCTGACGACGGCCCCGGCGAGCAACTGGAAGAGGAGGTACGCACTCGCCAGTACACCGGGGACGGCAATGCAGAGGAGTGTGGCCTGTGCTGGCTGGACGCCCATCAGTTGGAGTGCCGCCTCACCCACGGGACTAACGCCGGCCTGAGTCAGCCACGGTGACAGCCCCGACTGGACGCCGGGTGCGGTGACCATCTGGACCAGCCACCCAGTACTAAGCGAGACTGCGCTTACAAACACCAGCAGCGACAGGAATGAGGGGACCGAAAGTGTGTACACACGGTGACCGTAAGCGACGGTCCGAACGACCAGATGCACTGTTCCGAACAGTGCAACCACCGTGAGCGGCCCTCGCTGACCGAGACTCAGACTCACCAGCAGGCAGCCGAGGAGCACACTGCCGGGGATAGCGAGCAACAGACTCGGGTGGTCCAGCCGATACGCGTCGACGAGGTTGCCGTGCCTGTTCCGAAGCCGGCGGTTGATGAGGACGACGGTGGCCAGCGACGGACCGCCGAGCCAGAGACCAGTGGCAAGTACAGTTCGTAGCGAGACGGTTCGACCAGCAAATGTCGCGAGAACAGGTCGTTCGAGCCCCGAGAACTGCGCCAGCAGCAGCCCCGTCGCGAGTACCCAGCCACCGTAGACGAGCCATGCCACGCCCATGCCAACAAACAGCCAGGTTTCAACTCGCAGTAATGCGGCGGACTCACGGACTTCCAGCAACAGTCGACCACGCTCCATCAGCCTGATGTTTCCCGACCGACCGCTTAATTATGGGTGGTCACGCCGCCCGAATTGTCATCGTGGCGACACCAGACAGTTCGAGTTCGTCGCCCGGTTGGATTGGTTCCCGGTCGCCCTTCTGCAGTTGGGTCTCGTTCAGCCGCGTCGGGTTGTCCCCGAGATCGACGACATAGTACCCGTCGGGCTGTCGGTCAAACCGGACGTGTTCGCGGTGGATTCGGACCGCTTCGTCTTCCGGTCGCCCGGCGTCCAGTAGCGCCGCCCGGATTTCCCGGCCGATGCGGTCCCCGTCTTCGACGGTGATGTCTCGACCTTCGACCGCGAGGACGAGTTTGTCCGGGACCGTCGCGTCGTCGGTGGACTGTGAGGCGAGTGTGTCGACGGCGTTGCCCGTGGCTGCTGGCTCACTCTCCGTCTCGTCGGCAGTCGACGACTCAGCTGTCGAATCAGCCGTCGATGTGTCACGGTCGCCGCGATGCGCGTCGAGATCTTCCCCACAGTTGACACAGAAACTGGCGTCGTCGTCAACAGCGGTGTCACAGGACGGGCACGCGTCGAGTGAACCGTCGTCTTCCGGTGTGATGTCCTGTACGTCGGCACCACAGGCGACACAGAAATTCGCATCGGCGTCAAGTTCGTGGTCACAGTCCGGACAGCTAATCGTCGCCACGTCGTCATCTGCCTCCGAGGTTTCGTCGGATGTCTCGGCGTCCTCATCAGAGTCACTGCTGTGCTGTTTCGAGGTCCCATCGGCCTCGTCGGGTTCCGTCGTACCGTTCGGCCTGGTTCCGTTTTCGGCCTCGATGTCGGCGTCAGTTTCGTGTTCCGTCACTGTCTCTGCCGTTTCCGCCGTCTCGTCACCGACCTCGGCTGCCCCAGTATCCGAGGCCGCATCCGCCGATGCTTCGTCTTCGGTGTGGCTATCAGGGGTGTCGGATTCGTCGGTAGCCTCTACGGCCCGGCCATCCATTGGGTCCGTCTCGTCCGTGCCTTCCGGTATCAGGTCGGCGTCGTCCGGTACCCCATCATCGGTAGCAAAATCGGCGGCGCTTTCGTCAGTGTGTTGCCACTCACCACAGTCCGGGTTTGTGCACCATCCGCCCGCGACTGTCGGATCAAAATCCTCGTCGCATATGGGGCATTTTACCGTGCGGTCGGATTCAGGCATGGATTTCGTTAGGCCCTACAGAGTCGAGAAATAAAATACTTGTCCCACGAAACTTTCTCTCTACTCGTCTGTCATGATCACTGTGTCACGTTCGGAAATATCGAGGTCTGGATCGATATCTCGAACTGGCATACCGCCGCTTTCCGGCGTTTTCGGGAGCGCACTATCAGCAAACAGGAGCACGGAGATGTTGTCCTTCCCGCCGCGGTTGTTTGCCAGTGACACGAACTCCTGACTCGCCGCGTCGAGGGACGCTGCGTCGAGGACAACGTCACGGATCTCGTCGTCCGTGACAGCCGCTTCGCGGATACGCTCGGCCACCGTATCGGCGTGGTCCGAATCGACGTACTCCTCGTACAGTTCCGGTGCGTCGGTCTGGGCGTCGATGAGTCCGTCGCTGGTCGCCAACACCGTGTCTTCCGCGTACAGCCTGACTGTGCGCGTGTCCACCCCGACAGTCGCCTCGTCGGGGTCCTCGTAGCCGGACCCGCCCAGCGCGCGTGTGATCTCGTTCCCGTTCGGGTGGACGTGTGCCTCGACGGGGTCGATTTCGTCGTTGTCGACCCATTCCTGAACGACGGCGTGATCTCTGGTCAACGGCGAGATCGTTTCACGGACACTGTTGACGACGTAGGCCCGGCTATCACCGACCCAGCCGTAATGGAGCTTGCCGTCGGCGTAGATCCCCGCGACAACCGTCGTGTAGGATTGGGTCCCGGTCTCGTTTGCGTACCGGATGATCTCGCGGTGGGCCGCCGTAATCGCCTCCGCCACGGCAGTTTCGAGTTCGCGCTCACCGGGCGGGTCCGGAAGGACGTCACGGGCCACATCCACATCGAAGCCTCCGGGATAGCTCCGGGCCGTCCGGATCGCCACGGGGGCAAGCTGTTCAGCCACAATAGTCGTCGTGATGTACGACGCGATATCGCCGGCATCGTGTCCGCCAGCGCCGTCAGCGACCACGAACACGCCGGCCGAGCGGTTCATCGGCTTCCCATCGCCATCGGTGTCAGACGTATCTGCGTCGGCAGTGTCGGCTGCGTCCGTGTCGTCAGCGGTATCGGCCGCCGTCTCAGTACCGGCTGTCTCGCCTGTCACATCCGCCGTCTCGTCGCCGCCTGCTGTGACCGGCTCCTTCGACTGTGGTCTGTCTTGCCCGCGGTAGCCGTCTCGATGGCCCTCCTCAAACACCGTCAAAGAGACGCTGTCCTCGTTGATGCCCTGTCCTCGCTTCCTGTCGCCGATGTCATAGTTCGTACTGTATCTCATGACTCCTCCGGGTGGAACTCGAACGTGACCCCGTAGGTCGGATGGACCAGCGACACCAGATCGCCGTCACTGAGTGTCACCGATTCGGGGGGCACGTCGCCGTGTCTGTCGGTCGGGTCCTCGCCTTCGGAACGCAGGCGGTTGCGTCCGGGTTCGGAGAGGACTCGCTGCCAGCCAGCCCCTTTCTGGACGAATGTCCCGTTGAGGCTCCGGTCGTGGAGGGCCCACTCGCCGTCCTCGATATCGAACTGTACCTGCACCGAGGAGATGTACTCTCCCTGCGGATCTTCGATTGTTATCGATGCCGGGGGACCGCTCGCGCCCTGTCGCCCGATAGTGTCGCCCGGTTCAACGGTGAACTGCCTGTCCGCCTGGATGTACGTCACCGACGCTGTCGCGGGCGGCGTCGGATCGCGCCGTTCAAGCACCTCCTTGAGGACCGTCGCGTTCCGGTATCGGTCGCGGTAATGTGACTGCGTGGCCCGTTCGACGATTTCAGCCAGATAATCGTCGCAGTCAGCCCCGAAGGCCTGCGGGTTCACCCCGTCTTTTTTCGGGACGCTCCCTTTCAGGAGGAACAGGAGTATCTTTCCGATCGAATACACGTCCGACCAGGGACCTTGCCGAACGTCGGTTCGGCTGGCCTCGGCAACTTCCCGGGGCTTGAACGGCCCCAGAATCGTCGTCCCGGTGTTCCCGGAGGACGGATCCTCTGTAGCATCGAAGCCCGTCGCCGTATTGAAATCGATCAGCGTGGGCGTGATGTCGGGCGTAAGCATCACGTTCTCCGGTTTCAGGTCCCGGTAGACGATTTCGTTCTCGTGCAGAAATCCCATCGCATCACAGAGGTCGATGCCGATCTGACGGACCTGTTCGCTGTCGTCAATCGGGCCGTGCTGGTCGATGACCTCGTCAAGTTCGATCCCGTCGACGATTAGCTGAACGACCAGGAACGGAACGTCACGCTCCGTGACTTGGTCGTAGTAGTCCATCACGTTCTCGTGGCCGCCGGCCCGACGAATGCGTTCCAGCGAGCCGACCTCCTTTTTGAAGTATTCCTCGATGATGTCGGGGTCGTTCTGGGATTCGGTGTAGTTGGGGTATTTCACGGCGACCGACTCGCCGCTGTCGATGTCTCTGGCGCGGAACGCCTTTGCGAACCCCCCCTTGCCGAGGAACTCCTTAAGTTCGTACTGGCCGGCAATGACATCACCGCTCTCAGGTTCCCAGTTCATGAATCACCTGTTTCTCCGGCCAGTGGCGGCCATGCTGACAACACAGATCCGGACAGTCACTTCTGGATACCTTCGTCAGTGACGATTTTCGTCGCTTTGTTCTGCTCTTTGCGCCCGCCTTCCATCACGATGCGCGTCTCCCGCTCGGCTGTCTGGACGGCTTCGGCGTCCTCACCGTGGATGCGCGTCATCCGCTCCAGTTGCGTCTGGGCTTCGGCGACGTTGCCCTTGCCGAGTTCCGTCTTGATTACAGTCTGGCGGTGGTCCACGTCGACCTGTTCGTTGTGCTCGGCAAGTTTCGACTCGTCGTCGGTGTAGTCGACGGTGATTGATTCCCGCGTCGTCTCACCGCCGGCGTGCAGCGTGACATCCGCCAGAGTCACGGCGTTTTGCGGGTCATTGGCCGGGGCGTGTATTTTCAGTACGACCCGCTGGGTTTCCCGCTCAAGCAGGTCGGGCAGCGGCACGACCGCCGTGTTGTCCTCCCAGTCGGGGTTCACGGACTGCGTCTGTGGGAGCGAACGGTACACCTCGCTCACTTCGACACCGTCAGCCACGTCGAGTTCGAGACGGGCGTCAGGAGCAACAACGGTCCCGGCCTCTTCAACTGCGTCGCCAAAGAACGACTCGATGTCACCGGCGGCGTCCAGATGTGTCCACTCGCCGCGAGCAACGGTCCCAAGCGTCCGAATCGTCTCCTCGCGGTAGTCGCTCCCGATGCCGGCCGCCTTGATTCTGATGCCCTCAGTGTCGATTTCGCGTGCTAGCGTCCCGAACGCTTCCGGGTCGTGGGAGTTGTCCTTCCCGTCAGAGAGGAGCAGGACCCGCCGGGCCGTGTTGTCGTCGGTCGGTAAATCCTGCAGGGACGCCTTCGCTTCCAGCAGGCCGCTGTACATATCAGTGCCCCCGCCAGCGGAAATGTCGGCGACCGCGTCCACTGCCGTTTCGCGCGAAATAGTTCCCCACCGCGTCGGCGCAAGCACCGTCGTGACCTCATTGTCGAAGGCGATGATCGAGACGTAGTCGTCTTCGTCGAGAAGCCCGAACACCCATTCAGCGCCGGCGCGTGCCTGCTCGATGTCGTCGCCGGCCATCGACCCACTGGCGTCGATACAGAGGGCGATCTGTCGCGTGGGTGGTTCCTCCAACCGTCCGGGCTCAACTTCGATTTCAGCGGTCAGTTTCGCCCCGCCCGTCGGCACGTAGGGTCGGTTGACCTCGCTCACGACAGTAGCGGTCATACTGGTAGATGGGTCGTACGGAGTAATTATATGTTTCCCTCAAATCGAGGAAAAAAGTTTCACGCACCGTCCGATTCGGTAGCCTGTTGCTACTATCTGCTCTGCGGCGGTAGGAACTATCTACGGTGCCCGTCACGCTGTCTCAACTCGACTCCCCACCCAGAGAAGGGTTCCGAACAGCGCCACGACAGTGAGCGGGAGGAGCCACTGGAACAGTGAGAGCAGCCCAGCGCTTGCCTGCACGCCGATAACGAGCAGGATAGTGGGCCCACAGCAGGCGAACCCAGAGAGCAGTCCCGGGAGTCCCGACACAGCCCCTGCACCCGGGCCGAGACGGCAGGCCGCTGGACCGCGCCACGCGACGACGGAGACAGCGAGGTTGAGTCCGACCAGCAATGCCAGGACTGCCCCAAGAAGCATATTCAGCGGGGCGACAAGCAGTTCGACCGGGCCGACGACCACTAGTGCAATCGGTTCCCACTGGAACGGGCCGACCTGTCGGAACGTACGGGTAAACGGGTTACTGACGACAGACACCTCGTAGCCGGCGGGGCCGAGACCGAGGTGTCTGAGACCAGCGAGGTACAGCAGGAAGTACGTCAGTCCAGACACAGCCAGACCCACTTGTCCGTCACGGCGGCTAAGCGCTCCGCTGACCGCAACCACGGTGTTCCGAAACAAGCGTTGGATGCTGGCAGCCACACCAGCCCAGTCGGTCGGATTGTCAGTTGACATACGCACTCTCCGGATAGAAACCGGCCCAGGCGAACCACATCGCGTCGAAGGACAGCGTGCGGTCCAGCGGGAGCGAATCGGCATCATACGCCGTCCCGTCAATCGTGTAGCCGTCGTCCGACGCCGTAACTGACAGCGATTCCGGGTTCGCGTACACGTACCCGGTTGCGAGGGCAGTATCCGCGACAGCGACGTACAGCGTGTCGTCGATACGGCCGGTCAGCACCCGCTGGCGCAGCAGTGTTTCCTTGTCGAATGCGAGCGCCCCTGTTTCGGTCCGGGTTCCGATGACGACAGCCTTCGGATGTGCGCGGCTGTCGTCGTGTAGCGGCTCGAACAGCGTCCGCGTACTCGAATAGTAGCCGCGCTTCTCGTTGTACTGGCCGTACGGGTCAACGCCGTAGCGCCGCTGGAAACCGGTGTCTTCGGTGAGGATTCGCGTCTCCGGGTAGGTTCTAGACCAGCGATCCCACGTCGTCCAAGTGACCCGGAACTCCTGCAGTGACTCGCCAGTTAGCGGGCCTGTAATCGCTGTTGCCAGCATCTGTGGCCACCAGCTATCCGTGCCCCGGTCGTACATCGTCAGATTTGAGTTTACCAGTCGCCCGGAGACACCGAACTCCACCGGGCCACGTTCGAACCCCTGTGCGGTGCCCGTCAGCGGGCAGTACGTCACAGCGACGGCGTCGCCGGCAATGGTGTCGTTCACGATTTCGTGGTGGACAAGAATATACTGCGGATAGGCTTTCACCTCCCCATCCCGGACCAGACCGAATACCGGGTCGTCCGCAGCCAGTCCGTCCGGGGGCGTGTCGGCGAACGTCGGGTCGTCGATGGCTGGAATACCGTCTTTACGAACACCGCCGCTGACGATGTTCTCTTCGAGTGTCCCGATTTCGAAGTCCAGATGCAGGCGGCTGTCCGCTGTCGGTGGTTCTGGTCTGTCGTTCTGATCGGTTGCCGTCGACGCCGCGCTGGTTCCAGTACTAGACCCCGGTGCCGAGCCGGCTCCAGTAGTAGCACCGTCATCTCCCGCGCAGCCTGCGCCGCCGAGCGTCACACCGGCTCCAACCGTAGCGAGAAACCGTCGGCGGGAAATTTCCATATCATATATGCATTTCCCAACCACTAAGTCTCGCGGTGAGGGACCGGTAACTCCCTGCTCAGCCACTTATGCAAGAGATTTCGGTGAACGGTCCAGCGGTCGGGCCGCCTAACTGACGAGGGTATCGACCAGCGACGAAACGTATGTCAGTTCGTCCTCGTTCACGCCGTGACCCATTCCCTCGTAGATGCGTTCCTCCACGTCGCCGTTGAGTTGCTCGAAGACCGAGGCCGTGACGTGAACGCGCTCTTCGGGGATGTGCGGGTCAACATTGCTACAGCCCAGAAACACCGGCGTCTCCTCAAGGTCGCCCTCGTACTCACGCTCGTCGATAGACTCGCCGATGAGACCGCCACTGAGGGCCACAAGGCCGCCGTAGCGTTGTGGGTTACGAGCAACGAACTCGCTTGCGAGACAGGCTCCTTGAGAGAAGCCCAGCACGAGCACGTGCTCGGTCGGAATCCCGGCTTCCTCGGCCTCCGTGACGGCGTCCTCGATAGCCTGCAGTCCCGAGGTCCGACCGGGTTCGTTCTGCTCAACCGGCGAAAGAAACGAATTGGGATACCAGGTGTTTCGCGCGGCCTGTGGCGCGAGGAGAGCCAGTCCGTCCTGCTGGAACTCCGCCCCCATCTGGACGATGCTTCGAGCCGTCGCACCCCGACCGTGGACCAGCACTGCCGCTGCACTCGCCTGCGACGGCGCGGTGCCCGCGGTCACGAGCTGCTGCCCCTGATGAGGGCCGGTCATCGCTCTCTTCCCGGCCGTCGGCCGCGTCCTGTCACGCCCGTCCAGTCAGTTTCTGTTCTCGGTCGCCCGGCGTTCCAAGTCGGCCACAGTGTCGAGTGCATACTCCAGATAGCGCCCGGAGACACTTGACTTGGCACATCGGTCAGTCGGCCTAACTGTCACGTATTCAGGTTCGCAGGCGGAGTTCGATGTCGTCGCCGTCGCGTACTGTGAGGCCAGTACCGGTTTCGGAGACAGCGTAGTCGGACTGACGCAGGCGCTTCTGTGTCGCATCAAGGGTCGCTTCGTCGGGGAGCCGAATTTCGAACCATGCCAGCCCCTGCCCGGCGTGGGGCTTGGATCGCCGTTTCCAGACGTTGGCCCCGATATGATGATGGTAGTCACCGGCCGCCAAGAACACCGCGCCGTCGTATGTGGCCCTGACGCGGAGTCCGAGTGCATCAGCGTAGAACGCCCGGGCCGTCTCCACTGACGAGACTTCCAGATGCACGTGTCCGATATCGGAGTCGGCGGGCATCGACTGTTCGCCGGTCGCAGCGGCCGCGACTGACTGCGTATCGAGGGGGTCGGTTACCATTTCGACGTGACCCGACGGTGTCTCCTCCCACGACGCCCGCGGAAAGTCCCGATAGATTTCGACGCCGTTCCCGGCCGGGTCCGACAGATACAGCGCCTCGCTGACACCGTGATCCGATGCGCCGTCGAGTGTCCACTCCGAGTTGATACGCTGGAGTGCGTCACCCAGCGCCGCTCGCGATGGGACGCGAAACGCGACGTGATACAGCCCGGTCGCTGAATCCTCTCTCACTGGTGCGTCTGGACGGTGATTTAGAATCAAGAGCGCCTGTCCGCCCGCACCGAGTATCGCGCGGTCGGCGTCTGCGTCTATAACGTTGAGGCCGACAACAGCACGGTAGAACTCGACAGTCGGTGATAACTCAGCAACAGTCAGGGCCACCCGACCAATCTTGGTGTCCGAGGGAAGGGTCGCTTTATCCATGTTGAAAATAGGCGTAGCCGGTCCATAATTCTGGGTGCCGGTCGTCGGCACCTGCAACACGTTTGAGCTGGCTGGCTCGGTCCGTCAACAGTAGTGTGTATTTTGCTACCAATCCTCCATGATATTTTAGAAATGATAAAATTTAGCGCAAAATACCTAGAATATACTCCGTGGCAAGAATTATGCATAAACTATTACGTAGTACTAGCACAGCCGTGTGTTAACCTTCATCAGAGTAGTACTATAACCTTCGAGTTGTTACCTTGGGTTGACTATGAAAAAGCAGGAGCTCATCCACCTTCACGGCCTGCTTGCACAGGTACAGAACCACTACGAAGCCGAATCCGGGACAGAAGTAGACCACGACGAATACGAGGAACTTGGCGTCAAGCCGACATCGATTCACAAGTCGAAAACAGACCACAAGGCCGCTGTCTTTGCGATTGCTGACGGTATTGCCTCCGAGATGGCTGACGAAACCAAAGAGCCTGTTTCTGCCGCCGCGGACTAACGGTTCTCCGTAGCTTCTACGCGATTTACCCGACGAGCACTGCGGCTAGTGACTGTATAACCGCTATCAGAGATATGCTTGAGTTACAATACGCCGAGAGTGTCGCGCACTCCGCTGCTCGGAAGCCAGACTTACTCGTCGATTAATTCCTCGAACTCGGGTAACACGTCGTCCGATTCGTCTCCGGACTGGTCCGATGGCAGGTCGCCGGATTCGGCTGCCGGTTCCGCGGACGAGGACTCGTCTTCAGTCGTCTCGTCGGACTCCTCTGGAATCTCCTCGATTTCCAGCACGTCGAGCGGGATGTTCTCCAGCCGCTGCCCGATCTCCTTGCGGGCGATCCGGGCGGCGTGTTCGTCCCGTTCGACGTTGAACACAGTCATCTCCAGTTCGAGTGCGACGAGACTCTCGTCGGCTGCGAGAAAGGCAGGTTCCAGTGTCTCACCGCAGTGCGGACAGTGCCGGTCTCCCATGTTGATTTCGACGTAGTTGAGGTCAGGATTCAACATCTCGCCCGTCTTCGAGATGGCGATGCGAACTGCCTCATCCGCAGATGCCACGTCGTACACTGGGACTGCGGCCTCGACAACAACTCGGCAATTCATGGTAGTATGTTTGTTTCCCAATATAATGAAGGTTAGCCCTGACCCAGAGAGTACCACACGCCACGGATATCAGGAGTCAGCAAGACGGAACGGACGATCAAGCGGTACACAGACGGCTACTCCAAAACATCACGACGACGAAACGCAGGGATATGCGAGCAACCCGCGGTTTCCGAGTTGCGAGTGTGTGCCAACACAGCGCGGACAGAACTCGTAACGCCATTACCTCCGGGGCCGTATACTCGGACAATGGAGCAGGGCGTCATCGATGTCGGGTCGCTTGCCGGCGGTATCGATTTGCAGGCAACTGTCGAGAGCGGACAGTCTTACCTCTGGAACCGAGAGGATGGCGAAATGTACCAGCGCGACGGGGCAACCGGCGGCGGCGCGTGGTACTGGACGACAATCCAGCGAGACGGGTCACCAGCGGTCATCCGCGTCCGGCAGCGAGACGGGGTGCTCGAATGGGAATCGACAGTCGACGCTGAGACGGCGCTCAGGCGACTCCTTCGACTTGACGACGACCTCGACGCGATTCGGGCGACGGCACCGGACGACGACGTGGTCCAGTCGGCCTATGAGACGTTCTGGGGGATGCGACTCGTTCAGGACCCCCCGTTTGGCGCCCTCATCTCGTTCATCTGCTCGGCCCAGATGCGCGTGGCGAGGATTCACAGTATGCAGCAGGCACTCCGCGACGCGTTCGGCGAGGAAATCGAGTTCGGCGGGCGGACGTACAACGCCTATCCGACGCCGTCCGCGCTGGCAGAGACAACAGAGGAGCGGCTCCGGGACCTCGGACTGGGCTATCGCGCGCCGTACGTCCAGCGCACCGCGGAGATGGTCGCCACTGGCGAAGCCCATCCGGAAGAAGCCGTTGGACTAAGCTACGAGGACGCCAGAGAGTCGCTCACCCGCTTTGTCGGCGTCGGTGACAAAGTCGCGGACTGCGTGTTGCTGTTCTCGCTTGATTACCTCGAAGCGGTCCCACTGGACACCTGGATTCGGACGACCATCGAGGAGTATTACCCGGAGTGTGAGCGGGGGAACTACGCTGACACGTCGCGGGCCATCCGGGCCGCACTGGGTGGGGAGTACGCCGGCTACACGCAGACGTACCTGTTCCATTATCTCCGAACGGGCAGTAACGAGGAGTGAGACGCGTAGCGGAAGGCGACAGTATAACGGAGTCCGCCAGCAAACTCTCGGCCATGGCTCAAACGCGAGCACACGTATTCGTCTCCGGTCGTGTTCAGGGTGTCTATTACAGAGCGACCACGCGGGAACGCGCACAGGACCGGGACGTCGACGGGTGGGTCCGAAACCTCGACGATGGGCGCGTCGAAGCGGTGTTCGAAGGCCCCGAAGCTGACGTGGAAGCGATGGTCGAGTTCTGTCACGAAGGGAGCGAACGCGCGAACGTCACCGACGTCGAAGTCGAGTACGGGGACCCCGAGGGCATCGAGGGCTTCGAGGTCAAGTGGTAAGTCCCGTAGAGTTACTTCGCTGGCGGGCGAACCCGCGGGTATGCTCACCGGCTCCGAAATGGGTGTCGTTGATGAGAATGCCGCCGCGCTCGGCGTCCCGCGCAAGCAGCTGATGGAGTCGTCCGGTCACGCCGTCGCGCAGGCGATCCGTACCATCGCTGACCCCGGCGAACAGGTCGTCATCGTCGCTGGACGGGGAAACAACGGTGGAGACGCGCTCGTCGCCGCCCGCTTTCTCGACGACTACGACCTCCGAGTCCTCCTGTTGGGCCGACCGGGTGCTATCTCGACGACGATTGCCAGGGAGAACTGGGACGCCCTCCAGCGCGCCGAGTATCCGACAGAGTCGGTCAAGGATTCCTCGGCACTGGACCTCGGCACCCCCGACATCGTCATCGACGCGATGCTTGGCACAGGTATTGCCGGCGATCTCCGGGAGCCAGCGGCGACGGCCGCCGAGGCAATGAACGAGAGCGACGCGACCGTTCTTTCGGTGGATGTGCCGTCCGGCCTCGACGCCGAGACGGGACGGCTGGCCGACAACGCCGTCGACCCCGACCACGTCGTCACGTTCCACGACACCAAGCCGGGCCTCCCCGCCCTCGACGTGCCGGTCACCGTCGCCGACATCGGCATCCCAGAGGCGGCGGAGCTGTTCGTCGAGCGGGGCGACCTCTCTCGCCTCGAACGGGACCCCGCGAGCCACAAGGGCGACAACGGCGAGGTGCTGGTCGTCGGCGGCGGCCCGTACACCGGTGCACCGGCACTCAGCGCACAGGCCGCGCTCAGAGGCGGGGCCGACCTCGTCCGGGTCGCCTGCCCCGCTGTCGTCGCGCGCGAAATCCAGTCCTACAGCGAGAACCTCATCGTGCGGCCGTTCGACGGGGACCACCTCGCGCCGCCGCACGTCGACCACCTTGCTGAGCTGGCGGCGGACCACGACACGCTGATTCTCGGGCCAGGGCTCGGAGACACCGACGCGACGCTGGATGCTGTCGCGGACCTGCTGTCCGGGTTCGAGGGAACGGCCGTCGTCGACGCCGACGCGCTGTCAGTGGTCCCGGACGTCGAGACGGACGCAGAACTCATCTGCACGCCCCACCAGGGCGAACTTCTCGGGATGGGGGGTGAAACAGCCGAGGACTGGCGGGAACGGGCAGACCTCGTGGAGTCTTTCGCAGCGGAAATCGGACACACGCTGCTGGTCAAAGGTCCGTACGACATCGTCTCCAACGGCGAGCGGACCCGCGTCGGCCGGACGGGCAATCCGGGGATGACGGTCGGCGGAACCGGCGACGTGCTTGCGGGTGTGACGGGCGCACTCGCCTGCGGTCAGGACCCACTTGATGCGGCCGCTATCGCTGCCTACACTGTCGGCAGCGTCGGTGACCGGGTCGTCGACGACCGTGGCTACGGGCTGGTCGCAACGGACCTGCTAGACGAGATACCGAGCGTACTGTGGCAGCAAGAAGCAGAAGCGTAGCGTCCGCAGTCAGGCCGACGCACCGACCAGTTCCCCCGCTTTTGCCCGCGATTGCTCGATGATCGCCGGCCGCGCCTCGAACTCGATGACCACCTGGTCGCCGTAATCGACTGTCTCGACGCTGGCGTGGTCGTGAATCCACGAGACGAGGCTCATCGTGTCGTCGGTCATCGGGAGGACGAGCCGCTCGCGCTCGTAGTCCGGCAGTTCGTGGTCGATGCGCTCGGCCAGGTCATCGATGTTGAGCCCCTGTTTGGCGCTGACGGCGACGGGGTTCGGGGCCAGCGAGGAAAGGGCGTCCTTCTTGCGGCGGACCTCTTCGTCGTCGACCGTGTCGGTCTTGTTGAGGACCGTGACGATGGGAGCCTCGTTGCGCTCGTACAGCGTATCGTGGCTCGTCACCAGTTTCTCCCGGATTTCCTCGACAGACTCCGAGACGTCGACGACAAGCAAGACGAGGTCAGCGTGGTACACCGACCCCAGCGTCGACTTGAACGACTCGACGAGCCAGTGCGGGAGGTCCTGAATGAACCCCACCGTGTCGGTGACCAGCACCTCGCGCTTCCCGACCTCGGCGCGGCGAGTGGTCGTCCCGAGCGTTGTGAACAGCCGGTCTTCGCTCTCGGCCGTCGTGTCGAGGTCGGGGTGGAGGTCGTCGTTTTCGTCGACATCGAGGTCGTCGGCAAGGCGGCGCAGGAGCGTCGACTTCCCGGCATTGGTGTAGCCGGCCAGCGCGACGAGGTCGAAGCCGGACTCCCGACGCTGTTCCCGGCGATGTCGCTCGGTCTCCTCGATGGATTCCAGTTCATCCCGGATGTTGGCGATCTGCTTTTTGATGTCCTCTTCGCGGGACTCGTCGTACTCGCCGAGACCCATAAATCCCGGACGCTCGTCGCGTTTGGCGAGGCTGGCCTTGGCCTCGGCACGCGGAAGTTCGTACCGAAGCTCCGCGAGTTCGACCTGCAGCTGTGCTTTCCGCGTCTGGGCCCGCTGGCCGAAGATTTCGAGAATAAGCCGGAAGCGGTCGATGACACGCACCCGCTCGGGGAGTTCGTTCCCGATATTGTATGTCTGGTACGGCCCGAGCTGGTTGTCGAAGATGACGACGGCAGCCCCTTCGCGGGCGACTACGTTGCTCAGCCGCGTTACTTTCCCCTCGCCGAGGTGGTACGCCGGGTCCTCCGTTCTGGTCTGTGTGACCTCGCCGACGACATCGTACCCGGCCGCCCGGGCAAGGTCCCGGATTTCCGTCGTATCAGCGGTACCACTGTCGACGCGTTTCGCGATGACCGCTCGTTCGGTGGTGTGTGTCGCCGTCACTCGTCGTGAAGATACGGTGTCCGATTATTTAACCCCCCGGGCGGTTCACGGCAACATCCAGTGAGCCGGCAGTTCGGCAGTAACACGGCAGATTCCGTGGGTGAATAGCGACCGGTAGCTGAGATGGGAGCCCCCGGCTCGCGATAGCCACCACGGCAGTGGCGTTGCGCTGGCCTATTCGAGGTCGAAGCGGTCGAGCTTCATGACCTTGCTCCACGTGTCCACGAAGTCATGGACGAGCTTCTCCTCCGCGTCGGCAGAGCCGTAAACTTCCGAGATGGCTCGCAGTCGGTCATTCGAGCCGAAGATGAGGTCAATGCGTGTAGCTTCCCACTTGACCTCGCCAGTGTCGCGGTCGAGACCCTTGTAGACATGTTCGGAGTCCGCTGCCGGCTCCCACTCCGTGCCCATGTCGAGCAGGTTCACGAAGAAGTCGTTGGTCAGCGTCCCCGGCTCGTTGGTGAGGACGCCGAGGTCGGTGTCCCCGTGGTTCGCACCGATGGAGCGCATCCCGCCGATCAGAGCCGTCAGTTCCGACGCCGTGAGGTTCAGCAGGTCCGCGTTGTCGACCATCACTTCTTCGGCCGGTCGCGTGATGTCGTCCTGGATGTAGTTTCGAGCCCCGTCGACCGTCGGTTTGAGAGCGTCGAAGGAGGCGGCATCGGTGTGTTCCGGCCCGGCATCCACTCGCCCGGGTTCGAACGGAACCTCGACGTTGTAGCCGGCGTCGGCTGCCGCCTGCTCGACGGCCGCGTTGCCACCGAGGACGATGAGGTCGGCCAGCGAGACACGCGTGTCGTCGTCCCGAGCGCCGTTGAATTCCTCTTGGATGCCTTCGAGCGTGGTGAGGACCGTCTCCAACTGTTCGGGCTCGTTGACTTCCCAGTTCTTCTGGGGTTCGAGGCGGATTCGCGCGCCGTTGGCCCCGCCGCGCTTGTCGCTGTCGCGGTAGGTCGACGCCGATGCCCACGCGGTCTTGACGAGCTGGGAGATAGAGAGGTCCGAGTCGAGGATTTCTGCTTTGAGCTCGGCGACCTCTTCGTCACCGATGAGGTCGTAGTCGGCGTCCGGGAGCGGGTCCTGCCAGATCATCTCCTCGTCCGGAACCTCCGGTCCGAGGAACCGCTCGGGCGGGCCCATGTCGCGGTGGGTAAGCTTGTACCAGGCCTTCGCGAAGTTCATCCCGAACTCCATCGGGTTTTCCTGAAAGGTTTCCATGATCTCCCGGTAATCCGGATCTCGCTTCAGGGCGATGTCCGTCGTGAGCATCATCGGCGTCTGCTTCTCGTCCGGGTCGTGGGCGTCCGGGACGCTGTTTTTCAGCTCCTCGCTCTTCGGAGCCCACTGCCACGCGCCGCCGGGGCCCTTCTCCGGCTCCCACTCGTAGTCGAGCAGGTTGTTGATGTATCCCATATCCCACTCGGTCGGCGACTGGGTCCACGGCCCTTCGATACCGCTCGTGATCATCTCGCCGCCCTTGCTGTTCCCGTTCTCGTTTTGCCAGCCAAGACCCTGTTGCTCGATGGGGGCTGCTTCGGGTTCGGGACCGAGATTCTCTTCGGGATCGTCAGCACCGTGGACTTTGCCGAACGTGTGTCCACCGGCGATGAGTGCGGCTGTCTCCTTGTCGTTCATCGCCATCCGGTCGAACGTCTGGCGGATGTTCTTCGCCGACGCTTCCGGGTCCGGGTTACCGTTTGGCCCTTCCGGATTCACGTAGATGAGGCCCATCACGGATGCGCCGAGCCCTTCCTCGATTTCACCGGGCTCGTCGAAGCGCTCCTGGGTTTCCATCTCGTCTTCTGGCCCCCAGTTGACAGCCTTGTCCTCCTCGAAGGCGTCTTCGCGGCCGCCAGCGTAGCCGAACGTCTTGAATCCCATCGACTCGATGGCGACGTTCCCTGCGAGAATCATCAGGTCAGCCCACGAGATCTTTTTGCCGTATTTTTGCTTGATTGGGAGGAGCAGCCGCCGTGCCTTGTCGAGGTTCGCGTTGTCCGGCCAGCTGTTGATAGGTGCAAAGCGCTGTCGACCGCCAGCCGCGCCGCCGCGACCGTCGGCAGTCCGGTACGTCCCCGCGCTGTGCCAGGCCATCCGGATGAACAGCGGGCCGTAGTGACCGTAGTCAGCCGGCCACCAGTCCTGTGAGGAGGTCATCAGCTCTTCGAGATCCGACTTCACCGCTTCGAGGTCGAGCTTCTGGAACTCCTCGGCGTAATCAAAGTCGTCTTCCATCGGGCCGACGTCCCGAGCGTTCTGGTCGAGGATCTCCAGATTGAGCTTGTTTGGCCACCAATCCTGGTTAGATTTCGGTCGCTTCGAACGTCCGCCTGCGGCACCGCTCATATCGGAATTCGGTGTTTCTGCCATCTTAACAGTAAGAAGGATTCGTCCCTCGGATACAAATCTTTGGATATGAGTAAAGAAATAGTACCGTGTCGAAAATAATTCCCTGAACTCTTCGGGTAACCCAGGCAGCAGAAAAACTATTTCTTTCTGACACACTCGGATATAAGCAGAGACAGAGGCGAGCACAAAGGATTTAAAAGCAGACGGTCAGGTACGCGGTATGGGTGAGTTCGTACTCCAACTAGATGGGTTGGGCCTCCAGCAGATGGGCCTCGAATTCGGTGGCGGCGGCCTTATCGGCGGAATCATCGGGTTCGCTGCCAAGAAGGTCGCAAAGCTCATTGCCGTCATCGTCGGCATCGAACTGGCGCTGTTCAAGTTCCTCGAGACACGCGGAATCCTCGAAGTGAACTGGAACGCGATAGGCGGAGCCGCACAGAACGCGACTGGGACTGCCGGGAACGCGGCAGCGACACAACCGCCGTCTTGGGTCACGTCGCTGCTCTCGGCCCTGCCGGTCAGCGCTGGTTTCACGGCCGGCTTTCTCGTCGGCTTCAAGAAAGGGTAACGCGACGCCGCGGCGTTAGCGCGTACTGATGTCGTCTTCGTCTTTGATGATTCGGGTCTCCGCCTCGCCGCTTGTGTGTTCGTTTACCACGTCGTAGAAGTCGTTCTGGAGACCGGCCGGGAACGTCAGCACGCCAACCCACGAGCCGTCTGACTGCCACTCCTCGCGTTCGAGGTCGCCGAACTGCCGGATCTGTGCCTGTGCGCTCCCGGCGTAGTCTGCGGGGACCTGCACCGCGACGGTGACCTCGTCGAACCGGATCGGAATGACCGGCCGGAGTGCATCGAGGGCGTCGTCAACCTGTGCCTCGACGGGCTCCATCGGGTCGACCCTGAAGTCGGTCTCTTCGAGGGCCGACTCGATACGTTCCGGCGGGTGTGGCGCGTCGTCCATCTGGGGGTTGACCGCGTTGCGCGTGATGCGCTGGATGAGCTGTTTGTGCTTTTGCTCCTGCATCTCGCGGCGCTGGTCGGCCGTGATCTGAATCTCCCCTCGCTTGATGACCTCGGGGATGATGGCCATCGGGTCCGTGGTGTCGAACACCTCTTCGAGCATGTTCTCGGGCGGTCGGTCACCCCGAGAGGCGTCCTCGAACACGTCCTCCGCGGCGATAACGTCTTCGAGGTCACCGTCGAAGTCATCGCGTTTTATCGCTAGCGCAGCGTCCGGTTCCACCAGTACCTCGAACCGCTGGCCGTGGGATTCGAGGCGCGCCGTCACCGCCTCGTCAAGCGATATCATACCCATCGGTAGCAGTGGACCACTTAAAGGCCTTACTGCGTGGTCGGACAGAAAAGAGCCGAGCCGCCCCGAAGGCTGTCGGAAGCGTTACTCTTCTTCGGTGTCTTCGTCGTCCTCGTCGTCGCCAGTGTCGAGCAAGTCGGCCTCCGCGAGATGGGTCTCCTTCTCCTCGTCGGTCAGCTGGCCGAACGTCTCCGTTTCGACGTCAACCGTGGCGACGCCGATGCCTTCCGGCGTGAGTTCGTCGTCATTGACCGACGCGAGCGCGGCCAGTGCGAGGTCGACGCCCTCATCGAGGTCCATCCCTTCGTCGTAGTGCTCTTCGAGGTAGTCCCGGATGTCGCCGCGGTCGGCCCCGACGGCGAGGGCCTTCCACTCGTAGGGTGTGCCAGAGGGGTCGGTCTCGAACAGGCGGGGCTCGCCGTTGACGATGCCGCCGATGATGAGCGCGACACCGAACGGGCGCGCGCCGCCGACCTGCGTGTACTGCTGGATGTAGTCGGTGATTTCCTTGGTGAGGGTTTCGACGCCGACCGGCTCGCCGTAGCGCAGCTGGTTCACCTGCGCCTGTCGGCGGGCGAAGTCGATGAGCTGTCGGGCGTCGGCGACGTGGCCGGCCGAGGCGATGCCGATATGGTCGTCGGCCTTGTGGATTTTCTCGACCGAGGAGCGCTCCATCAGCGGCGACCGGATGCGCTTGTCCACGGCGAGAACGACGCCGTCGCTCGTTCTGACGCCGATGCTTGCTGTGCCGCGTTTGACCGCTTCGCGGGCGTACTCGACCTGGTAGAGGCGTCCGTCCGGGGAGAAGATAGTAATCCCGCGGTCGTAGGCCTGCTGTTGGTTTTGTCCCTGCATAGTTATCGGAAATCGAGTGCTGTCGCGCCGACGAACGCGCCATCGGAGGCCGTTTCGACGTCGTAGCGTGGCGGCCGAACGGTAGCGCTCCGGTCTGCGTTCTCGAACACGACGTGTCTCTGTTCAGTGGCTTCCGGCGGCCCGCGTATATACTTTTCTTCACAGGCGCGGACGGTGCCGCTAATCCCCCGGATGCGGACCCGAACCTCGTGGTCGTCGACGGTGTTCAGGCAGGTCAGTGCGGCCCGTGCCGGGTCCGTCTGGCCGCGTCTGGTCCGGACGATGGCCTCGGCCGTGCCGTCGTAGTCGTGGAACTGGAGAACGGTCATATCCGTCTCGGCGCTGCCGGTGTCGCCCAGCAGGTTCTGGGCGGCGTACCACACCTCGCGCTGGAACGCCCGGCGGTCCAAGGCGGCATCCGGCCAGGTCTCGATGGCAACGGCGAGATACCGCCACCGGGGCCGGAGGTGTTTCGGGAGGTGTTTCATACACAAGCGTTGGAACGAAGCACAATGAGCGGTGCGGTGTGCTGACCAGTCAGGGTGGCGGTAGCAGAGCTACTGCTCGCCACCGTCGGCATCGTTTGCGTCGTCTGCCATCCGAACGCCCGGCTCGATGACGGCGTCGCTCTGGCGCCCGCGGTTGCGCTCCGCGACTCGGCCCCACTCCGCCAGTCCCTCGCGGACGGTGTCGGCGTCGAAGCCGATGGTCTCCCCGACCGCGATGAGGTCCCGCGGTGCGCGAATCTGGAGATGGTTGCTCGGCGACGCCGAGACGACGAAAGGTGCGCCGGCGTCCTCGACCAGTTCCCTGAGCTTCCGGAGTTCCTTGATAGCCCGGACGCGAGTGCCGCCGGAGGCCCGGAGCACCGGGCCGAAGTCGAACTCGACGCGGACGCCGTTGTCGGCCGCCGCGTTCGCCAAAACGTGGTTGAAGTCGCCGTCCTCTCGCATCGGGTGGGCAAGCACGTCGACGGTCGGTTGCTCGACAGCGAACCGATTGATGCGGCGGTTGCCGCCGTGGACGACGACGACCGTCCGGTCGCTTCGGTAGTTCCCGACGAACCCACTCGCTCGTGAGGGGTCGTCCGCCCGGACTTCGACCCCGGCCGCGACATCGACGCCGCACGCGTCACTGATAGCGTCAGCCTCGTACTCGGCTGGCTTGTCGCCGTGGTTCCTGACGACGATACCGTCGTAGCCCGAATCGGCGGCCGTCAGCGCGTGCCGGGCGACGGTACTGTCACCGTCAGGGTGGGCGTAGACGGCCTCGTACATCACAACTCCTCTAAGAGTTCGCGGGCGTTAGCGACGGCTTTCTCCCGCTTTGCGGGGTAAGCCTCGACTTTCGCCCGGAGCGTGATGCCGTCGCCACGCTCGACGTCGCCACCGAACGCGGCCTGTTTATCGAAGGTGACGAAAAACGAACAGTTGTCGTCGACCCGGTCGTCCAGTTCCGCACGCACCGCGTCGATGTCCGGCGCTGACGCGACCTGCGTGAGCACATGCCGGATATCGTCGGCGTTCTCGACGCGAGCCGAGAGGACGATGATACGGTCGCCGTAGTGTCCCTCGCTCTGTGCGCGCTCGATAGGGTAGTCCTCAGGCAGGAACGTTCGGAGCGCTTGCTCGACACGTTTGTCGTCCTCCGTCGCGTAGCAAAAGGTCCGAAGGTCGACGTAGTGGAACGGAACCGACGACATCGAGGCCCTACTCGTCCTCAGCGGCTTCGAGGTTGTCTTCGGGGACGCCCTGCTCCTGCCCGTCCTCGAAGGAAACCGTGTAGTTGGCGTCGCCGAACATCGTCTCGACGACCTGCGTGATAGTGCCTTCCTCGCCGTCGTAGTCGCTGTGCTCGTCGTGGAGAATAACGCTGTCGTCCTCTTCGAATGCCATACCGTGCGGTACTCGGTGGCTCGTCAAAAAGGGACTGATTCGGGTTTGCTCGACTCAGCCGCGGACGTGGTCGGAAGTGTACCGTGATACGTCCTGTTTGAACCAATCGGGACGGCGACAAAACTCTGTCGGACGTAGGGTAGGCGGTGTGGCCACAAGAGACGACCGCCTCGATTGGGTTCTATCGCTTCCGTTACGAAATGGGCGAGATTAGACCAGTCTAAATATTTACTTAGATAAATAGAATTAAGTGGACAGGAGTTCCACATTGGCGTGCGTTCCGTGATTGACGGAACGCAAAGGCGTACAGATCGAGTGGGTAGAACGACCCGTCAGGTCGTCACAACAGCTAAAGAGTTCCTGCTACACGGGAGCGTGGCTATCATTGTTCGGACCGCTTCCCGTGTTTCGCTTCGGCTGAGTCAGCCCAACATGTATCCGCAATAATATGTCTATTTATTGATAGCAGCGCATTGGATACAGCGGCGGAATCGCCCGGGAGAAGCCACGACAGCCCATCTGTCACAACAACTGTTATGGGACTCTCTAAACTATCAATCGACATGGTCAGCCCACCGCCTTCCCCCATCGAGACGGTTGTTTCGTCGAGGTGTCAGACACAGATAGGACACAGATGACGAGCGTCGACGACCTGTGGTACCTCTCCGACGGAGCCTGTCAAACGGCCGAGCAGACGTATCACGACCTCCGGAAGCGCTACACGGATTTCGTCGAGTTCACGCGCCATCGGAACGTCCCGCGGAACCGGTTTCGAGACGTGGCCACCGTCGCCCGGGACCACGGTGCGCCCTACGGCGCGCACGCGCTCACCTACCGACCCACTGGCGAACTACTGCTTGTCCGCCACGAGGGTGTCGACATGTGGGTTCTGCCCGGCGGTGAACTCGACGCCAGCGAATCGTTTCAGGAGGCTGCACTGCGGGAATTAAACGAGGAGAGCGGCATTGAAGCGACAATTGAGGGACTGGCGATGCTCGGACGAGTCGAGTTCTACTGTGACGGCAACATGGCCTGGGGCGTCCTACCGGTGTACGAGGCGAGAGCGGAGACAACCAGCATCGCCGTCGACGACCCGGACCACGAAATCAGTGAGGCCCGGTGGTTCGACGAACTGCCGGCCGACACGCGCGACCGCGAGGAGATTCTGCAGTGGCGCGGACAGCGGTTCGGCGACGGGGCGTAATCCGTCGAGATTGAACCCGCTACTCCGGCCCGAAAGACTGTCCCTCGCGGGCATCGGCGTTCATCCGCCGGATGGTCGCGCGGGCATTGCTGGCGTCGTACCCGAACAGCACGCTCTCGGCGTACTCGTCAGCCACCTCGACAGCCTTCGAGAGGTCGTCAACGTCCACGTCGACGGCGTATAGCTCGATGCTGAACGGAGTTGAGAGGCGGTCCTGCCAGCCTTTCGCGAGAATCTCCAGCCAGTAAGTCGTCGAGTACGCCATGTCGTAGATGGGGACGACGAACTCGTCGACGTGCTCGGCGATGTCGTCGACAGCAACGCCGGAGCGGGCTTCGAGATGGCCGGGATAGGGGTCCGGATACAGCGTGAGGTACATCTCACCGGGTACGCGCTTGCGGGCCTCGGCAACGAACTCCGTGATGACGTTCGTGCGCCAGGCCGACCAGTCATCAAAGTCGCTCTCGGCGAAGCGCCGCTCGCACCGGTCGCAGTGGCAGTACTCGTCCCGGGGGAAGCCCACATCGTCGAGGCGGACATCCTCGTTGACAGTTGCCGCCTCCTCGATGATGTCGAGCAGTCCCTCGCGGTAGCGGTCGTGGGTCGGACAGACGTACGTCCAGTCGAAGTAGGGCTGATTCCGTGTCGCCGGCGTTCCTTCGTCGTCGAACGCGAGCAGGTCCTCCTCGCTCTCGACCGCGTTGTCGCCAAAACAGGACACCATGTTGACCGCGCCCGCAATCGGTTCGACAGCGCGGCCGGTCACGTCCTTGACCTCGTAGAACGCCCGGTCGAACTCGGACCACTCCGTCTCCTCCTCGTTACGGGTGACGACGCCGTACATACACGCTGGTACGGCGGTTCACCGGGTAAGGGTTCGGAAAGCGACGGCACTGCCGACGAAACAACTGAGAGAATACTGCCGACCGTCGGGCCCCCTCATACGACGCCGTTGGGGACCAGTGGGCAGGGCGGCCGACAGTAGGTTTAGAGGGCGATACAGCCGAGTTAGGCAGCCTTACCGCTTGACAACGTACACGAGGGCAAGCGCCGCGACCGCGACGAGGGCGATGACTTTCTTTTGCATCATTTCAACAAACGAACACCGATTATAAAGAACTATCGCCGTGCTAATCGTCGGCATGCTCGCCGGTATCAGAGCCGGTGTCGGCGTCAGAGCCGGGAATATCCGCCTCGTCGTGGGTACCGACGGGCGGTCGGTTTACCGCTGCCGCTGACGTGTCTTCGAGAGTCGTCCGGTCGTCGGCGTCTAGCGACTCCATCTCGCCGCCGGACCGCGCGTCCTGGTCGATGCGCATCGAACAGAACTCCGCGCCACACATCGAGCAGAAACGCGCCTCCTTGTAGTTGTCACCGGGGAGCGTCTGGTCGTGGTACTCGCGGGCGCGGTCGGGATCTAGCGCTAACTCGAACTGTTCGCGCCAGTCAAAGGCGTAGCGGGCCTCCGAGAGCGCGTCGTCCCAGTCCTGTGCGCCCTCGCGGCCGTTTGCCACGTCGGCGGCGTGAGCGGCGATGCGATAAGCCGCGAGTCCGTCCCGCACATCGGCTTTCTGCGGGAGCCCGAGGTGCTCTTTGGGAGTTACGTAACAGAGCATCGCCGCGCCGGCGCGGGCCGCCTCCGTCGCGCCGATGGCGCTCGTGATATGGTCGTAGCCCGGCGCAACGTCGGTCACGAGCGGGCCGAGGACGTAGAACGGCGCGCCGTCACAGACGTTCTGCTGGCGTTCGACCTGCTCTGTGATCTGGTCCATCGGGACGTGGCCCGGTCCCTCGACCATCACCTGCACATCGTGTTCCCAGGCGGTCCGCGTGAGGTCGCCGAGCGTGTCCAGTTCGGCGAACTGTGCGTCGTCGCCGGCGTCAGCGAGACAGCCCGGCCGGAGCCCGTCGCCGAGGCTGAAGGTCACGTCGTACTCGCGGAATATCTCGCAAATCTCCTCGAATTTCGTGTACAGCGGGTTCTCCATGCCGTTCTCCTCGATCCACTTCGCCAGGATGGACCCGCCGCGAGAGACAATCCCCGTTTTGCGGCCGTCGGTCAGCGGCAGGTGTTCCATCCGGACGCCAGCGTGGATGGTCATGTAGTCGACACCTTGTTTCGCCTGCTTCTCGATGACATCGAGCAGCAGTTCGTGGGTAATCTCACCCGGGTCGCTGGCGCGCTTGACCGCCTCGTAGATGGGTACTGTTCCAATGGGGACCGGCGAGTGCTCGACGTTGGCCGACCGTATCTCGTCAAGGTTGCTCCCGGTCGAGAGGTCCATCACGGTGTCCGCGCCGTAGTGGACAGCCGTGTGTAGCTTCTCCAGTTCGCCCTCGATGTCGCTTGTCTCCTCGCTGTTGCCGATGTTTGCGTTGACTTTCGTCGCAAACTCCCGGCCGATAATCATCGGGTCCAGCGCGTCGTGGCCGACGTTCGCGGGAATCACCGCCTGTCCGTCAGCGACTTGCTGTCGGACGAACGCCGGGTCGACGTTCTCGCGTTCGGCGACTCGCTCCATCTCCTCCGTGACGGTCCCGTTCTGCGCTGCTTCCATCTGCGTCATGATTACTAGGTTATACTACTTAGTTATAAAACACCGTGGTCAAAAATGTGAAAGGCGCCCTGTCAATACTGGGAACAACCCCAACACAGATGTACCCGAACAAGAAATGACCGAATAATGGCCCGACGTACCCGGCGTGCAGTGCTTGCGGCACTGGGAAGTGGTATCGCCGCAACTGCAGGCTGCGGGGCGTTCGGTCGAGGGCGAGTGGACGTGCTGGTCGCGGGGAGTCTGCAGAACGCGGCCAGTGAGACGCTCCAGGGCCAGACAGACATCGAGCTGGCCGTCGAAGCCCGCGGATCAGTACAGGCTGCTCGTCTCGTTGCCGACGGGAAACGAGACCCCGCTATTGTCGCCCTAGCGGACCCGACCCTGTTCAGCCGAGTCATGGACACTGCCTGGCACGCAGTGATCGCCGGCAACGAGATGGTGCTTGCGTACAACCCAGAAACGACCGACGGGACGCGCATCGCGGACGCAGAGCCGTGGTACGCCCCGCTTAGACGCGACAGCGTCTCGCTCGGCCGCACCGACCCGTCGCTCGACCCGCTTGGCTATCGAACGCTGTTCGTGCTGGCCCTCGCGGCGGACTATTACGACGAGCCCGACCTGTCCAATGCTATCCTTTCGCCGGACCAGACGTACCCCGAGACACAACTGCTCGCGCAGTTCGAGACGGGGGCCGTCGACGCCGCCTTCGTCTACCGGAGCATGGCGGTCGAACGCGACTACCCGTTCCGAGAGTTCCCGCCGGAGATACACCTCGGTGACCCCGCGCAGGCCGAACAGTATCAGGCCGCCAGCTACGAACTGCCGAACGGCACGATACTCACTGGCAGCCCTATCGAGTACGGGGCTGTCCGCCGTGCTGCTGCAGAACCGGCGCGTACAGCCTTCGAGGCAGTCCTGTCCGGAGACTGGCTCGCACCACACGGATTTACCGTCCGTCAGGCGTATCCTCGACTGGTGGGAGATGTCCCGAGCACTGTCACGCGGTGAGACCAGAGCCGGCCATACGGTCGGCGTGCGCGAGCTCGTTCCCGTTCTGGGAGCGGTGCTGCTCCTGTATTTCGTCGTTCCAGTGCTCGTGCTCGTTCTCACGTACTCCCCGACGGCGCTGCTGACGAGTCTGACAGAGACGTACGTCATCAACGCCGCAGTCACGTCTCTCGTTGCCGCACTCGGCAGTACAGTCATCGCTGTCGTGTTCGGCCTGCCACTGGCCTACTGGCTCTCGCGGACCACGAGTGTGCTGGCGACCGTCGCGATGGGTGCCGTCGTCCTCCCGCTCGTCCTCCCGCCAGTCGTCAGCGGGATGTTGCTGTTGACAGTCGTCGGCCCGAACGGACTCGGCGGTCTCACCGACCTGACGGTGACGCGGTCGCTACTTGGCGTCATCGCCGCCCAAACGTTCGTCGCGTCGCCGTTTTTCGTCGTCACTGCCAAAGCCGCCTTCGATGGCATTGATGACCGGCTCGAAGAAGCCTCACGGTCACTCGGGCGCGACTGGGTTGGGACGATGCGCTCGGTGACGGTCCCACTCGCAAAGCCCGGGCTACTCGCCGGCCTCGTCCTGACGTTTGCCCGCGCGATGGGCGAGTTCGGCGCGACGATGATGCTGGCGTACTACCCGCGGACGCTCCCCGTCCAGATATGGGCCTCGTTTATTTCGGACGGGTTGGACGCGGCGCTGCCGGTGGCGGTCGTCCTGCTGGGCGTCGCGCTCGGAACGCTGCTGGTGGTCCACGCGCTCCGGGCGACGCCGTGGCGGTAGCGGGCCGGCAACGCGAAAAGAACGCCGACTTACCGCTCGTGGGCCCAGAACTCCTCGTCGACGGTGACTTCCTTCTTGAACAGCGGCACTTCCTCCTTGAGGCGGTTGATGCCGTCCTCGACTGCACGGAACGCCTCGCCGCGGTGGCCGGCCAGGATGACGACGAAGACGATGTCCTCGCCGGCCTCGACCACGCCGGTCTTGTGGTGTAAACGGACCGCATAGACGCCGTCGCGTTCTTCGAGGTCCCGCCGGAGCGCGGCCATCTTCTCGGCGGCGACCTCGTCGTAGCGCTCGAACTCTAGCAGTTCCGTCGGCGGGTCCTCCGGCCCCTCCTGTGCGCGGACGCGCCCGGTGAAGGTCGCAATCGCGCCAGAGTAAACTTCGTCTGGGTCCCGCTTGACATCCGCGACGAGTGTTTCCAGCGTGATGTATGGGTCCCGTTCCTCCAGCGCCGTGACGATGTCGTCGAGGTCAGCGTCCGCGCCGTGGGGCGCGCGGTGGAGGACGGGGTCGGCGGCCTCGCGGTCGCCGAGGACCACCTTCGGTACCGCCGCGTCCGAGTACCCCTCGACGAGTGCGTAGTCGTAGTCGGGCGCAAGGGCGTCCAACGCCTCATCGAGGGTCTGCGACCGCCCCGTCGCGTACCACTCGCCGTCGTCAGTGAGTGCGACCGTTTCGGCCGCCCCGGCGTCGCGGTGACGAGCCGTGTCCTTCCCGTCCGTGTCGACATCCGGCGGGTGCGTACAGTGTTTCACCGTCGCGACACGTCCGGTCTCGGAGAGCCGCTGTGTCAGCCGCTCTACCAGCGTGGTCTTCCCCGACTCGGAGTGGCCGACGATTCCCAGCACGTGCATGCGCGCCTCTAACACAGGAACGTAGATAGGCCTTGTTCCTGACCGCGGGGCCGTGTCTACCGCTCGGCAGTAGCCGACGCGGTACCCGGCTCCTACCAGTCCGACGGGGGCATGCCGCGGGTGGTCGTACTCTATATTGATTACCTACCGGAGAGTAGCGACGCTATGACTGTCGTGGCCGAGTTCACAATCGACTCGGACGAGTTCATTCTCGGGAAGGTGCTGGCGAGGGGCGACAACACGCACGTGGAGATGGAGCGGGTGGTGCCCGCCTCGGGGCGGGTGATGCCGTACATCTGGGTCCACGGCGGGGCGTTCGACGAGTTCGAAGTCGCTGTCGAGTCGAGTACGTACGTCCAAGCACTGCGCTCGCTCGACCGCATCGGGGAAAGCGCCCTCTACCGCGTCGAATGGGCCGAGGACGTGGAGAGTCTCATCTACGGCATGGCGGAGACGAACGCCACGATTCTGGAGGCCAGAGGCAACGTCGAGTGGTTCTTCCGTATCCGGTTCGACGACCACAGCGGGCTCACGGACTTCCACAACTTCTGTACGGACCACGACATCGTGTTCCAGCTGGACCGCGTGTACACGCTCGCGGAGGAGTACGACGGCGGGTATATGTTCGACCTGACCGACTCACAGCGGCGGGCGCTGGTCCTGGCCGTCGAATCGGGCTACTTCGAGGTGCCGCGTGGCACGACGCTGGGCGAACTCGGGGCGGAACTCGGTATCTCGGAGCAGTCGGTCTCGGAGAGCATCCGCCGCGCGACCAACAAGGTACTCCACTCAGTGATGTTCGACTCGCCGAAATGGGAGCGATAACAGGCGTCGACATATAAATGGGTGATATAACAGGTAATAGTGCCTTACCCTTCCGGGACGTTCCTCAGAACAGATGTCCAAGAGAGAGACGCTGAACTGGAGTTCGGTCTTCGATTGCCTGGCGAACGACGAACGGCGGGCCATCCTGAGCTTCCTGGTCGACGAGGACGGCCAGGTGACGATAGACGACGTGGCCGGACACCTCGCAGTCGACGACGACGACGACACCGCGGTCGGCCGGGCGCGCGTCCAGTTGCACCACGTCCACCTCCCGAAGCTCAACGCCGCGGGGCTCATCGTCTGGAGCCGCGACCAGGGCACCGTCCGGGAGACGACACTCGCGTACCAGCTCCCCGTCGGAGCCATCACGACCGCGCCGGTGACCACGGCCCAAGGTACTGAAACCCAACAGGTGAGCGACTGACGGAGACGATGGTCGATAGCACAGACAATAACGAGATCGTGGATGCGATGACCGAGCCGTACGACTCGGTCACCGGCGTCGTCGTCCGGGCCGTCTCGACAGCGAACGACTGCGACCCCCTCGACCTGCCGCCGCTGGCGGACACCGTCGACGGGGACGTTCTGGAGGCACTGTTCCCCGTGCCGGACAGCGACCTGACGGTGTCCTTCGAGTTCGCCGGCCGGGCCGTCGTCATCCAGAGCCCGGCGACGGTGTACGTACAGCCGGCGTCCCGGAGCGAGTAACCGGGGCGGTCCGCCTCGCAGGGCTTACCGCTCGACGGTTTTCTCGACGACGCGGATGTCTTCGATGGCCGTGGTCGGGTACTCGCCGTCGGCGTCTTTCTCGTTTGCCTTCACCATATCCCAGACGACGTTGAGGCCGGTCGTCACGCCCTCCAGCGCTTCCATCTCGCAGCCGGTTTTGCCGACTGTCTCGACGGCAACCGTGAGTTCGACGGCCTCGTCGCCGACGGTGAACTCGACTTCGACGTTCGTGATGGGGATCTGGTGGCACATCGGCACCGTCTCCCACGTGTGTTTCACCGCCTGAATCGCGCCGATGCGGGCCGTCGTCAGCACGTCGCCTTTCTCCACCTCGTCGGCGTCGATGGCCGCCAGCGTGGACTCGGTGAGCCGAATCTGTCCGCGCGCGACTGCGCGGCGCTGGCTCTCGGCCTTGTCGCCCACATCAACCATCTGTGCGTCCCCCTCCTCGTCGACGTGCGTGAACTCCTCGGGCATACCTCCCTGTAGCCGATGCCGGCCCAAAACCGTGCGGGTCCGTGCTACCGGCGGACGAGCCCCAGCAGGTGGCCCACAGCGGGCGCGACGAGTCGCTCCGCGCCCGTCCGAGCGGCGTTCTCGCTGCCGGGGAGACAGAACACCAGCCGGTCGTCGACGATGCCGGCGGTCGCCCGCGAGGCCATCGCCATCGGCCCGACTTCCTCGTAGGAGAGCCAGCGGAACAGTTCGCCGAAGCCGGGAATCGGCCGGTCAAACAGCGGTTCGATGGCGTCGACAGTCACGTCGTCGGGCGTGAGACCAGTCCCGCCGGTCGTCAGAACCACGTCGACCCCGTCATCCAGCAGGCTGGCAACGGCGTCTTCGATAGCGTCCATCTCGTCTGCGACGAGCCGACGCTCGGCGATCTCGTGGCCCGCGGCTTCGCAGGCCGCAGCGATGCTGTCACCTGCTGGGTCGTCGTCCAGCGTTCGCGAGGTCGAGACGGTGAGGACGCCTATTTCAACCCCTTCAGCGTCGTGGGCGTGATGGTCGTCGTGGGTGTGTTCCCTGTGGTCGTGTCCCACCTCGCTGTCGCTGGCGTCCTCGTCGTGGTCGTGTCCCATACAAGGGATGACAGTCGGCGGCAAAATATACCCTCGGCTGCGTGGCCGGCGGTCGCACTAACTCTAGCAGCGTCCACGACAAGTGCCAGTCGATAGGAGCGGTGCTTATTCGTAGTATGGGAGCCGCTCGACGATCTCAGCGAAGGCCACGTTCTCGCGGACCTGATTCATTTTGACACGGAGGCGCTCCCCCACATCGGCGTCGGAGACGATAACGACGTACCCGCCGTCGATACGTGCGACGCCGTCGCCCTTGTCGCCGATGTTGTCGATTTCGACGACACGCGTTTCACCCTCAGCAACGGGCGGGGACGACGGTTCGAACTCAGGTTCCCCGCCCGGTTTGTTGGACCGGGAATCGGACTGGGTCTCAGACTTGGATTGTGAATTGGACCGAGGCCCGGGCTCCGAGTGGGAATTGGACCGAGGCTCGGGACTGGATTGAGACGGTGACTGGGGTGTGGGTGCCTCGGCCGCCGGCTCGAACAGCGCGATCCGGTACAGCGTCTCGGAGGCCAGCGTTCCCAGTTCGACCTCTTGTTTCGGAATCTCGATCACGTACGAGTCGTTGTGCTCCTCGACGGGTGCGGTAAAGAGACAGTGAAGATCTGAATCGGTCGCCATTAGTATAATTGGTTCGGCTAGGACCGGAACTGCATTGATTCTGGTGTTTTCGATCCGCCGGGCCGACCGCTACCGGAGGGGAGGCGAACAGGCTGTGCACGCCCGCTATCGAGCGAGCCGTCGGGCAGCGATCGGGGATTACTCGAACTCGAACAGCCGACGGAGCTCGCGCTCGATGGCGTCAGTGAACGCCGACAGCACTGTGTCGAACGTCGCTTCGTCGCCCGGCAGAGACTGCGCACGCGCCGCAGTGTCGTCGGGCAGCCGGATACTGAACGTCCCGTCCCCCTCGTACACCGGCTCGCTCTCGCTGAGAATCTGCCGGTCTATCCCGCGAAGGACTTCGGAGTCGTACTGCCCATGCAGTTCCTGATACGCGTTCGAGTACGCCGCTTCGAGCTCCTCGAAGTAGTAGGCGTACTTCTCGTCGAATTTCTCGGCGTCGAACTCGGTCATGGCTGCAGTGTCGCCGGGGCGAGGGTAAAGGGTTCTGTGACGCCGGGGACAGCACACTCGGTCGAGACCGACGCGCTCGAAGTCGGGTTTCGGTGCCTATCGGCTCCGGCCGGACACCGGCTATCGCTCCCCCGTAACCCCGATTTCACCGGCGAATTGCGTGAAGAACTCGTCCATGAATTCCCGACGCTGCTGACCAAGACGCCGGCCGGGGTAGGTGTACAGCATATCGACGCGTTCCTGCGCCCAGTCCCGGAGAAGTGCGATATCCGGAGAATCGGTGGACTCGACATCGGTAGCTGACGTGTCATCGATGACCGCGTATTTCTCACCCATCCGCCCGGACCGCTCGCCGACGATACAGGCCAGTCGAATGAGGCCGCGCGCGCCGGCAGCGTCCAGCTTGTCCGCGTCGAAGAGGAGTTTCGCCTCCAGCGTTTCCGGTTCCGGGGAACTCGCCCGGATACTGTGTGTTCGGATACAGTGTTTCAGACGGCCGATTCGATCAGGTTCCACACCTTCGGCCGCGAGTAGTTGCGCGGCTTCTGCTGTGGCCCATTCGTCGTGGTCATCGATGTCACCGGCCCGCTCCCGGGGCCGACCGATATCGTGGAGCCACGCCGACGCGGCGAGGATATCCCGGTCGACCGAGCCGTCGCAGTCGTCCGCGAGTCGAAGTGCGATGTCTCTGACTCGCTTGGCGTGAAACTGGTCGTGGGCTGGGAGGGCGTCTTCGTAGTACGGGACCGACAGTGTTCGAGCGAGGGGACCAAGTTCCTGTGTCATTGGCAGCGGTGGCACCTCGCGTTCGGGCTGAAATAACTGCTGTGAAATACGTCAGTATCGTTGACATGTTTCGAGGGCGTGCCACTCAGCGGGCGTCAAGCAGGTCGTCGAGGAGCTTCCGCTGGGCGGCAGCGAGGTGTTCGGTGAACGTCGAGGTAGAGATGTCCAGCGCGTCGGCCACGTCGCCGGCGGTCGCCTCGCGCGGGTGCTCGAAGTACCCCATCTCGTGGGCCCTGGTCAGCACCTCACGCTGGCGGCTGGTCAGTTTTGCTCGGTCGAGGACGACCGGCTGGTCCGTCTCTGTGGACGTGTCCTCCAGTAGCCGTCGGAGTTTGACCGTCTCACCCTCGGATTCGAGGTCGTCGACGATGTCTCGCAGGGTCGGGATGTCGTCAACGAGGAACGTGACGACGATGGAGTCGGTGTCTGCCGAGAACTCCTGAACGACGCAGCCGGCTGCTTCGATACGTTCACACACGCAGCCCTGTCCGGCTGCCCGAGACAGCTGAAACACGTGTCGCTGGTCGTAGGCGAACACGTGGTCGGCGCTTGGGTCTGCACTCTGTAGCACTGACGGCGTTCCCTCACTGCCTTTGAGCGTGAACTCTTCGACAACCCGGCCAGCACCGCCACTCGTTGCGCTCCGGGAGACTGACGACACCGACCACTCCTCGTCAGCGTGCGGTTGCACCTGACACGACCGAGGGCCGAACACTTCGACCTCGGCAAGCATTCGGCCCGACATGTGTGGGGAATCCCCCGGCTAGCATAAAAGAGTCTGTGCGAACATGTTCGTATAAAAAACCGCCATATAATGGGCCTAAGATGTCGGGCTGGCAGTTCATCGGGGTGCTGGGACAAACCCCGAACACAGCGACGCAGATAGCCGTTCGAATCGCTGGCGAACCGAGATGACACAAGATTATGAGACGCAACACGATACTCATCGGTCTGTTGATAACGGCGGTGCTGCTGCCGATGTGGTACGTCGCATTGCACGGCGAGCCACCGTCGGAGGAAATCGCTATCGACGAGAGCGTCAGCGACATCCGTCCGCTCGAAGGCCCGGTCGAGACGCCGAACAAGCTGTCGCCGAGCCAGGTCGGCGTCGTCGTCTGGGTCGCCCTGTTCGGCCTCGTGGGCGTGCTGACGGCCGCCCACCAGTTCATGAACAGAGCGGTCCGGCCACCCGACGACACCGAACCGGTCACCGACGGCGGAACCGTCTCGCTGCCGTGGCTCGACACGGAGAACCGCTGGGTCGTCGAGTACCACGACGCCTCGGACGCCATCGAAGGACTCGTCGCCATGAGCGGACTGACGGTCCTGTCTATCGTCTTCGCGGCGTTGTTCACCGGCGAGTACCTCACGCTCGCCCGGACCCAGTACTTCGGGCTGTACGCGACCGGGATGTTTCTCTCGCTCGCGCTCTCGACGGTCGCGTACTACGCCTGGTTCATGCCGCACGTCGAAGTCGCCGAACTCAGGGGGCACGAATGATAGAGTATCCGAAACCCGATGAAGACGACGAGGAACAGGGCAACGACTGCTCGTGTGACGGGGCCGCCGGTACGTCTCCAACGCTGTACGGGGACGCCCGCGCAGAACTCCGCCGGCGTGACTTCGCGAAGTTCCTCGCGACCGTCGGCGGTCTGACTGCCGTCGCCAGCCTCACCGCACCCCTTGCCAGCACCACGCAGGTGTTCGAGCGAGGGTACAAGGGGCCGGTGTACTCCGACGGCATCCACCTCGTCGACGGCGAGGGCGAGCGCATCACGGAAAGCCGGCTCTCCGAGGGCGAACATATGACCGTGTTCCCGGAGCCCCGGCCCGGCATCGAGGACGCACCGACGCTGCTGGTGCGCTACGCCGAGTCCGACTACGGTAGCGGCGTCGCGGAGGGGTTCACCGTCAGCGGCTACGCCGCCTTCTCGAAGGTGTGTACCCACGCCGGCTGTATGGTCTCCGACAGGGAGGAGGACCTGGTCGTCTGCCCCTGTCACTTCGGGAAATTCAACGTCCTTGAGGGCGCAGCGGTCAGCGGCGGCCCGCCGGGGCGCGCGCTCCCGCAGCTTCCGATTACCGTGACCAGCGACGGATTCCTCGTCGCCACGGGTGACTTCGAGGGGCCAGTCGGCCCCGGAGGTGGATAATGTCCCGCGCCAAAGCCGTCTACGACTGGTTCGACACCCGCCTCGACCTTCAGAACGGCCAGACGTTCCTCGGCAAGGCGTTCCCGGCCGAGGACTCGTTCCTGCTGGGGGAGGTGGCGCTGTTCTGTTTCCTCCTCCTGATCCTGTCGGGGGTCTTCCTCGGGTTCTTCTTCGAACCCTCCACGTCCGACGTGGAGTACGACGGCAGCGTCCAGAAGTTCCAGGGCGAGGAGATGCCCGAGGCGTTCGTCTCGGTGTTGCACATCACCTACGACGTGCCCTTCGGGATGTTCATCCGCCGGCTCCACCACTGGGCGGCTCACCTCTTCGTCGCCTCGATAGGGTTGCACATGTTACGGGTGTTCTTCACGGGCGCGTACCGCAATCCGCGGGAGCCAAACTGGGTCGTCGGCACCGGGCTGGCGGCCCTGTCGATGGGCGCGGCCTACACCGGCTACGCCCTGCCGTTCGACGAGTTCGCCGCCACGGCCACCAGCATCGGCTACAACCTCACCATCTCCATCCCCCTGTTAGGTGATTTCCTCGGCCAGGTGGTGTTCGGGGGGGAGTTCCCCTCCAGCGCCACCATCCCGCGGCTGTACTTCCTGCACGTCCTCGTGATACCGGCGGCCATCGCCGTGGGGCTGGCCGTCCACATGGCCATCCTCATCCGGCAGAAACACACCGAGGCCCCGCGGGAGAGCGACGTGACCGCCGGCCGCCAGCCCGTCGACGAGGACGACGACAGCGTCATCATCGGCCTGCCCGCCTTCCCGAACCAGGCCGCGGTGTCGGCCGTCGTGTTCTTCACCACGGCGGCGACGCTGTCGGCGCTGGCGGGCCTGCTGCCGGTCCACAACGTCGCCGAGTACGGTCCGAACGACCCCGCGTCCACGCCGGAACTCATCATGCCGGACTGGTTCCTGATGTGGGTGTACGGCTTCCTGAAGCTCCTGCCACAGATCAGCTTCAACGTCGGCCCCGCCCACATCAACGGGGAGTTCGTCGGCGGCATCGTCCTCCCGGGACTGGTGTTTGCCGCGGTCGCCGCCTGGCCGTTCATCGACCGGACAGAGCCGACCCACTTCACCGCGGACCCGCTGGACCGGGCCTGGCAGACCGGCGTCGGCGTGGCCGCCGTCGCGTTCATCATGATCGCCTCCATCGCGGGGATGAACAACATCCTCGCGGGCCAGGTGCTCGGGACGACGACCGGCGTGGTCAACCCCATCCTGACGGCCGCGCTGCTGGTCGTCCCGCCCGTCTTCGGCGGGATTACGTACCTCCTGTTGCGCGACGGAGAGCCGTCGCCGTCCCGGGAGGGGGACGTGGCCGCCGACGGCGGCGCTGTCGACAGCGACGCGGACGCCACCGAACGGGAGGGAGACGGATGACGACGAGCGTCGAACTGAGCGAGCGACAGTATCGCCTGCTGGATACGACGAGTAAACTGGTCGGCCTCGCGCTGGTCGCCGCCGGCCTCGAAGTCGGCGGCAGCACATCGACCGGCATCGCACTAGCCGTGGCCGGCACCGCCTGCGCGACTGCGACTGTGTTCATCACCAATGAGTAGACACGACCCGACCGACGACGAGGCGGACAGTGCTGGAATCAGTCGCCGCGACTTCGTGCGCGGCCTCGGAGCCGCGTCGCTGCTGGGCGCAACGGGGCTGTCCTTCGCCGACGACGGCATGGACGGCCTGCAAGCGGTCGACGACCCCATCGGCAATTACCCGTACCGGGACTGGGAGGACCTCTACCGCGACGAGTGGGACTGGGACTCCGTCGCCCGCTCGACCCACAGCGTCAACTGCACTGGCTCCTGTTCCTGGAACGTCTACGTCAAGGACGGCCAGGTCTGGCGCGAGGAGCAGGCCGGCGACTACCCGACCTTCGACGAGAGCCTCCCGGACCCAAACCCGCGTGGCTGCCAGAAGGGGGCTTGCTACACCGACTACGTCAACGCCGACCAGCGCGTGCTCCATCCGCTCCGGCGCACCGGCGAGCGCGGCGAGGGCCAGTGGGAGCGGATTAGCTGGGACGAGGCGCTGACCGAAATCGCCGACCACGTCATCGACGAGGTACAGGCGGGTCGGTACGACGCGATTTCCGGGTTCACGCCGATTCCGGCGATGTCCCCGGTGAGCTTCGCCTCCGGCTCCCGGCTCGTGAACCTGCTCGGCGGCGTCTCCCACAGCTTCTACGACTGGTACTCGGACCTGCCGCCGGGCCAGCCGATTACGTGGGGCACCCAGACCGACAACGCCGAGTCCGCCGACTGGCACAACGCCGACTACATCATCGCCTGGGGGTCGAACATCAACGTCACGCGCATCCCCGACGCGAAGTATTTCCTCGACGCCGGCTACGAGGGCGCAAAGCGGGTCGGTATCTTCACCGACTACTCCCAGACGGCCATTCACACCGACGAGTGGCTCTCGCCCCACGGCGGCAGCGACACCGCGCTCGCGCTTGGGATGGCCCAGACCATCGTCGACGAGGGGCTGTACGACGAGGAGCATCTCAAAGAGCAGACCGACATGCCGCTGCTCGTCCGGGAGGACACCGGCAAGTTCCTCCGGGCCAGCGAAGTCGGCCTCGCCGAGGACGCCGACGACCCCGAGAAGGTGTTCGTCATGGTCGACGCCGACGGCACCCTCCGGCGCGCGCCCGGCTCGCTGGGCGAGCGGGACGGCCAGAAGGACTACTCGTTGAGCATCGAACTCGACTTCGACCCGCAGTTGTCGGTCGAGCGGAGCGTCGAGACCGACGACGGCAGCGTCGCGGTCAGGTCGGTCTGGGAGAACCTCACCGACGAACTCGGCCAGTACACGCCGGAGTTCGTCCACGAGGAGACCGGCGTCGGCGAGAACACCTACCAGCGAGTCGCCCGCGAGTTCGCCGAGGCCGACGCGGCCAAAATCATCCACGGCAAGGGCGTCAACGACTGGTACCACAACGATCTGGGCAACCGCGCCATCCAGTTGCTCGTGACGCTGACGGGCAATCTGGGCGACCCCGGCACCGGCCTGGACCACTACGTCGGCCAAGAGAAGATCTGGTCGTTCCACGGCTGGAAGGTGCTCTCGTTCCCGACCGGCAGCGTCCGCGGGGTCCCGACGACGCTGTGGACGTACTTCCACGCCGGCATCCTCGACAACACCGACCCCGACACCGCCGAGAAGATACGCGAGTCCATCGACGAGGGATGGATGCCGGTCTACCCCGAGGAACGCGAGGACGGGAGCCGGCCGGACCCGTCGACGATGTTCATCTGGCGGGGCAACTACTTCAATCAGGCCAAGGGCAACGTCGCCGTCGAGGAACAGCTCTGGCCCAAACTCGACCTCGTCGTCGACATCAACTTCCGGATGGACTCGACGGCGATGTACTCGGACATCGTCCTGCCGGCGGCCAGCCACTACGAGAAACACGACCTCTCGGAGACGGACATGCACACCTACGTGCACCCGTTCACGCCGGCCGTCGAGCCGCTGGGCGAGGCCAAGACCGACTGGGAAATCTTCCGCCTGCTCGCCGAGAAGATACAGGAGCGGGCCCGTGAACGGGGCGTCGAGCCGGTCGAGGACCGGAAGTTCGACCGGACCATCGACCTGACGACCATCCACGACGACTACGTCCGCGACTGGGAGACCGGCGAGGAGGGGGCGCTGGAGGAAGACAGGGCCGCCGCGGAGTTCATCCTCGAACACTCCGAGGAGACCAACCCCGAGGACAGCGACGAACAGATAACGTTCGACGACATCGAGGACCAGCCCCAGCGGTTCCTCGAAGCTGGCGACCACTGGAGTTCCGACATCAAGGACGGGGAGGCGTACGTCCCGTGGCAGGACTACGTCCACGACAAGAACCCCTGGCCCACCTTCACCGGCCGCCAGCAGTACTACATCGACCACGACTGGTACCTCGAACTCGGCGAAGAACTGCCGACCCACAAGGAGGGGCCGGAGAACACCGGCGGGGACTACCCGCTGTCGTACAACACGCCCCACGGCCGGTGGTCAATCCACTCGACGTGGCGCGACGACCCCAAGATGCTCCGTCTCCAGCGAGGGGAGCCGGTGGTGTACATCAACCCCGAGGACGCCGAGGAGCGCGGCATCGAGGACGGCGACACCGTCGAGGTGTACAACGACCTCGGGGCCGTCGAGGTGCAGGCCAAAATCTACCCGTCCAGCGAGCCGGGGACCGTCCGGCACTTCTTCTCCTGGGAGAAGTTCCAGTACCCCGACCGGGACAACTTCAACACGCTCGTCCCGATGTACATGAAGCCGACCCAGCTAGTGCAGTACCCCGAAGACACCGGCGAGCACCTGCACTTCTTCCCGAACTACTGGGGGCCGACGGGGGTCAACAGCGACGTGCGCGTCGACGTCCGACCGACCGGAGGTGACAGCGAATGAGCACCGACCAACAGGACGAACAGGGCGAGGACGATACGCTGGTCAACGTCGCCGACGGCGTCGACCACCAGGTCGCGATGGTGATGGACCTGAACAAGTGCATCGGCTGCCAGACGTGTACTATCGCCTGCAAGAGTCTCTGGACGGAGGACGGCGGGTCGGAGTACATGTACTGGAACAACGTCGAGACCAAGCCCGGCGAGGGGTACCCGCGGGGCTGGGAGGACTCCGGCGGCGGCTGGGAGTCCAGCGAGCACTCCGACCGCTCACCTGGCGAGATTCCAGACGAGGAAGACTACGGCCGCGCCTGGGAGTTCAACCACAGCGAAATCATGTACGAGGGCAGCGACGAGCCGCTCCGGCCCCGCGAAGGCGCGGAATGGGGCCCCAACTGGGACGAGGACCAGGGGGCCGGCGAGTACCCCAACAGCTACTACTTCTATCTCCCGCGCATCTGCAACCACTGCACCCACCCCTCCTGTGTCGAGGCCTGCCCGCGCTCGGCGCTGTACAAGCGCCAGGAAGACGGCATCGTTCTCGTCGACCAGGACCGCTGTCGGGGCTACCGCTACTGCGTCGAGGGCTGTCCCTACAAGAAGGTGTACTACAACACCGTCTCGAAGAAATCGGAGAAGTGCATCTTCTGTTACCCCCGCATCGAGGGCGAAGGTCCCGATGGAGAGACGTTCGCGCCGGCCTGTGCCGAGGAGTGCCCGCCCCAGCTCCGGCTGGTCGGCTTCCTCGACGACGAGGAGGGTCCGATTCACAAGCTTGTCAACGAGTACGAGGTTGCCCTGCCGCTCCATCCGGAGTTCCGGACCCAGCCCAACGTCTACTACATCCCGCCCTTCGCGCCCGGCCAGCACACGGAGGACGGGGAGACAGTCGACATCGACCGCATCCCACGACAGTACCTCCGGGACCTGTTCGGCGACGGCGTCGACCAAGCCCTCGACACCATCGAGCGCGAGCGCCAGCGGGCCCGACAGGGCGAAGACAGCGAACTGATGGAACTGCTCCAGGACAAGAACCCGGCCAAACAGTACCGATTGGAGGTCTTTGACGATGACTGACCACCGACACACGCTCACACTCACGGCGGTGCTGGCGGGGCTCATCGTCGTTTCGACGGTGGCCGCGCCGATGGCCAGCGCCCGGCCAGCACACGAGATACCGGTTTCGGAGGTATCGACGGCCGACCTCGCACAGCCGGACGCCGACGGGTGGACGGGGGTGCCGGCCTCTGACGTGCCGCTTTCGAGCGCCCCGAGTAGCGTCCCGAACGCCGACGACACGTCCGTCGAGACGGTCGACGTGCAGGCGGCCCGGACTGACGAGCGCCTGTACGTCCGTCTGCAGTGGCACGACGCGACACGGGATACAAACGCCAGCGCCACACGGGCGTTCGCCGACGCGGTCGCGGTCCAGTTCCCGGTCAACACGAGTTCTCGGCCGCCGATAGCGATGGGCGGCCCGGACAACCGCGTCAACGTCTGGTACTGGAGCGGGTCGACCGGGACGCAGGAACTGCTGGCCGGCGGAGTCGGTTCGACAACCGCCTTCGAGAACCCGACCGTCTCGGCCAACGCGAGTCACAGCGGCACCGGCGGCAACGCCACCTGGACGGTGGTCTACTCGCGGCCGCTGGACGTCTCCGGCGAGAACCGGACCGACCTGCGGACCGACGGCGACCTCGACGTGGCCTTCGCCGTCTGGAACGGCTCCAACGGCGAGCGGTCCGGCCAGAAAGCGGTCAGCGAGTGGCACTACTACCCGTTCAGCGGCGGCCCGCAGGGCCCGCCCTACGAGACACTGCTGTGGACCGTCGCCGGTATCGCCATCGTCGCTGTCGTCGGCGTCACCGGCTTCGGCATCTATCGGACACGGGGGGTCGAGTGATGGCGAGCACGCCAGCCGACTCGATAGATGACCTCGATGAGACTGCCGCTGCCCGCGGCGCGGTGTACGCGACGCTCGCCAAGGCGTTCGAGTACCCCGAGGAGTCGTTCCACAGCGCGGCGGCCGACGGGACGCTGGAAGCGGATTTGCAAGCGTGTCTCGACCGGACAGGCCTCGACGTGACCGTCCCGTCGCTCACCACCGGTGATGACTACGAGACGCTCGCGGCCCGCTACAACGACATCTTCGAACTCGGCTACAGCGAGTACACCGACCGCACCGACGGCTCGCTGGAGGCCGAGGGGCCGCCAGTCCCGCTGTACGAGTCCAAATACCGGCCGGACCACTCCTGGAACGACGTGAATCTCGACCTCTCGCGGGCCTACAGCCACTACGGCCTCGAAATCGACCAGGAGACCCGGGACAACCACGACGCCGTGACCTACGAACTGGAGTTCGCGGGCTACCTGGCCCGCCGGGAAGCCGCCATCGGAGACGACGCCGCAAGTGCCAGGCTTGACTTCCACGACCGCCACCTCGGCCACGCCGCGGCCGGCGTCGCCGACCGGCTGGCCGACGAGCCGGGGACCGACATCTACGGCGGCTTCGGCGAACTGCTGGAGGCGTTCGTCCGGGCCGACCGAAACGACCTCGCGGACCGACTGGAGGGGAAGCGATGACAGCCACCTTCCAGCAGCGAGTCCGGCCGCTACTGCTCGGCGGGGACCGCTCGCTCGCGGACCTCGCGGTCGGCACGGCGGCCGTCGCGGTGGCCGCCCGCTACCTCGCGGTTCTGTTCGTCAACGCGCCGGGATACGGGGTCCCGGTCGCGCCCGGCCCGTTGACGGTCGCGTCCACGGCCGTCGTCGCCGCCGCGGCGGTCACCGTCGCCGTCACCGACGCCGACCCGGCCGCCGGCGTCGGCCTGCTGTTCGTCGGCGTGTTCGGCCTGCTGTCGGTCGTCAGTAGCGCTGTGGCGCTCCCGGCGGCCGCCGCCGTCGTCCTCGGGACGGCGACGGTCGCGGCGGTCTCGGGCCGACGGCTGGACCCCGTCTCGGCGGCCGCGTCCGCCCTGCTCGTCGCGGCGCTGAGCGTCGGGCTGGCGAGCGGCGTCGGCGGCTGGACGGGGCTCCGACCGGCGGCCTCGACCGCGGCGCTGCTCGGGGTCGCGGCGACGCCGGCGTTCGCCGCGACGGACTGGCGATCGCTGTCGACGGCGGACTGGGGCGCGATACTCGGCGGCGTCGCCGCCTTCGCCGTCGTCCTCGCGGTCGGCCGCGCCGTCCCGTTCGTCACCGGCGCGGTCACGCTCACCGGCAGCGGCGTTGTCGGAACGAGCCTCCCGGTGGTAGCACTGGCCGCGGCCGGCGCGGTGACGACGGCCAGCGCCGCCAGCCGGACCCGCCGCTGGACGCTGCTTGCCGGCGTCGCGCTGGTCGCGTTCGCCGGCGTCCCGGCCTCGCTCCCGCGGGCGCTCCCGTTCGCGCTCGGGGTCGCCGCGCTCACGCGCGGGGAGGGACAGCCATGACCGGGTGCCACGACGACGACGAGTTCGAGAAGCACCTCGAAGAGGACCCCGACCCGCAACTGGACCCCGAGCGCAGCCCGGGCCTGCACACCGACATCGAGGCGCTAGAGGACATCGAGGTGAGCCGCGAAGACGTGACCATCGGCGAGGCGACGCCGGAGGAACTGGCCGCGAGCGACACCGAACCTGTCGAGGACGACGCGGCGGCGTCGCTGCTGTCCGACATCGAACACGGGGAAAAGACCGAGCGCCGCCGCGCCGCGCTCGAACTCAAAGACCGCGCGTCCACCGACGAAATCGTGGCGGCACTGGCCCGCGCCGCGACGACCGACGACGACAGCGACGTGCGCCAGTTCGCCGTCGAGGCGCTGACCGCCCACGGCGGTGAGCGGGCCGCAGCGGTGGCGGTGGAACTGCTTTCCGACCCCGACCCGTGGGTCCGGGCCGAAGCCGTCGTCACGCTCGACAACGTCGACCGCGAGGCCCACGAAGAGGATATCGCGGCCGCTATACACGACGACCACCACGCGGTCCGGCGCAACGCGGCCATCTCGCTGTTCAAACTCCGCGGCGAGGGGATGGCCGACCTGCTGTTAGAGCAGAGCCGGGACGACAGCGAGCGGGTCCGCGAGTGGGCCGCGCACATGCTCGGCGGCGTCGACGAGGACCGCGCTCGCGAGCGACTCCGCGAACTCACCGACGACCCGGCAACCGTGGTCCGCCAGACCGCCGAGCGGTCCCTCGAAGCGGACCCCGGACGGTTCCGCCGACAGTTCGGCGGCGCGCTGGAGAACGACGCCCGACTCCTGCCCGGCGAAGACAGACTCAATCGGATGCCCGACCTCTGACGATGACTGACGGAACGCCCACCACACTGACCGACCGTATCGAAGCCGCACTGCGAGACGTGCGCGACCCGAACGCCGACCTCTCCGTGTTCGACGCGGGCTTCGTCGAGAACATCGACGCGGCCAACGGCGACGTGACGATCGAGGCCGACCTGACCGCGCTGGACGGCCAGACGAGCACGCAAGTCGTCCAGGCGATGCTCCACGCGGTCGACGACGTGGACGGCGTCGACAGCGTCCACGTCGAACGGACGACGCCATCGAGCGAGGGGCAGGCCGGTGTCGAGTCGTTCGACCACGTTATCGCCGTCGCCAGCGCGAAGGGCGGCGTCGGCAAGTCGACGGTCGCCACGCATCTGGCCTGCGCGCTGGCCGCCGACAGCGACGTGGCGCTGTTCGACGCCGACATCCACGGCCCGAACGTCCCCGAGTTGCTTGACGTGAGCGGCCCGGTCCACTCCAGCGAGGAGGGCGACCCGCTCCCGGTCCGAGCGGGCGACATGGACGTGATGAGCGTCGGTCTGATGGAAAGCGGCGCGCCGCTGGCCTGGCGCGGCGCGATGGCCCACGACGCCCTCGACGATCTGTTCGAGAACACCGCATGGCGCAACGACGAGATACTGGTGCTTGACCTGCCCCCCGGAACCGGTGACGTGGTGCTGACGACGCTACAGGAGGTCCCCGTCGACGGAGTCGTCGTCGTGACGACGCCGTTTCACGCCAGCGTCAGCGACACCAGCCGAACGGTCGAGCTGTTCCGCGACAACGACGTGCCGGTCCTGGGAACCGTCGTCAACATGGCCGAATACGTCTGTGATTGCTGTGGCGAGCCCAACGACCTGTTCACCGGTAGTGCGCTTGAAGACCTCGATGCCGAGGTGCTGGCCGAACTCCCGTTCTCGCAGGACCTGCAGGAAACGCCAGTGCCCGGCGACGTGCCCAGCGCGGTCAGCGATTTGGGGGATGCCGTGGAATCGGCCCTCGACACCGCCGGCGAGGTGGGCGTCGAACCAACCGCCGATATCCGGGGCCTGCCGCCACAGGAACGCAAGGATCTGGTTCGAGAGCAGTTCACCGCGCTGGACAGCGGCGAGTCGTTCGTCCTCGTCAGCGACCGCGACCCGACGCCGGTCGGGCAGTTCCTGGGCCGGCTCGCGGAGGCCCCGCGAGAAGCCTTCGACCCGTTCGAGGTCCGCCGAGCGACACCGTCCGACTGGGTGCTGGAGACTGTCAAGCCGTAGGACGGTCGCTGGCAGTCGACAGTGATAGCCGGGGACATACCTCGCGGGCAGGACTAAAGGCATAATTGTCCGCACCCGTAGTAGTAGCATAATGACCGCGATACTCGTGACAGCGGGTCGACTCCCCCGGGGTCGCGCACGCACCGTGCCCCGGCGGGTCGGAGGGGTAGCGTGACCGACGCGTTTGCGGTGATGAACGCTATCGGGCTGGTCGGGTTCGCGTTCGTCGGCGCGGCGAAGGCTGTCGAGGAGCGCTACGACGTGTTCGGCGTCACGGTCGTCGGCGTGATGACGGCGCTGGGTGGCGGGACGACGCGGGACCTGCTGTTGAACCGCGTTCCGAACTCCCTGCAGTCGCCCGGCGAAGTGGCCCTGTCGCTCCTCGGCGTCGCCGCCGCCGTTTTGCTCGTGCATTTCCTCGACGACGGCCACCAGCATCCGGTCGTCCTGACGGCCGACGCCATCGGGCTGGCGGCGTTCACCACCACCGGAGCGCTGCTGGGTCATCAGGCCGGCCTCCCGGTGTTTGCCGTCGTCGCGCTGGCGACGGTCAACGCGGCCGGCGGCGGCGCGATATCGGACCTGCTGCTGGGCCGGACGCCGTTCATCCTCCGCGAGGACTTCTACGCGTCCTGTGCCGTTATCGGTGGTCTCGCCTTCTGGGCGCTGGCACAGATGGGCGTGCCGCTCAGCGTAGCATCGGCTGGGTGCGCGCTCGCGGTGCTGTTGGCCCGGGGGCTGGGCATCGGTCGCGGATGGTCGCTCCCGACGGTGCAGGCGTGGGAACGACGCGACGCACAGTAGGACCGCGCCGCCGCTCCGGATTCTCGTCTGTCATGCCCCGCTCTCCTGCATCCGCTGGGCTTCGTCGCTGTGACCGACTGTGCGACCGCCTGCGGGAGCTGTCTCTCGTACTCGTCGCGATGGCGATGACGGCGCACACGACTCTGAGCGGGTATTGACCGCGAAAATGGATGAGGAAACAGTCAGCCGCCGCGACAAACCCGGTCAGTGCCCCGCAGGTCCGCTATTGCCCGAGCATCTCCCGGGTCGTGGCTGCCAGTGACGCGTAGAACGCTTCGCGTGTCTCTGCCTCGACGTGGCCGAGGAACTCGTCAGCCCACGCATCAAGATGCTCCGCACGGAACTGGGAAAGCCGTTCGTCGAGACCCGCTTCTGCCAGATAAGCGGCGAACTCCAGTTCGGTCGCAATGTGGTCGGGGAGGTCCGGATGGTCGGCCGCAGGCTGGACGCCGAACTCCCGGTACCAGCGCACGACAGCCATCGTAGCTGGTCCCTTGACCGGGCCGAGTTCGTCCGGGTCGTCGCCGTCGCGATAGACGCTCTCGTAGGGTGGACACGGTGGCCCTTCCGGCCCGATAAACAGCCGGGTGTACTCGGCGCTGAGACGGCGAAGGTCAACAGAGCCAACGTCGCCGACTACCGGGACCAGTTCGCCGGTCTCGACGGCTTCGACCAACTGTTCGGTCGGTTCCCGCCAGCATTCGGCGAGGACGGCGTAGGTCGCTGCGGCGTCCGAGCGGAATCCGTCGCTGTCTGTGCTGCGCTCGGATGCTCGCTCACGCTTGGCGGGGGCATCAGTCTGTCCAGTCATTGTCGCTCCTGTCGACCGCCGTCAGTCGCGTACGACTCCGGTCTCTCGACTCGCTGAATCGGGACGTATTTCAGGCCGAGCGTGACAATGAGTGCGCCGAAGGCGACGATACCGAGGGTGACAACCACCTCGACCAGCGTCGGGGTGTAGGCCCCCGCAGTCGCCCAGATGTCTGTCGTGATGCCGGCGTACTCGCCACCGGTCGAGATGCCCGGTGGGAGGTCGATGTTAGCGACTTCGTATCCCGTGAACACCAGCCGGATCCCTTCGAACATCGTGCCGAAGACCGCGAGGAGGCTCGCGGTGAAGATGACCGACACGCGCTTCCGAAGCGATGGAATCATCAGCATGATGAGCGGGACTGCCCCGCCGACGACGGTCCAGAGCCAGAAGTAGACGGACTCGCCGATGAGGAAGCTGCTGGTGATGGCCCAGAACTCGAAGTGGTTCGCCCAGGCGTGGGGCAGTCGCTCGGCCGCAAGCAGGTAGACCACGTGCAGCGCGAGGAAGATGCCGAGTATCTTCCCGAGACTCGTGAGTTCCTCGCGGTCGACCTCGTAGTTCGTGAGCCGGTCTGCGAGTACCGACACGACCAGCAACAGCCCGAGCCCGGAGACAAGCGCCTTGGCGATGAACACCGGTGCGACGAGGGGGCTGAACCAGTCGCCACGTCCGATCTGCGTCGCGAAGATCCACCCGGTCACTGAGTGGAGTGCGACGGCGGTCGGGAGGGCGAGTGCCGCGGTCCAGAACATGAGCGTGCGGTCACGCTTGCGTCCGGCGTCGGTGTCATCGACACCCAGTGCGAGCGGCGACCCCCGCGCAGCAAGGTCGCGGCGAGTCAAGAGCCACAGATACCAGAGGTTTAGCACGCCATAGAGGATGACAATGCCGAAGTCCCACACCATCGGCGAGCGGAAGTCCGGCGAGGTGACAAACTGGTAGAGCCGCTCGGGCCGCCCGATGTCCGGGAGGATGAGCAGGCCCGCGACGGTGATACAGGCGAGACTGACCAGCACGCCGAGCCGTGCGAACCCCTCGTAGCGGTGTGAATGGAAGAACTTCGGTGCGCTGGAGATGATGAGCCCCCCGGCAGACAGCCCGACGAACAGGACGAACATCATGATGTACAGCCCCCACGAGAAGACGTTGCGCATCCCCGTGGCGACCAGCCCAGTGGTAAGTTGGTAGCCCCAGGCTGCCAGTCCAGCGACCATGAGGGTCGCGAGCAGCCCGAGCCACAGCTTTCCTTTCGTCCCGAAGGCCGGAATCGCGATCCGTGACGAGTCAGCGGCCATCAGTCATCACCTCCGGACCCCACTGCCGGGACGTGTGGATCTGCATCACCCTCGATGGAGTGGTGGCTGCCACCCGAGCCGCTACTGTCGCTGCCACCGGCCTCAGATGGCACGTCCTCGGTCCCATCGGACCACGGAGAAACATCGTCGAGTTCGCTCTCCATCTTATCCGACGTCTGCGGCCGACCGGGACTCATCTCGCCGCTGATGTAGTGCGTCTTCGGGTCCGTTCCGCGGTCTTCGAGGAGCTGGTCCGTCTCGTACTCGTTGATGTACTTCGAGACGGTACTCCCCTCGTCGTCGAGGTCGCCGAAGATGCGTGCGTCGGCCGGGCAGTTGACGACACAGGCCGGGTCGAGTCCCTCGTCGACGCGGTGGCTACAGAACGTACACTTCTCGACGACGCCCTGTGGCCGCGCGGCAACGTCGCCCGTCCCCTCCTCGGGCATCTGCTCGGGTTCGTCCCAGTTGAACACCCGCGCGTTGTACGGGCAGGCGGCCATACAGTAGCGACAGCCGATGCACTTGTCGTAGTCGATCTCGACGATCCCGTCGTCCCGGGTGTACGTCGCGTTGACCGGACAGACCTTCACGCAGGGGGCGTTTTCGCAGTGCTGGCACGCCGTCGGCTGGTACTCCATATCCAGCGACCCGCTCCCCCCGTCTTCGGGATAGCCACCGGACGGGGTGTCGATCTTGTCGCCGCCCTCCGTCAGGACACGGTTCCAGAACTGTCCCATCGGGACGTTGTTCTCCTGTTTACACGACACTGCGCATGCCTGACAGCCGATACACCGCTCCTGGTCGATTACTAGGCCGTAGTTCGTCATCGTTAGTCACCTCCTGCGCGTGGTGCGTCGGCACCTGCTCCGCGCGGGTTATCGGCTTCGTACTTGTCTGTGTCGACATCATCGGGGGCGGGTTCGACTTCGACCCGGACGTCGTAGAACGCCATCGTCTGGCCGACCTCACTGACCTCGTTGTGCGTGAGGTCGTTGTGGTGGCCCGCGATGTAGTCGCGTGACCACCATCCCTGGTCAGTGTTTACCAGCCCCGGTTGGAACGCCTCGTTGTACTTCGCCTTCACGATCATCTCGCCGCGGTCGTTGTACACCCGGACGTACTCGCCGTCCTCGATGCCGCGGGCCTTCGCATCCGACGGATGGATGTCCAGCTGTGGTTCGGGGTTGACCTCACGCACCCAGTTCAGCATCTCGTACTGCGAGTGGATTCGGAACCGACTGTGCTTCTGCATGAACATCAGCGGGTACTCGTCGGCCTTCTCGTAGTCGTCGGCTGTCCGGTCTTCGAGTGGCCGCGGGAGGTCGAACGTCACGCCCTCCTCGCTCGGGGCGTCATCGTCGTACATCTTGATTCGCCCCGTGTCGGTGGGGAACGCATCGGTGAACTTGACGATGGGAATGTTCTGCTTCTTCTGTGTGCCCTGCTCGGACAGCGTCTCGAAGTCGATGGCGTCGTCCCGGCTGGCGAGTTCCCGGAGCAGTTCACGTTTTGTCTCCGGGAAGTAATCACCAAATCCAAGTCGCTCCGCGAGCCCGCGGATCGCGTAGTAGTCATCTCTGGCCTCCCACATCGGCTCCTGGACCTTGTGTCGATAGCTGATGTGTGGATGGGACCCCCAGCTGGAAACGATGTCCTCCTGTTCGAACCAGTGTGGGACCGGGAAGATTATGTCTGCATGCTGGACCGTATCCGTGTGATGCATGTCCGCGACGACGAACATCTCGAGGCTCTTGATAGCCTCTCTGAACCGCTGTCGGTCCGGGAACTGGTTGCCCATCATGTTCGACTCGATTGAGTAAACGGCCCTGACCTTGTGCGGGTCACCGTCGATCATCGCGTCCGGGTAGTCGGAGAAGCGCACCGATGGTCCGGGATCAGCATCTTCGGGCGTACTCCAGCCGCCGGTACTGAGCGTTGCACCGCCGGAGTGGTGCGCGTGGATGTTTCCGTGCCGGCCGTAGTCACCGGTCAGCCCCATCAGCATCGCATAGGTCTGGCCGAAGATGTGCCCGTGTTTGTACCGCCCGAGCGCGTAGCTCGGGGCGATGCCACCGGGGCCACGAGTCGCCAGCCACCGGACTGCAGTGCGGATGTTCTCCGCGTCGACACCAGTCTGCTCGGCGACTTCCGACGGCGCGTAGTCAGCTACGTGGTCTCGGAGTCTGGTCAGTGCCGTCTCACACTCGATGCCGTCGACAGTGAACTCCCCGAACAGCGCATACGGGCCGTCGGTCTCGGGTTCGAGTTCGACTGCCGTGTTACTTCCCTGTTCGACAGCGACGACCTGATCATCACTGCCGTCGTCGAAGACAGTGCTCGACTTGAGCAGGTCGCCGGTATCTTTCCGGACTAGCGCAGGACCGGTCGTCCGCTGCCGAAGGAACTGTTCGTCGTACGTCCCGTCCTCGAAGACGGTGTGCATCATCGCAAGCGCGAGATGCACGTCTTTCCCGGGTTTGACCGGGAGCCACAGGTCGGCTTTCGATGCCGTCGTCGTGTACACTGGGTCGACCACGACGAGCTTCGCCCCGTTCTCGACGGCATCGAGCACCTCCGAGGCGTCCATCTGGAACTGGCTGGAGAAGAGGTCCGACCCCCAGACAATGATGGTGTTCGCGTTCTCCCAGTCTTCGGCTTCGTTCGTCGAGGGCAGGTAGAAGCCGGTCCCGGTGACACGGTTGAAGCCGCGGCCGACGTTCGTGTCAATTGTGGACGCAGGCTGGGTCGAGCCGAACAGAGAGGCCAGGCGGCTGAACGCCGTTCCGGACTGTCCGTAATTCCCGAATCCCACATGGAAGAGAACACTTTCTGGGCCGAAGTCTGCTTTCAGCGACTGCATCTTGTCGGCGACTAAATCAAGCGCCTCGTCCCACGAGACGCGCTCGAACTCGGCGTCCGGACCGCGTCCGTCGGGGTTTGGCGCGTCGGGCGACCAGTCTGTGCGCTTCATCGGGTACTTCAGTCTCGTCGGGTCGTACACACGCTGGGTGTGTGAGAGGCCGAGCACACAGGCCCGCTTGTACTGCTCGTCTTCCGGCGGGTGTGGCTCGACCTTCTTCACCTGGCCGTCGCGGACGTGGACGTCGATGGGACACTTCCCGCGACAGTTCGGCGAGCAGACGGTCTGGATGACCTCGTTTTGCCCGACGTAGCTCTCGATACCGGAATCGCGGTTTGACGGCCCGGTTCCGTCTCCGCTTTCGACCAGCGTCTGGAAGAACTCGCCCCCGCCAAGACCGAGGGCAGCGGCTGCTCCGCTGGCTTTCAGTACGTCACGTCGGTAAACGCCGTCGTCGTCAGTCATCGTCGAATCCCTCAGGTTTGGTCGGCCGCTCGTCTTCACCGAACTCCGCCAGTACCTCCTCGTGGTACTTTTCATGGAATTCGGCGTCGCTCAGTTCCCCGTTCGAGACGCGAATCGCGTCACGAGCCATCCGTAGCCCCAACTCAGTGTCGTACTCGACGCCGTCAAGCATCGCTGTTGCTTCATCTTCCCACTCATCAATCGGCGTCAATCTCGGCTGCTGTGGGTTATTCATGGCTCTAGTTGTCGATTTCTTTCGGACCTCGGTAGGACGCGCGCTGTATTATGAAGGGATTTAAGTACCGGCGGGTGTACCCGTCCGCGGTCAGACCGATCGAGCGTATGCCAGAGACCCAGGACATAGCCGAAACAGACACTCGGAGAACGCTCTGTTCACGCGCAAGTCGTTCGATGACTGGGAGGAGTCACTCCGTCGCCAGTGCATCCAGCCCGAAAAGGCGAGTCTACGGATCGAAGGCGGCCGTCGCGAGTTTCGATTCGACGGCGTTCAGGCGCTGAGAGAGGGCTGATTTCGAGATACCGAGTGTCGATGCGAGTTCGTCGAGGGTCGTCTGTCGGGGCTGCTGGTAGTAGCCTTCGTCGACCGCAATTATCGCAGCTTCCCGTTGTTTTGTCGTGAGACAGGAGAGGTCGACAGTCGCGGGCTCCGACTCAGTCTCGTCGTCTTGACGGGATGTCAGCCGTCGCAGACGGACTCGTTCGGCGGCCGATTGCAACTGCTCGACTAGCTCGCTGATGACGCTTCGGTCTGAGACGTACGTTTCGATGAAAAGCGAGTCACCGTCTACGCGTCGCGTTCGTGGGACACACCCGACCTCGCTAAACGCGAGACAGAGACAGGCGTCACCGACCTGATTTGTCGAATGGAGGACCCGTGCGGTACCGGTCTCGTCAGTGACAGTCACCTCCGCGTGACAGACGCCATCGTCGATCTGGTTCTGAGCGTTTTCGATGTCTGCATCCGGCTCCGAAAGTGGACACGAACAGTCATCGGACAGTTCAATTTCGAACAGAACCTTGAGGGTCCGTTCGGTGGCGGTCCCCGATGTCGCCCCTGTAGGCCCGCTTTCGGAGTGTCCCATTCTGACTGTCACTCGACTATCTTCACTTAAATGCATTGTGTCGTATATCGCCATAATCGGTAGACAGCGATGGGTTCGTATCAAACGTTCATGCACAAATACGCGCCAGCGGTCACGACGGCCGCGGATGTGCAGTGTGGTTCGTCGCGATCCGTAGACGGCGTCGGTTGGCACGTGGGATTGGTGTCACCAGAGTCACAAGATAAATGCCGCCTCCGCCTGATACACAGGTAATGGTCCTCTCGGACGTGTTGCTTGCCCCCCTGGGGCTAGCTGCCCTCCTTCTTGCGGTGCCGATTGTGGTACTATACCTCATTCGACCGGACCCGCAGGAACTCACGCTACCGACGTTCCAGTTTCTCGTCGCTGGGGAGCGCCAGCAGTCAGCAACGCCGTTTCTCGAACGGATTTCACGCAGCCTCCTCCTGCTGTTACAGGTGCTAGTCGTGCTGGTACTCGCGGTCGGACTGGCGACGCCGTACGTCACTGTCTCCGAGCGGGCGACAGTGGAGGAGACCGTCATCGTCGTCGATACGAGCGCGTCCATGCAGACCGACGCCGACGGCCAGACGCGCTTCCAGCGGGCCGTCACAGCCGCCCGGGAGGAGGTGACGGGGACGACCTCTATCGTCACCACGACCAGCGGTGGGGAGGTGGTACTACAGCGCGGTACGCCGACAGCGGCGGAGGGAACGCTTGACGGACTCAGCCCGACAGACACGCCGGAAGCGCTCAGCGGTGCCATCTCGCAGGCGACCTCGTTAGCCGGCGAGAACGCCAGAATCGTCGTTCTGAGCGATTTCGCGGGCGACGAGTGGACCACCGCGGTCACGACAGCCCGTGGACGTGGCCTCTCCGTGGACCTCCAGCAGTTCGCCGGCGGGGGCGACGGGAACGTCGGCTTCATCGACCGCCGATTCTCTGGCTCGGCGGTGACGCTGTCGGTGAAAAACTACGGCGACTCGTCAGTCACCCGGACTGTTCAGCTCGGCAACGCCCAGCGAGAACTACAGCTCGGGCCCGACGACGTGGGGTCAGTGACGCTACCGGTCCCCGCCGGCGGGAGCGAAGCCCGGCTCAGCCCGGGCGACAGTTTCACCACGGACGACAGCGTCTATATCGCCGCGCCGGCTGACGCGGCCGTCGACGTGCTGGTGCTGACAAACGACCGGAACCGGTACCTGATTACCGCGCTGTCGGTCGTCGACCGGGTGAACGTGACGGTCAGGCAGCCACCGACGACGATTCAGGGCGACTACGACGTGATTCTGTACAGCAACGTCGACAGGAGTTCGTTGCTCCCCGGGAACGTCGAAACCGGGCGCGAACTGGTCGAAGACGGCGGCGGCGTTGCGGTGCTGGCACAGGACACCCTCCCGCAGCGATACCGAGATCTCCTCCTCATCGAACCCGGCGAGACCCGGACAAGCGCGACGGTGGGCCAGACGGCACAGACACAGCTCACCCGCGGCATCGACTTCCAGCCCCCGGACGAGTACATTTCCGGGTCGCTACGTTCCGGGTCGGCCCAGGTCCAACTGGGTGACGGGACGCCGCTCATCGCGACGGAGGACCGGAACGGCGGGCGGGTCATGTACTACGGCTACATCGAGGACCGATCCAGCTTCAAGTTCAACTACCAATACCCCGTGTTCTGGAAACGAGCGGTGTACTACCTCGCCGACAGGGAACAGCTCCCGGCCCTGAACCACGCGACCGGCGAGACCGTCCGGTTCGGCAACACCACCGTGGAAGGGCCGTCCGGTTCCGTCTCCGGACCCACGGTCCCGCTCCAGCGGGCCGGCTTCTACCGGAGCGAGACCCGGCAGGTCAGCGCGTCGCTGCTGGACGAAAGCGAGTCAAACACCGCCGTCGAGGCGCTCGACCAGCGCTCCGGGACGGCTGGAAATCTCACCCGAATCGAGCGACGGTCGGTGCCGCGGCCGCTGACCGAGTACTTCGCGCTGGGCGGGCTGGTGCTCGCACTGGCCGAGGTCGGCTATCTGCGCCGCCGGGGTGACCTCTGATGGCGGTCTCGTACACCGTCGCGGAGGGGCTCACCGTCGGCGTCGAGCACCTCTGGCCGCTGGTCGTCCTGCCGGTCGCCGTCGGCCTCCTCGCGTACCTCGTCCGGCGTGGCGACGCCGGACCGCGGTCGGCTTCGAACCGGAGTCGCCGACTCCTGCTTGCCAGCCGCGTGCTTATCGTCTGCCTGCTCGTCCTCGGCGCGATGGGGCCGTACACCGTCCAGACCAGAGAGACGCCGGGCGAGCCGGGCGTGACACTGCTGGCGGACGAGTCCGCGAGCATGGGCATCTATCCGAACACGACCGACGAACTGGTACGGGACATCGAAAACGAGGGTGTTCCGGTGACGCGAGCGACGATCGGCAGCGGGTCGAGTTCGCGGCTCGGCGACGGCGTAGCGGCAAATCTCCGGGAGAACGGGACGGTCGTCGTCGTCTCCGACGGCCGCGTCACAGAGGGGCGGAGCCTGTCGAGGGCCGCAGAGGACGCCGGTACACTCAACGCCACGGTCCACAGCGTCCGGCCGCAGTCGCCACGCACCGAACGCGCTGTGGCGATAGCGGGGCCGTCGACGGTGAGTCGCGGCGTCCAGTCGCAGTACACCGTCTCGATGGCGGGCGTGAGCGTCCTCGAATCAGTGCCCGTCGAAGTGACTATCGACGGCGAGACGGTCACCGAGGGCGAACTCCGGCCAGATGGCACGCTCACCGTCGACCACACGTTCGAGGAGATTGGTTCACACCGCGTGACTGCGACACTCTCCGGCGACGACGAGTACGCACGAAACGACGTGTTCTACAAGAGCGTCCGCGTCGTCGAACAGCCCGACGTGCTGTATGTCTCGCAAGGCCAGTACCCACTGCGGAACTATCTCGACTCGCTGTACAACGTTTCGACGGCCTCGTCGGTCCCGGCGGACCTCGATGACTACGCCGCCGTCGTCGTCCAAGACACACCGTCGAGCAGTATGGGGAACACGACCGCGCTGCAGGACTTCGTCATCAACGGCGGCGGGCTGGTCGTCGCGGGCGGCGACAACGCCTACGAGAACGGCGGCTACGAAACGTCGCCGGTGGCCTCGATGCTCCCGGTCCGCGTCGGGAACGCGACCGGCGGCGAGTCGAACATCGTCATCCTCGTCGACGTGTCCGGGAGCGCCGAGAGCGGTCTCTCGGTACAGAAAGCCGTCGCACTGGATGTACTCGACCAGCTCGGCGACGAGAACCGGGTTGGTGTCGTCGCGTTCAACCAGAACGCGTACCGCGTCTCGGAGATGCAAGCGCTCGGTCAGAACCGCGCGGAGACTGTCGACAAGATACGGCGGCTCAACAGCGGCGGCGCGACTGACATCGCCGTCGGACTTCAGGGGGCCGACGAACTACTGGGCGACCGCGAAGGGACGATCATCCTCCTCAGCGACGGCCAGGACCGGCTCGGCCCGCCGGCGGCCGTCGCCAACCAACTCGGCCGCGAGGGGACCCGCGTCATCTCGGTCGGCGTCGGCAAGCGCGTCGGCGTCGCGACGATGCGCCAGATCGCCGGCGAGTCCGGCGGCTCGTACTTTGCCGCCGACGAGACAGAGCGGCTACGGCTCCTCTTTGGCGGTTCCTCGCGGCGCTACCAGGGGGAGAACCTCACCATCGTCACTGAAGACACGTTCATCACCTCGGGCGTCGAGCTGACGGCCAATCCCGGCCAGGCGAACAACGTGCAGGTCAAGCCCGGGGCCGACTATCAGGTCGCCACTGCCGACGGGAAGCCGGCCATCGCCTCCTGGCGGTTCGGGCTGGGCCGCGCGGTCTCGATCACCGCCTACGAGTCGGACAACACGATGGGCGGCCTGCTCGACCGGCCGGATTCGCTGGTGGTCACCAAATCGGTCAACTACGCGGTGGGCGACCCAATGCGCACGCAGACCGGCGTCATAGCGGTCGGCGATGCCCGGGTCGGGAGTCCGACGACGCTGACCTATCAGGGAGACAGCCGCCCTGCCGCGCCAAACATCTCCTTCCGCCAGGTCGGTGACGGGCGATATCGTGGTGAGTTCACGCCCAGAGAAGCGGGGTATCAGACGGCACTTGACACCGAATACGCGGCGAACTACCCCGTCGAGTACGCTTCGTTCGGGCCGAGTGAGAGCCTCGATGCGCTCGTCGAAGCGACCGGCGGGCAGACGTTCAGTCCGAACCAGGGCGAACAGATAGCCAGCGAGGCACGCCAGAAATCCACTCGAGTCCGAACCGTTCGAGAGAACTGGGACTGGGTCGCTCTGCTCGGCGCGCTCCTGCTTTTCACCGGCGAGGTGGTCGCCCGGCGCGTTCAAGTGTACCGCGGTCGCACCTCCCTGGAGAGTGGTCTCCCGTGAGCGCAATCGGCCGGCGCATCAACGTCGGACTCGTCGTGTTCGTCGTCCTGTCGATGGTCGGCACCGGCGGAACGACGGTGCTGTACCAGGACTCAGCCAGCGAACTGCGTGCGCAAAACCAGGAACTGCGCCAGCAAAACGCCGACCTCCGGGAAGATCTGGATGACACCAGGAGTGAACTGGACTCTACCCGGACCCGCGTCGACGAACTCGAAGACCAGTTGGAGACGCGGTCGGAGGACGTCGACCAGGTCGCAACTAACCTGAACCAGACAGAAGAGCAACTGAACGCGACAGAGAGCCAGTTGGCGGAGACTCGGCAGTCGCTCCGCGAGAGCCAGGACCGCGTCGAAGAGCTGGAGGTGACAGTCGGTGACCTGCGAGACGAGCGCGACACGCTCGAGAGCGAAGTCGATGACCTCGAGTCGACAATCGACGATCTGGAGAGCGAAAACGAGGAGCTAGAGGACGAGCGTGCCGAACTCGAGGACCAGGTGTCCGACCTGCAAGACGAGATCGACAGCCTGGAATCACGGATAAGTACGCTCGAAAGCGATATCGAAGAACTCGAAAGCCAAAACCAGGAGCTCCGAGACGATATCGAGACGCTCTGTAGCCAGCCCGAGAACCAAGACAAAGCCACCTGTGAGGGCTACTAATGGACGAACCAGACACAGACACCGGAGAAACCGGCGGCGAGGGCCCCGCAGAAGACGGGCGGGCGCAAGCCCGCGAACGCATGGCCGCCGCCATCGCCGAGGTTAGACGCGAGGGCAAGAAGGCGGCGTTCGTCTACGCCGTCGTCGACGCGATGTTGGTCTTTCTCCTCGTGAACATCCTCCTGACGGTCCTTTCGCCGGCCGAACTCCCGACGCAGTTGTCGGTTCCGGCGGCGGTGACCGAGCCGGTCGGGGCGGCCGTCGGCCGTTCGCTGTCGGGGCTATCCTTCCCCACGGGCGCAGTTGTCGGCATGGTCCTCGGAGTGGGCTGGCTCGTCGGCGAATATCTGTACCGGGTCCGCCAACCACTCGTCGAGCAGTTCGAGGCGGCGAACGCAAACGTCACCGACGCGCTCCGGACGGCCCGGGACGCGGTCGAGGACGGGGCCGAGACGCGGATGGCGGCCCGGCTCTACGAGGACGTCCTCGACGGCCTGAGACAGAGTTCGAGCGTCGCGCTTGTCGACAGCCGGCGACTCATCGGGACGCTTGTTGTCGTAATCTTGCTGAGTCTGGCGACAGTGCAGGTTGCCGTCGTCGACATCGGGCTGCTCGACCGCGACACAGTTGAGACGGACTCGCCAGCCGACCGGCCAAGCGAGTACGAGGGACTGGAGGACGGCGACGCGATACTCGGGGACAGCGAGGACGTCCAGGCCGGCGACGAGAACCTCACCGCCGAGATCGAGTCGACCGGCGGCGAGGAGGAGATCGACCGGAGCCAGTCGTTCCCATCCTCGCCGAACACCGGGGAGCCGGGGAGCAGCGGCGGTACAGTCGACAGCCAGCAGGCCGGGTTTGCCGGCCAGGAAAACATCGAGGACGCGGACCTCATCCGCGAGTACAATCTCAGGATTCGAGAGCAGGACACGGACGACGAGGATACCGACCCATGAGCCCAGAGCAAGACATCGACGAACTACAGCAGAAGATCGCAGACGCACGTGAACAGATCAGCACACGAATCGTCGGCCAGGAGGAGGTACTGGAGCAACTGCTCATCTGTATCCTGGCCGACGGCAACGCCCTGCTCGAATCGAACCCGGGGCTGGGGAAGACGACGATGGTCCGGACAGTCGCGGAGGTGACCGACCTTCAGTTCTCCCGGATTCAGAACACCCCCGACCTGATGCCGTCCGATATCACGGGGACCGAAATCATCCGCGAGACCGACAGCGGGCGTGAGTTCGTCTTCGAGAAGGGGCCGGTGTTCGCCAACGTGGTGCTGGCCGACGAGATTAACCGAGCGACGCCGAAGACACAGGCCGCCCTGCTGGAAGCGATGCAAGAGAAACAGGTGACCGCTGCGGGCGAGACCTACGAACTGCCCCGTCCCTTCTTCATCCTGGCGACGCAGAACCCCATCGACCAGTCGGGTACCTACGCGCTCCCGGAGGCCCAGACCGACCGCTTCATGCTGAAACTGCTGGTCGATTACCCCGACTACGACGAGGAGCGGACAATCGTCGACATGTACACCGCCGGCGCGGAGCAGGTGCCGGTCGAGCGCTCGCTGACCCGCTCGGAGATTCAGGAGATTCAGCAGCTGGTCCGCGAGATGCCAATCGCCGACGACCTGCGCGATCGAGCGGTCCAGCTCGTCCGCCGGACCCGTGAGGCCGACGATATCGAGTTCGGTGCCAGCCCGCGAGCGAGTATGGCGCTCGTCCAGACAGCGAAAGCGCGGGCCTTCCTGCAGGGCCGCTCGCACGTCACCGGCGCGGACATCGAGGCGCTGGCCGCGCCCGTCCTCCGCCACAGAATCATTGTGGACTTCCGGGCTGAGCGAGCGGGTCAGACAGCAGACGACCTTATCGCGTCGCTGTTGGAATGAGCGAGTCAGTGACCGCAGTTTGGCGGGCCTGCCCCCTGGAGGGTCGACCGTGACTATCGAGCCCGACTTCCTGGACGAACTCGGCCGGTTCACTGCCGCCCTGAACCGCCAGACGACCTCGATTCGACAGGGCGATCAGGAGTCCCCCCGAGTCGGCGAGGGGCTCACGTTCAGCGACTACCGGCGGTACTCGCCGGGCGACGACACGCGGCGAATCGACTGGAAACTGTTCGCCCGGACGGAGGAGTACTTCATCAAGCAGTACGAAGAGGAGCGGAGCCTGACCGTCCACCTGCTCGTTGACACGAGCGCGTCGATGGACTTCGGCGACGCGGCGAGTCACAAGTTCGAGTGCGCCGCCAAGCTCGGCCTTGGTTTCGCCTACCTCACCGCGGAGGAGAACAACGATTTCCAGTTCTGTACGTTGCGTGACCGGGTCGAGCGTATCGACACCGGCCAGTCGAACCGCGGCGAGATACTCTCGCTCATCGACCAGTTGAACGGGGTGACGCCCGACGGGACGGCGGACTTCCGCTCGTCGCTTGAGGGGTACGCCCAGCGCATCCGATCGCGCTCGCTCGTCGTCGTGTTCAGCGACTGCCTGACCGAGCCAGAGGCACTCGAATCGGGTATCGCCGCGCTTGCCCGCAACAACGCCGACGTACTGTTGGTCCGCGTGGTCGCCCCGGAGGAGCGAGACCCCGGCGTCGTCGGCGACGTGTTGTTCGCGGATCCGGAAAGCGACGAGACACGCCGGTCGTACTTCAGCGGCTCGCTGGCCGAGACGTATCAGTCGCGGCTCGACGCCCACATCGACTCGGTGTCGAACCGCGTGACCGCGCTGGGCGCGGACCACGTGCTGGTCGATACCGGTGAGGAGTACTTCGACTCGTTTGCGAGTATCTGGCTCACGTGAGACCGGTGGAAGTCAAGGCTCCGAGGCGGTCGAGCGGGGAGTCACTCACGGCGAGCGGCGCCAAGTATCGGCCTATGTGTGATGTTTAAGTATACCACAGCCATGGTATGTGTCATGCCACCATCCCCACTGGGCAATGCGGCTCCGTTCGGGATGCACGACAAGCGGTTGTCGATACTGCTTATCGACGACGACGCGGACCAGGTCGATCTCTCTGCCACCTTCCTGGAACAGGAGCTGCCGGATGCGGAGACGACAACGGTGGTCGAGCCAACGGCTGGACTCACCGAGGCCATCGAAGGCACGTACGACTGCGTCGTCTGTGATTACGATATGCCGTCACGCGACGGCCTGGCGGTGCTGGCCGAACTGCGAGACGCGGGGATCACGGTTCCGTTCATCCTCTTCACCGGAAAGGGGAGCGAGGAAATCGCGAGCCGGGCGATTTCCGAGGGCGTCGATGAGTACCTCCAGAAGGGAGGCACAGAAAAGTACACCATCCTCGCAAACAAGATCGAAAACCTCGTCGAGAAACACCGGGCGGAACAACAAGTCCAGCGCGGGTTTCGAGCCATCGAATCCGCACAGGAAGGAATCGGAATCATCGACGAGAACGGCGTTTACCAGTACCTCAACGACGCGTACGCGGCGATTTACGACCGAGGCCGCTCCGAGATAATCGGCGAGCACTGGGAGATGTTGTACCCTACCAAAGAGGTCGACCGATTCACGGACGAGGTCCTCCCAGAACTCTACGAGCGCGGGTCATGGAGCGGCGTCGCAACCGGGCTGACAAAGGCCGGCGATCCCGTCCACGAGCGGCTCGTCCTGACGCCGACGAGCGACGGCGGCCACGTCTGTCTCGTCCAGCGCGTCGCCGAGGACACTGGACCGTCGAGCGAGGAGGCGCTCGAGACCAGGGCCCTGAACGCGACCTCCGTCGGCGTGACGATTACGGACCCGCACCGAGACGACAACCCGCTCATCTACGTAAACGACGGGTTCGAGGACCTCACCGGCTACGACCGGGACGCGATCCTAGGTCGGAACTGTCGGTTCCTGCAGGGCGAGGGAACCGACCCCGAGACGGTCGCCTCGATTCGGGACGCCATCGCCGAGGGGGAGACGACATCGACGACAGTGCTGAACTACACCGCCGACGGCGACCCGTTCTGGAACTTTCTCGAAATCTCTCCAATCGAAGACGACAGCGGAACTGTGACGCATTTCGTCGGATTCCAGCGCGATGTGACCGAACTCATCGCACATCGCAACGAGATGGAAGATCAGATCGAGTGGCTGAATGAGTTTGCTGAGGTCGTCTCACACGATCTCAAGAACCCGCTGTCGGTCATACGCGGCAACATCGAACTGGCGTTACAGACCGGTGAGATGGACCGATTATCGGAGGCAAAGCAATCCGCGGCGCGGCTGGACGAGTTGATTGACGACCTCTCGAACGTCATGCGCCAACAGGAACTGGTTACCAACCCGGAGTCGGTCGATTTCGCGGCCGTCTTCCGGTCGCTAGACCAGTTCGACACCGTGTCGCGGTCGGTAGATATCGTCGATTCACGCAAGATCGTCGCAGACGAGCAAGCGCTGGCCCGACTGGCCGAGAATCTCGTCAGGAACACGCTCGAACACGGCGGGCCGGACGCCGGGATACGTATCGGGACGCTGTCGGACGGATTCTACTACGAGGACACCGGCGAAGGGGTCCCTGACGGAACTACCGACGAGGTGTTCAAGCCTGGCTTCTCAACGAAAGAGGACGGGACCGGATTTGGGATGGTCAGCATCCGACAGATCGTTCGCGCTCACGGTTGGACCGTTTCTCTCGGCGAAAGCGACGCCGGCGGCGCGCGGTTCGAGTTTACTGGTGTCGAGACCGTCACGTAATCAGCGCAGTCCGGTCGGAGCGCTCACTCCGCGAGAATGTGTGCCGGCAAGTCGTCGCGGATTATCGTATCGCAGTACTCACAGCGGACGCCGTCGTCGCCGACGGCAAAGCGGGAGTCGACGGGCTCGTCCTCGGTCGTGATGCAGTTGTGGTTCGGGCATTCGAGGACGCCCTCGACGACCGACGGCCGCTCGACGCGGCGCTTCTCGACGACATCATAGTCACGGATGATGTTGATCGTCGCCGCGGAGGCGATGAGCGAGAGCACGTCGACCTCATCCTGGGAGAGTTCGCGGCCCTCGACTTTGACCACGTCTTTGTGTCCCAGGCGGTCCGAGGGCATGTTCATCGCGACGGAGACAGAGTCGCCGCTGGTTCCGTCGATGCCGAGAATCGCCAGAACGTTCAGCGCCTGGCCGCCCGCGATGTGGTCGATGACGGTGCCGTTGCGAATCTTCGAGACGCGGAGTTGCTGGTCGTTGTCGCTCATTTGTCGCCTCCGAGCATCAGGTCGAGCAGCGCCATCCGTACCGGGACGCCGTTGTGGGCCTGCTGGAAGTACTGTGCATGGGTGGTCTCGTCGACATCGTGAGCGATTTCGTCGACACGCGGGAGCGGGTGCATCACGGTCAGGTCGTCTTTGGCCGCCGCAAGCGTGTCGGCGTCGATCTGGTACTGGCCGGCGACTTCGCGATACTCGCTCTCGTCGGGGAACCGCTCGGCCTGAATGCGTGTCACGTAGAGCACGTCCAGGTCAGGGAGAATCTCGTCGAGGTCGGTGTGCTCGCGGACCTCCGCGCCGGCCTCGTGGAGGTCGTAGCGGACCGAGCGGGGGAGCTGGAGCGATTCGGGACTGATGAAGTGCTGTCGGGCGTCGACGGTCGTGAGTGCGTGGGCCAGCGAGTGGACCGTTCGTCCGTACTTCAGGTCGCCCATGATACCGATAGTCAGGTCGTCGAAGCCCGCGTTCTCACGGATGGTGTAGAGATCGAGCAGCGTCTGTGTCGGGTGCTGGCCGGCCCCATCGCCGGCGTTGACGAGTGGCACGTCGACGAACTCGCTTGCCATCTTCGCGGACCCCTCCATGGGATGCCGGAGCACGAGCGCGTCAGTGTAGCCCTCAACGACGCGGACGGTGTCGGCCAGCGACTCGCCTTTCTTGACGCTCGAGGACTCGACCGAGCCCATGTCGACGATGTCGCCGCCGAGGCGCTTCATCGCCGTGGTGAAGCTCATCTTCGTCCGGGTGCTCGGCTCGAAAAAGAGCATGCCGAGCAAGGTGTCGCTGTGCCGGTCCGCAAACGCCCCCGGGTCAGCCGCGATGTCGGCCGCGTGGTCGAGCACCGTCTCGATGTCGCCCCGCGAGAGTTGTTTCGCGCTGATGATGTGGTCGTGCCGCATTTCACTCGGTACCGCGCTCCGGACGGTCTTGAATCCCCCGACACGGGAATTGAACGGTCGCTTACATCATCAGGGTCTACTTCGAGAGCGGCGGAATCGAGGGCAGAACTGCCAGCGGCGGGAATACAGTCCGAGTCAGGGATTGCTCTGCCAGACATCGACGCGTGGCTCTGTGTACGCCTTGCCGACGATGTCGGGAATGCCGTCACCGTCGAGGTCGACGACTTTCGCCTCGTGGGTGGGGATGCCGGTGTTCAGTTGTTTGCGCTCGAAGGTCCCCGCCCCGTCGTTGTGGAACACGAACTGTCGCGGTTCGTGTCCGTCCTCAAGACCCATTTCGGCGACGAAGATGTCGGGGTTACCGTCGCCGTCGAAGTCCGCCACGTCGAGGCTGTGTGGGTTCGAGAGGTCGTCGTGCAGTAGGGTCAGATCCCACTCGGGCGGGTCGAACACGCCCAGCCTGGCCGGGCGGTCGTCGAGATACGGTTCGTCGCCCTCGACGAGGATTATCTCCAAGTCGCCGTCGCCGTCGATGTCCGCGATAGCGACGCGGGTACACTGCCAGCCATCGGCGATCTGCTCTCTGTCCCAGCCGTCGGCCGTCCGATGGAAGACGTTCGGGCCGGCAACGATTTCGACCTCGCCGTCCCCGTCGACATCCTCGACAGCGACACCCTCGACATCAAGGTCCTCGGCGACGACGTGGCGGTTCGCCACCGGCCACGGTTCTCGTGTCGGGTCCTCTGGAATATCGTAGTAGAATACCGTCTTAGACTCCTGAGACAGTCCGACGACCTCGTTTTCTCCGTCGCCGTCCACGTCCGCCACGGCGGTGTCGTGATACTTCTCGAAGTCGTCGGTGATGAGCCGACGCGTCCACTGCTCTCGGGGGTCGTCCGGTATCTCGAACCACCACAGTTTGTGCCGGTAGATGTTCTGACCGGCCACCATATCCGGGCGGCCGTTGCCCGTGATATCACCGAGCGAACCGCCGACGGAGAGTTCAGGTGCGCTGGCAACGTCGTGGCGCTCCCAGCCGGGATTCTCGTACCAGAACACGTTCGTCTGGAGCCAGCGGGCCAGCGGCCCCATGCCGAATACGGACAGCAAGTCGACTGACTTATCCACGAGTGGGAACTCGACCTCGTGCTCGTCGCCGAGCGCCCCGACGATGATGTCCGGCCGACCGTTCCCCGTGAGGTCGGTCGTGAGACAGAAGCTCATCGTACTCGCCGGCGGCGAGGCTTCGATGCGCTCGTGATGGAGGTTCATGTCCCAGCCGTTCGGGTGTATCGCTATTGTTATGGCCGGGCTAACACCGACCAACGGCGATCAAGAACTCGTAGCAGGAATCCGTGTGGCGCTCCGCGAAGAGCCACTTCCGTCGAGGAGGCGCTCCAGCGTGGCCGCCCCGTGATCGATCTTCGCCGTCGGGTCGCTGTCGAGTTCGTTTTCGTAAATCACCCAGTCGACACCAGCGTCGCTCGCGGCGTCCAGAACCGCATGCATGTCCACGGTCCCCTCGCCATGCGGGACATCCTCGTAGCCCTGGAACGGCCCGGCCGGGGCCACGTCCCGGATATGGACCATCCTGATTCGGTCACTACACAGCGAGAAGAGGGCACACGGGTCGTAGCCGGCTTCACGGATCTCCGCGACCTCCGGCTCGAACATGAGCGCCGACGGCTTGGTCCGGGCAACGAGGTTCCACATAGGCGTCTCGCTCGGTATCGTTGTCGGGTCGTGTGCCCGGAGGGCGGTCAGCAACCGGTGTGTGTACTCCCCGACAGCGGTGGGTATCGGCGTTTCGTCGGTGAGCCGTCCCGCCGCGTCCGGAAGCAAGGGGCGGAACGTCCGCCGTCCCGTATGATACCCCAGCTGCATATCACACGCTTTGAGGTCGGCAGCGGCGTCGCGGAGCCGGTGGGAGAGCGACCGGATGTCGCTCCGGGTCCGAAGCTCGGACGCCGAGAGATGTGGGATAACGAGTGTCTCACACCCCACTGTTCGACACCGGACCAGCAGGTCTGACTCACCATCCAGCGCAGCCTCAACCTCGGGAAGGTCCGCGTGGACAGCAACCGGTTCAAGACCGACGTCATCAAGTGCCGTTGCGATATCTCTGGGCGATTCCTCGTGGAACCGGTGTGCGAATTCGACTCCATCGTAGCCTGCAGCCCCGACACGGCGGAGGATTTCAGGGAGCGGTTCGGATAGGGTACGGATACTGTATAACTGAAGGGCCGTGTTTGGTCCACTGCCCATATCCATAGTTGGAGTGTACTCATTATTGTTACATACACGTTATCAACCCACACTGAGGACGGCTCGAACAGTTCGCCTGTTGGGATCGCCGCCATCGAAGGCACAGACCTACCGTGGACAGCGGGTGTGGCAACAACGACCGTATAAAAGTAGGCAACAACCAACCGTCGTAAGTCAGTCCTTTCAGCCCACGGTAGTCCTGTTCGTGACGGCCGACACAAGGATTCAAACCCGATAGACAGTCCAGCCACAGTATGCTCGCAATCGCTGGCGGCAAAGGTGGCTGTGGCAAAACGACCATTGCCCTCGGCGTTGGGCAAGCACTGGGGACGCCGACTAGACCGGCGCTGGTCGTGGACACCGACCGTGATATGCCAAACCTCCACCGACGTGCTGGGGTCAATCCGTCGCCCGGAATCACAGATGTCACGGCCTCGGCTGAGCCGACCGCAGTTGCACAGCGCGCGACGGCCGTCGAAAGCGTCGACGTACTCCCCTGTCAGACCGCAGCCGGGACCGCTATCGACAATGCCATCAACAGGTTGTCCCGACCTGATCGGCCCGTAGTACTCGACTGCCCGGCCGGTGCTGGTCCGGACGCCGCTCGTCCGCTACGGGGGGCTGACAGAACAGTGCTCGTAAGTACACCAACACGTCAGAGTCTCACCGACACCGCCAAGACTGCGGCGATGGCCCGCGCGCTCGATGCACCGCCTGCGCTTACGGTCCTCGTCGGCAGCGACGGGTCCGTAGACCCGTCGACCCTGCTGTGCTGCCCGGAAACGATTCACGTCCCGTCGGTGTCGAAGCCGCTGGAATCGGACCGAGCGAGGGCACGATACGTCGAGATAGCGGACGTTCTCACCAAGCGGAATACTTAATCTCGTGGGAAAATAATTTCTCAGTGGTATGGCCAACCGGTTGCGAACGGGGATTGATGTCCTCGACAGAAAGCTCGATGGTGGCATCCCTGCGGGGAGTATCGTCGTGCTCTCTGCCCAGCCGGCTAGCCAAGCGGAGCTGTTCCTCTACGAACTCACCGCCACGCGCGGGACGCTGTGGCTGTCACTCGACCGGACCGCCGAATCTGTCATCGCGAGCATCGAGCAGACGCCGGCCAACACTGGAGATCCGACGGTGCGGCACATCTCCGGCGAAGCACCCCTCGATAACGCCGGCAAGCTCGTCTCGGCGCTGCCGGAAACCTCGAACCTCATCGTTGACCCACTGGACGTACTGGAAGCACAGGAGCCACACTCGCGTTTTCGGGCGTTCATGAACGACCTACAGAACCACATCGTCAACACCGGCAGCCTCGCTATCGTTCACTGCCTCGATGGACGTGACGTGCCACCGCTCCGGGATACGACCGAGCACTTCGCGGACGTGGTGTTCCAGCTCAACACCACAACGAACGGTGACGAGGTGGAAAACCGCCTCGCGATTCCGAAGTTCCGTGGCGGGCGCGCCCCCACAGACATCATCAAGCTCAACCTCGTCGAAGAGGTCAGCATCGACACCAGCCGCGACATCGCCTGATTCTATTCGCCGCCGGGCCGTGGCTCTCTGTCTGTCGACCCGAACTCAGTACCGACAAGTATCAACAGGAACAGTCCGAGACCAACACCGGCACCCGCTGCCAGTCCGGTGCCGATGCTTCCAGTCAACACGACCGTTCCGACGCCGAAGGCGATTCCCGGCGGGAACGCGAGCAGTGACGGGTACACCAACGACACTCGCATGCGTAGTGATGACGTGTCGTGCGTATAACGGTTCGCCCGTGTGTCCTCGGAGAATAGCAGTCGCTCGGAGTCATAAAGCCGCTCGCTGGCGCACAGCTCTGCAGACCCGATCGGCGTGTTCGCGGCGCAGTTACTCTTCAGCGCCTTCGATCTCTTCGACGATCTCCTCGGCGTCTACGTCGGCGTCTTCCAGCGCGTCTTCGATGTCTGCGCCGCCGGCACCGCCCATGCCGCCCATCATACCGGGCATGCCCATGCCGCCACCGCCGATCTCCTCCTGGACGATGATGCGATCGATGTCGAGCAGCTGGGTGAGCTGCTGGGCGATCTGCTGTTTGCCCATCATCCACTGCTGGTTCATCGTCAGCTGCGGCGTCGCCTCGATGTAGAGCGTTTCTTTCTCGACTTCGACAGTTTCGTACTCAGGCTCGGACTCTTCGTCCTCGTCTTCGTCGTCTTCACTCTCGACGAGCTGTTCTTCCTCGACGGTGTCGGTCTGGAACCACACGTCAAGTTCCATGTCGAGCATCATCTGAATGATGCCCTGTGCCTTCTCCTCGCGGTCTGTGACCTCTTCGAGAATCTCGTAGTCGTACTCGACATCTTCACCGGCCAGCGGATGGTTGAAGTCCACTCGCGCGCGCCCGCCGATGATGGTCTCGACGTGACCGTGCTCGCCCTCGATGTCGACGTGTGCACCGGGATAGCGGTCATCCTCGGGGATCTTGTCCTTTGAGACCGTCCGGACTTCTTCCTCGTCGTACTCGCCGAAGGCGTCGGCTGCTGCAACGGTCACGTTGCCCTCGTCGCCGACCTCTTTGCCGTAGATGTCCTGCTCGACGTCCGGGAAGATGTGGTTCTCGCCCAGCACGATGGTTCGCGGGCCGAACTCCTGCTGTTCGGTATCGATGCCGTCTTCCTCGGCGACCGCTTCGTCAGTCGTGTCGACAAGCTGGCCGCCGTCGACGGTGCGGGCGGTGTAGGCGAGCTTGACAACATCGCCCTTCTGGAGTCCCTCCGCCTGTTCTTCTTCGTCTGCGGTTTCTTCATCGACTTCAGTCTCAGACTCGTTGCTCATACCCTGTTCGTCAGTCGTGGCACTCTTAAGGACAACGTTTCCCGGTCAACAGCGGTCGAGCAACTTCGGAAGTGACCAGCTACTACTCGCTTTCAGCCAGCAGTCGGTCGAACTTCTCTCGGCCGATGTTCCGCCCCGAGATGGGGAGAACGACCGTTTCACCCCGTAGTTCGTCTCCAGCCTGAAGCGCCGCAGCGACAGCCGTCGCACAGGCCCCTTCCATGACAATTCGGTCCGTCTCGAACAGGCGTGCTACGGCGTCCGCAATTTCGTCTTCGGAGACGAGCCGGAAGTCAGCGAGTCCCGCCTGCAGTATTTGCGTCGGGAGCGCGAACGGCACCCGGGTCGCGACGCCCTCTGCGATGGTGTCGACGCTGTCGAGGGGCTCCAGCGTCTCCTCGTTCCAAGCGCGGTACACCGCGGGCGCACCCGCCGCCTGGACACCGACGACGGCGGCGTCGGTCATCGCCCCGAGCGTGATGCAGTACCCGGCTGCGGCGGTGCCGCCGCCGACGGGGCAGAACACGCGGTCGACATCGGGGCGCTCGTCGAGGACCTCCAGCCCGGCAGTGCCGACGCCAGCGAGCAACTTCGGTTCGTTGCCCGAGTGGACGTAGCGCGCCGCACGCTGGGTCGCCAGGGTCTCGATGTGTTCGCGGGCCTCGTCGTAGTCCTCGCCATGCTGAATGACTTCTGCGCCGAGTTGCTCCAGCGCATCGACTTTTCCGGCGTTGGCCTCTTCCGGGACACCGATGGTGACCGGTACGTCGAACTCGCGGCCGGCCCAGGCGATAGACTGGCCGTGGTTCCCCGTACTCGCGGCGAGCAGTCCAGCGTCTTGGAACTCCTCGTCTAGGGAGGCGACGAGATTTACACCCCCACGGACTTTGAACGCTCCAGTCGGGAGCGTATCCTCCCGCTTGAGCAGAACATCCGCGTCGAGGGCTTCGGAGAGGGCTTCGCTGCGGACCAGCGGCGTTTCCGGGAGATGCTGCCGGATGCGTTGCCGGGCGCGCGCGACCGTTGCAACTGTCGGCGGCGTCAGGTCGTGGTACGGAAAGAGGGTCGTCTCGTCCGGGGAGTCGATCGGCTCGTAGCGACCGGCCATACTACTACCCGAGAGAGCGGACACAGTAAATGGCGCGGTCGACGGGAGCGTTTTTCAGCGGCCCGGCCCAGCCCCACAGTATGTACGAAGTCGAGGTGAAAGTGCCAGCGGACATCGAGACTGTCGCGGAGCGACTCGACGAACTCGGGGCCGAGCAGGTCGATACGGTGATACAGACGGACACGTACTACGATGCGCCCCACCGGAATTTCGCCGAGACAGACGAGGCGTTCCGGGTCCGCCGTGAAACCAGAAAAGGCGAAACGGACGCGAAAGTTACTTATAAGGGCCCACTCCTCGAAGCGGAGTCGAAGAGCCGAGAGGAGTTCGAAACAGGCGTCGAGAACGGCGACGATATCGACGCAATCGTCCAGCACCTCGGTTTCGAGCCGGCGGCGACCGTCCGGAAGAACCGCCGGGTGTACGAAGTCCGGGAATACGACGTCACGCTTGACGCGGTCGACGGTGTCGGCGAGTTCGTTGAAGTCGAACGAGAGACTGACGGCGACATCGAACCCGTTCGAGAGGGGGCCTACGGGGTGCTTCGGGACCTCGGTCTGAATCCCGACGAGCAGCAACGGACCTCCTATCTCGGTATGCTACTTAGCGATGCGAACGAGTAATCATTCAGCCGTTATCTGTTCCCGTAAGTTATAGAACCCGGCCAGACGAAGTCGAGGCAATGACTGAGCGGAACATCCACGTCCAACCTGCGAGCGGGCTCGCCGTCGAAGATCAAGACATCGAAGTCGTAGAGCGCAAGGGTATCGGCCACCCGGACTCAATCTGTGACGGCATCGCGGAGACGGTGTCGCGTGCGCTGGCACAGACGTACATCGACCGCTTTGGCACAGTCTTGCATTACAACACAGACGAGACACAGCTCGTCGCTGGCACCGCCGCCCCGGCGTATGGCGGCGGCGAGGTGCTTGAGCCGATCTACATTCTGGTCGTCGGTCGAGCGACGAAGAAGTTCGACGGCGAACGCATCCCGGCCGAAAGCATCGCTCTTCGGGCCGCACGCGACTACCTCGACGAGCAGTTCCCACATCTCGACCTCGGGTCCGATGTCATCGTCGACGTTCAGTTCGGCGAAGGGTCGGGCGATCTCCAGACAGTGTTCGGCGAGGAGGCGACAGTTCCGATGGCAAACGACACGAGCTATGGCGTCGGCCACGCTCCGCTAACGGAAACAGAACAGATCGTCCGAAACACCGAGCAGAAACTGACCGGCGAATACGCCGAGGCAAACCCGGTCGTCGGCCAGGACGTCAAGGTGATGGGCAAGCGCGAGGGCGACCACATCGATGTGACCGTGGCCGTCGCAATGGTCGACGAACACGTCCCGGACCTCGAAGCGTACAAAACCGCTGTTTCGGACGTTCAAGCATTCGTTACCGACCTCGCAGAGGAGTACACCGACCGTGACGTAACGGTCCACGTCAACACGGCCGACGACTACGACGCCGAGTCAATCTATCTCACGACCACTGGGACCAGCGCCGAGCAGGGCGATGACGGCTCCGTCGGGCGCGGAAACCGCGCGAACGGGCTCATCACGCCGAACCGCCCGATGAGCATGGAGGCGACATCCGGCAAGAACCCAGTTAACCACATCGGAAAAATATATAATCTTCTCTCGACAGAAATAGCACAGTCCGTCGCGAATGAGGTTGACGGCATCCGACAGGTCCAGATGCGCCTTCTCTCACAGATCGGGTCACCGATTGACGAACCCCACGTCGCCGATGCCACAGTTGTCACCGAAGACGGTATCGCGGTCGGCGACGTCGAATCGGAGATTCAGGCCACGATTGACGACGAACTGGCCGACGTGACCGACATTACGCGACAAGTCATCGAGGGGAACCTCTCGACGTTCTGAGACGGCCAAGCGATATCCCTTTACTCGCTGGTAGTCAACTCGCAGACATGCATCCCCCAGACGCCGACAGCGTACTCGTCCGCCACGGCGAGCTCGGCGTCAAAAGCGACCAGGTCCGCCGGAAGATGGAACACCAGCTGGCGGACAACCTCCGTGCGATGCTCGACGCCCGCGACCTGCCGGGAGATATCGACCAGCGGCGGAACCGACTGTTCATCTACACCGACCACCCCGAGGGCGTGACTGCGGCTGCGGCCGACACGTTCGGCGTCACCTCCGCATCGGCAGTCGCGACGACCGACCCGACGCTATCCGAAATCGCAGACACATTGGCCGAAACCACGCGAGAGCAGTACGACGGTGGCACATTTGCCGTCGAGGCCCGCCGGGCGGGGCCACCATCGGCACATCCCTTTTCGAGTTCGGACATCGAGTCCACCGGCGGGACCGCTGTCGGGGAAACAATAACCGACATGGGCGGCGAGCCCGTTGTCGACCTCGACGAGCCCGATTTCGAACTGTTTGTCGAGTGTCGCGCCGACAAGGCGTACGTCTTCTGTGAGAAGCGCGCCGGCCCGGGCGGGCTCCCGCTGGGGACCCAGCGACCCGTCGTCGCGCTCGTCAGCGGCGGCATCGACTCGCCCGTCGCCGCCTGGAAGCTCATGAAACGCGGCGCGCCGGTGATTCCCGTCTACGTCGACCTCGGTGACTACGGCGGCCCCGACCACCGGGCCCGGGCCCGTTCGACCGTCGAGACGCTCGCCGCGTACGCGCCCGGACACGACCTCTCGCTTTCCGTGGTCGACGCCGGGGACGTCGTCGCCGACCTCTCGGAAGACCTCGGGTCGCTCCGGATGCTCGCGCTCCGCCGGTTCATGCTCGCGGTCGCCGAGGCTATCGCCCGCGAGCGCGACGCCGTCGGCATCGTCACCGGGGAGGCCATCGGCCAGAAGTCCAGCCAGACCAGCGCGAACATCGCGGTCACGGACGCCGCGACGACGCTCCCGGTCCACCGGCCGAACCTCACCGTCGACAAATCCGAGATAACCGACCGCGCGCGGGCCATCGGAACCTTCGAGGACTCGACAATCGACACCGGCTGCAACCGTGTCGCGCCGTCACACCCCGAGACCAACGCCTCGCTCGAAGCGGTCCGAGCGGCCGAACCCGACGACCTGCTCGACCGAGCCGAGGCCCGCGCCCGGGACCGCGCCGTCGTCCCCATCGAAAGCTAAATTTCCGGAGCGGGCCAGAGTTGAGCCATGACGCAGGTCTGTCTCGTCGGGAGCGAGGACGTGAACCTCCGGTACGAACTCCTCTCGCGCGAGACCGCACGGAACGCGCTTGCCACCTACGACCTGCAGGAACCGTTCGCGAACACCGTCGCCGTCGACACCGTGAGCCTGGGGGCGGCGGTGGCGCTCCTGAACGACCTGAACTGGTATCTCGTCCGTTTCGCCGACGCCGCCTTCGTCCGCGACCCCTCCATCAGCGAGACGGAGTGGCTCTCCCGAGACCTCGCCGCCGCGATTCGGGACGACGACATTGCCCCCGAGGACACCGGGCGCTTTCTCAACGTGTACGGCATCGTCGAGAGCGAGACATCGGACGCGGACGAGACGGCTGACACCCAGGCAGCGGCCGAGCGACCGCCGGAACTTGTCGAGCCGATGCTTCTGACGCGGACCGGCGACACGATTCCCGAGTACGACCTGCAGGACGTGGACGACACGCTCGTCGTGCGGGTGACCGAGTCCGAGTTCGGTGCCTGAGAAAAGCGCCCGGGTGTCAGAGGCACGGGCACTCCGGGTGGGCGCTGCCGGCGGGCTGTTCGCCCACGGTCCCCACCACTCGTCCGAACCGTATATACCGAATGGCCGGGAAAGTTCCCGACCCCTGATTATCAATGCCTGTTTTCCGAAATACTGGGGCGAAGAGCAAGAACGATACCGGATAGCGACGAACGACGAGACGGACATGGGACAGCCCTCACCGGTGGTCGACGTCGTCACGAAGCGATACGAGTTCCTCGTCGCGTTATCAGCGCCGAAAACAAAACCCGAACTCGTAGCCTCGCTCGACCGGTCGCGGTCCACCGTCGACCGGGCGGTCGGCGCGCTCCGCGAGGCCGACCTCGTCGAACGGACCGGCAGCGAGTACGTCGTCACCTATGCGGGCCGACAGGCGACGGCAGCCTACGAGGGGTTCTGCGACCGGCTCGACGCCCTCCAGCGTGCCCATCCCGTTCTCTCCGCGCTGCCCGCCGACGTCGACATCGACCCGGCTGTCCTCCACGGCGCGGACGTAGAGACCGCGTCGCCGGCCGCACCGACCGTCCCGACCGAGGAGACCGTCGACGTCCTGGACGGAACGACGTCGTTTCAGGGGACCGGCCCGGCCGTCCTCCCGCGCTACGTCGACGTCATCGAGTCCCTGTGGAGCGACACGACCGTCGACGTCGAACTGGTGGTGACGGAGGCCGTCGCCGAGTCGCTGGAGAGCGCGCTCCCCGACAGGCGTGAGACGCTCGAAGACCTGTCGAACGTCTCGCTGTACGTGACCGGGGAACCGATGCCGTACGCGGTCTGGACCGCCGACAGGGCCGACGGGGCCGTCAGCGGTATCGTCGTCTACACGGAGACAGGTATCAAGGGGACCATCAACAACGACACCGCGGCGATGAACGAGTGGGCCCGCGAGAAGTACGAGGCCTACAGGCGGGACGCGCGCCCGCTCGACTAGTCGTCGAACATCCCGGTCGACATGTACCGCTCGCCGCTGTCCCAGTAGACCGTGACGACAAGCGGGTCGTCGACGCCGTCGGCGACGAGTTGCCCGGCCACCTCCCGCGCGGCGAGGTTCGACGCGCCCGAGGACTGACCGACGAGGATGCCCTCCTCGCGGGCGAGGCGGCGGCACTCGTCTTCCGCGTCCGCGAGTTCGACCGTCACCACGTCGTCCAGCAAGTCGGTGTCGAGGTTGTCACTGACGAACCCCGGCCCCATCCCCTGGAAACTATCCTCGCCGGTTCCCGGTTCCATTCCCGAGAGGACGGCGTTGTCCGCCGGCTCGACCGCGACGATGTCCATCTCGGGGAACGCCTCGCGCAGCCGGCGGCCGGTTCCGGTGAGGGTCCCGCCGGTCCCGACGCCCGCGACCAAGGCGTCGACGGTCCGGTCGCCGACCTGTTCGAGTATCTCCTCGCCCGTCGTCTCGTAGTGTGCCCGCGGGTTCGCCGGGTTCTCGAACTGCCGGAGCTGGACGTGGTCGTCGCGGTCACACAGTTCGTCGGCGCGCTCTTTCGCGTCGGAGATGTCGCCCTCGACCAGTTCGATGTCCGCGCCGTAGGCCTTCATTATCTGGCGGCGCTCGGGCGACTTCGAGGCCGGCATCACCAGCACCACGTCGTACCCCTTCGTCGACCCGACCATCGCCATCCCAATGCCGGTGTTCCCACTTGTCGGTTCGACGAGCGTATCACCCGGTTCGAGTGCCCCGTTTTGCTCGGCGTCGTCTATCATGTACTTGGCCGGCCGGTCCTTGGCGGAGCCGCCGGGATTGAACGACTCGACCTTCGCCGCGACGGTTGCCCCCTCCGGCGCGCGGACCGAGACCAGCGGGGACCCGATTGTATCGAGAATGGAGTCTTTCATCGCCGCCGGCTACGCGGCCCCGACTTAAACGCCTACTGAAGGTCCCAAACAGTTCGTTGTCTCCCGGGCCGCGGCAGCGCTTTCCGGCGTCGACACCATTCAGGTGAACATGTTTATGTCGTCGACCGGCAGTACCGAGTAATCAACCGACAGCGTGTCCTTCGTCGCCCGGACCTTGCCGACGAACGCGGAGATGTCGTCGAGTTGTCCCTCCAAGACGAACAGTTCCATACAGTACCGGTCGCCGACGTGACTGTGGAAGTTCGACGCGACGATCGACTCGTGGTCGTGGCGGAGGTGCATCATCTTCTCCTCAACCGTGGTCGTCTCGTAGTCAAACAACACAGTGACGACCGCCATCAGTTCGCGGTCCTCCAGTCGCTTGTCCTCGAACTCGCCCATCAGGTTCCGGACTGCTTCACGAACTACTTCGCTGCGACCCGTGTATCCGTGTTCGTCGGCGAACGTGTCGATTCGCTCTTCCAGTTCGTCCGGCATCGAGATGCTGACTACGCCCATGTAATAACTCGGTCGCGTTGGGGTATTAATATTTCATATCCAACGCATCGGACGGCGCTGCGGCTGTCCGCGTGCGCTCGTCTATAAATACAGAAAGCCCACTCGGGAGAGATGTCTCTCCCGGGTGGGCTGTGTAAGATATGAATGGTGGCGGCGAACCGGATTTCCCAGAGGCTCGCGCACTCCAGTACTCCCCGGAACGCTGGCGG